>CAWFMQ010000013.1:0-107522 GCA_963816905.1 uncultured Chloroflexia bacterium | reverse complement strand
ACCGACGGCCCAGGCGTTCGAGGCCGACGTGGCGGCCACGGCGTAGAGGTCGTTGGCGCCTGTCCGGAGCCGCCCGGGTTGGGGCTCGCCACCCTGGTCCAGCTGGTGCCGTTCCAGTGCAGGATGAGGGTCTGGTCGATACCCGCAGCCCGTTGGAGCCGACGGCCCAGGCGTTCGAGGCCGACGTGGCGGCCACCCCGGAGAGGTAGTTGGCGTCGTACCCGAACCGCCCGGGTTGGGGCTCGCCACCTTGGTCCAGCTGGTGCCGTTCCAGTGCAGGATGAGGGTCTGGTCCGCGGTGTTGCCGGTATTGGACCTGCCGACGGCCCAGGCGTTCGAGGCCGACGTGGCGACGACACCGACGAGGCTGTTGAGCGCGACGGCCGGGCTGGGGCTCGCCACCTTGGTCCAGCTGGTGCCGTTCCAGTGCAGGATGAGGGTCCGGTACGCAATCGGAGGGTGAGCCGCTGTCGTACACGCCGTAGACGCCGACGGCCCAGGCGTTCGAGGCCGACGTGGCGGCCACCCCGAAGAGTTCGCTGTTGTACTGCGAGCCGCCCGGGTTGGGGCTCGCCACCTGGCTCCAGCTGGTGCCGTTCCAGTGCAGGATGAGGGTCTGGAGCGTGAGGCCCGTCGAGAAGGTGCCGACGGCCCAGGCGTTCGTGGCCGACGTGGCGGCCACGCCAAAGAGCTGATCATTGGACGTGGAGCCGCCCGGGTCGGGGCTCTTCACCGTGGTCCACTTCGTGCCGTTCCAGTGCAAGATGAGGGTCTGGAAACCGTGGCCATTGCTGATGTAGTCGCCGACGGTCCAGGCGTCCTTGGCGGATGTGGCGGCCACTCCGTAGAGACCGCTGACCTCGTTCGGAGGCGCAACGCCGCCCGGACTCGGCGTGCTGATTAGCTTCCAACTCGACGACGTTGCCGAGACCGCAACGTGCACCGAGCCGCGAGCGGCGACGGCGCCGGGGGTTACGACGAGCGCGGCGAGCAGCGCGCTGAGCAGAAGTGCGCCGATCAGGCGCCCATGACTCCGTCGCAACATGGCTCACCTTCTTCCACGCGCGAACAGGGTCCGCCCGAGGAGCGCCGCGCGTTCGGTCCCCGGATCCCACAACCGGCTCGCCGGCAATTCCGGCAGGGCCCCGCATGTCGCGGTCTGTCCACCTCGCCCGGAACACGGGGGGCAGATCGTGGAACGGACCCGATCAGTTTCCACGCTACACGCCGCGGAGGTCCCAGGCAATAGGGTCGATGGCGCAACCCGCGGCCGCGTACCGCGCGGTTCGCCGCTTTGCGATCTGCGCCCCCGAGCCCGTCCGGGAGCGCAGATAGCACGCACTCTGGGCCCACGTTCTCGGCGCATCGACGACGCTGCGAGGCGGCCTGCGCCCAGCGGCGACGTCGGGCTTGGCACCCGAGGCGTGGTGCGGCTCCACCATCGCGGAGCCGGCCCGAGGTCGGTGGCGGACCCGTCGCGCGGCATCTGTCAGGCCGATCTGATCAGGGCCCGCTCCGCCCGGCCAACGATGACCGTCAGATAGGTTTCTATGGCCCTGCGGCGTCCGGTTCCTGCCGGGCGCGCCATAGCAACCTTTTCCGGCAGCGCCAGCGCCAATCCGTGCGCGTACGCCGCCGACGTGAGGCGAACCCGGACGATCTCGGGGCCAGCCACGGTGATCCGCTCGCATATGGCGCACATCGGGTCTGCCCTCTCCTTCCGGGTGCTAGACCTTCTTGGAGTAGGAGCGAACAGTGAGCGGCAGGAAGATCGCCACGACGATCGCACAGCCGAGCAGCGCATACCCGACCTGTGCCGTGACGGCGGCGTCGTTCATGAGGTCGCGCAGGGCCGTGATCACGAGCGAGACAGGGTTGAGGTGGACCACCGTCTGGAGCCAGTCCGGGAGCGTGTCGACGGGGACGAACGCGTTGGACACGAACGTGAGCGGCAGCATCACCACGAGCGAGAGTGACGAGACGGCCGAGGCGCTCTTCGCGATGGTGCCGATGTACATGAACACCCACGCGAGAGACCAGCCGGTGAGCATGGCGAGGAGCACCCCGGCCACGACACCGGGGACGCCACCACCTGGACGGTAGCCCATGATGATTCCCATGGTCAGGGTGAGGCTGGCCGCCAGGGCATAGCGGATGAGGTCCGCCATCATCGGGCCCGCGAGGGGCGCGATCCTCGCGATCGGCAAGGAGCGGAACCGGTCGAAGACGCCTCTGTCCATGTCGTCGCGGAGCTGGGTCCCGGCCGCCACGCAGGCGGTGGCCGCACCGTAGGCGACGATGCCGGGGATGAGGGTGGGTAGATAGGCCACCATGCCGCCGGCCACGGCGCCGCCGAACATGAATCCGAACAGGGCGGTGAGGAGGAGCGGCATCACGGTCACGTCGACGAGCTGCTCAGGGTTGCGGCGCATCTTGAGCAGGGCTCGCCAAGCCATTGCTCTCGTCTGGGAGATGACGTCGGAAACGGGCACGGAGGGACGGATGGTGCGGTCCGCCGGGCGCTTTGTCGCGGCGGTGGGGCTCGTGATTGCGCTCATGCCGCGTTCGCCTCCGGGTCCGGGGAGGACGTCGCGCCCGGATGGCCGGTGAGGGCCATGAACACCTCGTCCAGGGTGGGTTGCTCGATCGCGGCGTTGACGATGTCCAGGCTCCGCTGACGGAGGGCGATCAGGACATCGGCCGCCTGATTGGCGTCTGACAGCGAGACGCTGAACCCGGTTCCGGTGGGAGAGAGGATGGGCACGCGGTGCGCCACCTCACCCGCCACTACCGACGCTGCCCGGGCGTCGACGCCATTGGCGAGCTGCACCCGCAGGCTCGAGCCGCCCACCTGTGCCTTCAGCTCGTCCGACGTACCCTCGGCGACCTTGCGACCGCGGTCGATGACGGCGATCCGGTCAGCGAGCTGGTCGGCCTCATCGAGGTACTGGGTGGTCAGCAGGATGGTGCAGCCGTCGGCGACCAGCGCCCGGATCGTTTCCCACATCTGACCGCGGGTGCGTGGGTCGAGGCCGGTCGTCGGCTCGTCGAGGAAGATCAGCGCGGGCCTCGTCATGAGGCTCGCTGCCAGATCGAGACGACGTCGCATGCCGCCCGAGTAGTGCATCACGTATCGGTCCGCGGCATCGGTCAGGTCGAACTGTGCCAGGAGGTCATTCCCGATGCTGCGGGCTTCCTTCGATGACAACCCCTGCAGTCGGCCGAAGAGACGGAGGTTCTCGCGGCCGGTCAGCAGCTCATCGACCGATGCGTACTGGCCGGTGACCCCGATCAGCTGTCGCACCGCGTGCGGCTGACGCTGGACGTCGTAGCCGAAGATCGCGGCGCTGCCGCTGTCGATGGGCAGCAGGGTGGCCAGCATCTGAAGCATCGTGGTCTTGCCCGCGCCGTTGGGTCCCAGCACGCCGAAGATCTCGCCCTCATGCACGACGAGGTCGATGCCGTCGACCGCGCGATTCGCGCCGAACGACTTGACCAGGCCGCGTGCCTCCACGGCAAGGACCGCGCCCGGCGCTGACCCCGTGTCGGTCCTGGTGCCCGGTGATGGCCGTGGCGATGCCGACGCGTCGTCTGTCATGAGTGAGACTCCAAACTTGTGGTTGCTCAAAGAATAGTAGCACTCCACGTTTTCGTCTACACTTTGGTTCCCGATGACCACGAACACCGACAACGAACTCAGCGTCGAGGCGATCCTGGAAACCCTCGAGGCGGCGCACGCGGGCGAGGAGTCCGTCGTCGAGGGCCTGCGCGACCGCAAGAAGCGACGCCTTCGCCAGCGGATCTCCAACGTGGCGACGGCCCTGTTCCTGGCCGAGGGCTTCGACACTGTGAGCGTCGCCCGGATCGCCGCGGCGTGCGAAGTGTCCGAACAGACGGTGTTCAACTACTTCCCCACCAAGGAGTCGATGTTCTTCGATCGCGACGAGTCCTTCGCCGACGCGCTTGCCGAAGCCGTCCGGCATCGGGGGGCCGAGCCGCTCGGCGAGGTTGTCGTGAACGTCCTCATCGGCGGCGTCCCGCTGGATCGTTGGCAGGACCTGGACGAAGCACACGCCCTGCGTCTGTTCCGGCGATTCTGCGAGGTGGCGGATAGCTCGCCTGCACTTCGGGCGGCGCCGTACGTCGAACTCGAACGCTTCACGGCGATCGTCGGCGCAGCACTGGCCGAACGGATCGGCGCGGATCCTGATGATCCCGAAGTGACGCTGGCGGTGATCGTCATCGCTGGGCTCGCTCGTGTCTGGGCGCACGCAACCTTCATGCACGTTCAGCGGGCGTCATCGATGGCGGCGCTCGAAAGCGCGGTGCGAGCCGATCTGATCCGCGCGCTCCGCATCGCGACGCCGACGCTCAGCGCCTTCGACAACGTCGATCGGTAGCGACGCCCGACAGGTGCCAGGGTTGCGCCGTTGCGCCCGGGTCGGCGGCTTACGCGGTCCCCGGTCCCAGCAGGACGAGTAGACCAGCCAGGGCAAGCAGCGCGAAGCCGAGAACGGCTACGGGCCAGCGCTTGCGGATCCGGCCGTAGCCGATGAAGATCGCTGCGTTGATCGCGAGGATCAGCGGTAGTTGACGGGGCAACGCTCACAACCTCCTACGCCACGTGTTCTACGCGCCACGGAACGCATCCATGAACCGCACCCGCGCGCCGAGGCGCATGGCGGCATTGGCGTAGATGCGGCCGGCGAGCCAGGTCAGGCCGACGATGGCTGGCGACGGTCAGCGCTACGGCCAGGCCGACCTGCCAGAACGGCACGTCGCTGCCCGCCATCCGCACCGGCCATGAGGATGGGGGCGAACGGCGGCAGCAGCGAGCACACCGTGGCCAGGGGGCTCGATCGGATTCGGCAGCGCGACGTACACGAGCAGGTACCCCGCGATCTGGAGGATCGAGATCGGCGCGATGGCGCCCTGGACCTCCTCCTGGCGCGAGACGAGGGAGGCGACCGCCGCGTAGGCGGTGGCGTAGAAGAGGAAGCCGAGCAGGAACCAGAAGAGATCGCCGAGGATCGCGGTCACGCCGAGGGCCGGGATCGAGGCGACATTGGTCACCTGGACCGCGATCGAGCGCCGCCGCGCCCACGATCGTGAGCTGCAGGAGGCCGACGAGGCCGATCCCGATGACCTTGCCCGCGAGCAGGCGGCTCGGCCGGATCGTGGCGAGCAGGATCTCCATGATCCGCGTCGCCTTCTCCTCGACCACGCCCTGGGCCACCATGTTCCCGTACTGCCGAGCGCGATCCAGAGCAGGATGCCGAGGGCCAGGCCGGCGAACAGGTTCTCGGTTGTTCCTTGCGATTGCGGGGGCTGCAGCAGCTGCGACCGGGACCAGGGCCATGGCCGACGGCGACGGCCGCCGGCGAGAGGCCGGCGTCGGAGAGGCGGCGGCCTCCGCGGCCAGGGACAGGGCCGACGTCGACGTTCGACGGGATCGCGGCCTTCGACCACGGCCGTCGGCGCGGTCGCCGACCCGGTCACGAGCACGTCGAGCGTGCCCGCCGTCACCTGCGCCTCCCCGGCGGTGGCGTCGGCGATGTCGCTGACGGTCACGTTCGCACCCAGGGCCGCGGCCGATCGCGGTGAACGTCGGCTCGAGCGCCTGCGACCCGCCGCTGAAGCCCACCCGCACCGGGCGTGGTCTTGCCGGCGAGCAGCGACGCGGCCACGATGCCGACCACGACGAGGACGGCCATCACGATGGTGCCGCCAACGAAGACGCGCGAGCGCAGGCGCATGCGGACCTCGCGGCGGGCGACGAGGACGATGGTCGGCAGGCGGCGCGCTCCGCCCAGACTCCACGACCGCGCGTTCATGCCGCCTGCCTCCTCGATGACCGTCCGGAAGAGCTCGCCGAGGCGTGGGCTCGACGCGCTCGAACTCGCGCACGGGTCCGGTGGCCAGCGCCGCCTGGAGCAGCGCCTGGTCGTCGACGCCCGGATCCAGCTCGAACAGCCGCCGCGCGCCATCGGTCTGCACGAGCCGGACGCCCGGCACGCCGGCTTCCCAGTCGTCCGGCGCCGCCGGGCACGTCGATCCAGCGGCGCTCGAGGCCCCCGGCGCGGAGCTCGTCCACCGTGCCGCAGGCGACCATCCGGCCCCGGTCGATGATGCCCACGCGGTCGCACAGCCGCTCGACGAGCTCGAGCTCGTGGCTCGAGAAGATGACGGGGACTCCTGCGTCCGCCCGTTCGCGGAGCACGTCCGCCATCACGTCGACGGCGACCGGGTCGAGCCCGGCGAACGGCTCGTCGAGGACGAGCACGTCCGGTCCGAAGACGAGGGCGGCGGCCAGCTGGACGCGCTGCTGGTTGCCCAGGCTGAGCGCCTGGAGCTCGGCGTCGCGCCGGTCGGCGAGGCCGAAGCGGTCCAGCCAGCGCGAGCGCGGCGTCCCGGGCGTCCGCGCCGGTCATGCCGTGCAGCTCGCCGAGGTAGGCCAGCTGCTCCGCCACGCGCATCTTGGGATAGAGGCCGCGCTCCTCGGGCATGTAGCCGATGCGGCGCCGGGCCTCGAAGGTCAGGGGCACGCCCAGCCAGCGCACCACGCCGGCATCGGGCGCGAGCACGCCCAGCACGATCCGCATCGTGGTCGTCTTGCCGGCGCCGTTGCGCCCGACGAACCCGAACAGCTCGCCGGCGCGGACCTCGAAGGTGAGGTCCTCGACCGCGACGATCTCGCCGTACCGCTTCGAGATCCCGTCGATCTCGAGCTGCCGTTGGTCCGTTCCGGTCACGTCCCACCACTCCGCGTCCGCATCGCCGGCACGGCCGCCGCGTCGCTGCCGTCCATCGCGTTGCTGGTTGCCCCGTCGCCGTCATCGACCGCAGGCCCGGTAGCCTCCCCAGGTCGCCTCGGTGCAGGCAGGCGGCCCGCCTCTCGCAGGGAACGACGGAGCAGGTACTCGATCTGGCCGTTCAGGCTGCGCAGGTCGTCGCCCGCCCAGGCTCGCAGCGCCGCCATCGTGGCCGGATCGAGGCGCAGCAGGAACGGCTTGCGCTCCACGGGTCGCGTCCCCGCCTTCTACTGGTACAGGGTTCCTGTGTTTATGACCGGTTGGGTCTCGTGCTCGCTGCAGAGCACGACCAGCAGATTGCTCACCATGGTCGCCTTGCGCTCCTCGTCAAGCGCGACGATGTGCTTCGCAGAGAGCTGGTCGAGGGCCATCTCGACCATGCTCACGGCGCCCTCGACGATCCGAGTTCGAGCATCGATGACCGCGCTCGCCTGCTGGCGGCGGAGCATGGCGTTGGCGATCTCGGGGGCGTAGGCGAGGTGGCTGATACGGGTGTCCATCACCTCGATGCCGGCCTTCTCGAGGCGGCTCTGGACCTCGGTCTGGAGCTGCTGGCCCACCTCGTGGGGATTGCCGCGCAGGGACAGCTCCTTGTCGAGATGGGGCTCATAGGGATAGGACGTGGTGAGCGTCCGGATGGCGGCCTCCGTCTGAACTTTCAGGAACTGCTCGTAGTCGTCCACCTCGAACAGCGCCTCGGCCGTGTCGCGAACGCGCCAGACCACGACCGCCGCGATCTCGATCGGGTTGCCGTCGTGGTCGTTGACCTTGAGCTTCTGGCTCTCGAAGTTACGCACCTTGATCGACACGCGGGGGCGCCTCGTGAAGGGGTTGACCCACCAGAAGCCCTGATCCTTGAGGGTGCCCGCGTACCGCCCGAACAGCACCAGCGCTCGGGCCTCGTTGGGGTTCACGGCCGTCAGCCCCCGCCACCCGAGCACGATCAGGACAACCACGACGATCGCCGCGAGCGTGCCGCCCCGCCCGACGCGGTCGACCTCGACCACGCCGAAGATCGGGGCGACGATCACGGCCACAGTGACCGCGAGCAACCCGAGCGCCATGGGGTAGCCGGGTAGAGCCCGGGCCTTTCGTTCCAGGATCACGTGGCCCTCCTGATGATTTCCAGGGGCTTGAGAGGAAGGAGCGACGGTGGTCACGGTGTGCAGCCTGTGAGGCCGCCGGCCGTCGGCCAGCTCAGGGGACAGATCGACGCCCGCGGGTAGGTGGGGCCCATGGCCGCCTCGGTGGCCGCCGGGTTGTCGAGCTGCGTCACCGGCTCGGGCGAGCATGCGTGGCCCGAGCTCGCCAGGATCTCCCGGACGATCACGCGCCGAGCTTCCTTCTGCGGAATCGATAACTGGAGTGTCATCTCGCATCGCCTTGCTGACCAGGAAGGCCAGGCTCACCGGGTCCCACGATTTGATGTCGCGATGATATCACATCGACATTATCGACGCGATCCAACACCCGCCGCCAGCGCGTGGCATCGGGTTCAACCAGCTGAGCGTGTGTCGGGGACGCGACCCCGCCTTCGAGCCGATCAACCGAGCTCCCGAAGTCGCGCAGGCGCGACCTCTATCGTGGCTCGAGGTTCGGCACGAGAAATCAACCGGCGGCACGCCCGGCGTAGCTGAGTTGCTCGGTAGAAGGCCCGACCTTGCTCGCAGGTTGTCGAGGTGCCGCTTGAACGTGCTCGGTCGGATGCCGACGCAAGCAGCGGCGTTGGGCACCGATCGTCCCACCGCACGAGGCCACCAACGGTGTTTGGGGCCAACCGAGCGCCGCGTCCCGCCTGCCAACCATCGGCCCGGGCCTGGCTAGGGCAGGAGCTCGACGTACCCGTCCGTCCCGTGTACGCGGATCCGCTGCCCATCCCGGATCAGCCGGGTGGCATGCTCCACTCCAACGACGGCCGGCAAGCCGTACTCCCGTGCGATCACCGCGCCATGGGTCATCAGGCCCCCCACCTCGGTCACCAGGCCGCTGATCGAGACGAACAGGGGCGTCCAGCTGGGGTCCGTGGAGGCGGTGACCAGGATGTCGCCCGCTTCGAGGTCGGCCTCCGCCATTTCCAGGATCACGCGGGCCCGCCCTTCGATGGTCCCGGCGGAAACCGGCAAGCCGACCAGCGCGCCGGCCGGCAAATCGTCCCGTCGGTACGCCCCGGCGACGACCTCACCATCTGACGTGAGCACTCGCGGCGGCGTGAGCGCCCGATACGACCTGTACGCGTCCCTGCGCCGGCGGATGAGCTGATCATCGGCTTGGTGCGTGCGGACGACGTCGTGGAGCTCGTGGAACGTGAGGTAGAAGATGTCCTCCTTCTCACCCAGCACGTCTGCCTGCACGAGGCGCTCGGCTTCGTCCAACAAGGCCTGCTTGTAGACGAAGTAGCGGCTGACCATGCCGTACTTCGGATACTCCCGGTAGCCGATGAAGGTCCGGACCCGGTCGATCATCCGCTTGGTCTCCTCGGCCTTCCGCGCCCCGTCCGGCAAGGCCCGCAACCGCTCCAGCAGCTCCTGTTCCTTCTTCCAGGCCTCCTGCCGTCCTTGCTCGAAGCGCCGCTCGCCGGCGCCCGGCTCGAAGTTCTTGATGTTGCCGAGGATCAGGGGCACGAGCGTGGTCGGGCGTTCGCTCCAGCGCGGTCTCGTGATGTCGATCTCGCCGACGCAGCGCATGCCGTACTTGTCGAGCCAGGCCCGGATGGCGTCGCTCGCTTCCCTCCCGCCCGCGAGCCCGGCCAGCTCGTCCAGGAAGCCCTCGCCCTGGACGTGCGAAAGAAGTGCCACCACCTCCGGATACGGGCGGATCACGTCCGCGACGTCGAGGAGCGCCAGTCCCATCTCCGACGTGATGTTGTGGGGGACGGACTGCGTGAGCACGTCGGCCGCGTTCTTCTCGCCCAGCCACGCCTGCAGCTGCTCGTTGAGCCACCAGGTGGCCTCGATCGCCGTCATGAACACCTGATGGCTTCGCGGATCGAACAAGATCCGCCTCAGTTCCTGGAGGTCCGCCAGGATGAAGTCGAGCAGCGCCGATCCGGACTGCGTCCGGATGTCGCGCTTCAGGATGGCAATGGAGGCCTCGTTGCCCCCGATCAGCTCGGCGACGATGGCAGGGTCGGTCTCGATCGGGGCGGGCGCGCCGCCCGGCGGCGCCCAGGCGGGACCCTCGTCAGGGAGCGACCGGATGAAGTCGCCACGAGCGAGGACGGTCTCGAGCGCGTCCCGCATCAGCGGATCGGATTTCTCCATCAGATCGAGGAGGCCGGTGCGGCTCGCCGGAGCGGCCAGGATGCGGGTGACGTCGACGAACAGCCTCCCGCCGGCCTCGATCATGGGCCGGGGGGTCGTCAGTTGCCACACGGAGAGCCCCAGAGGCTTCATGGGGTCGGTCATCATCTGCTGATGACCGACGGAGACGTAGACGTGGTTCTCTCGGTCTCCGGCCGCGGGGATGGGGAACAGCGTGGTGATGGGCCGGCTCTGGACAATCTGGAAGCCATCGTCGACCAGGCACCATTCGATGTCCTGGGGGCGGCCGAAATGCGCTTCGACCCGCCGGCCCAGCTCCGCCAGCCGCACCACCTGCGCATCGGTCAACGCCGGCTCACCCTGCCGCTCCGGCTCGACGGCCTGCTCCTGCGTCCCGCCTGACGACGAGGCGTGGATGGCAAGCCGCTTGGTGCCGACCGCCTTGGCGACGACCTCGCCGTCCCGCACCTTGTAGACGTCCGGGTTCACCAGGCCGGAGACCAGCGCCTCGCCGAGGCCGAAACTGGCCTCCACGGAGGAGACCTTCCGGTGGCCCGTGACAGGGTCGGCCGTGAACAGGATGCCGGCCGCCTGCGGGAAGACCATGTGCTGCACGACCACGGCCATCTGGACCGTCCGCTGATCAATCTCGGTCTGCAGGCGGTAGGTCACAGCCCGCTCGGTGAAGAGCGAGGCCCAGCAGCGACCGACGTGCTGGAGGATCGCCGCCGGTCCCACGATGTTGAGGTACGTGTCCTGCTGACCCGCGAATGAGGCCCTCGGCAAGTCCTCCGCCGTCGCACTCGATCGGACGGCGTAGGCCGCTTGCGCGCCGAGCCGCGCGAGCGAGCGGGTAATCGCCGCCGCAAGATCGTCGGGGATGGCGACCCCTTGGATGGACCGTCGGATCTCCGCGCTGAGGGCGCGGATCGCCTCTCCGTCGTCGGGCTTCAGACGAGACAGCCGCTCGAGCCGATCGTCGATCGATGGCGCTTGAGTCTTGATGCGCTGGAAGGCATCCGTCGTGACCACGAAGCCGGCAGGCACGCTGATGCCTTCGATCCGCGAAAGTTCCCCAAGCTCGGCGGCCTTGCCGCCAACGACCGCGACCTTCGTCTGGTCGATCTCTCGGAAGTCCAAGACGTAGTGGCCCATCGGGTCCCTTTCCTGTGCGCTCTCAACGGTTGCCCGACTTCGGTGCCGGCCGACGACGACCGGTGGCGCCGGGGCGAGGTCGGGAACTGGGCCCCGTCTCCCTCAGACCGAGGACCCAGCGTGAGCTGCAGCGAGCTTCGCGCGCGTTTCACTCCACCGACCCAGCTCACGCAGCGCCTCTTCCGACGTCGAGCCTGGCTCGGCGGAGTAGGTGGCCAGCGTCAGCCCTGGGTCCGCCGGCAGCTCGAACACCTCGAAACTGAGGGACATGTCGCCGACGAGCGGGTGGTGGAGCGTCTTTGTGCCGGTCCGGTGGACGTACACGTCGTGCTGCGCCCACTGGCGCCGGAACTCGTCGCTGCGAGTGGAGAGCAGGCCGATGAGGTCGGACAGCGCGCGGTCGTACGGGTTCCGTCCCGCTTCGATCCGCAGGGCGGCGACGATGTCGTGTGAGACCGCATTCCAATCCACGTAGAACTCGCGGGCGGCGGGGTTGAGGAACGCGAAACGCGCGCTGTTCGCAGGCTTGATCGGGTCGCGCAGGTGCTCTGAGTACAACGCCCCGGCGACGGCGTTCACGTGGAGGATGTCGAGGCGCCCGTTGCCGACGAACGCGGCGATTCCAGTGATCGCGTCGACGACTCGCTTCACGCTCGGTCGCACGTGCTGGTCGGGCCGTCCACGGACCGGCGGACCCGCGTTCGCGGCCCGGACAAGATCGACCAGGTGCGCCCGCTCGGCATCGTCGAGCCGAAGGGCGTTGGCGATCCCATCGAGGACATCCGACGAGACACCGCGGGCGTTGCCACGCTCCAGGCGGGCGTAGTACTCGACGCTGATCTCCGCCAGGAGCGCGACCTCCTCACGGCGCAGGCCGGTTACGCGGCGCCTGCGCCCATAGACGGGCAGGCCGGCCTGCTCCGGCGTGACCTTGGCTCGCCGGGAGGTGAGGAACTCGCGGATCTCACTCTCCGTGCTCACGGGTCCACGGTACGCCGTTGCGTCCACCCAGGGGAGGAACTGGCAGTACACCTCACACGGGTTCCTTCCTCCAGCGGGCGCGCGGTGCTTCTCTGGACGCCAGAGATCGAAGCCGGCAACACGCTCGCAGGAGTGACCCATGCGCGCCGCCATCTACAACGGGCCTCGTGACATCGAGGTCGGGGACCGCCCGGACCCGGTGATCGCCGCGTCGACCGACGCCGTCATCCGTGTCGTCTACGGATCGGTCTGCGGATCCGACCTCTGGTACTACCGCGGCGAGTCGCCCCATTCCCAGGGCCCCATCGGCCACGAGTTCATCGGCGTGGTCGAGGAGGTCGGTCCTGGCGTCCGCACCCTCGCCCGCGGCAATCTCGTCGTCGCACCGTTCACGTACTGCGACGGCTCGTGCGCGAACTGCGTGGCCGGTTGGCCGTCGAACTGCATGAACGGCGGCTCGTTCGGCAACCGCGGCATCGACGGGGGACAGGGCGAGCGGGTTCGCGCGCCGTTCGCCGACACGACCCTGGTGAAAGTCCCGGGCAGCGCTCATTCTGACAAGACGCTTCGCTCGCTCACCGCCCTGAGCGACGTCATGTGCACCGGCTATCACGCCGCGCTGAGCGGTGGGGTCGCGCCCGGGAGCACGGTCGCGGTCGTCGGCGCCGGTGCCGTGGGGCTGTGCGCCGTCATCTCGGCGAAGCTCCTCGGAGCCGAACGCATCATCTCGCTGTCCCGGAACCCGGCCCGCCAGGCCATGGCGCGCGAGTTTGGGGCGACGGACATCCTCCCGGAGCGAGGCGATGCCGCGACCGAGGCGATCATGGCCATGACCGACGGTGTCGGTGTCGACGCGGCCCCCGAGCATCTCCTTGATGGCTACCACGCGATGGATGAGCGCCGCGCGATCAAGAGCCTCGTCCGCGTCAGTCCTGTCGCCTGACGGATCCAGTGATGCCGGTCCACCGACTCCAGCCATCCACCCAACATCCGAGGGACACCCGAATGGAAACCTTCGCCTCACGCGCGACGCATGCTCGGCTCGGCATCCAGACCCAGGCGTGGTCGCCGCTCGGCGGGATCCTGCGGTATTCGGCCGGACGACCCAACGGCTGTGCACAACGCCCTCCAGGACCCGGTGATCGTCGAGATCGCGACGAGGCACTCGAAGTCCCCGGCGCAGGTCGTCCTGCGCTGGCACCTCGAGCACCGCACCGCAGTGGTCCCGAAGTCGGTCCGGCGCGAGCGGATCGCCGAGAACTTCGACATCTTCGACTTCTCGCTGATGCCCGACGAGGTCGCCGCCATCGACGGGCTCGACACCGGTGTCCGGGCCGGCCCCGAACCGGCGACCGTGGACGCCATGCGGACGGCCTTCCGCATTCCCGACTGACCCGACCCGGGTCACGGAGACCGGACGGGTGGGACCGCTCGAGCCGACGACCTTCGCGCGTCGCTCGTGCCTGCGCCTCGTCATGCGCCTGACATGGCGCCGGGCGATGCCCGCCGCGGTTTCCCAGCGAGTCCCGGGGCGGCCACCTCGACAGTTCCATCGCAGCGGCCGCCGTCCTGGTGCTGGCCGCGTTCGGCGTGCTCGTGGCGGTGCGCGCGCTGCATTGGATACGGGCGCTCAGCGCCGGGACTCGGACGGTCGGAGTTCCCAGCACGCGGTGGGCGGGGCCACGTAGCAGTGCCTGGCAACAAGGTGTCGCAGCGCCACCCGTTCGGCTCACCGTGCGCCGCGGGACCCCGTCGCGGGGCGGATCAGGGCCGCTGGACCGGCGTGAGCCGCTGTCCGCCGGGGAGGTAATACCCGGGTCCAGCAGGTCCGTCCACCCGGTAGGACGAGTAGGGCGCCTCGTAGTAGGTGCCGGAGGCGGGGTCCTGCACGAGCTGCTGGGAGTTCAGGACGTCGTCGAAGTTCGCCACCTGCCCGGCGAAGTCCTGGAACTGTTGGTTCACGTGCTGGATCTGCGCCAGGTCCTGCGAGAAGTCGTGCTGGATGAACCCGGCCATCTGGATCAGCGCGGAGTTCAGGGAGTTCCATCGATCGGTGGTCGAGAGCGCCAGCCGCACCACACCGGAGGTGATGCCGCCACCGACCGATGCCTCGCCGTAGATCAGCCCATGATCCTCGAACTGGCCGAGAGTCGCGGTGAACTCCTCGTAGGTGATGGTCCCGGTTCCTCCGTTGGCCTGCACCTGTGGCTGGCTCGAACTGTCCCAGAGGGCCTTGACGCCGGTGAACTTGTTCTGGCCGAGGAACCAGTCGACAAGCTGCTGAGACGAGGCGACCTGACTCGACTGCATCGCCTCCGCCAGAAAGAAGCTCACATCGGCCTGGGTTCCGAGTTGCAGGTCGATGTTGTTCTGGGTCTCATCGCCGACGGTCCAGTCGGCCGGCATCGCGTAGGTAAAGGCCTGGTCCTGGAACACGCCGAACAGGGAGGCGGGCTCGGGGCCGTAGCAGTTCCCGATCGCCGCCAGGCGGGTCCGTTCGCCGGGGAAGCTCGCGGTCGGCGCCCAGTAGGCGAGGTAGACGAGCTCCGAGGTCGCATTCTGCGTCGTCAGGGGCAACCGCCGCACGGTCGCCAGGCCCGAGACCGGCTGGCCGGCCCGGGTGCCGGTGAACGAGTCCACGGGCATCCCGTCCTGCGGCGCCTCGACGGAGACCGTGATCGGGGTCCCGGCGTTCCTGGCCTGCTGCTCCTTGAGCGCGAAGTATGACGCGAAGAAGTCCTGCGGCGCCAGCCCGGCAGTCTGCAGTGCCGGGTAGATCTGGACAGCCTCGGTCGCCGAGGGCCCGTTCTCGACCACGATCTCGCCGCCCATCGAGGACAGGTCCCAGCCACTGGGGACGGCGACGTGGAAGCCGACGTAATTGTCGTGCGTGAGCGGCAGGATGCAGCCGGCGGCCTGGTCCTGACCCGTTTCCGAAGGCGCACCCGTTTCCGAAGGCGCACCCGATGCCTCCGCGGTTGGCAGGCCGGATCCGCTCTGACCCACCTCGGCCGTCTGGTTCGCACCAATCGGCCCACCCTTCGTCGCTGGTGAGGGAGGTCCTGGCAACGTGGAGACCGAACAGGCGGCGAGGGCAGCCAGCAGGACCGTAGTCACGCCTCGACGAAGGAAGGACGCCCGCATGCCTCACCTCAGGATGGATCTCCCCGCAGGAACGGGAGCATACGGCACGCGGCCTCCGGTCGGGCGCCCGGGGCCTGCGGCAGTGCATGGCGAAGCACCCAGGGCTGCACGGCTTCGGCCGGATTCCCGCCACCTCCGCAGCGTCCCGCGGCCGGTTGCAGGCGTCGCCAGCTGTGCGGGCGAAGCGGGCAGGGCAGTCCGCGCATCGGCTCCCGGCACGAAGCTCTGCCGTGGAGCCCGGCGATCAGATCGAGCCCGCTGAGCTCGACACCGCATGGGCGGCGTGGCGAGCGTAGCATCGGCAGACCCACGGGACGGGGGGCCCAGCTACGACCTGAGGGCGGGGAGGCACAGCCATGGTCATCGACACCACGAACCCGCGCACCCGTCGCGCGCTCCTCGGCGCAGGGCTGGGCGCCCTTGCCGCCACGGTAGCGAGCGCGTTCGGACGTCCGATGGTCGCCGACGCGGCCAACGGCCCGGTGCTCCTCAACCAGCCCAACAACGCCACGGGCGCCACCTCCGTCTCGACGACAGGGGGTTACGACGGTTTCACGGCCACCAGCGACTCGGGCTTCGGCATCAGCGGCCAGAGCGCCTCGAGCGCCGGCGTCTACGGGCAGAGCAACCCGAACAGCGGCGTCCTGGGCCAGAGCGACTCCGGGACTGGGGTGCGTGGCACCAGCGCCTCGGGCGACGGGGTCTTCGGCTACAGCAGCACCGGGACGGGTGTCCATGGGCATTCGGACCGGTCGACCGGCTTCGGCATCGCCGTCTACGGCGAGGCATACAGCCCCGGTGGCGCGGCCATCGTGGGTTGGAACTACGGGGCGAGCGGCCAGGCCATCGGCGCACAGGGCACCAGTGCCAGCCCGGCCGGGCTGGCCTCGATCGGCTGGGCGACGGCCGACGGGCTCGGCGTCGTGGGTTTCAGCGGCGCCACATTCCCTGTCGCGACGCCCAGGAAGACGGGCGTGTTCGGGCTGGCGTCCCAGGACGCCACGTCGGTGGGGGTGCGGGGCACGTCGAACTCGGGCCGCGGTGGCCTCTTCGCGGGCAAGCTGGCCCAGCTCCGCCTCGCGCCATCGACGGCCGCCGGCCACCCGGCCACCGGTGCGGCCGGCGACCTGTTCGTGGACAAAGGTGGCCGCCTCTGGTTCTGCAACGGCGGCACAAAGTGGAAGCAGCTCGCCTGACCGTTGCGTCGGCCGTGGCCATGATCCCGTCGGGCCCATCACCAGACGGCGATGAATGGTGGAATGGCCCAGTCGCCGCCCCGGCGCCGAGCGATATGCTCGAGCGCCTCGGCGGTCATGGTCGGCGATCGCCGCACGCTGCGGCTGGTCACGCCGTCGCCGGGCTCGGTCCTCGCGAAGGTCACGGCGTACCTCGCGACCGCCGAGTTGACGCTCCGCGCCAGCACCGAACTACTGCGACGCTCAGCCGCAGCTCCTCGCTGGTCATCCCTCGAGTTGCGAGTAGATCGTCACGCCACGTGCGGCGAGGAGCGAGGACATGCGCGGGCCGATGCCGCCGAGCTCGGTCAGGTCATCCGGCTCGGGGGCCGGGGAAACCGCAGGTGCGAACTCATCAGCCTCGGCCTCGACGGCCTCGGGCTTCACCGGCTGCCTCTCCGCGGCGCCCGTCCTAACGGCCTCATTCGGGGCTGGCGCTCGGCGATTGACTTTGGCATCATGCCCGCTTCGGGAGGGAGGCGCGGGGCCT
Source organism: uncultured Chloroflexia bacterium (assembly GCA_963816905.1). GTDB lineage: Bacteria > Chloroflexota > Limnocylindria > Limnocylindrales > CSP1-4 > JAFMJV01. Next base: position 90,445 of record CAWFMQ010000013.1, on the reverse strand, counting down.
CCGGGTTCCAACCAGCGCGGCGTTCCACGCGGTCGCCCACCGGCGCGCTGGGCCAATGGCGAGACCGACCCTCCGCGGGGAGGGCACGCCGTGCCCGGGAGGTACCGATGGGTCGCCTTCGTGGTCGTTCGGTTTCCGCTGTGGCCGCGATCATGCTGATCGCCTCGCTCGCCCCGCCGGGGGTCGCCGCTGCGCCTGCAACAGGCCCCGTGCGCACCCTGTGCCAGGACAACGCCCCGCTGTGCACGGAGGTCGCGGACGTCCTGAACTATGAAGGCCAGTACACCGGCCATGATGAGCCGTCCCTGCTGTTCTATTCCGCCACGAGCGGCTCTGGCAACTCCAACGTCTACCGGCTGACGCTGCCGAAGGACCCGCCGATCCGGCCCAGGCAGGACGGCACCGGCGGCACGTTCAACTTCCAGCTCCACCCGGCGTTCTGGTTCGGCATGGCCATGTGCGATTCGCAGTCCTATCCGGAGTACAGCACGACCTGCACGCCGGACTCGGACACCAACGTGTTCGACAACGGAGACCCGACAGCGGCCGACTACATCGGCCACCATCCGGGCGCGGCGTTCATGGAGATGCAGTTCTACCCACCCGGCTGGGTTGCATGGCCGGCCGGCAACAGTTGCGACCCAACCAAGTGGTGTGCCGCCCTCAACATCGACAGCTACTCCCAGAGCCTGACGCAGGTCAACAACAACGCCTGCAATGAGACCGCCGGCGTCGAGTACGTGAACTTCGCCTTCATCACCAGGAACGGAGTCGCGCACGCACCGGCGGACCCGACGACCATCTTCCAGCCGCCCTACACCGCCATCACGCCGGATCCCGCCCACGACATGTTCATGAGCTCCGGCGACCAGCTGGTCGTGGACATGCACGACACGCCGGCAGGGTTCCAGGTCGCCATCAGAGACGTCACGACCGGCCAAACCGGCTCCATGACCGCGAGCACATCGAACGGATTCGCGCAGCTCAAGTTCGATCCGAGCGCAACGACGTGCACAGCCATCCCGTATGCGTTCCATCCGATGTATGCCACGTCCAGCGAGCACACGCGCGTGCCGTGGGCAGCTCACACATATAACGTCTCCTTCGCCGACGAGATCGGGCACTTCGAGTACTGCAATGCGGCTGACCCGAACACGGGGCAGTGCGCGGCCGCGGGCGCCACCGACCCAGGCGGCCTCGACGATGACGACGCCGGGTGCTTCAACCCGAGCGACTCGACCCGCATCCAGATCGGAGGGTGCCTCGGCACCGACACCGACTTCGACGGGCCCGAGTATTCCGCAACATGGCCCGGGTCCTCAGGCCATCCACTGAGGGACCTGCTCTTCAACCCGAGCCCCATCACCTTCAGCAGTCCGCTGTTCAGGCCGGCCGGCCAGCAGAAGTCACTCCGCGACTTCAGCCGGGTCGGATTCGAGGCCGATCTGCCGCGCATCGAGGCCGCAGATTTCGGCGGAGCTTGTGACCGTACGACCGGGGTCGGTTGCGTGAACCCGCCGCCCGGCGCCGCCTTCTACCCGATCTTCAGCACCACCCAGAGGCTCGGTGGGTGCCAGTGGCAGCTCGGTGGGGCCCACATCCTCGGCACGAGGCAGACGTTCGGAGGCACGTCCACGGCGGAGTTTGGCCCGCTGCTGCTCACGACCTACGCCTCCGCCAGCGCGGACGGGTTCGTGAACCGCTACAACAACTTCCGGCAGATCCTGCCGATGAACCCCTGCCGCTCCGGCGGCTGAGCCACCCTGCTGCGCGGGCTCTTCTGTCCACGGGCGCTTCGGCCCGCACGGACGGGAGAGCCCGCGATTCGATGCAGGCGGCCGCACGGGGACAGATTGGGAGGTGCCGAGTGGCCGACCGCCCGCCGCTGGCGGCGCAAGGGTCAGGAAGAGCGAGCCGAGTACGAGACGGTGAGCTCGCGCAGGCTGACCATCTGGATGGACGAAGTGGTCACCACCACATGAAAGCGAACAACCTCGCCGAACGGGTCGCGCCCCTCCATGGCATATGTCGCCACCAGCGACGTTTGACGGCGGGCCAGCTTGGCCGAGGGGTCTCCGAGGCGTGCAGAGGACCTGTGTCACGCTCCGGTGCCGCTCGAAATCGGGTCGCGGGGCCGCTCGGCGCCGTCCAACGTCGGTACCAGCGACAAATGTCATGGAGACCGGCCGAGTGCCGCGCTACCGGCCTGCTCGGCGCCGTCTAACGTCGATACCAGCGACAAATGTCATGGAGACCGGCCGAGTGCCGAGTGCCGCCCTGCTCGGCGCCGTCCTACGTGCCATCCAACTCCGGTCCCCTGTGGGCCCGAGTCGCAACCGGCCGTCCGGAGGCGGTGACCCGGCCCGGCGGACCAGTGATCCTCAGGGCCGGGACCCGCGCCGACTCATTTCGGGCTCAGGACCACCTGGGTGGCACCTGAGGCATCGCGCAGGGTAACGGTCGCCCCGGACGTCTCGACCGTGGTCGGCGTCTGGAGCGCGGCCAGGAACTTGGTCTCCTGGTCCATGATCGGCTGATCGCAGGCCTTGCGAGTCGTGGCGAGCGGACCGACGGTCAGCTTGGTACCGTCGAGCTTGTACGGGCCGCTGTAGTTGTTGCAGCCTGCGTCGCCGCCGACGTGGCCGTCGGCCGTGAAGGTCGCGGTGAGCGTCGTGCCGGCCAACGGCGAGGTGACGGCCTGGGTGCCTGTGTTGTAGCCGGTCACGTTCCACTCGCCCTCGAGCGGGTTGGCCGACGCCGCCACGTAGTCGAGCACCTGCTTGTTGGTGCTGTCGAAGATCGTGAGGCTGGCGGCCGTCGCGGTGAACGTCGCGGCCCTGGCCAGGTTTGCGAGGTACGCCGTCTCGACCGCGGTGATCGCCGGCTCGCAGGCCATCGAGGTGGTCGCGGCCTGCCCGATCTTGAGCGTCGCCCCGGAAATGGCAGCCGACGCCGTGTAGACGTTGCAGCCGGCGAAGCCCGAAACCTTGCCGCCGGCGAACTTCGCATCGACGACAACGCCCGAAGGCACCGGGGTCGCGGTACCGCCGGCGTCATAGGTCTTGAGGGTCCAAGCAGTGCCGTCGAGGGTGCCCCCGGTCCCGCCGGTCGCGGGGGATCCGCCGCCCGTCGACGAGCAGGCCGCAGCCGAGAAGCCGAGGGTTGCGATGCCGAGTCCGATGAGCATCCGTCGCACGTGTGGTCCTCCGAAGAGTGATGTGATCGAGCGCCTCATGGCGTGACGATGTTGAACCAGGACTCGAACGTGTCGAGCAGGCCGATTCTGCTACGTATCGCGGTCGATCGTGACCGAGCGGGATCACCCTTCTGAAATGACGGCTGACCCGGCTCGACGAGCCCGCACAGCATGGCGGCTCAGCGACGATTTAGAGCGCCTGGTCGCCGAAGTCCGGATCTCCTGATCTCCGGCGGCGCTCGCTCCTTCTTCGCACCTTCGAACACGATGGAGTCGAGGATTCGCCGGAGCGCGGCCTTTGCCTCGTCGTTGGTGCCGAGAAACGAGCTGGCGGCAATTGGCCGACGTTCCACGCGGCCGGCGGGCCGGGTGGCCGTACCATCGGCACCAGGCGCACGCTGCCGGTCGAGATCCTCGGGCTGAGCGTCGCCGCCGCGGCCTGCTCGGCCCGCCGCACGACGTGGTCGCCGGGCGCGAGCTGCTGCTCGAGCGGATCGAGCGTCTGCCGCCTCTCCGCGCGATCGTCGGGGACCGCGGATACCGCGGCCTCGCCGCGCTGGCCGAGCGCAGGGGCATGGCTGGAGGTGGCCTCCGTCGGCTACCTCGCCTGGCGCGCGGCCATCTGACATCGTCGCGACGGGGAGGCAGTCGCGAGCCTCGGGAGGGCCTCTTGCTCGCGACTGCGCTCGTTCAACCCGACATCGACAGTGGGGAACACCCGATCGGACGCTGCCAGCTCCGGCCGTCCACCGCTTGGGACATGGAGCAGGAATCACCCGACCAAAATGTCGACCCGAGGCGTCCGCTACTCGACCGGTGCGAAATAGTGCCTGAGAAGGTAGTGGGCGACCTTCCTGCCCATGACCGAGCCCTGGACATCGGCCGTCCGGAGGTGGATGCCGCCCCAGACCCGGGCGTTGAGGACCTCTTTCAGCGCTCCGAGAAGCGGGAGAAGCTGCGGGACGTCTGCGAGTTGTTGCTGAACGCGCTGAAGGCCACCTTGTCGGTGCCGAAGAACGCCCGCAGCGTGGTGAAGATCGCGCCGGCCTCACAACTGTGGCCGGACGGGTGGTCGGGGAAGGCCGGCGTGGCGAGCAGCGGCGTCCAGTTCGGGTCCGCAACCGTGGCCGGGTTGCCGTCCGTGTCGGCCTCGCGGATCGCGTGGGGACCGGGTGACGAGGCCATGTATGAGAACCCGATGTGGTCACCGACGGGAGATCGGATTGCCTTCATCTGGAGCTGGATCCGTCAGGGCTTCGGCGAATCCGGCTCCGGTTTTGGAGCCGAACGGGAATGGTGACGCGGCAGGCAACTGGATGGCGGGGTCCCCGCTCCGTGCGGTAGGCGTCGGTCAGCCCCCGATGAGCAGCACCACGGCCGGCGTGACCGGGTCGACCCATTGCAGGCCCCCGATCGAGGCAAAGGCTCGGTCGGCTGAGACGAGTGCATCTGCGCGGCGGTTGAGCCGCCTTCGCAGGGGCAGAATGGCGGCCAGGAGGTTGTGCTGATGGACCCGTTCTGGGCGGTCGCCACATTCGTTGTGGGCGGTCTCTTCGGCGCGGCGCTCGTGGAGTCGAGGGCGTGGATCGAGGACAGGCGCTCCGTCGAGCGAGAGCGCGCAGCCGAGCAGCGAGCGGAGGAGCATGAGCGTCTCGAGCGCATCCGGCAGCTTGATCTCGTGGACGTGCACACGACGCGGGACGCGATCAACGACGTCCTGATGAGCGCAGCCCAGGCGGCGCGCGGCAATGTCGCGGAGATGCAGCGGTTCAACAGCCGCATCTGGACGTATCCGACGATCGACCTGCGGTTGCTCGAGTCCGAGGAGGTCGTCGAGAAGCTCCTGGCGGCGCTCCGGCAGGTGGATCGCGTCGTCGACCGCGCCGGGAGCGAGGCTGCCGGGAAGGCGTTGTTCGAGGCGACGCAGGCTGTCCGGTATTCCCTCGCGCGGCAGGAGCGGCGAGTACTCGCCGCGGAGCCGCTCATGCTCATCCCGGCTGATCGTCTCGACGGGCTCGTTCAGCCCCACCGCGGCTGACCCCGACGCGCGCGCCCGGCGGCCAACATCCGCACGCGTTGCTGACCGAGGGACCGGCGCTCGTCCACGGCGTGCCGAGGGCCTTCGCTCAGAGATGCGGCCCGATGTGAACCCCCCCGAGCCCATCGCCCGCAGGGCGATCACGATGGCCACGATGGTGATCAGGAGCAGGATCCGGGTCGTGGGAGAGAGTCGCGAGCGCACGGTGGCTGAACCCCGATGCGATGAACGCGCAGGTCACGGCAACGGCGACCGACGGAAACGAGTGTAGCGACCGGCAGCGTCGCCGCGCTGATGGCAGGGAGCGCGCCCACGCACCGCGTTGCCGAGCCACGTCGAGAACCTGCTTCGGCCCGGACGCGTAGACTCGGATTGCCATGTCTGACCAGTTGGGTTCTCCTCGTCGCGGGGATCCGCTCGGCGCCGGGCCGCTTGACCCGACGGTCGCCACCGCATTGCTGCAGCGTGCCAAGGCCCTGGCCGACCAGGGCGACTACGAGCTGGCGATCCAGACCTACCAGCGGGTCATCGGGAACGCCGATCCCACGATTCACGTGGCTGCGCTGCTCGGGCTGGCCGAGGCACAGTACCGGCTCGACAACGAGCCGGCCGCGCTCCAGGCGTGGATCGTCGCGACGCAGGCCCCGGAGACGCCGCTCACCTGGGTGGCCTGGAAGTCGCTGGCAGCGGCACGTGTCCGACAGGGTGACATCCCGGGGGCGGCGCGCGCCTACCGGGAGGCGGAGCGGCGTGCCCCCGCTGCGGAGCGCCCCGAGATCGCCTCCCGACTCGGCTGGCTGAACAAGGAGATGGGCAGGTCGGGGACCGCCGAGCGGTACTTCGCGCGTTCCCGTACCGGCGGTGCCCCCCAGCCGGTCGTGACGTACGCCATCATGGCGATCACGGTCATCATCGGGGTCGTCGTCCTGTTCGCGCCGCAGGCCCGGGACTTCGACCAGACCAACATCTTCTACAAGTGGCTCGCCCTCACGAAGACGGGCATCGCGCAGGGGGAGTACTGGCGCCTGGTGACCGTCGTGCTGGTGCACGACAACACCACGCCGCTCCACCTGCTGTTCAACATGTACGCGCTCTGGATCATCGGGCCGGTTGTCGAGGCCCTCTACGGCTCGGCGAGGTACCTGCTGATCTACGTGGTGGCCGCGGCCGCAGGCTCTGCCGCCAGCTACGTGTTCTCCAACGCGACCATCTCGGTCGGTGCGAGCGGCGCGATCTTCGGCCTCTTCTCCATTCTCCTGGTGGCGGACCTGGTGCACAAGCCGGCGTTGACGCGCAACGCCCGGTCGCTGACGAGCCAGATCGGCATCCTGATCATCCTCAACCTGGGGCTCGGGTTCGCGATCCCGACGATCGACAACGCTGCGCACATCGGCGGCTTGCTGGCCGGCGCGTGGATGGGCGTCGTGCTTGTCCCCAAGGGGGCCACGCTGCTCAGGTCGTTCTGGTCGCCGGCGCCGGGTCGGGCGTCCCCGGGCGCTGCTGCGGGCCGGCTGTACCAGGGACTCGGGGTGTTGCTCCTGCTGTCGGTCATCGCGCTCGGAGTCGCAGTCGGCCCCAAGGGGCTGGTCGGGTAGCTTGCAGGGGGCCACACCCTGTCGCTGTGCGCGATCTTCGGAGTGTCGCATTCCTCCTGGTACGGACAGCCAAGTTGCCGAGTCCGGATTCGGCGGACATCGAGAGGGCCGCCCTCCCGCTCGGCCGCAATCCTCACGCTCCTCGGGGTCCTCTGCATGGTCCACCTTGGAATGCAGGCAGCCGGCGAACAGGGAACCGGTCCATCCTGAGTCGGAGCGGAGTCGGACGTCGCCGAGGCGGATTCCTCCAGCGGACCTGATCGCGCCGGGGGGTCCCTCGCAGCATGGATGGCGCCGATTCCATCGATTCCGGGCCCGAGCCTGTCGGATCGGTCGGACAGTGTCCGACGGACCAGACGTCGCCTGGATGTGCGTGGGGAGCATGAGTGGGAGGGATTCCCAGCTGCAGCGGCCCCGCGGGCTCGGATCGCCGAGGATCCGCGCCTGATTCCTCGCCCGAGTCGTGCGTGTCGAGCACGAGTCGAGGGAACACAGGCCGCAGCGAGCCGAGCAGGTCGGTCCGGTCGGGTCCGGGCCGGCCAGACCTCGCCGAGTCGTGCGTGTGGTGTGGAGCATACGGTCATGCCGGTTCCGATCCCCGCCAATGGCACGACCCTGGAGTGCCGCACAGACCGCCGTCGCAGCCGCGCGCGGGCTCTCAGTCGCCTCGTCTCGACCCGCGCGCCAGGTCGTGCCGCTTCCCGAACCGGTCGATGACCCGGTAGTAGTTGCGGCGCGCGAGCCGGTTGCGCTCCGCCGCGTCGATCGTGGTCCAATCGCGACGCTCGTGACGCACCAGGGGCAGCGTTACGGCCACCGCACGCCTCGGCGTCACCCCGTCCCCCTCGTCACGGAGCACGAGGCTCCACCAGATATCGAGATTGCCGTGGAAGTGGAAGCGCTCGTCCAATGGGCCCCGGGCGGCGAAGTCGGCGCGGCGAAAGGCCATGGCGTCGATCTCGACAGCGTCGACCTCGCCCGGCTCCGCGTCCTCGCGCCGGCGGAAGTCGGCGGTCGAGATCCCGAACCCGCCTGCGACGCCGACCCCGGGATCCTCCAGTGCAACGACGAGCGGTGCCACCGGATCCCCGACGGCTTCCAGGCTCGAGTCCATGACCACGACGACGCGGCCGGCCGCTCGCCGGATCGCGGCGTTGAGCGCGGCGGCAAACCCGAGACCGGCGCTCAGCCAGACGATCTCACGCTGAAGCCGTGGCGCTGGCTCGGCCTCGAGCGCGACGAGGGCCGCCTCCTGCGCTTCGCCAGGGCCGTTGGCGAGGATCACGATTGATGTGCCCTCAGCCGCGTGCTCCTCAAGAGCGCGAATCGCACGAGCCAGGTCGTCCGGCCAGTCGGTCGCCGGCAGTACCACCGTTGCGGGGCCGGTCGCCGGCTCATCGAGGCGAGAGGGAACGGCCCCCGGACTTCCGTAGCGGACGCGTCCGCCGTCGATGACGTCGGGAGGATGGGCCGGCACGAGCCTGAAGTCGAAGCCGTTGTCGACGACCTTCCAGCCGGCGGCCTCGATCTCCATGCGAAGGACATCGGCCCTGGCCCAGTCCCTTGCCCGGCGGGCGTCGGAGCGGGCGTGGGCCAGCTCGCGAACCTCCGCCGGTGCGCGGCCCGACGGCGCCGATGCCGGGGTCCGCGCCGGCTCGGCAGGTTCGGGGCCGTCGGTGTCGGGGCCGTCGGTGTCGGGGTCGCTCATCGACCGAGGATAGCGCTTGGTACCCTTCACCGACGGTGAACCGCTCCATCACGGCCGTCCTGATCGGCACCTTCACGCTCCGTTTCAGCACCGGCCTCACCGGGGCGCTGCTGATCTTCTATCTCGCCGACTTCCAGAAGCACGGCGGCCCCGAGGTTCAGCCGATCGAGATCGCCTTCCTGACTGCGGCGTTCTTCATCACCGAGCTGACTCTTTCGCCCATCTTCGGGGTCGTCTCGGATCGCCTCGGCCATCACCGGGTGATGCAGTTCGGCCCGATCTTCGGCCTGACCGCGGTCGTGCTCACCGGTCTCACCACCAACCTCTGGGTCATCGGCGGCACGCGCCTGCTGGAGGGCGCTTCGACTGCCGCGAGCGTCCCCTCCATCCTCGGGTTCCTGGCCATGGCCACCGCCAACGACGAGGCACTGCGCGGCCGGACGTCGTCGCGGTTCGAGGGCGCCACGATCGCCGGCCTCGGCGCGGGGATCGCCGTTGCGGGCCCCCTGTGGGCAACCGTCGGGGTGATCGGCTTCTTCCTGAACGGCCCGTGTACGTGGGCTCGTGGGCGATCTACCGCTACCTGGTCGTCGAGCCGGACGCCCCGAGGCGCATGATCGAGGCGTCCCACCGACGCGGCGCGGGCCTTCGGCGCTACGCGGCGCTCCTGGGCCACTCGCACGTCTGGCTGCTGGCGCCGACCTGGATCGCGATCAACGCGGCGCTCGGCCTCTACACCAGCCAGACCCTCTTCCAGCTGATCAAGCAGCCCGATCCTCGCTTTGCCGATCAACTGCTCGTGGGCGGCGTCGGCCCATATGCGGTGACCGGGGGACTCATCGTTGCGGGGGCCCTCTTCTTTGCCGGGCTCATCTACTGGGGGAACCGCTTCAAGGACATGCGGCGCACCACGATCATCTTCCTGGGCATCATGGGTGGCGCCGTGCTCGTCTTCGGCAGCGCTGTTCGTCAACCACAGCGGGGGCCTGCCGACGGTCCTGCTCATCCCTGCCGCCATCGGGGTCGCAATCGGCATCTTCGTGCTGGCCGGTGCGACGCCGGCCGCGCTTGGGCTGCTTGCCGACATCTCCGAGGCATTTCCTGATGATCGCGGGGCGATCATGGGGCTTTATAGTGTGTTCTTGGCAGTCGGCCAGATCATCGGCGCGTTCATCGGGGGTGTTGCTGCAGAGCACTGGGCGCTCGATGGGATCCTGGTCTCCACACTCGCATTGATGGGGGTTGCATTGATACCGCTTGCTCGGCTTCGGCGGTTCGAGTTCCGGTTCAGCTCCACCGTTGACCTTGCCCCGGTCACCGAACTGCTGGAGCCACGACCGTGAGCGACATGCCGCCCACTCAACCATTCAACGAGCCACCCGTGCAGGATGACCTGGTCACCTGCCCGCACTGCGGCGCGGACGTCGCGCGATTGCCGTACTGCACCGTGTGCGGTTCCTCGCTCGGCGCCGCCGACGCGCACCAGCACCGGCGCTATGCGGCCGCGCCGTCCGAATCCGCGATCGCCCTGCGGTTTGCCTCCACGCTGCTGCCCCGACTGCCGCAGGCGCACATGGCCGTCTTCAACATCTGCCTGGTCCTGGGTCTCGTCGTGGTGGTTCTGCTCGCCGCGTTCGGCTACTACTCGGTCGCCCTCGGGGCCGGCGCGTTCGTCGTCCCGCTGCTGATGATCGTCTACATCTACGACGTCGACGACTACGAGGACGAACCCCTGCGCGTGACGATCTTCACGGTCGCATGGGGCGTGATCTTCGGCGCGTTGTTCGGGTTCCTGGTGAGCGCGGTGCTCCCGTCCACGGGTTCGCTGCTCGGCGACACCCCGACGCAGGCGGTGCTCCGGAACGTCGTCCTGCCGCTCGCCGGCGCCGGGCTGGCGCTCATCGGGCCGCTCATCCTGCTGCCGTACCGGAAGTTCAACGACGTGCTCGACGGCGCGACGTTCGGCGTGACGGCCGGCGCCACGTTCGCCGGCGCCCAGTTGATCGCGCAGTCGCTCGACATCTTCCGCGCGGGCCCGCAACTGGGTGGCGACGTCGTCTCCCAGGCCCTGTACATCGTGGTGCACAGCCTGTGCGTGCCGATCATCGTCGGCGGCGCGGTCGGCGTCACCGCCGGAGCCTTCTGGCTCCGCTATCGCGCGCCTGTGCGAGACCGGAACAAGCTCGGTCCGGCCGGCCGGCCCATCATCGCGATCGTGCTCGCAGCGATCCTGATCGTCGCATCCGCGACCGCGCTCACCGTGCTGCGCGATTGGGCCCGGCTGATAGTGGAGCTCGTCCTCGCCGCGACCGTCCTGATCTGGCTGCGTCTCGTGATCCATCTCGGTCTGCTGGAGGAGGTGATCGAAGCCGTGGAGGGCCCGCCGGTCGTCTGCGCGAATTGCGGCAGGTCCACGCCGCGCGGCTCGTTCTGCGGGGAGTGCGGCACCGCGCTGCGCGCGCTGCCCAAGGGAATCCCGGGACGGAGTCCTGCGACGGGAGCGACTCCGCCAACAGCGCCAAGCGGGGAGGTGCCGGCATGACGCAGCCGCAGGGACCCGGCTATCCGCCGCCCGGCTCCGGTGGACAGCAGCAACAACCGGGTTGGGGCACCCAACCCCCGCCCCCGCCGGCGCCGCCCGGCTGGGGTGGACAGCAGCCCCCGCCGGCGCCGCCCGGCTGGGGTGGACAGCAGCCCCCGCCGGCGCCGCCCGGCTGGGGTGGACAGCAGCCCCCGCCCCCGCCCGCGCCGCCCGGCTGGGGTGGACAGCAGCAATACAGCCCGGGACCCTACGGCCCAGGCGGCGTGCCGCCCTACGGACCCCCCGGTGGCGGGCACACGTGGAACGAACCTCCGAGGATGCAGCGGCGCCGCCCGCTTGCGCTCTATGCGGCCGTCTTCGCGATCGTCGCAGTGGTGATCGTCGCGATCGTCGTGGTGGCTGCACCCAAGCCCGTGAACCCGCAGTGCCCGGACCCGACCCAGGTCTGCGTGCCGCCTCCTCCGTTACCGACATTCCCCGTCACGGCCGCGAGCCTGCCTCCGGGCGCGACTCCGCTGCCCACGCTTGCGCCGCCGGCAACGACGGGCCCCGTCCAGACACTCCCGCCGTTCGGCACGCCCGGTCCCACGCCGGGTCCGGGTGAGACGCCCGGTCCCACGCCGGGTCCGGGTGAGACGCCGGCACCGACCGCTCCGCCGCCGGCAACCCCCGGTCCAGAGAGCAACTCTCCTCCGCTCGTCAACGGAACGGTCTGGCAGGATCCCGCCTCGGGCGTGACGATCCAGTACGACGCATCGCTGTGGAAGCCGCAGACCGGAGGCGATCCGAACGTGCTGGTGCTCCAGATCGGGGGCGGCGTCCTGCTCCGCTTCGAGATCCAACCGACGGGCACGGTCACTCCGGACGCCATGCAGCAGGCACTGCGAAGCCTCGCCGCGAACAACATGGAGGGCCTCGCGGAGAACACCGAGGCCAAGAACAAGGCGCTCCACCCGCAGATCGGCTACACGGACTCCCTGTGGACGTACCTGACCGGAACCACGAGTGACGGCGGCCAGATCACCGACTACGGGGTCACGCTCATGTCCGCCAGCGACGGCAAGAACACGATCGGCGTGTTTCTCGCCGTCGCAGGGCCGGACGACAACCTCGGCGGGAGCGGTGGTCCGCGCCGCGTCAAGGCCGCCGGCGGCATCGCCGACGAAGTCCTGCACCACGTCTTCTGGTCGGGGGCACAGCAATGATCGCGACGCGAACTGGTCGTTCGGCCCGGACACGCCGTGGCTCGCTCTCGATGGCTGCGGCGCTTACCGCGGCTGCGCTCCTCGCGGGCTGCGCCGGCCTGGGGGCACACCAATCCGCGGGCACGGGCCCGCCGGCGGGCGGTGCCGCAACGGCCGCGGCGTCCAGCCCCGCAGACATCCCTCCCGTCGGCGCCGCGATCCCCGCCGTTGCCCTCCCCGACGTGACGGTCGGGCCGACCGACCCCTCGACGCCGATTGATGTGCAGATCGTGCTCCAGCAGCCGGCGAGGGGGCAGATCGACGCGTTCCTCGCGTCCCTCAGCGATCCGGCCTCCCCGGATTACCACCGCTACCTGACGGCCGCCCAGTACGGTGCCCGGTTCGGGCCCGATGATGCCGCCATTGCACGGGTCAACGAGTGGCTGCGTGCGGGTGGCTTCCGGCCGGGCCCACTCGAGCCGCAGCGCACGCAGGTCCGGGCTCGTGGAACCGTCGGGGCCGCCGAGCGGCTGTTCGGGGTGACCTTCTCCGACCACCGCCGATCGGACGGACTGGTGTTTTACGAGGCGGCTGCCGCGCCGCGGATCCCGGCTTCACTCCAGGACGCGGTCGCAGTGGTCGCAGGACTGAGCAACCGGCCGGTCATGGCGCCGGCATTCGGGCCGCCGCTCACCGCGGACGTGCGACCGGGCGGCATGCTCCCGGGCGATGTCCTTCTTGCCTACGACATCAAGCCGCTGGCCGACGCCGGTATGGACGGCACCGGCCAGACGGTCGCGATCGTGTCGTTCGACTCGTTCCTCGATTCCGACGTCGCGGCCTGGGACCAGCTGACAGGCACCAGCGGCGGCGGCCGCGTCGAGCACGTTCCGGTCACCGACCCGGTGCAGCCGGGACCCGGCACGGACGAGGTCAACCTGGACATCCAGACCATCCGCTCCATCGCCCCGAAGGCGACGATCCTCGACTACGAGATGTCCAACACCGGCGGCAACTTCGCCGACATGATGAGCAAGATCGTCTCCGACGGTCGCGCCGACATCGTGAACATCAGTTGGAGCCACTGCGAGGCGGATCTCAGTGCGGGTGCGCGCCAGGCGGCCGAAGCCCAGTTCCAGGCGGCGTTCGCCGGTGGCATCTCGGTCTACGTCGCCAGCGGCGACCGCGGTGCCTACGACTGCAACCTGGCTCGCCATGAGGGGGACCTGACCGTGTCCGTCGGGTATCCCGAGGATCTGCCGTACGTCATGGGCGTCGGCGGAACCACGCTTTCCGTCCGCCAGGACGGGACCTACCACAGCGAGGCCGCCTGGGCGAACCCGTTGGAGGGTTCCGGCACCGGCGGCGGCATGAGCACGAAGTACCAGCGCCCGAGCTGGCAGCAGGCGGCAGGGATCGACCCGAGCAAGGCCGGGCGGCTCGTGCCCGACATTGCCGGCCCAGCCGACTCCTCGACAGGCATCATCATCACGTACACCCCCTCTGACGGCTCGGCGCGCGTCAAGGCACAGGGAGGCGGCACCAGCATGTCCGCGCCGTTCTGGGCCGGAATCACGGCCCTCATCCGCCAGTACGCCGACCAGCAGGGCGCCCTGCCCACGCAGAATGGTGTCAAACGGATCGGCGCACTGGCCCCGACGCTCTACGCACTCGCAGCCGACACCTCGCAGGGCCCGCTGTTCCACGACGTCACCCTCGGCTCGAACCTGCTCGATGCGGCAGGGAAGGGCTGGGACGCGGCGACCGGCCTCGGAACTCCGATCGTGGCCCCGCTGGCCCAGGCCATCGTTGCCCGACTCAGGGCGGGCGCACCCTGAGCACCTGGGATCGCCGCGGGTCGACCATACCGATCGCCCGCGTCCACGATCTTCGAGGCCCTGCGTGACGCGCTGCGCCACGCAGGGCTGGAAGACATTGGGCCGGCCCTCGTGCTGGTCGGAGGAGCGGCCGCGATGTCAGAGGAGGACATTCGCCGAACCGAAACCGCCGTCGTCGACGCGGTGCTGCCCGCCGTCGAATCGGCGGGAGCAGCCATCGTGGACGGCGGCACGGACGCGGGCGTCATGCGGGTCGCCGGCGTGGCACGCTCCGCACGCCGGGCGTCCTTCGCCCTCGTCGGTGTCGTCGGCGCCGGAAAGGCGGAGGGCGAGGGACTTGACCCGACTGCGGGCGAGCCCCTGGAGCCCAACCACACGCTGTTCATCGTCGTTCCGGGGACCTCCTGGGGCGACGAGGCGCCGTGGATCTTCCATACGGCGGAACTCATCGCCGGATCACGGCCGGTCGTGACGGTCCTCCTCAACGGCGGCTCGGTTGCCTGGACCGAGGTGGAAGAGGCGCTGCGCCGCCGCCAGCCGCTGATCGCCGTCGGCGGCACCGGCAGGGCCGCGGACGAACTGGCGCTCGCCAGCGGTGGCCACGACCAGAATCTCCGTGCGACCAGCGCGTACGATACCGGTCTGATCGACGTCGTCGATGCCTCCGAACCGGAGCGCCTGCAGAAGATGCTGAGGGCCGCACTGACGGGCGAAGCATGAGCGTTGGAGCAGGTGACACGTCCCAGCCGGCCACGGTCGACCGTACGACCAGGGAGATGGAGCCGTTTCTCGCGGCCCTGCCGATCACCGACATCCAGCGCCAGATGCTCCGCTCGCGGTGGCTCGGTCAGATGATCTGGATGAGCCGCAAGGCGGACCGCGCCCAGCGGTCGTACCACTGGTTGCGACTGGTCACCGTCGTCGGGGGCGTCACGGTCCCGGCGCTGGTCAGCATCAGCCTCGGCGCGAACGACCCGATCTGGCGATGGGCCACGTTCGCTGTCAGCCTGGTGGTGGCGATCACGGCCGCGGTCGAGGGTCTCTACCAGTACGGCGAGCGCTGGCGACACTACCGACGAAACGCCGAACTCCTGAAGGGCGAAGGCTGGCAGTATCTCCTCGGCGTGGGCCCGTACCGGCGGGTTACCGATCCGCAGGAGGCATTCCGCGCGTTCATGGGCAGGGTCGAGGCAATCCTCCAGGAGGACGTCCAGGGCTTCCTGGAAGAGGTGGCCCGGTCGACGCCGTCCGAGCGGCACGACGTCTTCACCAAGATCTGACCACGGGCGAGGAAGAGGCATGCAGGGAGGGCAACAGGGGCCCATGACGGGCGGCTGGACCGGGGCGTACCCGGGTCCCGTGCCCGGCGCGCCCGCGCGACCGCTCGGCACGGTCTTCATCAGTCACAGCTCCAAGGACCACGGCCCGGCACTCGACCTGCGCGACCTGCTCCGGCAGGCCGGCTATCGCACCTGGATGGCGCCGGACGACGTCCTCGTCGGGGGCTCGTGGACCGAGCAGATCGTCAACGGCATCGCAGAAAGCACGCACGTCGTCGTCCTGCTCTCGAAGAGCTCGGTCTCGTCGGAGCACGTCGCCAGGGAGGTGGGACTGGCGTCCGAGCAGCACAAGCCGCTGGTGCCGATCCGTCTCGATCCCGTCCATCCCACGGGGAGTCTTCGATACCTCCTGCAGTTCGTGCAGCGCGTGGACGCGTTCCCGCCGCCGCTTGCGCAGCACTGGCCGGTGATTGCCGCCGCGCTGTCCGGTGCGGCGATCGCCTCCGGCGCGACCGTGGGGAAGCGCGGTGACCTGCCGCCCTGGGCGCCCGCGGTGGTGGCCGGCACCATCCTCGTGGCGCTCGTCGCCGTCATCGGCGGCTTCATCCTGCTGAACGCGGGCAAATCGGGCCCGACGCCGTCGCCATCCGCGAGCACGATCGCGTTCGTGAGCCCGACGCCGGACCTGTCGACGCCCTCGCCGTCGGTGCCGGCGACGCCTTCGCCGTCGGTCCTGACGACGCCGACCGCGGGGACGACGGCCGTGCCCACGGAGACGGCCGGCGCGTCTGCGACGCCCGTGGCCACGTCCTCGCCGACGCCCACCGGCGCGCCCTCCCCCACGAGCGTGGAGACCGCACCGCCCACGCCGGAGCCGACCACCGGTCCGACGGTTCCGCCCGGCGGGGAGACTGTCGGACCGGGTCTCGGGCTGGGCGCGGTCGCCCAGGTATTCGCCGACGACTTCAGCACGAAGACGCACTGGGGCACGTCCACGGACTACCTCGGCTCGTCCGAGTACATCCCGGGAGGCTTCCAGTTCACGATCGCCGAGCCCGGCCACAGCCGCTGGAGTTGGGCGAAGGTGCCGCTGCCCCAGACCGCGATGCGCGTCGTGGCGACGGTGCACCTCGGGACCGGGTCGCCGTCCGGTTCGGTGATGTGCGGGAACAGCTCCAACAACTTCTTCTTCGGCCTCATCGGCAGCAACGGCGTCTGGTATATCGGCTCGCTGATCAACAAGACCTTCCTCGACATCACGAACGGGCCCCTGCCGACGGGGACGAAACCGGATGCGAACGGCCAGGCACGGGTGAGCCTCGAGTGCGCCGTCACCGCTCCCGGCGGCAAGAACCGGCTCCGGCTGACGATCAACGACATCGTGGTCGCCGATGAGGTCGTGGGAACGGACCTCGGGCCGTACGTCGATGCCGGCCTGGAAGGTGAGGGCTCCACGCCGAGCCCCTCGGTGGTCAGCTTCACCGATCTCGTCGTGTACGGCGGCGACACGTATTCCGACCCGGGCGCGGCCCTGATGAAGCACGTCTTCGTCGACTACCGCCCCGACTGTGCTGCCCAGACGCCTGCCCCGGTCGCCGGCCAGGTCGCTGCCGTCCAGTGCGCCCCGGCTGGAAAGGCCGACACGGCGCATTACGAGCAGTACGACTCCCTGTCGAACATGGACGCCGCCTTCGCGGAGATGCTGCCCCAGAACCTGCCGGGGACGGATTGCTCCCAGGGACCGGGGAAGCAGGGCTACAGCCTGAGTGGCGTCCACGCAGGCGACCTCGCGTGTTTCGCCGACCCGAAGAACGCGAGCGGCGTCCAGTTTGCCTGGACGGACGAGCAGCTGAACATCCTTTCGACGGCGACGCTCGCGTCCGGCGACTACGGCACCTTGCACAAATGGTGGCTGAGCGCGGACTCCGGGCCGATGCGGTGAGTGTCACGAGCGCCGACGCCGCGGAACCCGCGGCCTGGGGCAACTTCATCGACGGTGAGTGGCGGGCCTGCGCCGGCGGTGCGACCTTCGAGTCGCGGAATCCGGCCGATTCCCGCGACGTGCTCGGAACGTTCCAGTCGTCCGACGCGGCTGACGTGGCCGCCGCGGTGCGGGCCGCGGAGTCGGCGTTCCCGCCGTGGCGCGCGATGCCGGCGCCGAAGCGCGGCGAACTCATGTACCGCTTCGCCGCCCTCCTCGCGGAGCACAAGGAGCGCCTCGCGCGCGCCATGACCCGCGAGATGGGCAAGGTGCTGCCGGAGGCACGCGGCGACGTGCAGGAGGGCATCGACATCGCGTTCCTGATGGCAGGCGAGGGCCGGCGCCTGTTCGGGGACACGGTGCCGTCGGAGCTGCCCTTGAAGTGGGCGATGAGCGTCCGCGAGCCGATCGGCGTCGCCGGGCTCATCACGCCGTGGAACTTCCCGGTGGCGATCCCGTGCTGGAAGCTCATGCCGGCGCTGATCAGCGGGAACACGGTCGTGCTGAAGCCCGCGTCGGACACGCCGCTCTGCGCCGCGCTCCTGGTCGAGCTGCTGGACGAGGCCGGGTTTCCGCCGGGGACCGTGAACCTGGTCACGGGGCCAGGGGAGACGGTCGGGATGGCCCTGGTCGAGAGCCCGGACGTCCCGGTCCTGGGCTTCACCGGGAACAACGAGACGGGGCGGCGCATCGCGATCGCCGCCGGGCGGCGCCTGAAGCGCCTTTCGCTCGAACTCGGTGGCAAGAACGGGATCGTCGTGCTGCCCGACGCCGACCTGGACCTCGCGACGGACGCCATCCTCTGGTCGGCCTTCGGGACCACCGGCCAGCGCTGCACGGCGTGCAGCCGGGTCATCGTGGACGACGGGTCGCCGACGCGCTGGTCGAGCGCCTCGTCGACGGCGCGCGCGCCCTTCGCCTCGGCCCCGGGATCGACGACGCGACCCGAGGTCGGCCCGCTGATCAACGCGTCGGCGGTCGAGAAGGTCGAGCGGTACGTAGATATCGGGTTGCGCCGACGGCGCCCGGCTGGTCTGCGGCGGCGGGCGAGCGGCAGGTCCCGGCCTTGAGCACGGCCACTTCTTCGAGCCGACGATCTTCGACGGCGTGCGGCCGATGGACCGGCTCGGGCAGGACGAGATCTTCGGGCCGCTGCTGTCGGTGATCCGGGTCGACGGCTACGCCGCGGCGGTGACGGCGCTCAACCAGGTTCGGTACGGGCTCTCGTCGAGCATCTTCACGCGGACGTGAACACGGCGTTCCGCGCGATGCACGACTTCGAGACGGGCATCGTCTACATCAACGCCGGCACGATCGGCGCGGAGACGCACCTGCCCGTTCGGCGGCACGAAGGGCACCGGGAACGGCCACCGGGAGGCCGGCCACGCCGCGCTCGACACGTTCACCGAGTGGAAGTCGATCTACGTCGACTACTCGGGCACGCTGCAGCGCGCGCAGATCGACAACCAGCCGGGCTAGGTCGCGACACCAGGAGCGACGGGAATCGCGCGTGGGCGGAGAACGCGCGCGAGGCCCCGACCGTGCATGCCCGCGCTCGCACGGCGCTACGTCATGGAGGCGACGACGCTGTCGCCTCGCCTTCAGGCGGGATGCAGCACCCAGATGAAGACGATCGCGAGGACGCCCGTGACCACGGCGGCAGCCGTGGCGATCAGGATCGATCCCGAGGCCGGCACGAACGTACCCGAGTCGATGCGGCGGCGGCCGACGTAGTAGCGCCTGCCGCCGACGACCACGAGAAACATGCCCGTCGCCACCGCAACTGTGGAGAGGAGGCGGACGAGCGGGAAGTCGGCGATGACGTCCCGCGACAGGAACTGCGCGCCTGCGAGACCGAACACCACGAGTGTCAGGCCGGTCCGAAACCATGCCAGGAACGTACGCTCGTTGGCGAGGTGGGTCCGGGCCCTCGAGTCCTCGTCGGCAGCCATCAGATCACGGCCGCAACGAGGTTGGCCAGCCCGGCGATGTTGTGCACGAGCGTGTCCGACAGGCCGTAACGTGACCCGAGGTACGCCGGATCGGCGTAGCTGACGAACACGTCGCCGGCCGCATCGGACCAGACAAGAGCGCGGAGCGGCAGCTCGAGGGGGATCAGCGGGGCCGCGAGCATGAGCGGCGTCCCGCCGCGCGGGCTGCCGAAGACGAGGACACAGGTGTCGGGCATCTGCCCTCCTGCCGCTCGCGCCGCAGCCGCGTGATCGAACTTCGCGAAGACGGTCAGTCCGTGCCCGACGACCGTCGCCTCGAGGCGAGCCGGCGTCGCCGCTACGGAATGCCCGCTGCGTCGGGTGATGATCCCTTCCGGGCCGGCGGGACCCGACATGTCGGGAACCACGGCGCGCCACCTCCTTCTCGGTCGCGGGATGCCCTGTCGGCGAGTATGTCGGGTTCTGCGGCACCTGGACATGTGGTCGCGCAACGCATCAGGTCGCTCGACCGGCGCCGGCATCACGACGGCAGGCCCCAACCTCGCGTCGGCCGGGGAAATGGTTCGGCAAGAGCCGGCCGGGTGCCGGCCGTTCGCCGCACGATCGGCGAGTGACCATGGCGGTGGCGCAGTCGAAGAGTCTTGTGCATCGATGTGCCCGATGTCAATGCGCGCCGCGTGGCGTGGTGGTGCGCGTCAGGATCGTGATCCGTTCCCCGGTGTGACCTGCGTTGGGATGGCTCGCGGGTTGTCTGACAGTCCCGCGAGCTGCCAGGTGCGTGGTCCGGGGCGGCGGCGGAGACGCGGCTGGTCCCCCGAGCGCCTCCCGGAGCCACCTTGTCCCAATTCGAACGACTTCGCCGCAGCGTCAGGCGCGGTTTGCAACCCGACCTCTCACATCGGCCCGACCCGGAGTTGGCTCGCGTGGCCGTCGCCGGCGCATTCAAACGGCCTGGTGCTGGGTAATTGAACGCGTGCCGTTCAAACCGACCCGCCGGCGGGTCGAGATGCCCGTGCAGACGGCTCGGCGGCGGTTCGCGCACTCCGCGAAGGGCCCGCAGCCGTGCTCTGGCTGGTTGTTCTGCACGCGCCGTGTTCCATCCGAGGCGCCAATCCCGTCGAATCGCCCTTCACGATGACCCGCCGGCCGGTTCGGGCGGCGGGCAACGGGAACGCAGGAGGCTCGACGGTCGGTTGGCACGCTGGGCGTTCAACGCGCCGGAGTTGACCGCCGGACCGCTCGCCCGGCGTCCTCTTCCTATTCCGGCCGACTGCACTTGCCAACCGCGTGTGACGCATTGGCGGAAGCGTACGACCGGACGCGGCCCCGGTGCGATTGTTCTCGCTCAGATCGGCCGAGAGGTGCCGTCTTGTGACGTGATGGCCGCGGAGCCGGCCGGTACCGGTTGGCCAGAGCTCCATCGGTAGGACTGAATCGTGCGTCTTGAGGAAGAACGAGCGCGGTCCTCCTCCCCCCACTGTCCGCCTCGCCGCTGCGGTTCTCCTCCCACAGGTGGGCAAGTCGCACGACGTTGACGTGCGCCCCGCGCGGTGGCACACGGCTTTCCTCGTCGTGACCGGCTCCACGGCGCAATGGCGAAAGGGCCCAAGGCATACTGTCCCCAGGGGACGCGCGCCGTACGTTGCGCGGTGCAGGCAAGTGTCGACCCACGTCGACGATTCGGCCCGACGCCGGCGCGCCCGGATCGACAAGCAGGCCGGCTGAACGCCGGCGCAGCGAAGGAGGCCGAGAAGGGCATGGACGCGAAGCAGGACGAGGCTACCAGGATGGCGGTCGCAGCCGCCGTCAAACCTGCGCTATCGGCCGCCGACGAGCTCACCGAGGCGGTTCGCCGCGTCATGGAGTCGGCTGGGCGCATGGGCGTTGAGATCGACGAGGACGAAGCCGAGCAGTGGATCGCGGCCATGAAGTCGGAGGCACAGGGCGGGCAGATCGCGGTCGACGTCAACACCGGCGTGTACGGCTACCGCGTCTCCATGCTCGACTACTCCTCGGCTGACCTGGGGCGCTTTCGCGAGATGGCGAAGATCATCGGGTTCGAGGACCGTCCGCCGGCCGTCATGACCGCGCTGGCACTCTCGGGTTCCGCCGCGCAGAGCAAGATCCAGCGCTTTCCGGGTGACTGCGACTTCTTCGAGCGGATCCACATCAGGGCGGCCACGCGCGAGGAGGCGTGCCGGACGCTGGCCGATCTGATCCGGGACAAGGCGCTCTCGACCCTGTCCGGCCCCGGCTACCGGCTCTGGGCGGTCAAGTTCGGGACGCACGCCACGCCGGTCACGTACCGCGACCAGCAGCTCGGTGCCGGGTCGGCGGTTTCCTGGACGGCCGAGGAGGTGCAGGCGGGCCGGCTGGAGGTCTCCGATCCCGACGGCTCGAAGCGGACGATCACGTGGGAGGATGCGACCGCGAACCCGGGCTGGTGCAAGCTCGACTGGGTCATCGGCGACCGGGCGCGCGGAATGCTCGCGAACGCGTCGAACGTGCTCGACGCGACCTGGGAGGCGCCCGACGGCACGATCGTGGCGCTCGACGGATTCCTGGACCCGTACTTCCAGGAGGTCTATTTGGACACTGAGTCCATCCCGCTGTTCTCGAAGCTGGTGCGGGAACTGGGCGTGGATGCGGTCGACGAGTACGTCGACGCGTTGGAGCACGAGATCTGGAAGTACACGGTGCTGCACCCGAACTACGGGAAGGCCGCGCGGCGGATGTACAACGTCTTCCGGCTCACGGGCCGCTACGCGGAGGCGGCGTACCTGCGTGAGCTGTTCGACGAGCCGGTGACGGCGCTCTACCAGGTGGCGGCGCTGGTCCAGACGTTCGGGGACGCGGCGGCGTCGGGCGACGCGTTCGCCACGGAGACGATGGTCGCCCAGCTGGACCGGTTGATCGTGGCCGCGATCAGCGCGCTCGAGGGGCGCGAGGAAGCGGAGATGGTCGCCCACCTGACCCGGTTGCGCGAGTCGGTGCTGGCGCGCGGCGAGAGTGCGGCGCGATCGGCGGAGATCACACAGGTCCAGGACGCCGCGATGACCGCAGTGAACGGCTTCTTCTACCGCGTGCTCGTCAACGTCCCGGAGATCCAGGCGTACCTGGAGGACATCGCGCGGCGCGCGCCATAAGGAGAGGAGGCGGCCCGCCGCTTACGCCGGGCTTACGCACGGCGCCGCGGAGTGGCGAGCCTTCGGGCGGTGGCCGCGACCTGCCCGACGCCATCCGCCGGCGCGGAGTGGCGAGGCCCAGCGGCCGCGGCCGCTCCACCTGACCCTGGCATTCCGCCGGCGCGGAGTGGCGAGCCTTCGGGCCGCGGCCGCGCCACCTGCCCGACGCCATCCGCCGGCGGCGAATGGCGAGGCTTGGGGCCGTTGCCGGGCGACGTGCCCGCGTGCGAGCCGGCGGCCGCGCGAAGACGGCGAGCGTTCGCGCCCGCGGCCGCGCCACTTGCCCGTTGCCGGCATGCGACCGCCGATCGCGCCCGCCGATCGCGCCCGCCGGCGCGGCCCGCTCGGCCCGGGTCCCGCCTACCCCGCCGCGCGGCCGATCGCCTCGCGCGTCGCTGCCGCCTCGTCCCGGACCGCCCGGTCCAGCAGTCCGCCATCCGTCGACACGCTGAAGATCGTGAACCCGAGGTCGGCGTAGCGGGTCGCGTCTTCCGGCTTCCAGACCAGCACCCCGCAGGCCTTGTCGTGGGAGCGGGCGGCGTTCGCGACACGCTCGATGGCCATCCGGTACTCATCGTGGTCGATCTGGCCCGGCACCCCGAGCGCGTGCGAGAGGTCTGCAGGTCCGACAAACAGCACGTCCACTCCGTCCACAGACGCGATGGCGTCGGCCGCCTCGACGGCGGCGCGCGACTCGACCTGGGCGATCCCGACGATCTCGTCGTTGGCAGGCCCGACCGCGCCGTGGCCGCCGATCCCCCAATCGAGCCCGCGCGTGAACAGGGCCACGCCGCGCCTGCCGGCCGGTGGGAAGCGCAGCCAGGACGCGAGGTCCCGAGCCTCGGCCTCGCTCGAAACCTGCGGCACGACAACCCCCGCTGCGCCGAGGTCGAGCGCCCGCCCGACTCGCAGCCTCGTGCCCTGCTCCACGCGAACGAGCGGCGCAGCGCCGGTCCCCCTGACCGCAAGCAGGTTCGCCTCCAAACCCGCCTCCGTGGTCGTGCCATGCTCGAGGTCGATCACCACCCAATCGAGCCCGGCGCGCGCGCATACTTCGGACGCGGCCGGCGACCCCAGGTTGAGAAACGTTCCGATGAGCGTCTCGCCGGCGAGGATGCGGTGTCGGAACGTCAGCGGATCGGCTGTCATCGGGGCAACTCCAGGGCGGTGGATGGGGTGGTGATGGAACGGGGGAGGCGAGGGTGGCCGTGGGGTCTCACGCCGGCGGCGCCTCGAACAACGCGACGACCCGACGACCAAGCGTGCCGGTATGCCGACCCGCCGGCACCCGACGAGTTGGCGCGCTTGACGCTAACATCGCGCTTCGGCGAGAATCACGCGTCGTGGGGGCCGTTGGCTCAAATGGTAGAGCCTCCTGCTCCCGGTACCTCGTTCGTGGGCCGCTAGCTCAACGGTAGAGCAAAGGACTCTTAATCCTTAGGTTCAGAGTTCGAAATCTCTGGCGGCTCACCACTCCCCGCGACTCCCGGGACGACCACCTGATCCGACACCAGGTGGTCGTTCTGCATCCGGATCCCGGGACGTGCGCGGGCGCCCGGTCCGCCGAATACCTTCGAGAGGACCCTTCGATGTGACAGGCACGCAATGTGACTATTGTCACATGCAATAGTCCGTGCGCCTCTGTCGCCGCCCGCCCCCGCCGTCGTCTACTTGGCCGATTGCGATCGAGCCCGGAACGCGGCGCGCCCGCCGAGCGCCTCGTCGGGTCGGCCCAGGGTC
Source organism: uncultured Chloroflexia bacterium (assembly GCA_963816905.1). Lineage (GTDB taxonomy): Bacteria > Chloroflexota > Limnocylindria > Limnocylindrales > CSP1-4 > JAFMJV01. The sequence continues at coordinate 66,206 of CAWFMQ010000013.1, read as the reverse complement.
TTGTGGAGGGCGCAGCCATGATCGTCATCCAGACCGACAAGCTCACCAAGTTCTACGGTGCGCACCGCGGCATCGTCGACGTCGACCTGGCCGTCGAGCAGGGGGAGGTCTTTGGCTTCCTCGGCCCGAACGGGGCCGGGAAGACGACGACCATCCGGCTGCTGCTCGACCTCATCCGACCGACATCCGGCCGCGCGCTCGTCCTGGGGATCGACACGACCCGGGATCCCGTGTCGATTCACGGGCGGATCGGCTACCTGCCCGGCGAATTCGCCCTGTTCGACCGGCTCACAGGCGGACAGACACTCCAGTACTTCGCGAACCTGCGGGGCGGTGCCGATCGCCGGTACCAGGCAGACCTCATCGCCCGGTTCGACCTGGATCCGTCGCGGCGATTCAAGGAGTACTCGAAGGGCAACAAGCAGAAGGTTGGCCTGATCATCGCCCTGCAGCACCGACCGGATCTGCTCATCCTGGATGAGCCCACCTCGGGTCTCGATCCGCTCGTGCAGCAGACGTTCTTCGAGTTCCTCCGCGAGACCGTGGCCGAGGGACGGACCGCCTTCCTCTCGTCGCACATCCTCGGCGAGGTCGAGAAGACGTGCGACCGGGTCGCGATCATCCGCGACGGCCGCATCGTGAAGATCGACCGGGTCCAGGCGCTTCGCGACCTCGCGCACCACCTGGTGGACATCCGGTTCGCGTCGCCCGTCTCGACTTCGGCGTTCTCCTCGCTCCCGGGGGTCACCGACGTCGTCGCCGCCGACAACGAGATCCGGATGCGGGTCACGGGGCCCCTCGCTCCCGTGGTCAAGGCGGCCGCCGAACATGACCTGCTCGATTTCGCAAGCCGAGAACCGAGCCTCGAGCAGACCTTCCTCGCACAGTACGGTCGCGAGGCCGTGGAGGTAAACGGCCATGGCCATTGAGCTCCGAGGCATGCCGGTCTCGGCATCCGCCCCGTTCATCCCCTACCACGGTCGGCTCTATGGCCTCGGGAGCATTTTCGCCAAGACGTTTCGAGATTCCCGGTACGGCATCATCGTCGTCGCGGCATTGGTCGGCGGCATCGTTTTCGCCGGTGGCGCCACGATGGCCGGCACCTACGGAACCCCCGCGTCGAGGGCCGATCTGGCGACCTTGTCGACCAGCATGCCTCCGATCCTGCGAGGGTTGTACGGGACCCCGGTGAACGTCGACACGCTGGGCGGGTTCATTTCCTGGCACTACGGCGCGTACTTCGCCCTTCTCGTCGGGCTCTGGTCGATCCTCGCGCTGTCGTCCACGCTCGCCGGTGAGGCACGTCGCGGCAGTCTCGACTTCACGGTCGCGACACCGCACTCGCGCCGCTCGATCGCGCTGGAGAAGGTGGCGGCACACGTGACGGCACTCGCCGTCGCCATGGCGATCCTCGCGGTGGCGGCCTGGGCGACGGGTGCCGCCTTCGGCAGGCTTCCCGGCGATGCGATTGCACCGGACGCTGCGATCGGTTTCGCCGTCGCGCTCGGGCTCAAGGCACTCATCGCGGGCTCGATCGCCTTCGCCCTCGCGCCCGCTGCTGGGGCGTGGCGCGGCCGCCGGCATCGCCGGAGCGGTCATGGTCGCGGGCTACGTTCTCAACAGCTACCGCACCGTCGTCCCGGCGTTCGACACGCTGGCACAGTCCACCTGGTTCTCGTGGAGCGCCGGCCACATCCCGCTCGCCGGACAATCCGATTGGCCCGCGGTGGCGCTCATCGCCATCGTCTGCGTCGCGCTCCTGGCCATTGGTGTCGAGACGTTTGTGCGCAGGGACGTCGGGGTCACGGTATCCATCCCGACCCCCGGGCTTCCGGCCGCGCTGCTCGGCATCCGGGGGCCGCTCAGTCGCTCGTTGGGCGATCTCCTGCCAGCGGCGATCGCCTGGGGGATCGGCCTGGGCCTGTACGGTCTCGTCATGGCGGCATCCGCTCGGTCGGTGACCGACGCGATCACTGCTGCGCCCGACCTTGCCCAGATGGTCCGAAACCTCGTCCCCGGGATCGACATCACCACGACTGCCGGCTTCCTCCAGTTGGCGTTCGCCGAGCTTGGTTTCGTCCTCGTCGGGCTCGCCGCGGCGACCCTCGTTGCCGGTCGCTGCTCGGACGAGACGGCCGGCCGGTTGGAGCTCCCGCTGACGACGCCGCTCACCCGGGTCCGCTGGGCGGCCGCGAGCACCATCGCCGCCTGGCTGGCAATCGGCATCGTCACCGTCCTCCTCGGTGCCTCCATTGCCCTCGGCGTCGCGGCGACGGGGGATGATCCGCTCCAGCCGACCGTCGGGGTCCTGGTGCTCGCGGTCTACGGCATGGCGCTCGCCGGTGTCGGCGTCGCAGTCGCGGGGCTGTTCGGGCCCTCGCTGGGGGCGCCGACCGTCCTCGCCGTTGCCATCGGAACATTCCTCGTCGACCTCCTGGCGCCGGCGCTCCGGCTTCCCGACTGGTTCGAGAAGCTTGCGCTGACGACGCACCTCGGCGAGCCGATGGTCGGCCGATGGGACCTGGCGGGGATCACCATCTGCCTCTTGCTCGCGATCGGCGGCGTTACGATCGGCGCATGGGGAATGCAACGGAGGGACGTGAGCGGATGATGGGGACAAGATGAGCATGGAGGACGGACCGCGACCCGCCCTGCGCTGGCTACTCCTGATCTACCGGGTCAAGGCCGAGTCGTCGGCACGGCGCACATACGTCTGGAGGCAGCTCCGCCAGCTCGGCGCCGTCTACCTCCAGCAGGCGGTGGCGGTCGTGCCCGACCGCCCGGAACTGCGGGTGCGGCTCGACCAGGTCGGCCAAAAGATCCGGGCGTTCGGCGGGGAGGCGTCGCTCCTCGAGACCGCATCGCCGACCGAGGGGTGGGAGGCCGAGCTCATCGCCCGCTTCAATGCCGCGCGCGATGCCGAGTACGAGGAGGTCATCGACAGCGTCGAACGCTTCGAGGACGAGATCCGCCGCGAGTCCCGCAAGAAGCGATTCCGGTTCGCCGAGCTCGAGGAGAGCGAGACCGACTGGGAAAAGCTCCAGCAGTGGTTCGGTCGACTGAACCTGCGCGACTTCTTCGGCGCATCCGGACGCGCGCCAGCGGAGCAGGCGCTCCTTCGGGGACGCGTGCTGCTCGACGATTTCACCCGGGAGGTCTACCGGCAGGAGGGCCTCGGCGACGACTCGACGGCCATCGCCCGGGGCACTCGCCCGCGGAGCGGCGGGCAGGGCGCGTAGCGTCGTCCGGTCGACTCCTGCAGAACTCCGGCGGCGCCGAGTAATCGGATCGATGTGCAGAACTTGTGAAGAGGTACTGCGGACCTATGTGCCGATCCGGCTTGATGAGGCCCCATGGAGGCTGTACCCTTGCTCGGTCGGTAATGGTTCGTTGGTGACTGATTGCGTGCATGACCAGCCTGTCCCCGGCCAAGAGAGGTGGCCTGATCATGAGTGCCGACAGAGACGTTCCGTCAGTGCAGGAACGGCTGGGTTCCAGACCGATCTACGCGATCGGGGCGGTCGCGCGGATGCTCAATGTTCCCGTGGGCACGATCCGATCGTGGCAGGAAAGATACGGGATCATTGAGCCTTCGCGCACCCCGGGTGGACAGCGCCTGTACTCCCGAGACCAGCTTGAACAGCTGCAATTTGTGACGGCTCGGATCGCCGAGGGATCGACTCCGGCGGAGGCGCATCGCCTCCTGGAGGAACTCAAAGAGAGAGGGACCGGTCCCGTGCCCGAGGAAGGGATCGCGTCGCGCCGCCTGCTGATCCTGCTCGCTGAGCGGGATCCGTTTGCCGCGGAGTTCTCGGAGTACTTCCTGCGCACGGAGGGCTTCGATGTTCGGATCTCGTTCGACGCTGCGGAGGCGCTGCGGCTCGATGCCGAGACGACTCCGGACCTGGCGATCGTCGCCCTGCTGATCTCCGGTGGAACGGGAATCGACCTCTGCCGCCGATTGCGGGAGCGATCCGACCGACCGATCCTCGCGATCTCCTCGCTCGACATCGCCGAAGAAGCGGCCGCCGCGGGAGCGGACGCCTTCCTGGCCAAACCCTACGGAGAGCTCGAACTGGTCTCGGTTGTCAAGGATCTCCTCGGCCAGAGCGCGCTGCTGCGCGGAGGGTCACCATCCTGATGGAGCGGATCTCAAGCGGCCGGCCCCGGCTCGACGAAATCCTTGGCGGTGGGCTGCCCGCCAACGCCATCAACCTGATTGCCGGTCTCCCGGGTACCGGCAAGACCATGCTCGCCCAGCTGTACGTGTTCCAGAACGCCACTGCGGAGCGCCCAGCCGTCTACCTGACCACCGCATCCGAGCCGCTCGAGAAGATGATTCGGTATGGCCAGGAGCTGACGTTCTTCGATCCCGGGGCGATCGGTCACCGTGTCTTCTACGAGGACCTCGGGGGCTTCCTCCAGGACGGCGGCCTCGACGCGGCACTGGGACGGATCGCCGACATCCTGCGCGAGCGCCAGCCCGGCATTCTGGTCATCGACAGCTTCAAGTGCCTGTCCGCGTTCGCAACGGCGTCGTCGGTATTCCGCCGGTTCGTAACGGCCCTCGCCGGCCGTCTCAGCGCCGTGCCGATGACCACCTTCTGGATCGGTGAGTACGGCCCCGACGAGCTTGCAGGGGGGCCCGAGTTCGCGGTGGCGGACTCGATCCTCGTGCTGCGGACGGACCGCACGGGCCTGCGCATCACCAGGACGCTGGAGGTTGAGAAGCTTCGCGGTAGCGCATTTCGGTCCGGCGAGCACGCATACCGGCTCGCGGCCGACGGGCTCCACGTCTTCCCACGCCTGGTAGGTCCCGTCGACGAACCGGGGTACGAGGTGGGCACAGGCCGGATCTCGATTGGACTCGATGCGCTCGACGAGATGCTGGAAGGAGGACTGCTGTCCGGTTCCACGACCCTGGTGGGCGGACCGTCCGGCAGCGGCAAGACGATGCTGGGACTTCACTTCCTGGCCGCCGGGGTCAGGGCCGGCGAGGCGGTGCTCATGGCAACACTGCAGGAAGACCAGGCGCAGATCGAGCGCGCGCGGGCGGGTTTTGACTTCGGCGGGGCTGGACGGCTGGAGGTGTTGCACCGCTCGCCGGTTGACCTCTACCTTGACGAGTGGGTCTGGAACGTCATCGATACGGCTGAGAGGATCAGCGCGCGCCGCCTTGTCATCGACAGCCTGAGCGATTTCCAGGTCAGGGCAGGGGATGAGATTCGACTCCAGGAGTCCGTGTACTCGCTGTCCCAACGGTGCGCCCGTGCCGGTATCACGATGCTCTACACGCTCGAGACGGAGGTGCACGTCGGCGTGGGGCCGACCTCTGCCTATGCGGTCTCTCACCTGTCGGACAACCTGATCGTGCTGCTGTACGACCGGGAGAATGGCAGCCTGGGGCGCGCAATCGCCGTGAAGAAGACCCGGGCGACCGGCCACTCAATGGCGATTTGGCGTTTCGAGATCACCGCCCGTGGACTTGACCTCGTTCCCATCGAGCACCCCGCCGCGTCGTAGGTGAGCGTCGCCGCGCCGGGGGCCGGCCGCGGTACCGGGATCAGGTGTCCAGCGGCAGCCGTTGGAGCAGCACGAGCAGCGGGCGGGCCTCGGGCGCGGGCGTTTCCCCCACGGAGAGTCGCAGCCAATCCGTCCCGGCATCTCCACCATGCCAGCGCGCCGAGAGGCGACGGGCGGAGATGGCGTCGAGGCCCATCGACGCGACGGCGGCTGCCAGCGTGATGCCCTCGCCCCGCAGCCCGCGGCTGACCACGCACCGGTCGGCGTCACGCAACACGGACGAGAGCCTGCGCCGGCGCACCTCGAACGGCAGCGCAGTGATCGGGGCGCCCTCGACCCAGAGGAGGTCGGACGCCACGAACGCCCCGCAGCCGCCGGCGCGCGGATCGATCAGCCGCCTCCGCAGCAGGTCGGCATCGGGCCGACCCTGGTCGTCGAGCACGAGGAGCGTCCCGTCGACGACCACGCCATCCGCCGCAAGCTGGGAGGCGATCACGTCGAGTTCGGGGAATGCAGCGAGGGGATCGCTGAGGTGCCCGGCCTGCAGTCGCAGGCGACCGCGCTCAAGGAACGCGGTCCCGCGCGTCCCCGGCCACCACGGCTCGAAGAAGTAGGAGTCGTCGTCGAACGCCGCCGCCACCGGCGGATCGCCAGCATCGGTCGGAGCGCTCGCGGCAGCCGGCCTCCGGCGCGGTCGGGCGCGACGAGACAGCGAAAGCTGATCGGTCGAGCCCGAGAGGGTGCCTGCCACTGCCGGCTACGCGGTCCTGCGGCGGCGTTCCGTGCGGGTCGCGGACGACGCGCTCACCGTCTCCGGCTCGGCGTCGGCAGGCTTGGAGCGGGCTCGGCTGCGCGCCCCATGGGGGGCGTGCGCGGGCGCCGGTTCGGCCACCTCGCCGCCGGCCGCACCCGTCCCCCGGCGGCGCGCCGCCGGCGCGCTGCCGGCTGCTCGTCGGCCTCGATCGGGATGGCTTCCACCTCCCGTGGCGCCGGGGCGGTCGCCGCTGGCCTGGCGTGCCGCGGCGACGCTTGCCTCCAGCACCGCCATCAGGTCGGTCAGCTTGCCGGGCTCCGGCTCCGGTTTCGCCGCCTCGACAGGCTGTCCCTCGATCTTCGCCTGGATGACGGCGGTCAGGGCCTCGCGATACTCGTCGTGGTACTGCGCCGGGTCGAACTCGCCGGTCATCGCCTGCACGAGCTGCGTCGCCATCTGCCTCTCGGCGGGCTTGAACTCGAACTGCTCGGCCGGCAGGTCCAGCTCGCCGAGGTCACGGACCTCGTCCGGCCAGTAGAGCGTCGAGAGGAGCATGGTCTACGAGAACGGGTCGAGGGCGGCCAGCGCCTCGCGGTCCTTCAGGACGATCTTGCAGATGCCCTGGAGGCCGCTCTCTGCGAGCACGGACTTGAGCAGGTAGAACGCCTTGCGTCCGACCGGCTCCGGCTCGAGGTAGTAGCACTGCTTGACGAACGTGGTGGCGTAGTCCCCGCGGTCGGCCTCCACGAACTGCTCGATCTCGATGGCGCGCACCGTCTTCAGCGGTACGGCCTCGAAGTCCGCCTCGTCGACGACCACGTACTGACCCTTGGACCACTCGTATCCCCGGACCGTGTCGGATCGCGTGATCTCGCCGTGGATCGGGCAGTGCGTCTTCATCTGGATCCGGCTGAGGCACTCGCGATGCAGCAGGTTGAACGACAGGCCCCCACGCGCCTCTGTCGCCAGGTAGAGCTTCACCGGGATGGTCACCAGCCCGAACTGGATCGCTCCGCGCCACATTGCACGCGCCATGGCATCTCCCGTCTGCGCCAGTGATGAGGGGCTGGCGACGCCCCGCCGCCACAAAGACTACGCGCTCCTGCAAGTCCGGCGGTAGCGGGTATGCTGGCACGCACATCCGGTGAGGGCATTCTTCTTCGTCACATCCCTGATCGGCCTCGTCGTGGTGGGTTGTGGAAGCTCCGTTCTTCCAAGCTCAGGTGCCACGGGTGCGACCACGCATCCGCTCGTGGTGACGAACGAGCCGACGATCCCGACGACGCCATCGGCGACGCCGGGCCCGACGCCGTCCCCGGTCGGATTCGTCGCGCTGGGCGATTCCTACACGATCGGCACGGGCGTCAAGCACCGTGACCGCTGGCCGAATCAGCTCGTCCGCACGCTGAGCCCCGTTCGCGACTTCACCCTCATCCGCAACCTTGCGGTCAGTGGCGCAACGAGCGCAGACGTGCTGGCGTCGCAGGTGCCGCAGGTCGACCGGCTGGACCCTGACCTCGTGAGCGTCCAGGTCGGGGTGAACGACGTCGTCCAGAAGGTGGACGCCGCCACCTACCGGGCGCAAATGGGCCAGTTGTTCGACGCCCTGTTGCAGCAGGTTCCCGCGGAGCACATCTTCGTGGTCACGATCCCGGATTACACGCTGACGCCCCAGGGATCGAACTACGGCGATCCCACACGGCAGTCGGCGCGCATCCGCACGTTCAACCAGGTGCTGGAGCAGGAGGCAGCCAAGCGGAAGCTGGCCGTGATCGACATCACGCCGGTCGCGAACCTGGTCTCCAACGACGGGACACTCGTGGCAGCCGATGGCCTGCATCCGAGTGCGAAGCAGTACGCCGGTTGGGTCGAGCTGATCGCGCCGCGGGTACGCGAGCTGCTGGGCTTCAGCCAGTAGCGCCTCTCGCGCGAGGCGGCGCACGAGCCCTGCTGCACACGGCGCCCCACCTGCAGGCCCGGCGGGCCGCAATGCGTCTGTCACTTCTCCGAGAGGTTGATCGGGGGCCTGTGGGCGCACCATACTGGCGAACTGCCCTTGCGCGGGCCAACAGGAAAGGGGAGTGGCCGCATGAACGTCAAGCTGCCGAACGGGCTCGAGGCTCCGCGGGTGGAGCTACCCAGGGTCGACATGTTCGAACATGAAATTGCCGGGCATCGACCTGCGCCGGCTCGAAGGAGTCCAGCTGAAGTCGCCGGATCTTCGTGGAAGCGGGCGCACCATCGGCGAGGCGGTCGACTCGGCTGGCCACCTGGTCGGCCGGGTCATCGACGCTGCGGCCCGGGTCGCCGGCGAAACGATCGACTCGGCGGGGCATACGCTCGGCGCCATTGTCGAGCGGGCCGGCCACAGCCTCCGCGAGGCCATCGACGCGGGGAGCCAGGTGGTCGGCGGGGCCGTGGGAGCAACCGGGGAAAAGCTGCGCATGCCGCGCGGCGTCGCTCGTCCGCGGTCGATGTTCGGCGGGCTGCGCCTGTTCGCCGCGTTCGGGATCGCCGTGGGCGCCCTGGGCCTCGTCGGCGGCGCGGTGTTGCTGTTCGAACCTCGACGAGGCGCACAGCGGAGGGCGGCACTTGCCCGCAGGCTCCGGTTGCGGCCCGGGACGGGGCTCCGCGGGCTCGCGGGAAGGTCGGTCGGCAGCGGCGGTTCCAGTGAGCCGGTGGCGCTGCACATCGAGACCTCGGACCGTCCGCCGTTCGAAGGGATCGGCATGGACCTTCATGCGCCCTACGGCGCGATGGCCGAGCGGTCCGAGGCTTCCGGCGGGTCGGACTCCTCCGGTGGGGTCGAGTCGGCGGGCGCCGGCAGCCAGCCCGAATAGCATGCCGGACCGGGACCATCGGGCGGCGCGCGCCCACATGATCGAGCCTGCCCGGGGAAATGGCGTGCCCCTGCGCCCGGCAGCGACATTGGCGTGCGCAGGGCCCGTTACTTCATGACATCCGTCGCCACCGGCCAACAGCGTCATACGCGGTTGGTACTGCCGGTGCCATCCGACGCCGTCGTGGACCCGCGGCTCGGTGGCCACGGCCCGGCGCTGCTCGCGCTCGAGGACGGGACCTGGTTCCGCGGCGTCGCGTTCGGCGCGCCCGTCGCGTCGGGCGGCGACCTGGTCGTCAACACGAGCCAGACCGGCTACCAGGAGGTCTGCACCGACCCCTCGTACGCCGGCCAGGTCGTGGTCATGACGTACCCGCTGATCGGCAATCACGGTCGCCTCTCCGACGACGACCAGTCGGAGCGACCCTGGCTGCGCGGCCTCGTCGTCGGCCACGCCACTGCCGCGCGTGCTCGGCCGAGCCCGCCAGATCGTCCACATCCTGCGGGCGTCGGGGCGTGCCGGCGATCGCCGGCGTCGACACCCGCGCACTCGCGCGCCACCTGCGCGAAACCGGTTGCCAGCGCTGCGTGATCACCGGCGCCGGGGGAGATCGACCCGGACGAGGCGGTCGACCGCGCGCGGGCGCGTGCCGCGCTGGGAGGACCAGGACTTCGTCGGCCAGGTGTCGGCCGGTCGGCCGTACGACGTCGGGACGCGCGGTCCGCTGGTCGCGGTCGTCGACTACGGGCTCAAGACCAACATCGTGCGGGCACTCCAGCGTCGCGGTGTCCGGGTCCGCGTGCTGCCGCACACCACGACTGCCGATGTCGCGCTGGGGCCGGACGTGCGCGGCCTGGTGCTGTCGCCGGGCCCCGGCGATCCGGCACGGCTGGACGGCCCGCTCGCCCTCGCGAGGGCGGTGATCGACGACGGTCGGCCGCTCCTGGGGATCTGCCTCGGGCACCAGATCGTGGCGCGGGCCGCCGGTGCGGACACCCGCCGGCTGCGGTTCGGCCATCACGGCGCAAACCACCCGGTGCAGGACCTCGGCACCGGGCGAGTCCAGGTCACGGCGCAGAACCACGAGGTGGAAGTGGTCGGCGAGTCGCTGCCGGCCGCATCCGGCTTCGAGGTCAGCCAGCGGAACCTGAACGACGGCTCGGTCGAGGGGCTGCGACACCGGAGCCTGCCGATCGAGACGGTGCAGTACCACCCGGAGGGCTCGCCCGGGCCGCTCGACGCAGTCGAGGTGTTCGATCGCTTCCTCGATCGCGTGCGGGCCGCCGGATGACGGGCGCCGTGAACGTCTCGGAGGCCGTCGCCGCGCTCGAGGCGCCCTCTGGCCCGGCGGACGGTCGCCGCCCTCGCCCCCGCTCTGTGCTGATCATCGGCTCCGGGCCGGTCGTCATCGGCCAGGCGGCCGAGTTCGACTACGCCGGCACGCAGGCCTGCCGCGCGCTCCGCGAGGAGGGCGTGCGGACCATCCTGCTCAACTCCAACCCCGCGACGATCATGACCGACCCGGGCGTGGCGGACGTCGTCTACCTCGAGCCGCTCACCGTCGAGGTCGCCGAGCGGATCCTCATTCGCGAGCGGCCCGACGGCATCCTTGCCGGCCTCGGTGGCCAGACCGGGCTCAACCTCGCAATGGACCTGGCCCGCTACGGGCGCCCTTGCCCGCACCGGGACGCGGCTGCTCGGCACCCCGATCGAGGCGATCGAGATGGCGGAGGATCGCGAGCGGTTCCGCGCCCTGCTCGACCGGATCGGCCAGCCGTACGCGCCGTCGGAGATCGTCGCCGGCGACACGGACGAGGAACGAGCGCGAGGCCGCGGAACTGGCGCTCGAGCGCATCGGGCTGCCGGCGGTCATCCGGCCGGCCTTCACGCTCGGTGGCACCGGCGGCGGCATCGTCGCCACCGAAGTCGGCGTACCGCGAGCGGATCCGCACCGGCCTGCGCCTCAGCCCGATCCACCAGGTCATGGTCGAGCGCTGCCTCGTCGGCTGGCAGGAGATCGAGTACGAGGTGATGCGCGACGCGGACGACACCTGCATCGCGGTCTGCTCGATGGAGAACGTCGACCCGCTCGGCGTCCACACCGGCGATTCGATCGTGGTCGCGCCGGTCCAGACGCTGCCGGACCCGGTGCACCAGCGGCTCCGCTCGGCGGCCCTGGCGATCATCCGGGCGCTCGGCGTCGAGGGCGGCTGCAACGTGCAGTTCGCGCTCTCCCCGAGCAGCGCCGAGTATGCCGTGATCGAGGTCAACCCGCGGGTGAGCCGGTCCTCCGCGCTCGCCTCCAAGGCGACGGGCTACCCGATCGCCCGGGTCGCCGCGCAGATCGCCGTCGGCCGGCGCCTCGCGGAGATCCCCAATGCCATCACCGGCACGACGGTTGCGGCGTTCGAGCCCGCGCTCGACTACGTGGTCGTCAAGCTGCCGCGCTTCCCCTTCGACAAGTTCCCCACGGCCGACCGGACGCTGGGGTCGCAGATGAAGGCGACCGGCGAGGTGATGGCGATCGACCGGACCTTCGGCGCGGCGCTCAACAAGGCCCTGCGCGGCCTCGAGCAGGCGGGCGCCGGGTTCCTCGCGGAAGATCCTGCCTGGGGGCCGACGCTGGACATCCTGGGCGGACCGGTTCGCGGGGTCGGGGAGCGCCCGGCCGCGCTGCGGCGCGAGGACCTCGTCGGCGAAGTGTTCGTCGGGCAGGACGGGCTCGTCTGCGCCGACCGCACGAATGCCATCGCCGCCTCCCGCCCGATCCTGCTGCGGCGCTTCCTGGCGCCGTCGGACTCGCGGCTGTGGCGACTGCTGGCCCTGCTGCGCCGGGGCGTTCCGGCGGCCGAGCTCCAGGTCGCGACCGGCATCGCGCCGTGGTTCGTGGGGGAGATGGAGCGGCTCGTCGACGTCGCCGCGCGGATCGGCGAGGAGGGACGGTCCGCTCTCCGACGCGCTGCTCGTCTCGGCCAAGCGTGCCGCGTTCGGCGACCGCGACATCGCGACGCTGACCGGCCTCTCCGCCGGCAGAGGTGGCCGCGCGCCGGGAGGCAATCGGCCTGCGCCCGGGGTTCGCCATGGTCGACACCTGCGCCGCGGAGTTCGCCGCGGAGACGCCCTATTTCTACTCCACGTACGCCGCAGCGGGCTCGCCGCCGGAGGCGTCCCCGGTCGCGCGCCCTGCGGCGCTCGTGATCGGGTCGGGTCCGGTGCGCATCGGGCAGGGGATCGAGTTCGACTACTGCGCCGTCCAGGCGGCCGACACGCTGCGCGACGACGGCTGGCAGGCCGTCATGGTCAACTCGAACCCGGAGACCGTGTCGACCGACTTCGACGCGTCCTCGCGCCTCTACTTCGAGCCGCTGGACCCCGAGAGCGTGCTCGCGGTCGTGGACGCGGAGACTGCGGAAGGGGACGATGCCGGCTGCCGGCGCTGGTGCAGTTCGGCGGTCAGACGCCGCTCAACCTGGCCGGGCCGCTCGTCGCAGCGGGCGTCCCCCTGGCCGGTCTCACGCTGGAGACCATCGACCTCGCCGAGGAGCGGACGCGGTTCGCCGGCCTCGTCGACCGGCTGGGCATTCCGCAGCCACAGGGCGGCATCGTCACGTCACTGGAGGAGGCGCTCCTCGTCGCCGAACGCGTCGGCTACCCGGTGATCGTCCGACCGAGCTTCGTCATCGGCGGCCTGGCGATCGACTTCTGCTTCGGGCCGGGCGACCTGGCGCGCCAGCTGGCGACCGCGAGCGGCGGTCTCCGAGGACCGGCCGGTGCGAATCGACGCGTACCTCGAGGGCCTGGAGGTCGACGTCGACGCCGTCTGCGACGGCGAGCGGGTGCTGATCCCGGGGCTGATGGAGCACGTCGAGCGCGCCGGCGTCGCACTCCGGCGACTCGGTGGCAGTCTTCCCGCCGCAGCGGCTCTCGATCATCGAGGAGGCTGCGATCGTGCGATGCGATGCGGCGGATCGCGCTGGCGATGGGCGTCCGCGGCCTCATCAACGCCCAGTTCATCGTCCGCGACGACGGCGTCTACCTGTTCGAGGTGAACCCGCGCGCGAGCCGGACGGTGCCGTTCATCTCGAAGGTCACCGGCGTGCCGATGGTCGCGCTGGCGACGCGGGTCGCCCTCGGCGCGCGCCTCGCCGACCTCGGCTGGGACGACGGCCTGCTGCCGCCCCCGCCGATCGTCGCCGTGAAGGCGCCGGTCTTCTCGACATCGAAGCTGCAGGGCGTCGACCCGTCGCTCGGCCCGGGCATGCAGTCGACCGGCGAGGTGATCGGGCTCCACCCCGACGCCGACGTGGCGCTGGCCAAGGCGCTGATCGCCGCCTCGCTGCGCCCGCCGGTGCCGACCGATTCGGGTGCGGTGGCGCTGGTGTCGATCGCCGATCGCGACAAGCGGATGCTGGGTCCGCTGGCGGCCGCTCTGGCGCACGCGGGCTACGGGTTCGCCGCGACGAGCGGCACGGCCGCCGCGCTTCGCGCCCTCGGTCACGCGGTGCCGGAGGTCGCGCGGCTGGGCGAGCCTCCGGACGAGCGGCCCGGAATCCTCGACCGTTCATCGGGTCGGGCGTGGCGTCGCTGGTGGTCAATACCCCGTCGCCGAAGTCCGGCCCGGCGCGTGACGCGGCCGCGATCCGCCACGCGACGATCGCAGAGGGGATCCTCTGCATGACGACCATCGACACGGCGATCGCCGCGGCCCGCTCGCTCGACCCGGCGCTGCGCGAGCGGCTCGCCGAGTGCCGGCCGCTCGGGGAGTGGCTTGCCGGGGGCGCGGCACGTCCAGAGGCTTGGAATCAGCAGGCGGCCGTGCTTCGAGAGGGCTAGATTGAGCCCCAGGTCATCGGGGGGGAGCGTGCTGCGCGAGGGAAAGCGGGGCGACAGCTGGGCGTGGTTGTCTCCACGTTTCGGTCAGGAACGCTTCGCTCCGGTGTGGTGGCGATCGTCAACGTCGAATAGCACCGGGCATGTCTCCGTGAACGTCACCTGGGGCAGCGCGTTCGACTTGTACGCGGGCGACGGAATCGAACTCACGTCCCGGATGCCCAGCGGCGACGATGTCCTGATCCGCGGAACGGCGTGGTGAGTCCGCATCGACGTTCCCGCCGGGCGGCGTGAGCGGGCCCGATACGGACACGCGGCGCTGCTGGTCCGCGAGAGGCGGCGTGCGGAGCGGAGACGCGATTCCGCCCATCCGACGGTGCCATACTCGAACCGAAGGGGGTGCCGGGCCGGCGGTCGCGCGTCGGTAGAATTGGTGCCCGCCAGAGGGAGGGTTGGGGAATGTTCGCGCGAATCGGCGTCGGCTCGATCGTGCTCGTGGTCGCGGTCATCGCGAGCCTGGTGATGATCGGCCCGGCTCAGGCGGGCTCTCCGGCGGTGCCGGCGGCGGTGGCGGTGGCGCCGCCCGCCAATGACGCATTCGCGCACGCCAGAGCGATCACCTCCCTGCCGTTCAAGCAGATCCTCGACACGCGCGGCGCCACCCGGCAGCCGCACGAGCCCAATCCGTGCCTGCGGCATCGGCCGCACCGTGTGGTATCGCTACAAGCCGACGACGAGCGGGAAACTCGGCCTTGACGCCGATGGCAGCACGTTCGACGTCGTCATCGTCGTGTACCGAGGATCGACGCTGACGTCCCTCACCTTCGTGGGCTACGGCGCGGCAGGGATGACGAACGCGAACACCAACTCGAACACCGTGGTTCCCGTTGTCGCGGGCAAGTCCTACTACATCCAGGTCGGTGGAGTGAGCGGGGGGTCCGGAACGCTGCACCTGCGCGTCGTCCGCGTGACGCAACCGGCCAACGACCTCCCGGGCCATGCGATCGCGATCGGCACGCTGCCCTACACGCACAGCGAGGACACGCGGGGCGCCACGGCGAGCTCCGAGCCGTCGCCGTGGTGCTGGACGCCTGACCACACTGTGTGGTTCAAGTACACCCCGACCAGCGACGGCGACGTCGTCCTCGACCTGGGCCGCAGCGATTACCGCGCGTCTGTGGCCGTGTACAAGGGAAGCAGTCTCGCACCGGTCGGCTGCGACACGCTGCATTTCAACGTCGCGCAAGGGCACGACCTACTACCTGCAGTTCAGCGCGGCGTGGCAGTTGCCAGCTTCCGGCTGGCTCAGGTTCACATTGAAGACGGGTCCCAACACGAGCCTGTCGGAAGCAGGGCAGGACTCCCGTCGAGATCGAGTCCTGGTGGACGACGGGCGGCGAGGCAAGCGGGTTCAACACGCTGTCGGCGAACCTGAACAGCCGAAACCCGGGCCTGTGCGCCTACAACGACGCCCTGACGTCGGGGGCCGGCTCAATCGCCCAGTACAACGTCGAGGCAGAGCGTCTTCGCCGGCGACCTGCCCGACAGCTTCCAGGTGCACGTGGGCCGGGAACTGCTGAGCCAATACGTGGACCTGCCCGGCGGCTCGCTGATGAGCCCGCTCGGCTCCGACATCCTCGACCCGTCGAAGTTCCCGGCCGATCTGATCACGATCCTGCGCGACGGCGACGGCAAGATCTACTCGGTGCCGCTCGACATTCACCGCACCAACGTGCTCTGGTACAACAAGTCGGTCCTCGCCGCCCACGGGATCAGCCACCCGCCGGCGACCTGGGCCGAGTTCAAGACCGACGCCATCACGCTGAAGGCTGCCGGTATCACGCCGCTGGCCGTCGGCGATTCGGGCATCTGGGCGTTCGGCATGATCTTCGAGACCGCGCTCATCGCGGAGCTGGGTGCCTCAGACTTCGACGGTCTCTGGACGGGGGCGACCGACTGGGGCGACGCGCGGGTGACGGCGGCCCTCAGGGACGCGAAGATGGCCCTGGGCTTCGCGAACGCCGACCACCCGACGCTGTCGTGGGACCAGGCCGCCGACATGCTCATCACGGGTCAGGCGGCCATGACGATCATGGGCGACTGGGCCAACCGCGAGTTCCTGAACATGGACTTCTCCGGCTACGGCTGGGCACCCGCCCCCGGCAACACCGGCATCTACCAGGCGCTGGCCGACTCGTTCACGCTGCCCAGGAAGGCGCCGGATCCGGCCGGGGCACGGACGTTCCTTGCCTATCTCGCGACCGCCGAGGCCGAGGACATCTTCAACCCCTGGAAGGGCGCCATCCCGCCGCGCCTCGATGCCGGGAACCCGCCCGCCGGCCAGCAGCAGTACACGGACTACCAGAAGTGGGCGATCACCAAGTGGCAGAACCCAGCCACACGCATCGTCCCGAGCATGGAACACGGGGCGGCCGCCGCCCCGGCCTGGAGCTCGGCGATCAACGATATCCTCACCATGTTCGCCATGAACAAGAACGTCGCGACTGCCCAGGCGGCGCTCGTAGCTGCCGCCACAGGCTTCGTCGCGCCATAGGCCGATGAGCGCAGGCGCCCGGTGACCATCGTTGGACCGGAGCCGGGACCGCCGGGTGGCAATCCGACGATGGTCCTCCCGCCCGACGCGCTCGTGCTCCTGGTCGGACCGGCGGGTTCGGGCAAGACGACCTTTGCGCACCGGCACTTCCTCCCCGACGAGATCCTGTCCTCTGACGAATTCCGCGCCATGGTCTCCGGCGACCCCGCGGACCAGTCGGCTACGCCGGCGGCATTCCGGATGCTCCACCTGGCTGCGGGCGAGCGCCTGCGCCGCGGGCTGCTGACAGTCGTCGACGCAACCAACGTCGTGCACGCGTCCCGGGGCCAACTGCTGCGCCTGGCGGCGCGGTACGGACGACCGGCCATCGCGATTGCCTTCGACATGCCGGTGGAGCAGTGCCTCGCGTGGAACGCCGCGCGGCCGGGTCGTATGGTGCCCGATGGTGTCGTGCGCCGGCAGCACCGGGCGATGCACCGGTCACTCGGGAGCCTTGCCGGGGAGGGATTCGCCTCGGTCCTGGACCTGCGGGGGACAGAGCAATCGGACGGTGTCGTCATCTGCCGGGCACCGGCTCGGGCCTGAAGACCGGTCTGCAGAGCCGGCTCGGGGTTTCGCGGGGGACAGGCGGCGCTGCTCCGACATCTCGGGCCGAGATGGCCCCCACTCGTGCTGCCCACGCACGACTCGGCGAGGTCTGGGTCGTCGAGCCGGGTCCGGCCGTCCCGGCGGCCCTCGCTCGGGCCGAGATGGCCCCCACTCGTGCTCCCCACGCACGCTGCTCTGGGCAACGGCCCTCAGGCCGCCGCCGGCGAGTCTCCATGGTGGCGGCCGCGCCGCTCGTGCGAACGCCACCGGATCAGGCCCTGCGTCCGGCCGGCGACGGGCAATCCGCGCAGGGCCGGCTGGCTTCCGTGAGTCTCGTCGACCTGGTTCGCGCCTCCCGGACCGGCCCGTGTTGCGCGGGGCGGTACCCGAACCTGGCCAGCAGGCCGGCAAATGTCCCCAGGTGCGGTGAGCGGCGGCGCGCCTTCTTGGCTCGTCGGGCGGCCTGACAGCTTCGACCGGTCCCGGAGCGCATGGTCGCGCTCGGTCTGCAAGAAGCGGTACTGCTCCTCGGGCATCGGCAACATTGGATCTTCCTCCTGTTAGGTATCCATCTAACTCATGGGCCGAGAAATGGCCGCGGCCCTCGACCGCGGCCGGCCCGCTCGCCGCTTCAGCCAACGTAGCGGCGGAGCTCCGTGCCGGCCTCCTCGAGCCGGTCGCGGCGGAGGCTGTAGTAGGTCAGGCTTCCCTCCTCGGTCACCGTGCAGAGCCCCGCGGCTCGCATCAATGCCAGGTGGTGCTTCATCGTCGGCTTGGACAGTTCGAGTTGCGTGGCGAGTTCTGTCAGGTACCAGTCGCGCTCGCTCAGAAGCTTGAGAATGCGCATCCTCGTCGGGTCGCCGAGGGCGCGATAGAGGCGCACCATCGACGCCGGAGGCGTGGCATCGTCCTTGTTCTCAAGGACAGCGTCGGCGATCGGATATGAGAAGAGGCGCCACCGCGTACCCTGGTAGACGTAGTTGTAGGGCCGGGCGAAGTAGGACGGGGCCAGGATCACCCGCCGGACCTGGGGCTCCGGGACCAGCCGGAGGCCTCCGGTCACGCGCTCGATGAGTGCCGCCGGGGTGAGCGTAGCTCGGTCATCCGCGCGGGACGCGAGGTCGCGCGCCTGGTATCGCGCGACGCGCTCCTCGACCTGCTGGAAGCGGGGCAGCCAGGCGGCCATCCCCTGCTTGAGCTGCTCGACTCGCGATTCGGTCGTGGTCAGGAACCGGATGACCTCGTCGCGGTGCCAATTGCCCAACCGCGGCTCCAGCTCCGCGATGGCATCGGGGTCGATGTCGAGCGCCCGTTCGAGCAGGTCTTCCGAGACCGGCTCGCTCAGGCTGTCGACCAGGACGGCGCGGGCCATCCCCCGCGCCCCGATCGACTCCACCGCCGCGATGAGGTCCGTGGCGGTGCGCGTTTCCGGCGATCCGACAAGGATCGACGATAGGCCATGGAAGACGTCCTTGGCCTCGTCGCTGAAGCACTCGAGGAGGGCTTCGCGCACCTCCGGGTCGAGTTCGTCTCGGCTGCGCTTGAGCCACTCGCGGTCCTCGGGGAGGATGTCGGAATCGTCCCCGTCCTCGATGGCCATGCTGACGAGGAAGTCGTACGCGGTCCGTGCCTCGAATGTGAGCTCGAAGGCCGGGCCTCCTCGACCGAAGTCCCGGACGATGGCGCGCGGCGGTGCGGTGGGAGTGCCCCGTCCCGCTCGCGTCCTGTGCGCCGTTCCCGCCGGTCGAGCCATTGTCTGCGTGCCTCCACTAACTGCTGTTAGATGGATTTCTAACACCGTCCCTGGGCGATGTCAAGATCCGAGGGCGAATCCTCGAGGGCGAATTTGCGGAAGCGGCCGCCATCCCGGTGGCGAGACTGCCCTCCCGGCCTCACATCGCCGGGAGCCGAATTGCGACGATCCGCCCGGTCAGGCCGACTCGTATCCTCGGCCAGGTTGTCTCAAGAAGGACGTCTTCGTCCGGGGAATTCGGCTCACGAGGTCGCTGGGAGGAGAAACAGCGCTTGTCTTGTCACAATTCGGCCTTTCCGGGCCGGTCTGAGCCAATCGGTGCCGCCCGGCGGCCCGGTGATGCCGCTCCGCAGGACGATTCCGTCCGAATTGAGATACACCGTCCAAGGTGACGGGAACCGCGGACCGCGATGGCGGCCGGGGCGTCGGCGTCCGGCTGCCTGGCGGAGGCGCGGTCGCTGCCCCGGAGCCGGAACGATCATTCGGTCGGCGCGGGGTGCGGAACCCTGCCAGTCCAGGGCGGTCGTGCAGCCGCGGGGAGGCGTCGCGACGTTCGGAGCGTGCGCAATGGCACAATCCAGTCCGCACCGTGCGGGCGGCCGCCCCGACCGTTCCCCGGTGAGGCAAGCCCGGGAGCCCGATGCTCGACCCTCAGCCAGACGCGCCGAACGTCACCTTCAGCCAGCGTCGCCTGCCCAACGGCCTCCGGATCATCGTGGCGCCGGACCACCTGGCGCCGGTCGTCGCCATCAACCTCTGGTACGCAGTCGGATCCAAGCACGAGGTTCCCGGCAAGACCGGCTTCGCGCACCTGTTCGAGCATTTCATGTTCCAGGGCTCGCGCCACGTGGCAAAGGCCGAGCACATGGCGATCGTCCAGGGCGCCGGTGGGGTCAACAACGCCACCACCTACTTCGACCGGACCAACTACTTCGAGACGCTCCCGTCGCACCAGGTCGAACTGGGGCTCTGGCTGGAGGCGGATCGAATGGCGACGCTGCTCGACGCCCTCAGCCAGGAGAACCTCGACAACCAGCGCGATGTCGTCAAGAACGAGAAGCGCCAGAGCTACGACAACCGGCCGTACGGATCGTTCTACGAGAAGCTGATGGCCGCGGTGTTTCCCTCGGACCACCCGTATCACCACACGCCGATCGGGTCGATGGAAGACCTGGACGCCGCGAGCGTCGAGGATGTCTCCGACTTCTTCCGGACCTGGTACGGGCCCAACAACGCAGTGCTCACCGTTGTCGGCGACGTGGACGAGGAGCCGGTCTTCGCCGCCGTGGACCGGCTGTTCGGCCCGATCCGGCCGACGCCGGCGCATCCGCCGTTCAGCCTGCCGCCCACGCCCGACCACATCGGGTCGGAGGTCAGGGAGGTCGTCGCCGACGCGGTCCCGCTGGAGCGCGTGCACTTCGGCTTCCGGATGCCGGCATACGGCACGCCCGAGTTCGACGCCCTCGAGGTGGCCACGCAGATCCTCGCCGGCGGACGGGGAAGTCGCCTGCACCGGCGGCTCGTGCGGGACGAGCGGATCGCGCAGGACGTCGCCGCGTTCGCCCTGCCGCTCGTGTCGGGCCATTCGATCTTCGCGGGTTGGGTCACGGCGCGGCCGGAGAGCGACGCCGCCACCGTCGAGCGCGTCTACCTCGAAGAGCTTGCCCGCCTCGCCGAGGAGCCGGTGACCGACGACGAGCTTGCGCGGGCCCGCGCGCTGATCGAGTCGGCCGAGCTCGGCGCGCTCTCGCGTGTCGAGGAGGTGGCCGACCGGCTGAGCCAGTTCGCCACGTACTTCGACCGGCCGGAACTGGTCAACGAACAGCTGGGACGATTCCTCGCGGTCGATGCGATGGCCATCCGGGCGGTGGCCGCCCACGTCTTCCGCGACGACAACCGGGCCGTGATCACCTACGTGCCCGCCGATGGCACCGAGAACGATGCCGGGGCCGACGACGAGGGCGAGGAGGACGCCGCATGACCGAGCTTCGGCCGCAGGGTGATTTGCTCACGGAGGACCCGTTGCGCGGCTTCGAGACGGATGTTCCCGTCGCTCCCGCACCGACCGAGACGACCCCGCCGCGCGAGGACGTGCTGGAAGAAGCGCCGTCGACGGGCGCCGTCGTGTCCGAGACCGTTGGCGACATCGGGGCGGAGCCGGCACCGCTGACGGCCCCCGATCCACTGGCCGTGCTGGACCTGCGTCCGGCGCCGTCGGCACCGCGCGAGTACCACTTCCCCCGTTTCGATCGAACCCGCCTCGGCAACGGGCTCACCGTGGTCTCGTGTCACCTGCCGGGACGGCCGCTGCTCGTCGCGCAGCTGCTCGTGCGCGGCGATTCCGGCGGGGGCGCAACGACAGAGCCCCCCGAGCTCGGGGGCGTCACGGTCCTGACGGCCCGGGCGCTTCCCGAGGGGACCGCGGTTCGAAACGCCGTCGAACTCGTCGAGGCGTCGGAGCGCCTCGGCGCCGAGCTGTCGGCGGACGCCGGATGGGACAGCTTCGCGGCCAGCGTGGAGATGCCGCGCTCCCGGTTGGCGCCTGCGCTTGCGCTCCTCGCCGAGATGGCGCTCGAGCCGAGTTTCCCGGAGCCGGAGGTCGAGCGCCTGCGCGGCGAGCGCCTGAACGATCTCAAGCAGGCCAAGGCCGACCCGCGTCGCCGCATCGAGCGCGTCTTCCCCGAGACGATCTACGCGCCCGAAGTGCCGTACGTGCGGCCGCTGGCCGGGATCGAGGAGACCGTGGCGCGGATCGATCGCGCGGCGGTGGCCGCACGGCACGCGCAGCTCATGCATCCGACCGCGGCCACGCTGGTCCTGTGTGGCGACCTCCACGGCATCGACGTCGAGGGGATTGCGTTGGAGGCGTTCGGCGCCTGGGTCCCCGGGGCGGAGCCCGGGCGGACCGCCCCGCCCGGCGGCCGACCGAGGGCCAACGCGCCGCGCATCGTCCTCGTCGATCGCCCCGGCTCGCCGCAGTCCGAAGTGCGTGTCGGGCATGTCGGGTTGCCGCGGAAGGTCCCGGACTTCCACGCGATCAGCGTTCTCAACACGATCCTCGGCGGCCTGTTCAACTCCCGGCTGAACCACCTGCTCCGCGAGCAGCATGGCTACACCTACGGTGCGCACTCCGGGTTCGACCTGCGACGCGGACCCGGGCCGTTCGCGGTTCGGTGCGCCGTGCATACCGCCGTGACCGTACCGGCACTCCGCGACATCCTCGGTGAACTGGAACGGATCCGAGAGGAGCCGGTGACGCCGGACGAGCTGACGATGGCACGTGACTACCTCGTCGGCGTCTTCCCGCTGCGGTTCGAGACGGCAGCCCAGGTCACCTCGGCGCTGGGCGGGCTGATCGTGTTCGAGTTGCCGGATGACGAGCTTGACAACTACCGTCCGCTCGTCGCCGCCGTGACGGCCGACGACGTCCTGGCGGCCGCGCGGGCCCACATCCGGCCGGCGGACGCGGCGATCGTCGTCATCGGGGACGTCGGGCAGTTCGAGACGGAGTTGCGCGCCGCCGGCCTCGGCGACGTGGCATTGCTTCGTGACGGTCCGGTCCGCGCGGAGGACGGCGTGGTCGCCCGGTGACGGCGTCGCCGCTGATCCCCGCGTGAATCTGGTCGTGCACCCGTGATCGTCGTACTGGGCCGACCCGGGCTTACTGCGCCGGTGCGCGCCGCCGGAAGCGCGGGGGTGCCATCGACCTCGGCTGCGATCGAGATGCCGCGCCTGGCCGGCCTTGCCGCTGCGATCTGCGTCGAAGCCGCCGCGCGAGGCGCGAAAGTCGAATTGGCGGGCTCGATCGGCGACGACCCGGAGGGAGACCGGGCGGTCGTGGAGCTCGGGCGGCTCGGCGTCGGCCACGCTGCCCTGCTCCGCGATCCCGCGGGCGCGACCCCGGTGATCAGCGCGTTCAGCGACGCCGGTGCGACTCGGGGGGGCGACGCGACCGCGGTCGGGGGCACGTCCCCCGGGGCCGGCATGGACCGGGTTCCCGGCGCGACCCCGGTTCCCGGCGCGACCCCGGGTCCCGGTGCGACTCCTGTCCCTGGCGCAACCTCGGTCGTCGGCGCGACTCCGTTGGCCGCCGACGCTGGGCGACCGCTCCCTCGGCTCGAGGCCGCCGACGTGGACCTGGCACTCCGCTACCTGACCGACTACCGGGTGCTCGTCCTGGCCGAGCCGCTCCCCGAGGACGTGGAGGCGGCCGCCCTCGAGGGCGCGGCCTATCCCGGCGCCGCGGTGATCGCAGTGGTGCCGCTCGGCGGTGCCGTGCGGCCACGCCTCGCGGAGCGGGCCACAGTCATCGAGGCACCGTCGCTCGAGGTCGCGTTCGGCGACGACGAGATGGCGGAGGAGGGGATGGCCGGCGGAGCCGAGATGCCGTTGTCGCTGGAATACGTGCCCGGCTCGCGCCCGGGTCGTGGCGACCGAGGGATGTTCGCGGCGTTCGTGGCCGCGTTCGCCGCGCGGCTTGACGCCGGGCAGAAGGTTCCCGATGCGCTCCGCGAGGCCGCCAGGGGCATCGGCTGGCAGCCCGTCGATCGTGACTGACCAGCCACCGCCGCCCGCCCGGTTTGCGCCACTCCCCGGAGAGCCGGCGCCGCCTCTCGCCGCCGAGCAGGCGCGCTCCCCAGACGATGCTGCACCGCCCTCGGATCAGCCTCTCGTGATCTACGGCGAGATCGTTCGCGAGTACGACTTCGGGCCGGGTCACCCGCTGACCCCACGCCGGTTCGGCCCCGGCATCGAGCTGCTGCGCGCCCTCGGTGCCGAGCGGTTCCTCGAGCCGCCGGAGGCCACCGACGAACAGCTCCAGAGGCTCCACGACCGCCAATACGTGCGGCAGGTGCACTCGTTCTCGGACCATCCCGACCAGCCGTACCACATGGGAATCGGGCCGGGCGACACGCCCGCGTTCCACGGCATGCACGAGGCGTCGGCCGCTATCGCGGGCGGTTCGATCGCAGCAGCGGAGCGGATCCTTGCGGGCGAGACGGTCCACGCCTTCAACCCCGGCGGCGGCCTGCACCATGCCATGGCGGGCTACGCGAGCGGGTTCTGCGTGTACAACGACGTCGCGCTCGGCGTTGCGGCGGCGCGCGACACCGGCCACCGGGTCATGTACGTTGACCTCGACGTGCACCACGGGGACGGCACCCAGTCGCTCTTCTGGATGGACCCGGACGTGCTGACCTTCTCCATCCACGAGACCGGCCACAGCCTGTTCCCGGGGAGCGGCTTCATCGACGAGGTCGGCGGGTCCGGCGCGGAAGGGACCGCCGTGAACGCGCCCCTCGAGCCGCACAGCGGCGACGCCAGCTGGTTGCCGATCGTGGAGCGGATGGTCCCGGCGCTGGCGGAGGCGTTCAAGCCGACGTTCCTCGTGACGCAGCACGGGTGCGACAGCCATGCCTTCGACCCCTTGGCGCACCTTCGCGTGACGACCGCCGCGTACGCCCGGGTGGCGAAGCTGCTCGACCAGATCGCACACCGGTATTGCGATGGACGTTGGCTGGCGACGGGCGGGGGCGGGTACGACGCGTATCGCGTCGTACCGCGATCCTGGTCGATCGTCTGGCTGGCCCAGGCCCATCGCGAGATCCCGGATGCGGTGCCCGATCCGTGGCGCAGGCGGTGGGCGACGGAGGCAGCCCGATACGACCAGTCGCCGCTTCCAAGCCGGTTCCTGGATCCCGACGGGACGGCGCCGGCCGAACCCGAGGCGTTCCACGCCCGGAACATGGCGACGGCTGAACGCTCGCTTGCGCAGGCGGTGCGCCTCCTGGGGCGCCGGCAGCATGGAACGAGCGGAAAGGAGGCCGGAAGGTGAAGGCGACGAGCATCTCGAACGGGCACGTGGAGGGGTTCCTGGACGTCCCGGGCGGTCGGCTCTACCGCGAGGCCGACGGCGCCGGGACCGCGCTGATCCTCCTTCATGCCGGCGTGGCGCACCTGCGCATGTGGGACGAGCAGGTCCCGGAGTTCGCGCGCCGGCACCGCGTGATCCGCTACGACCAGCGGGGATTCGGGCGGACGACCAGCGAGGACGTCGAGTTCTCCAACCGTGGCGACCTCGCGCGTGCCCTCGACGACGCCGGCGTCGACCGAGCGCACGTACTGGGCCTGTCGAGGGGAGCCACCATTGCGCTGGACTTCACGATCGAGCGGCCGGAACGCGTCACGTCGCTGGTCTTCTGCAGCTCCGTGCCGGGCGGGTTCGACTTCGAGGCGCCCGAGATGGATACCCTCGAGAACGAGATGGAGCGTGTCGAGGCGGCGCGTGACTGGGAGGCGCTGGTCGAGTTGGAGACACGGCTCTGGACCGACGGCCCAGGGCAGCCGGCTGATCGCGTGGACCCGGACCTTCGGCGTCGCATGGTCGAATGGGGTCTCGAAAACTACCGCGCGGACGCCGGCCGTGGCCGGCCGCGACCGCTCGATCCGGCCGCCGTGTCTCGGCTCGGCGAGGTTCGCGTCCCGACGCTGTTGATGTGGGGAGATCTCGACGAGGTCGGCACCCGAGCCGGGTCCGAGGCGGTCGCAGCAGGGATCGCCGGCGCACGCTCGCACGTCTTCGCCGGCGCCGCCCACATGATCAACCTCGAGCAACCCGAGGCGTATGCCCGGCTTGTGCTGGACTTCCTTTCGGAGGTGGACGGCATTCCGGCCTGAGAGCTGGGGCGGTCAAGGTGCCGCCAACCTGAGATGCGGCGCGTCTGTGTCCGATCCACAGGCTGCGAGCGCGCAGGCGGGTCACGACGGACCTCGTTCGGCGCTACGCTGGTCCGGGTGTGCTCCGTGATGCGGCCCGAGGGGTGGAGGGCGGCGATCTCCGCGCGAGCAGCCGTACGAGGGAGGGCGTGATGAAACGCGTAATGCTCGCCGTGGCGATGCTGGCCATCCTGGCGCTCCCGGGAAGCAGCCTGGCATCCGGGCCCGCGCCGGCCCTGGCCGCGATCTCCGTGACCTTCACGTCGCTGTCGAGCCCGGTCACGGCCGGCGACTACGCGACCGCGAAGATCCACACGCTCGCCGCCGCGTCGTGCTCGATCACCGTCACATATCCGAGCGGCGTATCACACGTCGGCGGTCTCGGCAAGAAGCCCGCGAACAGCTCCGGGAACGCGAGCTGGAACTGGCTCGTCCCCACGACAACCGCCCTCGGCAACTGGCCGGTGAAGGTGACCTGCACGAAGAACGGGGCCTCCGCGTCCGCCACGAAGAAGTTCCAGGCCAGGCCGGCACAGGACCCGCCGACCCCGGCGCAGGGCGTCAGGATCTACCCGGATCCGGCCTACGGCACCGTCGACTGCGCCCACCACCTCTTCAACGGCCAGTCATACGCCGGAAACCTGAAGCTCATCCGTGCCACCGCGGACGACCGGGGCGTCATCTTCAGCTTCTGCAGTCCGAACGCGGCGTTCCTGGCCCAGATCGCGTTTGGGACGCTCGCAATCCAGGACGCCGGGTATCTCATCGCCCATGCCACCGACGGCAAACTGCTGACGAACCCCGTCGGCACCGGGCCCTACAAGCTCCAGAGCTGGGACCGCGGCAACAGCGTGAGTTTTGTCGTCAACCCCACGTACTGGGGACCGGTGCCGCTCGTCTCGAAGGTCAAGCTGCTGTGGTCCGACCAGTCGGCGGAGCGACTCGTGATGCTGCAGTCGGGGACGGTGGACGGCATGGACAACCCCGGCAAGGATGACGTGGCGGTGCTCCAGGCCGATCCCTCGCTCAAGTACATCCCGCGCGACGGCCTGAACACCTTCTACCTCGGGATGAACAACACCTACAAGCCGTGGACCAACGTCAAGGTGCGCAAGGCGATCGCCATGGGAATCGACCGGCAGCGGATCGTCGACAACTTCTACCCGCCCGGCTCCCAGGTCGCCAACTACTTCACGCCGTGCGACATCCCCTATGCGTGCGGCGGCAACAAGACGTGGGGCTTCGACCTGACCACGGCCAAGACGCTGCTGGCCCAGGGCCTCGCGGAACAGGGCATGACCCTGGCGTCCTGGAATGCCGGCACGGTGGCGGGGGTCGGTAAGCCCAAGCTGCAATTCCGCGCCGCGGTCCGCGTGTACCTGCCGGACCCGCCGACGATCGCGCAGGAGATCGCCATCCAACTCAAGAACAATCTTGGAATCAAGTTGCAGCTCGACATGCAGGAGTCGGGGACATTCCTCGACAACAACGCCGCAGGCAAGCTGAAGGGCCTGTTCATGCTCGGCTGGGGCGCCGACTACCCGGACACCAGCAACTTCGTCGACTACTTCTTCGGCACGGGCGCTGGGCTGAAGTTCGGCAACCTGTATCCGGACCTCGTGGCCGCGGTCAACGAGGGCGACCAGGGTGCAACGCCCGCCGCCCGTCTGGCCGGCTACACCAAGATGAACAACCTGGTCAAGCAGCACGTCCCGCTGGTCATCGTCGCGCACGGCGGCAACGGCACAGCGTGGAAGGCCGACGTCGAGGGCGCGTACTCGTCGGGCGTCAGCGACGAGCGCTTCGCGTTCATGAAGCCGGGGAGCCGTGCGACTCTCAAGTTCGTGCAGAACGCCGAGCCGCTCAGCCTGTACTGCGCCGACGAGTCCGACGGAGAAACCATCCGCGCCTGCGAGCAGATCCAGGAGCCGCTGTACAACTACAAGGTGAATAGCCTGACGCCGGAGCCTGCGCTCGCGACGAGTTGCACTTCCAATCCCAACTTCACGGTCTGGACCTGCCAGCTGCGCCAGGGCGTGAAGTTCTCGAACGGCGCATCCCTCGGGCCGGACGACGTGATCCTCTCCTTCGCCGCTCAGTGGGACGCGCTCAGCCCGCTCCACGTCGGCCGGTACGGCGCTTTCGACTACTGGCCGTACCTCATCGGCGGCGGATTCCTGAACTCACCGTACTGAGCGCCGTGGCTGCTGTGCCGGCTCGGCCGAGCCGGCGTTCGGCGCGCCACCCACGATCTTGCAGGAGCGAGCATGTGAAGCAATGCGGCTGGCGGACGGCGGGGATCCCGGGCTCACTCCGCCGATGGTTCGGGGAGCGCGCGACGAGGGATCACCGGCGCGGCAGCGGGCTGCTTTGCATCAAATCGGACGCCATCGGCCTACCGCAACGCCCCGCCGGTTCGGCTTTGTCACAGATCGGCGCTCCGATGCCGGATTGATCAAAAGCAGCGCCGCCGACGCGATTTCTCCGGACGAAAACGGCCGAAATGAGACAAACCGGTCGGCGGGCGTGGGCCTCGCGGCGGTGCCGACGTCCAGCCACGGCACGCGGGTCCCGGGTCTACGCAAAGGACGCGCGCAGGCGTGCACTATCGAGAGTCCGGTCGACGCGCCAGCTTGCGCTCGTCGATCTCACGACACTCGGCCGGCACCGGATCGGCGTGTCGCAAGGCGAGCTGATCGAGCCGACGGGCCAGCACCACTACCAGCGGACGGCCCGCTGGGCGGAGTACTTCCACCGCTGCGCTCCGACCGCCGACGGGCTTATCTGGATCGCGCGCCAATTCGACACGGAACGAGCGATCGTGCTCTTCGGCGACCGCGTCGGGCCAGGCTTCCTCGCGGACGCCGGAGAAACGATGACGCTCGATTCTGGCCCGGGCCTCGATCTCGTTCTGGCGCTCGCGGAGGAGGCGGGGCTGACGGTCGTGCGGTGACGGCCAGATGCCGTTGGGGCGGCGCCGGTCCGGTCACCCGCGATGATCAGATCATCTGTTCTAATCGGGCGGCCGGGCGGTATACTCGGCGCCCGTGCCTCGCAATCGCCGGCCGCAGGAGCCGACACCCAGCAGCATCGACCCGCTCGACGCGTTCCATCCCGCGACGCGGGAATGGTTCGCGGCGTCGTTCGCCGAGCCGACCGCCGCCCAGGCGCAGGGCTGGCCTGCCATCGCCGACGGCCGGCACACGCTGATCTGCGCGCCGACGGGGAGCGGCAAGACCCTGGCCGCGTTCCTCTGGTGCCTCGATCGGCTGATGGCCGAGCCGCCGCCGGCCGATCCGCAGCGCCGGCTTCGCGTCCTCTACGTCTCGCCGCTGAAGGCGCTCGTCCACGACGTGGATCGCAACCTGCGGTCGCCGCTGGCCGGCATCGCGCTGGCCGCGCGGCGGCGCGGGGAGACGCCCACCGACGTCCGCGTCGGCATGCGCACCGGCGACACGCCCGCGGACGAGCGCCGCGCGTTCGGCAAGCATCCGCCGGACATCCTCGTCACCACGCCCGAGTCGCTCTACCTGCTGCTCACCTCGGCGGCCCGCGAGGCGCTGCGCGGCATCCGTTGGGTGATCGTCGACGAGATCCACGCCCTGGCGAACACCAAGCGCGGCGCGCACCTGGCGCTGTCCCTGGAGCGCCTCGAGGCGCTGGCGGAGCGTCCCGCCGCAGCGGATCGGCCTCTCGGCGACGCAGCGGCCGCTCTCCGCGGTCGCCGCGTACCTCGGCGGCCGGCAGCCTCCGGTCCGCCGGCACTCCGCCGATGAAGCCGCCGGCCCCGTCCCGACCCGTCACCATCGTCGACGCCGGCGATCCGCAAGCCGCTCGACCTCCAGGTGGTCGTCCCGGTCGAGGACATGAGCCGCATGGGCGAGGCGATCCCCCTCGAGGAGGCGCCGGGCGGTCCCGCCGCCGGGCCCGGAGGGCACGCACCAGCATCTGGCCGCAGATCTACCCGCGGCTGCTGGAGCTGATCCGCGCGCATCGCAGCACGATCGTCTTCACCAACAGCCGCCGGCTCGCCGAGCGACTGGCGCAGCGCCTCAACGAGCTCGCCGGCGAGGAGCTCGTCCGCGCGCACCACGGCTCGCTGGCCCGCGAGCAGCGCGTGCTGATCGAGGAGGCGCTCAAGGAGGGCCGGCTGCCCGCGCTCGTCGCGACCAGCTCGCTCGAGCTCGGCATCGACATGGGCGCCGTCGACCTCGTCATCCAGGTGGAGTCGCCGGGCTCGGTCGCCCGCGGCCTCCAGCGGATCGGCCGTGCCGGCCACCACGTCGGCGAGCCGTCGCGCGGCGTGATCTTCCCCAAGTACCGCGGCGACCTGCTGGAGTGTGCCGTCGTCACGCGCGCTCATGCACGAGGGCGCCATCGAGCCGACGGTGATCCCGCGTAACCCGCTCGACGTGCTGGCGCAGCAGATCGTGGCCACGGCCGCCGAGCGCGCCTGGCCGGTGGACGACCTCTACGCCCTGGTGCGACGTGCGGAGAACTTCGCCGAGCTCGGCCGCGAGACGTTCGAGGCGGTGCTCGGCATGCTGGCCGGCCAGTACCCGGCCGACGAGTTCGCCGACCTCAAGCCGCGCGTCGTCTGGGACCGGGTCGCGGGGACCGTGCAGTCGCGGCGCGACGCGCGGACGGTGGCCGTGATCAGCGGCGGCACCATCCCGGATCGCGGCCTGTTCCCGGTGTTCCTTGCGGAGCGACGCGGCGCGGCGGAGGCCGATCGCGGGCCGGGAACGCGGGCTCGGGCGGCGCGGACCGGGGGACGGCGGGTCGGCGAGCTCGACGAGGAGATGGTCTACGAGGCGCGGGACGGCGAGGTGATCCTGCTCGGCGCGTCGGCCTGGCGGATCGAGCACATCGAGCACGACCGGGTGCTGGTCTCGCCGGCGCCCGGCGAGCCGGGCAAGATCCCGTTCTGGAAGGGCGACGGGGTCGGACGACCGATCGAGCTCGGTCGAGCCTGGGCGCGTTCACGCGCGAGATCGGACGAGCTGGCGGCGTCGGGCGAGACGGGGCGGCGGACGGCGATCGAGCGACTGCGAGGCCGACCACGACCTCGACGACTTCGCGGCCCAGAACCTGCTGGCATACCTCGACGAGGAGCGCGAGGCGACCGGCGCGCTGCCGACCGACCGGACGATCGTGCTCCAGCGCTTCCGCGACGAGCTGGGCGACTGGCGGATCTGCCTGCTCACGCCGTTCGGGGCGCGGGTTCACGCGCCGTGGGCCCTGGCGATCGAGGCGAGGCTGCGCGAGACGCTCGGGCTGGAGGTGCAGCCGATCTGGTCGGACGACGGCATCGTGATCCGGCTGCCGGCGACCGACGCGACGATGGCCATGGCGGCAGCCGACGGCGGAGATGATGCCTTCGAGCCGACGTCGGAGTCGGGGTCGGGATGGAGCGACCGGGTCGACCTGGGAACCGCGAGCGGGGCGGCCGCCGCAGAGTCGTCCGTGCTGATCGCGTCGGAGGACGATCGAGGAACTCGTCGTCGGGACGGTCGGCTCGTCCGCCCTGTTCGCCAGCCGCTTCCGCGAGAACGCGGCACGGGCGCTCCTCCTGCCGCGCCGCCGGCCGGGACTGCGAACGCCGCTCTGGCAGTCGCGCCAGCGAGCGGCCCAGCTGCTCGCCGTCGCCAGCCGCTACGGCTCGTTCCCGATCATCCTCGAGACCTACCGCGAATGCCTCCAGGACGTCTTCGACCTGCCGGCGCTGCGCGAGGTCCTGGCGGCGATCGAGCGGCGCGAGATCCGCGTCGTGAGCGTCGAGACGCGGCGCGCGTCGCCGTTCGCCAGCTCGCTGCTGTTCGACTACATCGCGGCGTACATGTACGAGGGCGACGCGCCGCTGCTCGACCGGCGCGCGCAGGCGCTGGCGCTCGACCGCGACCTCCTGCGCGAGCTGCTCGGCGCGGAGGAGCTCCGCGAGCTGCTCGACGCCGGGGCGCTCGCCGAGCTCGAGCTCGAGCTGCAGGCGCTGACCGAGGAGCGGGCCGCCGGCTCGGTCGACCAGGTGCACGACCTGCTGCGGCGCCTGGGCGACCTGTCCGGCGCAGAGGTCGCGGCGCGCGTTCGCGGGCCGGACGCGAGGGCGCGCGGCCTGGTCGCCGGGGAGTGGCTGGAGGCGCTGGCCGCCGACCGGCGGGCGGTGCTCGTCCGGATCGCCGGGAGAGTCGCGCTGGATCGCGGCCGAGGACGTCGGGCGGTACCGCGATGCGGTGGGCGTCTCTGCTCCCCGGGGAGTGCCGGATGCGTTCCTGGCCCCGACCCGGGACGCGCTCGGTGCGCTGCTCGGCCGGTGGGCACGGCGCCACGGTCCGTTTCTCCCCGGGGAGCCGGCACGTCGCTGGGGGTTGCCGATCGGCGTGGTGGAGACGGCGCTGGAGCGGCTGATGGCCGCCGGGACCCTGCTGCGCGGCGAGTTCCGGCCGGGCGGCGTCGGAGCGCGAGTGGTGCGACCCGGAGGTGCTGCGGCTCCTGCGGCGCCGGTCGCTGGCGCGGCTGCGTCGCGAGGTCGAGCCGGTCGAGCCGGCCGCGCTGGCGCGCTTCCTGCCGGCGTGGCAGGGCGTGG
Organism: uncultured Chloroflexia bacterium; assembly: GCA_963816905.1. Taxonomy (GTDB): domain Bacteria; phylum Chloroflexota; class Limnocylindria; order Limnocylindrales; family CSP1-4; genus JAFMJV01. Next base: position 34,064 of record CAWFMQ010000013.1, on the reverse strand, counting down.
GGTCGGCGGCAGGCGGCGATCGATCGGCTGGCCGAGGTCATCGCGCAACTCGAGGGCCTGCCGCTGCCGGCGAGCGCCCTCGAGCGCGACATCCTGCCGGCGCGGGTTCGCGGCTATGCGCCCCGCCTGCTCGACGAGCTGGGAGCCGCCGGCGAGCTGGTCTGGGTGGGCGTCGGGTCGCTCGGTCGAGACGACGGTCGAGTCGCGCTCTACCGGCCGGACCGGCTGGCGCTGCTGCTGGCCGCGGCACCGGGAGAGGCGACCGGGGCCGCCGGGGCGCCCGGGGCGCCCGAAGGTGAAGCCGCCGCCACCGACCGCCCACCGGCCCCCGCCGCCGCGGCGCCACCTTCCGACGACTGGCTCCCGACGCCCTGCTCGACCACCTTGCGTCGCGCGGCGCCTCGTTCTACCGCGATCTGCTCGCGGCCGCGCTGCGAGCCGCCGCCGAGCGCGGCCGCCGCCCACCGACGGAGCGCGAACTCCTCGACGCGCTGTGGGACCTCGTCTGGACGACGCAGGTCACCAACGACACGTTCGCCCCGTTGCGTGCCCTGCGCTGGCCGCGAGCCGGCCAGCGACGACGAAGCGCCGCACGCCCCCGGCTCGGCGCGACCGGACGCATGGGTCCGCCCGAGGGTGCCGGCCGCTGGTCGCTCGTGCGGGAGGCGGTGGCGACCTCGATCGCGCTGGCCGGCGGTCGTCCGCCCTCGGACACGGAGCGCCGCCACGCCCTTGCCATGCGCCTCCTGGAGCGGCACGGGGTGGTGACACGGGACGGCGTCGCGGCAGAGAACCTGCCCGGTGGCTTCGGCGCGGTCTATCCCGATCCTGCGGGAACTCGAGGAGCGCGGCCGCGTGCGACGGGGCTACTTCGTCGAGGGGCTCGGCGGCGCCCAGTTCGCCCTGCCGGGGGCCGTCGATCGGCTGCGCGCGGAACGCGCCGATCCGTCTGGCGACCGCGGGGGTCCCGGCCGAACCCTGTTGCTGGCGGCCACGGATCCGGCCAACCCGTACGGCGGCACGTTGCCGTGGCCGCGCTCCGACGACGACGACTCGCCGTGTCCTCGCGCGGGCCGCGGGCGCGTACGTCGTCCTCCACGACGGCGACCCGATGCTCTACCTGGAGCGCGGCGGGCGATCGCTGCTGACACTGCCGGGTTGGGTTGCACACCCGGACGGGATGGATGCGGCGGCGCGGGCCCTCGCAGGGCTCGTCGAGGAAGGCCGGCTGCGCAGCGTGCAGGTGGAGCGAATCGATGGGATACCGGCGGCGGACTCGCCCCTGCGTTCGGTGCTCATCGGCGCGGGCTTCCACGCCGGGTACCGTGGCCTGATGGCGCGCGCGGGCGCACGATAGCGGCACCGGCGCGGCCGGTGCGTTCGAACGGTTCAGCAGGAGGCCCTGGGTCCTCGACATGCCCGAAGGCGACACGCTCTTCCGCACCGCGACGGTGCTGCGGGAGATCCTGCTCGGCCGAGAGGTGGTGGCGGCGCGCGGCCGGCCCGACGGCGCGGCACTCGGCCGGACCGTCGGCAGTCGGGTCGACCTGGTCGAAGCCCGGGGGAAACATCTCCTGATCGGGTTCGACAACGGCCTCACGCTCCACACGCACCTCCAGATGCACGGCTCCTGGCATCGCTACCGCGCGGGCGAGGCGTGGAAGCGCCCCGCGTCGCGCGCGGTCGCGGTGATCGAGGTCCCGGGGGCGATCGCTGTCTGCTTTGACGCGCCGACGGTCGAGTTGCTCGACAGCCGCGCGCTGGAGATCCATCCCACGCTGTCGAAGCTGGGACCGGATCTCCTGGCTCCTGGTCCGGCACTGGACGAGGCGGTCCGCCGCCTGTCGGCCCCGTCGCGGGCGACCGTTCCGGTGGGGGAGGCGCTGCTTGACCAGACCGCGCTCGCCGGGCTCGGCAACGTCTATCGCAGTGAGGTCTGCTTCATGGCGCGGGTGGACCCGTTCGTGCCGCTGGGCAGCGTGGACCCAGAGGTGCTCGGCCGGCTCGTGCGAACCGGTGCCGAACTCCTCAACGCGAACGTCGCCGGGCCTGCTCGCGTGACCGTGCCGGATCCCCTCGGAGCGCCGGCCCGACAGTCTGGCGAAGGGTCGGCCTTCCGCGGCGCCCCGCGACTGTGGGTCTACGGACGGGCCGGGCGTCCGTGCCGGCGGTGCGGGTCCCGCATCCGCACCCGGGTCTTCGGACAGTCGCCACGGCGCATCTTCTGGTGCCCCTCGTGCCAGGCGCCGGGCAACGGGACCTCGGGGAGCAGCGCCTCGGCGAGCGGCCCGTTGCGGGCCGGCGCATCGGGGGACGCCACGTCGACCAGCGAGGACGCCGGTCCCCCGGGAGGGAGCCAGACTGCGAGCCGGATCGGCCCCGACGAGTGACGGCGCCCTGCCTACGCCAGACGGTGCATGGAATCGGAGGCGAGCCACCGGGTGGCCGAAGCGCCGCCGAGCGCGCAGTCTGCAGACGGTGCGAGAGCGCCCGACCGCATCCAGAACGCTGCTCTTGGCCGCGGAGGGTGGCATTGTCCCTTCCTGTTCAGGTAGGTGCATAACCGGAATCGTCGCCGCTGAGGCAGAGCCTGCTGTGAAGCGGGCCCGAATGCCGCTGTCCCGTGCGGCCGCCCGTCGCGGCCAGGCGCTCGGACGCGCCCGTTATGCGCTTACTTGACTACACCGGAAACCGGGGCACCTGCGTCGCCTCTCGGCACCTCTCGGCACCTCCGTCGTCACCTCTCAGGTACGTCCGTCACCTCTACCGGCCCTCTGTCACCTCAACCGGCCCTCCGCCGCCGGGGCGCTTCGAAACCCGTTCTGCACCAACCTGACCTGCCGGTGCGGGAGGCAGTCCCCGCCTGCTATGTTCGGCGCCATGAGCTGCCCCGCGCGACCGATCGCGCTTACGGCCAACCAGGCCCGCACCCACCTGCTCGAAATGTCGCACCTGCCGCCGGGTGCCCCCGCACAATACCTGGAAGACCTTGCCGCCGACCTGGTCGGGCTGCACGCGACCGGGATGACCAGCCCATACGTGCAGGCGTTCGCCCGAATGACCGCGATCGCGAAGGACGACCTCGACCGGGCGCTCTACGTGCGGCGAAGCCTGGTCCGCGTGCGGTGCATGCGAGGCACCGTGTTCATCCTTCCGCGCGACCTCGCGGCCGTTGCGGTGGCGGCGACGCGGGCGCAGGTGCAGCCGGCCTCGGGCCGGTTCCTCTTGAGCCTCGGAACGAGCGAACCAGAATACGAGCGCCTTGCCGCTCGTATCGAACAGGTCCTCGCGGTCGACGATGAGACGCTGACGGCGGCCCAGCTTCGTGAACGCCTCGGCGAGGGCACCGGGCTCTCGGGCGTCGTCAACCTGATGTGCGACCAGGGGCGGCTGTACCGCGATCGACCGACCGGGACCTGGCGAAGCCGGACGGTCCGGTACAGCCTTCCGGGCGACCTCGCACCCGTCCTGCGTCCCGCGATGGAGGCGCGACCGGCCCGACTGGCCCTCGTGCTGCGCTACATCGAACGATACGGGCCGGTCACGGTCGGCGACATCGCCTGGTGGAGCGGCATCCCTCTTCGCGAGATCCGGGCGTACGTCGCGCAACTCAAGCCAGGGCTCGAAACCATCTCTGTCGCCGGCTCGACCGAGCCTGCGCTGATGGCGGTCGTTCAGCTCGAAGCGGCGGTCGGATCGGGCGGCACCGAGCCGGGACACACCATGTCCGCCGTCGCGTTCCTGCCCGAACTCGACCCGTATCTCATGGGCCGCCGTGATAGGACGCTGATGATTCCGGAGGCGAGTCGGGCGTTCGTGTTCGATCGGTCGGGGAACGCGACGTCGGTGATCCTGGTCGACGGGATCGTCCGCGGCATCTGGAGTGCGGTGCACGCAGTCGCGCCGCGAGTGCTCATCCACTTCCTCGACGATGTTGGCGCGGAGGCTCGCGCGGAGGCTTGCCGGCAGGCCACCACCACCGGCCGCTTCTGGTTCGGCTCCGACGTGGATGTGTGTGAGGTCGGCACGATGCGACCGCTCGCCGCCGGGGACTCCGGCACCTTCCTCGCGCCCCTCGGCCGCGACTGACGCGGAGGCTCAGGCTCGCGACCCTTCTCAGCCGGCTCCGAAGAAGGCTCGCACCCGGCGGCTGATCGATTGGCGGGCGACCTGTGCCGGTTCCTCGGCGTGGCGGAAGTGCTCCCATTCGAGAGCGATGCGTCCGCGCCAGTAGTGCGCCAGCCGCGGCACGTCACGCGTGTTGAGCCACCACAGCGGATTCGGGTGGCGCCACAGCCACGGGACCGCGCCCCAGGCGAGGAGCACGTAGTCGAGCCGCAGCGGTCGTGGAAAGTTGAGCGCGAGGTCGAGCTGAATCACCGTCTGCGGCCAGGTCGCAAGCGCGAGGAGAAGCGCCACGCCGAGACCGACCACGCCCCACAGCCGTGCCCTGGGAGGAAGGAAGAACAGGAGGAGCGCCGGGAACCACTTCAGGGTCACAGCGAGCGCCCAGAGCGCGCCGCCGAGCCTCGGCCCGACGAACTGCGTGGCCCAGACCGCGAGCGCGAGCAGCAGCGTGATGTTGCCCGTATCCAGCGTGGCGGCGATCGGTGCCGCGAGGATCGCCAGGACGACCGCGGTGGCGAGCGGATGCCGCTTGTACGCCCACGCGGCCGTCCACAGCAACAGCAGCACGTTGACGCCGCGCCAGACGAACCACGCCGTGCTCCACGGCAGCGCCGCCCACGGCAGGAACAGCGGCAACGCCCACGGTGCGTAGACGTACGGCAGGAACGGCCCGCTCGGGTGGAATGGATCGCCGCCGCCGACCCAGGTCCGAACACCCGCCCAGTACGCCAGCGCGTCGGCTCCCGCAAGCCCGCCTCGGGCGACGAGGAAGGTGAGGACCGCGCCGCCGGACAGCGCGAGGATCGCGATGGCAGCCACCCGCCGCGGATTTCGCAGGAAGCGCAGGTCGAGCACGGCCGCGCGAGGCGAGGCGCGGTCGCCGGCGTCATCGAGCGTTGCGGTGTGCGCTGAGCTGTTCATCGTGTCCAGGCCGATGGGATCGCGTTGGCGCAACAATCGTAGCGCCCGCAGCCGGGCACGGCCCGATCCCGTCCATGAAGCCGGCCGGGCCGCCGGGTCCGTTCGTCTCTCGGGTGCGCGCCCGGGTCGCGGTTCGGCCGCGCGGTCGGTGGGGTGGCGCCGCTGCATATTGCCCACGCGCATCTCGCCCGGACCGTTCCGGAACCGGCGAGGGCCGCGGCTATACTCGGCCGATGGCCCAGGGGCACGTCATGGTCATCGGTGGCGCCGAGGACAAGGTCGGGAAACGCACGATCCTCAGCCGTTTCGTCGCGCTCGCCGGCGGCGCCGACGCGCGGATCGCGGTCATCAGCAGCGCATCGTCGCAGGGGCTGGTGGCCGGCGAGACATACCGCAGGCTCTTCGTGGACCTCGGCGCTCGCGCCGTCTTCCCGATCCACGCCACCACGCTGCAACACGCCAACGACGATGAGAGCGCTGCGCTCGTGGACGATTCGACCGGTGTGTTCCTCACCGGCGGGAATTCCAGCTCCGCCTCAGCTCCGCCATCGGCGGCACCCACCTGGCCAGGGCCATCCTCGAGCGCCATCACCACGGCGCGGTCGTCGCCGGAACCAGCGCCGGCGCGTCCGCCCTCACGCTGCACATGGTGGCGTTCGGTGCCAGCGGTGGCTCGCCCAGGCAGCGCATGGTGCAGATGGCGGCCGGCCTGGGGGTGCTGCCCGGCGTGATCGTCGACCAGCACTTCCAGCAACGCAACCGGCTGGGCCGCCTCCTCACGATCATCGCCCAGAATCCGTCGCTGCTCGGTCTCGGCATCGACGAGGACACGGCCGGTGTCGTCGGCCCGGACCACGTGATGGAGATCATCGGCCGCGGCAGCGTCACGATCCTCGACGGAACGCGTGCGGACACCGACGCATGGGAAGTGACCGCGCACCGGCCCTTGATGGTCAGCAACGTGCTGCTGCACTCGCTTCCAGGCGGCTATCGCTTCGACCTGCGGCGCCGGGTGCGCCTCGGGGAGCCGACGCTGCATGCCCTGGACGCACAATCCATTGCCTCGAGCTGATGGGGCAGAGTCCGGCAGGCAGGAGCCGATGACCAGCGCCCAGGCCCCCGCGCATCCCGACGGACGGCCCGCCTCGCCGGAGCCGAGCCTGCGGGTGATCGAGACACGCGTGCTGCGTGGGCCGAACTTCTGGGCTCGGGTGCCCGTCGTGCACATGCTCGTGGATCTCGGCGTCCTGGAGGAGTTCCCGAGCTCGGCAATCCCCGGCTTCAACGCGTCGCTCGAGACGCTGCTGCCGAGCCTTGAGGACCACGCCTGCTCCCTCGGGAGGCGCGGTGGATTCCTGGCTCGCCTGGCGGACGGGACGTGGCTCGGTCACGTTGCCGAGCATGTCGCCCTGGAGCTCCAGAACCTGTCCGGCACCAACGTCCACATCGGCAAGACGCGGGAAGCCGTCGGGTACGGCCGCTACAACGTCATCTACGAGTTCCGGCAGGAACAGGTTGGGCTGGAGGCAGGCCGGATCGCCGTCGCGCTGGTCAACCACCTTGTCGCTCCGGACGACCCGGCGGCCGCCATGGACTTCCCAGCCGAGCTCGAGCGCCTCATCCGGGTGGCCGAGCGCTCGGCGTTCGGGCCGTCCACCCAGGCGATCATCGACGAGGCCGTGTCGCGGGACATCCCCTGGATCCGGCTCGACCCCCACAGCCTGGTGCAGCTCGGGCAGGGCGTCCACCAGCAGCGGATCCGGGCGACGATGACGTCGCAGACGGGCTCGATCGCAGTCGACGTCGCCTCCGACAAGTCGCTCACCAACCAGCTGCTCGGTGCTGCGGGGCTCCCGGTGCCTCGCTCGGAAAGCGTCCGAGAGGAAGATGCGTGCGTCGATGCGGCTCGATCGATCGGCTACCCGGTCGTGGTGAAGCCGCTCGATGGGAACCACGGTCGCGGCGTCGGACTGGATCTCAGGTCCGAGGAGGACGTGCGGCGGGCGTTCCGGGTCGCGCTGCGGCAGAGCCGCGGTGGCAGCGTCGTCGTCGAGACCTACGTCCACGGCAACGACCATCGCGTCCTGGTCATCGGCGGGAAGATGGTCGCCATCGCGCAACGCGTGCCGGCGGGAGTCACCGGCGACGGCCGGCACACGGTCACCGAGCTCGTCGAGATCGAGAACAACGATCCGCGGCGCGGCATCGGCCACGAGAAGGTGCTGACCAGGATCGCGATCACGGAGGCGGCCGTCGAGCTCGCCGCCGCCCAGGGTTTCGGCATGGACTCGGTGCCGCCGGCCGGCGTTCGTGTCCAGCTCGCGCTGACGGGGAACATGTCGACCGGCGGAACCTCGATCGACCGCACGATGGTGGCGCACCCAGAGAACATCGAGATCGCCGAGACCGCGGCGAGTGTGATCGGCCTGGACATCGCCGGCATCGACTTCATCGTGCCGGACATCGCCGTCCCGGTGCGTGAACAGGGCGGTGCGATCGTCGAGGTCAACGCCGCGCCCGGGTTCCGGATGCACACCCACCCCACCGAGGGCGAGCCGCAGTATGTCGCGCGCCCCGTGATCGACCTGTTGTTTCCTCGGGGTTCCAACGCCCGCATCCCGATCGTCGCCGTGACCGGCACGAACGGGAAGACCACGACAGTCCGCATGATCGCCCACATCCTGAAGTTGATGGGTCGCCGGGTGGGCATGACGACCACGGACGGCATTGTGATCGACGGACGGCTCATCAGGAAAGGCGACATGAGCGGCCCCAGGTCGGCCCAGATGGTGCTCCAGAACCCGCTCGTGGATACGGCCGTGTTCGAAGTGGCACGCGGCGGGATCCTGCGGGAGGGCCTGGGATACGACCGCAACGACGTTGCGGTGGTGACCAATGTGACCGGCGATCACCTTGGGCTGCATGGGATCGAGACGGTCGGGCAGCTCGCGCACGTGAAGTCCGTGCTGGTCGAGGCCGTGCCTCGCTCGGGGATGGCGGTGCTCAACGCCGACGATCCGCTCGTGGCACGGATGGTCCGGGTCTGCCGGGGCAGGGTCATCTACTTCTCCATGCAGACCGAGAGGGGCGCGGAGGGCTTCGACCGCGTCGATGGGCATGTCGGGCGCGGCGGCGCGGCAATGGTGCTTCAACCGAACGACGACGGCGAGCTGGTGGCCCTGCGCGATGCCGGCCGAACGATGCCGGTCCTCTACACGCACCTCATCCCCGCCACGCTCGGCGGTCGGGCACGCATGAACGTGGCCAATGCCCTTGCGGCGGCTGCGGCAGCGTGGGCGGCGGGCGCCCATCTCCACGACATCCGGCAGGGACTGCGCACGTTCACCACGTCGTTCTTCCAGGCGCCGGGGCGCCTGAACGAGGTCGACGTCCATGGGTTCAAGGTGATCATCGACTACTGCCACAACGTCGACGGGATGCGCCGCCTGACGGAGTTCGTGGACCTGACCATGGCCGACGGTGGGACGCCGGGCGATTTGCACGGAGCGACGCGGACCGGCCGTGCGATCGGCGTGATCGGCGTGCCCGGCGACCGGCGTAACCGGGACCAGCACGAACTCGGCATGGTCGCTGCACAGTCCTTTGACGAGATCTACGTTCGCGAGGATCGCAACCTGCGGGGCCGCCGGCCCGGGGAAACTGCCGCGAACGTGCTGGAGGGAGTGCGTCGAGCGCAGTCGGCCGGAGCCCGCTGCCAGCGCGCGGAGGCGATCCCGGACGAGCTGGAAGCCGCACGCGCCGGGATGAGCCGGGCGCTTCCGGGGGACCTGGTGGTGATCTGCGTCGATGATCCCGGCGCGGTCTATCGCGAGGCGATGGCCCTCGACCGCGGCGCGCACCCCGGGAGAGCGATTTCCGATCCGGGAGAGTTGACGGCCCCCGAGGGGTAGGGAGGCGCGGATCAGCGCTCAGCGTCGCCGGGCAGGCCGCGGAACTGCTCGATGGCATGAACCGGCGATACGGCCGACCCGCCGAACTCCCTGATCGCCGCGACGACCCCGGCTCGATCTTCGTGACACATGATGATCAGCACGCCCGGACGGTCGTGTCCGGCACGGCGACCCGGGTCCGACAGCTCGGCACGGATCGCGGAGACTTCGTCCGCGTACACCGGCACGCCGCCCGGATTTGCACCGGCGGCCCGCATGCCCTCCCGGAGTTCGCCGATCAGGGACCCGCGCGAGCGGCCTCGAAGGTACCGGATCGACTCCTTGATCGCGACCTCGTCGGCGCGATCTGCCGCGATCCGGCCGATCTCCCGTAACGAATCGTCCGGGCGGTCGCCGGCTGCCCCGACGATCAGCGAGATGAACGCGCTCCCGGCACGTGCATCACGCGGGCCGGTCAGGCCCTCTGCGACGTCCATCAACGCCTCGACGCCGGCCTCGTTGTGTGCGAAGTCGACGATCACCACCCGGCTGCCGACCCGGTAGAAGTTCAGCCGACCCGGTGTCTGCTCGGCGCTGGGTTCGAAACTCCGCAGTCCTGCAGAAACCTGTTCGATCGACGCGCCGAGCGCCCGCGCCGCACCTGCGGCCGCGAGTGCATTGGCAACGTTGTGGCGTGCCAGGCCCATGATCGCTGCCGGGACGTCCGCGACACTCGCGATCTCGCGCGGTGCCTCCCGTCCATCGAGCTCGACCAGCCGGTCGTCTTCGAGCACCATCGCGTGCCCGCCTTTGGCGACGTGCCGACGGAGTCGCGGATTGCCTCGGGTCGAGCGAGAAGAGACAGACGCGCCCGCGAACGCCGCGTGCGACGGTCGCCACCAGGGGGTCGTCCGCATTCAGGACGACAACGCCGTCGGGCCGAGTCATCCGGGCGATCGTCGCCTTGACCTCGGCAAGCTCTGGCAGCGTGTGGATTCCCTGGAGATCGAGGTGGTCCGGGCTGATGTTGGTCACGCACGGATGCGTCGTTCGACTCGTATCCGACGCCCTTCAGCACGATTCCGCCCCGCGCGGTCTCCAGGACGGCCACCTCGACATCGGGGTTTCCGAAGACTGCCCTGGCGCCCGCCGGACCGGTCAGGTCTCCTTCCTCGACGATCACCTCGTCGAACAGCACGCCGTCGGAGGTGGTCGTGCCGACATGCCGGCCGGACGCACGAAGGATGTGCGTGATCATCCGGGTCGTCGTGCTCTTGCCGTTCGTGCCGGTGATGCTGACGCACGGCACGCGCCGCTCGGCGTCACGGATCCACGGCGGCGGTGTGGTGCCGGCCTCGCGAACGGCGCGTAAGACGCGGGTGAGCGTGCGACTCCCTGGGCCGTCTCGGGGCACCCGGCCGATGGGCGGCGGAATTCCGCGCTCGACGAGACGCACGGCGCCCAGCGCGATGGTCTCGGCGCGTTCGCGCTCTCGCCACGGGTACGCGACGATCCAGTGGCCGGGCTCCGACGTGCGATGGACCGCGAGAGGGATCCGGGCGCTGGATCGGGGAGGGGCGCGCCCCTCGTCCGCCAGCCATGCCGCCGCCCCCGCCGCCCCGTGAAGGCGCCGAACCCATGTCGCCAGCTCCCGCACCGATGGGGAGACCTCGGCTGCCGGAACCGCGGCGCCGAGCCTCACGAGCGCGTGCCGGCCGGGCGTGCGGCCTCCGTACCAGGTCCGCCGTCGCCCGACGGCGACCTCGATCTTCACAGTCGGCTCGAGCCGGTAGACGTTGGGACCATCGAGCAGGCGGATCTCGACGAGACGCACGGTCGCGAGAGTATAGGTGGCCGCACCGGCATTTCAGGCCACCGGTGGGTGCCCGGCCCTGGCGGAGCCCGCGGTGCGGTTCCGGGTGCATCGGTACACTCCGACCGTGACCGACCCGCACGAACCGCTCGTGTCCAGCACGGAACTCGGCGACCTGACCCGCCTCGTCGAGGCCGACTTCGACGAGTACATGGGCAGCCTCGAGCACCTGGTCAACATCGACTGCGGGAGCTACACCAAGTCCGGAGTCGACCAGATCGGGGCATGGATGCAGCGCGCGCTCCTGGAGATCGGCGCGACCGTTACGACGCACCCCGACGCGCATTTCGGCGATACCGTCGTCGGGGAGTGGCGCGGCCGCGGGACCATGACTGCGCTCGTGATCGGCCACATGGACACCGTGTTCGACCCGGGGACCGTGGCACAGCGGCCGTTCCGCGTGGAGGGCGACCGTGCCTACGGGCCGGGCGTCACGGACATGAAGGGCGGTCTGCTTGCCGGGGTCTACGCGCTCCGGGCGCTCCGGGCGCTCGGGGACGGCGGGAGAGATTGGCCGCCGTTCGCCGGCTCATCTTCGTCGCCAACCCCGACGAGGAGATCGGGTCGCCCGTCAGTTCCCCGATCATCCGGGCGCTCGCGACGGGATCCGACGTCGCGTTCGTGCTCGAATGTGCTCGCGAAAACGGCGACATCGTCAGCTCGCGCAAGGGCATCGTCGATCTCGAGCTCCGGCTGACCGGCCGGGCGGCGCACGCAGGCGTTGAGCCGGAGAAGGGTCGCAGCGCCATCCTGGAAGCGGCGCACAAGACGGTGGCCCTCCATGCGCTCATCGACCGGTGGCCGGACGTCTCGCGTCAACGTGGGCCTCATCGAGGGCGGGACGCGACCAAATGTCGTCGCCGAGCACGCGTTGATGAAGGTGGACATCCGCGCGCTTTCGAGGTCTCGGCTCGAGGAAGCGGAAGCGGCCGCGCGGGCGATCGCCGCCGGCTCGACGGTGCCCGACGTCACCTGCGAGGTCGTCGAGCGCGCCCGGCACTGGCCGATGGAGAAGCTGGAACGATCCGCGCGGCTCGTCGAGCATGCCCGCGAGATCGCGATCGCAGCCTCGGCTTTCGCGTCACTGACGCGGCGACCGGGGGCGCCTCGGACGCCAACACGACCGCCGGGAATGGGCGTCCCGACATTGGACGGCCTGGGCCCGATCGGCGGGAACGATCACTCCCCCGCGGAGTACCTGGACGTCCGTTCGGTCGGTGCCCCAGGATCACGCTGCTTGCGGCGCTCCTCGCTCGCGACGGCGCGCGATCCGGTCGTGGCCGCGCCGCGAAACTGACGACCTCGAGAGCGCTCAGCGGAGGAACGTGGCCCCGCAGGTGTCGCAGACGGTGTACAGCGCGTGCCGCTCGAGGGCGTACCCGGCGACGTGGAGCCGGCCCGTGAAGTCGTCCTTTGGGCAGACCCAGATCCACCAGCGCGTCGGGCGCGCCGATGTCCGGCGGTTCGACCGGCCCCGAGCGGCGTCGTCTCGGCCGCCACCTTGGCGCGGCAGCCCATCGAAGGCACGCGAGTGCCTTCGCCACGGCCGCCGCGCGCTCGAGCCTCGGTCTCGCTCCAGTACGGGTAGTTCTGGCGAGATGTTCGTGCTCACGCGCAGGTCTGTCCCGCTGCTGGCTGGGACTGGTCGGGATCGGAGAGGAAGGGCCAGCCGCGGAGGTGTGAGCGCGGCGCGACCGGCCGGCCCTGAGTATACCGAGGCTGAGCGGCCGAGTCTCGGCCTCGCGACGCGCCCGCGCCGGAACCGCGGCTCACCAGACGGCCGGCAGCCCCTCGGAGCGCGGATCGGCGGCGGCCGCGAACGGTCAGCGCTGCCGGACGCGCCGCATCGCGGACCATCTCGATGGCGTGCTCGTGGCCCATGCCGCTCGACCACGGCTCGCGTGACGCGCGACGTCGTGGCCCGAGTGCCCGCAGCCCGTCGATCACCGCCGCGTGGTAGCGCGACTCGATCACGGTGAGCGACGGCGCGCCGAGGTGCGCCGTCGACGTCCGCCGCCCAGCGAGGCGCAGCCACGGCCGTGGCGATGTCCAGGCCGCCGTCGACCACCGCGACACGAACTGCGCGAAGACCTGCGGCTGGATCTCGCCGCCCATCGAGCCGTGGACGATCCACGGCCGGCCGTCGCGCAGCAGCATGCCCGGCGTCAGCGTGTGCACGGTCCGCTTGCGCGGGCGCCAGCGCGTTCGCGTGCGCCGGGTCGAGGCGGAAGAACGCGCCGCGGTTCTGGTACGCGATGCCGGTCTCCGGGTCGACCAGGCCGGAGCCGAACCCGGCGTAGTTCGACTCGATGCAGGCTGACGAGCGCTGCCCCACCGGTCGGCGGTCGCGAGGTAGATGGTGCCGCCGCCGCGCGGGAGGGTCGCGGCCCGGCGGGAGCCGCCGCGCGAGGGTCGATCCGAGCCGCCATGGCTCCGCGCGAGCTCGGCCGACAGCATGCCGATCGAGCGCGCCCGGCGGCCATGGCGCCGAGGTCGGTCAGGCAGGCGTCCCGCTCGGCCGAGCACCAGTCGCGAGGCCTCCAGGCCGACGTGCACCCAGGCGGCATCGGCGACGCCGCGCGCCGTCGAACGCGTCGGGCGGCGGTGGCGCGAACCGGCGCGACAGCACGTTGAGCGTCAGGCAGCGCGAGCGGCCCGCAGGAGTTCGGGCGGATGGCTGAGGGACGTCACGCCGCGGTACGTCGGTGGCGATCGGCTCCGTCCAGTCCGAGCGGTGCGCCGCGAAGTCGGCCTCGCGCGCAACGGGGAGCCCGGCGCGCGCGAGGTACGTCGCGGCCCGGGCGGCCAGCGACCCGCTGTAGGCCGCCTCCGCGCCCTCCGCGGCGAGCCTCCGGAGCGTGCCGGCCAGGGCCGGGAGCGTGACCCGCTCGCCGACGCGCCACGGCTCGGCCGTCCGGGCGGAACGTGCGCGCCCAGTCGCCGGTCGATCGCCGAAGACCGCCGCGCCGAACGCTCGACCGCGTCGACCCAGGCGCGCCCGGCCGGGAAGCCGCTCGGCAAGCTCGATGGCCGGCTCGAGCAGGTCGGCCCAGGCGAGGCGGCCGAACCGGCGCGTGCGCCTCCCGCCCACGAGTCGATGGCGCCCGGCACGGTCACGCGTCCACGGCCCGCGTATCGGCATCTCGCGCAGGCCGGCCGCCACGGCCGCCTCGATGGTCGCGCCGCGCCGCCGACCGGCCGCTGCCGTTCAGCGCGAGGGCCCGTCTCGGCCGTCGGGGTCGCGGATCAGCCAGAACGCGTCGCCGCCGAGGCCGCACGAATGGCCCTGCACCACCGCGAGCGCCGCGTTCGTCGCGATGGCCGCGTCGACGGCGCTGCCGCCGGCGCGCAGGACCGCGATGCCTGCCCCGGCAGCCAGCGGATTCGGGCAGGCGACGGCACCACGTGTGCCGCGAGCGACCTGTGCGGGGGCAAGAGCAGGAAGGCGCACCGCCACGGCCCCATCATGCAGCCGCACTGCAAGGTCCCGATGACGGAGCACAGGTACGCTGGTGCATGTGATCTCACCGGCGTTGGGACGAGCGCTGTTGATTGCCGTCACGCTGGTGGCGGTGACGGTCGGCGCCGCGCTTCTCGTTGGAATCGACGCCGGGTCACTGGCGCTGAGCGCCCCGCCGGAGGGGTGGGTCGCGGCGGCCGGAGTCGTGACGGTGATCGGCTCGGCCGTGCTGATCGCGGCGAATCGCCGCGGCCGGTAGGCGCATTCGGGGCCGCGTCGGCCGCCCTGCGGCCGCGCCGGTTCGGGGCGCCGAGCCGCCCTCCCGGCGCCGCCTGAGCGGGCCCCGGTGGCCTGGCCGGGCGCCATCGGCCCGAACCGGCACTCGGAGATCCCGCAGTCAGTCCGCCCGGTTCCAGTCGCTGCGCCCGAACCGGGCACCCAGCCCTCCGGCGCCAGCTGGAAGCCCTCGAAGGTGAACGCCGGCGACACGGTGCAGCCGACGAGGGTCCACTCGCCGAGCGAACGCGCCGACTGCCACTCGCCGGGCATCACGGAGATCTGCGGGCGCGCACCGGCACCGAGGTCGGCCCCAGGATCCGACGGACCGGCGCGCTCCCTCCGTCACCGGCGGCCGTCCGAAGCTCGAGCGGGGCCCCCGCGTAGAAGTGCCAGATCTCGGTCGCGTCGAGGCGGTGCCACGCGGAGACATGACCGGCCGCGAGGAGGAAGCAGATGGCGCTGCCGGAGGGGCGCCCGGCCGTGGCAGTGGGTGGCTCGGCGGCGCCTGCGCGCCACGTCTCGACGTACCAGCCGCCCTCCGGATGGGGCTGCATGTCGAGGATCCGGATGATCTCGTTGGCATCCACTGTGCCCGATAGCGTACGCTGCCGCCGATGCCGCTCCTGCGACCTGCCGCGCCCGACGCCCTCCGGCCCACCGCGGCCGCTGCACTTGATGCGTGGGCGGCGCGCGTCCGGGGCGACCGGGACCAGGTCGAACCGGTGCCGCGAGATCGACGATCCGACCGACTTCTACGGGCCTGTCGCCGAGCGCTTCCGCCACGATCCGGGGCGTGCCGACGACCCGGTCCTGCGCCACCTTCGGCACAGCTGCAGCCCCACGGAGACCTGGCTCGACATCGGGGCCGGCGGCGGACGGTACGCGCTGCCGATCGCGCTGCTGACGAAGGAGGTCATCTGCGTCGAGCCGTCCGCCGGGCATGCTCGAGGTGCTGCGCGACGGGCATGCACGACAGCGCGATCGAGAACGTGCGGATCGTCGAGGGTCGCTGGCCGATGGACGGGTTCGAGGGCGCGGCAGACGTGGCGCTGGTCGCGCATCTCGGCTACGACGTGGAGGACATCGGGCCGTTCGTTGATGCCATGGAGGCGGCGGCCCGGCGCCGCGTGCATGGCGGTCCTCGCCGAAGGCGCGATGACCACGGTCGGTTCCCTCTTCTGGGAACCGGTGCACGGCGAGCGGCGCATCCCGCTGCCCGGGCTGCCGGAGTTCATCGGTTTGCTGCTGGCGCGCGACCACCTCCCGGAGATCAGGTTGGTCGAGCGGGAGCCGCAGGACGTTCGAGTCGGTCGAGGACCTGCTGTTCATGGCGCGACGGCAGCTGTGGGTGCGGGCCGACTCGGCGAAGGACCGCGTCCTCCAGGGCCTGGTCCGGGCCGGAGCCACGGAGCGAGATGGGCGCTGGGCGCTCGATTGGGGCACGTCGCGGATCGGCATCGTGAGCTGGGAGCCGGTCGGCGACTGAGTGCTCGCCGGCGGGCGGTCCGGAGGGCCGGTCCGGGGTGCCGGTCGGCCGGGTGGAGCCGCCGGCGAGCCGCGGCGGGCGGCATCCGCCGGGGAAACGGAAAGGCCATCGCGCCCCAGCACGATGGCCCTCCCGGACGGTCGTTCGGGTTCGGAGATTTAGTGGCGGGGGAGGCGAAGAACCTGCATGCGCCCGTCCTTCCGACGGTACCAGCGCAGTTCCCTGTGCCAGATCCGCTGCCGGGTCTCGACTGCGATCTCCTGCTGCCGTGCCCGAGCGAGATCCTGCATGTACATGGTCACCGTTCGCCTCCTCTCTCCGCACCAGCGGCGCGGGTTGATGGAGGAAGTACACACCCCTGCACCGTCGGAGCCATCGGGCGACGGTCCCGAAGTTGGGCGCGACAGCCGTCGGATCGGGGATTACGTCATTCGGCCGATCGTGCGCATCCGCCGGTGGGCACGAGTTCCCAGTGTCGGCCTGTCAGGTACGTGCATGAACGCCGCACCCGTGGGCGCCGGACGCGGCGGGGCCGCTCCGCCGCCTACTTCGTCCCCGGCTGCACCAGCTTGTGCTCGACCGCCCACAACGCCGCCTGCGTTCGACTCGACAGCCCGAGCTTGCCCAGGATGTTGCTGACGTGCGTCCGCGCCGTGCGCTCGGTGATGAAGAGCGTCGCTCGCGATCTCCTTGTTGCTGGCGCCCCGTCCGACGAGGGACAGGACCTCGAGCTCGCGCTCGGTCAGCGGCTCCGCCGGCGTGGGCTCCGCTGCGTCGCTCGCGCAGTCGCCGCGCCAGCAGCCGGGCCACGGCCGGGTCGAGGTGCATCTCGCCGGCATAGGCCGCGCGGACGGCGTCGGCGACCTCCTCCGCCTCCGCGTCCTTGAGCAGGTAGCCGGTCGCGCCTGCCTCGAGCGCGGCGGTGACCTTGTCCTCCTCGATGAAGCTGGTCACGGCGACGATCTCGATCTCGGGCTGCGCCGTCTTGACGGCGGCGATCGCCCCGAGCCCGTCGATGTTGGGCATCAGCAGGTCCATCAGGATCACGTCGGGCATCAGGCGGCGAGCCTCCGCGACCGCCTGGACGCCGTCGGCTGCCTCGCCGACCACCTCGATGTCGTCCGTCAGCTCGAAGAAGGTGCGAAGTCCCCGCCGAACCACCGCGTGGTCGTCGACGAGCAGCACCCGGATCGGACGATCGGCGGCGTCCGGCCGAGCGGCCGCCGGGGTCATGTGGTCCGTCACCTGAAGCCCTCGCGCTGCAGCACCGCGCGCCCCCGGTTCCGCGCGGATCGCGAACACGATACCGGACGCGGAGCGGCATGGGCCACCGGATTCCGAGCGATCACCGGGGACTCAGGCATCAGTCGCGGGCGAGCCCCGACCCGGGCGCCGGCCGCGCGTGCCAGGGTTGCCAGGATCACGTCGGGCTGGCCCGACTTGGCGACGAAGGCGACGGCCCCGTTCCGCATCGAGGTGGGTGCCACGTCAGTCGCGACCCGTGCATCGCCACGAGGGCGACGGACGGCCACCGTTCGATGGACCTCCACAAGGAACGCGAGGCCGACGTCGAGATCCGGCAGGCGCGGGTCGATCAGGACGACGTCGACCGGCTCGGCCGAGAGGACCGTCAGCGCGTCGCCGGGGTTCGCGACGGCGCGGACGCATGCGGAAACCATCGGCGAGCGAGATCAGTCCGTTCGAGGCTGCTGCGGACCCGGCGGTCGGCGTCGACCACGAGCACACGCATGACCGGGCCACCGGGGCAGCGGAGGACTCGGGATGGGTTTGCACTCGTCCGGGCCGATGGTGGCGGCCGCGGACGCCGGCATCGGCCGTCCGCCGGGGGCCGGCTACGTCAAACGACGTAGGGGCACGCGCGGTCGGTGGCGTGGACGCCACCGGCCGGACCCGTCCAGTTCCGACGGCTCGCGCCCGGCCGATCGGCGATGCGCGCGGACGCGGCCTCATGCGCGATCCGCAGATCCAGCGGGACGGCTTCAGCCGGTCGGGATGAGCGCCGTCATGCGAGTGCCGTTCCCCGGCGCGCTGCGCACCTCCAGCCTGCCGCCGAGCTGTTCGGCGCGCGCACGCATTCCGGCGAGGCCGAGGTGCCGGGGCCGACCGCGGTCGAGTCGAAGCCGGCGCCGTCGTCCTCGACCATCAGGTGGACCGCGTCGGGCTGCGCGGTCGAGCGAGATCCGCACCGCGGTCGCCGACGCGTGCTTGACGACGTTGTGGATCGCCTCCTGCGCGATGCGGAAGAGGCCGGTCTCGACCGCCAGCGGCGGCCGCTCCGGCAGGTCGTGCTCCACGGTGACCGGGATGCCGGTGCGTCCTTCGACGGCCGCGGCGTGCGTGCGCACCGCCTGGACCGACGCCGTCGGCCTCGATGTTCGCCGGCCGCAGCTCGAAGATCAGCGCGCGCATCTCGGCCAGGGCGTCCCGCTCGAGCTCGCGCAGCTCGGCGAGCTGGCGCGCGCGCCTGGTCGAGGTCGCGGTCCAGCAGCAGCTCGACGCTGCGCGTGGTCAGCGTCATGCTGAAGAGCGCCTGGGTGACCGAGTCGTGCAGCTCCCGGGCGAGGTGCGCGCGTTCCTCGCACGCCGGCGAGCTCGGCCGCCTGGCGCTGCAGGTCGGCTTCCATGCGCACCTGCTCGCGCAGGTCGCGGGCACGGCCGTGCGCACCGCGGAAGCGACCGTCGTCGACCATCGCCGACCGCGCGCAGGTCCGCCGGGATCGGTCGGCCTTCGCGATCGCGGAGCTGGAACCGGAGATCCTGTGTCGGAAACGGGTCCTCGAGATGCGCTCGAATGCGGCCTCCAGGTCGGGCAGGGACTCCGGGTGCACCACGAACGAGAAGTGCTGGCCGAGCGCCTCGTCCGCCCTCCAGCCGGTGATACGTTCCGAGCGCCTCGCTCATGAAGGTGAAGTGGCCACGCTCGTCGATCGACCAGGCCACGTCCGGGGCATTGGTCAGCAGGTAGCGATAGCGCGCCTCGGACTGGCGCAGCTCCGCGTACAGTCGGGCGTTGGTCACCGCGATGGCGGCCTGGTCGGCGAGTCCCTGGAGCAGCTCGAGCGACTCGTCGGGGATCTCGTAGGGTTCCCGGTACGAGATGGCAAGCGTCCCGATCACCTGCCCGCGCTGGACGCGCAGCGGCGCCACGGCCATGCCGCGGAGAGACATCCGCTCGGCCGTCTCGCTGGTCGTCGGGCTCGTGGGGAATGCGCGGGTCGACCAGGTAGTCGACTGTCTTCACGACGTGTGCCAGGGCGGCGGCCAGCCCGTTCATGCCGGCGCCGAACGGGAAGCTGCTGGGTCTGCAGCCAGGCGCGCATCGTCGTCGTCGGTGCCGCCCGCGACCACGACCGGCGTCAGGAAGTCACCTCGACTCGGACATCAGGCAGAGGTGCGCGCCGTCGGCGCCGAGCAGTCGCCGTCGACTCGTCGACGACGCGCTGGAGCACCTCGTCCGGCTCGGTGATCGACGTGATGCGCGCCGCGATCTCGCGCAGCGTCCGCTCCGACTCGGCTCGCTGCTCCAGGGCGCGCGCGCGAACTGGCCAGCTGCTCGATGAGGCGGGCGTTGGCGACCGACGACGCCGGCATGCTCGGCGAGCGCCTTCAGGAGCGCGGCCTCGCGCTCGCCGAAGGCGGCGACGGCGCGGAGTACACGCCGAGCGCCCCGAGGACGTCGTCGCCGGTCGCTCAGGGGCGCGACGGCCATCGACGCGGATATGGGCGTCGCGAACGACCTCGTCGAGCATCCAGGCGTGCGGGAACGAGAGGTCGGCCGCGTAGTCGTGCGTGATCCGCACGGCGCGCTCGGCGACGGCCCTACCGAACAGGCCGACGCCGACCGGCACGACCAGCGACCGCATCCAGCGCGCGCTCGGCGGGTGAGCTGATGCCGGCGTCGTAGGCCCACTTGAGCATGGTGCCGTCGGGCTGGAGCAGGTAGAGGATCGCGCCGTCCGCCGGAGAAGCCGCGCGGCCTCGTCGACGGCGTGCAGGAGCGAGTCGTGGACGGCGGCGGATGCGTCTCCGACGGGAGATGGCGCGGAACCGGGAGGTGTCGCGGCATCGGGGAAGGGCTCGCCGCGAAGGAGCGCGTCGCCGCGAAGGATCGCCATGTCCCGCGGATAGGCCGTGTCCCGCGGATGGGGAGCCATCGGGGGAGGGGCCGCGCCCCCGGGGAGTGCCGCGCCCCCGGGAGTGCCGCGTCCCCGGAGAGTGCCGCGTCCCCGGAGAGCGCCGCGTCCCCGGAACGTGCCGCGTCCCCGGAGAGCGCTGCGCCGCGTCCCCGGAACGTGCCGCGTCCCCGGGGAGTGCCGGAACCCGCCCGGCCCCGGGGAACGGGGATGCCGGGCCGGGGCCCGGTGCCTCGTGCGTGCCCGGTTGGGGGCTCGCCGCGAGAGCCGTCGAGGGGCGCGAACGCTGGCGGGCCGTACGGTTGGAACGTGCCATGCGGGCCGAAGTGTAGTCGGCGTCGTGCCTGATGCGTCATGCGTCCATGCCATCTCGCGTCCGCCCGAGGACCTGGCCTGCGACGCGACCACTCGGCGCGCCGATCCCCGGCAGGCTCACCGCGCCCCGGGACGCAGGTTCAACGTCGCCGTCAGTCGGTGTGTCACACCGTCCCCACGTGCTCGCGGCCGCTCGCCGGTTTCGATTGAAAGCGCTCTCATCTACTTCGTCCAGTTTCGAATGAAAGCGCTCTCATTTACTTCGTCCAGAGACTTGACAAAGTGGTTTTCGGCTCGTACATTCGCGTTTGTCCAGCGACGTGGGCAGGAGGAGGACCGACCCGGTGCAGGTTCCCACCAAGGCAACGCACGGCCAGACGCGCGCAGTACAACGAGCGTCTCGTCCTGCGCACCGTGTACGACCTTGGACCCATCAGTCGCGCCGAGATTGCCCGCCGAACCCACCTGACGCGCACGACCGTCTCCGATGTCATCGGTGGCCTGCTCGAGCGAGGCCTCGTCGAGGAATCCGGCCGTGGGCCTTCCAGCGGCGGGAAGGCGCCGATCCTGCTGCGCTTCGTCGCGGACTCGCGTAACGTCATCGGCCTCGACCTCGGCGAGGAGACTTTTTCGGGCGCGCTCGTCAACCTGCGCGGCGAGGTCTGCCACCAGGTCGAACTGCCGGTCGAGGGACGCGATGGAGCCGATGCGCTTGCAGCTCGTCTATCGGCTGGTGCGACCAACTCGTCGAGGCAGCACCCGTGCCCCTCCTGGGGATCGGCGTCGGTACGCCGGGTGTCATCGACACGCAGGCCGGCGTCATCTGCTGGGCCGTCAACCTCGACTGGCAGGACCTGCCGCTGGCGAAGCTGCTGACCGAGCGCTACCGCCTCCCGGCCAACGTCGCCAACGACAGCCAGGCTGCCGCGCTCGGGGAGTACGCGTTCGGAGAGGGCGGTCGGACCGCGAACCTCGTCGCCATCAAGGTGGGGCGCGGAGTCGGCGCAGGGATCGTCCTCGGCGGACAGCTGTTCCAGGGCGATAGCCACGGCGCCGGCGAGATCGGACACATCTTCATGGTCGACGACGGTGCTGCCTGCCGTTGCGGCCGCTTCGGTTGCCTCGAGACGGTCACCAGCGCTCCCGCGATCGTCCGAGAAGCCCGCGCCCTGGCGGTGGGGACCCCCGGTTCGCTCCTCCACCGGGCGTCCCTCCGCCAGGACGATCTGACGCTCGATGACGTGCGCGCCGCATTCGAGGCCGGCGATCCCGTCGCGTGCGCCATCGTGCTCCGCGGCCGCCCGGTTTCTCGGCCGAGCGGTCGCGGGGCTCATCGGTACGCTCGACGTGCACCGCGTCGTCCTGCACGGGAGTGTTGCCGGGTTCGGCGCGCCGTGGCTCGACGCCGTGCGGGACGAGGCAACCCGGCGGGCACTGCCGCTCCTGTCCAGCCGGACGGACCTCGACATCGTCAGCATCTCGTCCGGCGTCGTGCTCCTCGGCGCGTCCGCGATGCTCATGACGAACGAACTCGGCCTGAGCCTGGCGCGATGAGCGGAACCGAGACCCTCGATCACGACCTGCTGGCCGGCGTCGACGTCGGCGGCAGCACGATCAAGGTGCTGCTCGCAGATGCGAGCCTCGCGGTCGCCGGGCGGTTCACTGCGCCGACGCTTCCCAACGACCCGGAACACGCCGGCGAACAGGTGGTGTCGGTCATCCGCGAGGCCTGCCGGGTGGCCGGCGTGGACACCGGAAGGATCGGCGGCATCGGTGTCGGCGTACCCGGCCGGGTCGATTCGGACGCGGGCCGCGTGTCACTGGCGCTCAACCTCGGCTGGCACGACGTCGAACTGCGACGCGATCTCGAGTCCCTGATGGGAGTGGAGACATTCGTCGCCAACGACGTACGGGCGGCTGCCCTCGGGCTCGTGGAGCGCCGCGTCTTCGGCGACATCGACAGCCTCGTCTACATCAGCATCGGCACCGGCATCTCCGCGGGAATCGTGCTCCATGGTCGGCTGCAGACGGGCAGGCGTTCGCTCGCGGGCGAGGTCGGCCACGTGGTCGTACTACCTGAGGGTCCGTGCTGCCCCTGCGGCCTGCGGGGGTGCCTGGAGACTGTTGCCGCGGGCCCCGCGCTCGCCAGGCGGGTCAGAACGGCCCTGTCCCTCGGCTGTCGCTCGGAACTCTCGGGCGTCGAACTGCTGACGGCCGTCGAGGTCTACGAAGCCGCGTGCAGGGGCGATCCGGTTGCCGTGTCGGTGACCGAGGACGCCGGCCGACACATTGCGCGGTTGATCTACGATCTCGCCCTGGCACTCGACCCGGCGGTCGTCTGCCTGGGAGGAGGTGTCGCGTCCGCGGGAGCGCCGTTCATCCAGCCGATCGAGCGGGAGCTGGAGCGGCTGCGTGCATCGTCGCGGCTGGCCGCCGAGGTGCTGCCGGGCGATCTCGTCAACGTCCTGCCACCGGGTGCCGACGCAGGCACCTGGGGGGCAGTATTGCTGGCCCGCAAGGGGCGGACGGGTAGGAGCGTCCGCGGTTCAGTTGGGAAGGAGGTGGGTGAACGACCTTTGGCGTCACCACTCACCACCTGATCAGGCGTAGACCGAGCGCTCGCTCGGAGGAGTCGGGCAGCAACCGCTGTCCCAATGGAGGAGTCGAATGCGCAAGCGCTTTCTGATCGTACTCGCAGCAGCCGGGCTGGTTGCCCAGGCCTGCTCATCGACGGCAACCCCCGCGCCGGTGGTTCAGCCGACGCCCATCGTGATCACGCCCGCGCCGGTGGTTCAGCCGACGCCGATCGTGATCACCCCCGCGCCGGTTGTTCAGCCGACGCCCCAGGTCATCACGCCGCCACCGGCGGAGTCGCCGACCCCGGCGCCCTCGCTTTCCCCGGCAGTCCCGACCGTGCCGACCGGCTACACCGAGCTCGACAGCGGCGCTGGGCGCAGCCCAGCCGCTCAAGGGCAAGACGGTCGACCATCCAGGTGCAGTGGACCGGCGGCGAGCTCACGAACTTCACGAACTCGATGGCTGATTTCGCCAAGGCCACTGGCATCACCGTCCAGATCGACAGCGTCCCGTCGAGCCACGAGACGGTGCTGAAGAGCCGGATCGAGGGCGGCTCGCCGCCGGACATCGCGCAGCTCGCCCAGCCGACGCCGGTCCTGACCTACGCGTCCGAGGGCAAGGTGATCGACGTTGCCACGTTCATGGATGTCAAGAAGCTCACCACGGAGCATCCGTCGACCATCGGCCTGCTCACGCAGGGCACCCACATCTGGGGCGTCCCGTACAAGGCCGACGTCAAGTCGACGATCTGGTACCCGATCAAGTCCTTCGCGGCGGCCGGCTACAAGGTCCCGACGACGTGGGATGAGCTGATCGCGCTGTCCGACCAGATCGTGCAGCCGGCAGCAACCCGTGGTGCATCAGCGCCGGCGGTCCCGGCGACGCGACCGGCTGGGAGCTCACGGACTGGGTCGAACAGGTCGTCCTCGAGACGAAGGGCCTCGCCTACTACAACGATTGGATCAACCACAAGGTCACGTTCGAGGACCCCGGCATCAAGGACGCCTTCGACAAGTACGTCGGCAAGATCTTCTTCACCCCCAACTACGTCTACGGCGGTAACACGGCGATCGTGAACACCGACCTGAAGACGCCGATGGATCCGATGTTCCCGACCGACGGGACGGACAACTGGACCGCCACCACGCCCAAGTGCTGGATGCAGAAGATCCCGACCTGGTACGGCCCGGACTTCTTCCCGGATCAGCGGGCCAGCGGCAATCCGTCGATGTTCATCATCGGCCAGGACATCGGCATCTTCCCGTTCCCGACCATCGACCCCGCGCAGCAGAACGCCGAGGGCTCGGCTGACACGATGATGGTTCTCGCCGATCGGCCCGAGGTTCGCGCGGTTGCCGAGTTCATGGCCGTGCCGGAAGGCATCCAGAACTGGATCCGCGCCGGCAGCGCCATCTCGACCAACAATACGACCCCGACGGAATGGTATTCCGGAGCCTACAAGCTGTCGGTGGCCGCGGACATCGTGGCCAAGGCCGCCGGCATCGGCTTCGACGCGTCCGACCTCATGCCCGGGGCCGTCGGCACCGGGACCTTCTGGACCCAGATGGTCGAGTGGGTACAGAACAACGGCTCGAACACGGATGCCGTCCTGAAGGCCATCGACAGCACGCCGATCGATCCACGCAGAAGTTCGGCAGTTGGTAGACCACTGAAGTCGCGCGGGGCGCCTCACCGACGGCGGGGCGCCCCGCCTCTGCTCCCGAAGGAGGGGGGATGGCCGTGACCGCACGCACCGAGAACCCGGCACTGTCGCGATTTCTCCTGCCGATTGCCGGCCTGGTCGCCGCCGGCCTGTGTATCGCGGGCATCGTCGTCCTGATCGATCCCCACGGCGGACCGAAGCTGCTCGCGGCGGTCTACGACGCGCTGGGCAACCCCTCCGGTGCGACCGAGCTGCGCAACGGCCACGGCGACCAGCTGATCGCCAAGATCCTGCTGGCCGTGATCGCGCTGGCCGTCGGCGTCGGCGGCATCTGGCTGCTCTATATCGGCGTCGGCGCGCTGGTCAGCAAGCTGCGGCCGAGTCGGCGCGACCGGATCCTGCCGTGGGTGTTCGTCGGCCCGGCGCTTGCGCTGCTGGCGGTGTACCTCGTGTACCCGGCGGTGGGGACCGTCGTCCGCAGCTTCTTCGATGCCAAGGGCAGCTTCACGCTCGTCAACTACACCGTGATGACCACCGCCGAATTCAGGCAGATCCTGCAGAACAACGTCATCTGGCTGGTCGTCGCGACCGGCGGCAGCGTGCTCCTCGGCCTCGTCATCGCCGGCCTCTTCGACCGCGTCCGCCGCGAGGCGCTGGCCAAGACGTTCATCTTCCTGCCGCTGGCGATCTCGCTCGTCGGCGCATCGGTCATCTGGGGCTTCGTCTACGCCTGGGAGCCCGCCGGCCAACCGCAGATCGGACTGCTGAACGCGATCATCGTCGGCTTCGGCGGGCAGCCGATCCCGTTCTTCACGACCTACCCGATCAACGTGTTCGCCGAGATCGTCATCATGATCTGGCTGCAGACCGGCTTCGCGATGGTCGTGCTCTCGGCCGCCATCAAGGGAGTCTCGACGGAGATCATCGAGGCCGCCCGCCTTGACGGTGCCACCGAGCGCCAGCTCTTCTTCCGGATCATCGTGCCGATGATCCGCGGCTCGATCATCACGGTCGTCACGACGATCGCCATCGTCGTGCTCAAGATCTTCGACATCATCTATGTGACGACCGGCGGCCGCTTCCACGACGACGTCGTGGCCAACCGCATGTTCCACGAGATGTTCCAGTTCTTCAACGACGGGCGTGCCGCGGCACTGGCGACGCTGCTGTTCATCGCCGTCCTTCCCGTCATGTACCTGAACCTTCGCAACTTCCGACGACAGCAGGTGGAACGATGACCGCACCAGCCCAACCAATCCCGCGCCGGACAGCTCGCGTCGCCGCCTGGCGGCCGCCATTCATGCGAAGCCTGCCGCTGCGGCTATCGGTCATCGCGATCTGCGCCCTGTGGACGCTGCCCACCCTGGGCCTGCTGGTCACGTCGGTGCGCAATCCCGCGCTCATCACCACGTCCGGCTGGTGGACCGCACTGCTGCACCCGTTCGATCCCCCCAACCAGTGGACGCTGTCGAACTACCAGACGGTCCTCACGAGCGGGGGCATGGGCGACGCGTTCATCAACAGCCTGATCGTGTGCATCCCGTCGACGATCATCCCGATCACGATCGCCGCGTTTGCCGCGTACGCGTTCGCCTGGATCCCGTTCCGCGGCCGCGGCATCCTGTTCACGATCGTGGTCGCACTGCTGGTCGTGCCGATCCAGATGTCGCTGATCCCGATCCTCAAGATCTACAGCGGCGCATCGCTGTACGGCTCGTTCCTGGGCATCTGGCTCGCCCACACCGGCTTCGGCCTGCCGCTCGCGATCTTCCTGCTCTACAACTTCATGTCGCAGCTGCCACGCGACCTGTTCGAGTCGGCCGCCATCGATGGGGCGTCGCACCTCCAGACGTTCATGCGGATCGTGCTGCCGCTGTCGATCCCCGCCCTGGGCGCGTTCGCGATCTTCCAGTTCCTGTGGGTCTGGAACGACCTGCTGGTCGCGCTGATCTTCCTGGGTCCGGCCGCCGACGTGCGGGTCATGCCCACCGCGCTGTTCGCCCTGCTCGGCAGCCGCGGCGGACAGTGGCAGCTGCTGACCGCCGGTGCGTTCGTGACCATGCTGCTGCCGCTGATCGTGTTCCTCGCTGCTCCAGCGAGCGTTCATCCGCGGGATCCTGGCCGGCTCGGTCAAGTCGTGACGGCATGATCCGGGAGTCGGATGGCCGGCGGGCGTCGACCCGGGCCTCGGCGCCGATGGAAGGGCGCCGACCCGGCTCTGCCTGCTCGATGCTGGCCTTCGACGGCCCGAAGCTGTCGGAGGCCGCCGCGAGCGGCTGGCCGCGGCACCTGCGGCGGGGCTGACGTCTCTTCCGCTACGCGAACGTCGAGACGCCCGAGCAGATCCGCGCGCTGACGGAGGAGGCGCAGCGCGCTGCGGCGCCTCAGTTCCTCGCGGAGCCGAGGCCGCTCCTCATCGCGGCCGACCAGGAGGGCGGCCAGCTGATGGGGCTCGGCGACGACATGACGCCGTTCCCCGGGAACATGGCGCTCGGTGCGATCGGCGACGAGGCATCTCACCGGCACGTCGGTCGAGGCCATCGGGCGCGGAGATGCGCGCCATGGGCGTCAACGTGGTCTACTCGCCCTGCTTGCGACGTGGCCAGCAACCCGGACGCGCCGGCGATCGGGCATCCGCTCCTTCGGCGACGATCCCGAAGCCGGTGTCACGCCATGCGGCGGCCATGCGTCCGCGGGCTGCACGACGCCGGCGTCGCGGCGACCGCCAAGCACTTCCCGGGCAAGGGCGACATCGGCGTCGACGCCACACACGGCCTGCCGGTCGTGGCGCACGGGCGAGAGCGCCTCGAGTCGATCGAACTCGTGCCGTTCCGCGGCGCGATCGAGGCCGGCGTGGACGTGGTGATGTCTGCGCACATCGAGGTGCCGGTCCGTGACCGACGATCCCAATCTTCCGGCCACGCTCTCCAGTACGATCCTGAGCGACCTCCTCCGCGGCGAGCTGCGGCTTCGATGGCCTCTCCGATCACCGACGCGCTCGACATGAAGGCGCTGCCGCAGGCCGAGGCGCGAGGTCCCGCGGTCGTACGCGCAATCAAGGCCGGCGTGGACCTGCTGCTGTGCGTCCCCGACGAGGAGGCGCGTCGGCTACGGATGGAGGACGAGCTGCGGCGGGCGTCCGCGATCGGCCTGAGTCTCCGGGGACCGCGTTGGCACGAATCCCTGCGCGCGCCTGGGCGAGCTGCGGCGCTGGCTCGGGAGCATCGACCGCCCGACCTCCGGGTCGTTCGCAGCGCCGAGCATCGTCGCGCTGGCCCGCGAGCTGGCGCGTCGCTCGATCACCCTCGTGCGCAACGACCTCGGGCTCCTGCCGCTGCGCCTGCCGGCCGACGCGCACGTGCTTGCGATCATGCCGGCGCCGCGGGACCTCACGCCGGCCGACACCTCGAAGACGGTGGCCCCGGGCCTGACCGCCGCGATCTGGCGTCATCACCGGAACGTCGCCGGCATCGTGGTCGGCCATCCGCCGACCGACGCGGAGATCGTCGGCGCTGCGTGACCAGGCCGCGGGCGCCGACCTGCTCGTCGCTCGGAACCATCTCGGCGTCGCTCGATCCGGGACAGGCCGCCCTGGTCAACGCGTTGCTCGGGACGGGCGTACCGATCGTGACTGGGTCGCGCTGCGAACGCCGTAGGACCTGGCGGCATATCCGGTCGCCGCGACCACGTCTGCAGCTATGGCATCCTCCGGCCGTCGATGGAGGCGCTCTGCGAAGTCCTGTTCGGCGCCGCAGCCCGCGCCGGACGGCTGCCGGTCAGCGATTCCCGGCCTGTACGAGAGCGGCCACGGGCTCGGGGACTACGGGGCAGGGCCCGCGCGCCGGGTCGCAGGCGCAGTCGCGTGAGGCTCCACGACGAGATCGGCGAGCAGCCAGCACGTCGCCGCGACGGCTGCTCGAGACGGCAGCGCGACAACGTCGACGCGATCGCGCGCTCGCTGGCCGGGGCGCCCGATCGACGGCGTGATGATCGCCGCCCGCGGCACCTCCGACCACGCCGCGATCTACGCGCAGTACCTGTTCGGAGCGTTCCACGGTCTGCCGGTCGCGCTTGCGGCGCCCGCGCTCGTTCTCCG
The DNA here is from genome assembly GCA_963816905.1 of uncultured Chloroflexia bacterium. GTDB lineage: Bacteria > Chloroflexota > Limnocylindria > Limnocylindrales > CSP1-4 > JAFMJV01. The sequence continues at coordinate 5,222 of CAWFMQ010000013.1, read as the reverse complement.
TCTACCACCAGCCCCCGCGACCTGCCCGACTGGCTGGTCATCGGCATCTCGCAATCGGGCGCGTCGCCCGACGTGGTGGCGGTCGATCGAGTCGGCCCGCACGTGACGGCTGCGGCGACCGCTGGCCATCACCAACGTGCCGGACTCGGACCTGGGCCACGCGGCGGACTGGGTCGTGGACCTGTCGGTCGGACCGGAACGCGCGGTCGCGGCGACCAAGACCTACACGTCCGAGCTGCTCGCGATCGCGATGCTCTCGCTGCGCGATGGACGCTGCCGCGGGCGCCGACTGGACGCGGGACCCGCGCACTCGCCGGCGGCTTGCCGGTCCCGGCCGATCGACGCCGCGCTCGGAGCCGAGCCGGCCGTCGAGGAGGCGCGTCGAGCGCGCGGCGGCATCGACCAGTGCGTCGTGCTCGGGCGCGGCTACGAGTACGCCACGGCCCGGGAGTGGGCACTCAAGATGAAGGAGCTGGCGCAGATCGGCGCCGATCCCGTATTCCGCCGCCGACTTCCAGCACGGTCCGCTTGCGCTGGTCGAGCCCGGCTACCCGGTGCTGGCGGTCGCGACCGTCGGGCCCGACGCTCGCCGGGCATGACCGAGCTGCTGCGCCGCCTTCGCGACAAGCACGGCGTCGACCTGCTGCTGCTCTCAGACGACGCGCGAGACACGGGCCCTCGGAGCCGCATCGATCCCCGTGCCGGACACGCTGCCGGACTGGCTCACGCCGATCGCCTCGATCGTGCCCGGACAGCTCTTCGCGTACCACGTCACCAAGGCCAAGGGCCTCGATCCGGACCACCCGCGCTGGATCTCGAAGGTGACGCTGACCTTCTGAAGTCGCGATCTGGGGCAGTGACGGCTCGATACAATCGGTGTGATCACGGGCTGCGGCAGCCGCCGGACGATGCGGCTCCCCGGCGAGCACTGTGAGGAGGCAGGCTGTGAAGGTTCCATTTTACGGTCACACGCGGCAGTATCAGAGCATCAAGGGTGAGATCGACGCCAACCTGCAGGGGTGCTGATGAGCGGCTCAGTACGTGCAGGGGCCGATGCTCGCCCAGCTTCGAAAAGGAGTTGGCTGCGTATAACGGGGCGAAGTACGCGATCGGGGTCGGCAATGGGACCGACGCGCTCTGGCTCACGTTCATGGCCATGGGCCTCGGCGCGGGCGATGAGGTCATCACCCACGCCAACACTTTCTTCGCCACAGTCGAGGCGATCTGGATCGCCGGCTGCACGGCGGTGCTGGTAGATTGCGATCGACGACGACCAGATGCATCGACCCGGCCGCGGTCCGCGCGGCCATCACCCGCCGGACACGGGCGATCATCCCGGTCCACCTGTACGGCCAGTGCGCCCCGATGCGACGAGATCCGGGCGATCGCCGACGAGCACGGCCTGCTGATCATCGAGGACAACGCGCAGGGCATCGACGCGGCGCGGCGACGACTTCAAGATCGGCGAGCTCTCGGACGCGGTCTGCACAGCTTCATCATCCAGAAGAACCTCGGCACGTTCGGCGACGGCGGCGCGATCTGGACCAACCACGCCTTCGTCGACGACGACGGTGCGGCGGCTGCGCAACCACGGCTCGAATACGCGCGACGTACACAGTCCCGGCTTCAACAGCCGCCTCGACGATCTGCACGCCGGCGTCCTGTCGCGCCAAGCTCAAGCACATCCATGAGTGGAGCGACCGCCGCATCGTGATCGCCGCCAAGTACACGTCGCCTGAAGGGTTCGACTTCATCGCCTGCCGCTACCGCCGGCCCGGCTATCGCCACGTGTTCCACCTGTACGAGATCGAGACCCGGCAAGCCGCCGACCGCGACAGATGCTCGATACCTGATGAAGAACGGGATCGACGCCAAGACCCACTATTCCATCCCCATCCACCAGCAGGAGGGTTTCCCCTGGGGCAAAGCCGGTCCGCCTGGCCGGCCCGCTGACCAACGCCGAGCAGAACGCGGCATTCCTGCATCTCGCTGCCCATGTTCGCCGAGCTGACGGAAGACGAGATCGAGTACACGATCCAGGTGCCTGCGCGGCCTGGCCCAGGAACAGGTAGGATAAGAGCCATGAGCGACTGCACCGAGCACTTACACCGTCGCCGTCGCCGGGCTGGGCAAGCGTGGCATGCACCACGCCCGGCGGTGGCCGCCAACCCGCGCTTCCGCCTTGTCGGGCTGTGAGACCGACCAGGGATCGGGTGGCGGCTGCCGCAAAGTCGAGCTCGGCGTCGCGTATGGGGGCCCCGACGCCTCGCAGATGCTGCAGGCGACTCGGCCGGACATCTTCATCTTCTGTACCCTGCCCGCAGATGCGGCTGCCGTTGATCCAGGCGGGCGTGCGCGGCGGGCGTGAAGCTCATCGCCTACGAGAAGCCGATCGCCCTTTCCACGAACGAGGCGCTGGAGATGTACCGGCTGACTGCGCGAGGCGGGCATCAAGACGGTAGTCAGCCACCAGCACCGCTACGGCGACGCACTACCGAAGGTGAAAGGAGATCATCGACAGCGGGGCGATCGGCCGCGTCCACACCGTCTACGGCACGCTCGATCGGCTGGATGATGCACATGATGACCCACCTGGTCGACTACGCCGGCTGGTATAACGGCTACGCGGAGCCGACGTGGGTGGCGGGCAGGCCGCCGGCTCGAGAAGTTCGAGGACGTGCACACCTCGCCCGACTACATCGGGGCGATCGTCCAATATGCCAACGGCGTCCGCGGCTTCTTCGAGTGCGGCGCCGGAGCGCCCGACGTGCCCGAGGTCGAAGCCTGGTGGCACAAGTGCCGCATCGGCGCGCAGGGCAGCGACGGCTTTGCCGAGGTCCTGACCGGCAAGGCGGCAGGGCGGCGGCTGGCGCGCGGTCACGAGGGACGGCGTGTGCTCGGGCGCGGGCGGCATGGACTACGACCACGACATGCCCCCGTACATCCCGGACATCGCCGACTGGCTGGACGACGAGACGAAGGTGCACCCCTGCAACGGCGAGACGGCCCTGCTCGGGCTTCCAGGTGATGATGGCCGCCCTGCGGTCCGGCGTCTCGAGCGGGAAGATGAGGCTGCCGCTCGGGCCGGGCGAGCCCGAACTCGAGGCGCTGAAGCGAGCGCTGGGCGGGTAGAAGCGGGGGCTCGCGCGGGCTGTCCTCGACGCGCTCGGCCATGGCGATTTGGTGGAGTTGAACATGAACTCACGTACGTACGACGTTGGTCGGTCGAAGATCACTCTTATCTTCGGCGACATCACTAGGTCGCAAGCCGAGGCCTTGGTGAGTTCCGATGACGCTCTGCTTTCGATGGGCGGGGGCGTGTCCGCAGCCATCCGGCGCGCTGGTGGTCCGCACGTCGCCGCGGATGCCTCAAAGATGGTGCCGGCGCAGGCTGGTGATGTGCTTGTGTCGACCGCCGGCGACCTCCCAGCCAAGTACATACTCCACGCAATCACGATCGGCATTCAGCGAGTTGGCTTACCGCAAGACGTGATCGTGCGCCAAACGACCCAACGCATCATGGATCTCCTCCCCGCCTTGGGCTGCACATCAGTTGCCTTCCCGGCAATAGGGGCAGGCGTCGCCGGAATACCCTATGAGACCGTGGCCTCGGAGATGGCGGGCGCATTAGTGAGTTTCCTGCTCGATGCGCCACAGGCGTACAGGGTGGACGTGCATCTAATGGATAGGTTCGGCCAGATGAGCCGCGACGATTTCTTCATCTTCTTTGAGGCCTTTGCGGCTCGCACATTGGGGCTGTCAATCTCATCAGACGCGTCGACCCATGCACTTCAGCCGCCAGCCGCTGCAACGCCAGCCATGGACGGACAGCAGGCGGCTGAGGCCGAGCGGCGTCACCAGGTTCACATGATGCTTCGTCATCTTGATGCGCGGCGGAATCAACTTGAATCCGACCTGTTGCGCGTTCTCGCTGGGGAAGAACTACCGGACATGTCGTTAGCACAACTTCGAGAGCACCTGGATGAACTTCAGGCACTGAGACGCAGCTACGAGGCGGAGCTTGTCGTCGCCAGGAACTCTGAGCGACTTGCTATCCCGGACTCAGTATTCGTAAGTTCCACGAGTCTGGATCTGAAGGCGCATCGGCAGGCTGTGCGAGACGTGATCAAAGAACTGCGCCTCACTTTCATCGGCATGGAGGAATTCACGCCGACGGCTCTCGCGCCCGTCGATCTGATTCGCAAGAAGGTAAATGAGGGTCAAGTCTACCTTGGCATATTGGGAATGCGATACGGATACGTCGATCCCGGCACAGGCCCTATCGATGACGGAATTGGAGTACCGGCAGGCAATCGCGAGCGACAAAGAATCTGTATGTTTGTCATGGACCAAAACACACCGATTCTGGCGAGCATGGTCGAAGATGATCCCACTCGGTTCGCAAAACTCATCGACTTTCGAAGTCGAATCATAAAGGCCCATACGGCGCCCTCTTTACTGACGCAGCGGACTTGGCGCGCAAGGCGGAGGCCGCCCTGAAATAATCTTCACCTCGTTGAAGAATGTGGAGAAGCTGAGTCGGCTGGGCGCAGTGTCGGCTTGTTGCTCGCGTGGGATCGGTTCAACAGACGCACTGTCTCTACGGGGCGGCAGAAACGCGATGGAGGGCCATGCATGTCGGTCGGTCGGCAGGCGCCGATCGAGCCTTGTCCGAACGCGCCTCAGCCGACGACCTCGCCCGGCTCCGGGCTGACCACCTTCACGTTGCCGAGCCCCCGTCCGGCGAGCGCCTCCCGCAGCTGTTCGGGCGTCCCCGGAGGACCGGGAACGTGCCGTAGTGGATCGGCACGACCGTCTCCACGCCGAGCAGGTCCACGGCCTGGCCGCCGTCCCGGGTCCATCGTGTAGTGCCCGCCGATCGGCAGCAACGCCACGTCCGGCCGGTGCAGCTCGCGGATGAGCGCCATGTCGCCGAACACGTCCGTGTCGCCGGCGTGGTAGAGCGGCGACCATTCTCCAGCTCCACCACGAACCCGGCCGGCTCGCCGAGGTACAGCGGCACGCCGGCGTCGGCGTTCCAGTCGCCGGCCGAGTGATCGGCGTGGACCATCGTCACGTTCATGCCGGGCGCGTAGACCGTCCCGCCCTTGTTCATGCCGATGACCTGCACGCCAGCCCCGTCGAGACGATCGGCCAGCCACAGGCCCGCGTGGACGCACGGCCACGCCGGCCGGAAGCGGGCAGCCAGGGAGATCGCGTCG
>CAWFMQ010000012.1:0-148380 GCA_963816905.1 uncultured Chloroflexia bacterium | reverse complement strand
AAGCGACACGAACACGATCATCACGAGGTTGCCGAGCATTCCCAGGCTTTCCAGTGCAAGGTCCGTGAGCGGCTTCACCAAACTGCCGCCGAGCTTCACCAGGGCGTCAAGTGCCTGGTTGGCGAGGTCGGTCAGCGTCACCTTGATGCCCAGGGCGTCGAGCCGCTCCTGCCAGGGCTGCAGGATCTGCCTGAGCTGCTCCGGCGTGGGCGGTTTGTTGACGAACTGCTCGATCGATGACGCCAGCGTGCCGGCGATGACCAGGACCAACCCGATCACGACCACGAACAGGCCCGAGTACACGAACACGACCACCAGACCGCGCGGCAGCGAGGGGAACGCACGCAGGATCCGGCCGACGACCGGCGAGAGGATGAAGGCGAACAGCCACGACAGCGCCGGATCAGCAGGATGTCGCTGAAGTACAGGACGATGTTCGCGACCAGGCCCAGCAGGATGATCGCGACGGTGAAGGTCCCGAGCACCAGCAGCGCGCGCAGCCAGCGCCGCTCCGATTCCGGGAGCACGGTATCCATGCGGTGAGTCTAGCGCGACGTGTCGCGTCCGAGCCGCGCCACGAGAGCAGTGCGCGCTCGCACGCCCGCCGGCTCGCCGCCCGATCCGTTCGGGCCGATCAGCCGGACGCCGGTCGGGTACCTCCGGCGGGCGGGGCGGCCGGTACGGGGCGTGTCCGCCCATGAGCGACGGGCAGATGCCGCGTCCCCGCCTCAGCTCTTGAATGCCTTCGCCTGCTTGATGACCGATGAGGCGGCATCGATCGGCTCGGCGAAACCGATGCCCTGCGAGCTGTCCGCAGCCGCCAGGGCGATCCCGACCACGTGCCCGACGGCGTCGAGCACCGGGCCGCCGACGTCGTCCACGCTGATCGCGGCGTCCGTCTGGAGCAGCCCGGCCAGCTGCAGGTCACGGCCCGTCTGCGGTTCCGTGATCGATTCTCAAGTGCGGTTGATCGCCGACAGGATGCCGCTGCTCACCGAACCGCTGCCGCCTTCCTGGGCCCCGCCCAGTACCAGCAGCGTCTGGCCGATCTTGAGCCCGGACGACGTGGAGGGATCGACGGCCGGCAACCCGGTGGCGGAGACCTTGAGGACCGCAAGGTCGTGGTCGGTGTCCGTCGCTGCAACCTGGGCGGGCAGGTCGCGCCCGTCCGATAGCGACACCGTGAAACCGGTGCCTTCCGCCACGACGTGATAGGCGGTGAGGATCAGCCCGTCGTTGCTGATCGTCAGCCCGGAAGCGACCAGCCCCGCTCCTGCTGCCGGGTTCCGGAAGCCCCTTGCCCCGCCCGTGATCGTGATCGTCACGACAGCCGGACTGGTCTGGCTCACGGCCTGCACCACGTCGAGCGGCGTTCTGGTGGAGACGGTGCCCGGCTGTGACCCGGGCGTCGCGGTCCCCGTCGTCCCGGGGGTTCCCGTGGCCGCGGCGATCGGTGCGGCCGTATCGGCCGGTGCGGGCGAGGCCGCCGGCGGCATGAGCGCCGTGACCGTCAGTACGGAGGCCAGGACCGCCGAGGCGACCGAAACGAACGCCACGGGCACGATGCCGGGTCGACGACGCGGACGCTGCTGCCCCGAGTTCCGGCGGCCCCGGCCGGGAGGCACCGGTGGCACGTCAGGTCCCCAATCAAGGTATGGCGCAGGCGCCGGGGAAGGCCCCGGCGCGGCCCCATAGCCGCTCGACCAATCGAGATACGGGGCCGGCGCGGGCGCGGCGTCGGGCGCGTACGCGTACCCCCAACCCGTCGGTGTCGGGGAACTCCCGGGGGCGGCCGGCTGTCCACCGGACCCGCCGGTCGGACCGTACGAAGGTGACTGGTTGCCCGTGACGTCCGCGCCTGTCCACGGAAACGCCAACGGGTCGGGCTCGCGACCGGGCGCGGCGGGGTACGTGGGCATGCCGGGATACCCCGGCATACCCGAATACCCGGGCGTGCCGGAATATCCGGGCGCGCCGGACCCGAGCGTGCCCTGATGGGTGGGGTAGGACGGCACCGCGCTTCCGGGACCCGCGGGCGGCGTTCCGGCGACCTTAGGGTCGGCCGTCGGCTCGGGCCGGGAGTAGCGCGAAGGTTCGGCCGGCTGCCGACCAGGGTTCGTCCAGTCATCCATGGCACATGTATCGTCGCACTGCATGAAAGCCGTCTGAGTGCCGGCAAGTTCGCCCTCATCCTGCGCTTTTCAGACAGTCCTCATCCGTCCCGCCGACGATTGGCCCGTGCGCGGGGGCCGCCGTCTCCGCGCACTGCCGCCGGCCTATCCGCAGGGCCGACTTCTCGGGAAGGAACGCGCATGCGCCTCAGAATCCTCATGGTCCTGGTACTCCTCGTGGTCGGTGTGGGAGCGGCCGGTTACGTGATCCTGGATCCTGCCGCCGGGTCGACCTCGTCGACGCAGTACCTCACCGCGACCGCCACCGTGACAAACGTGGTCCAGTCGGCGGTCGCGACCGGAAACGTCGCCGCCACGGCCACGTACGGGCTCGCGTTCGGCAGGGACCCGCAGCTCGTGTCGAGTTCGTCGTCCTCATCCGCGTCATCATCCTCCGGCAGCGGCGTCACGTGGGTTGTCTCGGCCGTCAACGTCAACGTCGGCGACCAGGTGAAGAGGGTGCGACCCTGGCGACCGCCGACGATGCGAGCGCAAACCTGGCGCTGCAGATCGCCCAGGCCAACCTGACGGCCGCCCAGGCGAAGCTGGCCTCCGACCAGGGCACTCCCACGTCCGAGCAGAAGACCGCCGCCAAGAACTCGCTCACGCAGGCGCAGCAGCAGCTCTCCGACGCCCAGCAGTCGCTGAAGGACACCCAGGCCCAGAACGCCCTCACCCTGAGCAACGCCCGGGCCGCCGTCACGACCGCGAATAGCCAGCTGGCAACGGATACCGCCAACAGTGCAGCCTCCGCCGTGATCACGGCCGACAAGAACGCCGTCAAGAGTGCGAAGCAGCAACTGGCGAGCACCCGTCTGCAGGTTGCCTCATCCAACCACAAGGCCCAGCAGGCCGTCACGTCCGCCAGGCTGTCGCTCGCCAATGCGAAGAACAGCTACACCACGAGCGTCCAGCCGGCGACGGACGCGACAATCGCCTCCGACCAGGCGCAGGTCGCCACCGCCCAGCAGGCCGTCACCACCGCCCAGCAGACGCTCGACGGCGCGACGATCGTCGCGCCGACGGACGGCACGATCGTCGCGGTCAACCTCCAGCAGGGCGTCGCGGCGCCGAGCGGGGACGCGATCCAGGTGCAGAGCTCGGCAATGTCGGTCACCGCCGCCTTTGCCGAGACGGACATGCCCGCCCTCAAGGTGGGACAGGCCGCATCGGTCTCCGTCACCGCCATCGGACAGACAGTCACCGGCAAGGTCATCGAGATCACGCCGGTCGCGGCAAGTTCCGGCACCAGTTCCGTGGTGACCTACTCGGTGACCGTGGCGCTCAACAACACCCCGACGCAGTTGCGGTCCGGCATGTCGGCCAATGTCTCCGTGACCACCGCCAGCGCCACCGGCGTCATCGCCGTACCGGCGATCGCCCTTGTCGGCTCGGCCGGCAACTACAGCGTGCGCGTGCTTGACGGCAGCGGCCAGGTGTCGGTGGTCCCGGTCACTGTCGGCCTCACGACCAGTTCGGTGGCGGAGATCCGGTCCGGCCTGAGTGAGGGCGAGACGATCGTTACCGGCACCTCGACGCCGCGCCAGGGCACAACCACCGGCGGCGGCGGCGGCTTCGGCGGACTCGGCGGGTTCCCGGGCGGCGGAGGCGTGCGCATCCCGGCCGGCGGAGGCATAGGTCGATGATCTCGATCAAGCGCGCCCGTAAGACCGAGCCCGCACAGGCGCCGCCCGATGCGCCGCCCCTCGCCGATGTGGGTGAGGCAACCGTCTCGCGGCAGCCCACCCCGCTCATCGACATCCGCGGCGTGTGGCGCGTCTACGAGCTGGGCCACGTGACGGTGGAGGCGCTGCGCGGCGTGGACCTGCAGGTGGGCCAGGGCGAGTTCGTGGCCATCGTCGGGCCGTCGGGCTCGGGCAAGACCACCCTCATGAACATCATCGGCTGCCTCGACCGCCCTTCTGCCGGCACGTACCACCTGGCCGGCACCGCGGTGGCCGGGCTGGACGACGACGGCCTGGCTCGCGTGCGCAGCCGCGCCATCGGCTTCGTCTTCCAGAACTACAACCTGCTATCGCGCACCACGGCGCTCGATAACGTGGCCACCCCCCTGCTGTACCAGGGCGTGGGCCGCCGCGAGCGCATGGCCCGAGCCGCCGAGGCGCTGGAGATGCTGGGCATGGGCGACCGCCTGTCGCACCAGCCGTCCGAGCTGTCGGGCGGCCAGCAGCAGCGCGTGGCGATCGCACGCGCGCTGGTCACCCATCCGGCACTGATCCTCGCCGACGAGCCGACCGGCAACCTCGACTCCCACTCGGGCGCGGAGGTCATGGAGCGCCTCCACGAGCTCAACCGGGCCGGCCGCACGATCGTGCTGATCACGCACGACGCGGAGGTCGCTGCGGCGGCAAACCGCCAGGTGCACGTGCGCGACGGGAGGCTCGCCGCATGAGGACGCTCGAACTTGTGCGACTTGCCCTCTCGCGCCTCGGCTCGGCGCGCCTGCGCGCGGCGCTCACCATGCTGGGGGTCATCATCGGAGTCGGCTCCGTCGTCGCCCTGGTGGCCGTGGGCCAGGGCGCCACGAGCGGCATCACCAAGCAACTGCAGGGCCTCGGGACCAACCTGCTCACGGTCAGCCCGGGCGCCAGCTTCTCGGGCTTCACCCGCGGTGCCGCCGGTTCCGCCAATACCCTCACCGTCGAGGATGCGCAGGCAATCGCCGCGCTGCCCAACATCGCCGCGGTGGAGCCCGAGATCAGTACGCAGGGTCTCGTGATGGCAGGCACGCAGAACACCACCACCACGATCCTGGGTACCGACCCGAACTACCCCGAAGTGCGCGCCTACACCATGTGGCAGGGCTCGTTCCTCAACGGTGCCGCGGTCGACGGCGCCCTGCGGGTGGCGGTTCTCGGCGCCACCACCGCCGACGACCTGGGCCTGGTAGCCGCCGACATCGGGCGCACCATCACCATCAGCGGCCTGCCGTTCCAGCTCGTGGGCATCCTGCAGGCCAAGGGCACCTCGGGGATCGGCAGCCAGGACGATCAGGTGCTGGTGCCCTACACCACGGTGCAGCACTACTTCGTGGCGGGCGACACAGTGCGCTCGATCGGCATCAGCGTGGCCAGCGCGGATCAGATGAGCACCGTCCAGGCGGCCATCACCAATCTCCTCGAGCAGCGCCACGGCATCGCCGCGGGCGGCACCGACGATTTCACCATCGCCGACCAGGCGCAGCTGCTCTCCACGGTGGGCTCGGTCTCCACCCTGCTTACTGTGCTGCTGGGCGGCATCGCCTCGATCTCGCTGCTCGTGGGCGGTATCGGCATCATGAACATCATGCTGGTCAGCGTGCGCGAACGCACGCGCGAGATCGGCGTGCGCAAGGCCATCGGGGCGCGCGGCCGGGACATCCTCGCGCAGTTCCTCGTGGAGGCCCTCGTCCTTTCGGTCATCGGCGGCTTCCTGGGCGTCATCGGCGGCATCGCGGCCTCGGTGATCATCGGCCAGATCGCCGGCTGGGGCTTTGTCTTCAACCCACTCACCGTCGTGGTGGCACTTGCCTTCAGCCTGCTGGTGGGCTCCGTCTTCGGGGTCTGGCCGGCACGCCAGGCGGCGCGCCTGGATCCGATCGTTGCGCTTCGCTATGAGTAGAGGAGATCGTCCATGGACAGTTCGAGCCGCTCCAACCCCACCGGCGACCGGCCCACGGGATCCGATCCGGCGCCCGCCTGGAGCAGCGCGGACACGGGAGGCGACGATCCGACGGCCACGCGCGCGTCGAACTACGCGCCGTACCCGATCGCGCCGATCGTTCCCACGAAGCCGAAGAGCCGGGGCAACACCGTCCTCAACGTGCTGCTCGGACTGGCTGCCGTCGTCTTCATCGGCGGGCTCGCGTTCGCAGCGGGTCGCTTCACGGCCCCGGCTGCCGCCTCGACCACGGGCACGACGGGCTTCGGCGGCTTCCCTGGAGCCGGCGCGAGCGGCGCGCCGGGAGGCTTCGGCGGCGCCGGCGGCTTCCGCGGGCTCGGCGGTGCCGCCGACCTCCGCGGCACGGTCACCGCGGTGACGCCGACCGGCCTCACGGTCACGGTGGGCCAGGCGACCATCGAAGTGACGACCGACTCGTCCACCACCTACCACACGCAGGTGGCCGGCAGTGCATCCGACGTCACGGTCGGCTCGACGGTGCTCGTGCAGGCGAGCGGCACGGGAGGCGACGGCGTCCCCGGTGGCGGGTTCGGCGGCGGGGGGTTCCCGCGCGGGAGCTTCGCGCCGGGAGCCAGCTTCGCGCCCCGCGTGACAGGCCCCATCACCGCGGCGGATATCACGGTGGTGAACAAGTAGCGCTCCTGTCGTAACGCAGGGCCCGAGCGGCTCGGGCCGGGACGATCAATCCGCCGGTCGTGACCGAGTACCCGGTCGCGGCCGGCGGTTCGCGTTCCGGGGCAGGCGGATGTCGCTCCGGCACGCGGCCCGGAAGGCGAGTTTCGGCCCGCGGGAGACCCGCAGCACAGTTCGCACCGGTTCGGCGCGTGCCCCGGCGATCGATGCGTGCGGAGCACGACTGAGAGGCACTCCGGCGCGAACCGGGCCCCAGCGCGCGGGCTCGGCCGAGGCCGGGCCTCACGCTCGCGGTTTGATGCGCGTGGAGCACGACCGGGCGAAGTTTCGGCCCGCTGGTTCCCGGCGGGGCCAGCTGGCTCGCTGAGGAGCCTGCCACCCTCGCCGAGTGATGCGCGCTGCGCATGAATCGGACGGTTTCCGGTCCATCGGGGGCGCGGCGGCACGTGCAGTCCGGTCGTTGGGGCTCCACCCTCGCCGAGTGGTGCTGGTGGCGCAAAGACGTGAACCAGTCTCTGGACGGGGACGAGCCTTCGAGCGCGGAATGAGTTCCGGACGGATGCCGGGACAGCCGGCCCACGTTTCGGCTCGAGGTGGCGAGCTTGACGCACGACTCACGTGGATTCCGGCCCGGGTGGCGGCCAGAAGGGATCGCGTCGGCAGGTCGGGAGGCCCCGCCGACGATCGGCTCGACCGCGACTCTGGGCACCTCCGGTTCGCGGACGACAACCCCGGGTGGGCTACCCCAGAACCGGGTGTCGCGGCGACCGGGGTTTGCGACTCTTACCTCGGCCCGAGGCCCATCAGCTCGTGGCACTGCCGCAGCGTCTCGGCAGCCATCGGCGCAAGACGCTCGGCGCCGGCGCTGAGGATCTCCTCCACGTAGCCCGGCTTCGACTCCAGCTCACGGCGCCGCTCCCGTGCCTCCCCGAAGTACTCGATGATCCGGCTCGCGAGCAGCTTCTTGGTGTCGACGCAGCCGGTCCGGGCCGTGCGCTCGCCCTCCCAGATCGTCTCGAAGTCGTCGCCGAAGAACCGGTGCAGCTGGCACACGTTGCAGACCTCCGGGCGGCCCGGGTCCGACCGCAGGATTCGCTGCCTATCCGTGACCATGCTCATGACCTGCTTTCGGATCGTGGCCTCGTCGCCGAAGATCTCCACCACGTTCCCCAGCGACTTGGACATCTTGTTGGCACCGTCCGTGCCCCGGATGATGGCCGTGTGCTCGTCGATCACCGCCTGCGGCTCGGGGAACACGTCGCCGTAGTGGGAGTTGAACGCGCGCACGATCTCGCGCGCCAGCTTGAGGTGCGCCGCCTGGTCCTTGCCGACCGGCACGAAGCGCGCCTTGTAGATCGCGATGTCCGCGGCCTGGAGCACCGGGTACGTGAGCAGCGCGTGGTTCACGTCCTCCGGCTGGCTGCGCCGCTTCTCCTTGAACGACGGCGTGCGCTCGACCCAGCTGACCGGCGTCACCGTGGCGAGCAGCCAGGCCAGTTCCGTGTGCTCCGGCCGGTCGGACTGGCGAAAGAGGATCGCCTTCTCCGGGTCCAGCCCGAGCGCGAGCAGCCCCAGCGCCATCTCGTGGGTGTTGCGCCGGATCAGGTCGCCGTCGTGGGTGCTCGTCAGCGCGTGGTAGTCGACGATGCAGTAGATCGCGTCGTACGCCTCCTGCATCGCGATGTAGTTGCGGAACGCGCCGAGATAGTTCCCGATGTGCGGGAGACCGGACGGCTGGACGCCACTGAACACGCGGGCGCGGGTCGCGGGGTCGGTTGCCCGGGCGACGATGGCAGAGGAATGGGCGGCTGCCGGCGGGTTGTTGCTCACGGCGGCCGAGTCTAGCAGGGGCGACCCGTACAATCCGGGACATGCATGCCCAGCACTCCGCTTCGAAGACCCTGCGCGTCGTCCTGCTCGGCCTCGGGAACGTCGGCCTGCCCGTCGCCGAACGCCTGCTCGACGAAACGTGGCGAGCCAGGGTCGCGGCTCGCGGGATCGACCCGCCGGTCCTCGCAACGATCGTCGAACGAGACCCAGAGCGGCCGCGCGGCCTCATCCTGCCCCCGTCCGTCCAACGGTCAGACGACCTCCGGGCGGCGGTCACCGACCCGGATGTCGACGTCGTCGTCGAGCTGCTCGGCGGTCTCGGCGCGGCGCGCGAGGCGATCGAGTGGGCCATCGAGGCCGGCAAAGCCGTGGTGACTGCGAACAAGGCCCTGCTCGCGGCCCTCGGCCCCGGGATCGAGGCAGCCGCCCGCGCGGCCGGCGCGGCGCTCCGCTTCGAGGCGGCGGTCGGCGGGGGCATCCCGGTCCTGGCGCCGCTCGTGCTGGACCTGGCCGCCAACCACATCGAGGCCGTGCGCGGCATCGTCAACGGCACCACCAACCACATCCTGACGGCGATGGCGCGGGATGGGCGTGCCTACGAGGACGTTCTGGACGAGGCCAAGGCCCGCGGCTACGCGGAAGCGGACCCGACGGCCGATGTGTGCGGCCACGATGCCGCAAGCAAGCTGGCCATCCTTGCCCGCCTCGCGTTCGGTGAATGGCCGGACGCCTCGGCCCTGCGGCGCGCCGCCCCATCGGTGATCGGCGATGCGCTTCCCGGCATCACCGGGGTCAAGACGCGCGAACTCCGCAGCGCCGCGGAGCTCGGGCTGACGCTGCGGCTGGTGGCGCGCGCGGAGCGCACACCCGATGGCGGGTTCACGGCAGCCGTGACGCCGGCGGCGGTGCCGCTCAACTCGCCGCTGGGGGAGACGCCCGGCGTCACGAACCTGATCGAGGTGATCGGCGCGCCGGTCGGCCGTGTTGCGTTCCGGGGACCCGGCGCCGGCGGGTTCGCGACGAGCAGCGCCGTCCTGGCAGACCTCCTGGCGCTGGCGCGGGGTGAAGGTTCGACCTGGGGCCCGCTCCCGCCGGCCGGGACCGTGGTGAGCGTCACCGACGACCTCGTCGGGCCGCGGGCCTGGTTCTTCGCGCCGGCCGATTTCGCGACGGGGCAATTCCCCGCGCGCATCGCCGAGGCCGCACTGGTCAGGTCCGATGAGGCGATCGTGACGCGACCGATGGCACTGGCGGACCTGCGCGGGGTTCTGACCGACTTCGACTACACCGACGTGACGTTGTACCCGGTGCTGGAGATGGGGCCCGCCTGATGCGAATGAGTGATGTACTGCGCCAGTTGCGCGTTGAGCAGACAAAGAACACGGGCGCGCGGCCGCGCCTCATGGAGCGGTTCGAGCCGTTCCTCCCGATCGGCGAGGCGACGCCGCGGCTGTGCCTCGGCGAGGGCTTCACGCCGCTCGTCCATGCTCGCACGCTGGGCCGCTCGATCGGCTGCCCGCTGCTCTACCTGAAGTTCGAGGGCATGAACCCGACCGGGTCGTTCAAGGACCGCGGCATGGTCGTGGCGGTCGCCAAGGCACTCGAGGAGGGGGCACGGGCGGTGATCTGCGCCTCGACCGGGAACACGGCGGCATCGGCAGCCGCCTACGGGGCGAGCGCCGGGCTCGAGGTCGTGGTGGTGCTGCCCGAGGGCCGGATCGCCGCCGGGAAACTGCTCCAGGCCCAGGCTGCCGGGGCGAAGGTGGTCGGGGTCGCCGGGAACTTTGACGACGCGCTGCGGATCGTTCGCGAGATGGTGGACAATCAGGATCCCGCCCATCCGCTCACCCTCGTGAACTCGCTGAACCCGTACCGGATCGAGGGCCAGAAGACGGCTGCCTTCGAGGTCTGCGAGGACCTCGGTGGGGCGCCCGACTACCTCGCGATCCCGGTGGGCAACGCCGGGAACATCACCGCGTACTGGCAGGGATTCTGCGAGTACCGCTCGGCCGGGCTCGTGGAGACCGCACCGCAGATGCTCGGATTCCAGGCCGCCGGCGCCGCCCCGCTGGTCCTCGGGCACCGCGTGGAGCAGCCGGAGACCGTGGCGACCGCCATCCGCGTCGGCGACCCCGCCAGCGCCGACAAGGCACTTCGTGCGCGCGACGAGTCGGGCGGGCGCATCGAAGCTGTGACCGACGACGAGATCCTCGACGCATACCGGGACCTGGCGCGCCACGAGGGCATCTTCTGCGAGCCCGCAAGCGCCGCGTCGGTGGCCGGCATCCGCAAGCTGGCCGCGGCGGGCGCCATCGATCCCGGCGCGACGATCGTCTGCGTCCTCACGGGGCACGGACTGAAGGATCCGGACACGGCGGCACGCAACGCCGCTCCGATCCTTCACGCGGAACCGTCGATCGACGGGGTGCGGCGGGTCCTGGGCTGGTGAGGGCCGTCGGGCTCTGGCGCACTCTCGTGGGGAGGGCAGGGCATTCGGCCGCCCGGCCCAACCCGGTCGCCACCCAGCCTCGCTGATGGCCCGGCTCGCCCGACGTTCGGTCACCGTCGACGTTCCCGCGACGACGGCCAACCTCGGAGCGGGTTTCGACGTCCTGGCGCTCGCGCTCGAGCCCCGGAACCTGGTGCGTGTCGAGGCGATCGACGGGCGGCCTGGCTCGGTCGAGATGACCGTCGACGGCGAGGGCGCCGGCCAGCTGCGCACCGACCGGCGGAACCGGTTTGTCAGGGCACTCGAGGCGGGACTCCGCGAGGCCGGGATCGCGCCGCCCGCGTCCGCGTGGCGCATCCGGATGGAGAACGAGATCCCGCTGTCCCGAGGGCTCGGCTCCTCGGCGGCGGCCACGGTCGCGGGACTCGTCGCGGCCAACGCGCCTGGCGGGCGACTGCCTCGAGCAGGAACGGATGCTGGCCGTCGCGGCGGCCATGGAGGGTCACCCGGACAACGCGGCAGGGGCGCTGCTGGGAGGATTCGTGGTGGTGGCCGCGCTCGATGCCGGACCGCGCGCGGTCCGCTTCGACCCACCCGAGGGGCTCATCGCGGTGCTTTTCATCCCGGAGCTACCGATGTCCACCAGTGAGATGCGTGCGGTGCTGCCGGCGTCCGTGCCCTTCGCGGACGCGGTCCACAACGTGGGTGCCGCCGCGCTTGCCGTTGCGGCGATGGCGTCCGGGCGCCTCGACCTGCTCGGCCCCGCCACCGAGGATCGGCTGCATGAGCCTTACCGCGCGATGGCGTATCGTGCGCTTCCGCGGCTGACGGCCGCGGCTCGGGACGGGGGCGCACTGGGTGCCTGCCTTTCCGGCGCGGGCTCGACGGTGATAGCGTTCACAGACTCGGCAGCGACTGCCGCCGAGGTCGAGGATGCGCTCAGCAGTGCGGCCCGTGAGGCCGGCCTCCCGGGTGCGGTCAGGACGGTCCGGCCACGCCGGCGGGGCGCGATCGTGACATTGGAGGATACGAACTGAGCACTGCGCGGCGCCCTGCACTTGTCCCGGTCGGCGCGATTGCCATACTCCTCCTGGCCGTTGCGTGCAGCAGCAACACGCCCTCGCCCAGCGGCCCTGCCGGGACCACCGGTTCGTCGAACGCCCCGGGCGCTTCGGCGCCTGCCAACGGATCGGCCGGCCCGGGCGAAAGCCCCGTGGACGGCGGGACCGGACCATCGATCTCACCGAGTCCGGGGGTTCCGAGCGTCGGCCCGTCCGGCAGCCCGGGCATCGGACCCACCGGCGGCCCGACCGCGCCCCCCGGCACGTGGGTGATCCCCAGGTGGGCACCGTGGCCGGCAAAGAACCCCGGGTCACCGGCCGTCGTCGTTGCGCAGGGCCTGGGGAACAAGAAGGTCATTGCCCTCACGATCGACGATGCCGGCAATCCGAATGTCTGCCAGCAGGAGTTCGACTGGCTGGACCAGCACCACATCCCGGCGACATTTTTCCCGATCGCAAACAACGTGGCGAGGGATCCGACCCTGTGGGCCGAGATCGCGGCCGCCGGCTACCCGATCGGCAACCACACGACCTCGCACCCGATCATGACGAAGCTCAGTGGCCAGGCCATCCGCTACCAGCTGACAAAGGCGCGGCAGATCATCCAGTCTGTCACCGGCCAACCGATGCTGCCGGTCTTCCGGCCACCCGGCGGCGCCTACAACCAGAATGTCCTGGACATCGCGGGGCAGGTTGGGTTCCAGACCGCGCTGCTCTGGTCGAACACGGACGCCGACACGGCACAGCACAGCAAGCCGTCGGACATGATCCATACGGCGATGAAAGGGGGCAACGGGGCGATCCTGTTGTCCCACTGCAACATCCAGACGAGCGCCGACATCATCCCGACGATCGTGCAGGGCTATCTCGCCCGCGGGTTCACGTTCGTCACGATTCCCGATCTGCTCCGCTCCGGCGGCCTGGGCGGGTGAACTGAAGCGACGCGCGGGAAGCAACCCCGCGGGAGCGGGCCGCTCGGTTGCCTGAGTCCGCGGTATGGCGGCGCCACGCTCCCGCGGGTGCTCGGGTAGCGTAGCGCCGCTGCAGGCTTGCTGACCTGGAGGACGCGCGGTACGCGAAGAGGCCACCCGACCGGGAGGTGGTCGGGCGGCCTCCGGCAGGGTGCCGGCGCTCCGGGGTCCGGCCCGGAGCACTCGCGGGTCGGTCAGTCGGCTTCGCGCATGATCGTGCCCGGGAAGAACGGCAGCGTCCTGTCATGGCGGGCGATGCCCCGGGCATGGCCTTCGGAGTCCGGGTCGAGGTCCACCTGGTGCGTTGTGCCGTTGACGTTCAACGTCAGCACTCGACAACCACCTTTCCGTCACTCCGCCCGTCAATCGTGGGCAGGAGGTTATGGCCGTTCGGAGTCTCAGCCCCGCGGCACGGCATCCGCACTGAGCTCCGGAATGGGCGATTACGGCGGTCCGCACCTTACCCGGCGGGCTGTCCCGGCGTGAACCCCCAGACGACGTGGCTCTCGAAGCGCGCTACCCTGCGTGCGTCCGCATCGAACGACAACCCCGCCCGCTCCGAGCGGCAGCGCGCGCACGTCGCGGGCACCGGCGAATGCAGGTGTCGCCCCTCGCCCCGTACAATCCCGCGCATGCCCAGCCTCGTCGTTCAGAAGTATGGCGGTTCGTCGCTCGCCAACGCCGACCGCATCAAGCACGTGGCCCGCCGCATTACGCGTGAGCGCGCCGGGGGAGTCGACCTGGTGGTCGTTGTGAGCGCGATGGGCGACACGACCGACCACCTGATCGAGACGGCCGCCACCATCACCGACGACCCGGATCCGCGAGAGATGGACGTGTTGCTCGCCACCGGCGAGCACATGAGCGGGACGCTCGTGGCGATGGCACTCCACGCCGAAGGCGTCCCGGCGATCTCGCTCACCGGTCCCCAGGCCGGCATCTTCACCGACCGGAGTCACGGTCGCGCCCGGATCGCGAACATCGATCCGGCACGCGTGCACAGGGAACTGTCGGACGGCAAGGTGGTCATCGTGGCCGGCTTCCAGGGCGCGACGGAGTCCTCGGTCCAGGCGGGGGACGTGACCACACTCGGTCGCGGTGGGTCCGACACGACCGCCGTGGCCCTGGCGGCGGGGCTCGGGGCGGAGCGGTGCGAGATCTACACGGATGTGCTCGGCATCTTCACCGCGGACCCGCGCGTGGTGCCGGAGGCTCGGCTGCTGCCGGTCATCGGGTACGAGGAGATGCTCGAGCTGGCGCACCAGGGCGCGCAGGTGATGCAGGTGCGCGCGGTCGAGCTCGGGTGGGTGAACGGCGTGGAGATCGCCGTGCGGTCCACCTTCTCCGACCATCCGGGAACGCTGATCAAGGAGGATCCCGACGTGGAGCAACGCAACAAGGTTCGGGGTCTGGCGCTGGACCGCAAGATCGCCAAGGTGACCGTGGTGCAGGTTCCCGACCAGCCGGGCATTGCCCACGCGCTGTTCGGGCCGCTCGCGGAGGCCGGGATCAACGTCGACATGATCGTCCAGAACGTCAGTCATTCCGGGACGACCGATGTCTCCTTCACGCTCCCCGACGTGGACCTCGCGCATGCCCGGAAGATCCTGGAGCCGGTGGTGCGGGAGATGGGCGCGCGGGAGCTGACGACGGACTCGGCGGTCGCCAAGGTGTCGATCGTCGGAGCGGGCATCCAGAACGCGCCGGGCTACGCGTCGCGAATGTTCGGGTGCCTGGCGGACGAGGGCATCAACATCGAGATGATCTCCACCTCGGAGATCCGCATCACCTGCATCATCTCGGAGGACGACGTTGAGCGGGCAGCCCGGGCCCTGCACCGGGTCTTCCAGCTCGAGGCGCCGGAGCCCATCGAGACCGGGACGACCGTCGCGGCCGGGTAGAGAAGGGGAGGGACCGCCCGAGCGCGGCGAGTCTCCGATGCGCGGCATCAGGTTCGTTTCGCGCCTGGAACGCTACGGTGCGATCGATTCCACGCAGCGCGCTGTGCGCGAGTGGCTGGACGCGGGCGTTCCGGAGGTCTGCATCGCGGTCGCCGATGAACAGACTGCGGGGCGCGGACGCCTCAGCCGGGGTTGGGTCGCCCCACCGGGTGCGGCACTGCTGCTCTCGGTCGGATTCCGCCCGCTCGACCTGCCGCTGCAGCATGGCTGGCGGCTCGCGGCGATCGTCGCCCTGGCCATGCTCGATGCGGCGGAGGAGACGGCCGGGCTGCGGGACGGCACGTTGTGGCTGAAGTGGCCGAACGACATCGTCGCGGAGGGCGCCGACGGGCGGCTCCTCAAAGTTGCCGGAGTCCTCGGCGAGAGCACGATCGAGGGCGACCGCGTCGCCGGTGCCATCGTGGAAATCGGCGTCAACGCGGACTGGGCGCCCGAGGCCTTCCCCGCCGACCTGCACGGTTCCATGACGAGCCTGCGCGAGTTGTCCGGCGGTCGGCCGATCGACCGGGAGGCGCTGCTCGACGCCTGGCTGGCGCGGCTCGAACCCCGCTACGAGGCGCTGCGCGAGGAGACGTTCGACGCGGGCGGCTGGTCGACCCGCCAGCGGACGACCGGCCACGAGGTCGAAGTCGATACGGGAGACGAGATCGTGGCCGGGCGCGCTTGCGGGGTTGACCCTGAGTCGGGCGCCCTGCTGCTGGAGCCGGTGGGGGCCGGCCCGCCGCGTTCGATCAACACGGGCGACGTTGTGCGCTGCCGGGTTGTCGGGGAGTAGGCGCCCGCCCGCGGTCGCGAGCCGTTTCCGTCCGATTCATGCTCCCCAGCATGACTCGCCCCGAAACGTGCTTCATCGGCGCTCCGGCGCCGGTTCGGCCCGGAAACCGTCCGATTCATGCTCCCCCAGCATGACTCGGCCCCGAAACGTGCCTCATCGGCGCTCCGGCGCCGGTTCCGGCCCGGAAACCGTCCGACTCATGCTCCCCCAGCAAGACTCGGCCCCGAAACGTGCCTCATCGGCGCTCCGGCGCCGGTTCCGGCCCGGAAACCGTCCGACTCATGCTCCCCCAGCAAGACTCGGCCCCGAAACGTGCCTCATCGGCGCTCCGGCGCCCCACGCGGCCCCAAACTTGTCCCGGTCATTCTCACCGAGCATCGTCGCCGCCGTGGCCGACGATGGGTGCGCCGTCGGACGCGCGCGTGATCCTGCCGCTGATCGCGACGACCGACCGCGGCACCTGGATGTTGATGCCGGTCGGGTTGGGTGACGCGGCGACAGCAGGCCCACCCTGAAGGAGCGCCAGCGCGGCGATGATCGGAACGAAGCGTCGCATCCGCGACATGTGGTGTCCCTGCCTCGATTGCTGTTGGAGTCTCACGGCCCGACCGTCACCGGCGTTGCGCGCTGCCTCGACGGCGTGAAGTGGCCGGTCGCACCGGCCCGGTACCAGCCCGTCGTGCCGCTTTCGCCCGGGTCGACCTGGACGAGGTACCTGCCGGGCGCGAGTCCGCGGACCGTGTACGTTTCATCGTCGTAGACGGCGTGGAAGTCGCTGCCACCGGTGACGATTTCGCCCGTAGCGGCGTCGAAAACCTGGACTGTGCAAAAACATCGGTAGCCCACCGTGTCCACGTGCACGTTGCCCGAGATCGTGAACCCATCCGGCTGCCTGATCCGGATGCCGGTCCGGTCGCCGCGGGCCGTCACGATCGACGCGGCCGCCGGGTCGGCCGTGAACCCGTTCGGCGCCGTGGCCGAGTACCAGCCTGGCATGCCCGGCCACCGATCCGTGTCCTCGGACTGGACCCGGAGCCGGTAGGACCCGAGCGGCAGCCCCTCGAGGGTGAACTCGCCGTCGCCGCCCTGCGGGGTCGTGGTCTCGGTCACCGACATACCGCGGGAATCGACCGCGTCGACCCGAATCGGCGGCGTGTCGCCGCGAGCGTCCGTGATCACCCCGCTGATCGTGTACCCGTCGTCCGGCGTGATCGTGCCCAGGTCCGCGTCGGCCGTTACGCGGATCGCGGTGGCCTCGTCGAGCGTGGGCACCCAATGGTACGGACCGCTCCGCGAATACCAGCCGGCGAGCAGGTTCCCGAATAGCGGCCTGACCTGCAATCGATACGTCCCGGTGCTCAGTCCGGCCAGCCGGAACGTCCCGCAGAGCCACTCGTAGAGGTCTTCGGTGGACCGGCCGAGCACGGTCACGTAGGCGCACACGGCTTCCCCCGTTCTCCGTGCCAGCCGGCCGGTCAGCACGATTCCCCGCGGCACGCCGACGGTCTCGAGATGCACGTCCTTCGAGGCGACGCGGACCGAAGAACCCTTCGTGCAGTCGGCCGTGAAGTTGCCGGGAGCGCCTCGAAGCAGGCACCCGGCCTGGAGGTTCGCACGGCTCTTGTCATTGTTGTAGGACTCGTCGACACGCAGTCGGTAGAGGCCGGGCAGAACGTCCCCGATCCGGTACCGCCCGTCCTGGTCTGCGTATGCGACCAGTGCAGCAACCACGATTCCCATGCGGGTGACGCGCTGCAGCTCGAGCGGCATCCAGGCCTTGATCGCGGATCCGTCCGCCCGAGTGACACGTCCGCTGACAGTGAAGGTGGGTGGCAGCGCCATGTGAATTCCCCGGATGGCAACGCCGGAGTAGGTGACGGCCTTCGGTCGCGTCCCGAACGCCACGAAATTGCCGGGTGCGCCCCGGCTGTACCAGCCCAGCGGTGGCCCCCCGACGGGAAGGTTGACCCCGATCAGGTATGGGCCGTACTCCAGGCCGCGGACCTGGAATTGACCCGAGGCGTCCGTCTGCTGCCATCGCACGGGGTATTGCGTGACAGGGTCATACACCTCGACGAGGGCGTGTGTCACCGGCGACCCATCGGCGGCATGCGTGATCCGCCCCGCAAACGTGACGGCCGCGCCGGGGACCCGCATGTCGATATGGGTCGCGTCGCCAGAAGTCGGCGCCGCGCGCACGACCCCGGCGCCCGTCGCGGAGAGCAGCCCGAGGCTGAGAAAGGCCGCCCAGATCGGTCGTGCGTAGCGCATCTCGATCGCCTCCCCGGCCCCTACGGCCCGACCGTGATCTTCGTCGCCGATGCCTTCGACGTGGTGAAGTTCCCCGGCGCGCCGGCCCGATACCAGCCGTCCCAGCGCGCCGCCGTGGGCTCGTAGGAATTGGCGACCACCTCGAGGCGGTACGCACCCGGCGCCAACCCTCGGACCGTGTAGGACCCGTCCGGAATCCTGGGATCGACGTACGTCACCGTGTCGCCGTTGGCGACGTCCCATACCTCGATCTCAGCCCCGTCGACACCCGGAGGCCCCGAAATGCGACCGGAGATTGTGTATCCGGTCGGGATGCGGACGTCGATCCCGGCGCGGTTCGATGCGATGGTCACCGGCGTCGCCGTTGCCCTGCGGGGCGTGAACGCGCCGGGCTTCGCCGCGTCGTACCAGCCGCGCTGCAGCGCACTCCCGTAGGCCGGCTCGAACTCCACGGTGTACGTGCCATCCGGGATGCCGGTGACGGAGTAGGTGCCGTTCTTATCCGAGCGCCCCTGGAACCAATACGTGCCCGTCGGGTCCTTGACGTTCACCGTTGCGCCTTTGACCGGCGTTCCGCTCTCCGTCCGGACGTGACCGGAGATTGAGCGCCCGAGCGGTGGTCGAATCACGCCGAGGTCGGTATTGGCGACCAGGTGGATCGTCGTGGCGGAGGCTTCCGGCTGCACCCAGTGGTTCGCGCCGGCATCTGAGTAATACCCGGGCACGAACTGGATGGCGTCGTAACTGGGCTGCACCATGAGCGTGTAGTCGCCGGGTGGCATCCCCACGAACGTGAACGTCTCGCAGCCCTGGGCATTGCTCCAGTAGTAGACGTTCGCAGTCGTCTCGGTGGCGAGGAACCCGCAGAGGTCGTTCCCCATGCGGTCCTGCAGCCGTCCTGTCAGCACCAGTCCGACCGGCAGCGCCAGGTTCTTGCCGGTGACGTTCGCGTTCTTCACCGTGACGCCGGTCGCCAGCGAGCAGTCACCGGTGAAGTTGCCTGGGGCGCCCGCCCGGAAGCAGCCGTCCTCCATCTCCGGCGAATCACCGACCGCAACGACCGTGTAGGTTCCCGGGGACACGCCGTGCACTGTGTACCGGCCCTGGGCGTCCGTCTCGGCGGAGCCGTGGCCCCAGCACTGGTAGTCCGCGTTGTCCGCGCACCGAAGCGAGACGCTTGCCTTGGCCATCGGGCTGCCGTCGCTCGCCCGGCGGATCGTCCCGCTGACGCTGTACGCCCGCGGAAGCGCGATGTTCTTTCCCCGGAGCACCGCTCCGGAGTACGAGACCCGCGTCGCGTTCCGGAAGTGCGCCACGAAATTCCCCGGGGCACCGGCGCTGAAGTAGCCGTCCTGGAGGTTCACCAGGTCCTGGTTGACCCGGACCTGCAACGTGTAGGCGCCGTGGCCGAGGCCGTAGATCCGGTAGCGGCCCCATTCGTCGGTGACGCCAGCCGGGGGGAAAAACTCGTCCGCGCCCGTCGATGCGGCTACCCAGGCGCCGTTGATCGGGCGCCCGTCGCTGGCACGCGTGATCGTGCCGGTGATCGCCAGGCTCGCGGCCGGCAACTGGACGTCGATGTGTGTCGCATTGGCGCCAAGCGCCGTGCCCCCGCCGAACACGAGCGGCAGCGCGACGGTCAGCGCGACGATCGCGAGGACCCGGCGCAGCCGGCGGACCTCATGCATCATCCCCTCCATGCCCCGGGGTGGACGGCGGGCCGGGCGGCCGTCAAGCAGGGCTGCAGGCGGCGGGACCGCGGAGTCGAGGCGAACGTGATTCTGACCCCTCGGTGCCTCGTTCACACGGCGGCTGTGCATTCCGGGCGGGCCCGTGGTGCTTTCTCGCGACCGCTGGGCGCGCCATCCCGGGGTCCCGACGGGGCCGCCGGCCTGTAACGGATAGACTGCCACGGTGTTTGAGAAGGGGAGAGAACGGGCCGCGGCGTACCCGATCCCGTTCGACGCCGACCGCCCCGCCGTGGAGGCGGCCCGGCATGACCCGCGCCGCTTCGAATTGCTGTATCGGAAGTACGTGGCCCAGGTGTACAGCTACGCGCTCTACGAGACGCGCGACCATCACGCCGCCGAGGACCTGACCGAACAGGTGTTCCTGCAGGCGCTGCGCGGCATGCCCGGTTTCCGCGAGCAGGGCGAGGGCAGCGACAGCACGTTCCGGGTCTGGCTTTTCCGGATCGCCCGCAACGCCCTCTCCAACGAGCGGCGCCGCGACCGCCGCCACCCCGACGCGCCGCTCGAGGCTGGCCTGGGAGATCGCCGCGGCCGACGACCCGCAGCGGATCGTGGAGCAGCGCGACCAGGTACGGCGCGCCTTGCGGGCGATCGAGCGGCTGCCGGCGGAGCGCCGGCGAGCGCTGGTGCTCCGGTTCGTGGAGGAGATGAGCACCAGCGAGATCGGCGCGATCCTCGGGCGCTCGGAGGGGGCAGTCCGTGTCCTGATCCACCGGGCGCTGCGGTCGGTGGCGGAGCAACTTGCGGCCGACGAGGTCCAGGTCGCCGAGGTCGCCGTGCGGCTCGCGTCCGACTCGGGCGCCGGAGACGTCGCGGCGCCCCGTCGCTCGAGGCCCCCCACCGCTGGTGGCGCCGGTGACGCCGTACGAGGACGAGGCCGTCCGGGTCGACGCCTACCTCGATGCGCTGATGGCCTCGCGCCCCACCCCCCTGACGTCACCGGCGCGCGAACTGGTCGATCCGGAGCTCGTTGCGGCGGTCGGCATCGTCCGGCGTGCGCTGGTCCGGTTCCACCCGTCGTTCCGGTTCGAGGAATTGCTCGCCGGACGGCTGCGCCGGGAGGCCGAGCGGATGGATCGACCGGGGACGGTTGCCGCCAGCTCCACGCTCGCACCGATCGAGCCGATCGCCTTTCCCGCCTCGGGGTCGACCGCAGCCTTCGACCGGCGCGTCCGCGGAGCCCTCCTGCTCCGTGGTGCGATCGCATCGGGCGTCTCGATCGCCGGCGTCTCGCTCGGCGCAGCGTTGATCGCGTGGCACCGCTCCCACACGGAACACCGCTGGGAGCGGCTGGCCTGATGCCGATCAAGCTGCCGTTCCGGCCCCGCCGCGACTCCTTCCCGCCGGACCTCTGGACCCAGTGCCCCGACTGTCAGGAGATGCTCTACAACAAGCAGCTCGACAAGAACCTGCGTGTCTGCTCCAAGTGCGGCCACCACTTCCGGCTGCGGTTCGATGCGCGCCTCGCGCTGCTGCTCGATCCGGACACGTTCGACGAGCGCGACGCCGGGCTCGAATCGGTCGATCCGCTCGGGTTCGTGGACTCGAAGTCGTACCCGGACCGGATGGCGGCGGCCAAGATCGCCACGAACCTGCGGGACGCCGCGGTGTGGGGCTTCGGCGCCATCGGCGGGACGCGCGTCGCGATCTGCGTCATGGACTTCGCGTTCATGGGCGGCTCGATGGGCTCCGTGGTCGGCGAGAAGGTGACGCTCGCCGCGGAGGCGGCGCTCGCACGAGCGCGTGCCGCTGATCGTGGTCAGCGCCTCGGGCGGCGCCCGCATGCAGGAGGGCACGCTGGCGCTGATGCAGCTCGTCAAGACCTGCGCCGCGCTCGACCGGCTGGCGACGGCCGGCGTCCCGTACATCAGCCTGCTGACCGATCCGACCACCGGCGGGTGCTTCGCGTCGTTCGCGGCGCTCGGGGACGTCAACCTCGCCGAGCCGGGTGCGCTGATCGGCTTCGCCGGCGCGCGCGTCGCGGCGGCACGACCGGCGACACGCTGCCGGACGGCTTCCCGCGCGCCGAGTTCCTGTTCGCGCACGGCTTCGTGGACCAGGTCGTGCCGCGGCCCGAGTTGCGCGAGCACCTGGTCTCGATGCTCGCGTACCTGCGGCCGGCGCCGCGCCGGCCGGCGTACGGCAACGGCAACGGCGCGTTTCCAGGGAACGACGGCGCGTCCGCTCAACGAGCCGCGTGCATGCGAGGCCAACGGTCGACACCGGGCGGCAGCCGACGGGCGGTCGCCGGCACGGCAACCGCGGCCGGGCCGGCACGCGGAGCGGTCGACCGGCCCGACTGCGACACCGGAGCCGGCGCATGGCTGACGCGGCTCCCCGCGCCTGCGCTCGGTGCTGATCCACCCGCAGCGATCGACGACGAGACACTGCGCGAGGCGGTCTGGGCCCGTGTCCAGATGGCGCGCAACCTGAAGCGGCCGCACACCCTGGAGCTGCTGTCGCTGATCGCGACCGACGTCATCGAGCTGCACGGCGACCGGTACTTCGGCGACGACCCGGCGATCGTCGCCGGCTTCTGCCGCATCGGCGCGCATCGCGTCGTCTTCGTCGGCCACCAGAAGGGCGCCGAGGTCGAGGAGAACATCCACCGCAACTTCGGCATGCCGCACCCGGAGGGCTACCGCAAGGCGATGCGCATCTTCCGGCTCGCCGAGAAGCTGCGGCCTGCCGGTGGTCACCTTCGTCGACACGCCCGGCGCGTCGCCCGACGCGCCGTCCGAGGAGCGCGGCCAGGCCGAGGCGATCGCGCACTCGATCCAGGCTCATGACCGGCCTGCGCACGCCGATCGTGACCGTCATCACCGGCGAGGGCGGGTCGGGCGGGGCGCTGGCCATCGCCGTCGGCGACGTGGTGCTGGCGCTCGAGAACGCGATCTACTCGGTGATCAGCCCCGAGGGCTGCGCGAGCATCCTGTGGCGGACGCCGGCCGCGGCGCAGCAGGCGGCCGTGGCGATGCGGCTCACCGCCGGCGAGCAGGAGGCGCTCGGCGTCATCGACCAGGTCATCCCGGAGCCCGGGCGCCGGCGCCCACGTCGACCCCGAAGAGACGGCGCGGCGTCTGGGCGCGGCGATCGTGGCGCAGCTCGACGCGCTCGACGGCCGTGACCTGGACGAGCTGCTCGAGGCGCGCTACCAGCGCTACCGCGCCTTCGGCGCCTTCACCGCCGCGGAGATCCCGCGCCAGGTCCGCCGCGAGCGCCAGCGGCTCACCGACCGGATCCGAAGCCTGCTGAGTTCCGGCCGCGTGGTACGGGCCCGGTGACGGCGCGCCGGCCAGGCCGCAGGTCGCCGATGAGAACGTCGACATGCCGCTCCACGAGGACGTGTAGGTGACCCACGACATCGAGGTCGAAGGCGTGTTCGCGACGCCGGAGTCGCTGCGACCGCTCGCCGTCCGAGGACTCGGCCCCGCGTGAGCGCGGTGGCGGCGGAGAACTCTGATCTGACCCGCGTCGAAGCACTGCCGCGGTCGACCCGGCGGTCCGGGTCGCGCGTCGCCAGCCGACGGTCGACGCTCGCTCTCGCGTCTGCCGACGGGCTGCTGCCCGCGCTGATCGCCCGGTTCTCTGCCAGCGAGCTTGGCGAGCTGGAGGTCGCGCGAGTCGGGCTGGCGCGTGCGCCTTGCGGCGCGACCGCGCGACGGAGCGGGCGGCCCGGGCCACCGCCTCGGAGGCACGCCGTCCGGTGCCCCGGAACGGATGGGGCGCCGCGCGCAGGCGCCCATCGCGGCCGCCTGCGGATTCCCCGAACCAGCGCGTTGCGACCTCGCCGGCCGTCGGCTACTACGCGCCCCGCGACGGCATCGCCGTCGGCCGGCACGTCCGCGCCGGCGACCTCCTCGGCTCGGTCGACGTGCTCGGCGTTCGCCAGGCGGTCGTCGCACCCGTCGACGGCGCGGTCGGCAGGCTCTATGCGGCGGCCGGAGAAGCGGTCGAGTACGGCCAGCGGCTGGTGCGCGTCGACGGCATCGATCGCACCGGTGGCGCGCGTCCCGCTGAGCAGGAGCCGCTTTCGGCGGGCCGGAGCGCAGCGGCCGTAGCCCCGGCTTCGAAGCGCCGCCCGCGGGCGGGCGCAGACACGGCGAGCCCCGGCGCCGCCAGACGCTGATCCTGAGGCCGACGTGCCCGTGTCGTCTCCCACGAGCCGGCCGGAGATCGGCCGATCCCCAGCCGCTCGATCGCGACCCGGCCGCTCTGCGAGGCCGATGCGCTGATGTTCAGCCGCGTCCTCATCGCCAACCGCGGCGAGATCGCGCTGCGCGTCCTGCGCGCCTGCCGGGAGCTCGGCATCAGTCCCGTCGTCGCGTACAGCGAGGTCGACCGCGACACGCGCGCCGTCCAGCTGGCCGACGAGGCCATCTGCGTCGGTCCCGGCCGAGTCGGCGCGCAGCTACCTGTCGGCCGCCTCGATCATCTCGGCCGCCATCGTCACCGGCTGCGAGGCCATCCATCCCGGCTACGGCTTCCTGTCCGAGGACGACACCTTCGCCGAGATGACGCGCGCCCACGGCCTGACGTTCATCGGGCCGCCGGCCGAGGTGCTGGAGCGCTTCGCGTCCAAGGCCGGCACGCGCGAACTGCTGCGACGGCACGGCCTGCCGACGATCCCGGGGTCCGAAGGGATGCTGCGCGACGACGACCACGCGCTCGCCGAGGCCGACCGCATCGGCTACCCGGTGCTCCTCAAGCCGTCGGCGGGCGGCGGCGGTCGCGGCATGCGCATGGTCCGCTCGCCGCGCGAGCTGCAGCAGGCCATCACGGTCTGCCGCTCCGAGGCGCGAGCCGCGTTCGGCGACGACTCGCTCTACCTCGAGAAGTGGCTCGAGGAGAACCGCCACGTCGAGGTCCAGGTCATCGTCGATCGGTACGGCGACGGCGTCCACGTCGGCGAGCGCGACTGCTCGGTCCAGCGACGCCACCAGAAGATCGTGGAGGAGGCGCCCAGCCCGGCCCTCGACGATGCCGACCCGTCGTGCGCTCGCCGAGAGCGCCCTGCGGGCCGTGGTCGCCGCCGGCTACGAGAACCTCGGCACGCTCGAGTTCCTCGTCGACGCGGACGGGAACTACTACTTCATCGAGATCAACTGCCGCATCCAGGTCGAGCACCCGGTCACCGAGATGCTGTCGGGGATCGACCTCGTGGCCGAGCAGATCCGCATCGCCGCCGGGGAACCGCTCGGCTACAGCCAGGCGGACGTCGTCCTGCGCGGTCACGCCATCGAGTTCCGCATCAACGCCGAGGACGTCCGGCACGACTTCCGGCCGCAGGCAGGACTCGTCGAGCGATACCTGCCGCCCGGCGGACCCGGCGTCCGCATGGACAGCCACATGTACGGCGGCTACGAGGTGCCGCCCTACTACGATTCCCTGCTCGGGCAAGCTCGTCGTCTGGGGCCCCGACCGGCCGACGGCGATCGACCGCTCGCGCCGCGGCGCCTCGACGAGCTCGTCCTTGACGGCCTGACCACCAACGTGGAGTTCCACCGGGCCCTGATCGTGAACCCGACGTTCCTGCAGGGCGCCTTCACGACCAACCTGCTCGACCGGGTCGGGCGCGGCGGCCTTCCTGGCCGCGGCTGCCGGCTGAGCGGACCATCCAACCGAGCCATCGAGGGACCGATGACCGAGACGACCCAGACCGTGCCGGCGGCGGGCAGCGAGCCGGCGACCTCTCCCGAGCCCGCGGCCCGGGCGACGACCGCGGGGCCGGCGGCCTCCGGCCCCCTCCTGACGACATCCCAGATCCAGGGGCTGATCCCGCATCGCTGGCCGTTCCTGCTCGTCGACCGCATCGTCGAGGAGGACCGCGAGCGCGGCTACATCCGCGGCGAGAAGGCGGTCACCGCGACCGAGTGGTTCTTCCAGGGCCACTTTCCGGGGCTGCCCGTGATGCCGGGCGTGCTCCAGGTGGAGGCGCTCGCCCAGACGATGGCCGTGTACGTGGCGCGCCAGGAGGGGTTCGGCACGCGCATCGGCCTCTTCGCTGCGATCGACGAGTGCCGGTTCAAGCGCATCGTCCAGCCGGGCGACCGCCTGACGCTCGAAGTCACCATGGAGAAGCTCGGCCGGCGCATGGGCCGCGGCCGGGCGGTCGCGTCGGTCGACGGTGAAGTTGCCTGCGAGGCGCTGCTGTCCTTCATCATTCCGCCCGAAGGGGCGCTCCGGTGACCGCGGTGCGAGTCGCGATCCTCGGGGACATCCACGGGAACGTGGCAGCGCTCGAGGCCGCGCTGGTCGACATCGCGCACCACGGGCCGGACCGGCTGGTGATCACCGGTGACCTCGTGATGAACGGCCCGCGGCCCTCCGAGGCCGTGCAGCGGGTTCGCGAGCTGGAGGAGGCAGGCGCGCTCGTCGTTCAGGGCAACACCGACATCGCGGTCGCCGACGGTGACTACTCGGCGGCCTTCCCGTGGCTTGACGACGTTCCGGCCCCGCAGCGTGCCGCGGCCGAGTGGGCCCGCGACTGCATGTCCGACGACGAGCTGGACTACCTGCGCCGCCTTCCCGCCGAGCGCCGGCTCTGGCTGGACGAGTCGCTGCTCCTCGTCTGCCATGCGTCGCCCGGCAGCCAGACCGCCGGCCTGCCGGTCGATCTCGACGCGTCGGTCACCATGGAGCGGGTGACGCGCACCGACGCCCGCGTGATCGCCTGCGGCCATACCCACGTTGCCGACGTGCGCGAGCTCGGGCGGCGGTTGATCGTCAACCCGGGCTCGTGCGGCTACGCCTTCGACGGAGACGCTGCGGCCTGCTGGGCCCTCCTGACGATCGACCCCGACGCGGAGCCCACGGCCGAGCTCTTCCGGCCGACCTACGATGCGCTCGCGGCGGCCGAGGAGGTCAGCGCGCGCGGGCTTCCCGGCGACGTCTACCGGGCGGCGACCATCCGGACGGGGAGGTTCATTCGATGACCGCGTATACATGCCGTGGCGCGACTGCGCCACGGATCGCGATGAGTCTGCGTGGCGCCGCCGTGCCGCGGAGAGCGACATGACCGCGGCCGTTCCCCCCGGGCGGCGTCGCGTCGTCGTGACCGGCATCGGCGCCGTCACGCCGCTCGGCGCCGACGTTCGGACGTTCTGGCCGCGGCTCGTCGCGGGCGAATCGGGTGTCCGGCCCTCCTCGTCCTTCGATCCTGTTCGCGTGCCGAGCCGCATCGCCGGCGAGGTGCCCGACTTCGATCCGAGCCGCGTCCTCGACCGCAAGGAGATCCGCCGCAACGATCGCGTGACGCTGCTGGCGCTCGTGGCCATGCGCGAGGCGATGGACGACGCCGGCCTGCCGGCCCGGCTCGAGGGCGCCGATGCGGAGGCGACGGGCGTGCTCCTCGGGTCGGGGATGGGCGGCAGCGGCACGCTGATCGACCAGATCGGCCAGTGGGCAACCAAGGGTCCCGATCGTCTCAGCCCGTTCTTCATCCCGATGTCGATCGGCAACATGGCGGCCGGCCTGGCGTCGATGGCGTTCAACGCCCAGGGCCCCAGCTTCGCGCCGGTCAGCGCGTGCGCCTCCGGCGGTCACTCGATCGGCGAGGCATCCGAGATGATTCTCCGGGACGATGCCGAGATGATGCTCGCGTGCGGCTCGGAGGCCGTCGTGTACGAGACGACCGTCGCCGGCTTCGCGGCGATGCGCGCCCTTTCCACCCGCAACGACGATCCGGCCGGCGCAAGCCGCCCGTTCGACCGGGGTCGGGACGGGTTCGTCATTGCCGAGGGCGCGGCCACGCTCGTCCTGGAGGAGCTGGGCCACGCCGTCCGGCGCGGCGCGCACATCTACGCGGAACTGTGCGGGTACGGTGCCTCGGCCGACGCATACCACATCACGCTGCCGTCGCCGGGCGGCGCCGGCGCGGTTCGGGCCGGGCGGCGGGCACTCGCCAAGGCGGGGATGGATCCGTCCGAAGTGGATCTCATCTGTGCCCACGCCACGAGCACACCCGACGGGGACACCGCGGAAATGCAATCGATCCGCACGCTGCTGGGCGAGACCGCGCCTCGCACGAGCATCACCGCGACCAAGAGCTCGATCGGCCACACCCTCGGCGCGGCGGGCGCGATCGCGGCGGTCGTCGCGATGCTCGCGATGCGCGATGGATGCGTGCCGCCGACGCTCAACCTCGTGGACCCCGACCCGGGACTCGGCGACCTCGATTGCACGCCGCTGACGGCGCGGCAGCGGGACGTGAACGTCGCGCTCGTCAATGCCTTCGGGTTCGGCGGGCAGAACTCGAGCCTGGCCTTCCGGCGGTGGAGCGTATGACGGACGATCCGGCGATCGAGGAACTCCTGTCGCTGATCGATCGGCTGGAGAGCCTGCTCGACGATTCGGAGCTCTCCGAGCTCGAGGTCGAGGCCGGCGGCACGACGCTCGTCCTGCGCAGGCCCTCGGCGTTCGCGTCGCTCGGGTTCGTCGCGGCAGACCAGGCGGTCATCGGACCCTCGGCGTCCGCAGCCGCCGGGGCGATCCGGTCGGGCCGCGCCTCCACGGCCGGTGATCGGTCATCGACTGCCGCGGCCCGCGACGCCGACACCGCGGCGCTGACCGACTCGGGGTCCGCCGACGCACCGAACTCGTTCCACGCAGTGCTGGCGCCGCTCACCGGGGTCTTCTATGCGGCCCCATCGCCCGGCGCAACGCCCTACGTCCGTGTCGGCGGACCCGTGGCCCGCGGGCAGGTCATCGGCCTGATCGAGGCGATGAAGCTCTTCAACGAGATCAAGAGCGACATCGGCGGCACGGTGCGCCGGATCGCCGCCGAGAGTGGCGCGCTCGTCAAGGCCAGGCAACCCCTGATCGAGGTGGAGCCTTCATGAACCCGCGCAGCGTCCGCCTCACCGGCTGGGGCAGTTACGCGCCGGAGCGCGTCGTGACGAACGCCGACCTGGAGAAACTCGTCGACACCAACGACGAGTGGATCCGCTCCCGCACCGGGATCCGCGAGCGCCATGTCGCGGAGCCGTACGAGACCACCGCGACGCTCGCCGCGATCGCCGGGAAGCGTGCCATCGCGGTGGCCGGCCTCACCCCGAACGATATCGACCTCATCCTGGTCGCGACGCTCACGCCGGACTACTGGATGCCGGCGACGGCGGTGCTCGTGAAGGAGGCGATCGGGAACACGCGGGCGGCCGCGTTCGACGTGATGGCCGCCTGCTCGGGCTTCATCTACGCCTACGCGACCGGGGACGCCTTCATCCGCGCCGGGAGCTACCGGAACGTGCTCGTCGTCGGCGCGGAGCTGCTCTCCCGCTTCCTCGACTTCTCGGACCGGAACACGTGCATCCTGTTCGGCGACGGGGCGGGCGCGATCGTGCTGTCGGCCTCGGACGAGGAGGGCGGCGGGCTCGCCGGCATGGAGCTGACGACCGATCCCGACGGCGCCTACATGATCTGGCTGCCGTCGGGCGGCTCGAAGAGCCCCACCTCGCCCGAGACGATCCGCCGAGGCGAGCACTTCCTCCGGATGGAGGGCCGCGAGACCTATCGATACGCCACGAAGACGCTGGCATCGACGGCGCTGACCGCCATCCGGCGCGCGGGCTGGACGCCCGACGAGGTCGACCTGTTCATCCCGCACCAGGCCAACATCCGGATCATCGAGTCGGTGGCGAAGGGCCTCGGCATGCCGATGGACAAGATGTTCGTCAACGTCGAGCGGTACGGCAACACGTCGGCGGCGTCGGTCGGGATCGCCCTGGCGGAGGCCGTGGGCAGCGGACGCGTCCAGGTGGGCGACAAGCTCGTCCTGGTGGCGTTCGGCGCCGGCTTCACGAGCGGCGCCGCAGCGATCGAATGGACGGCCGACCCGCTCAACAGCCGCCGCGCCGAGTCGGTGGTGCCGGTCGCGTCGGTTCGCGCCCCCGTCGACTGGGATTCGGTCGACCCGATGCCCGCCCGATTGATGGCAGTGCTAGAGGACCGCGGTGGTCCGCAGGTGCCACTGGACGACGTGGTACCCGGCGAGCCCGCGCACAGGGAGGTGCCCGCATGATCGACCTCACCGGCAAGAGCGCGTGCATCACGGGGGGCGCCCGCGGCATCGGCCGCGCGGTCGGCCTCGTCCTCGCCCGGCAGGGGGCGGACATCGCGTTCATGGACCGCGGCAATCCCGATGTCGCCGCGGCGACGGTCGCCGATATCGAGGCGCTCGGCCGCCGGGCCGTCTTCGTCGCGGGCGACGTGACGGTCCCGGAGGCCTGCAACGGCTTCATCGGCGCGGCCATCGACGCGTTCGGCAAGGTCGACATCCTCGTCAACAATGCGGGAATCACCCGCGACGACCTGGTGATGCGCATGGGCGTCGACGAGTGGAAGGCGGTCCTGGAGGTCAACCTCTTCGGTGCCTTCTACTGCACGAAGGCGGTCCTGCGCCCGATGCTGAAGGCTCGGCGTGGCCGGATCATCAACATGTCGAGCGTGTCGGGCCAGGCGGGACAGGCGGGCCAGGCCAACTACTCGTCGTCCAAGGCGGGCCTCATCGGCCTGACGAAGGCGGTCGCCCGCGAGGTCGCCAGCCGCGGGATCACGTGCAACGCGGTCGCGCCGGGGTTCATCCTCACGGAACTGACCCAGGACCTGCCGGACGCGCTGAAGGACGAGCTGATCAAGCGCACGCCGCTCGCACGCTTCGGTTCGGTGGACGACATCGCCAACGCGGTCGCGTTCCTCGCGTCGGACGAGGCGGGCTACATCACGGGGCAGGTGCTGGCGGTCGACGGCGGGTTGGTGATGATGTAAGGGACGGCGGCGGGGGGGTTTCAGCCCCTTTCTCTGCTCGCCGACGGCGCCGCCTCAGGCCGCGAGCCTCGTACGTCTTCGGACTCTCCGGTAAGCCCCAGCGCCCACGGCGGCGCCGCTCGCGGCCGCGGGCCCCTGACCCGGCGACAACGCACAAGGAGTGGGCTGCAGGCGCATCCGAGACGCCAACCACCCCGAGCGTCGTCCGATACGTCCCGGGTTCGCACCAAGAGTGATGGTTGGCACCCGATTCCGCCGCCACGGCACCGGCGGACGCAGTCTGCGCCGGCTGCAAGTCGTCAGAGCGCACTCTTTGTGCGGAATTGGGTCGGAATCGCCGGGGACCCAGCTATCACCGGTACTCCTCGCCGACGCCCCTGACCGAAGGTGACCATTCCGGAGAGCCTCGCGCTCGTGGACAGTGGCATGCATGACGCGACTCCTTCGCGCACCGTCGCTCCGCTGCACCATCCCACTGCTGGCGCTGATCCTCGTGTCAGTTGTCGCGCCGGCCGCATCCCCGGTGGCAGCCTCGAGCGACCTTACGGTCGCGCAGGCCCGCACCCGCATGCTCTCTCTCATCAACGCCGAGCGGAAGGACCAGGGACTCGTGCCGTTGCAGCTCGACACGCGCCTGGCCGTCGTCGCGCAGGCCCGCTCCGACGACATGGCGCAGCACCATTACTTCGGCCACCTGCCGCCGGAACAACTCGTGGCACTCGTCAAGGCGCAGGGCATCACGTGGTACGCCCTCGGCGAGATCCTTGCCAAGAACCGGGAGCCGTCGCTCGCCGACTCCGCGACCTCCGCGATCGCGGCTTGGCGCAACTCGCCGTCGCACTGGCAGATCATCACGGGCACGCAGTTCAACTATGCCGCCGTGGGCGTCGCGGCCGAGCCGGGAACGCCGAACTGGATCTGGACCGTCCTGTTCCTCGAAGGCCCCGACCGGACCGGCGCACACGCCTGGTTCAACAGCGTCGCTGCGACGGGCACGGCCGGCGCGACTTCGCGGGCGGTGACGCTGACGTGGGGTGGCAGGGACGTGCCGCTGTCAGTGCTCACCTCTGGCCTGCGGGATTTCCAGCTTGCCGAGCAGCGCGACGGCGGCGCCTGGACGACGGTCCTCAACTCCACGACGCTCCGCCGCAAGACGTTCCAGCTGGCCACCCACCACGCCTACCGGTTCAGGGTCAGGGCGCGGGACAGGGCCGGCAACCGTGGGGGATGGGCGGTCTCGAAATCGATGTCGTTCTGACCGGTCGCGAGCGCGCGGTCAGAGACCTGATCGAGCCGGGCTCCGCGGCCGGTTCACGCGGTCGGCGGCATCCTACGGCGTGCTGATCGGCAGGGTTCAGGCGTTGGGGGGATGGCTCGCCCCCGACCCGTGCCCCAGCCGGCCGATTTCCGGCCCGAAGGCGGCCCCCGCCCGGCCGCTTCATTCCCCTGGTGCGAAGGGCCTCGGCCAACCCGCCCTGCGCCGGACGCGTCGCGCTCAGACCGGGATGAACTGCGTCACCACGAACACGATCGACAGCACCGCCAGCACCCCTGTGACGCCCCAGCCGATCCAGCGCAGGCGCCGACTGCTGACGAGGTCGCCCATCAGCCGCTTGTTGCTGGCCAGGATCATCACGAACACCAGGATGATCGGCAGCAGGAGGCCGTTGATCACCTGCGCCACGAACATCACCTGGATGAGCGGCAGGCCGGGGATCAGCAGGAACAGGGCCGCAAACCCGACGAAGAACGCCAGCAGCGTGTAGAAGGCGGGCGCCTCCCGCCAGCGCCAGTCGACGCCGCTCTCCCAGCCGAACGCCTCGCAGGCCGTGTACGCGCTCGTCATGGGCACGACGCCCAGCCCCAGCAGGGAAGCCGCGAGCAGCCCGACACCGAACAGCACCGTCGCGCCGGCCCCGGCCAGCGGGCCCAGGGCCGCGGCGACCTGGTCGGCGCTTGACACCGACGTGATCCCGTTCGCCCACAACGTGGCCGCGCAGGCGATGACGATGCATGCGGCGACGACGTTGGTCAGCAGCGCCCCGAAGAACACGTCGACCCGTTCATTGCCCAGGTCGTCCTCATCGAGATGCTTGTCCACGACATACGCCTGGATGAACTGCTGACCCCACGGAGTGATCGTCGTCCCGACCGTGCCGATGACGGCCAGCCAGTACAAACCGGAGGTCGAGAGGTGCGGGATGAACCCTTTGGCGGCCTCGCTCCAGTCGGGTTTCGCGAGGAACATCGAGATCGCATAGGCCACGGATACGCCGATGCCGACCGCGACGAACAGGTACTGGATGCGGGCGAACGATCCCTGTGAGACGAGCCACACGACCGCCACCGCGGCGACGACGGCGCTCACCGGCAGCGGCACGCCGAAGAGGCTGAGCGCTGCCCCGATCCCCGCGAACTCCGCGACCGTGGTGCCGAGATTGGCAAAGAGCATCGTCAGCGCCGCGAACGTCGCCCACCGCACGCCGAACCGGTCGCGGATGAGCCCAGTGAGCCCCTGGCCCGTCGCCAGGCCGATCCGGGCCCCGACCTCCTGGGTGAAGAACAGCACGATCTGGCTCGCCAGGATCACCCAGAGCAACTCGTAGCCGAACTTGGCGCCGGCGAGCGAATAGGTGGTGATACCGCCGGCGTCGTTGTCGGCAAAGCCGCTGACGATCCCCGGTCCCATGACGGCACCGAGGGCGATGAGCCTGACTCGGAGCGGCGTTCGCCGTGCTCCCCGCGCGACTCCTCGAATCCTCCGGCTGACCCCTCCCTCGGTCATCCTACGAACCGACGCGGCTGAACAGCTTCGGCAGCCGGCGCTTCCAGGCCGTCGGTAGCACCGTGTCGATCGCGTCGTCCACCGTCACGATGCCGGCCAGCCTCCCGTCGTCGTCGACGACCGGGACGGCGAGCAGGTTGTATCGCGCGACCGCCTGGGCGACCTCGTCCTGGTCGGCAAGGATGCTCACGGCGAACGGCTCAGGGATCATGAAGTCGCCGATGTGGGCGTCCGGCCGCGCCACGATCAGGTCGCGGAGCGACAGCACGCCGACCAGCCGCCCGTCGACGTCCGTGACGTAGACGTAGTAGATCATCTCCGCGTCGGGCTCGAGCTCGCGGAGCCTGTCGATCGCCTGGGCGGCGGTCAGGTCGGCCGGGACCGCCACGTATTCGGTGGTCATGATCCCGCCGGCGGAGTGTTCCGGGTAGCCGAGGAGCG
Source organism: uncultured Chloroflexia bacterium (assembly GCA_963816905.1). GTDB lineage: Bacteria > Chloroflexota > Limnocylindria > Limnocylindrales > CSP1-4 > JAFMJV01. The sequence continues at coordinate 114,836 of CAWFMQ010000012.1, read as the reverse complement.
CTTCCACCTCGGCTGCCTCGTCGCGCTCCATCAGCGGCATGATCTCCGCCCGGGCCTCGTCCGACAGGTCCGCCACCAGGTCGGCGGCGTCGTCGGGGCTCATCTCCTCGAGGATGTCGGCGGCTCGCTCCGGAGGAAGGTCCTCCATGACCTCGACCTGGGTCTCCGGCTCCATCTCCTCGATGGCATCGGCCGCTGCCTCGTCGTCGAGTGAGGCCAGCACGCCGGCACGGTCGCGCGGCGCGAGCTGGTCCATGATCGACGCCAGGTCGGCCGGATGCAGCTCCCGAAGCCCCTTGTGCGGCACGCGGAGCCGGATCGACGCGATCGAAGTCTCGACCGGATCGACGTCCTCCCAGTCGATGTAGCGTTCCGGGACTCCGAGGCGGAGGTTTCGCGCCAGGGTCCGGAACGGCCCTTCGAACCCGAGGCGGCGAGCGATTCCCGCCGCCCCGACGTCCACCGCCACGAGGTGGAGGCGTCCTTCGATGTCGTCGAGGCGAAGGTCGTTCACCCGCACGACCTTGCGCCCGTCGATGTCGACGATCTGCTTGTCCTGCAGGTCCTCGCGCAGGAGCAACTCGTTCGGACGCTGCTTGAATTTGTTGATGTCGATGATGTGGGTGCCGAGCGTCGCTCCGCCGGTCGAATCGAACGACGCCACGTCGCTCCACGGCAGGAAGATTCGACGGCGGCCCGTCGACACGACGAGCCCGGTCACCGGCGGGTAGGTGCCGCCGATGGCCACGATCAGATCGGCCACCTTGCCGATCGGGTCGCCCTGCCGGTCGCGCACGGGGCGCCCGATCGCCTGGCTGAGATACAGCATGCTGCCACCCCCGGTCGGTCCATCCCGCCGACCGGTGGCCCGCGCCCCGATTCAGGCGCGAACGTCAGCGGGAGGGACGGACCTTGCTCGGTCGCGCGGCGCCCGATGCGCCGCCGGTACTCGGTCCGTTATCCACTGGAGGATTGTTCCCTGGTGCGTCTTCCGCGGCCATGCCGAAACGCGTTCGACAGGGGCCACGCGGAGTGTAGTCGGCTCTGCGGAGAGCGGCAAGGCGCGCCACGATGGTGGTGGCGCCCGATGCCGGCATCAGGGCGTACCCAGCGGCACCGAGCCCGATCACGAGCGGGGCGGTGACGGCGAGGACACGGAGTCTCGTGATTGGACCTTCCACGAGGTTGCACGCGGCCTCCGGCGGGTTTCCGCCGCTCGCGTGGCCAGATCACCCCGGGCGAAACATGGATCTGGGCGGCGGTCGGTCCCGGTGCAGGGCCGGCCGCCTGCCACGGAGGATCCGCCGCGCAACCTTTCGAGTGGATGAATGTCCCGCATTGATCCGCAAATTCCGTCCCCCACCGTGCGGTCCGACCTGATCAGAAGGCGCGCGCCCGGGATCCCCGTCTGCCGAGGAAAGCAACGTCCCGGCCCGCGATAAATCGCCCAGCGTTTGGATGGATAATTGACACCGAGGCGATCCCGCGGACGCGGGGAGCACCTTCGTGTGCCAGGCGGCGTCTCGATCCTGCCGGCTCGCCCCCGAAGGTCGATCGTGTACCCACGTGACGGCGATGAATGACCCCCGCCGGCGGGTCAGGCCGGCGCGCCGCCGGACCTCATCGACCCGGCCGAACCTCTCTAAGATCGAAGCGCACGGGCGAGCCGAGGTTCGGCCGCGCGCCACGCCGGACGGAGGACATTCGATATTGGGTGACAGGCCAGTTGTACCGACGTTTCCGGTCACGGACCTTGCACTGCGCCCCGTGCGGCGAGACGCCCGACTGCGACGCCACGGCCGGCATGTTGCGTGGCCGGTGAAGCGCGCATGACCAACCCCGGATCGCCCGTCCCCGGATCGCCCGACGATCCGCGGGCCGGCGGCCTGCCGGATCAGGTCGTACAGGGCAGCCGTTCCCAGTCGGACAACTCGGGCGCGCGGTCCGGCCCACCAGCGTCGCCTGTGGCGACGCGCGATGCGTCCACTGCGTTGCCCGCCGGCCCAGCCACCGGGACCGCGACCCCTCCCGACGTCCCCTCCGCCGCTTCCCCCGTCCCCGGGGAGCGGCCGCTCCTGGGCGGGCTCGTCGGGATCGCGGGACGACTCGTGGTCATCCGGTGGACCCTGGTCGGGCTGCTCGTCGCAGCAATCGTCGCCGCGATCGCCGAGTTGCTGGAGGAGCCGTCGCCGTTCGAATTGCTCCAGACCCTCGTCGTCGTCGCGCTTGCATTGACGTTCTACCTCTACCATCGCGTCGTCACATTCGAGATGGAACGGCGGTTGAACCGCGAGTCGAGCGTCACGCGGATCCTTTCCGGCCTGTCGCGATCGATCTCGCCCGAGTCGATGGTGGACGCCATCGTGCAGGAACTGCGGATGACGTCCGGTGCCGACCACGTCGTGGTGGCACGCGTCCGGCAGCCCGATCACGTCGTGGAGGTGACCCTCGTCTCGGCGAGTGCGGTCGTCCCGGCTTCGAGGACCTACCTGCGCCCGGACCTGATCGACGAGCTGGCGAGCGATCGATCACCTGCCGACGGGGTACCCGGGCGCCGCGACCCGGCTCGCCCACCGGGCTCCGCCTCCCAGCAGGCCGCCGACGAGGTCGCGCGACGCGTCCGCTCCGCGTACGGCCTGTCGAACCTGATCTCGTCCCCGCTCGTGGACGCCGGCCAACGCCGGTTCCTGGGGGCGCTGATCCTCTCGAAGCGCACGCGCGAGGCGTGGAGCGATGCCGACCGCAACCTGCTCGCGTGGGCCTCTCGCGAGGTGTCCGACGCGTTTGCGCGCGCCTATGCGCACGAGGCGGCCGAACGGGGCGCGAACATCGACTCCCTGACCGGCCTGCCCAACCGGCGCTATTTCGAGGAGTTGCTCGCGATCGTGCGGCCCGGTCGCCGCGTCGGGGACCAGACAGGTATCGTCATGGTCGACGTGGACCGCTTCAAGGGCATCAACGACCGGTACGGGCACGCGACCGGCGACATCGTTCTCCGCGCGATCGCCGCCGCGATCACCGCGTCCGTTCGAGCGGAGGACACACCGGCGCGCTACGGCGGCGAGGAGTTCGCCGTGCTCCTCCGACGGGCGAGCACTGGCCAGGCGGCCGACGTCGGCGAGCGCATCCGGGCGACGGTCGCGGCACTCCCCATGGAACGGCTGGAGATCCGGGACCCCGTGACCGTGTCGGTTGGCGTTGCCGTGACGCAGGAGGGCGATGCGGACCTCGGGTCGGTCGTCGATCGCGCCGATCGGGCGCTGTACGTCGCGAAGCGCCGCGGCCGCGACAGGGTCGAGACCGCGTGAGGGGCGCGCCCGTGGCGCTGCCGGTGGCCGTGGCGCCCCGAGTGATCCGAGGCGACCTCCGGTGAGCCCCGACGTGGGCCGCACTCGCCGGAACCAACCGCCGCGGCCCAAGCGCGATGTCCTGCCGCCGGGCCCGGACATGAACGACGATGACGACCACGGTGCGCCGGATCCCGCGGCCACTTTGCCGGCGTCGCCGGGGGCATCCCATGATCCTGGGATCCCGGCATTGCCCGCCGATGAGGCCTCGACGTTCGAGCCGGGCACGCCCCGCCGAGTGGTCCGTCCCCGACGACGACGTTCCCGGGCCGACCGATGTCATCGCGCTCGATCCGGACGAACCGCCATACGAGACGCGTCCGCGCTTCTCGCGCGGCGACCAGGTGCCGCTCCTGCGCAACGACGAACTGGCGCGGATCTTCTACGAGATCGGCGACATGCTCGAACTGCGCGGGCGAAATGCCCTTCAAGGTCGGCGCCTACCGCCGCGCCGCCGACTCGATCCTGCACAGCCCCGTCGACGTCGTCGCTGCCTACCGCGCGGGGCCGCCGCCGCGGCTGTCGGGTGTCGGCAAGGCCATCGACGAGAAGCTCGCCGAGCTCGCCGACACCGGACGGCTGCGCTTCTACGAGCGGCTCCGCCGCGACGTGCCGCCGTCGCTGGTCTCGCTGCTGGCCGTGCCCGGCCTCGGGCCGCGCACGGCCGGCGACCTCTGGCGCGCACTCGGGATCAGCACGCTCCCCGAACTCGAGGTCGCCGCCCGCGACGGCCGGCTCCGCAGCGGTCCGCGGCATGAGCGAGAAGACCGAGAGAAGATCCTCGACGGGCTCGCGGAGCTGCGCAAGCGTCCGCCGACGCGGATGCGGCTCGGAGAGGCGGACGGAGGCCATCGGCGCGGATCGAGCGCCGTGCTGCTCGCGGCACCGGGCGTGCGCGTCGGTGGTCGCCTGCGGGCTCGCTGCGGCGGCGCCGCGAGACCATCGGCGACCTCGACATCCTGGTCGAGACGGACCAGCCCGAGGAGGTCATCGCCGACGTCCACGACCTCGCGGGTCGTCGATCGCGTCGGCGGCCACGGCGGCCGGCTCGGCGCGCAGCGCACCACGGTCCAGCTGCGTCCGCGGGCCCGCAGCTCGACGTGATGACGATGCCAGCCGGGCCGGACCGGCACCTACCTCGTCCACTTCACCGGCTCGGCGGAGCACAACGTGCGGCTTCGGCAGATCGCGCGGGATCGTGGCTGGAGCCTGTCGGAACACGGCTTCACGCGCATCGGCGAGGACGGCGAACCGATCGAAGGGGAGGGGGCGGAGCGCCGCACCTTCGCCACCGAGGACGAGGTCTACGCATTCCTCGGCCTTGCCCTGGTCGCGCCCGAGCTGCGCGAGGACCGTGGCGAGATCGAGGCCGCGCAGGTCGGTTCGCTGCCCGGACTGGTCGAGCTCGACGGACCTCCGCGGGCGACTGCCACTCGCACTCGGAGTGGTCGGACGGGACCGACCCATCGACGTCGGGCCGAGGCGGCGCGCCGGCGCGGCTACGCCTACCTGGTGCTCACCGACCACTCGCAGAGCCTGACGATCGCCAACGGGCTCACGCCGGCCCGTGTCGAGCAGCAGCGGCGGATCATCGGCGAGCTCAACGAGCGGTACGCACGCGAGGAGGCAGAGGGCGAGGCGCCCCGGCGCCGCACCCGGACGGCTTCCGGCTGCTCCACGGGACCGAGATGGAGATCCGCGTCGACGGCCGGCTCGACTACGACGACCGGCTGCTCGAGCGCTACGACGTGGTCGTCGCGTCGCTGCACGTCGGCCGCCGGCAGCCGCGCGAGCAGCTGATGGCGCGCTACATGACCGCGCTGCGCAACCCCAACGTGGACATCATCGCCCACCCGTCGGGCCGCAAGATCGGCATCCGGCCCGACCTCGACCTCGACTGGGACGCCTTCTACCGGCACGGCGGCGGAGACGGGCACGCTGCTGGAGATCAACGGCTCCGACGAGCGGCTCGACCTGGACGATCGGCGCATCCGCGCCGCGCTGGACGCCGGCTGCCGCTTCACGATCGACTCGGACGCGCACTACATGACCGAATGGGACAACCTGAAGTGGGGCGTCGGATGGCCCGACGGGGCTGGCTCGAGAAGAAGAACGTGGCCAACACGCTGCCGCGCGACGACGTTCCTGGCGCTGATCGCGGAGAAGCCGCACCGGGTCTAGAGTCGAGAGGTCGGTTTCAACCCTGAGCCGTCGCTCATTCGATGAGATCGTCAAGCCCCTGATCGCCGAGGCCTACGAGCGGCTGGCAAGCCAGAAGTAAGGGCGGACCTGAGCTCGCGACGGCGCGCGACTGCTCGCAGACGTCGTTCTCGACCCCGGGATGCGGTTCGGTGCGACGCGCTCGACCAGCACGGGACGGGCTCGTGCAGCCCGCCAACGGCCGCCACGTCGGGTCGGACCGAACGGTGTGCGGGTCCGCTGCAGCCCGCCGCCCCAAGCCGCCCGGTTGATGCGCGCGGAGCATGAGTTGGGAAGGTTCGCCGCCGGTTTGCCGGCCGACGAGCTCCGGAGCCCTGACTCCGTGACGGATGATGCGCCCCGAGCATGAGTTGGTCCGGAATTGGACCGAACCGGCCCCGCCGGGACCATTCGATGGGGCTGGGCGCGCGAAGCTCGGCCGAGTCATTCGCCCGGAGCATGAGACGGCGAAGGATTGGCCCAGCGCAGCCCGGGGTTTCGCCATGCCGGTGCTACACTCCCCTTTCGCCCATGGCAAGGTGGCGCGCTGTGCTGCGCGCGCCGATCATCGTGCCACGCGTCGCTCGAGGAACACATGAGCTTCAACAGCCTGACCGAACGGAACGGCCCAAGCAATGCCATCAACGCCACTCGGCTCAAGCGCCAGCTCGTCGAGCAGGCCATCGGCGCGGCAACCGCTGCCGACTGGGCAGAGGCCGCGGCGCATCAACGAGCGCATCCTCGAGTTCGGTCCGGACAGCGAGGCCGAGAACCGCCTCGCCAAGGCGCCACTGGGAGTTGGGCGAGCTGGCCGCAGCGCGCGAGCACTACCAGGCGGCCCTGGCGATCGATCCGACCAGCCGCATCGCGGAGCGCAACATCAACCGGCTTCGCGCTGCTCATGGCGGAGGCCGGCCGCAGGACCGTCCCCGCGAAGCCGGGCAGCAAGGCCCCCGTCAGCATCTTCGTGGAGGAGACCGGCAAGACCGGCTTCGCTCACCTCGTCGACCTGGCGACCCCGCGCGACCTCGCGCAGGTGAACCCGGGCGACGCCGTCGATCTCCTGCCGGACGGTCCGCGTCTCGCGGCGATCAGCAACGGCATGCCGATCGGCGTCGTCGAACCGCGCGTCGCCGCCCGCCTGCTCAAGCTGATCGCCGAGGGCAACAAGTACGCCGCCGGCGTCACCAGCCTCGGCGACAAGGACGTGCGGATCATCATCCGCGAGGTCTACCAGGACCCTCGCAACTACGGCAAGGTCTCGTTCCCGACTGCGGCCAAGGTCAGCGACCTGCGGCCCGTACACGAAGGGCACGCTGGTTCGCGAGGAGATGGACCTCGAGGAAGACCTCGAGATCGACGACGAGGACGACGAGATCGAGGACATCGGCTCGGTGCTTCCGGCCGAGGTGACCGAGGAGGAGGCGTTCGAGGCCGAGGAGAACGAGGACCTCGACGACCAGTAGCCGACCGGCGCCGCGCAGGCGCCCGGCCCGCCCCGCGGTCGCTCTCGCGCGCCACTCCGATGACGCGCCCGATCAGAATAACCAGGCGCCGTCCTTCATGATGGTCCGCCCGTTGAGCTCGTTGGCCTCGCGCCAGGCCTGGATGCGACGGGGTCGGAGGACGAGGAAGGCGTAGGCCCCGCGCGCGCGACGAGGGTCCCAGCCCGCCTGCCGAGCGTACGCGTCGGCGAGGGATAGCGGGACGGCCTCGAGTTCGAGTGCCGCCTCGAGCTCGGCGTCGACGATGACGACATCCCGGGTCGCACCGAAAGCGAGCCGGGCTCGCTTCGATGCCCGGATGTTGCGGACCGTAAGGGCGTTCGAATTCGGCTGACAGGATGATGTCGCGCCCGTCCCACGCGAAGGACAGCGGGACGAGGTGCGCGACGCCCGACGGCGAAGCGGTGGCGACCCAGGCATCGGCGCCGTGAGCCTCGAACTGCGTGATCGCGTCTGCAGTGCGCTCGGGCCCGGTGCGTGGTGGATCGGCCATTGGGCTGATTGTATTGGGCTGCGGCCGTGGCTGAATGGCTCGAGCGGGCCCGGCGCCGACCCGGGTGTCGGTGCGCGCAATCGCGGCCAGCGCCGGCTCAAAGGGCGGTGCGCCGGCGCCTCCGCTTCCAATAGACTCAGCCAATGGCGGAGCCGCTGTCCTCGCTGATCCGTCCGCACCTGGGCCCGGTCCTGCCGGCGCTCGAACGGCTGGCGCCGCCCCCACCCGACAACGTCGTTGCCGCGGAAATCGAGGCGCGAACGGCCCCCGGGGACATCATCGTCGAACTGCACGGCCGCGGGGCGTGGGTTGCACGGGGCGCGATCAACCGACTCCGCCGGACGTACGACCTCGAGTCGTTGCCGCTGACCCGGCTCGTCGCCGACCTGGTGCTGCGGCCGCCAGACCTGCGGCACCTCGATGCTGCGATCAACGCGCTTGCCGTCCAGCCCCACGGCAACGCCGGCATCCGCCAGGCGATCAACGAGTCGTTCAGCTCGCACTGCCCGACCTGCGGCCGCTCGGTGATCGTCGACGAGTTCATCTGGGAGGGCGATTCGCAGGCGCCGTCGCGCAAGTCCTACCGGTGCTCCGTCTGCCGCCCCGGCGAAGCGAAGCTGCTGCCGGTCGACAACGAGGACGTCGAGCGCGCGGCGGCCGCAAATGCGACTCGCGCCCGCGCCGCGCTGCTGCCGCGGTATCCGGTCCCCGAAGGTGGCCATCCGATCGCCGACCAGTTGCTCAACCTGTACACCGCCCGCACGCTCATCGGGCTGGCCGGGATCCTTGAACGCATCGAATCGGAGCTTCGGGCGGATTCGATCTCGGCCGCCCTTCGCCTGGCACTCGTCCAGGTCCTGCTGCCGGCCAGCCGGTTGAACAGCTATCCGGGTCGCGTGGCGGCCCTCCGGATCTCGTCCGGTCGGATCAGGCGCCCGACCGACAGGCAATGGCGCGAACGCAACCCGTGGCTCCTCTTCGAGGACGGGTGCCGGGTCGTTCGGGCGTTTGCCCAGCGGCTGGAAGGAGGGACGACCGGGCATATCCGGGCCCGAATCGGCCGCGACCTCGCCGGGCTGCTGGACGGCTCGTCGAACGTGGTGGTACGCCAGCGCGGCGATATCGCGGCAGAGGCGTCGCTGCGGCTCCCGGCCGACCGCCATGAGATGCCCGGCCCACTGGATCCGAGGGCGCGCATCCGACTGGTGCTGACCCAGCCGCCCCCCCATTGGACGCCGGAGAACCTCGGGTTTGCATACCACGCCACGTCGCTCGCGATGGGGTACGCGGACGCCTCGAACCTGCCGCTCGGCGCGCTGTTCCGGCCACCCCCCCGGGGTGAATGGGCATGGGACGCCGCCCTGCTCCGCCACTCGCTCGTGAGTGTCCGACCGGTGCTCGCCCACGATGCCCAGGTCGTGCTGCTGCTCGATCGAAGCGGGCCCGGCGGGCTTGTCGCCGGCGTCCTGGGTGGCGTGGCGGCGGGCTACCGGCTGAACGCCGCGCTGCTCACCGAGATCGGCGACGAGATCGGCGGAACGCTGGAGTTCGTTGCATCGACGACTTCAGGTTCACGCGACGCCCGGATCGTCGAGTTGCCCTCCGAGTCGGATCCGAACGCGCCCTTCGAGTTGTCCGCCGTGGAATCGGCGGTGAGCGACATCGCCGTAGCTGCGCTCCAGGCCCGGGGAGAGCCGGCTCGCTTCGAGCGGCTCCTCGGCGAGGTGCTCATCGGGCTCGACCGCACGGGCCACCTGCGCCGGTTCGTTGGAACAGAGACGTTCGTGGAAACCGAGCAGCTGGCGGAGGCAGGCGCCACGGAGGCGGGGGTGATCGTGGAGGCCCCTGCGCCGCCCGACGGCCACCTCCCCGCGGGCGGGCCATCGGCCGCCACTACTGCGCGGCCGTCCGAGCGAGCCCCGGGTGCCGCGAGCGCGCCGGCGGGCCGGTCGGCCTCGTCCCTCCGAGCCGGCGCATCGCGGTCCTGGCGTGACCCGATGCACCCGGTACGGGCGCCCATGGCGGTGCCGGCGGCCGCGCCGCGGACGGCGAACCTGGCCGCTCCCGGGCCGCCACTCGCCGCCGAGGCGCCACTCGCCGCCGAGCCGCTGTTCTCGGCCGAGCCGCAGTTCTCCGCCGAGCCGCCACTCGCCGGCGGGCCGCCACTTCCCGCCGGGCCGCCACCCGGCGCTGGAGACACCGCTCCGGCAGCCGCCCCCGGAGACGCCCTTCCCGCACCGGGCGCAGGACCCACGGCTCCGGCTCCCGGCCCCGAGGCGGTCCGCGCAACCAACGCCGGCCGCACGTCCGCACCGGGCCCCTTCGACCGGACCATGCCCGACGAACTGGTCGTCAAGTGGAGCGGACCGAGCGGCGCTGCCTCCGCCGGTGATCCCGTCTCACTCCTGCTCGAGATCGTGCATCGGCGAGCTTCGGCGCCCCGACCACCCGCGACTCGTGGAGCTGGAGTCGGGGCGCTGGTGGCTGCGCGGGCAGCGGACACGGCCGCGACGCGGACGCCGCTCTCCGATCGGCTCGAGTGGGCGGTCTTCAGCCTCCTCTCGACCAGCGGTGGCCTCACCGAGTCCGCGTTCTTCGACCGGATCGCCGGCCATGTTCCGCGGCCACGACACGCCCGACGAGGAGCTCGTCCGCGCCTGCCTGGACTCGTACCTGGCTCGCGAGCCGGCCGCGGACGATCTCCTTCGCACCGACGACGACGCTGCAGGCGCGCACCGACGAGCACGGCGCCCTGGTCGGCATGCTCGCCGAGTGCGGCCACCGGCTCGGGCTGCGCTGCTGGATCTCGCCGCGCGAGCAGCGCCGGCAGTTCAACGCGGCCAGCCGCTGGGCGAGCCTGCTGTCCGAGATCGAGCAGCGCGTCTACCTGCCGCTCGTCTCAGCCGGCGATCCCGGAGGCGCTCGAAGCGGTCGACTGCATCTGGTACCTGCGCGGCAAGGCCACGCTTCTGCTTCGAGGTGGAGTGGACGGCCATGCTCGACGAGCCGATCCTCCGTCGAGGTGCCGCGCATTCCGCAGTCGACCGACGCTCGTCCGGTTCCTCGTCGTGCCGCCCGAGCGCACCGAGCTGCTGCGCCTCAAGCTCGCGCGTTCACCCCTGCTCAGGGAGCGAATGGAGGACGACAACTGGCATATCCTGAAGTCCGATCACGTGCGCCGGCTGTGGGCGCGCGAAGAGGCCAGCCTCGAGGACCTGGAGCCGATGCTGGGCCTGGACCCGGAGATCGAGCGACAGGCAGAGCAGCTCGCCGCTGTTCGGCTGAAGAATGGTTGCCGCCGGCCCGGTCGCCGGACCCGGACGGAGGACCCCTGACATGACCGCCGCCGTCTCGCGGAGACGCCGGTCAACGCGCTCGCCGATCGCTTCTGGGAGTGGTTCCTCGAGTCGCAGCCGCTGTGGGCCACGATGCTCGGCGACGATCGGTGGGACGATCGCTGGGACGACCCGGGTCCCGCCGGCCGCGAGCGGGAGATCGACGGGCTCCGCCGGCGTCCTGGCCGATGCCGACGCGATCGAAACGCCCGACCTGTCGACGGAAGACCGCGATCACGCTCGACATGCTGCGCGTGGTCGCCGAATCTGCGGCTCAGCTCGCACGAGCACCGCTTCTGGCAGTTCGACGCCATCGACCAGCTCGGCGGACCGCAGACGCTGCCCGGGGAGCTGGCACGCTTCCAGCGCATCGACACGCCCGAGCGGATCGCCAGCGCTGATCGCCCGGCTGGACGGCTATCCGGCCTACCTCGACATGCACATCGTTCGAACATCGAGGAGGGCATGCGCGCCGGCAGGAGCGCCGCGCAGGCCTGTCGTGGAGCGCGTCATCACGCAGGTGCGCCGCGCGCTCGAGACGCCGACTGCGGAGCACCCGCTCCTGCTGGCCCACCCGGAGCTCGACGCCGAACTCCCGCTGCCATGCTCGAGGCGGCCATCGAGCGCGACGTCCAGCCGGCAATGTCGGCGTTCCTGCCGACGCTCGAGGAGTACGCCTGGCGCAGGCACGCGACGGCGACGGCGTCTGCTGGCTGCCCGACGGCGGATGCCCTGTACCGCTACGCGTCCTGTGCCTCCACCACGCTCGAGGCGGACCCGAGGAGCTCCACGACTTCGGGCTCGCCCAGATCGAGGCGATCGACCGCGAGCGTGCCGCGATCGCCGAGCGAGCTCGGGTTACGCCGACGTGGACGGCGTTCCGCGCGCACCTCGACGAGCGACCCGGCCAACCTCGCCACGGACCCGCAGCACCTGGTCGAACTGGCCACGCGGCCAGGTCGAGAAGGCGGGCGCCCTGGCCCCGAGCTACTTCGGTCGGCTGCCCCGCGCCGCCTGCGAGGTGCGGGCGGTCGAGCCGCACCAGGAGCAGGAGGCGCCCTCCGGCCTTCTACTTCCCGCCGGCCCCCGATGGATCTCGCGGCCCGGCATCTACTTCATCAACACCTTCGACCCGTCCAGCGGCCGCTCCACCGCCTCGCCTCGACGACCTACCACGAGGCCGTGCCGGGGCACCATTTCCAGATCGCGCTCGAGGCGGAGCTGGAGGACAGACGGCATTCCGCCGGCTCGGCGTCGCGGCTGACGGGCGCCGCCTATCCGGAGGGCTGGGGCCTCTACAGCGAGCGGCTGGCCGACGAGATGGGCCTGTTCGAGGACCCGCGCGAGCGCTTCGGCATGCTGGATGGCCAGGCGCTGGCGCGCCGGCCGGCTGGTCGTCGACACCGGCATGCACGCGTTCCGGTGGGACCGCAGCAATCGATCGACTTCATGCGCTCCGCCGGCGGCCTCTCGCAGCTCGAGGCCGAGACGGAGACCGACCGCTACATCGCTGGCCGGGACAGGCCCTCGCCTACATGACCGGCCAGCGCGAGATCGAGGCGCTGCGCCGCCAGCTGGAGGAGCGCGACGGCGACCGCTTCGACCTGCGCGCGTTCCACGACGCCGTGCTCGGCCACGGCTCGCTGCCGCTGGCGACGCTTACGCGTGACCTGCCGGACTGGGTGGCACCGAAGGCGGGGTGAAGGCGCACGCGAAACCCAGCTGGTCAGTCCTCTCCGTCGATCGTCTCGAGCAACGCCGCCGATTCGCGCCTGAGCACAGGAATGTCGTCCGCGGCGACACCCACGACGGCTTCGTCGTCGATGGCCGCGTAATCGTGCGTCAGCAGGTTGCGTCCGGGGGCGCCGGCCAAACCGACTCAGCGGTCACCGGCAGTCAATTCGTTGAGCGCCTCGACCAGTCGGTCGATCTCGGCGGACGTGTTGTAGTGGACGAGGCCGACGCGGACCATGCCGCCCGACTCGGCGAGCCCGAGGGCACGGATCAGCTCCCAGGCGTAGTAGTCGCCGTCCCAGACCGAGATCGCGCGATCGCCCGAGATACGCTCGCGACGTCCCGCGGATGGTGGCCGTCCAGCGTGAAGGCGATCGTCGGGCAGCGCTCGTCGACGCGCGCCGGGTCGGTGATGCCGCGGATCCGGACGCCGGGCACCGCCGACGACCTTCCGCGATCAGCTTGAGCGCCAGGTCGCGCTCGTAGGCACGTGACGCATCCAGGCGGCGCGAAGCCGCAACCGGCGGCCACCGTCCTCTGCGCCGGGCTCGCCCGCCGCCCCGCCCTGGTCGACGCCGAGCCACTCCAGGTAGCTCGAACGTGCCGAGCAGACCCGGCCAGCAGCTCCTGCGCCGGCGTGCCCGTCTCGAAGCGCGAGGGAAGGTCATCGCCGGCCGGCCGCACCTTGTAGGCGCGGCAGGCTCTCCAGCAGCTCGCGACGGCCCCACAGGATGCCCACGTGCGGGCCGTAGAACTTGTAGGCCGAGCAGACCAGGAAGTCGGCGTCCGAGCGCGGCACGTCGATGGGCAGGTGCGGTCCCGCGTGCACCGCATCGACCCAGAGCTGCGCGCCGGCCGCGTGCGCCAGCTCCGCGATCCGTGCGAACCGGGTTGATCGTCCCGACCGCGTTCGAGGCAAGCCCGACGGCGACCAGCCGTGTCCTCGGTCCGATGGCCCGCTCCGAGTGCGTCGAGGTCGAGCGTGCAGTCGTCCTCGCGGATTCCGCACCCAGCGGATGACCGCGCCGCGATCCTCCTCCAGCGCCAGCCACGGGCGCGACGTTGGCGTCGTGGTCGAGCCGCGTGACGACGATCTCGTCGCCGGGCAGGAGCGTCCGACCGATCGCGCGGCTCACCGCGAAGGTCAGCGTGGTCATGTTCGGCCCGAACGACGATCTCGTCCGGGTCGGTCGCGCCGAGGAAGTCGGCCGCCGCCGCGTGGGCGTCGTGCCACCAGTGAATCGCTCTCTGACTCGCCGTGAACGCCCCGCCGTGGTTGGCGTTGCAGGTCTCGAAGTAGCGCGGTCACGCCCTCGATGCAGCGATCGGCCACCTGCGTCCCGGCCGGACCATCCAGGTAGGCGATCGGGCGTCCGTCGATCTCGCGGCGCAGCGACGGGAAACGTGCCCGGACGGCGTCGACGTCGAACGGCGCGCGCAGATCGGGCCCCGCGCGGGCGCACTGGAGGTACGGCGCGGAAGATCCCGTCGACAGCGTTTCCCTGGCTCATCGTCGAAGTCTACGCGCCGGGTCCAGCGCGCCGACTCCCCCGGATGGATTGTGCGGGTCTCGTAGAATGCGGCCGCGTGCGCGCGGTGCGATTCGTCGCCACAGGCCGCTGTCTGCAACGAATATCGCAGCAAGGAGCGCGTCATGACCGCTGTGCTCACGCACCGGGACTGCGCCGGACTCGCCAGGTCGAGATGTACGACCGGGCCCGTCGGAGTCGCTGCCGGGCGGCACGGACTCCAACTTCCGGGCGTGGGACGAAGGACACCGTGTACGTCGATCGCGGGCGAGGGCGGTCTGGTCTGGGACATCGACGGCAACGAGTACGTCGACCTGCGCATGGGCTACGGGCCGGTGATCCTCGGCCATGCCGACGCGCGCGTCGACGACTCACGTGAACGAGCGCATGCGGCGCGGCGTCAGCTTCAGCCTCACCTCGGAGGACGAGGTTCGGGCCGCGGAGCTGATCTGCGAGCTGACGTTCTGCGACATGGTCGCGCCTGACGGTGTCGGGCACCGAGGCCACGATGCACGCGATCCGCGTGGCGCGCGGCTTCACCGGCCGCGACAAGATCGTCAAGTTCGAGGGCCAGTACCACGGCGTCCACGACTACGCGCTGATCAGCGTGCTGCCCGACCGACGTCGACCGAGCTCGGCGATCGGGACAACCCGGTCCGCCTCGCCTGGGGCCGCGGCATCCCCAAGGCCATCACCGAAACCGTCATCCCGGTGCCGTACAACGACCTGGCCACGCTGCGGCGCGTCTTCGAGCGCGAGGGTGACCAGATCGCCGGCGTGCTGATCGAGCCGGTGCTCGGGAACGCGCAGGGCATCCTGCCGCGACCGGGCTTCCTCGATGGCGTGCGAGGCATGACGAGTGAGTTCGGAGCGCTGCTGATCTTCGACGAGGTCAAGACCGGGTTCCGCCTGGCCCGGGGCGGCGCGGCCGAGGCCTTCGGCATCACGCCGGACCTGGCCACCTATGCCAAGGCCATGGGCAACGGCTACCCGGTGGCCGCCTTCGGGGGGCGACGCCGACGTGATGAGCATGCTGCCGCGGACAGGTCAGCCACGGCGGCACGTACGCCGGCAACCGCGTCGCGGCGGCGGCGGCCACCAAGGTGCTCGAGATCATCCGGGACACGGACGCGCTGCGAGACGGTCGCGGCGAACGGTCGCGCGATGCAGTCCGGCATCGCCCAGGCGATCGAACGGAAGGGCCTGCCGCATGTCTTCACGGGCGTGCCGGCCATGTTCGGCGTGATGTTCGCAGAACGGATTCCGGACGACTACCGCGGCTGGGCCGACACTGACCACCAGCTGTACGACGACATCGCGGTCGGCATGTTCGCGCGCGGCGCGATGCCGGAGCCGGATTCGCGAGAGCCGTGGTTCATGTGCGAGGCGCACGGCGAAGGCGACCTCGTCGACCGAGCCGTCACCGCGTTCGAGGGCTCACTGGGGGCCGCGCTGGAGGCCCGGACCGGGGCAATTCCCGTCGCGCAGGGGTAGCCGGTCCGCGCCGTCGCTCGTTCCCCGCGTTCGCACCGGACGGGCACCCGCGCCCGATGCCTCTCCTTCCGCACCAGGCGGGCACGAGCGCCAATTCGTCACCTGCGGTGGGATCCGCGCGGCCGGACGCGAGATGCGGCAACCGGAGCCGCTGGGCGGGCAGCGGACGGCTGCACACCGGGTGAGCATAGGAACCGCCGAGGAGTGGATCCCAGGTCGGTTGGCACGCGGGGCGTGCAGACGGGCGGCTCGTGAAAAGGGGCCGCCCCTCAGCCCTCGATGCGCTCGACTCCGACGCCACCGAACGCCCGGTCGAAGGTCAGGATCCGGCCGACCTGGTACCGCTGCATGACGGCGAGGTGCATCGCGTCGCGTGCCGAAATCGACGCCGACCCATCCAGCAGCCGACGCGCCCGCTCGACGTCCTGTCGATCCACGGGATAGACCTCGTCCACCACGCCGAGGATGGCGTCAAGGGCGGGGCCGATTGCGTCGCGTCGTCCGATGGCAACGTACCGATGGAGGATCTCCTGCAGCACCTCTGCATCCGTGACCAACCTGCTCCCGTCCAGGATGGCCCGTTCGAGTGCGCGCCGCGCCACAGCCTTGTTGGGATGGGTCGCCCCGACGAGGTACATGGGAATGTTGGCGTCCACGAAGACGACGTCACCGCGGGAGTCGGGACTCATTGGTAGCCGAGTTCCACCTCGGCAAGCATCTGGTCAATGTCGGCCGTTGGGAAGTCATGGCCTGCCGCGGCCCGAACGGCGTCGAGTTTCGCCTGGGTCCCGGGTCCGGCCTCGCCCGCGCAGGCCGCTCGCAGCGACTGTCTCACCCATTCGGCCGTCGTCATGCGCCGGCCGCGAGCCACCCGCCGGAACTCCTGGAGCTCCGCATCCTCAACCAGTACCTGCAGGCGTTTGAGCATGGACGTCAGCATATGTGACTCATCCTAATGAGTCAATCGACGGCCTGACGGTGAGTCGCCGTTTCGACACGGAGCAAGGATCCCACGTGGTCCTTATCGCGGAGTTGTCGCCGTTGCCTTCGCGATGTGCCCCGCGTGGGCAGAGCCGCCGCCCCATGCATGGCGCGGCATTCCCGGCCGGTATCAGCCCCCGAGCCCCTCCGCGTGGCGCCGCGCGCGCTCGACTGTCATCAGGAGCGTGACGCGCTCTCCCCGCTGCGACGAGAAGTCGCCCGTCGCGCCGTAGTGATCGCGGATGGCGTGGATGTCGACGCACTCCGGGTCGTCGCGGAAGGTCACGCGACCCTCCAGGGTCACGTAGTCGACCCCGTCCTCGAAGCAGAGCCAGGTCCGCGGATCACGCCTGAGGCAGCGTGCCTTCTCGCGGTCATTGCGGGTGTTCATGAGAATCGAGCCGTCGGCCTGCAGCACGGCCCACATGACCGACAGGCTGGGGGAGCCATCCGGGCGCAACACGGCCATGACCGGGTACCGCAGCTCGCGGGTCAGCCACGCCCGGAGCGCGGGATCGATCGGCGCGGCGGAGACGTTGCCGGTCATGCCCGGAGTATGCGGCGCGCCACGCCGAGGCGGCGCCCTGACCGCTGTGCTCGCCCCAGGCCCCTGGGCACGCCCCGCGGCGCCCAATCCCGCGCCGTCGCCCGATCCCGCTCCGCCGCCCGGTCCCGCGCCGTCGCCGGGCGCCGGGTGGTCCCGGCGTGGTACACATGGCGCATGAACGATGAGCATGTGGGACGGCTCCCCGCAGCCGCCATCGGCAGCCCACGACCCGGATCCCCGGAATCGCCGGTGCTCTGACCATGGACACCGTCCAGCAGTTCCTCAGGGACCTCGGCAACCTCTGGGCGACCTACGACGTCGCGCAGGTCGCCATCGAACTCGTCCTCCTGGCGATCGCCACGTACCTCGTGCTGCGGTTCGGCAGGCGATCCATCCAGGCGTTCATTGCCGGCGTGATGGACCGGCGCGACGCCGAAGACACCGCCGCGCACCTGAGCGCGACGGAGAAGGCCAAGCGGCTGAACACCATCGAGTCGCTCGCCGTCAACGTGCTGTCCGTCGCGGTCGTGATCGTCGCGGTCGTCATCGCCCTCGCCGTTCTCAAGGTCGATATCGGCCCGGCGATCGCCGGCCTCGGGTTCCTCGGCCTCGGGATCGGCCTGGGTCTCCAGAATCTCGTCAAGGACCTTGTCGCCGGGACGATGATCATCGTGGAGAACCAGTACGCCCAGGGCGATATCGTCCGAATTTCCGGGGTGAGGGGCACCGTCGAGGAACTCGGTCTCAGGCGCACGGTGCTGCGCGGATCCGACGGCACCGTGCACAACGTGCCCAACGGGCTCATCCAGGTGGCCAGCAACGAGACCCGCGTGTGGGGCCGCGTCATGCTCGATGTGCCGGTCGCCAATGCCGCGGAACTCTCCCGGGCACGTGCAGAGGTGGAGAAGGTCGCCGCCGACCTGGCCGCGGACCCGGAATGGAAGGGACGCTTCCTGGACGCCCCGCGGATCTCCGGGGTGAAGTCAATGACCGCCTCGGAAGTGGTTCTGACCCTCGTCGCCACGGTCGTGGCCGCCGACCGCGACCTCGTGGCGGGCGAATTACGCGGCCGCATCGTCGAGGCGTTCGCAGAGCATGGGATCGGCCTGGGCGCGACGAAACCGCCGGCCTGAACAGGGGCCCGGGGCCGGCACGACCGATCCGGCTCGGACCGCCGGCGCTGCACCTCCAGCCACCCCGATGGTCCCTCCGCCGGCTCGGGCTCCTCTGGTGGGCGCCTGCCGGCGCAGGGATTTCGACCTGTGCCGCCGCTTGACCTCCTGCCGCCTTCAGATGGACCCAGCGCGGCTCGGGGTCGTGGCGCCGGGCCGCGCACCGGCACATGCCTCGCGACTGGTAGCATCGTTTGCCGGTGTGAGGATCGCGTCCTGCCGTGAGATCGGAAGGAGCCATGACGGTGGCACAGCCTGGCGTTGCCGACGCGGACAACCCGCAGGGACCTGAGATCGAGAACCTCCTGGCGGAGGCACGAACGTTCCCGCCGGACCCGAGGTTCGCCGCCGAGGCGAACGCGCAGGCCGGCCTCTACGCGGAGGCCGAAGCCGGCTTCGAGGACTTCTGGGCGGGGCTGGCACGCGACCGCCTGACCTGGATGCACCCGTTCGAGAAGACCCTCGAGTGGGACCTGCCGTTCGCGAAGTGGTTCGTCGGCGGGAAGCTGAACGTCAGCGAGAACTGCCTCGACCGGCATGTCGCCGCGGGCCTGGGCGACAAGGTGGCCTACCACTGGATCGGCGAGCCGGGTGACACGCGAACGCTGACCTACGCGCAGTTGCTGGCCGAGGTGCAGAAGACCGCCAATGCGCTGCTGGAGCTCGGCGTGCAGACGGGTGACCGCGTGGCCATCTACATGCCGATGATCCCCGAGCTGCCGATCGCCATGCTCGCCTGTGCCCGGATCGGGGCGCCGCACACGGTCGTCTTCGGCGGCTTCAGTGCCGAGGCGCTCTCGGGCCGCATCAACGACGCCCAGGCAAAGGTGCTGATCACCGCCGACGGCGGTTGGCGGCGCGGCAAGCCCGTCGATCTCAAGTCCGCCGCCGACGAGGCGGTCGCGGACGCGCCGACGATCGAGCACGTGCTCGTGGCACGGCGCCTCGGGGACCGGCTGCCCGCATCCATGACGGCGGGCCGTGACGTCTGGTGGAGCGACATCGTCGACCGCCAGTCGACCGACTGCCCGCCGGTCCCGCTCGACTCGGAGCACATGCTCTACCTGCTCTACACGTCGGGGACCACGGCAAAGCCCAAGGGGATCATGCACACCACCGCGGGCTACCTCCTCGGCGCGTCGTACACCCACGAGATGGTGTTCGACGTGAAGCCGGACAGCGTCTACTGGTGCGCCGCGGACATCGGCTGGGTGACCGGCCACTCGTACATCGTCTACGGGCCGCTCGCCAACGCCACCACCAGCGTGCTCTACGAGGGCGCGCCGGATACCCCCGCCTGGGACCGGTGGTGGCAGATCGTCGAGGACTACAAGGTCTCGATCCTGTATTGCGCCCCGACGGCCATCCGTGCCTTCATGAAGCAGGGCGAGGAACACCCGGCAAAGCACGACCTGTCGAGCCTGCGCATGCTGGGTACCGTCGGCGAGCCGATCAACCCGGAGGCGTGGCTCTGGTACCAGCAGAACATCGGCGGCGGAAGGTGCCCGATCGTGGACACCTGGTGGCAGACGGAGACGGGCATGATCATGATCACGCCGCTCCCCGGGGTCACCACCACGAAGCCAGGGAGCGCCACGTTTCCATTCCCGGGCCTGGCGGCCGACGTCGTGGATGCCCGCGGCGAGAGCGTGCCGCTCGGCAGCGGCGGGTATCTCGTGCTGAAGCGCCCCTGGCCGGCGATGCTGCGGGGCATCTACGGCGACCCCGATCGCTACCGCGCCACCTACTGGAGCCGGTTCCCGGGCATGTACTTTGCCGGCGACGGCGCGAAGCGCGACATGGACGGCTACTACTGGCTGCTCGGCCGCGTGGACGACGTGATGAACGTCGCCGGCCACCGGATCAGCACGATCGAGGTGGAATCGGCCCTGGTGGACCATGCGGCGGTCGCCGAGGCGGCCGTGGTCGGCAAGAACGACCCGCTGACCGGCCAGGCCATCTTCGCCTTCGTCACGGTCAGGCAGGGCGTGCACGCGGACGATGCATTGGGCCACGACCTGCGCGAGCATGTCGCGAAGGTCATCGGGCCGATCGCGCGGCCGAAGTACCTGCTGTTCACCCCGGACCTGCCCAAGACGCGCTCCGGGAAGATCATGCGTCGGCTCCTTCGGGACGTCGCCGAGGGACGGTCGCTGGGCGACACGACGACGCTCGCCGACTCCGGTGTCGTCGAGTCGATCCGCGAGGGGGCGGGCACCGCCGAGGAGGACTGACGCGCGGCGCCGCCACGGAGCCGCCCTGCGAGAGAGGAAGGATGCCGGATGCAATCCATGAACCTGGCGAAGGGCTACGCGGCGGTCATCGGCGTCGCGCTGGTCCTGGTCGGGTTGCTGGGGTTCGTCAACAACCCGCTCGTTGCCGATCCGTCTGCCAACCCGCTGTTCATGACGGGGCCCGTGCACAACCTCGTCCACCTGCTCACCGGCGCGATCGCCCTGTACATCGCATTCGGGCTCGTGGGGGATCAGCAGGCGGTCGGTGTCATCGGGTTGGGCGTCTTCTACGTCATCGTGCTGCTCCTGACCTTCATCAGTCCGAACCTGTTCGGCGTCCTCGGGAACTCCCCGACGTATGACGTCAATGCCGCCGACAACGTGCTCCACGCGGCGCTCGGCATCGTCAGCATCGTCATCGGATGGCTGGCCCGCGGCAGCCGGGCGGCCCTCCCGACGCGCTGAGGGTCTGGGGCCCCAGCATGGGGTTGCAATCGGCCCAGGTGTTGCGCGATGAGGCTGCATACGACCTTGCTGGAAGGCGGCCAGCCACCCGAATTGGCAGTCGTCACGCCCTTGCCCGGGGCAGCCCACGGGTTTGCAGCGGATGCATGAGTGGGAGCCGATGTCGCGTCGAAGGGGACGTCAGGGCGCCTGCCACGCGATGAGACGCCCCCGCCGGCGACGAACGGTGCACACCTAGCACAAACGGGGCCGAAAACGCTTCGCGCCGTGCCGTCCGCGGCCTGCCGGGCCGCCTGGCGGCTGACCGGACGCCAATTGGCCACTACTCGTCCACCACCTGCAACAGCCGTCAGCCCTCGCCGGCGGTCGGCTGCATCACGTTCGTCCCAAGCGGCTCGGTCGCGGTCACCCTTCGGACCGGCCACTGCTACGATCCCGCGGTGAGCGACCGGCAGCGGGACGGCGGGCTCCTCACGGATCGCCTTCGCCGGCCCCTTCACGACATGCGGATCTCGGTGACCGACAGGTGCAACTTCCGCTGCACGTACTGCATGCCCCGCGAGATCTTCGGTACCGACTTCCACTTCCTCCCGCGCGCCGAATTGCTGACGTTCGAGGAGATCACCCGACTGGCCCGGCTCTTCATCGGCGCGGGTGTCGAGAAGATCCGGCTCACCGGCGGCGAGCCACTGCTTCGACGGGACCTGGAGCAGTTGGTGGCGATGCTCGCGGCGTTGCCCGGATTGCGGGACCTCACGCTCACGACGAACGGGTCGCTGCTTGCCCGGAAGGCGGCGCTGCTCGCCGACGCCGGCCTGCAACGCATCAGCGTGAGCCTCGATTCGCTCGATGACGACGTCTTCGCACGCCTCAACGACGTCGCATTCCCCGTTGCCCGGGTGCTGGAAGGGATCGACGCCGCGGAACGCGCCGGCCTGGCGCCGATCAAGGTCAACATGGTCGTCCGGCGCGGCATCAACGAGTCGAGCGTCGTCCCGATGGCCCGCTTCTTCCGCGAACGAGGCCACATCCTGCGCTTCATCGAATACATGGACGTCGGACACTCGAACGGCTGGCGCCTCGACGACGTCGTGCCCGCAGACGAGATCATCGCGATGATCGACGCGGAGATGCCGCTCGCCCCGGTGCCTCCGAACTACGCCGGCGAGGTCGCGAACCGCTGGCGCTACCGCGACGCGAGCGGCGAGATCGGGGTCATCGCGTCCGTCACCCAGCCGTTCTGCGCCGGCTGCACGCGTGCCCGCCTCACCGCCGAAGGACTGCTGTTCACCTGCCTCTTCGGCGTCCGTGGCCACGACCTCCGTGCGCCGCTCCGCAGGGGCGATTCCGACGCGGCCATCGCCGAGCGCATCAGCTCGGTGTGGCACGCACGGGCGGACCGGTACTCCGAGCTTCGCTCGGCGGCGACCACGCCGCTCCCCAGGATCGAGATGTCACACATCGGGGGCTGAGCGCCCCGATGTCACCCTCAGGATGCAGGACCGACACACGCGAAGGACTGTTGCAGACGTGCGTGCAACGGTATGCTGACTTCGGTACTGGCCGTTGGATGGAACGGCCGCTGTAGGGCACCTCCACCAGGTGCGTGGACCGTCAGTCGAGGAGAATATATGACGCAACCCGGACAGCCCGGCTCCGAGGGGTCTGGCGGATACCCGCCGGCTCCCCAGGGACCGCCCCCGCCTCCACAGTGGCAGAGTACGCCCCAGCCCCCGCAGCCCCCGCAGCCAGGCGGCTATCCGCCGCAGCAGCCGGGCTATCCCCCGCAGCAGCCGGGTGGCTATCCGCCGCAGCAGCCGGGCTATCCCCCGCAGCAGCCGGGTGGCTATCCGCCGCAGCAGCCGGGCTATCCCCCGCAGCAGCCGGGTGCCTATCCGCCCCCGCCGCCACAGCCGGGCGCACCGCAGATGCCGGCATGGACGGCCAACCTCATGTCCACGGTGCCGGTTGCCGGTCCTGCCGGGTTCTACTACGGTGACGTTCCGAACCGGTCCATCGCGTTCATCATCGACTACATCATCTACTTCATCGCCTACTTCATCATCGGCGCGATCACGATCTCTATCTTTGGCACGAATCTCGGGTTCGTTCGCTTTGAGTCGCTGACATCCGTGCTCGTACAGCAGATCCTCGCGATCGCGCTTGCCGGCGCGTACTTCATCTACACGTGGGTCTACATGCGCGGCACCATCGGGATGCGAGTGCTGGGCATGCAGATCGGACACGAACAGGACGGCCGGAACATCGACCTGAACGCGGCCGCGATCCGGTTCGCAATGATGTTCGGCCCCGGTTTCATCGCCGGCCTGCTGTACTCGTTCTCGCTCAGCCTGGGCTTCCTGACGTCGCTCGTCTCGCTGATCTGGTTCATCGCGCTGCTCGTCACGACGGCGCAGAGCCCGACCAAGCAAGGCCTGCACGACCGCTACGCCCATACCATGGTGGTGAAAGCCGCTCGAGCCATCGGCTGACGGCGCATCATCCGTGAAACACGGAACCCCGGTCCGCATCGGACCGGGGTTCTTCTCGAGCCGCGCCGCGTGACGCAGGATGGCGGCCGCGCGACGTGCGGGGTCTTGTCCACAGGCCATCCACAGTCCGTCGATTCCCGTGGACACGTTTCGCGGGCCTGCCACGACTTCGTGGACAAGTCCATTGACCTGCATGGCCGCCGTGGGCGATCCTTCTTCTTGCCCGGAGGGGCAGCCAAGATCCACGGCGCCGAGATTGCATCAAGGGGCCGAGGAACGCGACGGTCTCTCCGGGCGCTTCGTTGTCTCGCGCCCATGACCGCCACATGAGGCTGCCGTGACTCCCTCGCTCGGACCCGCGTCGCTTCCTGCCCGTCTCGCCGAGCTCGAGGCCGCCGTTCGGGAGCGGTCGGCGCTGGTGCCTCGTTTCGGGCTCATCCTTGGATCGGGCCTTGGCGGCCTTGCCGACGCGATCTCCGACGCGGTGGCCATCTCCTTCGCCGACCTTCCCGGCTGGCCTCCGGCAACGGCGCCCGGCCACTCGGGCAGGCTCATCCTGGGGACCCTCGACGGTGTCCCGATTGTGTGCCTCCGGGGTCGCCTGCACATGTACGAGGGCCACTCCGCGCTCCAGGTCGCGGAGCCGGCCCTGCTGATGGGTCGGCTGGGTGCCTCGACGATCGTCCTCACCAACGCCGCTGGAGGCGTCAACCCGGCATTCGCACCGGGGACGCTGATGGTGATCCGCGATCACCTCAACCTGACGGGCCGAACGCCACTCCTCGGCCCCAACGACGATGCCGTGGGCCCGCGCTTCCCGGACCTCAGCGATGCCTGGGACGCGGGTCTGCGAGGGCGCCTGCGAGCCGCTGCCGGCGCGGAGGGCATCGCGGTGGAGGAGGGGGTCTACGCCTGTCTCCTGGGTCCGACCTACGAGACGCCGGCGGAGGTGCGGATGCTCCGATTGCTCGGCGCGGACGCGGTGGGGATGTCGACTGTCATGGAGGCAATCGCCGCGCGCTGGTACGGCCTCAGGGTCTGCGGGATCTCGCTTGTCACCAATCCCGGTGCCGGCCTGTCGGAGCGGCCGCTCAGCCACGAGGAGGTGCTGGCCGCCGCCGAGGAGGCGGGCCCGCGCCTGGCCGCGATCCTGCGGCGGTTCGTGCGCGACGTGGCGGCGATTCCGCCGGCCTGAGGGAGTTCGACCGCGGCGACAGCGGCTGCGGTACTCGCGGTCGGTTTGTCTCAGGTCCGGAAGGTCCGCCGCGGTTGGGCCATGTGTCCCCAGTCTGCGGAGTCAAGGAACGCCGATTGGTTTGGGGGCCGGTATCGACGCCGTGGCCGGTCTCTGGACCGGGTGTTGCGACCCCACGTCGCGGAGTGACGGTAACTGGCGGCCCTTCGGGGCCGCCGGAGCGGCGTACCGTATCCACGGGCTCTGCGGCTTCGCTCATTCCGGAACTTCCGCCACAAGCGAAACGGCGCGCCACCTCGAACTCGCTCGTCCGCGTGCCGGGCGGGATCCTACAGCGTCGGCAATTCCCTCCCCGCGGCCTTCGCGCCCGCCCGCCGTTCTGCCCACGCCGCCAGCACGTTGTCGCGGTGCGGTCGGATGGGGCAGTGCTCGTCACGGTTGCGATCCTCATCGCAGTACCCGAGCGGCACGCACTTGGGCGCCAGGAACGACCCGAGGAAGGGGCTGACGGCGAAGACCTCGTGCCGGATCAACTGGAAGAGCCGGCGGATCTCCCACTGGGCCATCGTGCAGAGCCGCAGGCCGGACATGTGGATCAGCGCCCGCAGGTTGGCCGTCATGACCAGGTTCGTTCGCGTGGCATTGGGCATGACGAACCGGGCGTCCTCGCCGGGGATCCCCGCCGCCACCATCTCACCGTAGAACTCGAGCGAGCCGTCCATCTCCTCGAGGAACCGCTCGCGGATCGACTCGGGGGCCGCCGCAATACTCCCGGGAACCATGTACGACGGCTCTTTGTACTTCAGGTAGCGCTGCGACTGCTGGTCGAAGGCCACGCCGGCCCGGTGCCGCACCAGCTGGTGCGAGAGTGTCCGCGTCACCCCGCTGATCGCGAACGTGAAACAGATGTGTTCGATGGTGGACCCGTGGCCGGACTCGATCACGCGCCGGACCAGGTCCTGCTGCTTCTCCGAGGCCACGCGCCCTGACGTCGCCCGCTCGAAGATGTCCTGCGGCTCCAGCTCGCTGTAGCAGGTGCGGCAGGCGGTGTACACGAGCGGCAGGTAGTAGCGCTCGCAGATCTCGCGGTCAGGAAAGAGCAGGGTTGCGCGCATCCCGAGGTCTCGCGTCGCGGGGCTGCGGGGCGTTGAACTGGGGGCAGGGCTCGATGTCGCCGGTTCACTCATCCGGCGAGTGTACGACCGCCGGATCAGTCTTCCCCGGTGAACTCCCGGAGCGTCACGGACGGGGCCGAGAGGATCAGCTCGTCGCCGGCGCCGAGCCGGCGATCGGCCGGCGGATGGTCGTCGTACTCGCCGGGCCCGCGCACGACCGCCAGCACGAAGATGCCCCGGTCGCGGAGCTCGCCCACGGTCCGCCCGTCGAATGGCCCGCCCGCGTCGACCCGATCGGCCTCGAGGGCGAACGTCAGGGAGTTGGGCGACAGTGCGGCGTCGATGAAGTCGACGAGGGCGGGACGGACCGCCAGTTCGGCGATCCGGCGGCCGGCCATCGTGTACGGCGACACGACGCGGTCCGCGCCCGCCTGGGTGAGCTTGGGCTCGGCGGACGGTGTGTTGGCACGGCCGACGATGTACAGGGCGGGGTTGATGGCGCGCGAGGAGAGGACGACATAGACGTTGTTGGCGTCCGAGTCGGTGGTCGTCACGAGCGCGCGAGCGCGGTCGACGCCGGCGGCGCGCAGGGTCGCGTCCTCCGTTGCGTCACCCTCGACAACGAGGTAGCCGTCATGTCGGGCGCGCTCGATCGAGTCGGCGAGGATGTCGATGACGACGACCGAACGACCGGTCTCGCGCAGCTGGCGCGCGACGGTCGACCCGACGCGCCCGTATCCGCAGACGATGAGGTGATCGTGCAGGTCCGCGATTGTCCGTTCCATTCGCCTTCGCTCCCGGTGGCCGCTGCCGATCTCGGACAGCAGGGTCTCCGCCATGATGCCAACTCCGCCGAAGATGAGCGCGGCCCCGGAGAGCGACGCCGCCATGGTCACGGCGCGGCCGGCGTTGTCGAGTTCGTGCACCTCCCGGAATCCGACGGTCGTCAGCGTGATGATCGTCATGTAGAGACCGTCCCAGGCCGACCACCCCTCGATGAGCCAGTACAGCGTGGTGAACACGAGGATCGCGGCGGCGACGGCGGCGAGCCAGAGCCGCACATGACTGCGGGTCACCCATGACGCCGGCCCCGGCGACCGGCGTTGCCTGGTAGCGGCGGGCCTTGACCGGGCGGGTCCCTCCATGCCGGTAGTCTAGGTTCAGGGCACTCGGCGGGCGGCGCTCCCGTGCAGGCGCGCCGCGATCGTTTCCCGCATACGGCGAGGCCCCTCCCTGCCCGGGGGAGGGGCCTCTGGACCGCGAGGATGTTCCGTTCAGCGGATGCCGGTGTCGTACTCGAATTTGAGGGTCGCGGGACCGTCACCGGTCAGCGAGATCGCGGTCGGCTCGGGTGTGCCCATGACCGATTGGTTCGGCATCGGCGCAACGACATACGTCCCCGGCGGCAGCGTGGTTTCAGAGATGCCGTTGGCGCCTGTGGTCAGCTCGGCGATCGTGCCCCCGGTGGGATCCTGGATGACAACGGTTGCGTCGGCGACGGGTCGCGGCGAGCAGTTCGGATCCGGCGGGTTCCCCTGGACGGGGCAGGCCGGTCCGGCCGTGAGCGCGATCGACAGACTGGTGTCCCCGCCGATCGGGAGCGGCGTCACGCCGGGTGGCAGTGGCGGCCCCGTTTCGACGGGCTCGCCGATGGTGCCGTCGGCAGCGACCGTGAACTCCCACTGGTGCCTGGAGATGCAGCCCGCCTGACAGTCGCCCCAGCCGATGCTGATGATCACGCGGTAGCCGTCTCCGACCGGGGTCACCTCGTACCAGCGCGAGAGCCCGATGGTTTCCTGCTGCAGCTGCTGGACACCGGCGAACTGTGCATCGGATGCGATGACCCGCGCGGCGGCCTGGGCGGAGTTCGACACCGAACCGGCCGGAGCCGTCGGGGAAGGGTACGGCGGCGTCCGGCCGGGCGATGCGGAGGCGTTCGGCAATCGAGTGGCGTTCGGCGACGGAGTGGCGCTCGGCGATTGCGTGGCACTGGGCGACGGCGAGGATGCGGCGGGGGTTGCGGACGGTTGTGGCGCCGCGGTCCCGCCCGCCTGCAGGGCACATCCCGCTGTCAGGGCACCGACCAGGAGCACCGCGGCAGCGAGCGCCGGGGACCTTCGCGGCCCCGGATGCCGCGTAGCGGTCCGAGGTGAACCAGTGATCCAACCCACGACGACCAGACGGCGATGTCCCCCGGGCAGTTCCCGGCATTCCGCGATACGCTCAGGCCTGTGCCCCTGCGGCGAACGCGGGCGCGTACCCATGGCGTACCAATGAGGGTTCCACATGACGCTCCGACACCTCTTCGGGCACACACCCCACGAAGCGGCACCCACCACCGCAGACGCGGCTCGACCCGTCTCGCCCGATGAAGAGACCTCGACCGTCCGACGCATCGTCGGCCAGCTGGAGGCGCTGCCAGCGGCGCAGCGCCGCTTCATCGCGACGTTCGCCTACGTCCTCGGCAGGGTCGCCAACGCCGATCTGCGGGTGTCCGCGGAGGAAGTGGCAGCCATGGAGCGGGTGGTGATGGAGGTCGGGAGCCTCCCGGAGGCACAGGCAGTGCTCGTGGTCGAGATGGCTCGCAACGAGGCCGAGCTGTACGGCGGAACGGAGGATTTCCTGGTGACCCGCGAGTTCGCGCGTGACGCGACCTTCGAGGAGCGGGAACGGCTGCTCCGGTACTGCTTCGCCATCAGTGCGGCAGACGACAGCATCTCCGCGGAGGAGAACGCCGAGCTCTCCGAGATCGCCAACGAACTCGGGTTCACGGACGATGAGGTGCGTCCGATCCGGGCGGAATTCCGCGACGAGATGGCCGCGGTGCAGAAGATGCGCCTGCTGCCCGGCGCGCAGACCTGATCCGGTCGCGCGCTTCGCACCGAGAAGTGGCCGCTTTCGGGGCCGTACTTGGCATAATGGGGTTTGCCCAACCGTTTGATCCCCCAGGGTCCGCCCGGCAGCCGGGCCCCGCGTTTGGGATGGAGGGAACTCGATAAGGTGACGCAGCTGCAGCTGCCAAGGCGCTCGGTGCGGAGCCGGACTGGGCAGGTTGTCCTTGCCAACGGCCACACGCGCGCAATCCGGCTGGTCGACGGAAGGTGGCTCGGGTTCGACGACTTCGGCGCTGCCGAGGGACGTCCGATCCTCTTCTTCCACGGCTTCGGCAGCTCCCGCGTCGTGCGGCACCCGGACGACGCGATCGCCGGCGACGTGGGCGTCCGCATGATCGCCGTGGACCGACCCGGGATCGGGTATTCCACCGGCCTGCCCGGGCGGCGCCTCCTCGACTGGCCCTCGGATGTGAAGCAGCTCGTGGATGCGCTCGGCATCGAGCGGTTCGGGATCCTCGGCTGGTCCGGCGGTGGCCCGTACGCCCTGGCGTGTGGCTGGTCGATGGCGCACCGGGTCTCGGCCGTCGGGCTCGTGAGTGCATCGGCGCCGCTCGCCGGCGTTGCGGGTGCCAAGTACACCTATCGCACGCACCGGGTCGCATCGCGCGCGGCCGACTACGCCCCGTGGATGATCCGCCTTGCCATGTGGCGATGGGCGCACGCGCAGCGCAGCGACCCGGAACGACACCTGGACGAGGCGATCGAGAGCATGATCGAGGCCGATCGCACTGTGCTCGAGGATCCTGCGCTGCGCGCCGTGATGATCGGGAACGCGCAGGAGCTCTACCGCCAGGGCGGCCGCGGCCTGTACGACGAGGCGCTCGTCATGGCCCGACCGTGGGGTTTCCGAATGGAGGGCGTGTCGGTGCCGGTGCGCATCTGGCACGGCGAGGCCGACACAACGGTCCCGACGAGCATGGGCCGGCACATGGCCCGCGTCATACCCGGCTGCGTCGCGACCTTTTATCCGGGCGAGGGCCACCACCTGGTGTACGACCGCTGGCGCGAGATCCTCATCGCCCTCAGCGAGACGGCGGGCGCGAACGAGCGCAGGCTCCGGAGCGTCTGACCGGCGCCGGCCCTCACCGCCCTGCGGGGCCGGCCGTCACCGCGGGTCGGCCACCATCCCCGAGACGAGAAGACGCCGCGGTGACGGAGCTCGTGGCTCGGCGTCGCCGCGGCGCGAACGCGGTGTGAGTCCGGCGGGATCAGACTCGCCCGCGCGGGACCGTGTGCCAGTAAGTCTTGTTGAAGACGATCTTGCCCAGGTGCCAGAGGCGGTTGGGCCGCGGTGGCTTCGGCGGATGGTCGTAGTCGAACCGCAGCAGCGTGCCCTTCCCATCGCCGATCTCGAAGAAGCACATGACGCGACCGGTGTAGCTGCCTTCCTTGACGGCCGGCTCGTGCCCCCTGACCTGGGCGCTGATGCGCTCCGCGACCACCGGTGCTTCGAAGTGCGCCGTGGATCCCGCCTTCGACAGGGGCAGATCGGTCGCGTCGCCGAGCGCGTACACGTTCACCCGGCCGCCGACCTGGAGCGTGTGGTGGTCGGTGGGAAGCCAGCCGCCCCGGCCGGGTGCCAGGCCCGAATCGATCACGACCTGCGCGCCCCTGTGCGGAGGGACCAGCACCAGCAGGTCGTATGGCAGTTCCTCGCCCTCGAGGCTCTGGACGACCTTCCGCGCCGGATCGATCGACTCGACATTGAAGAAGGTGTGCAGCTCGATCCCCTTCTGCTCGAGGATCGGTGTGGCCATCTCGCTCACCGACTCGATCGTGAACGCCCGTCCGATCGGGGAGCAGAAATGCAGTTCGCTCCTGGCTCGCAGCCCCCGCTCTCGCAGCTCCGACTCGACGAGGAACGTCACCTCGAGCGGCGCCGGCGGGCACTTGTAGGGCATGCCGGCGATCCCGATCACGATCTTCCCGCCGGTGAACGCATCGAGCGCCCGCCGCAGCTTCAGCGCAGCCTCGGCGCTGTAGAAGTGGTGCGCCTCCTCCGCGAAGTGCTCGATTTCCTCGGGGACGATCCGGCATCCGGTCGCCAGCACGAGATACTCGTACCCGAGCTCGTGCCGGTCGCCCAGGCTGTCGGTGGCCGTGACGCGCTGCAGCTTCTCGTCGATTGCATCCACCCTGCCGACGACGAGTTGGACGCGACGATCCAGGAGCGCGCGCTCCGGCCGGTGGAGCCGATCTTCGCGCTCGCCGCCCATGGCGATGTACATGAAGCCCGGCTGGTAGACGTGATTGCCGTTCTCGTCGACGACTGTGACGCTCGCCGTTCCCTCGTCGATCTCGCGGTGGAGCTTCCGGCTCAGCAGGTTGGCGACGAGGGTTCCGCCGACGCCGCCGCCGATCACGAGGATGCGTTGAATCGGCATGCCTAGCGAAGCTTCTCGACGATGATCTCGTCGTACCCGTCGCGGGTCTCGAGGGCCAAGAGGCGGTGGCCGGCCTTCTGGACCCACATCGGGATATCCGTCTTTGATCCCTTGTCGCTGGACCAGACGGAGATGACGTCCCCGACCTGGCCCTCGCGGATGGCCCGGATGAGCTCCATGAGCGGGCCCGGGCAGTAGCTGCCGCGAGCGTCGATGGTTCGCGTTGGTGTCGCGGTGGGAAGGCTCATTCGCGTGGATACCTCGGGATCAGATGAAGAGGGCCTGGGCGTGGGTCATCAGCTCGATGACCGTCGCGGCGCCGGCCGGCTCGCCGATGCCGTCGATCATGTCCTCGCGCTTGAGACCGAACATGTCCATGGTCATCTGGCAGGGGAGGAACTCGACCCCGAGGGCCAGGCATGCCTCGAGCAGTTCCGCGGGCGAGGCGACGTTGTACTGCTTCGAGAGCTTGCCCATCATCCACGGCCCCATGCCCAGGAAGTTCATCTGGCTCAGCTTCAGGTGCCCGATGCCCGGACGCTGCATGAACGAGAGCATCTTCTGCATCCAGTTGCTTCCGACGATCCGCTTCTGGTTCTTCACCAGCGGCAGCAGGCCCCAGAAGGTCATGAAGACCTTGCACTGCACCCCGCTTGCCGCCGCAGTCGATGCGAGGATCAGCGCGGGCATGACCTTGTCGTACGAGCCGCTCCAGCTGATGATCACGAGTTCCTTCGTCCGCACTTCACTGTCACCGGACGTGTCGGGGGCCGGAAGCGGGGGCTGGAATGTTTCGTCCGGGGTCGTGACAGACTCGGTGGCAGCGACGATCGACCAGTTCGGTGGACATGCGGGTACCTCTCAGGCTCGCCGGATGATGAAGTGATAGACGTTGTCCTCGACCCGCTGCTCGACGAGGGCGTTTCCCGTGGAGCGCGTCCAGGCAGCGAAGTCCTTGACCGATCCCGGATCGGTGGCCATGACTTCGATCAACTGGCCGGAGGCGACCGTCTTGATGGACTGCGCGGTCTTGACGATGGGCATCGGACACGAGAGGCCGCGTGCGTCGACGATGGTGGCGATGGATGAGTCAGGCATCTGGGGAGGCTCCCTTCCCGGCGCGGACCCGCGCCGCAGCATGCTCAGATGAACAGGATCTGGCCGTCGCCGGCCTGGAGGTAGAACGCCGTGACCCCCTCGACGCCGTCGACGAGTGGGTCGAGGTCCGACTGCTCGAGATGCAGGAGATCCATCGACAGCGAGCAGGCCTGGATATCGACCCCGCCCAGTTCCTTCACGCTCCGCAGTGTATCCGCCCAGCTGGCCTGGCCTGCCTCGTGCAGCGCCGTCACGGCAGCGCGTCCCTCGTCGCCGGCCTCGGGGGAAAGGCCGTGGTCGCGCCCGATCCGATCGCGGCGAAACGCGTCGAGCGCCCAGTACTGGAGGAACAGGTGGACCTCTCGACCCAGCGCCGCGGCACCCGCCGCCATGACCGAGGCGGCCTGGAGCTCGATCGTCGGTGCCGGAGAAGAGGACCAGGGAGAGCGGGCGTTCGTCCATGTGTTACGACCTCGAGGTGGTGGATGCGTCAACGGGTAGCGGGTTCGGGTAGAGCGCGGCGGCGCCGGCGTCGATCTGCGCAGAAAGCGTCGCCATGCGCGCGAGCCGGTGGCGCATGACCCGCGCCATCAGCTGGCAGGCGTTGATGATGTCCGGATCGGTGAGCCGGTAGCTGACCTCGCGGCCGTCGCGCTCGGCGTGGACGAGTCCCGCGGCCTTCATGACGGCGAGGTGCTGGGATGCGTTCGGCTGGCTGATCCCGAGGTCGCGCGACAACGCGCTCACGGTCATCGGCCCGGCCGCCAGCAGGTGCAGGGCGGCGATTCGGGTCGGGTGGCTCAGCGTCCGGCAGACCTCTGCCTGGAGCAGGTGGATGGGGTCCATTGCGTCGAAGTATCGATATCTGCGAACGTGCGCATAAGTGACCAGCGGCAGCAGAAGACGGGCCGGATGTCCTGTCGCCGAGGGGGCCGATCGGGCCGCGGCGAGCCGCTCGGGAACGCGTGACCGCCACCAACAGCCCGTTCGCCGGCGCTGCCCGGGGCGTTCCCGGGTCCTCTGCAGCCAGGCGGTCCTCTCCCGCCTCCATTGCCCTGCCGTCGCGGCCGGTCCGATCGGCCCTCGCTGCGTGCCCTGCGGCTCTACACATCGAGCTGTGGATCGAAGGAGACTGTCCCGGAGCCCAAGGGAGGTCCGATGTCTCGAACTCGTCCCCCAGATCGACCCGGCCGCCGCGGCGGAGTTCCTTGCCGAGCTCGGTTTCCTGCTGGTGCCGGACGAACCGGAGCTGGCGTCGCCGACCTACCTGCTCGTTGCGATCCGACCTCGCGCGACCGAACGGCACTACGACCCCGAACTTGTCGAGTTCTGGGTCAACGAAGGGGACCGGGGGACCGCGGCGAGTATCGACGTGCGGACGCACATGCCGCTTGCCAACGATTTCTCCTGGGGGGCGATCCGGATGGTGGATCGCTTCGGCGTACACAACGAGTACCTGACGTTCGGCGGCCGCGTGTCGGCTGTCACCAAGGGCGGAATGATAGCGATCGTGTTCTTCTCGCCGGTGCCGCTGCTGCGGTGCGGCGGCCACTCCCAGGGCTGGGACCTGGTGGCGCCGAACCTCGGCGAGTTCTTCGGGCGTCTCAGGGCAGCGGTCGCATCGCGATCACTGGAGGCGCAGGCCGCCGCCGCCGATCCGACCGCGCGATACGCTGCGTTCGTGGCCGACTTCATCGCGCGCCACCGGACGAACGACGACCTCCAGCGCATCGATTCGGTCGTCTGGGAGTGGCTGCGATCCGAGGAAGCGCGGTTACGGCGCACGAACCCGGGGGCATGGGCAGGGGGCCAGGCGCTCCTGGCATCGACGGACCTCCTGCTCTGCGGCCGTCCGGCCCGCTCGGCAAGCGCAGGCTGACCCGACCGAGCTGCCAGGGTCAGCGGCCGGCGGCATTCCGCGGTGCCACCCCGTCGGGCGCTGAAGCCGGAACCTCGCCGCGACGGCGGGTGTCGGGTCGGGTCGGAGCGAGTGTCGGGGCCGGATGGCCCGACGCCTGCGTCGACGTCGTTCGGCGGCGAAGATTGAACATCTCGGGTCGTTGGCTCGTCTGGACCGAGGTGATCGAGAGGGAAGCTGTCGTGAGGCACGGCGAGGAGGCCGACGGTGATTCGGATTCCGGGCGAGCCCTCCTGTTCGGCCAGTTGGCCGATCGACACCTCGCGTCGTCCTACCGGCTCGCCGCGCTGCTCCTGGGGAGTGAGATCGATGCCAGGGACGCGACACACGACGCTGCCGTGATCGCCTGGGAGCGGTTTGCAGGCCTGCGCGACCACGAACGCTTCGAGGCGTGGTTCCAGCGCATCCTCGTCAACGTGTGTCGCGACCGGCTCCGCCGCCGCCGCCGGGTCCGGGTCCTGCCGATGGACGACGTCTCCGAGCCGGCGGTGCCGGACGGCATTGCGGGGCTTGCCGAACGCGATGCGCTCCGCCGTGCCGTGCTGGCCCTCTCGCCCGATCATCGGACCGTGGTCGTCCTGCGCTACTTCGCGGACCTGTCGATCGAGGAGGTCGCGGAACGCACGGGCGAGCCGCTCGGCACCGTGAAGTCTCGTCTCCACTACGCGCTCGACGCGTTGCATGCCGCCTACGATGCGGCGAACCGGGTATCCGGAGAGGTGGTCCGATGAACGACGAGCGCTTCGAGGGCGACCTGCGGTCGGTCCTCCACGAACTGGCGCCTCGCGACGTGCCTGCCGACCTGCGATCGGCCGCCGGCAATCCCGAACCGGTCGTCCAGGGGCCCGGCACGGTCGCGGCTGCTCCCGATACGCTTCGTGGCAACTTTGGGCGGGCTTGCGGCGGCTCTCGTCGTGGTGCTGGTCGTCGCTGTCATCCTGCTGACGCAGGCCGGGGGCAGCGCGCCGGGCGCCGGGGCCTCACCCTCACCCACGCCCTCATCCATGCCCGTGGCCGAGGCTCCCGCCTATTCCCTGGTGATCTACAACCGTACATCCGCAACGATCGCGTTCGGACCGGCACCCGGCCTTGCGCCGTGCTCGACGCAGCGCTTCGCGCCGACCGACATCCCTGCCTCACCGGCATCGCTGGTCCCGGGATCGACGACGCCCTGGCTGACGGTGACGCTGCCGCCCGGGTACACCGACGTGGTCAGCATCGTCGTCACCACGGGCGGGGCACGCGAGACGCTGGGGGAAATCGACTCCGCGGCGCTTCCGCGCTGCGAAGGCCCGACGTCTCCCTCGCCGGCCGTCGCCGCGTCGCCGACACCTCTGCCGAGTCCGATCATCGCGTGCGTGCCGGAAGCAGGGCCGCTGCCGTCGGGCTTCGACCTCAATCCGTGTCCGTCCGCCATCGCCGCCGTTCGCGGCGCGGTCGCACCGCTCGGCCTGCCCGTCGCGCAGATCCACATTCAACCGGGCTACTTCCCGTGCGGCCAACACTGGCCCGGCGTCGGTTCGCCGCCCGTATGCTTCGGCCCGCTTACCCTGCCGGGCACCGCGATGCACGGCTGGGTGGCGTTCGCCGGGAGCGAGAAGGTCGCCGCGGTCCAACTCACCCGCCGTCCGCCGACCGGCAGGGGCGCGTCCCCATCGGGCACGGGAGCGTGGCAGGCGTCGATGGTTGCGTTCGAGGTCCCACCGGCCGGCTGGCTGATGCCGTAACGCAACGGAACCGGCGCCTCGGCGGGAGACGACCGGGGCGAATGTCGTGGCTGCGCTCAACGGCCGACGAGTCGCTCCGCCTCCGCGGCGATGACGAGATCCTCTCGCGCAGCCACGCGAAGGACGGCCACTGCGGCACCCGGGTCCGAGAGCAAGGCGTCTCCGGTGCCGGGAACGTTTCCTCCGGCCTGCACACCCGGGCCCCCGGGCAATGGCGCCACGCCCAGCGGTCCCAGGCGCGAGACGATCGCCGCCCGCACGCCGGCCGCGTGCTCTCCGATGCCGGCCGTGAACACCACGGCATCGAGTCGCGGCAGGGAGGTCGCCGCCGAGCCGATGGCCGACGCGGCGCGGTGGACGAACATCGAGATGGCGAGTTGGGCACGATCGTCGCCGGCGTCGGCCGCCGCCTGGACCTGCCGCATGTCGCCGCTGATGCCGGAGATCCCGAGCAGCCCCGATCCGTGGTCGAGGGCGTCGGCCAGACCCTCGACATCCACCAGGTCGTCGCGAAGGAGGCGCAGGAGGATGCCGGGGTCGATCGAGCCGGCCCGCGTGCCCATCATCAGGCCCTCCAGCGGAGTCAGTCCCATCGATGTGTCGACAGACCGGCCCCCCCGGACGGCCGTCACCGAGCACCCGCTTCCGAGATGCGCGACGACGAGACCGATTTCGGCCGGGTCACGGCCGAGCAGCCGTCCGGCTCGGGCAGTCGACCAGGCGACCGAGAGCCCGTGGAACCCGTAGCGCCGGATGCCCCACTCCGTGAACCACCGTTCCGGGACCGGGTAGCGGAACGCCTCCGGCGAGAGGCTGGCGTGGAAGGCCGTGTCGAACGCGGCGACGTGCGGGACGCCCGGCAGCACCCTGCGCGCGGCGGCGATCGCCTCCATCGCCACCCCGTTGTGGAGCGGCGCCAGCTCGCTGACGGACCGGATCGCTTCGAGAACCGTCTCGTCGATGATCGCCGGCGCGGTGAACCGCGCACCGCCGTGCACCACCCGGTGGCCGACGGCGGCGAACTCGCCGAGGCCGGCGCCACCCTCGGCGAGCCCATCGAGCGCGGCCCGGAGCCCGGAATCGCGGTTCCCCGAACGGCTGGCATCGGAACCCCAGTCGACCTCGAGCGCCGCGATCGTCCGCTCGGGCGTCTCGATCGCGCTCGCCTTCAGCGAACTGGAGCCCGCGTTCAGGACCAGGACGCGCACGGGGAAGCTTCGATGGTGAGGCGGGACGCGCGGCCTCGGCCCGCGAAGGGTCGTGCCGCGCTCACCCGCCCGATGGGCCCGGTCACCTCTGCCAGGCCCAGTCCTTGATCTCCGGCGGATCGTCGCCGAACTCGTGGGTGTAGGCGCGCGCGATCACTCGCTTGTCCTCCATCAGCTGGCGGACGGACGCCGCACGCGACCCGAGCCCGGGAACGCGGTCGATCACGTCCATCACCAGGTGGTAGCGATCCAGGTCGTTGCGGTTGACCATGTCGAACGGAGTGGTGACGCTGCCTTCCTCCTTGTAGCCGCGGACATGGAGGTTGGAGTGGTTGTGGCGCCGGTAGGCGAGCCGGTGGATCAGCCATGGGTAGCCGTGGTAGGCGAACACCACCGGCCGGTCGGTCGTGAAGATCGTGTCGAACTCGCGATCGGACAGCCCGTGCGGGTGCTCCGTGTCCGGCTGGAGGCGCATCAGGTCGACCACGTTCACCACGCGGACCTTGAGCGCCGGCAGGTGCTGCCGCAGCAGGTCGACGGCCGCGAGCGTCTCGAGCGTCGGGATGTCTCCGCAGCAGGCCATGACCACGTCGGGATCGCCGTCGTCGTTGCTCGCCCAGTCCCAGATCCCGAGGCCGCGGGTGCAGTGCAGGATCGCCTGGTCCATCGTCAGGTAGTTGAGGGCGGGCTGCTTGCCCGCGACGATGACGTTCACGTAGTTGCGGCTGCGCAGGCAGTGGTCGGCCACGGAAAGCAGGCAGTTGGCGTCCGGCGGCAGGTAGACGCGGATGACCTCCGCCTTCTTGTTCACGACGTGATCGATGAAGCCCGGATCCTGGTGCGAGAAGCCGTTCTGGTCCTGGCGCCAGACCAGGCTGCTGAGCAGGTAGTTCAGCGATGCGATCGGCCGCCGCCACGGGATCTCCCGCGTCATCTTCAGCCACTTCGCATGCTGGTTGAACATGGAATCGATGATGTGGATGAAGGCCTCGTAGCAGTTGAAGAGCCCGTGACGGCCGGTCAGGAGGTACCCCTCCAGCCAGCCTTCGCAGAGGTGCTCGCTCAGGACCTCCATGACGCGACCGTCCGGTGCCAGGTGGTCGTCTGTCGGCAGAAGCTCCGCCTCCCAGGCCCGGTTCGTTGTCTCGAAGACCGCGGAGAGCCGGTTCGAGGCCGTCTCGTCCGGCCCGAAGAGGCGGAACGAGTGCGGGTTCGCCGTGATGACGTCCCGCATGAACGCACCGAGGACCCTGGTCGCCTCGCTGATCGTGTTCGCCGGAGTGGGTACTTCGACCGCGTAGTCGCGGAAATCCGGCAGCGCGAGGTCCTTCAGGAGCAGGCCACCGTTGGCCTGCGGGTTCGCGCTCATGCGCCGATCGCCCGACGGTGGCAGCGCGGCAAGCTCGGGGACCAGCCGTCCGCCTTCGTCGAACAGCTCCTCCGGCCGGTAGCTGTGCATCCACTCGTCGAGGAGCGCGAGGTGCTCCGGGTTGTCGCGGATGTCCGCGATGGGGACCTGGTGCGAGCGCCAGCTGCCCTCCACGGGCAGCCCGTCGACGACCCTTGGCCCCGTCCAGCCTTTCGGGCTGCGCAGGATGATCATCGGCCACGTCGGCCGAGTCGAATCACCGCCCTCGCGCGCGTTGCGCTGGATCTCCCCGATCGCGTCGAGCGCCTCGTCCAATACCTCCGCCATGCGCCGGTGCATGAGCGTCGGGTCGTCGCCGGCGACGATGTACGGGCGGTACCCGTAGCCTCCGAACAGCTCGACGAGTTCCTGCTCCGGGATCCGGGCGAGGACCGTGGGGTTGGCGATCTTGTAGCCGTTGAGGTGAAGGATCGGAAGGACTGCGCCGTCGGTCTGACGGGTTCAGGAACTTGTTGGAGTGCCAGCTCGCCGCGAGCGGACCGGTCTCCGCCTCACCATCGCCGACCACGCAGAACACCTTGAGGCCCGGATTGTCGAAGGCGGCGCCGTAGGCGTGGGTGAGCGCGTACCCGAGCTCGCCGCCCTCGTGGATGGACCCTGGTGTCTCCGGGGTGACATGGCTGCCGATGCCGCCCGGGAACGAGAACTGCTTGAAGAGGCGCTGCAGGCCGGTTTCGTCGAGCCCGACGTTTGGGTAGACCTCCGTGTACGTGCCCTCGAGGTAGGCGTTCGCGACGGCCGCGGGCCCGCCATGGCCGGGGCCGATGACGAGGATCGCGTCGAGGTCCCGCGCCCTGATGACGCGATTGAGATGGGCGTTGAGGAAGTTCAGTCCGGGCGTCGTGCCCCAGTGGCCCAGGAGCCGGGGCTTGATGTGCTCGGGCTTCAGCGGCTCGCGAAGCAGCGGGTTGTCGAGCAGGTAGATCTGGCCGACCGACAGGTAGTTGGCCGCCCGCCAGTAGGCGTCGATCTGGCGGACCTCATCGTCGGTCAGCGCACTGTGCCGCTCGGCGAGCGGCGTGGCGATGCCGGCCGTCATTGCGCACCTCCGTATTCAGCGTGTTCGGGCGCCGCACCGTCCGCGAGACCGCTCCCGGCGCTGCGTTCGCCGGGAGGGTACTCCGGCTGCGTGGCCCAGATTCTGCCGTGGCCGACTTCCCCGGCGGCCCGGCATCAGACGGCGACGGTTGTGCGCCGCTCAGTGGACGGCAGCGCGTGCCCGGGCACCTTGCCGCGAACCACGAGCACGGAGCAGTGCGCGTGGGTCAGCACCTTGTGGGCGACGCTCCCGAGTACCATCCGGTTGAGACCGGTCCGGCCGTGCGTGCCCATCACCACGAGGTCGATGCCGCGAGCCTCCGCCTCCTCCACGATGACGTGGGTCGGGTCGCCGCCCCGCACGTCCCACGTGGTCTGCCAGCCGAGGCGTTCGAGCCGCTCGGACGCCGAGTGGGCGATCTCCTCGTACCGCTGGCGCGTGTCGCCGAGCGCCTGGCGGTAGGCCTCCAGCGACCCCTCCTGGGCGCCGGGAGCGATCGGGTCCGGCATGGCCGAGTGGTAGCGAGCGACGCTCAGGACCTCGAGCGGCGGCCGGTCGAAGATGGGCCACCCGGCGAGCACGTCCTCCGCGGCACGCGCCTGCGGCGATCCGTCGTGGGCGAGCAGGATCCGCGAGACGATCCGCTTGCGCACGACGAAGAATCGGGCACGGGGCGTGGTCGACCACCTCCGCCGAGACGGAGCCGATCAGCAGCGTGCGCATCGGACCGAGGCCGCGGCTGCCGACGACGAGCAGATCGGGGACCATCTCCAGGGCCTGGTCGAGGATGACGTCCGGAGCACGACCGATCACCGCGCGGTAGTCCACGTGGCATCCAGTGGGAGCGAGGCGCTCCGTGATCCCGGCCAGCATCATCTTGAGATCGTCGACGAGGTCGGACTCGACATCGGAGAGGTCCATGGGCGCCAGTCCTGCCCATGGTCCCGCGAGACGAACCGTGTCGAGCGCAGCCACAACGCGAAGCGAGGATCCGGCGGGCCAGCTCAGCCCGGCAACCAGGTCGACTGCGACACTCGAGCAGGGAGACCCGTCGACCGCGACCATGACCTTCATCGCACGCCTCCTCGAGACCTGCCGGCGGCGCGGGCGACTCCACCTCCCGACGCACGCGAATGGTGCGCCGCCGTGCTCCCGTCACGCATGTGCTTGATGGCCCGTCCGCGGTGGGCATCCGGCGTGTTTGCGTGGCACGATGGCGGAATGAAGGCGATGGTGCTCGAGCGGCCGGCGCCGCTGGGGTCCGCGAGCGGCGTGTCCGGCCCGGGCCCCTGGCCCTGCGCGACCACCCGCAGCCGGATCCGGCCCCAGACGAGCTCGTCCTGCGGGTCACCGCCTGCGCAGTCTGCCGCACAGACCTCCAGATCTGCGAGGGGGACCTGCCGGCGCACGTCCTGCCGGTGGTGCCCGGCCACCAGGCGGTCGGGAGCGTGGCAGCCGTCGGGTCGGCGGTGCGTGGCTGGTCGGTCGGGGAGCGGGCAGGCGTCGGCTGGCTCGCCTCTGCGTGCGGCCATTGCCGTGCCTGCCGCGCCGGGAGGGAGAACCTCTGCCCCGATGCCCGCTTCACCGGCTTCGATCGCGACGGCGGGTACGCGGAGTGGCTGTCGGTGCGCGCGGACTTCGCCCTCCGGATGCCCGACGGCTTTCCGGACCTCGCGGCGGCGCCGCTGCTCTGCGGCGGCGTGATCGGATACCGGTCGCTGCGCCTTTCAGGCATCGAGCCCGGCGGCCGCGTCGGCCTGTACGGGTTCGGGGCTTCCGCGCTGCTGGCCCTCCAGGTGGCGCGCCACTGGGGCTGCGAGGTCTACGTCGTCACGCGATCGGAGGAGGAGAAGGCACGGGCCCGCTCGTTCGGGGCGCACTGGACGGGCGGATACGACGACGCCCTGCCGGTCCGGCTCGATGCCGCGGTGACGTTCGCGCCGGTCGGGTCGGTGGTCGTGCGGGCGCTGGCGGCGCTCGATCGGGGCGGGACGGTCGCGATCAACGCCATCCACCTCGACAGAATCCCGGCGTTCGACTACGACCTGCTGTGGGGCGAACGCGTGATCCGCAGCGTGGCCAACTACACGAGAGCGGATGCCCGCGAGTTCCTCGCGCTCGCCTCGGAGATCCCGATCCGGACGGAGATCGAAGTGCTGCCGCTCGAGGGGGCGAACATCGCGCTCGGGGGCCTGAAGGCGGGCCGGCTGGCGGGCACGGCCGTGTTGCAGGCCGACGGCTGACGCGCGCGAACCGAGCGACGCGCCCGCGAACCCATCTGGGAGAGGTGCGGGGCGAGGACTACGACGGACGAAGTGGCTGGAGCCGTTTCGATGACGCCCGCCCCCGGCTCCGATTCAACCACCCCGTGCAAACTCGCGGCAGGGCGTGAAGCCTGCACGTCACAGACCCGGGGTGAAGGCGTGAAGCCTCGCGTCACAGACCCGGGTGAGGGCGTGAAGCCGATGCCTCTCCTCAGACTGCCAGGCGAGCGGTCTCCCTGGCACGGCCGCCTGATCCGCCACCGTCCACGGAACCGGGGCAGGTCCAGGACCTGCCTCAGCTGCCGCTGGGCGCGGGGGACGCCGCCGGTGCGGGGCTCGCGGCCGGGGAGGCACTCGGCGCCGGACTCGCGGCGGGCGAGCCACTTGCCCCAGGCGACGCACTCGCGGCCGCTGCCAGCTGGTCGATGGTCTGCGAGAGCGTGGTCCAGTTGGGGAGCCCGGCCTGGATCGTGCCGTTGAGCACGAGCGTGGGGGTCTGTGCGATCCCGAGGCCGGCGCCCTCCTTGGTCTGGGTCTGGACCGCGGCGATCAGGGTCGGGTCGTCCAGCCCCTTGAGGAATGCGTCGCGGTTCGTGATGCCGATCGCGGCGGCCATGTCCGCGAGGCGAGGCCGCGAGAAGGCGCCCTTGTTTTCCACCTTTCCCTGGTTGGCATAGAGGATGTCATGCATGGGCCAGAACCCGGTTCCCTGCTGTTCCGAGTAGCGCGCCGCAACGGCCGCGTCGAGCGATTCGTCGGGCGTGTATCCCTGCCCAATGAACGCGAGGTCCTTGAACGTGAGATAGACGGTGCCGTTGGTGACGTACTTGTTGACGAGCAGCGGCTCGATCGTGTCGCTCATGTTCTTGCAGACAGGGCACTGGAAGTCGGCCCACAGGTCGATCTTGACGGGCGCGTTCGGGTCGCCGAGCGACCGTCCGTGCACCAGGGAAGCGGGAGCTCCGGGGATGGTGGGCGTCTGGACGGGGCTCTGGGACGAGAACGCCCCCGAGGCAACCAGCGCGCTGATCACGATCACCAGGCCGACGACGACCGCCCCCACGCTCAACAGCACCATCGGCGACTGCCAGGCCGGGCGCCCAGAGCTGACGGCGACTTTCTGCTTGCGTGCGGCGCGCTCGGCCGCCCTGCGGTCGCGGCGCGTTGAAGCCGAATTCCCACTCATGTGATACCTGCCAGTTCCTGAAGGATGTGCCAGTTGTCCAATCGGTCGCCCAGCGTGGCCGGCGACTCCGGTGTCGGCCCGCCCCCGTGGTCGAAATGCCTGTCCAGGCGGCCCTCGGTCCGGCAGACGTCGATCACGTCGATCACCGATCCGTCGGCCCGCCCGACCCGGTCATCCCTGCCTCCGGGGTTGCCCTGCAGCGAGATGCGCGGGGCGGCGGTGGCCCCTCGACGCGGATCGTACGTGAAACGGGGAAAAGCGCGCGAATCCACGGCCTACCGCGCCCACCCGGTCAACGCGTCGTCCGGGACATCGCCGGCAGCGACCGCCGCCGCGTCGATCTCGAGATCGAATCGAGGGGCGCGGTCACATCAGTCATTGGCCCGCTCCCCGACCATGGCGCGCACGAGGTCACTGGTGGAGATGATCCCGATAGGCGTCTGCTGGTCGTCCGAGACGACGACCAGGCGGTGGACATGGGCCCGCTCCATGAGCACCGCGGCCTCCTCGATGGTCGTCGATGCGTCTGCCGTGAGAACGGGTGCGTGCATGAGATGGCGTACGCGCAGGCCCGACCAGCGGATCCACAGGTGCTCGGTCGCTCGCGCCCGGACGAGGTCCGACTCTGCGAGGACGCCGGCGAGCAGCCCGTTCTCGTCGACAACGGGTACGCCGCTGATCTCGTTCTCCTCGAGTACCTGGGCCGCCGACTGGAGCGTGTCGTCCGCCTGGACCACGATCGGATCCGGGGTCATGATGTCC
Organism: uncultured Chloroflexia bacterium; assembly: GCA_963816905.1. Taxonomy (GTDB): domain Bacteria; phylum Chloroflexota; class Limnocylindria; order Limnocylindrales; family CSP1-4; genus JAFMJV01. Next base: position 71,090 of record CAWFMQ010000012.1, on the reverse strand, counting down.
CCGACGCAGAGCGGCGGTTGCGGCGTGTTCATGCGGGTACCTCCTGCGGCTCTGCGTGCGGGGCGCCGATCGCCGCGGTCACGTCGATGAGTGATCTGTGACCCGCTCCGACTCGGGCTCGATGAAGCGAAGCGTCGTCCCCGACAGGTTCGACACGGCGTCGTGGGCGACCACCTCGGAGCCATCCATGATTGCCGGGAGGCCCCGCCACCTCGGTGCGTCGGGGGGCGCCGGTCCCGGTTCCAGCGTGAAAACCGGGCTGGATATCCGGGCGACGGACGGCAGGCGGGCTGGTCATGACCGGAGCATGCCGTGTGCCACGCAGGGGAGGGATGAGAAAGCCGGCCCGAAGCCCGGGGCCGAATGGCCCGTCGCCGGGCCGAGCGGACTCCCGAGCCGTCCCTTCGACCGTCCTACGTCCCTTCGGTCGGGGACGCGGCGGCCGCAGTCGAAGCGACTGCCTCGTCGATGGCGGCAGCGAGCCGTTCCGCGGTGGGCACACCGACCAGTGGCACCACGCCGTGGACGCCCGACGTCCGCACCCAGTCGAGTTCCATCCCCGGCGCCGTGAGCACCATGGGAACGTTCGGGTGGATCTCGCGCAGGCCCTCGACGAGGTGCCGGCTGCTGTCCGTCTCCGACGTGGCCCACACGTCATACACGAGCACGTCCGCACGCTCGACGGCCGGGCAGTCCTCTCCGCGCAATATCGGGCAGCCGTGGGATGAGGGCCCGGAACATTGCTCGACCTCGTAGCCGAGACGGCGAAGCGAATCGGCCTCCTGGTCGGCCAGGTCGATGTCGTGGTGAACCACGAGCACACGAGCCATGGGGTACACCTGCCTTCCTCAGTTCGGCCGGTTGCCCCGCGGCGTCCGGCTTCATGGTCCCTCGACCGTCGTTCAGCGCGCCCGCCGCGGCAAGGGCCGAAGGTCCCGGTTCAGAGGGGCCGGCTCGGGGAGCCTGGGACCGGGGCAAACGGCCGTCTCTGGGCAGCCCCGGCCCGGCTCTTCGGCCTACATGAAGTGGTGGCGTCGCGCCGCCGCGGTCAGATCGGCGCGAAAGTCGGGGTGCGCGATGGCGATGAGCGCCTTTGCGCGCTCGCAGAAGCTGCGACCGTGCAGTTCCGCGACACCGTACTCGGTGACGATCGTCTGCACGTGGCCCCTCGTGGTGACCACGCCGGCGCCCTCGCGCAGCACCGGCACGATCCGCGACTCCGTGCCGCGCTTCGCGGTCGCCGGCAGGGCGATGATTGCCCGGCCCTCCTCGGCGAGCGCGGCACCGCGCATGAAGTCCATCTGCCCCCCGATGCCGCTGTAGAGCCGGTAGCCGATCGAATCCGCGCAGACCTGGCCGGTGAGATCGACCTCGATCGCCGAGTTGATCGCCGTCATGCGGCGCAGCCGGCGGATGACGGCGGTGTCGTTCGTGTAGTCGACCGGCCGCATCTCGAGCATTGGGTTGTCGTTCACGAAGTCGTACAACCGCTGGGTGCCCATCATGAAGGCGGTGACGATCTTGTTCCGGTCGATGTCCTTGCGAGCGCACGTGACGGCGCCGGACTCCACGAGGTCGACCATGACGTCCGTGAACATCTCGGTGTGGACGCCCAGGTCCTTCTTGTGGAGCAGCTCGAGCGCCGTTGCCGACGGGATGGCTCCGATTCCCATCTGGAGCACCGCGCCGTCGGGCACGAGGTCGGCGACGAAGGCGCCGACGGCCCGCTCGGTCTGCCCGATCTCGACGAGCGGATGCTGGTACGGCGGCGTGTCGACCTCGACGCCCAGGTCGATCCGGTCCACGTGGACGAAGCTTTCGCCGAGGGTGCGCGGCATGGCCCGGTTGAGCTGCGCGATCACCACCTTTGCCGAATCGATCGCGGCGAGCGTCGCGTCGATCGACGTGCCCAGCGAGCAGTAGCCGTGGGCGTCGGGCGGCGTCACGTTGATCAGGACGACGTCGAGCGGGACGATCCGCTTGCGGAAGAGGTGCGGCACGTCGGACAGGAAGGCCGGAACGTATTCGGCGCGTCCTTCGTTGATCGCCTCACGTGCGTTCGGGCCGATGAACAGGGCGATGTGGCGGAAGTGACCGGCCATCTCGGGCGCCAGGTGCGGCCCGGGGCCCTCGCAGTGGAGGTGGACGATCCTGACGCTCTCCAGCTCATCCGCGCGATCGACGAGGGCGCGCAGCAGCGTGTGCGGCGTCGCGCTCGCGCCGTGCAGGTAGACCGATTGGCCGGAGCGGATGCCGGCGACCGCCTCCGCGGCAGACACGATGCGCATCAGGTTCGACCCCACGGGTTCCGGTGGCTGAGTCCCTCGCGGTCGCCCCGCGTTCCGGCCCCCACCCTCAGGCGGCCATGATCACGGTGGCGCTCGTGTGCGAGGCGACGTGATCGGAGACGGTGCAGACCGGCTGCCCGCCGGACGAGCAGCCGGAACCGATGACGACCGTGTCGAATCCGCCTTCGAGGACGGTCCGCTCGATCGTCGGGCCGAGTTCACCGGCCCGCAGCAGGAAGTGCGCCGCCTGGCCGCGCTGCCGGAGCAGTTCCTGTGCGGCGCGAAGGTCCTGCATCCCGCGCTCCTCGTCCGGCCAGGTGGACGCGGCACCGCGTCGTCCCCCTCCGGGGACCACGCTCAGCACGGCAAGCGATGCGCCGGCTCCCCGGCTCAGCCGAACCGCAAGATCCAGGGCGCGCGTGCCCGGCTCGCCGGCCTCATAGGCGACAAGGATTCGCTCTGAGGGCGCGGACGGAAGCACCCTGTGCTCCCCTCCGGTTGTGCCGCTCATTGTTCACTCCTCTGGTCGTGCTGCTCAGTGCGCGACGATGACCGTCGCCGGGGCATTTGATGCAACGTGTGCGGAGACCGAGTCGGTCCACCGCTCGCCGGCGGCGACCGCGCGGCTGGATCCCACGATCACGGTGTCGTAGCCACCCTCGCCCGCAAGCCGTTCGATCGTCATGGCCGGATCCCCCGATGGCTCGATCAGGCCGGCGTCGAGGCCGCGATCCCGGAGCAGGCCGCGCGCCTCCACCAACGCACGGGCGTGGACGATCGCCGGCTCCTCCGGCCCGACGTATCGGTCGAAGCCTTCCGGCACCACGCTCACGACATCGACCCTGGCGCCGAAGGCGTGAGCCAGCTCGGCCGCAAGTGCAAGCGCCCGCTCGCCCGGCTCACCGCCGTCGTAGGCAACCAGGATCTTCTTCACGGGACGCGACTCCTTCTGCGAACGCCCGCTGCCTTCGACTGCCTCGCACAAACAACGCCATCGCCTAATGACAAACTCTCAACCATGCGCGACTCCGGGGGCAGGTCCATGGGTCGGCCCCGTGCGGGCCGAACGGACCGAACGGCGTGGTGCCGCGTGTCCCCTGCCACTCCGCAACGTGGACCGCCGCCTCGCGCCGAAGCCGAGGCGCCCGCCCGTTTGGGGGCACGCGATGGACGAGACGCCGGGCCGGAGCCCGGCGTCTCCATGGAGCCGGCGTTGCGTTCTTGAGCCCGGGGGGCAGGTTCACCTCGCCCTCGACGGTTCTTGGACCGTCAGCGCAGTCGTCAGGGCGAGGTCGCGGGCGGCAACGTCGGCTGCTTGTCCTCCCTACGGGAACGAATTCAGACTGCCGCGCACCGTAGCGTGACCGACGGCCTGTTGTGATGTGCCGGAGCGCCCGAACTCCCCGTGCCGTGCTTCCCTGGGAGTCCGCGTTTGGTGGCATGCCCCGGGTACCGGCCGCCGGGGCCGGAAATGATTGAACCGCGGATCTCGAAGGAGTAAAGAGCTACTTACTAAGTGATGGTTCATTTCGGCCTGAAGGACGTGCCATTCGGCCCGTTGTGGAGCGCTGCCGGAAACATCCACACTTCCGGTATGCGACTGGAACTCACGAGGCGCGGTTCGTACGCGATCCGCGCCGTGGTCTGCCTGGCACGCCAGGAGAATGACGAACTCATCCCGTCTGCCCGCATCGCCTCGCAGATGGGGATCCCGCGGCGCTTCCTCCCGCAGGTCATGGGCGATCTCGTCCGCGTCGGCATTCTCGAGGCACGGGTCGGGCGAACGGGCGGATATCGACTTGCCCAGCCGGCCGACCGGCTCAACCTGCTCCAGGTCATCGAGGCGGCCGAGGGTGACGCCCGGCGGCGGGTGTGCGTGCTTCGGGGCGTCCAGTGCTCCCGGATCGGCGGTTGCGACGTGCACGAGGTCTTCGAGACGGCCCAGGAGGCGCTGCTGGCCGAACTTGCCCGGACGTCCGTGGCGACCGCCGCGAACCCCGAACGGGGTCCGACGCTCCTCGCCACCGCGGTCCCGCCGGTCGCGCCCGCGGCCCCGCGGGCAGCTGCCGGAAAGCGAGCGGCAGCCGCAGGCTGATCCGGCGCGGGGATCAGAACGACGTGGTGGGCTTGCGCTTGGCGACGAACGCCGCGGCCTGGGCTCGACGCTGGAGATTCAGCTTCGAGAGGATGGAGCTGACGTAGTTCTTGACCGTCTTGTCCGAGAGGTAGACCTCGGTCGCGATCTCCTTGTTCGTCTTTCCCTCTGCCACCAGCAGCAGGATCTTCTGTTCCTGGGCCGTCAGCTGCGCAAGCTCGTCGGTGTAGGCGCTCGTCGCGATCCGGCGGACCCGCTCCAGCACCTTCTCCGTGACCGCCGGGTCCAGCAGCAATTCACCACGACCGACTGATTCCAGCGCCGCGACGAGGTCGCGGGCGCGCACCTGCTTCAAGAGGTACCCGCTTGCGCCCGCGACGATGGCCGACAGCACTGCCTCCTCGTCGGGGTAGCTCGTGAGCATCACGACACGGATCTCCGGATGCTCGGCACGGATCTCGCGACAGGCCTCGATGCCGCTGCCGTCGGGCAGCCGCACGTCCATGATCACCAGGTCGGGGCGATACCGCTCGGCCAGGTCGACCGCCTCGACCACCGTTCCGGCCTCGGCCACCACCTGGAATCCCTCGCGCCGGTCGAGAAGGGCAGCCAACCCCTGCCGCACGACTTCGTGGTCGTCGACCAGGAGCAGCCGCAGCGGATGGCGGCCCTCTGCCTCGGCCCGCGCGGCCGCCGCCGACTCACTTGCCCAATCCGTCATCCCACGCTCTCCCCGGTCTCCTGCTGTGTCATGAGCGGCAGTTCGAACACCACGCGGGTGCCGCTGCTGCCACTGTTGATCTTGAGCCTTCCACCAAGCGCTTCTGCCCGACCTCGCATGTTGCCGAGCCCGTGGTGTCCCGGTGTCGGGAGGCTTGCCGTGTCGAAGCCGCGTCCATTGTCGGTGATGGTGAGCCGCATCGCATCATCGAGCATGCTCAGGTCGATGACGGCCCTTGATGCAGACGAGTGTCGCGCGATGTTGCTGAGTGCCTCCCGGCTCAGTTGCAGGACCTGCATTGCCACCTCGGGGGTGGACGCGACGTCGGGAGACAGATCCAGGTCGACGTCAATGAGGGTGCTGCGCCGGAACTCGTCGGCCAGCGCCGCCAGGCCGGTGCCGAGGTCCGAATCCTCGAGGTACTCGGGTCGCAGGCCGAAGATGAAGCTGCGGATGTCGCGGATCGTTCCGTGGATCAGATCGATGGCCCGCTCGATCCGGGCAGCCGCCTCGGCGGCATCCGACGCCATCAACTCGTCCATGTCCTCGAGCGAGAGGCCCACCCCGTAGAGGCTCTGGATCACGCCATCATGCAGGTCCTGCCCGATGCGCTCGCGCTCCTGCAGGACGGCCAGGCGCTGCAACTGCGTGTGCAGCCGGGCCTGGTGGATGGCCACCGCGGCGTGTCGGGCGAAGGATTCGACGACCCGCTGGTCGTCGGCCGTGAATTCCGAGCCGCCCTGCTTGTCCGTGAGGTAGAGGTTGCCGATGGACAGGCCTTCGATCTCGACCGGAACGCCGAGAAAACTGTGCATCGGGGGATGATTCGGCGGAAAACCGTGGCGGCGGGAATCCGTCATGACGTCCGGCAACCGGATGGAGCGGTTCTCGCGAATGATCAGGCCCAGGATTCCGCGCCCCATGGGTACGGCGCCGATCTTCCTGCGCGTCTCATCGTCCATGCCGCTTGTGAGGAACCGTTCGATCGTATTGCGTTCGCTCAGGATTCCCAGCGCCGCGTACCGTGCGCCGACGAGCGGCCGGACGCGATCCACGATCAGTTGCAGGATCCGGTCGACGGAAGGTTCCGCCGCGATCGCCGTGATCGCCGCATCGAGGGCGTCGAAGCGCTGTCCCGCGGCACGCGCCTCGACCCGCGACCAGCAGAGGTCGATCGCCATCTCGATGGCACGCGCGGCATCTCTGCGAGCCGACTCGGCGCCGTCGAGCCAGAGGTCACCGAGACGCACCCGGCCGTGATCTGCGACCAGTGAGAAGTGCTCCACGCCCGGACGTCCTCGCCACGACGCCGACCCACTCAGCGAAGGCCCGTCCGGCGCGGTGACAGGCTGCCCGAGCCGAAGTCGAAGCGTCGGCAGCGGCGGAGCATCCAATTCGAGTTCCGCGGCGTTCATGCGCCACGCTCGCACGATATTCGCCATGGCGCTCGCGAGCCCGTCGTACGTCTCGTCGCCGGGCATCAGATCCCATTTCTCGAGCGCGTCGGCAAGGGCCTGGATCGGCAGCGGTGTCGTCGGCCGGGACGTGATGCGCTCCCGCGTGATCGAGCTCATTGGCCTCAGCGTATCAGACCCCCATCGCCCCGCGGGCGGCCACGAAGGATGGGAATGTGGCCTCGCCTATACACCTACCTGGCTGAGCAGCAGGTACTCATTATCGGCCACGGAACCTCGGCTCGGGCATTCGCCTTTCAGGGTCGTCATGGCGTGCGTTCCACGCTCGGATGGGCATGTATTGGAAGCTTCGAATGTGCGGGGGAAACAATACGCCCACCGGTGACCAATGGCCCCCCTCGATTGGGCCGCGCGTCTCACGGACCTCGCACGCGGCTTCCGTAAGCTTCGGGGCCATGGAACCGAACCATCGCACCAGCCTGTCCGGAACCCAGCCCGTCACGCCGGTGATTACTCCCGACACGCAGGGGCCGGCGTTCTCCGAGACAACGCCGATGCTCCCGGTACCGTCCCCCGGCGAGCGCCTGCCGATGGCCAGCCGCCGCGGGTTCCTCAAGGGTGCCGCGGTCGCCGCCGGAGGCGCCGTCGCCGCCTCGATCGTCGCATGCGCGCCCGGCTCGGCGGCGTGGACGCTCGCGCCCGCCGCTTCCCCGTCCGGCTCCTCGCCCTCGATGACCGCCGCCGCGAGCGCCGCTCCCTCGGCAGCCCCGAGTGCGGCTCCGACAATGGATATGAGCACGCCCGCCGCCGGCACACCGGCGCCGAGCGGCTCGGCCGACGCCATGGACGCCGAGATGAAAGCCGTCGTCGACCAATTCCTCGCCGGTGAATGGCAGAAGGTTCCCGGATACGGGAACCAGCCGATGGCGCCGGTCATGGACGGCGGAACGAAGGTCTACAACTTCACCATCGACAAGATCAGGCACCAGATCGACGCGGTGACGCCGCCCCTCGACGCGCTCGGGTTCAACGGCATGTGGCCGGGGCCGCAGCTGCGCGTCACCGAGGGCGACAAGGTGCGCGCGATGTTCCTCAACAACATGGACGAGTCGACCGGGATCCATTTTCATGGGCAGGCCGTCCCGAATGCCATGGATGGTGTGCCGCTTCTGACGCAGGAGCCGATCAAGCCCGGCCAGTCGTTCACGTACGAGTTCGTGGCGAAGCCGTTCGGCTCGCACATGTACCACTCGCACCACAACGCGACAGACCAGGTCGGGCGCGGCCTGCTCGGTGCGTTCATCGTCGACCCCGTCGATTCGACGCAGCGCTACGCCCAGAAATACGGAGCGACCCAGGACATCGTCTGGATCAGCAACGACCAGCTCGGCGGCTTCACCATCAACGGTCGCGGATTCCCGGCGACGGCGCCGATCACCGCCAAGCTCGGCGAGCGCATCGTCGTCCGTTTCATGAACGAGGGCGTCATGATGCATCCGTGGCACCTCCACGGGACCCGTTTCCATGTAGTGGCGCGGGACGGGTGGCCGCTCGGGTCCGCCGAGTTCGAGTGCGACACGCTCGGGGTCAACCCCGGGGAGCGCTGGGATGTGGTGATCACGGCCGACAACCCGGGCGCGTGGGCCTTCCACTGCCACATCCTGCCCCATGCCGAGGGTCCGCACGGCATGTACGGGATGGTTACCGCGCTGATCGTCACGGCCTGAAGCCATGACCTCACATGGCCCGGGGGCGGCACCCGCCGTGACCGGCCCGCCCACGGCAACAAATCGCATCGAGACGGTCCTGCTCGCCACCGACCTGTCGCCGGCGTCGGCCGACGCGACCGAGCGGGCAATCGACCTTGCCGCCCGTCTCGGCGCGCGGCTGCTCATCGTCAACGTCCTGGACGGAAGGCGGCTTCTCGGCGTCGGGACACATGAGCGCGTCGACCAGGCACGGGCCGAGCGTGAGCCGGTGCTCCTGGAACTCGTTCGCCGAGCCAGGGCCGCGGGCGCCGCCGCAGAGTTCCTGCTGTGGACCGGCGAGGCGAGCCACGCAATCGCTGCCGCCGCCGAGGCCGAGCACGCTGACCTGCTCGTCGTCGGGTCGCGCGGGCGCGATCGTGCCGGGCGCCTTCTGCTCGGGTCGGTCTCGGACCACCTCGTCCGTAACGCCAACTGCCCGGTCCTGGTCGTGCGGCCTGTTGCGGGGAGTCAACGGGACCCTGCCGAAGGGTCCTGACGGCCCGGCCGAATCAACGTCCGAGGAACCCCCGGGACGGGCCGCGCGGCACATTCATCGAGTAGTGCAGAGATCTATGTTTGCCTCATCACAGGCAAACCGAGGTGCCGCGGAACGGCACGAGAAGTTCAAGCGGGGTACTGCACATGGGACTCACCAAGACAAGGGAGCGCGGCATCGCGGTGCTGCGAGTCGTAATGGGACTGGTCTTCCTGTACGCGGGGACGGAGAAACTCCTCGCGATCGGCGTCGAAGCGGGCCAGAAATGGTCGGCCCTCGGCTTCCTGAAGTTCGCAAGCGTGGGAACGTGGCCGGCCGCGGCGGCGGACGCCGTCGTGAACCCGACGCACGCTTTCTGGGTCAACCTGGCCGGCAACCCGACGGCGATGTCGCTCATCAACATCCTGGTGCCGTTCGGCGAGTTCGCGATCGGCATCGCGCTGGTGCTCGGCCTGGGGACTCGCGTCGCGAGCCTCGCGGGCACCGTGATGCTGGTCCTGTTCGCGATCGCCGGCTGGGACTTCGGCAACGGGATCCTCAACGAGCAGGTCGTATTCGCCGTGATCACCGCGTTCCTCGGTGTCGCGGCGGCGGGCGAGATCTACGGCCTGGATGCCTATCTGAACCGCATCCACTTCGTGCAGCGGACGCCCCAGCTCCGCTACGTCCTCGGCTGACCGAGGCACGACACACGGACTGCGATGCCGTGTACCACGGGCGGCTCAGGTAGCTGAGACACCTCCCACCCATTCGCTCGGCCGGACACGCCCCGGCCCGAGCACCAACGGCGGGGACCCCGCAGGCAAGGGTCCCCGCCGTTTCCTCTTGCGCGGGCGGCCTGGATCCGGAGTGGGTCGCCGCCACGCCGGCTCGACTTCGGCCCGCCCGGCCCTGCCCTCAACGCCGGCTCGACTTCGGCCCGCCCGGCCCTGCCCTCAACGCCGGCTCGACTTCGGCCCGCCCGGCCCTGCCCTCAACGCCGGCTCGACTTCGGCCCGCCCGGCCCTGCCCTCAACGCCGGCTCGACTTCGGCCCGCCCGGCCCTGCCCTCAACGCCGGCTCGACTTCGGCCCGCCCGGCCCTGCCCCGCCGCTGGCCACGAGCAGTGCACGCGGCAGCCACCGCGGTGGGGGCGGGGACGCCGGAAGCCGGGCGGTGGCGGCCCGGACAAGGGTCGCGCACCTGGGACGGCCCCTTCCCGCCGGAGGAACGGGCCGCCGATTCCGTCTGGCCCGGCACCCGGACATCCGCCACAATCGGCATGCGCATGAGCCCAGACGCGTGACCGCCATCGTGCCCGGTACGGGGGATCAACCGCAGGACTCGCTGCCCATCGACGCGAGGGCGGCCGAGCCTGTCGACGGGTCCCCCGGTGGCGCAGCATCCGGCACCGCCCCGGCGCCCGAGGGCCTGACGTCCCTGCCGTCGGACCTACCGGCGACCCCGTCGACGGGTCTCTCGGACGCGGAAGCAGAGGCCCGGCGCGCTCGCGGCCTTGGCAACGACACGCGGATCCGCACCGGCCGCAGCTACGGTGAGATCCTCCGGCAGAACGTCTTCACCGTCGTGAACGTCCTCCTGATGCTGATCGCGCTGGTGCTGGTGGCCCTCGGGCTGTTCGGGGATGCGGCCGTCACCGGAGTCCTCGTGGTCGTCAACATCGTCGTCGGGCTCGTGCAGGAGATCAGGGCGAAGCGCCTTCTGGATCGTCTCAGCGTGCTGACGCGGCCCACCGCGACCGTCGTCCGCGACGGGACGGAGCGCACGATCGATCCGACCCTGGCCGTGCTCGGCGACCTGATGATCGTGCGCCGTGGTGACCAGCTGCTCCTCGATGGCGAGATGCGCGAGGGCAGCTTCCAGGCCGACGAGTCGCTCCTCACCGGCGAGGCGGACAGGATCAAGAAGAACCCCGGTGATCCTGTGCTGTCCGGCAGCTTCTGTGTCGACGGCGAGGGTCGCTACATCGCCACGAAGGTCGGCGCGTCGAGCTTCGCCAACCAGCTCACTGCCGGCGCTCGCGCGTTCCGGGACGACAAGACTCCGCTGCAGCAGTCGGTCGCGCGCGTGCTCCGCGCGATGAGCGTCCTGGTGGCACTCGCGGCGATTCCGGTGGTGATCGGCATCTACCAGCAGTACCACACCCTTCCGCCGGTCGAGACGGCCCGCGCGGCGGCAGTCCTGATCGCGCTCATCCCGCAGGGCCTGGTCGTCATGGTGACGGTGACCTATGCCCTGGCGATCACCCGTCTTGCCGGCCACAACGCGTTGATCCAGCGGTCGAACGCCGTCGAGTCGATGAGCCGGGTCAGCGTGCTCTGCCTGGACAAGACCGGCACGCTCACCACACCGAATATCGAGGTCGGCGAGGTCCGCGCACTCGTCGATGAGGCGGAAGTGGCGGTCTACCTCGGGGCGTTCGTGCGAAGCACAACGCTGCAGAACCGTACGTCCGATGCCATCCGGGCTGCGTACCCGGATGGGGTCAAGCAGCCCGTCGTGGACGAGGTGCCCTTCTCGTCGGAGCTCCGGTGGAGCGCCGTCGCGATCCGCGGCGGGCAGTTGGAGGGTGTCCTCGTGTTGGGCGCCCCCGAGGTGCTGCGCCCGCGGTTGAGCGGAGCCGGCGACGGGACGCTGGACGCGTTCGTTTCGCTGCGTGCCGGCGAGGGACGGCGCGTCGTTGTCTTCGCGCGCCGCCGCGGCGATCCCGTCCCCCTGCGCGGCGCGGACGAGACGCCGACGCTCCCACCCGACCTCGAACCGATGGCCGTGCTCGTTCTCCGCGAGCAGATCCGGCCGGATGCCCGCGCGACGCTCGGCCGGTTCGCCGAAGCCGGCGTGCATCTCAAGCTGATCTCCGGCGACAACCCGGAGACCGTCGCCGCGCTCTCGCGCGAGGTGGGGTTGGCGCTCGGCGACCGGGCCGTCTCCGGGCTCGACCTCGAGTCGCTCGACGATTCGGGTCTTGCCGCCGCCGTCGCGTCCGCATCGGTCTTCGGGCGCGTGCCCCCCTCGCTGAAGGCCCGCCTCGTGCTCGCGATCCGCAGCAACGGCGACTGGGTGGCGATGGTTGGCGACGGCGTCAACGACGTGCTCTCGCTGAAGCAGGCGCACCTCGGCATCGCGATGCAGAGCGGTAGCCAGGCGACACGGGCCGTGGCCGACATCGTGCTGCTCGGCGACTCCTTCGCCGCGCTTCCGGAGGCAGTGCTGGAGGGCCAGCGGATCATCGCCGGCATGCACGACAGCCTGCACCTGTTCCTGACGCGGGCGATGTACATGGCGCTCACGATCTTCGGCGCCGCGCTCATCGGGCTGGAAATGCCCGCCAGCCCGAAGCACAACACGGTGCTGGCGCTCCTCACGGTGGGGATCCCGGCGCTGTTCCTGGCGTTCTGGGCGCACCCGGCGCGGCCCGGTACGGAGGCGCTGCGGCGGATCATGCGTCTCGTCATGCCGCCCGCGGTCATCCTCACAGCGCTCGGACTGCCGCTGTACTGGCTGGCATCGCGCGACGGCGACGTGGAGGCGGCCCGCACGGCGTTCACGACGTTCGCAGTGTTCTGCGGCCTGGGGCTGCTCGTCCTGCTCGACCCGCCGATCGGGGACTCGCTCAGCGGGGCCGATCACGACGGACCCGACTGGCGACCGACCGTCCTCGCGATCGGCCTGCTCGCGGTCTACGCGCTGTTCTTCGTCGTCCCGGCGGCGCGCGACTTCTTCGAGCTGGCGCCGCTCGGGTGGCTTGAGGTCGTGCTCATCGGGCTCCTCGCGGTCGCTTGGGCGGTGCTCGTGATGGGCGCGTGGCGGGGGCGCGTCTACGACCGGGTCGAGGTGACGTGGAGGGAGCTTCGGCGGGAGGTTCGAACGCATCGCAAACGGGCCGAGGCTCGCCCGGAACCCTGACCGGGCGGCCCACCGCCGGAGGCGACCACGTTCAATCTGCTGCGACGCGCAGGTTGGTACATCGGTCGGCCAGATCGAACATGAGGCCCCGAGACCGAGGCGGACGAGCGGCGGTCGGTTGCACGCTGGACGGGCGAACGCTTGGCAGTCCGGCTACCGACCGGCTGCGACGCAGTGGCCCGACCCTCCTGACCTGATCTGGCGACCACATGGGAGCTCGGGATCCGGCGTGCCCCTCCCGACCACGCCGGACCCCGTGCTGCCACCCCGAGGCGACGGCGAATCACGCGGCGCCGCATTCCACGGGACGCGCGCTGCGCAGTTCCGCCTCCACCGACGACACCGTCGCGAGCACGCCTTCCCGGAGCCTGTCCAGGCCCGCGCTGACGGCACCGGCGGCCGTGCCGATCGACGTCAGCTGCGTCTTCAGCGCCCGGATGGCGTCCAGTTGGCCGCGGATCCCGGTCATGGCAGCCCCGATGGCCACGGCATCCACGTCGTGTTGCTGCTCGCGAAGCGTGGCCAGGGCGAGGAGCCGCGCCAGCCGGAGTGACGCCTCCAGCACCGCCCGGTCCGGCGCGTCCGGGTCCAGGACGCAGTAGACGTCGCGCTCCTTCACGTCGAACGGTGCGATGCCGGCCGGCGCATGCTGCGGGGTGAAGACGACCAGGCCGACCGCGGCGCCGCGGTTGCGCCGCGCCTCCGCCAGTTCCTCGCGGATGGCGCGGAGGGACATCTGCCGGTCCTTGCACTCGACGACGACACGCAATTCCGTGCCGCGCGTGAACTCCCCGCCGAGCGTCAGCAGGTAGTCACCCTTCTTGGAACGGAGCACGTCACCGGCCTCCGCGCCGGTGCGGTCGAGTAGGTCGCCGGAGCCGCGCGCGAGCTCGCCGAGGAACCCGCCGACCAGATCCTCGAAGTCCGTGCCCTTGGCCGATGATTTCGCCCGCTCGGCGCCACGGGCCGCCGCCGCCGCCTCGATGGCGGCGAGACGCTCGTTGATCCTGGCGAAGCCGTCGGACATCTCTCTGCGGAACTGGTGGAGCGGCGAGCCGAGGCGCGTGGGGTCCAGCAATTGGGCGAGGCGTGACGCGTCCCCGTCGAAGTACGTGCCGAGCAGCTGGCGCATGCGGCCGATCGCGGAATCTCGCTTGGTCTCGTCGAACAGTTCCCCGACGAACGCCCTCAGCTGGCCGCGGTCTCCCAGGAACCGTTCCAGCGTGCGCGGGAGACGGCCGTCCCCGTCCGCGAAGTTCTGCCGGAGGATGGTGTCCAGGGCAGTGGCGGCGCGCTCGTTGGCGGCCTGGGTCTGCTGGAGGAGCGACTCGAACTCCCTGCGGACCACGTCCACGTTCATCGACACGCCGGCGTCCTGCAGCGCCACGAGGCCGATGCGCAGGGCACGCTCGATGAGCAGCGGGCGGTCAACCTCCGGACGCTCCCCGACGAACGCGGCGAGTGCCGGATCGGCAAGCACCAGGTGTTGGATCGTCAGGCGGTCACCCTCGACATGCACGTCCGTGGCCTGACGGGGGCCGGCGGCGGGGAGTTGGACCAGGCGGGCTCGTTCCATGGCACGAGTCTCGACCGCGGTCGTGCCAGCTTGCGTGTCACACTGTGCAGCGATCGGCGTAGATCGAGCAGGCAGGGCGGAAGGATCCCGGCCGCGGCAGGCTGACCAGCCCGCGGCAGGTCCACCGGCCGCCCTCCGGTCATCGGTCGCCCGCAGGCTCCGTTGGTCTTCGGTCTTCCGCAGGGCGTCAGCGACCCGGGTCAGCAGGCCCGGCGCCAGGCGTCCAGCTCGAGATGCTTCCGCATGGCGACGATGCCAAGCGCCGCCGCCCGGTCGCAGAAGGCGCTTCGCGGGATGTCGTACTCCACGTTGAACACGGCTTTTCCGGCGTCCAAGAGCGGCCGGTAGCGGTAACACTCGCGGTACTGGAAGCACTGCTCGTTGACCGCGAAGTCGAAGGAAGGGACCAGCGGCTCCACGAGCCCGAGTGCGTTCTTCAGGCCGACCGCGAGCCCGCGCCGGTGAGCCGCCGTCGCGAGCCAGCGGTCGAAACGCAGCTGGTCGGCTCTCGTGATCGGGAAGCCAGTGGCAAGGACGTAGCCGTCGACCCAGTCGAACTCGACTCCATCGAACCCCTTGGCGACGCAGCGATCGAGCCGGGCGCGGAGGATGGGCTGCAGCACGCTGAGCTGGCGGATGTCGAGCCACCGCTCGTTGGCCCATCCGGGCACCTTCCTGCCGATGACCGACGCCGGGTACCGGCCGGCATCCGGGCGATACGACTCCCACGACCCGGCATCGATGTAGCAGACGACATGCCGGCCGATGGCGTGGAGTGCCGTGACCGTGGCCGCGCTCGTCTCGAACGCGTCGATGTCGAAGACGTCTGCGTCGACCGTCGTGTCGATTGTCCCGCCCAACTGGTACTGCCAGGCGTCTGTCTTCGACGGCACCCATGACGGCCCGCCGGCACGCACTGTGGCGAACGAGGTCAGGGCGACCAGCAGCCCGAGCGCCAGCGCGACCAGAAGCACGGTCAGCTGGCGCCGCAACGCGCGCCGCAGGGCGTGCCACCCGCTGCCCGGCACGGCTCCGATCATGCGAGGACGGTGCCCCCCGGGCAACGGTCCAGTCAACCCGTACCTTTGCCGCGGGACTGAGGTAGCCTCGCGAGATGCGAGTGGTACTCGCCCATGGGGCGTCGGGCACGGCCGCGACGATGCGCCCGCACGTCGACGGCCTGCTCGAGCGTGGCATTGAGGCGCGCGCCATCGACATCCCGAAACGTCGGGCCGAAGAGGCCGTTGCTGCGTACCTCGCGGCCTCGGGGAGCGGCAGAGACGTCGTCATCGGTGGCCATTCGTACGGTGGCCGCGTGGCGAGCCTGCTGGCGGCGGCCGGCCGGCCGTTCGCCGGGCTGGTGCTCTTCAGTTACCCGTTGCACCGGCCCGGTCACCCCGAGTGGGAACCCCGCACCGCCCACTGGCCGTCGATCACCTGCCCCATCCTGCTGCTCAGCGGTGAATTGGACCCGTTCGCGCAGATCGACCTGCTGCGGCGGGCCGTTGCCGAGCGCCTGCCCGGCGCGACGCTGGTGATGTATCCGGGTTTGCGACACGGGCTGCTGCCGGTGCTCGGCGACGCGCTCGACCGAACCGCCGGCTTCGTGCGCTCGCTCGATGCCTCGCCCGGGGCGCCCGACCGATGAGCGGCAGGGGAGTCGCCGCGCGGTGGCGCGAACTGGGAGCCGGGGTGTACGCGCGCCGGTACGAGTTCGTGGACCAGGAGATCGGCCTGGTGGTCGGCGACGGCGCGGCGCTCCTGATCGACACGCGCACCACCCTCGGGCAGGCGGCCGAACTCCGCTCGGACGTGCGTGCCATCACGGCCGCCCCGATCGACATCGTCGTGAACACGCACGGGCACTGGGACCACTGCTTCGGCAACGCGGGTTTCCGCGGTGCGGCGTTCTGGAGCCAGCGCGGCGCCGTCCGGTTCATCGAACGCACCGCCGAGGAGACACGCCGCCGGCTCATGGGGGAATTCCCCGACCTTGCGGGGGAACTCGCCGGCGCCGAGTTACTCATGCCGGACCACCCGGTGGACCGCGTTGCCTTCGTCGACGTGGGCGGGCGGCGGCTGCGGCTCGCCTTCCACGGGCGCGGCCATACCGATCACGATCTCGTGGTCACAGTGCCGGATGCCGGCGTGACGTTCGCGGGCGACCTGGTCGAAGAGGGCGCAGCCCCATCCTTCAGCGACTCGTACCCGCTCGACTGGCCGGTCACGCTCGACGCGCTCCTCGCGGCAGCGCCGGCCGGTCCGATCGTCCCCGGTCACGGCGGCATCGTCGATCGGGCCTTCGTCGAACGCCAGCGCGCTGAGATCGCCCAACTGGCCGGTGCGGCGCGCCGAATCCAGGGAGAGGCAGGGCCCCCGGAATCTACGCTCGCTGACGTGCCGTTCTCGCCGGCCGCAGCCGGCGAGGGACTGGGACGTGCCCTTGCCCAGCTCCGAGGCGAGCTCGACTGATCCCGGGACCGCAGCCGATTCCCCGGAGGGCGCTGGCGCTCACGCGCCGGGCCGCCCGCAGGCCCGGAGGGCCGCCCGCAGGCCGGGGATGCCGCCCGCAGGCCGGAAGGCCGCCCGCAGGCCGGAAGGCCGCCCGCAGGCCGGGGATGCCGCCCGCAGGCCGGAAGGCCGCGCGCAGGCCCGGGACCGCCTCCCCCGGGGTTGAACTTGGGACTCCGGTCAGTGGATGCGGTAGGTATGCGCCTGTCGGTCCGGGTTCCCGGCCGCGTCCACGCCGACGATGGTGACGGTCAGCGACCCGGCCGAACCGCTCCTGTGCAGCGTGAAGGTCGCGGCGTAATCCCCATTCGCGAGCCGAGAAGTCGCTACGGTGTAGGCCGCGAGGCCCGGTTGCTTGATCGTGAGCCTCGGGGCCGACTGCTGACGCTCCGTCGCCAGCACCGTCACCGTCACCTTCTGGCCACGAGCGGGCGTGCCGTCGGAGATCCGGACCCGGTAGGGGCCTACGTACACCGCAACGGCGTACCTCACGGTGCCGGAGGACGTGACCGCCCGGACGACTGCGCGATACGTGCCATCGGCAACCACCCTGCCGGCATCGTTCCTGCCGTTCCAGGTCCATCCGAGGCTGCCCGCAGTCGTCGGCGCGCCATTGAGGTAGCTGCGAACGACGTTGCCCGCGACGTTGTAGACCGCCCAGGTCACGGTCGCGTCCTGTGTCAGGCCCACCGTGAAGCGGACGCTGGGGGCAAGTGCGTCGCCGTCGGCGACATCGATTGCGCTGCGCGATGCCGCGGGTGACCGGAGCGCCGTGAGCACCGCGACCCCGATCGATGCAGGTGGACCGGTGGCCCCGGCCTTGTCACGCGGGGTGAGCGTCACCCGGTACGTGCCGTCCGCGACGGTGGATCTTCCATCGTTCGTGCCGTCCCACGTTGTGGTGCCGGGGCCGCTCGATGACCATGCGGACGTGAACGAACGAACCGGCGTCCCGTCGGTAGCAGCGACCGACACGTCGATGTAGGCCGGCTTCGACAGCGAGCGACTGATCGGGAGGCTGTCGCTGAACCCGTCACCGTTTGGGCTGAAGCTGGGAACGGTCGCGGAACCGGCAGGGTAGACCGTCCCGTTCGCGCTCACGGAGACGCCGCTCAACTGGGGCGGTCCGGCCGCGAGGGCCGCCTGGGCGCGCCAGTCGGCGGCGGACATGGTGAGCTTGCCCGACAGGGCACGCAGGTGCCCGTAGACAGGGTGTGGATCCAGGTGGATCCTGGCGCCGGGGGTGCGCTTCGAATCCCGGTAGTAGTCGTGGGTGCCGATCCACGCGTTGGGGAACCCCGTGTGCCCGGTCGGATCCTCGAAGATCTGGTCCATGGTCTTGTTCGTCCCGGCGAGTTGGGCGGGCAGGTTGATCTTCTGCGGCCAACCCCATGCGAACACGACGCCGGCACCAACGTGGAGGAAGGCGGCGGCGAAATTGTCGACGCGCTCGGTGGCGATGTTGCGGTTCGTCGCGCTGCTCGGCAGCATCGGAGCCATGCCCGACTCCGCGTTGCCTTCCGCGTAGCAGAGTCGATAGAGCAGAACCACCGAACTCGGGGCAAGGTGGACCTTCGCGCGGATGGCGTTGCCACCGTGGTAGTCGGTGGGCGAGGTGTATCCGGCACCGGCATACGGGTTCAACCCGAACCCGTCCTTGGTGTCCTCCTGGTAGGGCGGATACGGGCTGGGCCACCCGTTGCCGTGGCCCCAGTACACGACGAGGTTCGCGCCCTGGATCACGTTCAGCACGTTCTGCCAGGTTGCGTTGGGCGTGAATACCTTGTGGACCGACATGCCCTCCGCGGCGGCCGCCCTGGCCATATCGGTGGCTTCGTGGATGTACTGGCTGGTGTTGTAACTCGCGGGGCCGACAATGAAGACGGCCTTGAGACCGGCCGCGGGCTGCGCGGTCGCCCGCGCCGGCGACGCGGCCATCGTCGCGGTGGCGACCAGGGCGAGAAGTGCGGCCAGCACGGCGCAGAACAGTTCCCGGGTCGGAGTGGAGTGACGCCCGGGGGACGCGGGCTGGGAAGAGGAGAAGGCGACGGGGCCTGTTGCCGAGGGGGCGGAATCGGCGGTTGGCGATGAGCGAGGTGTGACCGTGGTACCGGGGCCCGAGCGCCGACGCGGGCGCAGGAACCAGATTGCGCGATTGCGAGACGCCCGCTGGGCGCCTGTACGGACGGACGGCAATCCCTTGCCTCCAATCTGCCGGAACAGCGCGCTGGGGCGCGCCGACGGTGGGGGTTGGCCGCCCCGCAGGAACGGACGCCGACGAACCGCGGAAGGGAGAGTTTACGGACGCCGAACCGCTGGAATCAGCGTCTCCCCCTCCTCCATGGGCGGTACGGACGCGGGCCTGCGTCCCTTGGCGATTGCGGCGGGTAGGAGTGCGACGCGCCGCTGGGGCGACGCGCCGCGGTGGCTGAGCCCTGGGGGACCCGATGCTCCTGCTCGGACGGCGGTCTTCTGTTATGGCCCTTGCACGGCGCGAACTGCGCCGATTGTCGAACAGGATAGCCACCCTGTCGGGGCCGCGTCACCCCGTTTGTCGCATGGCCGACCGGATTGCAATCACTCTGAAAAGAAACGAGCACAAACCGTGGCTCCGGTGCTGGCCGAGGCGCTCGGGGCCGAAGTCGGTTCGGATTCGGATTCGGTACGCCTTTTGGGTACGAAGGCGCGCTACGCGGCGACGGCGAGTTCCGCGGGCTCCGTCTCGTCCACCAGCTCCGTGGTCGTCCCGCAGGACTCGCAGCGAAACTCGGTCACGAGTCGATCGAAGTCGATCGGTTGGTCTTCATCACACCAGGGGCAGCTGACGAGAATCATCGGAACATCTCTCCTGCCGCGCGACTCCTGTGCCGCGTCGGATGAGGCGAGACTCGCAGGTGCGCGTGCCAGCTCACGTGTCACATGCTCGACGTGATCGACTCGATTCGACGAGGATGGGACCGGTTGCGGTCACACCCGGGCCGGCCGGACGAGGTTCGGAGCCGACCTGGGGACGCCCGCCGGGCCGGGACGCCCGCCGAACCCGGGGATGCCCGCCCGGCCGGGACGCCCGCCGGCGCGGCCGGACGAGGATCGGAGCCGACCTGGGGGCACCCGCAGGGCCGGGACGCCCGCCGTGCGTGTTCCAGACAACTTTCAGACAAACACCATCAATCCGGTGCAACAGTCTGTGGGCGTCCGGTGGCCGGCAAGTATTCCGACATGGCCGACCCCGGACAACGAGAGGCCCGAAGGAGCCTCCGGCTCGGCTCTCGGACTCCTGGTAAACCAGCAGTCCGAGTGTCGGTTCCGTGGCCCCTTCGGGCTGAACAGAAGATACCCGGCCGTGAGCGGGCGACGCAAGCTCGCTTATCCACGAATCCCGGTCGTGAGGCAGTGGTTTTCCACGCTCCCTCCGCGATTCCTCCGACTCGGCCATGATTCCCTACAGGCCGCGACGGGCAGCGGCCCTGAACTCCCGGAGGCGTTCTCACGCGATGACTGACTCTCAACCCGGCCCCCTGGACGATCAGCCGGGCCGCACGGACACGTACGCTCGGCCGACGTCGCCGGACAGGTCGGGTCTCCCACAGTCGTACTCACGGCCCCATCCATGGTTCGAGGCGCCGCCGCCACCAGGGTACGAGCCGGTACCTGCTCCGGCCCCGAGCTGGACCACCGGCGTACCGCAGAACAGGACCTCGATCGGGTGGCTGGCTCGCATGGTCGCGGGGATCGCGCTGCTGCTGGCCACGTTCGCGGCGGGCTACCTCGTCGGTGCCAGCGCTCCTGCGGCAGGCTCGAAGCCGGTGCTTGCGGCCGGTTCCTCGCAGGTGGCGGTCGTCTCAACGCCGGCACCCGGCAGCCTGTCCACGAGCACGCCGGCTTCCGGCGGATCCGGGGCGGCCACGCCGACCGGGTCGGCCTCCTCGCCGGCCTCGACCTCCCAGCCCGACGCGACCCCGACTCCGGTGCCGGCCACCGATGGGCCGGCACCCAGCACACCACCGGGCGCACCAGCCGACTTCGCGGTGTTCTGGCAGGCGTACCAGCTGCTCAAGGACAACTACGTGGATCCGAGCAAGCTCACCGACCAGAACCTCACGTACGGCGCCATCCGCGGCATGTTGGAGGCCGTGGGCGACACCGGTCACACTGGCTTCCTGACACCGGACGAGGTGGCGGCCGAGCAGCAGTACCTGGACGGAACCTTGACGGGCATCGGGGTCCTGGTCAACCAGCGCGTGAGTCCGCCCGTCGTCGTCTCGGTGTTCGATGGAACGCCGGCTGCGGCCGCGGGCATCCGCGTCGGCGACACGATCGTTGCGATCGACGGGAAGTCCGTCTCGACGATGAGTGCCGACCAGGTCGTCTCGTCGATTCGAGGCTCCCCCGGCACCACTGTGACGCTGACCGTCCAGCACGCGGGCCAGACCGGCACAGTCGACATTCCGATTGTCCGGGCAAAGATCACCGTCCCGGTCGTCACCTGGGCGATGGTCCCCGGAACCACGATCGCGGACATCCGCGTGACGAGTTTCTCGACCGGTGCGGGTGCGGCTGTGAAGCAGGCAATCCAGGACGCGACGGCCGCCGGGGCCCAGAAGATCGTGCTCGACCTGCGCGGGAATCCCGGCGGGTATGTCACGGACGCCACCGACATCGCCAGCCAGTTCGTCGGCTCGGGGACGATCTACCAGGAGAAGGACAGGAGCGGCACCATCAAGTCGATCCCCCCGAACCCCGGCGGGATCGCGACCCAGGTGCCGCTGGTGGTGCTCGTGGACCAGGGGAGCGCGAGTGCTTCTGAGATCGTCTCCGGCGCCATCCAGGGCAACCAGCGGGCCAAGGTGGTTGGCGCCACGACGATGGGGACCGGGACAGAAGTTCTTCCGTACCCGCTGTCCGACGGATCGGTCGTTCGCATTGGTTTCGTGGAGTGGCTCACCCCGACCGGTCAGTCCATCTTCGGTCGCGGCATCACCCCGGACGTGCCCGTCGCCCTGCCGACCGACGGCAGCGTCGTCGATCCGAGCACGCTCAAGTCGATGAGCGCCGATCAGTTTGCCTCCTCCAAGGACACCCAACTTCAGCGCGCCGTGCAGTTGCTCGGCGGCTGACCGGCGGCGGACGGGGTGCCGTCGCCTGCGGCGGAATTCGCCGCTCGGGACACCTCCGACCCAAACCTGCGCAGCCAAACTCGAAGGGGCCCCGGGTGGGGCCCCTTCGAGAACTGTTCGCCCGGCCCAAAGGCCGAGCCCTCCCGCTCCGAACTGTCAGGCCGCGGCGAACGTCACCGTGACCGTGCGCTCCTCGGCACCACGGACGACGCCGAGCTCCAGGGTCGTCGCCCCGCCGAGCCGGCCGAGCGCATCGTGGAGGTCGTCGACACCGAGCACTGGCGAACCGCCGGCCGAGACGATGAGGTCGCCGGGCGCAAGGCCGGCGGCGGCCGCGGGGCTTTCGTCCTCGACCTCGCGGACGAGCAGGCCATCACGCTCCGGAAGGCCGACCGCTCGGCGCATGCGTCGGGCAGCCCACGGCGGCGCGATGGCGACCCCGAGGCGCGGCCGCTCGGCGGATTCGCCTCGCCCGAGCGCCTCCACCTTCGCGCGCAGCGCTGCATCGGCGGCGATGGCAAGGTAGAACCCGGCGCCGCTCCGGTGGGTGTTCAGCCCGACGAGGCGGCCGGAGGCGTCCAGCAGGGCGCTCCCCGACGAGCCGGGCGCCATGGGCGCCGTGTGCTCGATCGAGCCGCTGATCCGGTGCCCGCGAGGCCCGCGGAACGCCCGCGCGACGCTGGACACCAGTCCGAAGGTGACGCGCGCGCCCTGCGCCGTCGCCGCGACGGCAAAGACCGGGGCGCCGAGTGCCGCAGCATCGTCCGGCGCCCATTCGAGGGGCTGCGCGCCGGTCGTATCGACGGTCAGCACGCTGAGGTCGCCGTCGAGATCCACGCCCGCAACGGTTCCTTCGGCGGTGCGACCGCCGGCGAAGACGAGCGGGACGCGCTCGCCATGGATGTTGTGCGCATTCGTCAGGACGATGCCGTCGGCGACGACGACGGCGCTGCCGCCGCGCCAGCCCGCGTCGATCCCGACGATCGAGGTCGATGCCCTTTCGGCGACGGCCTGGACTGCTGACTGGAGATCGCTGAGTACGGTCATGGTTCGAGAGACTCCCTGTTGGCTCCTCGTGGCCGCCGGCCTCGCCATGGCAGCGGGACCCGTGCGGTCGAGTAACTTGTAGATCGCAAGTTACTACCGTCGACGTGAGTGCGCAAGCCCCCGGGTGGCGACCGCGACGAACAGGCTCAAAAGAAAGGGGCGGCCGGCGCGCCAGCACCGACGCATCACCACCGGGGACCCGGCTAGGATGGACGGGATGGAACCGAGGGCGACCGGCTCAGGGCTCGCGACCGCGCTGGAGCGCGTCGGCGACCGGTGGTCGCTGCTGCTCGTCGAAGCCCTGCTGGATGGCCCTCGCCGCTTCAACGACCTCGCGGCCACCGTGGCCGGAATCGCACCGAACATCCTTGCCGAGCGGCTCCGCCGCCTGGAGCGCGAGGGTGTCGTGCTTGCCGAGCCCTATTCGACCCGTCCGCCCAGGCTGTCGTATCGGCTGACGGAGGACGGGCTCGAGCTGGCGGGCGTGCTCCGCCTGCTTGCGGCGTGGGGCGCAGGGGGTGCCGATGGCGCCGAACCGCTGCGGCACGCCGCCTGCGGAACACCGGTGGAGGCCCGCTGGTACTGCCCGACCTGCGCCCGCGCCGTCGAGGATGACGAGGCAACCACGCTGCGATACGCCTGAAGACTGGACTCGGGTCCACCCGGCGCACTATGCTGCGCTCGGCGGTTCACAACAGACGGCCGTCGCCCGACCCAGACGCTTCCGCGGCGTCCGCCCCCAGGGGACCCGCGCCGGTGACCCCAGATCCGCGGTCGGGCAACCTCGTCGCCGTCCTGGTCCTGTCGCCGCCGGCGCCCCAGCGCCCGCCCTGATCTCCGCCGTCGACGAACGGCATGAACGGAGGAGAAACCAGCCGTGCCGAATCAATTCCACCTCCACCAGCCACGCGTCGGGCTGATTCTGGCCATGTCCCTTGTGGCGCTGCTGCTCGTGGGACTGGCGCCAGCGGGCGCCGCCGCAACGCCCAGGACTCCGACGCATCTTTCGCAGTTCATGTGGGCGATCGCCGGCGAGGAGTCCGGCTGGAACTACTACGCCCGGAATCCCCAGAGCGGCGCGTTCGGCATGTACCAGATCATGCCGTCAAGCTGGCGTGATTGGGCCGGGCGATACCTCCACAACCAGTGGGCGGACCCGAATCCCTACAACCAGGAGATCGTGGCTCGGGGACAGATCACAGCCCTGTACCGGTGGTTGGGTTCGTGGCGCCTCGTCGCCCACTGGTGGCTGACCGGCAGCTCGGATTCGCAGGTGTCGCACTGGTCGCGGACTGCTCGGGGATACGTCAGCAATGTCATGCGGCTCATGGCCCGCGCCCCGGCGAAGGCGAAGCCGATGCCGGCGAACCCGGCGAGTGCCAACGGGATCGCGATCCACGCCGGCGATTGGCGCTTCGTCGCCACGTCGACGCCCGCCTGGGACCGCGTCGGTTCTGGCCGCCACTACCTGCGCGCCCTTGCGAGGGGCCGGATCGTGAAGGTCATCGCGTCGAGGTACGGCGGTCGCCACCACGCCGTTTGGCTCAAGGTTCGGCTCTCGAACGGCGGCAGCGGCTGGGTCATTGCGAGCGCCACGCTGCCGGTGCGGGCGCCGTAGCACCCATGTTCGCTCGTCCCTGACCCAACTGGTCCCCGAGTTCGACGCGCGTAGAAACCGGCGGCGATTCAGCGCACCTCGATGATCCGGTAGATGACCGCGTGACCCGGCAGCTGCACGTTCACCTGCTCGCCTGCTCGATGGCCCACCAGCGCCCGGCCCACGGGCGACACGTTCGAGATCCTGCCCTCGACCGGATCCGCCTCGGTCGAACCGACAATGTGGTAGGTCATCTCTTCGTCACCGGACTCGACGATCACGGTGGAGCCGAGCATGACCTCGCCGGTGTGCTCGCCGGAGATGACCTGCGCGTTCTTGATCATGTCCTCCAGCGTCCGGATGCGACCCTCGAGGAATGACTGCTCGTTGCGTGCCGCCTCGTAGTCCGCGTTCTCGCTCAGGTCGCCCAGCTCGCGGGCGTGCTTCACGCGGTTGATCACCGCGGGGCGCTGCACGGTCTGCAATTCGACGAGCTCGGTATGGAGTGCCGCGAGCCCGCCTGCGGTGACATGGATCGGCGGCGCATGCGGCTTTGGGGGAAGGTCGGCCGGGGGCCTCCGTCGACGCACGGCCGGCTCGCCCGCGGGTCGAGCGGGCGCTCGCCGCGCCGCAGTCGAGCGCGTGGTGCTGCCTCCGTTGCCCGTCGAGGCAGCCTGCGGGGTCGGGCGGGTGGAGGGCGTGCTCGCGGAGGGCGTGCTCGTGGAGGGCGCGCTCCCAGGGGGCATGCTCGCGGCACCGGACGCGGCCACGGGGATGGCCGCCGCCGTCGGATCGGCAACGTCGCTCGTTGCCGACGGCGTCGTCGTCTCAGTGGCTGCGGCCGCGTCAGCCTCGGTCAGCAGCGCGCCTTCGATGCCGGTCGCCCGGCGCTCGCCGGTGACCGCATCGAGGTTCGCCCAGGGCAGGATCAACGCCCTGTCCGGCAGCGATGCTCTCGTCTCGGCGTCCACCTCCTCCGCGAACAATGAGCAGAGGCCGTCCTCGTATTCCTCCGGCGCGTCGGTCTCGGCCCACCAGACACGCATGTGCTCGATCCTGTGCAGCGTCTTCAGCCAGTGGCCGCCGGGATGCGGCCGTCGATCGCCCAGGGGGGTGACGTACGCGGCCTGCACGCGCGACCCGAGCGATTTCGACGTCCTGCCGATGTACAGGACCCGCTGGTTCGGCATCCAGAACGCGGCGAGTCGCGCAGCGAGGGCGGTCGGCGTGGGGCGGATTCCATCCATCCGCAGCCTCGGCACACGGTCGACCCAGGCGCGGATGCGCGTGATGTCGATCGGCGCCGCCTCGAACGGCGCGGGCAGTTCGACCAGGAACACGCCGGGTGCCCTGCTGCGAACCTGTTGGCCCCATAGGACGGGCCCATCGGCGAGCAGGCCCGCTGCGCGCAGGAGCTCGGGAGCGTTCCGCGGTTTGTGCATGGCCGGTAGCGTGCCACAGGCGCGCCGTCGCGGTCAGAAACCCGGGCTCGATACACTGGAACGGCCGTTGCCGCCGTCCCCCGGCCGGCCCCGGCGCACCTGAGGCGCGTTTCCGTGACCCGAATCGATGCCCGCGACACTGCCGACCCGCGATCTCCTGACGCGGGACGAGGCGGCCGCGCGGGCACGCCGAGTCCACGACCCTGCCTATGACATCTCGATCGACCTCAGGCGGGAGGGCTGGTCGTACGAGGGGCGCTGCCGGATCGAGTTCGGGCTGACGTCCCCCGACGAACCGCTGTTCATCGATTTTCGCGGCCGCGAGATTCGTGAGCTGTCGGTGAACGGGCGCGACGTCGTTCCCGACCTTCGCGACAATCGCCTATGGCTTGACCCGGCGTTGCTCGGGCCCCGCATGCAGGTGTCGATGTCCTACAGCAGCGACTTCGACCAGGCGGGCGACGGGTTCAGCCGGTTCGTCGACCCGGAGGACGGCGAGGTCTACGTGCACACGAACTTCCAGCCGTTTGCCGCGCATCGCCTGTTCCCCTGCTTCGACCAGCCCGACCTGAAGGCGGTCTTCCGGCTCGCGGTGACGACACCCGAGGATTGGGCCGTCGTCTCGGCGACACATGCGGTCTCGAGCGAGGCACGGAACGGGACGCGACGCCATCGATTCGCCGAGAGCGAGCGCTTCAGCACCTACCTTGCCTCGCTGATCGCCGGGCCGTACCACGCCGTCCGCGGCGAGCACCGCGGGATCCCGTTCGGCATCTACGGCCGTCGCACGCTCCGGCGGCAGCTCGACGCAGAGGCCGACGAGATCCTCGAGCTCACCGGACAGGGCTTCGACTACTACGCCGATCTGTTCGACCACCCGTACCCCTTCTCGAAGTACGACCAGTTGTTCGTGCCCGAGTTCAACATCGGGGCGATGGAGAACGTCGGCGCGGTGACGATCCACGACGGCTACATCTTCCGGGACCCGCCGACCGAGACGCAGCGCCTCCAGCGTGCGGAGGTGATGCTCCACGAGCTGGCGCATATGTGGTTCGGGAACCTCGTGACAATGCGGTGGTGGGACGACCTGTGGCTCAACGAGAGCTTCGCCACCTACGTGTCCTTCCTGGCGCTGACGGAGGCGACGCGCTTTCGGGGCGCCTGGAAGACGTTCAACGGAACGATCAAGCGCCTCGCCTATCGGCAGGACCAGCTGGTGACGACGCACCCGATCTCGGCGGATGCGACCGACACGGACACGGCGCTGCTCAACTTCGACGACATCACGTACGGCAAGGGCGCGTCGGTGCTCAAGCAACTCGTGGCGAGGATCGGCAGGGATGGCTTCCGCGACGGGATGCGCGCCTATTTCCGCAGGCACGCCTGGGGAAATGCCTCGCTCACCGAGTTCCTGGCCGCGCTGGAGGAGGGGAGCGGGGTCGAGCTCGGGTCCTGGTCGAAGCTGTGGCTGGAGACGGCCTCGCTGAACACGATCGTGGCAGAAGTGCAGGCCGATGACGGCCGGATCGAATCGCTGAGGCTGCTCCAGTCCGCGCCGGCCGGCTTCCCGGCGCTGCGGCCGCACGCCATGCGGGTCGCGCTCCTGGCGGACGGCCCCGCCGGGCGCGAGCTCACGGTGCTCCCGGCGGCGATCGATGGAGCGATCGCGCCGGTGCCCGGGGCGGGCGGACTGCCGGTACCGCGACTGGTCTTTCCCAACCACGACGACCACGACTACGCGAAGGTGCGGCTGGACGCCCGATCGCTCGAGTTCGTCCGGACGCGGCTGCGCGACGTGGCAGATCCACTCCTGCGCCAGCTCCTCTGGACCTCGCTGTGGGACATGGTCCGTGACGCGGAGCTGCCACCGACCGAGTTCCTGGCGACCTGCCGCGGGGCCCTGCCGGTCGAGCCCGACCTCGAATTGCTGGACAACGTGCTGGCGAACGCCGGAGCCTGCCTCGCGATGTACGTCCCCGAGGCGGGGCGCGAGACTGAGGCCGAGGCGATGGTGCGATCGTCGCTGGCGGCGCTCCACGCGGCGAGGTCAAAGGATGCACGCGTCGTGTGGATGCGTGCCGCGATCGCCGCCGCGGCCACCGCGGCGGACCTGGAGCCGTTGCTCGCGATCGCGGAGGGCCGCCCGCCGATCGACGATCTCGTCGTCGACCAGGAGATGCGCTGGAGCATGGCGGTCAAGGCAGTGGCGTTCGGACTGGAGGACGCCGACGAACGGCTGGCCGCGGAGTCGGAGCGCGATCGCTCCGACCGAGGTGCACGGGCGCTGGTTCGCGCGACCGCGTCCCAGCCGACGTCGGAGGCCAAGGCAGAGGCCTGGCGCCGGATCAATGGTGACGGGTACGGCTCACATGCGTTGACCCGGGCAGCGATGTGGGGGTTCGCCTGGCGCTCGCAACGGGAGCTGCTGGCGCCGTACCACGAGCCGTTCTTTGCCAACCTCCGCGATGTGTTCGCGACCCGCGACCACCCCATCGCCCATGCCTACATCACCTCGCTGTTCCCGGATCGCTGGGGGGAGCCGGAAGTGGTCGACCGTGCGCGGAAGCTGCTCGCGGAGCTTCGCCCGGACGAGTCCGCGCTGCGGCGGGAACTGCTGGAGCGCATCGACGAGCTTGAGCGGGTCATCCGCGTCCGGGACCTCGCGGAACGAGCGGGAATGCCGGCCACCTGACGGTGGTTGCCCAGGGTCCCCCCGCCGGGGAGCCGTCAGTGGATCCAGCCGAGTAGCGATCCTGTGTTGCTGTCAAGGACCGCGAGAACCTGGTTCGCCTGCGGGCGATCCACCGGCGGAGCGGACCCTGGCGGACGAATGGGACGCGATCCTGGACGACCCCGAAGCCGTGATGTCGATCCTCACGTCCGCCCCCGAACCGGGGATCCACGACGTCGCCGCGCCTCAGCCGCCCAGTTGCTGCACCCAGCGCGCGACCCAGTCGGCGTCCATCCGGGCCAGCCGCGTCTTCTTCAGGTTCTCGCGCATGACCCAGCGGACGTCCGGGTCGGTGCCGGCGAACCAGCGCTCCATCGCGGCGCGCCCGGCGGCAGGTGCCGCGACTGCAGCCACGCTCCAGCCGTAGCCGAGTGCCTGGCGCAGGACGCGAAACGGTTCCGACCGCCGATCGGCCGCACCCGGAAGCGTTGCTGTGATCCGGTCGAGCGTCTGCACGACCGCTTCGGCGACGGCGGAGTCGCGCAGCAGCGCGGGCTCGCAGAGTCCCGCAACCACCGCCCGTTGCAGCAGCCGATCCGTTGAGGCCGCCCAGGTCCGGGTCACGTCCAGGACGGACGGCATATCCACGCTGCCGACTCGCTGCAGCGCCATGGCGACGCCCTCGCGAACGCGCCACCGGGGATCTCGCGCGTGCTCGGCAAGCTGCGAGACCAATCGGTCGCGCTCGACCCGGTCGGCGCCCTCCAGGACCAGGCGGCCCAGCCCTGCGGTACCCACGACCGGCAGGTACTCCATTGTGGTCCCGGTCGGCGCGATCGCCGCATCGAGACTCGCCCAGGCAGCCAACTGCTCCGGCGTCGCGACGTCGACCGCTGCGGCCAGCAACTCGAGGTTGCCGCGCGGTCCCGGCAGCCCGGAACGCTCCAGGAGCCGTGCCTCCATCTGGGCGGGGGAGAGGCCGCGCAGCCCCTCCCGCTCATCGTCGATCCTGGTCATGCCGGCATCTCAGCCGGCGGCGACGCGCGCCTCGCGTGGAGCCCGCCGGGCGGCGGCACCGGTCGGCCGACGGGGCTGCGATGCCCTGGGCGCGGTGCGTTCCGTGCCATACGAGCGCGGGCTCACCAGGGCCGGTCCCGGCTCGAAGCCGGCGATGATCCGGACCGGCAGGTCGCGCTTCAGCAGCCGGTTGATCGCCTTGAGCTCGTTCTCCTCCTCGAAGCAGACGAGGGAGATCGCGTGGCCCTCCATGCCCGCCCGGCCCGTTCGGCCGATCCGGTGGACGTAGTCGTTGGCTCGCATCGGCAGCTCGAAGTTCACGACGTGGGGCAGCCCCTCGACGTCGAGACCGCGCGCCGCGACATCGGTCGCCACGAGCACCCGCACCTCGCCGCTCTTGAAGCTCTCCAGCGCTCGCTCGCGCTCGGGCTGGGTCCGGTCGCCGTGGATCGCCGTCGCCTCGACGCCGTCGCGGTCGAGCTGGGACGCCAGCCGCGCGGCCATGTGCTTGGTGCGGCAGAAGACCAGCACCTGGCGGAGGTCGCGCTTCCGAACGAGGTAGGCGAGGAGGTCGCGCTTGCGGTCCTTGTCGACAAGGTAGACGACCTGGTCGACCGACTCGGCGGCCGAGATCTTCGGTGCGACGTCGACCTGCGCGGGGTCGCGCAGGATGCCCTCCGCCAACTGGCGGATGTCCGGCGAGAACGTCGCCGAGAACATCAGGTTCTGGCGCCGCGCCGGCAGCATCGCGATGATCTTGCGGATGTCGTCGATGAAGCCCATATCGAGCATCCGATCGGCCTCGTCGAGGACGAGGATCTCGACCTGGCTCAGGTTGACCGTGCGGCTGCCCGCGTGGTCCATGAGCCGACCCGGCGTGGCAACGAGGATCTCGACACCGCCGAGCAGCGCCTTCTCCTGCGGCCCCATCGGGACGCCGCCGTACACCACGGACGAGCGCAGCGGCACGTACCGGCCGTAGGCCTTGACACTGTCGGCGACCTGGACGGCCAACTCGCGGGTCGGCGTGATGATCAGCGCGCGAACCGGATGGCGTGCCGGCGAGAAGCTGATATTCGCCTGCGGCTTGAGGCGCTTGAGAATCGGCAGCACGAAGGCCGCCGTCTTGCCCGTGCCGGTCTGGGCTCGCGCCATGAGGTCGCGCCCGGCAAGGACGTGCGGAATTGCCTGCTCCTGCACCGGCGTTGGCTCGACGTAACCCTCGTCGCGCACGGCGCGCAGGACATCGGGACTCAGCCCGAGTGAATTGAAGGACATGTGGTCTCCCGTTGGCGCCCACCCCCGCGGGGGCTCGGTCCAGGGACGACATTTGGTTTCAATCGCACGCGATCCGCGCCCGGCGCCGACCGAGAGGCGCCACAGAACAGTTGTTCGTGCCCTGAGTCTATGGGTGCGCCCAGATTCGCGCTCACGACGCGGCGTCCGGCTCCGCCGGCTCTCCCGCACGAGGGATGAGCCGGAACGCGGGGCCCGCGCCGAGCCGCTCGGCGGGCGTGCCGTACTTCAGGATCAGCCCGCTGACCACGTGGTTGCGTGCCTCCACGTCGAGCGATCGCGCCGTGTACGCCGCGGTCCGGCCTTCGCGGGCGACCAGGCAGCGCGGGTCCGCCAGCAGATTGCGCGCCCACTGCGTCTGCTCGTCGGACGCGGCGACCAGCAGAGCTCCGCCGGCCGCTTCCAGGAACCCGACGGCAGCGCGCGCCGGGTGCCCGGTGCGCCGGCCGATCGTCTCAAGGATGATCACCTTGCCCCAGTCGGCCAGCTGCTCGCCGACGGATGGGTCGGCATCGGTCACGACGGCTACCGGCGCATCCGGACGCGGTCGGAAAGCCGTGTCTCCAGTTCGTCGGCGACCGCGGAGGCCACCGAAACGGCGAACCGGTCCATCAGCCGATTGACCAGCGGCCGGTGCAGCCGCACGGCCGCGCTCTTCGCCGGCACACCGGCCATCTCCGCGGCCACCTCGACGGCCCGCTCGAGGTCGCCGATCTCGTCGACCAGGCCGAGCTCCAGCGCACGCGTGCCGAGCCAGACCTCGCCGGTCGCAAGCTCGCGGACGCGCTCGGCCGGCATGTGCCGGCCGGCTGCGACCCTGGCGACGAAGGCGTCGTAGATCGCGTCGACCAACTCGGCCTCCTTCGCCCGCTCCTCTTCGGACTCCTCGTGCCACGGCGCGCCCATGTCCTTGTAGCGGCCCGCCTTGGTGACGCTGACGCTGACGCCGATGCGATCGAGGAGGCGCGGCAGGCGGGGGCCGGCCGAGATGACCCCGATCGACCCCACCACGGCGTTGGGATTGGCGAGAATGCGCCGCCCGGCCATTGCGGCGAGGTACGCGCCCGATGCGCCGGTTCCCCGGATCGCCGCGACGAGCGGCTTCTTCTCCGCCAGGCGCTGGAACCCGAGGAACAGATCATCGGACGCGCTCGCGGATCCACCCGGCGAGTCGATGTCGAGGACCACCGCGGGGACGCGCGAGGACTCCCGGAGGTGCTTGGCAAGTTCGAGCAACTCGGTGGTGCGAGCGCCGGCGATCGGGCCGTGCACCCGCATGACGGCCACCCTGCCGCGCGGCAGAGGTTTCCGGATCCCGGGCAGGATGCTCCGGAGCCGGGACGCGATCGATGTCCCGGGGCGCGCGTCGGGAAGCCGTCGTGGGTTCATCGTGGTGACTCCTTTCGACCCGCGCCGCCCGCGGGCATGTCGCCGGCCCGATTCGGGCCGCTCTGGTGTGCACGGGAATTGCCACCCGGCAACGACAACTCGTCGAACTCCCGGCACGCGCGGTCGAACGCGGCAAGCTCGACTCCCGCAACCAGCATCCGGCGCTGCTGGCGTGCCGTGGGGGCCTCGATATTGACCCGCTCGACGGCCCGGTTGTGCTCATCGACGAGCTCCGCGAGCCTTCGTCGCAGCGCGTTGCGCAGCAGGGCGGAACGGCGGGCGCGCCCGAGCAGGGCGTCGCGTTCGGCGAGGAGGCGCCGGACCTCCTTGTCGGCCTCGATCCAGGGTGGCGCGACGTTTGCGTTGCGCAGGATGGAGTAGGGGAGTGCCATGTCGCCGGCGTAGGGGTTCGTGTCGCCTGGGAGCGGCCGCCCATGTCCGGGGAGGTCATCGAACTCGCCGCGCTCCTGCGCCTCGCGGATCAGGCGCTCGGCCAGGCTCTCCCACCTGCGGAGCGGCGCCCATGGATCCGCCGCGTCCCGGTACAGCTCGGTTCGCGGCGCATCGCGGTGGGTCGGACCGTCCGGGGTGCCGGGCGGGGTTCGGCTGGACACGCCGCAATCCTCCCACGACGGCGGGGCATGCCGCCAGCCGGTGGGGGCGGCACCAGCCTGCGCGGCGGATCAGTTGCTGTTGCGCCTGGCGAGAAGTCGTGAACTGCCGCAGATCGGGCAGGTGGCTGCGCCGGTGGCAACGTCGAGCGTCATCAGCGTCGCGCAACCGTTGGTGTTGCAGAGGAGCCGGCGATTGGCAGTCAGCCGGCGAATCCGCCGCTGGGCGGAGGTGCGCCGGCCAACGCCGCCGGCGGTCATTTGGGAACGGGTGGACATCTTGTTCGCTTTCCGGTGATCGACCGCGGGAAGGGGCGGGATCACCATCCGTGGTTCTGACGCTCGACGACCGCCGTGCGATCGGAGCGGAAGGTCATGTGGTCCGGCGCGGGGATGCGCACCGACGGTGAAATGGTCGCGCCGTCACCCGCGTGCTGGAACCAGACGGAAGTCTACTCCTGATGAGACGATCGGTCTCGAACGAGGGCAGGTCGTCCGCTTCCGTGGAATCCTCGCTCGATCGGAGCGACCGGTCAGGACCGGCGCCGCGATGCCGACTCGACGGCGATCAGCGAGATGACGAGGCCGACCGCGAGCAGCGCCAGCCGTCCGATCAGGCTCCGGCGGCGTTGCGGCGATCGCCGGGGATCGACCTCGTCCGCACCGCGATCGATGGCGCGGGCCGCGGGCATCTCGCGTAAGGGTGGCGCTGCGCCGGACGTTGCGGCAAAGGTCATGCCGGTGATCCCGGGTGCGGAAGCCGTCGCCACTGTCGCGGGCGTTCGCGCGGCGGTGCTCGTCTCGATGGGAATGGTCACGCGCGCCGGCTCGTCCGGGACCGGGTCGATCCGGATGACGGCGGGGGCGACCGGGGCGGTGGCACGCGCTGCGGCGGTCTGCGGACCGATCGCGCGCCACCACCTGGTGGGGAAGGGATACGTACGGATCACGACGCGGGGAATCGGGTCCAACTCTCCCCACGGCGCGAGGTAGCGCACGTCACCCGGCGCGGCGCGAGTCCCCAGCGACGCGATCACCGCGGCGAACCCATCCGGCTGCGAGTGCCCGTTCCCCCCGCCGTTCCCATTCGACGGCCGCGCGACGACTCCTGTCGCCCGGGAGGTCCCTGGCGGGGGCCAGAACCCGGGCCGGGGGTCGATGGGTCCGGCTACCTCGGGCCGTCGCTGCGCAGCTCGGAACACGTCAGGCCTCCCGGTCGCTTCTACATGTGGTAGAGCGACCTCCCCAACGATACGACATGTGGTACCTCCGTGGCAATCCCCACCGGTACCGGAGTACCGGCCACATCTCGCCATGGGCTGGACGAACCTGCGCTTGACGTGCGTGCACCGGCCCGGATCGCGGGGTCCCCTCGCCGCCGGTCACCGGATGGTGGCGCGCGTTCCACGCGCTATCCGATCAGCCTGCCGAGACGCTAGTACCATCGTCTCGGTGGGTCAAGGACTCCCCGGGGATTGACGTTGACTCCGGTCCACGCTTCCGTCCTCGGCGGCCCCTGAGAACGGGCCACGGTGCGCTCGAATCCCCACCGCAACGGGCTACCATCGACTCCATGGCGACGACAGTTCCGGACCGGCTCTACTTCACCGACGACGACGAGGCAAACGCGCTGCTGGCGCATGACCCGATGGCCCTCCTCATCGGGTACCTGCTGGACCAGCAGGTGAGCGTCGTCAAGGCATTCTCCGGGCCGCTCGAGTTGCAGCGGCGGATCGGCACACTGGATCCGGCGCAGATCGCCGCGATGCCGGTCACCGACCTCGAAACCGCCTTCAGCGCCCGGCCGGCGTTGCACCGGTTCCCGGCCTCCATGGCCCACCGGACCCGGGAACTGGCCGCCGCGATCGCCGAGCAGTACGACGGCAACGCCAGGCGGGTCTGGACCGGGGCGTCCGACGCACGCGATCTCGAACGGCGCCTCCTGGCGCTCCCGGGCATCGGCAAGGCGAAGGCAACGGCGCTCGTCGGGATCCTGGCCCGTCGCTTCGGCATCCGGCCGGACGGATGGGAGGCAGTGGCACCGGACTACCCCACGCTCGCGGACGTGGACTCGCCGGAGGCGCTGGCCGCGTACCGCGCAGCCAAGGCCGCGCGAAAGGCCGCGATGCGGACGGGGGGTTGGGCGGGGTGAGGCATGCAGGCGTGTCGGGCGTGTCCTCGCCTTGGTCTGTCCTTCACGGCGGTTTCAGAGGACGAGGGTAGAACGGTCATGCGGAGGGCTCCGTCCGCTGATCGGCCGAGCCACGCAAACGGGAGAAACGCGCAACCCATGCACCTCTTGGTCATTGAAGACGA
Organism: uncultured Chloroflexia bacterium; assembly: GCA_963816905.1. GTDB lineage: Bacteria > Chloroflexota > Limnocylindria > Limnocylindrales > CSP1-4 > JAFMJV01. The sequence goes on along the minus strand of CAWFMQ010000012.1, from coordinate 35,831 downwards.
TCCGCGCCTCGCGCGGATGCTCGGTCGCCTGTTCAGCGAGGATCGTCACGTCGTCGAGGTCACCGGGACCGGCTATGACGGCCTCGAGCTTGCCGAAGGGATGAACGGCCTGGACGCGATCATCCTGGACATCGGACTGCCGGACGTGGACGGGTTCGAGGTCGCTCGCCGGATTCGCTCGCGCGGCTCGGCTGTTCCGATTCTCATGCTGACGGCCAGGGATGCCGTACGCGACCGCGTGGCCGGACTGGACGCCGGAGCGGACGACTACCTGGTAAAGCCGTTCGCCTACGAGGAACTCTCGGCGCGGTTGCGCGCCCTCACGCGGCGCGGCGTCGCCGGGCCGCAGCGCCGCTCGCAGGTCCTTCGCGTGGGGTCGGTCGCGCTCGACGACGCACGCCGGCTGGTCACGGTGGGTGATCGCCGCGTCGATCTCAGCCAGCGAGAGTTCGCCCTGCTCGAGTGCCTGCTCCGGCATCCCGACCAGGTCCTGACCAGGGACCAGTTGCTCGATCATGCCTGGCCGGTGGGCGTCGCGGTCACGCCCAACAGCGTGGACGCATACGTATCGTTCCTGCGCCGCAAACTCGGCGACCACGCCGGCGACCACATCCAGACGGTTCGCGGCATCGGGTACCGCATGGTGAGCGACTGAACCAGGATTCGTCCCGACCCGGACGAGGCCGCCGCCCGCGCGTTCCCGGGTGGGATCGCCGGTCAACCCGTGCCCGGCGCGGAGGCGACCAGGGCCGATGCGGACGCTCCGGGCACGGAGCCCTTCGACGCGTACGGCGCGATCAACGATGGCCCTGTCCCGGGGTGGATGACCGGCCCGCCTCGCACCGCGGTCTGGTCGCCGCCGCCACCGGCACGCCCGTGGGCGCCTGGCCTCGCGGCCCAGCCCATGCCCCAGGCGACGAGCGCTCCCTGCTGCGGCGCATGGCCACCGCAGACCGGCACCAGAGTCGCGGCTGCTGCGCCGCACCAGGCGGCAACTCGTCCTGTGGAGTGCGGGATCCACGCTGGCCGTCCTGCTCGTGCTGGGCGGCGCGCTGTACTTCGCCCTCGCGCGCCAGCTCGTCGATGCCTCGACCCGCCAGCTCCAGGAGCGAGCCGATCTCGTGGTCAGCTCGCTCACCGCACGCGGTCCCTCCCCGTTCCCGCATCGAGGCCCATTCGACGTCGGTGTCGCGCCCGAGCCGGGCTCGCCGGGAATCGTCCTGCGCGGCGCCTTGTCGGGCACGATCGCGGCTGTCGTGCTCCCGGGTGCCGAAGCGTCCGCCAACACCGTCTACGATCCCGCGGGTGTGGACGCGGCTCGCGCGGGCCAGACGACGATCAACGACATCGAGTTCGACGGCACGGCGCTGCGCGCCCTGTCCGAACCAGTGGTCGATTTCGGCCAGACGTACGTCATCCAGATCGTCGGCGACCGAACGAACGAGCTGCGGACGCTGCAGGTCACCGTGATCGTGCTGATGGTCGGCGGTCTCCTCGTCGTGCTCGCCGCGGCGGCCCTCGGCTGGATCTACGCAGGTCGCGCCCTGGTGCCCATCCGCAATTCGCTGCGGCGCCAGCGCGAGTTCGCCGCGGACGCCAGCCACGAGCTGCGAACGCCGCTCACCGTGATCCGCGGGAACCTTCGCCTGCTCCGTTCCACGTCCACCCGCCCCGAGACCCGGGCGGCCGCCCTCGACGACATCGACGGCGAAGTCGATCGAATGACCTCCCTCGTCGAACAGCTGCTGCTGCTGGCCCGGACCGACTCGGACGCCATCGAGCTCGAGCTCGGGCCCACGGACCTGGCCGACGAGGCCGCCGACACGCTCGAGGCGTTCACGCCGGTGGCCGAGGCGAAGCAGGTCCAACTGGGCCTCGATGTCGAGCCGGCGCCGCTTACCGCCGATCAATTCCGTGTTCGCCAGCTCATCGGCATCCTGGTGGACAATGCCGTCCGGCATGCGCCGCAGCAGGGGCATGTGAACGTGAAGGTACGGGAGGCAGGGGGACGAGCGACGCTGACGGTGGAGGACGACGGCCCGGGCATCCGGCCGCAGGACCTGCCACGCGTGTTCGATCGGTTCTGGCGCGCGGCGGATGCCCCGGAGGGCGGCTCGGGGCTGGGCCTTTCGATCGCGGCCTGGATCGTCGAGCGCCACGGCGGCAGGATCCGCGCCGAAAACCGGCAGTCGGGCGGGGCCCGGTTCACGGCGGATCTGCCGGTCACGTGACGGGGGTCTGATGGAGACCACCGCGCGGAGGCCGGCGCTCGCGGTGTCCGGCGTTGGAACGAAGGTTCGCGCCGTGCTGAGCGTCCACCGCGTTGCACTGGCCGGGATCGTCTGCCTGTCGCTGTGGCTCGTCCTGAACGACCTGGCCGACCTCGGGTGGGCCAATGTCTACTACGCGGCGACGGTGCGCGGCATGCTGGCCAGTCCGTCGAACCTGTTCTTCGGCGCGTTCGACCCGGGCGGGTTCATCACCGTGGACAAGCCGCCGGCCGGTTTCTGGATCCAGGCGCTGAGCGCTGCCCTGCTGGGGTACAACGGGATCAGCCTGCTGCTGCCGCAGGCGCTCGCCGCGGTCGCTTCGGTCGTGGTGCTGTATGCCGTGGTGAGCCGGTCGTTCGGCGTGACGGCAGGTCTGCTGGCGGCGCTTGCGCTGGCGGTGACGCCGATCAGCGTCGCCACGGCACGGGACAACACGGTCGACGGCCTGCTGGTGCTCGTGCTGCTGCTGGCGGCGTGGGCGCTGCTGAAGGCGGCCGAATCGGGCTCCTGGCGCTGGCTGGCGGTCGCAGCGGCGCTCGTCGGCCTGGGCTTCAACGTCAAGATGCTCGAGGCGTGGCTGGTCGTACCTGCCTTCGCCGTGACATACCTGCTCGCGGCACCACGCTCCGTGCCGCGAAGACTCGGTCACCTCGCCGCGGCCGCGGTCGTGCTGGTGGCCGTCTCGCTCTCCTGGGCCGTCGCCGTGCAACTGACACCCGCGGACCTCCGCCCGTTCGTCGGCGGGAGCACCACCAATTCGGCCATCGAACTTGCGTTCGACTACAACGGCCTCGAGCGCCTGAACGGCGGCATCGCGTTCCCCGACACGGGCTCGCCTGGCATCCTGCGGCTCTTCCAGGATGTCCTGGCCGGGCAGTTGAGCTGGTTGATCCCGCTCGGGCTGATCGGCCTGGCGGCGGTGTTCATCCGGGGCGGCTGGCGCGCGGCCGTCCGCCGCGTCGCGGGCCTCGATCGCTCGGCGTCCTTCGATCGGCGTGCCCCTGCGCTGGCCATGTGGATCGGCTGGTTCCTGACCGCCGCGATCTTCTTCAGCGTGGCGCGGTTCTGGCACCCCTATTACCTGGTGGTGCTGGCACCGTCGGTGGCCGCCCTCGCCGGCATCGGCGGGGCTGCGTTGTGGCAGCGGTACGCCGGCGGCGGCGTTCGCGGCTGGCTCCTTCCGATCGCCGTGGCCGTCACGGCCGTGGTCCAGTTGGTGATCCTGCGTCCATTTGGGGCCGGCGCCGACCCGGTCCGGGTACTGCTGGCGGTCTTCGGGCTCGGCGCGGCGGGAGCCCTGGTCTGCGTGCAGTTGGCCCGGTCGGTCGGCCGGGTGGTGCGTACGCGCCGCGCCGGCGTCGGGGAGGCCGGCCTCGAATCGAGCGCTGCGACGGCTGCCGATCCCGATGGGATGGCCGGCGTCCCTCGCCCGCGGCACAACCGGCTGACCGGCATGACGAGGGTCATGACGGCCGCGGGGATCGGCGCCCTCCTCGTGGCCCCGGCGGCATGGTCGGCCTACACGGCGACGCACCCCGTGGAAGGCGCGCTTCCGTCCGGTGGCCCGCCGGTCACGACCTCGGGTGCATTTCCGTTCGGCCTGTTCGGCGGTTCCGGTGGCCCCGGTGGCCCCGGTGGCGCGGGGAGTCCGCCGCCGGAGCAGCCGGCGGGGTTCCCCGGTTTCGGGACACTCGGCGGGCGGCCGTTCGGCAACTTCGTGATCCTCGGGATGGACTCGCCGCTCGCCGGCTACCTGGCGGAGCACCGCGGCTCGGAGCGATGGATCCTCGTCACCCTGACGGCGACAGAGGCTGCGCCCCTGATCATCGGGGGCGGACTGCCGGTGATGGCCATCGGCGGGTTCACCGGAAGCGATCGCGCGATCGATGTCGGCCGATTTGCGGCGCTCGTCGCCACGCACCAGGTGCGGTACGTGCTCGGAGGGCCGACGTTCAACGTGGGGGGGTCGGGCGCGGTGATGCGATGGGCGCAGGAACACTGCGCGGTGGCGAAGGACGCGCCGGTGCCCAACGTGCTCGACTGCTCCACCTCGACGTGACGCCGGGCGCGGCCGCCTCCGCGCTGATCCTGGCCGGCCCTCACCGGGGCGCCCCGGGAGCCGTTCGAGGGCAGCGAACGGCATCCCACGCGTGCTTCGTTGCGTCGAACTCTTGCGAACCGGGAGTACCATGGTGGCGAGGTGAAGCCGAGCGTGGCGAACGATCGCCGCCCTGAGGATCTCAAGATCCGTCGGAGTGTCATGGCCTCGGACTGGTCAATGACGCTGCCGAGCACCGTGGATCAGTCGCATGGCTCGAGCAACCTCGAGACCCTGCCCCGAGCGGGCAACGTGAGCAGCGACACCAGGGCCGGCACAGCCGCGTGATCGGGGTCATGCGCCGGGTGGTGCATCCCGGTCACGCAGATGAACGTCACCAACACACGACCCACGCTCACCCAGGCGTGGGTCGTTCGATTCCGGGCCGTCGAGACGCGTTCCTGCGCCCCTGCCATGTTCGCCACGATCGGAACAAGGTCACGGATCGCCGCGGTGGATCGATTGCCGGGTCGGCCTGCACCGGCCGATCCGGCGCGTTCATCGTGGAATTGCCGGGTGGCGGGCGTCGACGGCGATCGTTCACCCAGCGGGCGCCGGCCGGGTGGTCATGCGTCGTCGGGGTTCGGCTCGCCCGGGGGCGGATGGAGCCGCACGACGATCCGGGGCCCCCAGCGGTCATGCGGGTAGGGAACGAAGTCGAATTCGCCGGCGTGTGCCTGCTGCAGGGCTCTCCGCAGGTCGGCAACCGTCCGGTTCATGAGCGCGGCGTCGGCAACCTCCCGGGCGAATGCCGCCAATTCCGGGGTTGAGCGCCAGCGTCCATAGACATCGATGGCTCGGTAGCCATCCGCCTCCCACGCGATTCGTACGGACCCGTCCATTGGTTCCACAGCCCGATCGTAGCGCGGAGCGGCACCGGGCTCCGAGGCAGGTCACACCTCCGATCATCTCCCTGACATCCGTCGCCCCTGGCGACGTTCGCCACCGTCCCCCGATCATCTCCATGACATCCGTCGCACCTGGCGACGTTATGGCCGCCGAAGCCCGCTCCCGGCGCTCCATGGCCGCTCCGCTGAGCGTGGACCCACCCGTCGCATGCCCCAGGCGGCCGAGGCCGGCCGTCTAACGTCGCCAGGAGCGACATTTGTCATAGAGACACCGGGTATGCCGGGGTGATTCGGTGCTCGAGACCAGTTCACACCTGTGCGCCTCGCCGCTCCATCTCGATACGGGCCGGAGCCGGCTTCCGCGCCGAGTGGCGACGACCGGGGTCGAGCGCTCTGCCACATGTACCGTGCGTTGCGTCGGGAAGACGCAGCCGATATTCCTGACAAGAACTGGCATGATCGCGCGATAGAGTTCGTGGCATCGGGAACGACACAGCGGGGAACGGTCAGGATGCTGAACCACGAACTTTCCAGGGCGATCCAGGAGGAGCGCGAGCGGTCGATCAGGGCTGCGGGCCGCCGGTGGGAGACGCCGGAGACGCCGCATCGACGGTTCGGCGTGAGCCTCCGGGCGCGCCTGGCCATGAGGTCGCCACGGAACGGCGGTGGACCCGCCTCGCGGTGATCTGCTAGGAGACGGCGCGGTAGCGCTCGAGTACCGCACGAGCAGCGCGGACGACTCTCTCCCGCAATTCCGCGGGTGCGAGTACCTCCACGTCCGACCCCAGCCGGAGGAGCTGCTCGTGCGCCTCGAGCGGCCATTCGAGTCGGACCCGGAGGTGGGGCCAGCCCTCGGGGTCCGGTTCGTCGAGCTCCACCACACTGCCGGCGTCGCGGCTCCCAAGGATCTCGGCGAGCGCTTCCCGGCGCTCGGGCCTGATGCGGACCACGACGTCCATGCGCTCGATGCCGCTCTCGTACGCCTCGGTCGCATCTGCCCAGAACGTGGCCAGGTCGAACGTGTCGGGGCGCTCGAAGCGCTCGTCGCAGAGTGTCACGGCCTCCATGCGAGACACGCGGTACGTGCGCGCCTGGCCGGCGTGGCCGCAGACCACGTACCAGATGCCGCCCTTCAGGACGAGCCCCAGCGGGTCGAGGTCGCGGTCCACGGTCTTGCCGTCGCTGCGTGCGTAGCGCACTTTGACGCGCCGGTTTTCCCAGACCGCCGTGGAGAGAGCCAGCAGGTGCGGCGCCGGCTCCGACGACCGGAACCAGCCGGGAGCGTCCAGGTGAAAGCGCTCGTTGATTTCGGGTTGCGCGAACCCGGAGTTCGGTCGGGAGCGCTGCGAGGACCTTGAGGCGAGCGGCCGCGACCACCGTTCCGAGGCCGAGCTCGGCAGCCGGCCCGGGAAGGCCGGACAGGAACAGGGCCTGCGCTTCCGCGTCAGTGAGGCCCGTGAGACGCGTGCGGTACCCATCCACGAGTCGCACGCCGCCGTGCGGGCCCCGGTCCGCATAGATGGGTACGCCCGCCTCGCTCAGGGCATCCACGTCCCGGTACACGGTGCGTACCGAGACCTCGAGCTGCGCTGCAAGTTCGGCTGCCGTAAGGCGACCGCGGGTTTGGAGCAGGAGGAGCAGTGAGACCAACCGGCTGGCTCGCATGAGGCCGACAGGATACGGGATTCCTGACAGGCGGCGCCAGTTACGGTGGCAACATTGACGGCATGTCGGAAGCGGACCTCGTCATCGGCCGAGGCCGCTCCGGCGCCCCCTACGGGCCGATCGTGACGCCGCGGGTCGAGGCGAAGCTGTCGAAGTACTCGGTACCGGTCGACCCGGACAGCCCCGACTGCGGGCCGAGGCGAGCTGTGTCGACTGCATACAGGTGCGTGTCGAGGCCGCCCAGCGTTTGCCTGGTGGAGCCATCTATGGACAGCTTCGCGGCGGTCGAGGCACCGCCGAGCCACGAGACTTCGATGGCGTGGTACGCGTTGCTGATCGTGTACCAGGACGTTGCGCTCGTTCCGGAAAAGACCGTGACAACGTACCGCACCTGGTAGCTGCCGCTGCTGCGGCGCAATTGCGCCCGGAAGACGACTTTGTTCGAGGCGTTGAGTCCGACCAGGAGGTCCTGGGCTGTGGTGCCGATCGTCGCGCCGTGCGGATTCAGGTAGAAGCGGGCGTCGTACGCGGTCTCGGCGGCCGGCGAAGCGTCGGTGACGTACCCCGACGTGCCGCCACTGATCTGGGCCGCCAGGCCGTACCTGGAGGGCGACCTGGCCGCCGCCGTGGTGACTGAAATCCGGGAGCCCGCGTTCGAGGTTGATGACCAGGCGCTGAAGCTCCCTGATTCGAAGCCATCGGAGAAGATGGCGGTCGGCGGAGGCGTGGGCGTTGGAGTTGGCGTGGGTGCCGGCGTCGGGGCTATGGTCGGCGTGGGTGCCGGCGTCGGGGCGATGGTCGGCGTCGGCACTGGAGTCGGCGTGGGTGCCGGAGTTGGCGTGGGTGCCGGAGTTGGCGTGGGTGCCGGCGTGGGCGCCGGCGTCGGCGTGGGCGCGGGGGTGGGCGTCGGGATCGGCGTGGGCGTTGGCACCGAGCCGCCGGCGATCAGGTTGTAGGCCGCCAGGAGATCGATCCGGCCAAGCCCGAAGGTGTTGTCTGCGCCCGCAGTCCCAGGTCGACGGCGGAGGTCGTCAATGCGCCCTCCTGCTGCCCCACCGTGAGCGTCGGAAAGGCGCTCAGCAGCAGTGCCAGGCCGCCGGTGACGTGCGGCGCCGAGAACGAGGTCCCGGATTCCGTCGTGTAGAGGCCGAACAGGTCGCTCGTGTTGATGGCCACGCCGGGTGCCACGACCGCCGGATAGGTGGTCGAGGAGGGCAGCCCGCAGCTCGTCGGACCGCGGCTGCTGAACGAGGCGATGATGTCGCTGTTGTCGGTCGCGCCGACGGCGAACGCCCCCGGGTTGTTGCCGGGGCTCGCGCCGGTGGAGCCGTTCGGACCGAAGTTGCCGGCGGCGAATACCGGGGTGATCCCTGCTGCGACCAGCGCGTTGATGTCCGGCTGGAACGTCAGGTCGCAACCCGGGCTGCTGAACGACCACGAGTTGTTCACCACCTGGGGTGCGTCGGCCGTGGCCGGGTTGCCGTCCGGGTCGAGGACCCACTGGAACGCGAGGTGGATCGCGCTGGTCGTTGCGGAGCCCGCGTCGTTGAAGATCTTGGCTGCGATCCACGTCGCTCCGGGAGCGACGCCGATCGAGGAGCCGCCCGCAGAGCCTCCGACCATGACGCCCATCGTCCACGTTCCGTGGCCGCTGACGTCGGTCGGCGTCGTGGGATGCTGGCCGTACGGGTCATACCAGCTGTCGGTGCCGCCCCGCCAGTTCCCCGCGAGGTCGGGCGCCGTCGAGTCCACGCCGGTGTCCAGGCTGGCCACGACGACACCCTGCCCGGTGTCACCGAGCGCCCAGAGGGCAGGCGCGTTGATCAGACCGACATTGGGCTCGACGGGCACGGATGCAGCCGGTCCGGCAGGTGCCGCCGGCGCCGTCGCCACCACCGCATCGGGCACGATCGTCGCCACCTCCGGCCGCAGCGCGAGCATGCGGATGACCGCAGGCCTGGCCGTCACGGCAATCTCGTTGTCGATCCAGAGACCGGCGAAGGATCGCACCGCGCCGGATGCTCGCTGGGCGGTGAGCAGCGCGAGCAACCCGGCCTGGCTGCGGACGGCGTGGGCACGCAGCCCTTCGACCAACGCCCTGTTCCGGTCCCTGCGACTACCCGAGCCGGCAATCACCCTGGGGTCGAGTCGGTCGCCCAGGACGGCGATGACGCCGATCATCTGGTTCGGGCCCGCCCCGGCGAGGATGGCCGCGAGCTTCGGATCGATCCGGGGAACCGTGACCGCCAAGGCCGGTGCGGCGTCCCCGATCGGCGCGTTCGCCGCGCCGGGAGCGGGTCCGAACGCCGCCACGCCGGTCATGCCGAAGACGGCCACGGGCAGCAGCAGTGCCGCGACCCATGCGGCGACCACCGCCCATCGCACCCGCCGGGATGCCGCCCGTCGCCCGCCGCCTCCCAATTCGCGCGATATGGCACTCATCCTCAACCCTACTCTCTGCCGGCAGCCAGTTCCACCGGGGCTGTGACGCGCGACTCCGCCGCAGGTGCGGACCGTCGCCTGCGACGCAGTACGGCGAACGCGGCGAGGGCCCCACAGAGCGCGATCAGGGCCGCGACCGCGGCAACATCGGCGAGCGGTGCGAGCGGCTGGTTCGAGACGATCACCGGGCGAGTTTCCGCGGGAGCCGCCGCGGATATCGCCCACGGGACCTGGAGTCGCGCATCCGGGAGTTCGTCACGCTTCACCAGGATCGCCACCTGCCAGCCGCCGGTCGAAGAGGACGCGGCGGCCCGGGGGATGGCCGCCGAAACCTCGTACCGGCCGCTGCTCGTGAGTGTTGCCGGGAGCGTCCAACCCGAATCCGGTGGGCTGCCTGGGGGTGGGATGAGCTGCAGGAGCACGTTCGCGACGGGGCCCGGTGCGGGTCGCCGCGTGTTGAAGACCCCGACCGTGAAGAAATTGGGTCCGGGCTGATTTCGGACGAATCGTCAAGTCGACCACGAGGTCATCGGCCTGGCCGCTTGCCGACTGCGGGGGAGGGGCGGGCGCAGGTGCCCACTCGGGGCCGTTTGCCGGCGCCGTGGATCCGAGCGTGGCAGCCATGAGGAGCACAGCGATCGCCCCGACGGTCTCCAGGACCACCGATCGTCGTAGTCGCCGTGCGAGACGCGGCTCGGGCGCGACGTCCGAGGTGGCACCGGAGGCTGCGTGCATGGGAGCCACGCCGCGTTCGACGGTGTCGACCTGTGAGGCGGTACCGTCGGTCTCGCTCGTGTCGGGCTCGGTCGCCCGGAAATGCGACGAGAGATGCAGCAGCCCGGCCGCTGGCCGGAGGAGGACAGCCAGCGACCGGGCGACTGCGGGATGGAGCGAGGCCGAGTTGTACAGGCCGATCGCGGCGACCGCACAGGCCAGCATGACCTTGATGAGGAGCAGTTGACCGTAGTTCGCGAACAGGAGCGCGTCGATCGAGGCGACGAGCGCGCCGCCCTCCAGGAGTCCCGTCACCAGGACCGCGGCGAGGCTCGCGGCGGCAACGACACCGAAGTGCCGGAGCGCGATCCCCGCGACCCGAATGTCCTGCGACCCGCCGCGGAGCGACGGCACGGCGACCAGCGCGAGACAGATGAGACCGCCGGTCCAGAGTGCGGCGGCCAGGATGTGAACAGTTGCGGCCAGCACCGTGACCGGTGCATTGTCCGCGACGCCCGCGGAGTGGCTGCTGAGGGCCCGCAGCACGGCGATGGCGACACAGATGCCCACGAGGACGGTCGCGAGGCGGAGCGATCGGACATTGACGCGACCGCTCGCATCGATCGATTCCTGCCGGTCCCCGGAGACTCGGGCCCATCGACGAAGACCCAATGCCACGACCAGCGCCAGCGCGAGCAACCCGATGGTGAGCATCGACCGGAGCCCGTGCCCGGTCGCGCCGAGGGAACCGAATGCCGAACCGATTCCGCCTGCGTCCGCTCCGCCGACCTGCCATGCCTCGTTGGCCACCGTCGCGATTGCCGCGATCAGGCCGAGGGCCGCCGAGATCACGGCCACTCCGAGCAGACTCCGCCGGCGGCGCTCGACGCTCGCTGGTGAGAGACCAGCCGGCCAGCTGCGGCCGGGGATACCCGGCGGCAGCAGGACGAAGGCTGCCAGGATCGAGCCCAGCAGCCCGGCAAGAGCAGCGAAGCCCAGCCAGGTCAGTGCCACCTCGACGGGATCGACGGCCGAGACGGGGGCGCTGTCGGCCGACGCCTGCGCGACGCCGACCCCGAAGACGATGGAGCCGCGCGTGATGTGGAGGTCGTCGGCGGAGACAATTCGCCAATTCAGACGGAACGTGTTGGTCGCCAGCTTCGGCACCGACGCGACGAGTTCGCTCGTGTCGGCACCTCCGGCGCCGGCGATGCGTGACTGGGACGCTCCCGCCGCTGCTGTCGACGAGGTCGAAGGTCGAGAGGTCGACAACGACCGACTCGCTGAACCAGAGATGGATCTGGCTCGGCGGCTGCGCCAGCACCACGCCGTCCGGCGGATCCGTCCGCACGAGGTAGGCATGACCGAGGGCCGGGAACGCGGTGGCGAGGATGCCGAGCACCGCAAGGAGCAGTGCCGGCCACAACCGACGCAGCGAGGTCATGGTCGCGCCCGCGCGGCCGACCGCCTGGCTGCGGGTTGGTGGGCAGCGGGGGCACGCGCGGTCCTAGCGAGCGACGACGTGGTTGATCTGGAGGTCGCCGAACGACACCGTCACCGGCGTCCCCGGCGTGACCGAGCCCCCGGTGTTGCGGTAGAGCAGGAAGTACGTCTGGCCGGCGTTGAGTGAGTGCCCGACCATGCTCATGTCGGCGGTCGACACGATCATGATCCCGGAGTCCTCGGTGCGCATCACCGGGTACTGGTTGATGTCGTTCATCCAGGCCAGCGCCTTGTCCGGGTCGAGAACGATGAAGCGAAAGTCGACCATGCCGCCGTCGGCGGTGCTGGCAACCTGCGTCACCCGCACCCCGTACCTGGCCTCGATCTGCGGGTTCGTGGGGACCGGCGCAGCTGCCAGGTGCTGACCGTGAGGCAGCGCGAGCACCAGCACCGCGCCGATCAGCAGGATGGCGGCCGCGAAGACCATTGCTGCCGCCCTGGGCGTGATCCGGCGAAGTCCTCGCGGGGTAGCCTCGACCGCCTCGGGCGTGAGTAGAACCTGAGTCACCGTGACCTCCCAGCAGGTGATTGGAACCGGCCTTGCCGGTGTGTTGCCCGACCTCCCCGTCGAGCTCCCTGGAGATGTGCCCGGGTCGGCCGACCCCGCAATCGGCCGACCCGGTGCTGCGACGGCGGGATCCCTACGGACCGACCACCGTGTAGCGCGTGGAGACGAAGGAGTCGGAGTAGACGGTGCCGGAGGCGCCGGTCAGGGTTCCCCCCGGCCCCTTCACGACGGTCCCAAGCGTGAAACTAATGGCACTCAACGTAGTGATAGTTTGCCGCACCGAGCGGCCCGTGTACAGGGGTTCCGGCAGAATTCGCCGCCGGGATCCTGACGGACCCGATCGGCGGCGAATTCGTGCGTTCCCGGTCGCGTTCTAGAGGCCGATGGGCGTGGTGCGCGACGACACAAAGCCGTCGAAGTAGATCCGTGCTGCCGTTCATGCCGCCGTCGTCACGCCGGCCGAGAGGCCGAGCCGGGCCGCGTTGATCGACGTCGTGGCACGGTCACCGTCTGCCGGTCAGGCGTGCCACCGGTGTAGAGGCTCAGCGAGCTGCCCGAGCGGGCGACCTCGATCGCCGTCGGGCCGGTGATCGTGTACCAGCTGCTGGTGTTCGCTCCGGCGACCACACGGACCTGGTAGTTGCCGCCGCTGAGGCGCATCTGGACGGAGAACACCGTCGTGGTGCCGTTCATGGCGGCGAAGATGCGTCGGGGTGGTGCTGCCGAGCGTCGCGCTGTTCGGGTTGACGTAGAAGCGGGCGCGGTAGCTCGTCTGCGCCGGTCGGCGAGGTTGTTGACGACGTAACCCGACGTGCCGGCGCGATGTTGGCCGCGAGGGACCTCGTGCCGGCATCCTTCATGTTGGCGGCGGCGTTCAGAGGCTGAGCCGAGCCGCCGTGCCGCCGGTGGCCGACCAGCCGTAAGGCGCCGCCGACGTCGGGAAGCTGTTGGCGAAGATGCGGTCGATGACGATCGCCGTCGTGGAGACGGTGCTCCAGTTGTGGGCGGCGTCCATCACCCGGACCGACAGCGTGTTGTTCGTGAAGATGGTCCGCGTGCTCACGTTGATCGGGAGGTAAACGTACCGCTCGGGCGCCGGCGTGACGATGTGAAGGCAATGCCGGCTCCCGACCCCGAGATCGGTCGTGCCCCAGAAGTACTCGCCGCCGACGATGTTCGAGGCCGGGGCGTTGGCGGCGGCGTGTGCCCGTGTTGGCCGGGTCGGTCGCCGTCACGTTGAGCGTGACCGTGGTGGCAAGGTTGGCCGGGTTCGGCGTCGTGGTTACGCCGCTGATGGCCGGGGTGGTCCTGTCGACGATGAGGGTGCCCGTCGCCATCGGGCCCCAGTTGCCGGCCGCGTCCTTGCCGTGGACGTAGACGGTGTGGGCGCCCTGGGCGAACTGGGCCATGGTGTACAGGTCGATCTGCGCCGTAGACCGCCTCGGTCGGGCTGTTGAAGACGCCGTCGGTGGCGAGCATCGCCCCGCCGGTGCCGTTGGCACCCACGGTGTCCACGAAGAACTCCGCGGCAACGATGCTTCGAGTTGACGCCGCCGGCGACGGTCATCGACGCTGCGCGTCGATCCGCTCGGAGAACCCGCCGCCGGAGCCGACGATGACACCGAACGTCCCGTTGGTCGGGTTGGGGTTGAGCGTCACGCCACTGGAGGCGGGTCCGGTCTTGTCGACGGTGCAGGGTGATGGTCCCGAAGGCGCCCCAGTTGCCGAGTGCGTCCTCGGCTCGTACGGCCACCGTGTGGTTGCCGTCGGCGAGTGCCGCGACCGTCGCCGCCGGGATGGTGCCGCGTCAGGCTCGACGCCGGCGCCGGCGTCGGACACCGCGATTGCAGTGCCGGTGCCGTTGGCGGGCGTTCCGACTGGATCGATGAAGTACTCGGCGGCGATGACGTTCTGGTTGCCCGTCGCCGTGTCGCTGCCGGTTGCCTGGATCGCGACGTTGACCGTTCCATTGGTTACGCCGGGCGATAGGGACATTGCGCTGATGGAGGGCCCGGTCTTGTCCACGCTGAGGACCACCGAGGAGACGGCTCCCCAGGTCGCGGTCGAAATCCTGGCCGTGGACGTACAGCGTGTGGTTGCCGCTGGAGAGCGTCGCCAGCAGCGCGTTGGAGAGACTCGCCGTGACCGACGCGGTCGTGCCTCCGAACGCACCGGACATCGCCGTCCCGGTGCCGTTCGCGCCGACTGAGTCGACGAAGTACTCGGCTGCGGTGACGTTTGCGCCGCCCGACGCCGTCTCGGTCGCCGAAAGGGTGACCGGTCCGGGGGCGAGGCCGGCGGGGCCGCTGGTCGGGTTGGGAGTTGCCGCGACGGCGCTCGTGACGGGCCCGGGGTCCGATCCGGTCGACCCTGCCTCGTCGAGGAAGGTCAGCATGCCGCCGAACGCGATGGGGGTGTCGGCAGGGTTCGGCGCGCCGGGTGTCGCCAGGGCGCCGTCATTGTCCAGGTGCATCGCCGCTTCGAACAGGGCGTACTCGGTGAGCTGTGGCGTGGCCGAGGGCGGAATCGCCACGATCGTGTCGACCGTGGATCCGGACGGGATCGTGTCGGCCACGACGGTCTCGGGGTGTGCCTCGACCGAGCCGTCGTTGGCGAGGATCGCCTGGCGAAGCCCGAGCAGGCTCATCGAATGGTGGTTGAGACCGGCGTTCACGTAGCGCAGCAGCACGTTGTGCCCGGCGGCCGTGGCGATATGGTCGGTGTTGGGGTAGGTCTTGCCGTTGATCAGCCAGTACTTCGCCGCGAACTCGCGACATGTCGAAGCCCGTCGGGGCCGCGTTGAACGCCGGGTCGATCTCGGAGAGGACCAGCAGGCCCTCGTCGTCGAACGCCGAAGTGGAGTCGTAGGCGCAGTTGGCGGCGGCGCCGCAGCTTGCGGGCCGGACGATGAGGGCCCCGTAGAGGCCCATGGCCACCTGGCGGATGCCGTCCGCGGTCAGGCCGGCCTCGTAGAGGTACGTGCCCGGCTGCAGCGCCGCGGCCGGGATCGTGTACGTCTTGCTGCTGCCGGCGGAGACGCCGACCGTGTCCGGCACGATCGCCAGCTCCGACAGCGACAGCGACGTCGCGCTCGGGAGGTCGACGTTATGGAGCGTGATGGTGAGATTCGTCCCGGCCGTCACCACGATGACCGGACCGGGCAGACCCGCGGGGTCGCCCGGGGTGGCGGCGTAGCCAAAGATCGGCGTGGGGCTCGCCTGGCCGGGGAGCGAGACGGTGCCCTTCTTTGCCCACAGGTCGCAGGTGTACGGACCCGGCCCGGAGGCGGGAGAGCAGACGTTGGCCGACTCCGGCACGAGCGCGTCGGCCTGAGCCGGCGTCGCCGCCGCCGGTCGGACCGGGGCAGCCGCCGACGAGCCCACGCGGACGGCCGGAGCTAGCGGCCACTGGCGGCCGGATGACCGGGGGCTGCCGACACCGGCGCAACTGCGACGAGCGGGCCGACGATGCCGGCGGCCATGACCGCCGCCATCAGCGAGGAGAGAAGGCGGGTGCCGCCGGGAAAACGAGTGTGCGCTTTCATCGTCGTCACCTAGTTCGTGCAGGTGCCGGCGTGCTGCTTGCTCGGGAGCGGATCGATCCGCTCGAGCGTGAGCATGCCGCCGAAGCTGGCGTCGTAGTTGGCAACCTCGTTCAGTGCGTGGCTGTGCCAGACCATGTAGAACTCGCCGCACTCGTTGAACGAAGACGTGGCGACCGGCAGCGGGCCCTTGTACCCGAGGTAGGGACTTCCGCCGTAGTAGGTCGCCGCATCCTTGAAGTTGAGCGACTGGAGTTGTGGGACCGTCACGGGAATCGGGTTGGTCGGGCTCCACTGCTCCTGGTCGTCGAAGTGGTAGGTCTGGTCCCAGGTCTGGCCGGAGCCGATCGAGAACGCGTACGTCTCGTAGGAGAGGTCGTCATTCGTCGGGGACAGGAGCGGCGTGGCGTCGCGCGCGATCACCGTACCGTTCTGGCCGTGCGGGTGGAACGGGTGGTTGCGCGCGCCCGCATCGAGGTAGCGAACCAGGGCCGGCGCATGGATGCCGTCCGGGTGGCCCGTCGGATCCGACGTGTCGGTCACCTTGATGTGGACCAGCGCGCTGTACGGCTGCGATGGGAGCCACGCCGCGTTGTTGGGCGCGATCGTGTCGGGGAAGGCCCGGCCGTTCACCAGCCAGTAGCGCGGATGGAGCTGCGTGACGTCGTAGGCCTGCCCGAACTCCACTGCCTGGTGGAGGGCCGGATCCAGCTCCGACAGGAGCATCACGTACTCGTTCGACGGGCAGGAACCGGTCGACGGCGTTTTGATCACGGTCAGGCCGGGGTCATAGTAGGCGTAATCCGGGTGCCCGAGCGGCCGGACGATCATGCGCGCCGAACAGGCCCATCTGGACCTGCTTGCCGACGTCGGTGCCGCTCTCGTAGAGGAACGTGCCGGGCCGGCCGGCGACGAAGCTGTACGTGACGCTTCCGTTGTTCGCTGCTGCGGCCGGCACGAGCGACGTGAGCGATCCGCCGGTGAACGTCGGCTGCGCCGGCACGCCGTTCGCCTGCACATTGTCGATGCCGGGGAACATGATCGAGACCGGTTCGGGCAGGGTGTTGTTCAGGATGATGGTGACCGTGTCGCCCTCCGTGACGCACAGTTCGGGGCCCGGGAACTGGAAGTCACCGTTGCCGTTCGCGTAGCTCCAGGCGAAGATCGAGTTGCCGTCCGGCATTGCGATCATCCCGGACATCGCGGTCAGGGTGAAGTGGCCGTTCGGGCTGGTGCGTGCACATGACGCCCGACGATTGCGTGGCGGCCTTCGCGGTGCCGGTTCGTGCGATCCCGGCGACGCCGATGACCGACGTCACCGTGACGAACACGGCGGCGAGCCGCATCAGTCTGCGTGCTCGGGAACTCATGCTGATCCGTCCTCTTGTGGGTTTGGCCTGGGCGCTCGTCTTGGGCTGCATCGTGCTGTTCATGGGAACAGGAGGTCGGCGTCGTTCGGCGCCGTCTGCTGGGGCAGCAGCGGGGTGTTGGCCGCATACACGCGGACCTCGGTCATCTGGCCGCCGATGCCCGTTCCGCCGCCAGCCGTCTGGAGATGTCCGAGCTGGTTGTTGTAGAGCAGGTACGTGTCGTAGCCCGGCCCGACGTGCGGCGGGGCCGTGAAGATGGCGTCGTAGCTCTCGCCGGCGCCGAGGTACACGGTCGAGGTGAGATAGCTCGTGTCCGCGCCGTTGCGCAGGCCGCCGGCCCCGATGCCCCGCAGCGGCGTTGCATCCTTGCCGACAACGTGCATCCGGATGCCCGTCAGGCGCATGGACGCCTGGTTGTAGCCGAGGTTGACGAACCGGAGCAGCACCCGTTCGCCGGCGCGGCACTGGACGAGCGACGAAAGCGGCTGGTACTGGAGGTCGGGCCGCGGGCCCGGAGCGATCAGGAAGCCTGTGGAAGTGTTGATGCCGCCGCCGTTCGGGGCCAGGGTGTCCGGGTAGCAACGCCCGTTCATCAGGTAGAAGTCGGCGTGGTAGTCGCTCCAGTCGGCATTCTGGACGTGCGCGTCGTCGTAGTGCGATGTTGCCCAGAATTCCGAGAGGAAGATCCCGTACTCACGGTCGTAGGCCGTCGATCGTGGATCGGACAGCGCGACGCCGTCGTTGTAGACATAGCCGAGCGGTGCCGCTGAGGCGCCGAGGTTGTACCGGGCAACCGGCGCGCCCGCTCCGTTGCCGGTCTTGTTCTGCGCAGGCCGGACGAAGATGATTCCGTCCATCCCCATCTGCACGTGTTCCACGTCCTCGAAGTGGCAGTGGTACATGTACGTGCCCGGGTCGGTCGGGTGGTAGAAGTATGGAAAATCACTGCCGATCGGCACCGAGATCGCCATTTCGGGCACGCCATCGAAGAGCGGGATGGCGTTCCGGAAGCCGTGCCAGTGGATCGTGTGCGAGTCGACGAGGTCGGGCCGCTGCTGCAGGCCCAGGTTCGTGAGGATGATCTGGATCGTGTCACCCTCGTCGAAGTACATCTGCGGCGCGGACGTCTGCGCGTGGCCCTTCTGGGACAGCACAGCCGGAGTGTCAGACGTTGCCGAGAGCTTCGTCAGGTCTCGAAATCCGAAGATGTAGGTCGTGAGGCCGGCCGGAGCGAAGGAATCCGGGCTCAGCTGTGTCAGCGACCCGAAATTCGCCGGATCGGACATCACCGTTCCCGGCAGGTGGACCCAGCCGTCTGTCGCGGCGAGGTGCCTGAACTTCTGCACCGTGAGCGCCGCTGCCCTGGCGTCCGAAACCGGCTGCAGCACGGGTCCGGCCCAGCGGGGCAGCAGACCCGCCCCGACTCCCGCCACGGCGAGCGCCCCGCCCGTCTTCAGCAGTCTCCGTCGGGTCATCCTTGCCGACCATGTGTTGCTCATACCTGGTGTCCTCGTGTGAAGGGCCCTCGCGACGGGCAGGCAGTGCGCGTGCGCTGCCTGGCCGCCACATCACTCGATCAGCAGCCCGGGCCTACGGCGAGCTCATGGGCGCCCATCTCGAAATCGGCGTGCCAACAAGGTCCTGCAGGTCGGAAGGCTGGACGCCGGCCGGGCTGCGACCGGCATCCAGGTATGTGCTGCTCACGGCACCGTCGCCCCGCGGAAGTCGTCGACGCGCGCGCCGGACGGGAGCTGGAAGCCGATGCGGCCGCCGGCTGCGCCCTGCGTCCAGGCGCCCGTTCCCGTCGTCGGGATCAACACAGATCCGATCGCGGTCGTGGTTGCGCCCGTGGTCCGATAGACGTTGACCGTGCCGTCCGCAAGGGCCACCGCAGTCAGCCTGTCACCGGAAGCGAAGGCCGCCGTGAACGTTGCGCGTACGTTGGTCGTGAGGCCGGCCGTGTTGGTCGTGGCCACCGCGACCGTGCCGGCCGCGTACTGGACACGGATGAAGTTGGCCGGGATCGCCAGGGTGCCGCCGCTGGCCTTCAGGACCAGGGCCGTGGTGTCCACGGGCGCCGTCGCGAAGGTGAACGCCGCGCCCTGGCGGGCCCCGAAGACGTTGGTCGCCCCGTTCCAGATGGCCTGCCCCGGGATCAGGCAGAGCAGCCCGGTGCAGAACGCCTGGTTGGTGTTGACCCGGACGCCGGCCGATCCAGCGAGGACCGTCTGGCTCCAGTTCGAACCCAGCGTATTGGCGTTGGTCCGGTTGAAGTTGTCGAGGACCGGCAGTGTCGGCAGCGCGGGGACCACGCTGTCCGAATCCGTGGCGCTGTTGTTGGCCGCGTTGGGATCGACAATGCCGGCCGGCGCGGCCACTGTGGCGGTATTGGCGAAGGTGCCCGTGGCAGTCCCGGAAACGGTGGCGGTGGACGTGAAGGTGGCACTCCCGCCCACCGCAAGGGTCACGGTCGTGGAGATGTTGCCGCTACCGCTCGCTGCCCCGCAGGTGGAACCCGCCGTCGCGGTGCAGCTCCAGGTCCCGCCTGTGAGTGGGGCCACGTATGTGTCGGTGACGGGTGCCAGAGGCGCCGCGCTCGGACCGGCGTTGCTCACCATGATCGTGTACGTGATGGTCCCGCCGGCCACCACCGCGGTGACTCCGTCGTCCTTGGTGATCGACAGGTCTGCGGACGCCGGAGGCGGAAGCTCGTCGGCACCGGAGTCGAACCCACCGAGGGTCGGCCGCGAGCCGTTATCGATGTCGAAGGTCGGCGCGGCGAGGGTCGCCGGCGGCTGCTGATAGCTCGGGACGGCCTTGCTCGCCGCGCCTGCGTTGTAGGCCGACGATCCTGTCCCGGAGAGGTGGTAGTTCCCCATGATCGAGAACGGCACGTCCTGGGCGACGATCACGTTCGCGATGAAGTTGGGATTGCCGCGCCAGGGGAGCGTCGCGATCGTCGTATCGAAGGTCGACACGACCAGTGGATCGCTGAACACGTTGGTCGCGCTGCCATTGGTCCCGGTCCCCGACTGCAGCACCGAATTGGTTGGGGAGAGGAGGAACCCGGTTCCGGGCACACCCATGTCCCAATGGTTCAGCGGCGACGAATCGACGACTCCGAGCAGGTTTGCCTGGCCGATGCCGCGAACCATCCCCGCCGCGGGATCCCAGGTGCCGGCACGGTTGTCCCAGAAGATGTTGTTGAACAAGAGCGGGTTGCTGTACGGCGGCGAACCGGCCGGCAGCGTGGCCTGGAGGAACGCGTTGTTCTCACTTGTCGAGAGGCCCGCGGGGGCAGGCTGGCCGTTGCTCGTGGCCGACGTCGCGGTGGTGATGTTCTTCATCACCGTGTTGTTGTAGAAGCGGACGTTGGGCGCATTGTCGATTGCCACGCCGCCGCCTTCATGCGTGGAGATGTTGTTCACGATGAAGTTGTTGTAGACGTTGAACGGGAAGTTGCCTGCAGAAAGGAAGCGCAGGCCGCCGCCGTCGTCATTCGCCAGGTTCGACTGGATGACGTTGTTGTAGACGTTCACTGCGCCGGCACCGGCCGACAGGCCCGTCGGCGTGAGCGGGGGCTCACCGGCGATCATCACTCCGGCGCCTTCGTCATACGAGCCGTTGAAGTAGATGTGATTGTCGTGGATGGAGCTGTTCGGGCTTAGGCCGAAGTGGCTGATACCGCCGCCATATTCCGCGGAGAAGTTGCCGCAGATGTCGTTGCCGTTGATCTCGTAGTTGTTGGAGCCCGCGAAGACGGCAACCGCGCCCGCGAGATTGGCGCCGCCGTTGTTGGTGATGCGGTTGTTCGCTATGTGGATGTTGCCCAGGTTGTTGCCGCCGACGGTGGGCGTCCCGAGCCGGATCGCTCCGCCGTAGGCCCCGGTGTTGCTCTTGATGATGTTGTTGGTGATATGGAGGAACGGTGTCGAGTTGAAGGCGACGATGCCGCCGCCCTGGTTCACACCGGGCACGGGCACCGGCTCGAAGACCTGCGGGCCGTTGCCGACGTTATTGAAGTTGGCTGTGAAGTCCCCGACGTCGCCACCCTGGACGGTCAGTCCGTCGATCGCCGCGGTGTACGCGGACGTATAGGTCGGCCCCGGCGTCGACTTGACCGCCAGGATCACCTCGCCCTCGGGGAGATCGGCGGCCGCCGTGCCGGCGATCGTGCCGAGCGCCGTGATCTGCGCGGCCCAGTCGGTGTCGCGCTGGCTGTCCGTGCCGAAGCCGGTGCCGTCGAGGACCGTGCCCTGGACGTGATTGCTGTTCGCGTAGACGCCGCCCGGCCCGACGCCCTGCAGCTTCACCGGTGAGTGGATGATGACGTTCTCGAAGTAGGTGCCAAGCGCATTGAATGTCGTCGGGGTGTTCGGGTAGACCACCACGAGCGCCTGGGTGCTGGAGGCGGCCGCGTTGAGCGCCTGCTGGATGGCATGCGGGTTATTCGTCGCATTGAACTGGCGCAGGCCGGTCCGCCCCGGGCCGACCTCGAACACGGTCGGGTTATATGCGCCACCGATGATGTGGAAGGTCAGGCCGTTGATCGTCGTCAGGCCGCCGGCGTTCGTGACCCGCAATTGGTGTGCACCGACTGCGAAGCTGGCTGGCACGGCGAACGTGATGTTGTGGTCGGCCCAGGAGACGATGTTCATGGGCGAGCCGTCGAGCGTCACGCGGCCGGCAGCTGCGCCGAAGTCGAGGCCCTTGAGGACGAACTGGCGCCCGATCCCCGTCGCCGACGAGAGCATGTACGGCCGATTGATCGAGTACAGGTCGGGGATCTTCGGCGCCGTGGGCTGCGTCGGGTCGTTGATCAGGCACTGCGCGGGCGCAGACGTCGTCGTCCCCGGCAGCTCGATCGTCATTGCCGACGGAACCGGAGCCAGGTCGGCGGGTCCGGAGATGCCGGGCCACGCCTCGAAGAAGGCGCCGATCGTGCGGTACGACGGGTTGTAGTTCGGGTTCGGACTGCCGGGCTGGCCCGGGTCATTGGCGAGGTAGCGGTACATGCCCGGGCACACCGACGCTGGGCTCGGGCAGTCGGAGATGGTGGTCGAGGGCAGCTCCACCTGGAACATGCCATTGGGATCCGTGTTCACGGTTTTGATCAGCCGATTGCTGAAGTCGTAGATGCCGATCGGCAGGTTCGGGATGCCGTACTTCTCACCGAAGAACAGCTCCCTCGGGTTGACCGACAGGTTCAGGTCGTCGACCACGAGGCCGAAGATGCGCGCCGGCAGCGGCACCCAGGTCTGCGGGATCCAGGAGAAGTTCGGCGTCGCCGAACGGCCGTTGCGGACCGTGACAAGCTGCGCGTCACACAGTGGCTTCTGCGTACCCTGGAAGGGACCGCCGTTCTCGGCGCCGAGGAAACCCGGGTTGTAGATGCCCTGTGTGGTCGACGGGTTGTTCAGATCGAAGTTGGCCGCCGCCCTGCTGTCAACCACATCCACGGTGTGCAGCGGTCCCACGCACGCGAACGGGACGATCGCGGGGCCCGTCGTCGGCTGTGCTGCGGGCTGCGCCGGGGTCGGCGGGTTGGTGGGCGTCTCACCCGGGGCGACCATCTCGTCGCCCGTGTAGCCGTTGACATCTTCTTCGAGGGACGGGCGCCAGATGGCGTTGCCGTTGATGTCCTTCGGGCTTTCCGGGGCCACGATCCAGTCTCCGGCGGGGATCGTGATGGGAGCCTGGGTTCCGCTCGTGTTGGTCGTTGGAGGCACGGCGCCAGGCGTGGCGGAACCGTCGTCGGTGAACGTTGTCGAGGTGAGCCCGCTCGCGAGGAGACCGAAGGGTCCGCTGTTCGTGGCAGGGCGGCCGTACACCTTGTAGCCCGTCGCTCCCGGCACGGCCGACCAGGTAAGGCTCACGGAGTCGGTGGCGGTGGTTGTCACTGACGCCGGCGCGGACGGCGTCGTCTCGCCGCTGGCATCGGTCGCGGTGACTTCGTAGATATAGGTGGCGGGAGCCAGGCTCCCGGGGCTCGTGCTCTCGACGGCGTTCAAGCCTGACGGGCTCGGTCGTGCGCCGATTGGAACCCCGTGGACGTCGGTGCTTATCTGCGTGAAGCCGTAGTTGCCGTTCACGGTCATGCCGACGCCGGTGTCGGCGTTGTTGCTGACCTGGCTCTCCATCAGGGGAGCCTCGAGGCAGTCGTGCGGGTGGTTCGGCTCGATTGGCGGGAGCACCTGCTCCTGCACGACATTCCCATCCGCGTCGCGAGCGACGCAGTCCTGGGGTCGCTGCCAGGTCTCGCTCGTGTATGGATCGGCGGCTTCGGCACCGTGGACCATCGAACCGTCGGCGTGGCTGGTCAAGTAGTAATTCGAGCCGAACGGAGTGGTCTCCAGGGTGCAGTCCGCGCCGCCCGGCGGGGGCGTGTAGAACGCGGCCGGGTCGGTCGGGGTGGCCGTGCCATCCGTGGTGGGGGTGCTGCACTTCACGGGCCAGTAGAGGTGGACGTTGAAGCCGGGGATGCCCGGCTCGCTCGGCTGGATCGTCTGGAAGCGCCCGTCCGACTCGATCTGGATGTTGTTGTAGTACATCTCGCCGACGATGCCGCCGGTGGTCGGACCCAGCGCCGGGTTCGTCTCGTAGGTATGCACTGCCCAGTCGACTCGCGTGTTCATGCCGATCGCGTTGAGCGTGCTGATGTCGACGAAGCCGCCGTTGGCCATCTGCGTGGTCTCGGTCGACTGGTTGATGCTCTGGTACGTCACGCCGACCGTGTAGAACTGCTCCCAGTAGCCCTGCTCGACGACGAACTGGCCGAGCGGATATGCCCTCGGGAACGAGTAGTCGCCGTTGCTGTCCGTGGCGGCGCTGTTGTCGCCGGACGGCTGCAGCGAGTTGTCGCGGCCGAGCAGGTTGAGCTTGAGACCGGGAATGCCCTGCTCGCCCGGATCGCACTTGCCATTGCGGTTGGCGTCGAAGCAGACCCTGCCGTGAATGTTGCCCCACCAGGCAGCGGCATCAAGGTCGCCCATGTCGACCACCTGGCCGTTCCGGATCGACACGGTGGCGCCGGTCAGCAGGTAGGACTGGTCCTCGTCCCAGTAGTAGAGGACGTAGTCACTGTCCGGCACGTGGTTGATCTGGAAGCTGCCATCGGCGAGGCCCCGGCCGACCCACACGGTGTTGTCGTTCTGGTTCGTGTCGACGAGCGAGAGGAGCGGCTGGTTGATGGGGCCGAGGACGATGTTGCCCTGCGCGCCGGCCAGCGGGAGGCCCCCGACCGCCGGCGAGACGGCCGTCGTGCCGATCACCTTGCCCGTGATCTTCCCGGTCATTGCGGCAGTGCCGGTCAGCGGAACCGAGGTGTCGTTCGGGCCGGGGCAGAAGGTCCGCTGCCCGGGGGAGGGGTTCGCTGCCGGGTTCTTGCACGCCTGCGTCTGGACGAAGCCGAACTCGGCGAACGGGAATGGCTCGCCGCCGACGACGAACTCGGGGTCGAAGCCGTTCCAGCCCTGGATGGCCCAGGTGTCCCAGTCGTGCCATCCCTCGAGGGTCGTCGTCTGGTACCAGGTCTGGCCTGCCGGCGGGATGACCTCGACCGAGTACCGCTGCGGGGGCATGTACGGGATGACGATGTCGCCGTTCGAGTCGGAGAGGCACTTCCCGCCCAACTGGTAGACGACGGGCTTGCCGCTCGCGTCGAAGACCATGTTGCCCGTGCCCTCCGGGTGCTCCGTGGTCGCTGCGCCGTCGTGCTGGTAGGTCGTGCAGATGGGGTTGCCGAACCAGTCGTCGGAGACGATGCCGCCGATGTCGCTCAACTTGGCGGTGAACCCGGCGAGCGTGGGCTCACCGTCGTCGTAGGCGCCGTTGGTCTGGAGATCGTTCCAGACCCGAGCGCGGATCGTTGCGAGCGGGAGCGGGTACGGCTGGAGCGCCACTGTCACCAGCCCGGTGTCTGCCGCCGGCATGCTGAACCAGCCGCCGTCGACCTTGAAGCCGTCGACGTGGCAGGTGACCGTGGCGGTGACGAGGCAGCCGGGAACGTCGAACCCGTCCGCCGTCACCGAGATCATGTAGTTGCCGTCGGGGAGGCAGCCCAGCGTCGGCGTGGTGCCGCACTCGGTCAGCCCGACCGCCTCGCTGAAGTTGGTCTGGTCACCCTGCGCCACCACCTGCGCGGTCGTTCCGCCGGGCGTCGCCATGATCGACGGCCACTGGCAGTTCGCCGGGTAATCCGGGTCCGCGGTTCCTGCGGCGTGCGTCACCCCGTCGGGCGTCTTGACCGCGACGCGCTGCGGGGTGCAGTCGTAGTACGAGTTCCCGGGCCCGAAGGCGGCGGGCGTCCCGTCGGGGTTCGTAGCCCCGTACCGTGCGGGGTTGCCGACGTCGTCCTTCGTGATCAGCCACTGGTATACGGGGATCGGCTGGTGAATGTGCAATCCCGCGGGATTCCAGTCCCTGGCACTCTCCACGCGGAGGTGCACGGTCGTTGTCGAGGCGTGGACGACGGCGGGCGCCAGTGCCGCGTTCGTGGAGGCGAACCCGGACGCGACGAGCACCACGGGCAGGAGCCGAGCAAGGAACTGGCCTCTGGATGGCATCCGTGCGAACCGGTTCGTCCCGATGGTCCGGATTGGTCTCATGTGCACTCTCCCTAGCTCAGCCGCACGGCCACGAACGGCCGGAACCCGCATTGGCGGTTGTGGTCGAGGATCGGGCCGCGCGCGGTCCGGCCGGTATCAGGCCCAGCCCCGAGGCCGGCATGGGGGTGGACCTGATTACTGCCTCGCGGAGGTCCGAGTCGGCGGGACTCCGGCAGACGCATCGGGGCGGCGCGGACTCCGGGACGCCCCGTGGAACGGTTGGGAAGTCCGCCCGCCGCGGACGAGCGCGCGAGCGCGGACCCCCGTGGACGGCTGGGCGTGGCGAAACGGACGGCGGGAACGTCGCCGTCAGGAGCCCGCAGACCGTGGAGCCTATCGGTCGGCCGGAATCAGTCCCGCCCGCACCGCGAACCTGACGAGTCCGGCGAGGTCGTGGATCTCGAGCTTCGCCATGAGCTGCGCCCTGTGGGTCTCGACGGTCTTGAGGCTCACGCCGAGCAGGTTGGCGATCTCCTGGTTGGTCCGGCTCTCAGCGATCAACTGGACGATCTCGCGCTGTCGCGGGCTGAGGCGATCGAGCGCACTGGTCTCGTGCGCGCCGCGGCGGACGAAGTCGGCGACGACATGTCGCGAGACGAACGGGCTCAGGTACGACCCACCCTGCGAGACCGACCGAATGGCGACCTCCAGTTCGACTGGGCTCGAATCCTTCAGCAGGTATCCGGCGGCCCCCGAGCGAAGCGCCTGCCCGACGTATTCCTCGTTGTCGTGCATCGACAACATCACGACACGGACGCCCGGGTATTCGGCCGTGACACGAGCGAGCACCTGCAGGCCGCTGAGCATGGGCAGGGTGATGTCGAGCAGCACCACGTCGGGGCGCCGCTCGGCGATCATGGCGAGGGCCTCGCGACCGTCACGCGCGTCGCCGATCACCTCGACTCCGGCGAGCCTGTC
Source organism: uncultured Chloroflexia bacterium (assembly GCA_963816905.1). Taxonomy (GTDB): domain Bacteria; phylum Chloroflexota; class Limnocylindria; order Limnocylindrales; family CSP1-4; genus JAFMJV01. The sequence goes on along the minus strand of CAWFMQ010000012.1, from coordinate 9,348 downwards.
CACGAGCGCGTGGACACCTGCGAGGACCAGCGCGTGGTCCTCGGCGATCAGGACGCGGATGGGATTGACGTTCGCCTGGCCCTGCACGCGGGCGCGGTCTTCGCCGGTCAGCCGGCCCGGTGGGCCGAGCGGCTGCTGCGACGCGAACCTGCTGCCATCGCTTCGCGTGATACCCGCCCGATGGCTCGCGGCCGGAAGGAAGTGCGGCCCAGCACCTTCAGATCGGGCCGGGCTGCCCGGGACAGCGGAAACCATGCCGTGACCTCCGTACCGAAGCCGACTGCCGACCGAACCGCAATGGCGCCCCCTACCGAGAGCGCGCGCTCCTGCATGCCGATGAGCCCGAGGTGCTGGCCCGAGCGCGTTCGTCGCTCGACTTCCTTCGCGCAGAACCCGATGCCGTCGTCGCGGATGCGGAGTTCCAGCCGGTTACCGGCAGCGCCGAGGAACACGCTGACGGTGCGCGCGCCGGCGTGACGCCGCACGTTCATGAGGGCCTCCTGGACGATCCGGAAGCATGCCGTCTCCACGTTCGGGTCCACGAGCCACGGCTCGTTCCCGACAGTGAGTTCCGTGGCATAGCCCCCCTCGGCAGACGCCCGCACGAGGAGCGACCGCACCGCGGGCAGCAGCCCCAGATCGTCAAGTGCCGACGGGCGCAACTCGACGGCGAAGGAACGGACAGCGTGTATCGCGTCGTCGATCGCGGCGACCGCGGCGTTGAGGCGCGAAGCGCCCTCGGTCCGTGGCACGAGGTCCGACCCGGGGACCAGGGTGACCTGTGCCGCCTGGACGCTGATGCGCGCCGCGAGGAGCGCCTGCCCGACGACGTCATGCAGGTCTCGGGCGATCCGCCGCCGCTCGGCCTCCTGTGCGTCGAGGACGGACGGAAGCGGATCCGATCGAGTGGTGATCAAGACCTGCGAGGAACCTTCCGGAAACGGATCGTCGTCCCCGGAGGGGCCGTGCCCTCCATCGATCGCTGCGAGGGCCGTGGAGGTGCTGGGCACGGCACCCCCACGTGCCGCGCCGACCGCCCTGTCGACGCGCACTGGGCTTCCCATCTTGAATTGCCTCCCCGGACCACCGGCACTCTGACACTCTTGGCGACCGCGCTCACCCACGCACCTGGAGTTGCCTGACGGGGCATCCCCGACCGCTGTTTCCTCCCGCCTCAACATCGCTCGGCCTATCTGGAAGAGGCCAAATGGCACTGGACACGTGTGCCATCGTGCGCTGCTAAGACACGCCGGCCATTGTACACATGCCGCACCAGTTGCAACGACTGTTTTGAGTACTCCTGATGATGAAATCTGGCCATTGGTGCCGGACGTGGGCGGCAACCGCAATTGGTCGGTTGTTCGATCCAGGAAGGTGCACCTGCCCTCGACGCGACTGCCGCGCTACCGCCGCGGGTCGGGCGTGCCGGTCGCCCGGCGTCATCGATTGGGGTCGTTGCGCGTGTTGATCACGGGACGATCCGAGCGGACCGCTGAGGCAACCGGGACGGCGCACGGTCGCCTCCGGACGTGGTTCTGACGTTCGGCGGAGCCGGTCGGAGCGGGTTCGAACGACCGGAAGGCCCGTGTGCCATCTGACGGCAGCACCGGCCCGAAAGGCGGTCGCAGACGGCGTTGGACCGCCGTTGGGCCTGGGCGGGGCGGGCCTCGTCGGGCGGGCAGCCTCAACGGCGTTGCAGCGGGGTGTCGAGGTCGCTGAGCGTCGGTTCCCTGGTGCCGGCGACGGCCGCTCGGGGTGTCCGATCCTGGTCGTGTCGCTACGGGCCGATCAGGGGCGACACCGAACGCCTGGAGGCGAAGGCGTCGAAGTACTCTAGGGTCGAGCCACCGCCGCTCGTCACCGCGCCGAGCCGGACGGCGGCCACCGCGCCGGTGCCCGCCGTCAGCGTCTGCGAGAGATTCCCGTTCACGAAGAGCTGCAGTGTGCCGCCTGACTGCCAGACCACCTCGACGCGATTGCCGGCATTATTGGTGACGTTGACCCACGAGGCGTTCGCGGTCGCGCGCACCTGGGCCTGGACCTGCGGTTGCGTGCCGTTCCGGCGGTAGCGCACGTGGAACAGCTGGGTCCCGAAGGTGCTCGACGTCGCAGCGGCGAGGATGTCCTGGCCGGTGGACGCGTTGCCGTTCGGGTTGAAGTAGAACCGCGCGTCGTAGGACGCCGTCGCGGGGTTGGCAGCGGTGCCGAAGTTGTACTGGACGTAGTTGGTGGCTGCGCCCTGGGCCTGCAGGCCGTACGTGCCGACGAGGGCCGCCGCAGCCGTCACGTTGAGGCGGCTGGTCGTCGTCGTCGAGCGGCTGCTCCAGCCGGTGAGCGGGCTCAGCGTGCCGGTTTCGTAGCCGTCCGAGAAGATGGCGTCCGGGGGCGCTACCGTGAGGATCGCCGTGCGGACGCCGCCGGTGCCCGTGCTCCAGTTGCCCGCCGCGTCGCGGATCCGGACGCGCACGGTTTGAGTACCGGGGGCGAGCGAGCCTGTGGCGACGGTCGCGGCGAGGCCGTTGAAGCCCGTTCCCGTGCCCGCCGCGATATTGGTGGCGCCGATCCACCACTCGCCGCCGGCCACGCCGCTGGCGAAGCCCCCGACCAGGGGATCGGTGGCACCGATCACCGCCACGCTCACGCCGGCGGTCCCGACCGGGACCGAGTTCGGGGTGAGGGCGATGCCAGTGAACGTGGGCGCCGTGCGCTCGATGATGAGCGTCGCGGAAGCGGTCGCGCCCCAGTTGCCGAGGACGTCCTGGGCCCGGACCGCGACCGTGTGGCTGCCGTCGGCCAGGGCGGCGACGGTTGCGGCGCTGATCGTGGCCGTCAGGCTGACGGCGGGGGCGGGAGTCGCCACCGGGATCGGGGTGGCCGCGCCACCGTCAATGGTGTATTCGGCGGTGGCCACTGTGGAGCCCGTCGAGGTGCCTGTTGCCGCTACGGTGACCGGGGCCGAGCCGTTCGACGGGTTCGGGCTGAGGCTCACGCCGCTGGTGACCGGTGGACGCCCTGGCGGCGTGATCATGCCACCGAATCAAGAAGCGCTCTCGGCTAGTCGAAGCTACACCGGGTCGGGTGCCACTTCGTGTCGTCTGGCTCCTTCTTGAAGTTGCTGCTGGTGATGTAATCCTTCAACAAGTACATGGGGTCGTGCAGCACGGTCGTGACGACGAACCACGGCGTCCCCTGCGGATCGGCGACAAGCTCGAAGTACTCGGTGAGCGTGGCCTGGTCGCTGTATGGCGCGCCGTTCTTGCGCAGATAGCCTGCCTTGAGGCTGGCGGTCACCACCTTGAGCGTGCCACCCGCCGCTCGAGCGCGCGCCTCCTGGTTGACGCCGGCGGCGGGCGTCACAAGCGGGTTGAATCCGATTTGTACACCCAGTTCGCCGACGACCACCCTTGCCAGCTGGCAACCGGCGCGCGAGCGGTACTGCCCGTGAAATGCAACAGGCGTGACTGAGAACCGGCATCGGTTTGGATCTGCAGCGTGTCGCCGCCATCGAGCCACGAAAACTTCACGCGCCCGGGAATCCGCATGATGGCCGGCGCACCATAGGCCTTGCACGCGTCGGCGTCCTTGCCCGGGACCCAGGCAGCGAGCGCCTTCTTGGCCGCGTCGTTGACCGGCAACCCTTCGAAGTCCCCTTTATCCGGCGCCATCATCCGAAGGTGCCAATCCTCGGTGACGACCGACACCCAGGTGCCGGTCAGATCGATCGGCGCCAGCCTCTGTGCGGACCCCGGCGGCAGTTGCGCGTGCAGGCCCGCCGCCATGGCCGCGACGCCGACGATGGCGAGGGCCGCGCGCATCATCCACACGGACGCGTGCGTTCTTCCGCTCATCGTGGACCTCCGCCAGCCTCGCCGCGCTTGCCGCTCATCTCCGCATACAACGCGTCGATGTACATCGCGCCGGTCCACGACGGAGTGCGGTAGCGCGCGTCGTAATCCACCAGCAGGTTGGCCGCTTTCACCTGATCCAGGCTCTGCTTCTTCCCCGCTAAGCTCGACACCCGGTCGCGAGTAATCGCCACCATGTCGCGATACTCGGTGACATCGTCCTCGTCGCTGAGACGGCCGCTGCCGGGAATGACGAGCGTCCCACCCTCGGCAAAGTTGTCGGCGACCACCTCGGGGACCGTAATGTCGAGAATGCGGTTGAGACCGGCGAGCACGCCTGTGACGGTGCCACCGTGCGCGCGATCCACGAGCGGGAAGCGCTTGGTCGAGTAGATCTCGCCCGCGACGATCACGTCGGAGCGCCGGAAGTAGACCAGGCTGTCACCCGCGCCGTAGGCGTTCGGCACATGGATGATGTCAATCGCCTCGTGGTTGAAGCGGATGTTCCGCTCCTTCGCGGTGTACGCATCGGTCGGCCAGCCGATCGCGGGATTCTTGGCGTCGGGCGCACTCATGCGCAACAGCACGCCCTCGTTGGCGATGATCGCCACAGCCGGCCCACGGCCACGACGATCGGTGCTGCCACCGGGGAGCGCGGCGAACTCGGCGTTGTTGCCAATCTGGTTCGGTCCAGCCGACGTGTTGATCACGTAGCGCACCGGGAGCGGTGTGACCTGGCGAATGGCCTGCAGCACCGCGTCGCTGGTGCCGGCGCGGCCGGTGTCCACAAGCAACGCGCCCTCTTCACCCACCTGGAGCGCCAGGTTGCCGTCCGGCGTCACGAGCATCCACACGTTCTCGCGCACGTGTACGGGGATGATGCCGCCAGTTGCGGCTTGCGCTTGTCCGCCTCGCCCAGCCTGCGCGCGGACCGAGGGGCCAAACGCGACAAGGAGGCCGAACACCGCGAGCGCCGCGGATGCTGCGGCGGCGCCGGCTGCAGGCGGCCTGGTCCTACCGGGCACCGGCAGCTCCCCCTCGGGGTCCGTGCCGCCCATCGGCAGCTTCTTGCTCTCCTCGGCCGGGTGCGCCGCGCGCCACTTCTTGATCTCGTCGATGTATTCGGGATACGCCGTCTTGGCAAAGCCAAGCGTCGCCTCCACCGGCACGAACATCTTGGCCGCCTTGTCGCCAACGCTCGGGTTGGTTCCCGGCAGCCAGTGCGACACGTGGTGCTCTTCCGAGAAGACCACTTCCTCGGTGCCGTAGCAGCGGAAGAAGGCGTTCGGGTCTTCCGTGCTGAGTCGCACATCGTCGAACCGCGCCGTCGGCACATTGGGCGCCAGCGTGTAGTCGGTGCTCTTCACGTACGGCTCTGAGAAATACAGCGGGTCGTCCACGAACACCGTCACGGTGAGGACGTCGCCGTGGCGGCTGTAGTAGGTCACGAGCGTCGCCTCATCGCTCACAGGCGCGCCATTGCGGCGCACCCACCCCTTCTTCAAGTGCGTGGTCTTGGCGACGAGCGTGTTGCCCTTCCACTCGCCGGTGGTAAAGCCCGCCCAGGTGTGCCGCGCGTACTCGGGAGGATGCGGCCGCCCGTCCATCCAGATTTCACGTGGGAGGCGACGATACGTTCCCTGAATGTGATACGCCACCAGTTGCTGCTGGTCGTTGTAGACCGTCTCGATCTGCGGCGCCCCGGGGCCCCAGTACGAATACGCCGCCGCGTGCGGCTGGCACTGGTGCTCGGGCGCGGACCAGAGCGAATCGTCGTGCGCCATCGCGCGCGCACGTCCGGCCTCATTGAGCGGGATGGCTGTGAAGTCGGCCGCGGCCGGTCCCCCGCGCCCTGCCCCGCCACCGCAGCAGCGCTCCCACATGTCCTCGAACTGTCCGCCGCGAATGACGACGTTGACACCCGGCTGTTGCCAGGTCCCCGAAATGTCTGTCTGCGCCAAGGCGGGAACGCTCCAGAAGGAGAGCACGACACTGGCGACCAACCCCGCACACGGCCAACGTGAACCTGACGGCATCCTGAGTCCTCCTTGCAGTGTTCCTTATAAGACGGCACCGCGACAAGAAGCAAGAGAGTCCTGAGCCGATCCCCGACGCATCGCGCCGGATTCCTGAACCCTTTGCGACTTCTCGTCGGCTTCTTGACGGAACTTCGGCGGCCGCTCGCGCTCCTGGCCATTGCGACCGGGCTTGTGCAGGGTCGCGTGGGCATGACGAATGCAGCGCCAGCCGATATGGCACTCGCGACCGCGTCGGCCTACTCCGAGCAACAGAATCGTCCCCGAGCCGACGCTCCAAGAACGGATTACCGGCGGCAGGGAATTCCCGGGGTTCAGGGGCACGTCAACCCAGGCTTTGAAGCGGTGGGCGACGCGTTCGCCGAGAACTTCGCTCGACGCGGGGAACTGGGCGGCGCCTGCTGTGTTTATCACCTTGGGGAGAAGGTCGTTGACCTCTGGGGCGGAATCCGGAATCAAGGAGACGAGCGAACCGTGGGAACAGGACACCATGGTCATCGTCTACTCGGCTACCAAAGGGCTGGCCGCCATGACCCTCGCGCTCGCGCACTCTCGTGGTTGGCTCGACTACGACGAGCGCGTCTGTCACTACTGGCCGGAGTTCGCGCAACAAGGCAAGGCGCAGATCACCGTCCGCCAGCTTCTCGCGCACCAGGGCGGCCTGTTTGCGCTGCCGGAGGTCATCGATCGCGGCCTCGTCGCCGACTTCGATCGGCTGGCGGTCGTCCTTGCGCGGCAGGAGCCTCGCTGGACGCCTGGGACGCGACAGGCGTACCACGCCATCACTCTCGGTTTCTATGAGGGCGAGATCCTGCGCCGCAGCGATCCGCGACATCGAAGCCTGGGGCAGTTCTTCCAGGACGAATTGGCCACGCCGCTCGGATTGGACGTCTACATCCGGCTGCCGGAGTCGATCCCGAACTCGCGACTGGCGACCATCGCGCGGCCCACGCTGCTCGAGATGCTGCGGGGTTTCGGGCCTCGATTCATGCTGCAGGCGATGAACAGTCGGTCGAACATCGCCCGGGCGCTCAGGGGCTCCGGGTTGCCGCACGATCCGTTGCGCGTCTACGCGCGAAATCTGGAGGTGCCGTCTGGCGGAGGCGTCGGAACCGCACGCGCTATCGCGCGCGCCTACAGCGTCTTCGCCACCGGTGGAGGCGAGTTGCAATTGCGCGAAGAGACACTGGCGGCGCTGGCCGCGCCTGCGATTCCACCGGCGCGAGGCTTTCACGATGAGTGTATGAAGAGCGATGACGTACAGTTCTCACTGGGCTTCATGAAGTCGACGCGGCAGTGGCCGTTCGGCAGTGCCAGTGCGTACGGGGCACCTGGCGCGGGAGGCTCGCTTGGCTTTGCGGATCCGAAGGCAGGCATCGGATACGCCTACGTCACGAGCCAGATGGGGACGCGATTGACCGGCGACCCGAGAGACGTGGCGCTCCGAGATGCGCTCTACTCGACTCTACAGCTCCCATGTGGACCGTAAGGATTTCAGGAGAACGCTCATGCAAGCCGCACGACTGCACGCATACGGAAAGCCTCTCGTCATCGAAGACGTGCCCAGGCCAACACCTGGCGTCGGTCAGGTCGTCATCCGAGTGGAAGGCGCCGGCTTCTGCCACAGCGACCTCCACATCATCTCTGGCGACATCCAGGTGCTGCCGCGGATGCCACTCACGCTTGGCCACGAGAACGCCGGCACGGTCGCGGCGATAGGTGAGGGTGTCCGCGCCGTGAAAGAAGGGGACCGCGTCGCGGTCTACGGCGGCTGGGGCGACGGATTCTGCGACTACTGCGTCGCGGGAGAGAACCTCTGCCCCACCATGCAATGGGTGGGTCTGTCGGAGTAAGAGGGCGGATATGCCGAGTACCTCCTCGTGCCTCACGAGCGATACCTGATCCCGCTACATACCCTCGAGCCGAAGGCCGCAGCGCCACTCACGGACGCGGCGCTCACGCCCTATCGTGCGGTCACGCGCGCGCTGCCATTCATCAAGCCTGACTATCCGGTCCTGGTGATCGGATGTGGCGCGCTCGGACAATTCGGCGTCAAGATAGTGCGCCTCCTCTCGGGTGCCGAGATCATCGCCGTGGATCTCGACGATCGGAAGCTCACGACCGCTCGAGCATTCGGCGCCACCCATACCCTCAATGCCGGCGACCCTGATCTCCGACAGAAGATTCTCGAGATCGCTCGTGGCATCGGCGTATCGGCAGCGTTCGATTTCGTGGGTACCGACAGTACTTCGAGCTCGCGATGGCAAGCACGCGCACCGCCGGCCGAGTAGTGCAGCTCGGCCTCGCGGGCGGCACCGCGCACGTGGCGGCGCTCAAGACGATCAAGCCAGAAGTCGCGGTGTCGATCTCGTGGTGGGGCAACATCCGCGAACTGCGGGAAGTACTCGCCTTGGCGGAGAGCGGGCGCCTGACGCCCATCCCTCTCGAGTTCTGGCCCCTCGACAAAATCAACGAGGTCTACGAACGCGTCAAACACGGGCAGGTGCCGGGTCGCGCCGTGATTACCCCGTAGTCGAGATTGCTATTGCTTGTCGTAGACGGTCATGTTGCTCGTGGGCTGGCCGGCGGCCGTCTTCCCCTGCGACGTAATCGTCAGCACACGCCCATCCGCCGACACCACCTCTCGCCTCGAGAGGACGACGACACCAGCCTTCTTCAACGTGGACTCGACGGTGAACTCGTCCACGTGTTTGACCGCGATCGTCTCCGCGCCGCTTGGGACGCCCGTCCCGACAATCGGATAGTCCTTGCCGTCAAAGCGAGGCGCATAGCGATACGTGATCGGGGATCCGTTTGCGAGCACGCCGTCGACCGATGCCGTCAGGCCGTCGCGCGTGTGCTCGTCCTTCCTGGTTTGGCTCCTGGGCCCGGGATCCGGAGCGAATTTGGACTTCTCGAGATTCAGCTTCCACGTGCCGGTTCGCGAAGAGGTCGTGGACTGCGCCCCGACGAGTCCGACAACCACCACAACAGCCGCAAGCGACGTCGAGGCAACGCGCAAGAATTTCAACATATCAGCCAATCCTTGGAACGGTATGGGTTATCGAGCGGCCACCGGCCCGGGAACCAGTGCGGGCCCCGCATGATCGACGCGTCCCGATCGCACGAAGAGCACGCTGAGCGCCCCAAGCAGGACGGCGAGTCCAAGCGAGGCGAAGAGGGCGGACGAGCCCGGCACCGTCTGCTGGATCAGTCCGCTGACATACGGTCCGAGCGCCGCGCCTATGCGTCCGAATCCCAGCATGAAGCCGACGGCGGTGCCCCGGATTTCCGTGTCATAGAGCCCGGCCGTGAAGTTGTTCAACCCGCCTTGGGCCCCTACGATGAAGCCCGCGCCGGCCAGACAGAGCACGTTGAGCCAGTGGAGATTCACGAGGGCGAGCACGGCAATGCAAAGGGCACCAGCACACCACCAAATCGTCAGGACCTCTCGCGCGCGACCGAGC
>CAWFMQ010000011.1:0-102125 GCA_963816905.1 uncultured Chloroflexia bacterium | reverse complement strand
CGGATGGAGGCACTTGATTCCATAGCCATCGCCAACCGGCGAGGCGCCGAAAGAAGGAGCCATCCACCCGCTGGAGCGAACCCTCGCACCATCGCGAAGGCCTCGCCAACGCTACGCACTGGAAGTAGTCGGCGCAACTTCGACCTGATGCGCACCGGGCGGAAATCCGGCGGCCGGGCAGGACGCACCGAGCTCGCCCGGGGCCGCTCGCTGCAGCCGACAATGGCTCCGGCTCCGACTGATAAATCACGTAAGTCGGGAATATCTCCGCGCAGGGATCCGAATCGGCACTCGCGGCGTCAGAAGGCCACTCGTCACAAACCCGGACACCCCCCAATCCGAGGATCTCAACGATGCGTCCACCCTCTCGTCTGCTGGCCGCCGTCGCGGTCAACCTGCTGCTCGTCGGCTGCGTCATCCAGGCCGGCGGCAGCCCGAACCCATCGGTCGCCCCGACGCCCCCGCCCGGCCCGACCTCAAATCCCGCGGTCACGCCCGGCCCGATCGTGACACCGACCCCGATGCCCACAGCCGCGGGCTTCCAGTACGACACCGGCCCGAACGCCCTTGTACTCCGGATCAAGACGTCTGGCGGCCTGGTTCCTCCCGGGTACTACTTCGGCGAGGTGCCCGACTTCAGCCTCTACGGTGACGGACGCGTCATCGTGACTGGCCCCGTGCCCGCGATCTACCCGGGTCCGGCGCTTCCCAACCTGGTCCAATTCACGCTCGACAGCCGGCAGATGACGGACCTGCTGGTCTCCGCGGAGCAGGCCGGGTTGTTCGGGCCCGACGTCCACTACGACTACCCGGGCCTGTACGACGGCTCCACGACCGTCTTCGAGAGCCACGTCAACGGCGACCACACGATCAGCGCCTATGCCCTGGGATTGGGCAGCGAGGCACCCGAGGGCATGTCGAGCGACGTCGTCGCCGGGCGCCACCGAGAAGCTCCTCGCGTTCGCGAATCAGGGCCAGGCTTCTCGAAACGAACCCGCCGGCTCCTGCGCCGATCCAGACCGCGTACGAGCCATCGGCAGTCCGGTTGCTCGTCAAGCCGTCGGATCCTTCGACCGCCGGCCAGCCTGAGGCATCGTTCCGAACGACGCAGGATTGGCCGATCAATTCCATCGCCCTGGCGAGTTTTGGCAAGCCGATCAACGATGGTGGCAACTGCGGCGTGCTCACCGGTAACGACGCGGCCACGTTCATGGCCTCCGCCAAGAGTGCCAACCAGCTGACCGCGTGGCGCGATGCCGGGAAGGACTACTCCATCACCATCCGGCCGCTGCTTCCGGACGAGTCGGGTTGCCCGGGCACGATCGAGCCGACCCCGGCCCCCGTCGCGTCAACGACCGTCACGGTCGGTTGCGAGGCGATCGGCGGCACCCCGCTGACGCGCTCGGTCGACGCCGTCGTGGGTGACATCGTCGAGCTGACGCTCTGCTCGAATCCACGACCGGCTACAGCTGGGGCGTCCCGGTCATCGATCCTTCGAACGGCCTCCAGCTGCTGGACCACCAGGTGGGCGCTCCGGCCAGCCCGATGCCCGGCGCGGCCGGCACCGAGACCTGGCGATTCGAGGTCGTGTCCGCCGGCACCACAAAGGTGGAGCTCAGCTACAGCCGACCGTGGGAGACCGCCCCGCCCATCTCGACGTTCGAGCTCACGGTGACTGTCGAGCCGACCCCGGCCCCCGTCGCCTCGAAGACCGTCACGGTCGGTTGCGAGGCGATCGGCGGCACCCCGCTGACGCGCTCGGTCGACGCGGTCGTGGGTGACATCGTCGAGCTGACGCTCTGCTCGAATCCCACGACCGGCTACAGCTGGAGCGACCCGGTCATCGATCCGTCGAACGGCCTCAAGTTGCTCGATCACCAGGCACGCGCTCTGACCAGCCCGGTGCCCGGCGCGGCCGGCACCGAGATCTGGCGGTTCGAGGTCGTCTCCGCCGGCACGACGAAGGCGGCGCTCAGCTACAGCCGACCGTGGGAGAACATCCCTCCCATGTCGACGTTCGAGCTCACGGTCAACGCAGTGCCGGCGAAGTAGCCGGCAGGCCGCCCGGGCCCTGGGGTCCGGCGGCGGCGCCCGAACGAACCTGTCCCGGCGCGACCCGGCGAGATACCTCGCCGGGTCGTTTCAGTGTCACGGCGGAACGCCACGCAGGGATGGTTCCAGCCGCTCAGCAAGATGCTGAGTAAGCTCACTCAACAGTATGAGTACTCGGGGATCGCGCCTTCAGCGCCCTCGGGCCGCTCCCGTCCATTCGGTCAGAGCGCGGGATCGCCCTGGCGGGGGCGAGCCCGCTCGCGCTCGAACGACTCGACCCGAGGGTGTCCGCGATCGGCCTCGGAATGCGCTCGGGACGTCGACCGCGCGACGAGATCGTCGAGGTACCGGAGGAGCGGCACGGCCCGATTCCTGACCAGGAATGCCCGCAGTTCGTCCGCGGCGGTGCGAGCCTCGGGAGCATCCATGCCCAGCAGCGCCACGCATTGGAGCTGCACCATCGCCAGCTCCGTCTCGATGCCCACACCTCGCCAGGTTCGCAGGATGTCGCCGTAGAGCGGCCTCGCCTCAGCCGGCGACCGCTCGAGGGCGACGAGACCCGCTTCGGCCTCTGCGCGGACGGCGTCGATGATGCGACCCCTGCGGTCGCTGGCACGCATCTGCTCGACGGCCTCGCGGGCGGCCCGGACGTCCCCGAGCATGACTGCCGCGCGGGCCGCCCATCGCCAGCCTTCGAACGCGCTCCGAGGGTTAGCCGTTGTCGCGATCGCCTCGCGATGCGCAACCTCGAAGTCGCCGCGGAACGCAGCCGTGAACGCCTGGCTGAGGTGGGCCATCGCGGCGTACTGCGGGTTGGAGATTCCGGCGAGGATCGGTGCCAGTTCCTGCCGCAGTTCCGCTTCCTTCGTCGTATCTCCACGGGCGCCCGCGAGCTGCGCACGAATCGAGATCGAATCAGCCGATCGCAGCGGGTCGAGATCGAAGTCGTCGACCGATGCGAGCGTCGCTTCTGCCGCGTCCCACTCGCCGCTGCTCAGCTGGTCGAAGGCGAGACCAAGCGTGAACACCGCGACGCCGCCCCGGTTGCCGAGCCGTTCGGACATCCGAAGAGCGTCGACCTCGAGCCGGTGCACGGCGACGAGGTCCTCCGACTCGAGCGCGACGATGAGATTGTTGCGCGCCCGGAGGCCGACGCTCGGGAAGCCGTACGAGTCGGCCAGCTCGATGGCACCGGTGAGGATGGCGCGGCCCTCCCGCGGCCGGAGGTACAGCAGCAGCGAGCCCTTCGTGACGAGCGCGTCGACGAGCGGCTCGAGGGCGTCCTGGTGCTCGGCGAGCGCGATGGCGCGCTCGCTCAGGGTGAGGGCGCGTTCGGGCGACTCGCTCAGGAAGTGCGCGCGTGCGAGTCCGCCGTACAGGTGGGGCCCCGCCGCCCCATCCGCGTCCGGGCCAAGCTCCTCGATCGCCATCTCCAGCCGGTCGCGCGCCTCGGTGACCCTGCCCTGCAGGATGAACGCGGACGTCAGCAGCACGAGCGGGCGGGCTGCGTCCACGTACGCACCGGCTGTCCGATGCCAGGCAATCGCGGCCTCGAGCAGTTCCTCGGCGCGATCGTATCTCGCCGCCGCGACGGCGGCCTCACCCGCTCGTTCCCGGAGCGCTGTCTGCTCGGATCCGTCCGGCGTCACGATCAGGGCCTGCTCCAGCAGCGTAAGCGCCTGCTCCGGCACGTTCAGGTGCGAGGCACGGTCCGCGGCTGCCCGAAGGGCGACCCGGGCCTGCCCGGCAAGCGCCTCTGCCACCGCGCCGGCCGGGGCCGCGCGATAGGCATCGAGGAAGTGGCTTGCCAGCACCGCCGCGAGTTCGTCATCGCCGAGGTGCTCGAAGTAGCGCGCGGCAGCGAGGTGCCGGGTCAGACGGTCGCGGCGGGCAAGCGTGGAGTATGCGACTTCCCGCACGACACCCTGCACGAACTGGTAGTTGCCGCGCCCCGGCGACCGGGCGTCCGAGTCGACCTGCAGCAGTTCGGTCCGGACCAGGGCATCGAGCTGCGGGCGGAGGGCCTCACCCGGCCGGCCCGCGACGGCCTCCAGCGCACGCATCGAGAAGCTCACGCCCAGGACCGCGGCATCCTGGAGGGTGCTGCGCTCCTCTGAAGGAAGCGCGTCCAGGCGCGACGCAATCAGCGCGTGCAGTGTCTCGGGGATGCGGAGTTCCGGCAGCGCCCTGACGAGCCGGTATCGCGCTCCCTCCGCGGCGACCACGCCCTGCGCGAGCATCATGCGGATCGTCTCGACCGCGAAGAGCGGGATCCCCTCGGCGCGCTCGACGATCGCTCGGATCGCGGCCGCGGGCAGCCCGGGCACGAGACCGGTGAGCAGCCGTCGCATTGCGTCCGGCTCGAGCGGCTCCAGGTGCATGCTCGTGAAGTTGCGTCGGCCGGCGCCCCAGGTCGACCGGCGCTCCAGCAGTTCCGGGCGGGCGAGCGTGACGATCAGGATCGGCTGCGTTCGGGCCCAGTCGGCGAGGTGCTCGATGAAGTCGATGAGACCGCTGTCCGCCCAGTGCAGGTCCTCGAAGACGAGCACGACGGTGGACTCCGCCGCGAGGCGCTCGAAGAAGAAACGCCATGCGGCGAAGAGTTCGGCCGTGTCCGATCCCTCCGTCTGCCCGGCGCCGAGGAGTGCCTGGAGCTTGGGTTCGACCCAGCGGCGGTCCTCCTCGTCGGGGACGTAGCGATCCAGCGTCTCGCGAAGCTTTCGTCGCAGCGCCGACTCGTCGTCCCCCTCGGTGATGCCGGCCCGACGGCGGACCATCTCGCCGAGCGCCCAGAAGGTCACGCCCTCGCCGTATGCCGGCGACCGGCCCTGGTGCCAGAGCACGGTCTCCACGAGGCCGTCGAGGTACTTTTCGAGTTCCCACGCCAGGCGGCTCTTGCCGATCCCGGCCTGGCCGGTGATCGAGACGATGCGCAGCCGGCGCTCGCGCGAGGTCGCGTGGAAAAGATCCTTGAGGAGCGCGAACTCGGCATCGCGCCCGGTGAACGGCGGCTCCAGCGTCTCGTCACGGCGCGAGCCGTGGAGCCCGGCCATGACACACTCGGCACGCCACGCGGCGACCGGGAGCGACTTGCCCCGCAGCTGCGGCGTCTCGATCGGTTCGAAGCAGATGCTCGCACGGGCGGCGCGCTGTGTCTGTTCGCCGACGAGGACGGTGCCCGGCTCGGCAACCCCCTGGAGTCGCGCCGCGGTGTTGACGAGATCGCCGGCGACCATGCCCTCACCACGAGCGCCCAGGGTGACGGCGGTTTCGCCGGTCATGACCGCTGCGCGCAGGTGGAGAGCCCGGCGACCATCGGGCACGGGGATTCGGGCAACGGCGTCGACGAGGTCGAGTGCCGCTCGGACCGCCCGCTCGGCGTCGTCCTCGTGAGCGACGGGTGCGCCCCACAGCGCCATCACGGCGTCGCCGATGAACTTCTCGATCGTGCCGCCGTAGCGATCGACGATCTCGCGTGCGACGGCGAAATACCGGCTCAGGACCTCGCGGGTTTCCTCGGGATCGCGGCCCTCGGCGGCCGCGGTCGAACCGACGAGGTCGGCGAACAGCACGCTGACGACCCGGCGCTCCAATTCCGGCGCAAGGGGAGCCGGTGCGGCCCCACTCGCGGCCTCGGCGGTGATCGCGACAGGCCGGTTCGCGGCCGCGCCGCCGGCCGGCGTCCCTGTGCCGCCCAGCGAAGTGCCGCACTCACCGCAGAAGCGTTCGCCCGCCTCGTTCTCCGCGCCGCAGTTGGGGCACGTGACGGGGAGGCCGGCGCCGCACGACGAGCAGAACTTCCGCCCCGGCCGATTGTCGGTTCCGCACGCCGCGCATGTCGCCATGAGAGGAGTGTACGCAAGCGCATTGCCGGACACTTGCACGAGGGCCGGCCCTTACCTGGCGACAACGCACGCTGAGTGTGGCCGAGGGCACTTGCGGCCGGCCAAGCGACCCGTCGCCGCCCGTTACACGGCGGATTCGCACAAAGAATGGCGATTGGCACCCGATTCCGGCCGGCGCCTGGACATTCGACCACGTGTAATGGCCGCTGGAGGTCGCCGCGGCGCACTCATTGTGCGGATCCGGGTCGGAAGCCCGGCCGAGGCGTCAGGAGGAACACCGAACCGGCGGCAGGTGGCCGAGTGCGGAGCTCAGCGCGCAGGTTGCCCGCGCGGCAGCGCCAAGAGAGGCCAAAACCGGCTTGTCGGGGGCGCGAGCCGGCCAGTCTATGCGCGGGCCATCGATGCGTGGCCAGGGCGGCGGGATACGACTCCCGGGTCGACTGCGTTGTCCAGTCGACCTGACAGAGCCAGCCGCTGCTTGAGTGACCGCGGCTCGACGTGTCCCGTGGGGATGTCAAACCGGGTCAGGTGACCACAGACGCGTCGGCAGGGAGCAGGCGGAACGGTCGATCGGGGGCCATGAGCACAGCGCGGAAGTGGCGTTCGTCCAGGGTGAGCAGATCCGCGACGCCGTGGCGCCGGGCGAGCAGGACGATCGAGGCGTCGGCGAGGCCCAATTCGAGCGACCTGTACTGCTCGACGATGGCCGCCGCGGCCGCGACATCGTCGGCGTCGAACGGCTCGAGGCGGTAGGCACCTCGGCTGACTTCCCCGAGGAGCGCCAGTTCAGCGGGCTGCCCGACGCGCGTGGCGAGCAGGTAGTCCAGCTCGGCCAGCACGAACGGCGACAGCAGGCGTGGCGGCTCGCTCCCGAGGAGCGCACGCGCCGCCGCTGCGTGGTGCCGCTGGCTGGCGTCGATTGCCGCCAGCAGGCCACTGGTGTCGAGCAGGATCACGGCTCTCCGAAGCCGCGCAGTGCGTCATCGACGTGCTCGGCCAGGTCCGGCTGACCGCTCTCGAACAGCGGAAGACGCGGCTCCGGCATTTGGTCGTCCCGCGTGACGAGCGCGATGCCTTCGCGGATCAGCTCCGCCTCGCTGACCCGGCGCCGTTCGGCGGCCCGGTGGAGCACGCGCTTCAGGTCGGCGGGAAGGTAGACGGTGGTCTTCTCCATGCCATATACGGTACCATACGTTGGTGGCGGCGCGCAGCACCGGGCGGGAGCACGGCTCCGGGGGCCGCGGGTTGCCCACCGGCGCGACCGCGCGTCAGTAGACCTCGTCGTGGGTGCCGAGCGAAACGAGGAAGCAGGTGTCGCCGCCCCATCGAAACAGGACGCGGAGATCCTCGTCGACCGAGAACGCCCAGTACTCGTGGGCGCACGCCAAAGCGGTGGGAGACCCTCACCGGCGGAAGTGATCGGGCAGGTGATGCGACAGACGTGGCACCGAGGACCGCGCCCGGTTTGGCTCAAAACGGACGAATCCGGCCTACGAATGCGATCCGCCAGCCGAGTTCGGGCCCGTCGCAGCGCCGTCCGGTGTCAAAACGGCACATCGCGGCCGATTTGGTGCAAGACAGCGGCGGTGCGCCGCTGCAGGAGCCGCCTCGTGGGACGGAAGCGTCCGATTTGAGTCGAGATACCGGAATGGGTCGCAAGGACGAGGGAGGGAGGCGGCCACGGGGCCGAGCAACCGGCTGAGGGCCGCCACCGGTCCACAAAGTCCCAGGCAAGAGGCGGCGTGCATGCTGGGAGCGTCTTGGGCGCGCTCGGGCGAACGACATGGAGTGACCACGATGAACCACCCATCGCAGTTCAGCACCGCACCCGCCGTGGCCTTGCCGGGTCGGGCCGTCCGGGAGTCCACGGCAGCCAGCGGCGGAGCGTCGACGGACGCAGAGTTCGGCGTCGCGCACCGGGTCCTGCGGGACCAGTTCCGGCCGGAAAAGATCCGCTGGCTGTTCGTCGGGGAGTCGTCGCCGGCGGGCGGCACGCACTTCTACCGCGCGAACTCGAACCTCTTTCGAGCGACCCGCGAGGCGTTCGCGGCCGCGCTCGGAGACGCGGAGGTGCCCGATGGGCCGGCGTTCCTGGACTTCTTCCGCGATCGCGGCTGCTGGCTCGTGGATCTCGCCGATCGACCGATCAACCATCTGCACGGGCAGCCCCGCAAAGACGCGGTCGATGAGGGAATCGCCCGCCTCGCAGCGCTGATTTCTGAGGTCGGCGCCGAGCGGATCATCACGGTGAAAGCGACGATCGCCGGCGCCGTCCGCCAGGCGGCCGCCACGGCGGGGTTCGCCGGTGAGATCATCGAGTTGCCGTTCCCGGTTCGCCAGTGGCGCGGCGCCTATGCCGCCCGGCTGGCAGAAGAGGTGCGCGGTCGTGACCGCCCGGGCGGGTGACGACGGCGAAGATCGTCGGTAATCCGTATCGCGAGTTCTATCATTGGCATACAGGATTCCATTGACATCCCGGCGACATTGACGCCAAGATGGCGCTCGATGCGGACCTTCAGACCCGGTGCGACGACTACCGGCGCGACCTCGACGCCCTCGGCGCACAGGGCAGGCTCGACTTCGTCGACATCGGGCGCCGGTGCGAGGACTGGCCGCAACCCGCCGACCGCTACCTGGCCGGCCACGCCACGAAGTGGGGTCGCGGCCGGAAGGCCGGCCCGTACGCGCAGTGGGCGTACGACATCAAGAACGCGCCGGGCGTTCACGTGTACGCCTACATTCACCCTGTCCATCGGAACAGGGGACTGGCCTTCCTCGACCCTGCCCATGACGTGGTGGTGCTGTTCGACTGCGAGGCATCCCTCAACCGCGACTGCTTCACGCCGTCCAGCGGCGCACGCCAGTGGGTCGCGGACAAGACGGCGACAGGGACGCACTGGCGCCTCCGCGACACCGAACGCTAGCGACAGATGAATCCCACCCCTTCCGTCACCACCGATGCGCTCGATCGACTGCGACGCTTCACCGAGGCGCTCCAGCCGCATCTGCTCGACCTGATCGGCACCGAGGACGTCGTGAGCGCGCTGATCGATCGTTCCCTGGTGCAGGACGAGATGGAGCGAGGTGCGGAGGCGAGCCCGGACGACCTCGTCGCGCTGGACCGCATCGACAGGGCGTTCCGCGCGGCGGCTCCGACCCTGCTCGATCGGACGGACGTGGCCCTCTTCAAGGACGACGAGCCTGTCACGCACTGGTGGTGGCACATCGAGCAGCTTGTGCTGGGACGTGCTTCGGACCTGCTGCTGGACGTGCCGAAGGCCGCCGCGGCGAAGGGCGTCCATCCTCACACGATCCGGGCGGCGATCAAGAACGGCCACCTGCCGGCGCGGCGCCTGGCGCGAGGCTTCCTGGTCCATCGGCGCGATCTCGAACGGTGGCAGCCGCGAAGCGTGGGTCGGCCGCGCGGGACGCGGCAGCCTGAGGCCGACACGCTGCTCGAGTCGTTCGACGACGCCAGGGCCGCCAACGATTCCCGGCGCGCAGCGCAGATCGCGGAGGCCTTTGCGCGAGGCCCATCGACTCCCCGTCGTCACGTGGCGCTCGCACGGCACGCGTTCGACAACGGCGATTACGAGGGCGCACTGGCCGCTGCCCGCGAGGCGCTCGGAGAAGAGCTTTCGTCACGAGAGCGGGCGACGGCGCGGCTCATCGAGGGAATCTCGCTGCTCGGGCTGGGGCGGCCCGGCGAGGCGAAGACGGCGCTCGAGTCGGTTGAGGAGCCGGCGCCTTCCGATGCGCGATCGACCGACCTTGCCGGTCTGGTCGCGGCGGCGCTGGCGGAGGCGCATCTCGCGCTCGGCCACCGGCATCGGGCGGTCGAACTGGCGCGAACGGCCGCGGAGCGGGCTCCGGGGGTGCCGGAGTTGACGTATCTGCTGGCGCGCATGGAGTGGCACGCCGACCTCGCCTGGGATGCGCTCGAGCATGTCGTGGCGTACCGCGCTCTTCGCCCGGACGACGATGCCGGCCGGCTGCTGCATGCTGCCGTCGCCGGCCTGCTCGGCGATCGAACGGGTGACGAGCACTGGCACCGGCGCGTCATCGAGATCGTTGGCCCGCTGGCGGAGACGTCGGCCGACGCAATGCAGTCGATTGGCCTGGCGTGGACCCGTCTCGGGCGGACCAGCGACGCCGAACGCGTTCTTCAACACCTCGTCGGAAGATCTGGCGACGACGAGGCCGCGACGCATGGTGCGCGGCAGGTGGCCGACGCGATCGCGATCTCGGTGGCGCGGCGCCATCCTGACGGCGCGACCGCGACGATCGACAGGGTCGAAGCGCTGGTAGGACGGAGCGCGGCCACCGGGGCTGCGCGTGCGCGCATCGCCGCGTCTACGGGAGACGTGGAGGCGACGTGCGCCGGCCTCGGCATCACGCTCGACCAGGTCGGTACTGCGGGCCCGGAGGCGTGTCAGCTCGTGGCGATCGCGCTGATCAACGGAGGCCGGGGATCTGAGGCGCTGCTCTGGCTCCGGAGGGCAGCGGAGGGATCTGAGGACCCCGAGATCGTGGCCGTGGCGATCAGCGGCGCGCTCGCGTGCCAGGATCCGGAGACGGCGAAGCTTGGCCTGGAACGACTCGCGACGCGGGAGGACGTGAGCGGGAGGCAGGCGGAGACGGCGCTGGAGCTACTGCCGAACGGGGAGTCCACGGGGAGGGCGCCGGAATCACTTGCGTCGCCTGCGCCGGGCCTCGCCCCGGTGGCGGCCTGGGCCGAAGCGGACGCGAGGGGTCGCGCGGCGCCTGACAGCCCCTGGGAGGGAATACATCCCCGGGTCTCACGGATCCTGGAGGATCTCGCGAGGTCGCTGCTGCGCTGATCAACGGCAGAAGCAACACCGACGCGCCGGTCGTGCGCCGGACAACGAAGAGGCCCCCGCCGAAGCAGGGGCCTCTCTCGTCAGGTGCCCGGCGACCCGGGCCCAGTAATTGCCCTTACTGGACGCGCTGCGTCACGGGCGCGCTGGTGCTGCCGAGGTAGCTCGTCCCGGGGCTATAGATCGCAATTACCGTGTGGTTGCCCACCGAGAGCACCAGGGTTGTCGTCCAGGTCGCGACGCCGTTCGCGACGGGGCGTGCCCCGCCGCGGTTGACGCCGTCGATCCGGAATTGCACGGTGCCGCCGTTGGGAATGCCGCCGCCCGGCGCCACTGCGCTGACGGTGGCGGTGTAGGTCTTGGTTGCCGTGCTCCCGATGGGTGACTGGAGCGTGACGACCGTCATGGTCGCCGCCCGGTTCACCGTCTGGGTGAGCGTCGGACTTGTGCTGGCGGCCAGGCTCGTGCTGACGAGGTAGCTCGCCACCACGGTATGCGTACCCCTCGCCAACGTGGCGGTGGTGTACGTGGCCTTGCCGGCCACGAGCGTCGAGGTGGTGACGTTGGCCCCGTCGATCCGCCACTGCACCGTGCCCGTGGCGGTCCCCAGGCTGAGGTTCTCCGGCGTGACCGTCGCGGTGAACGTCACGGACTGCCGCCAGACGGAGGGGTTGACGCTGCTGGTCACCGCTGTCGTGGTGGCCAACCGCGTCTTCACCGTCTGCGAGAGCGCGGCGCTCGTGCTGCCGATGAAGTTGACGTCGCCTGCGTACACGGCGGTGACCGTGTGCGCGCCCACGGTCATTGCCGAGGTCGTGAACGTCGCGATGCCGTTGACATCGACGGCGACGAGCCCACCGGTCGGGTTGGCCCCGTCAATCTTGAATTGGACGTTACCGGTGGGCGTCGCGCCCACGGCCGGGTTGGTCGGTGCGACGACCGCGGTGAAGGTCACCGGATGGTTGAGCGCCGTCGGGTTGAAGTTGGCGGTGACTGTCGTGGTCGTCGCGGCCTTCGCCACGGAGAACGACTGTGTGACATTCGGGGCGGCGTTGAAGTTGGTGTTGCCGGGCTGTGACGCCACGATCGTGCAGGTGCCGGCGCCGAGGACCGCCACCGTCGCGCCGCCGACCGAGCAGATCGTCGGGGTGCTGCTCGAAGAAGGCCACCGGCAGCCCGGAACTGGCAGTCGCGGTGACCAGGAACGGATTGACGCCCAGCGTCTTGTTGCCGAGGGCGCCGAACGTGATCGTCTGGTTCGCCTTGATCACGGTGAGCGTGCCGGCGACGTAGTTGAACGTGTAATTGGGGGAAGCGGCACCCAAGCAGGTCGTCGGATACGTGCCCACCGGCGAGGCGCTGGTGGCCGTGGTCGAGCACGTGGGGGCGGTCGTCAGCGAGGCCGGCGTGTTGCCGTTCACGAACCCGGCGTAGCTCGGCGTGATGGCGGGGACCGCCGCGCCGTAGGCCATCGTGGCGTTCGAGGCCGTGACCGTCAGGGTGGCCCTGGTGACCGACACGATGCCGGCCACGTAGCTGAACGTGTAGTTCGTGTCAGCGGCGCCGGAGCAGGTCGACAGGTAGATCCCGACCGCCGACGTGCTGAGTGCAGTCGTGGAGCAGGTCGGGGCCGTAGCCGGTGCCGTGGCTCCGTTCAGGAAGCCGGCATAACTTGGCGTGATCGCCGGCGGCGTGCCGCCGTAGATCATGGTGCCGTTGGAGGCGGTGACGACCACGGTGGCCGGGGTCACGGTCACCAGGCCGGGCGTGTAGGTGAACGTGTAGTTCGGGTCAGCGGCACCGGAGCAACTCGACGGGTAGGTCCCGACCGGCGACGTGCTCAGTGCGGTCGTGGAGCAGGTCGGGGCGGTCGCCGGTGCCGTGGCTCCGTTCAGGAAGCCGCTATAGATCGGGGTGATCAGCGGGACGGCCCCGCCGTAGACCATGCTCGGGCTGGAGGCCGTGACGCTCACCACGGCCGGGGTCACGGTGAGGGTGCCCGCGACGTAGTTGAAGGTGTAGTTGGCCGCGGCGCCGCCGGAGCAGGTCACCGGATAGGTGCCGACCGGCGACGCGCCGGTGGCGGTGGTGGTGCACGTCGGGGCGGTGGTCAGGGAGGCCAACGTATCGGTGCCCACGAAGCCGGTGATGCTCGGAACGAGCGGGGGCACCGCCGCGCCGTAGACCATCGAAGGACTCGGTGCGGTCACCGTCAGGACGGCCGGGCCCACGGTGAGGACGCCCGCGACGTAGCTGAAGGTGTAGTTGGTGTCGGCTGCGCCGGAGCAGGTCACCGAATACGTGCCGACCGGCGAGCCGACACCGTAGGTCGTCTGGCAGAGGGCCGGCGTCGTGGGAACCGTGGTCGGTGCCACCAGGCCCGCGTAGGCCGGAGTGAGAGCCGGGACCGGATCGCCGTAGGCGACCGTGGGGCTCGGCGCCGTGACGATCACGGGCGCTGGGGTCACCGTCACCGTCCCGGCAAAGTAGTTGATGGTCTGATAGACAGGATCGGTTGCCGGTCCCGTGCAGCTGGACGGATAGGTGCCGACCGGCGAGGTGCTGGTTGCCGTCGTCGAGCACGTCGGCAGAACGGCGGGCGCCGGGATGGTGGGCGGGTTGAGAGTTGGCGCGTAGATCGGGGTGATCGTCGGGACCGTCCCGCCGTACACCATCGTGGCGCTCGAGGCCGTGATGTTCAGGCCGACCACCGCGGTGACGGCGTTGGAGGTGGACGCGCCGGCCTCGTTGTAGGCGACGACCTCGTACTGGTACTCGTTGCCGGGGAGGGCGCTGGCGTCGGTGTAGCTCGTCTGGTTGGCGAGCGCTTTGCCGACCTCGGAGAAGGCTCCGGGGACGCCGCCCGCCACGGTGGCCCGCAGGATCTTGTAGCCGATCTCCTCCTTGGGATTGGCCCACGTGGCCGGGTTCGTGTAGTCCACCGGCGTCCCGTCCGTCCAGTTCAGCACGATCGGGCCGCCCAGCGGATGCGTGAGGATGGGCGCGTCCGGCACCGTCCAGGACACGTGGACCGTCACCGGCCGCATCATGTCCATCTCCTCGTGGCTGAGGATGTGACAGTGGAAGACGTACTCCCAGCCGAAGTTCACGATCTCGTTCACGATCGGCGCGATCGGGTTGCCGGCGATGTCGGTGTTGTTGAAGCCGGCTTCGGTCCCGTTCGGGCCGTTCGCCGACCCCTGCGCGCCGAGGGGCATCATCGGGTTCAGGGGCCGTCTGCTGTCGGGCACGGCGAAGGGTAGCGTCGGCACGATGGGCCGCACTGCCACGTACGTGTCCTCGAGCGGGCTGATCCGGACCGTGTCCTTCCAGCCGAGCTCATTCGCATCCGGCGGCATGATGATGTTGTCCCAGGTGACCCGGTTGATCACCTGCACGTCGTAGAGGTGCCAGTGGATGGGGTGCGTGTCCACCCCGTTGTGCGTGATCTTCCAGATCTGCGTCCCGTCCGCGGCCGACGCGATCGGCGTCACGTCCAGGCTGCTGGGCAGCCCGGTCGAGTCGAAGGTCTCGGTCGCGGGGTTCACATACGGAAACAGGATGATGTTCTGCAGCAGCGGGGTGGCACCCGGCGCTTCGACACCCAGGTTGGCGGTCATCCGCCCCCATTCATCGAAGTTGGCCGAGTTCATCTCGTCGTGCATGGCCACCGACCGGAGGGGGATCTGCATCTTGGCGGTCGGAGCCGCCAGGGTGTTGAACCCGAAGAGGTCCCCGCCCTGCTCCTGGATGCGCGCGAACCCGTCGCACTTGGCGCTCGGGTTGGTGGGGCTGTTGCACCAGCCGTTGGTCACGAAGCTTGAACCGTAGGCCGAGTTGTAGGCGGCCTGTCCGACGACGATCGGGTCCGAGCCGGACTCGAACACGCCGGCGGGGTTGCCGCTGGCATCGAGATGGTGGGCGAATGCCGCCATGAGCGTGCCCATGCGGTCGTTGGTGGTGTTGGGGCGATCCCACGCCGTGGCCGGCGGCGCGTTGGACACCTTGACCTGCATGATCGTGCGGGTGTTGGGGCCATAGCCGGGCAGGGTTGTCGGGGCACCCACGGGCGACAGGTCGGGGCCGCCGGTGTAGTAGTCGTAGCTGCTGACGCGCGCCGGGAACGCGGCCGGGGCGTCGTTGTAGAGGATCAGGGTCTTGCCCCGGAACTGCGAGAAGTCGACGATGACGTCGGCGCGCTCGGCCGGCGCCAGCAGCAGCGAATGCTTGTCGGCGTTGCCGAAGTCGAAGCGGGTGGGGTCGGTGATCCAGGTGATCGGCTGGGCCGGGATCACGGCCGGCGACGGCAGGAACCCGCCCTCGGTGCCGATCTGGATCCAGTTGGGTCCGGCCGGGCTCTTGGTCGTGTCAGGCGTCGGGAAGACGTTGGGGTCGGTCTGCGCGGCCGCGAGCTCGGCGGGCTTCAGGGCCACCTCGCTCAGGGTGCCGGTCGTGGGATCTGCGACGTACCACTGCAGGTTCCAGAAGCGGTCGTTGGCAGCGTTGAGGATCCGGTAGCGATAGGCCTTCGGGTCGACCGTGGTGGTCGGGTAGGCCGTGCCGTTGACGATCGGTGTGTCGTTGAAGGCTTCCATGCCCACCGAGATGTTCGGCGTCGACGGAATCAACTGCGGCTCGCAGAACGGTTGGACGTTCGGATCACAGGTCGGGTCGTAGTAGGGGTTGGCGATCGGCGGGTACTTGGCATTACCGGCGGGCGGCCAGAACCAGGGGCCGTACATCCAGCGCCCGAACGCGCTCATGCCCGTGGGGTCGCCCGGGTTCTGGGCCGGCATGTACACGTGCGGCGTCCAGAGGCTGCCTTCGCCGCCCCACCGGGAGGCGTCCCAGGTCGGGTCGGTCTTCTGCATCTGGGCCGTGCTCGGCACGAAGGTCTTGTCCTGGATGACGAGCGGGGTGCCGATACCAAGACCATCGAGCGCGCCGCCCGGCGCGACCAGGCTCTGCTCCATGGCATCGGTGATCAGGTAGGCCGCTGCCTCGCCGGCGTAGACGTTGAGGCGGGTGATGCCCCACGCGTGGTCGTGGTAGAACATCAGCCGGGCACTCTGCTGGTTGGTGTAGAAGAAGGTAAGGGCGCCCGGGCCCGGATCGGGCATGTCGGGGACGTTGCTCACGCTGACGCCCTGGGGATAGGCGGTGTCCTCGCCGTCGGGCGTGGTCCACTGGTGCGGGGTGCCGTCGCTGATCCAGGGGGTGATCCCGCCGTGCAGGTGCAGGGTGGCGCGGTTCTCGGAGTAGCACTCCATGGGCTTGGGGGTCTCTCCGCAGATGGGGTTGCGCACTCCATCGGTGACCGTGCCCAGGTCCGGCGACATGTCCATGGGGACACCGTTGGAATCGAGAGTCATCATGCCCGGGCCCGGGCCCGACCCCATGAGCGAGGTGTCGACGGGCAGGAAAAGGTCGCCACCGACGCCGGTGGGCAGGAGGTTCCGGAACAGGATCCGCACCGGGCGGTCCTTGGTGGCAACGATCGTCGGCCCGAGATAGTGGGGGTTGTCGACCCCGGTGTAGCCCACGATCGGGGTGGACGGCAGCGTCGGGTCCAGGTTGGCGTTGCTCAGCGGGACCTGGTTCCCGGGAACCACGCTCGTCGAGAGTTGCACGTAGCCGCGGAGCAGCGTGGCCGGCAGGTCGCGGTGGAACTTCATGCGGTACTGGACGACCGCGATCTCGTAGTAGTCGGAGCCGGGGTACGTGGTTGTGTCGGGCACGCCCACGGGAATGTACTGGCCGAGGTCGTTGGCGCCGGCGGGGGTCAGGCCCGGAAGCGTGTCGACGAACTTCTTGAGGCCGGGCGTGAGGTAGCCGGCGCCGGCGGCGGTCACGGTGATGCCGGTGACGGCGCCCCTGACCGCGACCGCGGCCGTCGCGCTGGCGCCCTTGTCGAAGGGCGCGACGCTGTCTGCGATCGTGACGGCGGGGGCGGAGTCGTAGCCCTGGCCGCCGGAAGTCACGTCGATCTGGCCGATGCCGATCGTGGCCACGGCTGTGGCCGCCGTCGGATTCGGCTGGTTGCCATCGAGGATGGTGACGGTCGGGGCGGACGTATACCCGGAGCCTGGGTTCACCACGTCAATGGCGGTGACCACGCCGCTTCCGTTCATCGTCGCAGAACCGGTCGCCGGCACGCCGCCGGTCAGTTGCGGGAGCGAGAATTCGACGATCGGCTGGATCGCGTAGCCGCTCCCCGGATCGGTCAGGGTGATGTTGTCGACCCCGCCGCTGGCCGCGGCAGTGGCCTCGGATCCCGGCGTTGGATTGCCGCCGGTCAGGCTGACCGTCGGCGTCGTGAAGCCGAATCCCGACTCTACGACGGCGATGCTGGTCACGACGCCCAGTGAGATCTGGGCAGTCGCGCCGGCCGGCGCCGTGGGCGTGATGCCGGGCGCGTCGATCGAGACGGAGGGCTGCACGCCATACCCGGTGCCAGGGCTCGTGACTGTGATCGCGGTGATGCCGCCGGTCTTCGGGTCGACGGTCGCCGTCGCCTCTGCGCCGGTGCCGGCATCGCCGGCCTGGGCCGTGATCGTGACGATCGCGTCGGCGAGCGTCTGTGGGCTGTTGGCCCAGTTCGGATACGGGCCGAAGTAGTGCGGGATCTTCGTCTCATCCGTCGGGCTCAGCGGCGCTGCCGCGTCCGCGGCAGCTGGTTCGGCCGCGCGCGGGATGGCCGCCGATCCCTGGACAATCCCGCTCGTTCCAAGTACCAGGATCGTGGCAAGCCAAATGACAACCGTGCGTCGCATGAATGCTCCCTCCCTGTGGGCATCTCCCCGGCAACCCCCCGGTCTGGTGACTCTGCAGCCCGCGCAGCCTGCCGGCGTATTGCCCAATGGGTGGGTTCGAGGGGGCCGTTGGTCATTGTTCGCAACAAAAGGCGGCGCCTGTCCGGCCTCGATTGGCGCGCGGCGCTCTTCGGCGCCGGTCCGGGCGAGAAGCGTCCGCGTGACCGACGGGATTCGGAGGTCTGCTTGCCGAGGTGTTGGAACGGGGAGCCCGCCCGCCCGCCGATCAGCCGAGGAAGAGCGGGACGCTGCCTCCGAGCAGCAGCCCCAGCAGCAGGCTGCCGAAGAACAGCCCGAAGCGGACGACCCAGGTCCGCACGCGCGTCCCGGGATCGGCAAGTTCGCGGGGCGCGTAGATCAGCATGAGGTAGAAGACGAGCGACGCGAGCGCGAGGATCGGGACCATCGTCGCCGCGACCGGCAGTCCCTCGGGAGAGAAAGCCCAGGGGGCGAGGCCGCCGGAGCCGGCCAGCGATCCCGTCATGTCCGACAGCAGCGATTCGAAGAAGCCGGCGGCCAGCAGCACGAACGGCGCCACCATCAACCGTCGGACCTGGGGTGACACAACCGGAAGCCGCGCGGCGAAGACCATGCTCAACACCGCCGCGACCATGGCCGCGCCGATGAAGAGTCCGCCGGTGTCGAAGCCCAGCAACTGGGAGCCGGTTCCCGCAATCAGCCCGATTCCCCCGATGAACGGCCCGATCATCGCGTAGCGGGCAGGCTCGCCGGATGCATCGAGCACCGACTCGCCTGGAACGCGGGTCGCCAGCGCGGCGATCGCTCCGGCCGCGGCCACGATCGAGATCAGTCCGGCCAGGAGGTCCGCGGGCGTACTCGGGCCCGGCCCGCCGGTAGAGAGCAGGTGGTCGAGCGGGCGCGCGAGCAGCATGACCGCCACGAGGGCGACGTCCTCGAGTTGGAGCCTCGCAAGGATGGTCGGCCCTGCGGCGGTGGTCACCGGCGTCCCTGAGTCGAGATGCACGCGTGCTGCCCAGGTGTCCTCGCGTGGTACCCCATCGGCCGTAGGTGCGGGTCATTCTGGCGCGGCCGTCGATGGGCCGTCGAGAGGCCGTCGCGATGCCGGGTCCGGCCGGGTTTCAGCTTGCCGGGACGAGTGCCGGCCCTGCCGCGTTCCGGCGCTCGAGCAGCAGCCAGCCGAGCTTGACGACTCCCACCGCCAGCAGTCCGAACGCGACCGCAAGCAGGGTGAGCGCGATGTCGGGCAGGATCCACGCGAGGAAGCTCCACGCCTTTGGGATGTCCGCCGAGCCCGAGGCGGTCGCGCCGACGAGGAACGGAACGCCGACCAGGATCGCCAGCGGCAGCAGGCCGTCGACGAGCAGCGATCCCATCGACGCCGCGCGCGGGTGTCGTGAAGCGGCACGCCGACGGCGCCATCCGCGCAACCGGATGACCTCGAACGCGAGCAGGGCGAGGAGCGCCAGCAGTACGAGGTCGATCACGACGTACACGCCCTGGACGCCCGGTGCAGTCGACGTCGCGTCAAGGCCGAGGTACAGGCGGAGCGCGTCGAGTCCGATGTCGGCGGCTCCCATCGGCAGGCCCATGAACTGTGACGGGTTGGCGTTCGCCAGCACCGCGACGCCGACGTGCTCGGCCGGCATGAACGCGATGTAGGCGTTGTAGTTCAGGGTCGTCCCGCTGTGCCCGGGCGTGAAGCCGGACGGAAAGCCCGTGATCGGCGTCCAGGTGATGTCGTAGTCGGGGACGTTGCCGGAGCGCCCCGCGGGCGCGACCACGTCGGTGCCCGCATACACGCCGTGATTGGAAAACGCAGCGACGAAGTGCGCCATGTCTTCTGCAGTCGAAACCTGGTAGCCGGCCGGGACCATGCCGGTCGGAAAGGCCTCCGCATAGCTCACCGGAATCCCGAAGAGGAATCGATGGCCGACTGCCAGGCCGTCGGCACGAGCGGGGTCCAGCGACGCGTAGCTGTGGGACATGCCCAGCGGGCTGAAGACGTGGGCCTGCAGGTAGTCGCCGTATGCCTGCCCCGATACCGACTCGATGACCGCTCCGAGCACGACGTAGTTGACGTTCGAGTACTCGTAGGCGTCACCGACCGGACGATCGGTGGCGACCGAGGCAAGGCCCCTCGCAACGTCCGACACTGCGAGCCCCGGCCGGTACCAGGTCGGGTCCTGGCCGTCGGCGGTCGAGATCCCGCTCGTATGTTCGAGCAGGTTTCGGATGGTGACCCGGCCGGCGGCGCCGGGGGTCGCGAGGGTGAACCAGGGCAGATAGCGCGTGACAGGACTATCGAGATCGACCGTGCCCGCGTCGATCAGCTGCCGGATCGCGAGTGCCGTGAGTGTCTTGCCCACCGAGCCGATGACCATCGGGGTCTGCGGTGTCATCGTGCGTCCGGTGCCGTCGGCGACGCCGAACCCGGCGAGATGGACGACCTGTCCGTCCCTGACGATCGCGTAGGCGAGCCCGGGTATGGATGCCGCCGACATGCGCCCGCCGACATGGGCATCGATGGCGGCGAAGTCACCCGGAGTGGCAGCCAGGGTGGACGGTGGGCCTGAAGCCGACCCCGCCGTCGCGGCAAGGGCAAGGACAACGACGGTCAGCGTGCGCAGCGTGAGCGCGGCGATTCCCCTGGGCACCATGGCGGTCTGACCATCCCTCGGGTGCTGCTCGCGCCCGGCGAGGAGAAAGTCGGTCGCTCGGGCGGGCGTCGTCAGTGTCGGGTGTCGCGGCTCGGTCGGGAAGGGCTGGTGGCACCGCACGAGGCGTGACAAGGCGCCTGTTTCACGAACCGCGCCCCCTCGCGGAGCAGCGGCGACGTGCGCCGGACATGAAAAGACCCCGGCGGATTGCCGGGGTCTCGTGGCTCGGCCGGTTACGGCCGGGCGTTTCAGGCAGCCTGCACGTGGGCGGCTCGCGGGCCCTTGGGGCTCGACTGGACGTCGAACGTCACGCGCTCGCCGCCGTTGAGGCGGTCGAAGTCGAGCGAGGACTCGAGCTCGTTGCGATGGAAGAAGTAGTCGTTGCCGTCTTCGGCGGTGATGAAGCCGAATCCGCGATCGGAGACGACCTTCTTGATGGTACCGGTGGTCATAGTGACCCTTTCAACTTCCCGAACTCGACAGCAGACGCACGGTCTGTTCGAGAAGGCAGGTCGACCACGCGGAGCGCCGCTCGCACTGAGCGACTGCCATAGTCTAACAGGCCGAACGGCATGGTGCCAGCGTGCCGATTCTCCCGGTGGAATCAACCTCGGCCAACAGGCAGGCGCCGGGCTCCGGGCCATCAGCGTGCGATGTATGATTCGTACATCGTGAAGCGCACGCAGATCTACCTCGATGACGACCAGGCCCAGCGGCTCGCCCGGCGGGCGGCGGCGTCCGGCGTGACGGCATCGCACCTGATCCGCGAAGCGATCGAGAGCTACCTGGCAGGCCCGGATGAGGACCCGACAGAGCTGGCTCGCCAGCGGCGTGCGCTCGGTGACGCGTTCGGGTCGATCCCGCGGTTGCCGGATGGCTCAGCGTATGTCGAGGAACTTCGCCGTGCCGACGCGGCAAGGGATCAGGAGCTGGAGGAACAGTGGCGCTCCCGCTGACCGTCGTCGACACGACCGTCCTTGTCGATCTCCTGCGCGGATCCGCGGCCGCACGCGACTATCTCGCCGGCCTCGACCGTCGGCTCGTCTGTTCGGAGGTCACCAGGATCGAGATACTGCGTGGCCTCCGATCGGGAGAGCGGGAGTCCGCGGAGCGGGCCTTCAGCGCGGTTCGCTGGATCGGGGTCGATGAGGGCATCGCGCGGCGGGCGGGAGAGCTCGGACGACGCTGGGGCCCGAGCCATACCGGCCTCGGGCTGGCCGATCTCGTTGTCGCGGCTACGGCATTGGAACTGGGAGCGGAGCTGGCGACGGCCAACGTTCGCCACTACCCGATGTTCGGGAACCTGGCGCCGCCCTACTCGAACAGCTGAGCCGCTTCGCGGTGACTGTGCCACCCAAGCTGGCACAGGCGCGAGCGACGCTGATCGCTGCCTTCGGGCGGGCCGCGCCCGGCGGCAGCTCGTGTGATGTCACGGGCCCCGGCCCTTGCGCCAGCCCGTACCGTTGCGAGGTGCAGATGCACGGACGTAATTTCTCGGGAACCTGACGTGGACGCCGCGCTCTTCCAGATCGTCACGGACAGGCTTGGCGCGGACCGGGACGAGCCGTGGGCGCTGCTGGCCCTGGCAGCCTGCGAGGGAGCGGGGAGCCTGGCGGCGGTGCTCGGCGGTGAGCCCCGCGGGTCGCGGGCCGCCCCCGCCGAATCGGCCGTCGAGCGCGCCCCACTCGGTGCCTACCTTCGATCGATCACTGTCGAGGGATTTCGCGGCATCGGCCCGCGGGTGACCCTCGAGCTCACTCCGGGCCCGGGCCTGACGCTCGTCGTTGGACGAAACGGCTCCGGCAAGTCGAGCTTCGCCGAAGGCCTCGAGATCCTCCTGACCGGGTCGAACTGGCGATGGGCCCACCGCTCGCGTGTGTGGGTCGAGGGTTGGCGCAACCTGCACCACGCTGAGCAGGCGCAGGTGTCGGCCGACTTCGCGATCGACGGCGAGAAGGGCGCGACGACGGTCACTCGGACCTGGGAGACTGAGAACATCGAGTCGAGCCAGGTCGTCGTGATGCGGCCGTCACGCCGAAAGGCCGACTTCGCGTCGCTCGGCTGGTCGTCTGCCCTCGAAGCCTACCGGCCCTTCCTCTCGTACAACGAGTTGGGATCCATGTTCGACGAGGGCCCGACGAAACTGCACGATCGCCTCTCGGCGATCCTCGGTCTCGGGGAGCTCGACCTTGCGTCCGAACTGCTGCGCGATGTCCGGCTCGAGCGCGAGAAGGCGCTGACTTCCGCGAAGAAGAACCTCGCGTCGCTGCTCGTGCGCCTCGGGGCCATCGACGACGACCGGGCGCGGCGAGCCGTCGCGGCGCTGGCGGGCAGGAAGTGGAACCTTGACGCGGCTGGGGAGACGATCGACCGATCCGCGTCGGCCGTGGAGTCGCGTGGAGCCATGGCCACGCTGCGTGCGCTCGCGGCGTTACGGACACCGTCGCCGGAGGCGGCGGCCGATGCCTCAGTGCGACTCCGGGCAGCGGCAGACCGGCTGGACGCGATGCTCGGCACGGCGCCGAGCGACGCCGGCCAACTGGCCTCGCTGCTTCGCCAGGCGCTCGCGCACCACGATCGCCATGGCGATGGCAACTGCCCGGTCTGCGGCAAGCGAAACGCGCTCTCGGCGACCTGGCGCGCCCGGACGGAGACGGCCGCAGAGCAGTTGGAACGCACGGCAGCCGATTGGCGCGACGCTCGCGCGGCCGGTGAGTCGGCGCTCACGGATGGCATGCGGCTGCTCTCGGATCCGCCGACCCTGCTGGGCGATGCGGCCGCCGTCGAGATCGACGTCGCCGGGCTCCGAGATGCATGGCAAGCGCTCGCGGCCGTTCCGCCGGCCCGAGATCTTCGCACGCTCGCGAACCACCTCGAGGAATCGGTAGTGCGCGTGGCAGACGCCGCGGAGCGCGTCCGGGCCGACGCGTCGGCCGAACTTGAGCGTCGCGAGGACGTCTGGCGGCCGGTTGCCCTTGATCTCGCCGCGTGGATCGGAGCCGCGCGGGCCGCGGATGCCGGCGCCGAGCCGGTCGCGGATCTCAAGGCCGCCGAGCGGTGGCTGAAGGAGACGTCCGGAGCCATCAGGACCCAGCGTTTCCAGCCGATCGCGGACGCGGTCGTGCAGAACTGGAAGGCGTTGCGGCAGCAGAGCAGCGTGGAACTCGGGCGGGTGGCGCTCGCCGGCACCGGCACCCAACGGCGTGTCGAGATGGACGTGCAGATCGATGGTGTTCCCGGGGCGGCACTGGGTGTCATGAGCCAGGGTGAACTGAACTCGATCGCGCTGGGGCTGTTCCTCCCGCGGGCGACGCTGCCCGAGAGCCCGTTCCGGTTCGTAGTGATCGACGACCCGGTGCAGTCGATGGACCCGGCGCGCGTCGACGGTCTCGCGAACGTCCTTGCGCATGCCGCCCGGGACCGGCAGGTCGTGGTCTTCACGCACGACGATCGCCTCCCGGAGGCCGTGCGCCGGCTGAATCTGTCAGCGCACGTGTTCGCTGTGACCCGCGGCCCGGAGAGCGAGGTCGAGGTCACGGAGGCCTGGAACCCGGTCCGGCAGCACCTCGACGACGCAAAGGCGCTTGCCAGGACGGAGCACCTTCCTCCCGGCGTGGCAGGCCACGTCGTCCCCGGGTACTGCCGCTCGGCGATCGAGGCGGCGTGCATCGAGGTGGCCAGGCGCCGGTTGATCGGCCGTGGTGTGCCCCACGCGGAGGTCGAACGCGAGATCGAGTCACTCACGACGCTCACGCTGCACCTGGCACTGGCGCTCTTCGACGACCCTGCGCGCGGCGGGGATGTCGCGGCCCGCCTCCGGGAATGGGGGGACTGGGCAGAGAGCGCCGTGAGCTTTGCGAACCGGGGATCGCACGCGGGTTACCGGGGTTCGCTGGACGATCTAATTCGAGACACGGAGCGCGTCTGCAGGACCATCCGCGAGCGATCGAAGTGACCGCCTACATCGGGCTGAGTCCGAAGCAGCTGCTCGGGGCAGCGGACGAACTGGAACGCAACCACCCGCCCGAGCTCGCCGGCCGATGGCCGATGGCGGTGGCGCTGCTCTGCCGGCAGGCCCTGGAGATCTCGCTCGTCGATCTCTGGGCTGCGCAGGCACCCGGGGTCGACGATGCGACGATGCGCGCGCAACTCCTCTGCCTTCCCGACTATCTCGGCGACGCGGGGCTCGCAACTCGCGCGGCCGTGACGTGGTACGCGTTGTCGAACGCGTGCCACCACCACGCCTACGAGCTACCGCCGACGTCGTCGGAGCTCGACCGGTGGTTCGACACGGTCGAGGCGGTTGTCCGAAGGATCGACGGCGCGGTCTCGCGGCGCCGGTAGTCGGGTGGGAGGGGTGGCCGGCCACTGCGCGATGCCGGTCGGTGCACATGCCGTGACGCCACTGGCCAGACAGGCGACCGGCGCAAGACCTGTTGACATGCCATGCCGGCGCACGCCACCATCCCCCGAGATTGTTCGGCCGCGGGGCCCCGACCGTCACAGCAGGTGTGGGATGAAGCGTGGCATAACCACGACGATCGTTGGTGCGGCGATGATCGCCGCACTGTGTTCGGTCCGGGCGACGGCCCCCGTCGCGGCCGCCGAACGCGCGTCCTGGCACGACTTCAACGGCGACGGGTTCGCGGACCTGGCGATCGGGATCCCCGGCGAGACGATCGGCGGGAAGGCCGGCGCGGGTGCAGTCGAGATCCTGTACGGCTCGGCACATGGCCTGGGTACGACCGGCGACCAGTTCATCAACGAGAAGCAGGCGCTGCTCGGTGTTGGCACCACCTTCGGGGGCGCCGAGGCAGGCGACGCGTTCGGCGCGAAGCTCACCTCGGGCGACTTCGATGGCGACGGGTTCGCCGACCTCGCGATCGGCGTGCCCGGGGAGGACATCGAGGACAGCCATGGCAATGTGATCGGCGCCGACCGTGGCGCGGTCGTCGTCCTCTGGGGCTCGCCGCACGGGTTGGTCGGGCCGGCGGCCTTCCGCCTCGGCGGGACCAATGGCGGGCGCCTTGGATCCGCGCTTGCGGCGCTCGACTTCCTCGCGCCCGGGTCGAGCGATCCGCACACGGGCGACGGAATCGCCGACCTGGCGATCGGTTCGATCGACGATACCGTCGTTATCAACGCGGGCGGCAGTCGGGCGTTCCTCGTGCCGCCATTTACCAACCAGGTGGTGGTCGGGAGCGTCGACCTCGGGTTCGTGTCCAATGCCATCACGCTGGCGGCGGGACAGTTCGACTCGGACCCGGTTGACGAGTTGGTCGTCGGACTTCCCAACGCCAGCGTCCAGACCAGCCCCGGCACCACGGCGCAGAACGCGGGAGCCATCGTGCTGGTTGATCGGGCCGCCACGACCAAGGGGTTCACGACCAGCGCCTTCACGCAGGAGTCGTTCAGCGGCGGCGGCGCGAGCAGGGCCGGTGACCATTTCGGCGCCGCCATGGTTGCCGCCAACCTGGTGGGAAGTGCCACGGGGCCGGAGGAGCTGGTCGTCGGAGTGCCGGGAAAGGACATCACCTTCAACGGAGCGTCGGTGGCGAATGCCGGCGAGGCGCTGGTCGTGGTAGGGAACATCGCCGTACAGCTGTCGGAAGCGCCGGCCGGCGTACCAGATGTGCCCGAGGCCGGCGATGCATTCGGCTCGTCGCTTGCGGTGGGCACGTTCGATGCGGGCACTGGGTTGGACCTCGCCGTCGGCGTCCCCGGTGAACAGGTCGGGGCGGTAGATGGCGCAGGCGCCGTGATCCTCTTCTACGACAACGGCACGCAGCAGTTGTTCGACCAGGCGACCACCGGCGTGGCGGGCACGGCGGCCAAGAACGATCACTTCGGCGCCAGTCTGTCCGCCGCCGATTTTGGCCTCGGCGACCGGACCGATCTGGCGGTTGGCGTTCCCGCGGACAACGAGCCAAACGGGGTCAGTGATGCGGGCGTGGTCAACGTCCTGTACGGCGCGGCCAATGGGCCGACCGGATCGAACGACCAACTCTGGTCGCAGGCGAGTCCCGGCGTCCAGAACGCACCCAACCCGGGCGACAGGTTCGGCGCCGGGCTGCGCTGATCGGGCCATCGGGGCGGTTGGCAACGGGGGCCGACCGAATCAGACAACCGATGTCGCTCGGGCGTTGTGACAGGCTAGGTGGCACGCGCTGGTGCCACGCTCTCGTCGATCAAGCACGCACGCAGAAGGTCGGTTCGCGGATGGGATGGCAGAAACGACTCGAAGATGACCTGGCCTCGGTCAATCCGCGGTCGGCCGCACTCTTCTGCTCAGGCTGCGGCCGGCCGCTGGGAGGAGACCCGGAGGACGACCCGACGGGCGAGGCCGGAATGCCGATCTGCGGCGAGTGCAATCGATCGAGGGATCTCGACGCCGACCTCGAGATGCTGGACGCGTCGGACGGCACGCTGGACGGCAACATCGATTGGTAGGTGTCGGCGTGTCCAGGCAGGCGGCCTGAACTCGGCGGTGTCCTGGGGCGGATGCCCCCGGGCCAGGCGACGTCCGCGTGGCTGGACGACGTCCGCATGGCCGACGCTGTTCGCTGAGCGGCCGACGTCCGCGTGGCCGACGCGGTTCGCTGAGCGGCCGACGTCCGCTGAGCGGCCGACGTCCGCTGCACCGGCGAATGCGCCGACGAAAGGCTCCGCTGCGCCGACGGCAGACCATTGCCCCGGCGGCCCGGGGATCAGCCGCGGTTCTTGCGGGCCTCCCGCCACGTCGGCATGCCCCAGGCCACGGCCACCACGGCGAGCAACAGGCCGGTCGTGAACATGACGATGTGCAGGAAACTGAACTCCCTGATGATGGCCAGCTCGACGACGATCCAGACCATCTGACCCACGCCGAGGGCGAGGATCAGGAAGGGAGCAATCGGCTCACGCCGGTACGCCAAAACCGCAAGCAGGAGCGAGCCCACGCCGAACAACCCACCAAGGATGAGGCCCGGGATCGTGTAGTCGGCGAACGGACTCCCTTCGAGGAGGTCCGTCGAGAACTGCATCACGCTGCCGTCAGGCTTCAGGAGGAGCGCGGCACCACCCGCGAGCGCTCCGATGCCGAGCCAGATGAGCAGTGCGACCGCTGCCACGCGCAGCCGGTTGGCCGGTGGTCGAAGGGTCAGCGCGAACATTGTCATTGCCCATTTCCCTGCAGCTCGCCCAACCTGGATGCTCGGGGCGCCGGGCGCGGGCGCACCGCCGAACGCGAGCAAGCAGGCGAATGCGACCTCTCCCCCCGAGGGGACGCAGGGGCGATCGCGGGCCTGGGCCACCCGCCGACGGGATCGTCGTGGCCGTGAGGCCGCACCGCCAGAGCCGTCTGGCCCGCCTGCCGGGGGGCCGGTGGGTACGGGAGCGGACGAACCACGCGGTGCGGTGGGACCGCTGACCTGGGTCGCGGGCCCCATCAGCCGACGGGTTGTGCTCGTGGCGCTTGTCAACGTATGTGCCAAGCGGGCGGGCGTGTCGTCCCTCGAGTGGGGGCGGCGGTGACGGCCACGCCGGCCGGCCGCTTTGTCACATTTCGGGTTCTCCTCAGGATTCTGTGGGTAGGCGCACGCGGATCCCGCCACAGCAGAGGTAGATCATCGCGATCACCGCGGCAGCACTGTGGTGGCCGTAGCCGCGATGGTTGATGAGGCGGATCTTGCTGTTCAACCCTTCGAGCTTGGAGTTCGACAGGCCCAGCTCGATGGCGGCCAGGATCCGCTCGCGCTCCTTGCGGATCGTCCGCGCCAGCGTCACGAAGGCCGGGATGCGGCAGCGGCTGGCCCAGCCCAGCCAGGCATCGAGATGGGCCGCCGCCAGTGCCGCGTCGGGCAGCCGGTAGAGCCGGCGCAGCGCCTCCTTCAGCAGGTAGCCGCGCCACAGCAGCGAGTCGCTGGCGCGCAGCTCCTCGAGCACCGCCCGCTGCGAATCCTTGAGCGTGGCGGGATCCTTCAGCAGGGCCCAGCGGGTGTGCTTGACCCAGCGTGAGCGGACCGTTGGGAGCGCGTTGGCCGGCGGTCTGCCGCGCGGCCGTCTGGGCTCGGGGTGGGCGTCCCGCTCGCGGTTCCAGGCCCAGCGCCGCGTCGCCTCGAGGGCCTCGTTGGCGAGCTTCACCACGTGGAAGGGATCGACGCACTGGGCGGCCCCCGGGGCATGCCGGGTGGTGGCCAGGCGCGTACGCCGGGCCCATGTCCATCGACACCGCCGCGAGGCGCGCGCAGCGCTGGGGCCCGAGCTCGGCGTAGAACGCCCCGAGGACCGCGGCCGACTTGCCCTCGCCCGCCCACACCACCGCGCCCTCCCGATCGTGGTCCGCGACCACGGTGAGGTAGCGGTGGCCCTTGCGGTAGGAGACCTCGTCGACGCCGATGCGCAAGAGGTGCTCGAGCCTGGAGGGGTCGAGCTGCTCGGCCACCACGCGCACCACGATCGCGGCGACCGTCTCCCAGGCCACCCGCAGCAGCTTCGCCACACTCGTCTTGTCGAGCCGCTGGGCGAGCCAGGCCACGACGTCCTCGAGGTCGCGGGTGAGCCGCGAGCCCGGCCGGGCCCAGGGCACCTGCTCGGTGCGCACCCGTCCGCACCGTCGGCAGTGGAGCCGCCGGATGTCGGCCTCCAGGTAGAGGCGGCAGGCACCCAGGTCGAGGTGCCTCCAGCGGCGCACCGTCCGGTCATAGGCGGCCCGGGTCGACCAGCCGCAGGGACAGGCCAGCCGCCGCGACCGCGCCCGGATGCCCACCACGATCCCCTGGGGCGTGAACTCGACCGATGTCACGCCCGCCCCGGGAATCGCCAGCATGCGGTTGAATGCCGTGGTGACGCGCATGCGCACAGCCCTCCTGGTTCGGTTTGCCGCCAAGCGGCTGAACCATAGGCGGGGCGCGTGCGCGTCACGGCCTGCAGCGCGATCCCGACACCTGGGCCGACGAGACGATCAGGGCGGAACGTGACAGGGAGCGGGGCCGCCAGCGGCCCCGCGCATCCATCGTCAGTCGCCCGTCTGCCCTGCAAGGGTTCGCTCCGCCCTCCCTCCGGTCGGCCCTTGCACGGCCGCCGGCGCGACCGGGATCACCCTCCGGCTACCCACACAAACCCGAGGAGTCCCACATTTCGGACGTTTGCGTCCGGACGAATGGCGTCGGAGGGGCTGCTTCTGCTCAATTCGGCATCGAAGCGCCGATCTGTGACAAGTCCAAGCCCGCCACGCGATTCGGTAGGCCGATCGCGTCCGATTTGATACAAAGCAGCCCGCCGCCGCGCCTGTGATCTCCCGGCCCGTGCTCCCGAATCATCCGCTGCGCAACCCCCGGGCTCCCTCCCGGCCGCCAGCCATATTGGGTTCACAAGCTCGTGGCGCACAAGTTGCGGGCGGGTCCGCGTGGCCGTAGTTGCTCACGCCATGCTTGCGCATGGGCCGTCGGATCGGATCAGTCGAGGCCCAGGTCGTTCTCGGCCATCGACGCCACGAGCGCGGCACCCAGCCAGCGGAATGTCCACTCCTCCGCGAGCGCCCGGTTCTCACAGAAGACGATCGGGATCTCGGGGTAGCGCACCTGCACTCGCGCGAGAAGGTCCGGCAGGAATCCGGCCGGAACATGCGGCAGCTTCAGCAGCGCACCGTATCCGTCCTCGACGATGACCGCCGCCCGCGGGACCTCCGCCAGTCTCGCCAGCTGGAACGTGATCGAGCCGTCAGACAGCGATCCGGCCAGGTCGACGATCGCCTTTCGCTCCACCACGGCCACGATGCCTCCGGAAGGATCGCGGACCCCGTAGTCGCCGGCCGGCAGCGCGAGGCGTTCGGTCGTCGCCTGCTGCCGGGCGAAGCGATACGGGTAGCGCTCGCGGGTGTCGACGAGTATGGCCAGCTCGGTTCCGAGCTCCGCGATTCGCCGGCCGGGAATCCGGGCACCCGGTCGCGCGGTCGATGCGACCTTCTGCGTTTGCCAGAAGATGCCCTCCCGCCCGGAGGGCAGGTGCGTGAAGACGAACTGGGATCGGTTCTCGCGGCCGCGGTCGAGCAGGAGGTCGATGGCCACGCCGCGCCGCCGGCATTCGATGATCGGCACATCCTCGACGATGTCCGGCTCGGTCGGCCACTCCTCGGCCCGGTGGCAGTAGACGCGGCTGGTCCGGGGCCAGGTATCACGCGCCTTCAGGACGATGCCGCCCCCGATCGGCAGGCGAATCAGGTACGGCAGTGAACTCTCGGGATCGGGATTGCGAGCCACCACGAACCGCATGGAACAAGCCTACCGAAGCGCCCGGCGACCGACGCGCCGAACCCTGCTCTGTGGCGCTCGGCGGGATCTCCGCCGCGGGCCATCGATCGCACCGCGCCCGGGAGCCGAGGGGCGCTCAACGCCGGAACGCGTCATCATGGCCCCCCACATTCGGCCGTTCGAAGAGGAACCGACACATGCTCGACTACGAGATGGCGAAGTACGAGTGGCTGGCCCACACGCACCAGCACGACGACGGCAGCCAGCCGCAATTCAGCCCGCGGGCCGCGGGCGACGCTGCCGAGTTCGATCCCGAGCGCGACTGGAACGGGACCATGTACGACTGCTCGTGCGGCCAGACCATCGTCATCGCTCCGGGCCGCGAGCCGGAGCCGACCGCGGAGCATCGCCGGGAATAGGCACGCCCCGGGCATGTGCGCAGGCCGGCGGCGCGCTCGGCCGCGACGGACCGTGCTCGAGCGCCGCGACGGACCGTGCTCGAGCGCCGCGACGGGCCGCGCGCCGGTCCGCGCTGACTGGTATTGGCCGGAGGCTGGCGTCAGACGTTCCAGCCGCCAGCGCCGCGTCTCCGCCGCATCACGAAAACGGCACCCGCCACGCCCGCCACGACGATCGTGGCAAGCAGCGCGGGGAGCAGCAGTCCGCTGCCCGATGACGGGGGGTCCGCGCCTGACGTGCTGCCCGGGGTGACCGCCGATGGATCCGGGGAGGGCGCCGGCGATCCGTCGACGATTGGCGCACCGGTCGAGCCGGACGTCCCGGCGCTCTCGATCGGTGACGCGGCAGG
The DNA here is from genome assembly GCA_963816905.1 of uncultured Chloroflexia bacterium. Taxonomy (GTDB): domain Bacteria; phylum Chloroflexota; class Limnocylindria; order Limnocylindrales; family CSP1-4; genus JAFMJV01. Next base: position 70,902 of record CAWFMQ010000011.1, on the reverse strand, counting down.
GTTCGGCTCCGAACTCGCGGCCGGCGATTCGCCCGGGTTCGCGGTGGCCCCGCCCGGACTCGCGGAGGCCGATGGGCTCGTGCTCGGTTTCGGCGTGGGCGTCGCGCCACCGAGGACGGTCGGCGGGTTGGTGATCCAGTAGTTCTTCGCCTTTGACTTGATCGAGTTCCTGCCCGCGGGGTCGGGATACTGTCGGCTCGTGCCGTAGATGCCGTAGGGGTCGATCGGCTTGTTGTTCGCGTCCTGGAGTTCGAAGTGGAGGTGGATCCACAGCGGGTTGTTGCCCGTGGCGCCGCTGTAGCCGATCAACTCGCCCTGCTTCACGTGGACGGTCTTGCTGCGGGACCCGAGGGGGATCTTGGGGACGATCGACTTCAGGTGGTTGTACCACGTGTAGTAGATCGTTCCGTTGACGTTGTGCTTGATCAGGACGCGGTCGCCCATCACCTCGCCGGCGAAGTCCACACAGCCGCGCTTTCCGAGCAGGGCGCCGCACGCCTCGCCATCGGCCGCTGCGTAGACGGGGAAGCTCTTCCAGGTCGACGGCGCATCCTGCGTGCCGAGGATGTAGTCGATCCCGTGGTGGTTGAGGTTGAAGACCCCGGGCGACGAGATGGTCCACCACGCACGCTGGATGTGGATGTGCGAGGGAGAGGGAAAGGGCAGCACAAGGAACTTGGGCGTTGCGGCAGCGGTGGGGTTCGGGACGGCGACCATGGCGACCAGTCCCAGCGCCACCGGGATCAGCCCGAGTCGAATTCGCATGCCCGGCGTCCTCCTCCTGCCAACGCGGCCCCTCATGCCGGCCAGTATGCCTCAACCGGGTGAGATGGGGATGGGTTCGGTGACGTCGAAGGAGGTCAGCGGCGTGCCGCCCGGCCATTCGGTTGACCTCCCGGCCGTGATCCGACGCGCGCCAGGTGCTCCACGGCCCCTTCAACCTTCACGTGCCGTTGGCGATGCTCATGATCGCGTCGATCGTGTCCCGGGATGAGAGCACCGAGATGTGGTCGGCCGCCGGGACCTCGACAAGCCGGCTGCGGTAGCCGGCGGACACAAGCGCGGCCTGGAAGGACCGGGCGACGGCCGGAGGCACGACGTTGTCCACGGCGCCCTCGATGAGCACCGTGGGAATGGCACCGGCGCCGGCCGGATACCGCGTTGCGAGCGCAAAGGGATCCACGACCGCCCAGTCGGCCGGCAGCGCGCCCTGGCTCCCGCCGAGGAAGTCGGAAACGTAGTCGGTCTCGCCGGGAAGCGTCGTCGTAGGTTCGTTCATTGCGCCGTCCACGATCGCGACGGCGTCGGGGCGAAGTGAACCGGCTGTCGGATCGCATGCGCCCCCGGCCGGCGAGAAAGCCGTCGGTGTCAGCAGGACGATCGCGGCCGCCCAGCCTCCCAGCGAATGGCCGACGAGGGTGACCCGGTTCGAGGTCGAACCGTACTCGGTCCCGGTCATTCGGGCGACCCCGATCGCGCAGGCCACGTCCGCGAAGGCCGTCGGGTAACCGCTGCCGACGAAACCGACCTGGCGCCACTCGCTCTCCATCACGACGGCGCCCTGGGCCGCCAGCAACGCGGCGAAGTCGTCCAGGTAGAGCTGATCCGCCAACGCGGCGGGGCCGCCCGGCGAGAGCACGACGAGCGGCCACGGCCCGCTCGAGGTCGGTGCGAACACGTTCATGACCAGCTGGCACGGGACGGATTGCGCGCGCTGTTCCGGCGCCGTCGTGCTCGAAGTCGAGCAGGGTACCGGCGGCGTGAACCGGATTCCCGCCCACCTGCGGACGTCCAGGTGAGCGCAGGCTCCGAGACCGGTGCAACTCCCCGCCTTGATCAAGCTGCCCGGCGGCCCACCCGGTACGGCAGGAGCCGGAGCGACGCCCACTGATCCGCACGCCGCGAGCAGCAGGACCACGAGGGCGACGGACAGGTCGCTGGGGCGCGGTCGCCGGGGAAGCCGGCGGCTCGTCACGACAGGTCCCTGGCCCGGGCGATCGGCCGGGACGCCGTCGACGAGATGCCGGATCATCGCCGGCATCATACCCACGCGTTCCCACGGGTTGCTGAAGGAGCCGGGCGGGCGAGCGACGGGCGAACGGTCCCGCTATTGTGAGCCCGTGACCGCACGCCGCCTTCCTCCGCCCGTGACCGGCCACGCCTTCGGCATCGAGACACCGGACGGGCAGGTATCGGCCGTCGAGCTGGGCGAAGGCCGGACGACGCTCCTGCTCCACAGTTTCAACGCGGCCGGCTGCGGTGCCGAGCTTGCCCCGCTGGCAGAGCGACTTGGGATGGGCCGCCGGGTAGTGCTGGTCGACTGGCTCGGGTTCGGCACGTCGGAGCGTCCCAACGTTCAATACGGACCGGCGCTCTACGGTCGCGAGCTCGAGGCGATCCGCCGGGCGGTGCTCTCACCAGACGAGGCACAGGTCGACGTCGTCGCACTCTCGCTGCCGGCGCAATATGTCGCCGTGGCCGCCGCCGAGCACCCAGAGCGGTATCGCAGGCTGGCGTTCATCAGCGCGACCGGTCTCGGCAGGTTCAAGGGGAACGGCGATGGACTGCGTCCACGCCTCATCAACGGCGTCCTGCGGCGGACGGGCATCGGGTGGTTGGTGTTCGGCGTGCTGGCGCGCCGGCGCATCATTCGCTGGTTCCTGCGCCAGATCTACGCGAATCCGTCGCGGATCACGCGGGCGTACGAGGACTACTGCTGGCTGACCTGCCAGCAGCCGGGTGCCTATCGCGCGCCGGTGGCGTTCGTCTCAGGTCGCCTGAACGACAGGCTTGCCGAGGATGCGTACCGGCGACTGGCGATCCCGAGCCTTATGCTCTTCGGCGACGCGCCGCGCTTCACCGATCTCGCGGCGGCCGCGAGCGTCGTCGCGGCGAATCCGCACCTCGCATCGGCGACGATCGCCGACGCCGGCGACCTGCCACAACTGGAGCAGCCCGACCGGACCGCGGCCGCGATCGCCGCGTTCCTGGACGGTGACGGGCGGGCCTGACCGGGCTCGACAGGCGGCCGGATCGGGCCGGCCGCCCTACGCGGCAGTCTCGGAATACTCTTTCGGATGGTCCCTGCGGTCCACGTCTGCCGTCTGCGCGATCGTCTCCAGTGCCTCGTCGACCGAGGTACCGTTCGCAGCCGCGGCCCGCTTGACATCCTCGTACGTGATGTTGACGCCCGGCTTGCCCATGTTGTCGTGCGCACGCATGCAGCCGCAGTTGAGACACATCGCTTCGACGCTCCTTCCAGTGGTCCCGCCCCGGTTTCGCACCATCGTAGCGATGTGGACCAACCTCGCCGTCGGCTGGGCGCAGCGATCCATACCGGATGCATGACAGCACGTGGGTCGAGCATTGCGCGGGCGACGACGAGGGCAGATGCTCTGGCATGTTGCGTCGAACCCAGCGGGAGGATCTTCCATGCCGACAACGATCGCCGTCATCGGTGGAGGAAACATCGGCGGCACGCTTGCGGCCGCCTGGTGCCGGACCGGGCGCCGCGTCCTGATGGGCTTGCGCGACCCGGCCGGACCACGCGCGACAGAGGCGAAGGCGATCGCCGGAGACGCTCTCTCCGTCGTATCGCTGCGCGAGGCGGCGGAAGCTGCGGACGTCGTGGTCTTCGCCGTTCCCGGGCGGGCGATGGCGGACGTCCTCGAGGATCTCGGCGGGGCGCTTGCGGGCAAGACGGTGATCGATGCGACGAACACGATCGGGCCGGCGGGGCCGTCGGGCAGCCTCGATCGGATCGCGACCATCGCGCCGACAAGCGTCGCATACCGGGCCTTCAACTCGCTCGGCTGGGAGAACTTCGCCGAACCGCGCTTCGACGGGGTCGCGGCGGACCTGTTCTTCGCCGGCCCGAATGGCCCGCGCAGGGAATTGGTCGAGGGACTCATCGCCGACGTCGGCCTGCGACCGATCTGGCTGGGCGGCCCGGATCGAGCAGGCCTCGTCGACGCGGTCGCCGCGATCTGGTTCGCGCTCGTGATGGGCCAGGGGAAGAGCCGTCACCTGGCGTTCAAAGTGCTCGGGATCTGAGCGGATGGGCGGCGCCACGCTGCCCTCGGGCAACGAGTCGCGCTCAGCGACGGGCCGTCGGGCAACGAGTCGCGCTCAGCGACGGGCCGCCTGCCGCCGGGATCGGGCCAGACGGACGGCCTCGGCGAGGCCGCCCGTCCACGGAGCGCCGTGCCCAGGCAGGACGAGCGACGCCTCGACCCCGTCGAGACGCGAAAGAGACGCCGCGGCCTGGTCGAGATCCGCACCGAACGGCGCGATCCGCGGACCGGTCTCGCCGGTCATCACATTCCTGGTGGCGAGCGCGTCGCCGACGAACAGCGCGTCCCTCGACGGCACGTGGAGCGCCGCGCTCCCCGCCGTATGGCCCGGCAGCAGGATGACCCGCGGTGCGCCGGGCACGTCGAGCGTGGCGCCGTCCCCGAATGTGACCACCTCGCGGATCGGCGGTACCCGCAGCATCCCGCGGCGCATGGCCCAGAGGAGGAAGCCGAGCGCGGGCCGGACGTGGAACCTGCCCATTCCGGCACTCGGGTTCTTGACCTCTCCGCGGGCGAGCGCGGCGTCGAGTTCGTGGATTCGCACGGGGACGTTGCGCTCTCGGCGGATGCGCTCGGCAAAGCCGATGTGGTCGGAGTGCGCGTGGGTCAGCACGACCGAGCGCACGTCCGCCAGGGATCGACCCATCGCCGCCAGCTCGGCCGGCAGGTCGCGCCAATAGCCGGGAACGCCGGCGTCGATGATCGTGATGGCGCCCGCTTCCTCGACGAGGTAGACGTTGACGAGCTCGGACCCGATTCGATGAATGCCTGCAACGATCTCCATCGGGGAAAGACTACCGGGCGCGGCGCGCGGGTGTCACGGTCGGCGCTGCGGGTGCGGGACACGAAGCGAGCCGGCCCACCGCTGGGCCGGCTCGCGTTCGTGGTTATGAAGGACGCCCAGCCCGGCTGCGCGTCCGATCATCCGCGATCAGGAATTCGTCGTGGAGGCGTTCGGGCTGGCGTTCGGGGCGGGGCTGGCGTTCGGTCCGCCGGGACCGTTCATCATCGGGCCTCGGCCGAATCCGCCGTGTCCGAAGCCGCCGAAGCCGCCGCCGTGGCCGCCCGGGCCGCCCTCACGGAAGGTCATCGTGCCCGCCCACACGTCGGTCGCATCGAGCGAGCCGTCCGACTGGAGCGTGCCCTGCGCCTGGACGAGGTCGTTCACCTTGATATCGGAGAGCGTGGGGCTCGTGACGTTGTTGACGTGAAGGGTCGTCGACGAGCTGACGTTGATCGTGGCGGTCGTTCCGTCACGCTGCTTGATCGTGATGGTGCCGCTGCCGGTCGCCGTGACCGTGCCGGCGAGGACCGACGGAGACACGCGGACATTCGTCGCGGTGAACGTGTCGCCGGATTTGGTGCCCTGGACGTCGACCTGCGCTCCGACCTTGAGGATGCTCTTGTCGGAGGTCTGCTTGCCGGACGAGTACGTGGTGGTGCTGGTGACGGTCACGGTCTGTGTCGTGCCGTCGGCCTGCTTCACCGTGAACGTATCGGTGCCGACGTCCTGGATCGTGCCGTCGATCTCGGGCTCGATCACGGTGATGGCGGTGACCGTATAGGTTCCGTCGCTGTTGCGCTGCTCATTGAGCACGATGGTGTCGCCGACCTTGAGATCAGCGACGGTGATGGTCTGGCCGGCGCGCGTGATCGTGGCCGTGGAGGCGTCGATGGTCCGAGTCCACCCGTCTGCCGTCGTCAGGGTGAGGCTCGAGCCGTTGACCGCGGTGATGGTGATCTGGAGTGGGCTGCCCTGGAAGCCGCCGCACTTGCCGGCGGCGCCGCAGACCCAACCGCCCATCATGCCCCCGCCGCCCATCATGCCGCCCTTGAACCCGCGGCCGCCATGGCCACCCCACGGTTCACCTGGATTGGCGTCGGCGGGCGGCTGCGACGGATTCGCGGGATTCGCGCTGGGCGCAACCGATGCGGCGGCCGCTGCCGGGGCTGCACCGGCGAGCGACGGGTTGGAGGGTGACACCGGAGAGGCGCCGAATGTCACGGCAGCGCCGACGACGATGAACAGGCTGAGCACGACAAGGAGCGCGATGCGGACGACTGGCGGGCCGCCGACTGGCTGGGGTTTGATTTCGATCATACGGTGACCTCCTCGAGGGGGATGACGGTAACCTCGCCTCGATACCTTGATAGCGGAACTGCCTGAGGCGATTCTGAAATTCCACGCCGTGGCGTCAATGAGCCGTTCGGCCCGCATCCGCGTGACTGTTCCCGCGAGCCGCCACTCCCCGCAGAGTGGCCGCTCCCCCGCCGAGCGCGCCCCCCGCCGAGCCGCCATCTCCCCGCCGTGCCGCCATCTCCCCGCCGAGTGGTCCCTTTCCGCCGAACCGCCAGTGGCTCACGTGTCGTCACGGGTACTTCCGGGTGGGTTGTCCCGGTCATCCCTCTGAATAGAGTTCTGCGTGACTTCGCGCGCATTGCCGCCACGCGGCTGCATGGCCGCCGCCGCCATCCCGCGCCACCGTAGAAGGGGAGTGCCCTCATGTCCCTCGACCGACCGTCACGGTCGCGGCTCCTCGCCCTGGTTTCCGTCGCGATCCTGCTCGCGGGCGTGGCGCCGGTCGCTCTTGCCGGCCCGGTGGCTGCGGCTGTCCTGGCACCGCCAACCTTGACGGCCCCGGACTCCGGCTCCACCGTCACTGGCAACCCGGTGTTCCGCTGGACCGCCGTGTCGGGGGCAGCCAGGTACCGGATCGAGGTAAGTGCGACCCCGACGTTCGCGTCGACGCTGGTGGCCGACGAGACGCAGAACCTCCAGTACACCCCGATCGCGGAGTTGCCACTCGGCACGCTGTACTGGCATGTCGCCGCGCGCGACGCCTCGAACACGCTCGGCACCTACGCCGGCGACTCGTTCACGAAAGATTGGGGCGTGGCGCCGAACCCGCTCGCACCCGCCGGCGACGCCACGCTGACGTTTCCGACCGATCCGCTCCTGTTCACGTGGGACGCGCTCGCAGGCGCACAGTCGTATGAACTCCAGGTCGACGATGCCGACGACTTCATCGGTGCCACCACGTACACGACCAAGAACACGTCCTACGTGGTCACGGAGCCGAAGACCAACGGCCAGTCGTTCTACTGGCACGTTCGCGGCGTCTCAGGTGGTATCTACTCGGACTGGTCTGTCGGCCGGCGTTTCGACGTCCAGTGGCCCAGCGTGCCGACGCTGACCTACCCGGCACCCGATGCGACACTGACGGACGTCTACGTCGACTGGAGCCCGGTTCTCGGCGCGAAAACCTACGAGCTGCAGATCAGCCCGAACGGCGACTGGGCGAACAACGTGATCGTGGACGTGACGGTGAAGGGCACGCGGTACGCGCCGCCGACAACGCTCAACAACGCCAACTACTTCTGGCGCGTGCGCGCGAAGGACGCCGCCGCGACTCCGAATAACGGAGGCTGGTCGGAGGAGCGCCGGTTCCAGCGCAACTGGCTTGACCGTCCGACGCTGCTCGCCCCCGCCAATGGCGACTACAGCGCCGACGTCCCCACGTTCAGCTGGGCGCCCGTGGCCCATGCGGCGTATTACGAACTCCAGTACAGCCAGGATCCGAACTTCCTCTCGTCCATCAGCTGCACCACGAACCACACTACGGTCACGCCCTACAGTGGGACGGGCGGACCGGGTAGCTGCACGATCGACCCCATCCCCGGCATGACCTACTACTGGCACGTTCGGGGAATCGATCCTCCCGTCTTGAACCCGGGCGCCGGCGAACCCGGCGTGCTCGGGCTGTGGTCCAACGCCAGCAATGCCGACGTCTGGAGCTTCGTCCACCGGCCCGACAACCCCGTGCCGGTCGGGCCGGCGTCCGCGTCGACCGTGCAGGTCCCGACGCTCGACTGGTCAGACTCCAGCGGCGCCGCGAAGTACCAGGTGACGGTCGTCAAGGCGAACGGATCGGTCGCCACGACGGCCACGACCTATTCGACCAGTTACACGCCGACGACGGCCCTCAACCCGGCCGACGGTCCGTTCCGCTGGTACGTGCAGTCGTACAACTTCAACAATCGGGTCAACGTCATCCCGGCGCAATCCACCTGGTGGTCGTTCAACCTCGTCCCGATCACGCCCACCTATGCGTTGCCTGAGCCCACAGCACCGCCGGCCATGGCCTCGAGCGTCGAAATGCCCGCGCTTGCGTGGCAACCCGTGACCGGCGCCGACCACTACCGGGTCTGGTACAGCCCGAACAGTGGCGTCTACTTCCAACTCGCCTCCAACCTGGCCTACCCAGCATACACATACCCCACTTCGGTCTTTTCGGTCGGCCCTTACCAGTGGTTCGCGGAGGCGTTCGACAAGTCTGGTGCCGAGATCTCGTCGTCGTCGACTGCGGGCTCCTTCGTCATCACCGAGCCCGATCTCGTGCGGAAGATCGATTACGCCATGCCCCAGCGGTGCCCACCGGGCGGCTCATGTAGCCCGATCGCGGACACGCCCACCCTTCGCTGGAATCCCGTCCCGGGCGCGCTCTCGTACATGGTGTACGTCGCCCAGGACCCGAACTTCACCAACATGTACCGCACCTACACCACCACGTTCACTGAGCTCACGCCACGTGATTCCTATCTCGACAACCAGGCGGGACAGGCGTACTACTGGTTCGTGAGGCCGATCCGATCCAATAACACCGGCCGGTTCGATAGCGAGGCCCAGCAGAATGCCTCGGCGTTCCAGAAGCGTTCGGAAGGGATCCATCGGACGACGCCGTTGCAGGACGCCCATGTCGCGAACGAGATCACGTTCGATTGGCACGACTTCCTCGAGGTCAACCAGGGCCTGACGCCGGCCGTCACGCAAGAGGCGAAGCAGTACCGGATCCAGGTCTCGACCGTCGCCGACTTCGCCTCCACGATCGACACGCAGGTCGTGGACCAGCCGTTCTACACGCCGTTCGACCGGACGTATCCGGAAGGTCCAATCTACTGGCGTGTCCAGGCCATCGACGGATCGAACAACCCGCTGACCTACAGCTCGGCCGGTTTGGCACAGAAGGACTCGCCGGCGGTTGTCCTCAGCCATCCCGCGAACGCGGCGAACGTCCTCGGCGTGCCGTATCTCCAGTGGAACCCGCAGGCGTATGCCGCGCAATACGACGTCCAACTGGACAACGACGACAACTTCTCCTCGCCGATCACCACCGTCACGACGAAGATGACGGCCTGGGCCTACACGGATCCGCTGGCGGCCGGCACGTACTACTGGCGAGTCAGGCGAGAGGACGCCGACAATCGACCCGGTCCCTGGTCGAGCGGCCGCTCGTTCAACCTTGCTCCGGCCGCGCCGACGCTGACGAGCCCGACGAACGGCGCCAAGCCGAGTCCGGCGACCCTCATCTACCAGTGGACTGCATCGCAGCCGGCCCCGAAGTACACGATCGAGGTGAGCACCACCAACACGTTTGGGATGCTCGTCGGCGGAACGCCGAAGACCACGGTCATGACACAGTGGGCGCCCCTTGCCACACTGGCGAACGGCACCTACTACTGGCGGGTGAAGGCGATCAATGCCAACGGAGGCATTCTCGCCACCTCCGGCACCTGGTCCTTCACCATCAACCTCGACACGACCCGCCCGACTGTGACCAGCATCAGCCCAACCTCGTCGGCCACGATCACGACCCCGTTCACGGCGACGTTCTCGGAGGCCGTCGGCGGTGTCAGCGACTCGACGTTCGTCGTCAAGGTCGCCGGCGCGAGCTCGGCCCTGGCCGGTACCGTCACCGTCCTCTCGGCGACGTCGGCCCGCTTCACCCCGGCCGCGAGACTCGTGCCCGGCCAGACGTACACGGTCTCACTGACGTCGGGAATCACGGACCTCGTGGGCAACCAATTGGTCGCGTACGGCACGAACGTCCGGGCGGCCACGACCGTGCAGCAGGACTCCTCGTCCGTCCGTGAGACCTGGGCGCGCTGGACCACAGCGTCGGCGAGCGGCGGAGCGATGAAGCTCGCCAGGACCACGTCCGCGCAGCTGACGTTCAAGTTCAGCGGATCGGATGTCGCCCTCGTCGGCTTCAGGGGTCCGTCCGGAGGGTATGCGACGGTCACCCTGGACGGGGTCATCAAGACAAGCACCCTTTCCTTCTACAGCGCCTCGAACCTGTACAAGCAGACCCTCTGGAGCACAGCTGGCCTGGCGCCGGGAAACCACACGGTTCAGGTCGCCCCGCGCGGCACCAAACCCACCGGCGCCAGGGACACCTGGGTGTACGTCGACGCCTTCGTCGTCGGCGGATCGACGTTCCAGGACGAGAGCACCGCGGTCACCGAACGGTTCCGCGGCGTCACAAGCTCGTCGGCGTCCGGGTCGTCATATGACCTCATGAGCCACGTGGCCGCCAGCGGCGTCGCGACCCCGAGTCTCACCTTCCAATTCGCAGGCACAGGCCTGACGTGGTACGGGACGAAGGGCTCGTCGTACGGCAAGGCAACGGTCTACGTGGACAACGTGAGCAAGGGGACCGTGGACCTCTACCGGTCCGCCACCGCGTACAAGCAGAGCATCTGGACGTCGGCCGCGCTCTCGAACGGCGTCCACACGATCAAGATCGTCGTCGCCGGGACAAAGCGCTCGGCCGCCAAGGGCTACGACGTCTCGTTCGACTACTTCGCGATCAAGTAGCACGCGCTCCCGTACCGGGCGAGGTGTCCCACCGGCATCTCGCCTCCTCCGGCCGGGCGGCGGCTGCCCCTGTGCCACCTACCCGATGAGCAGCCGAACCCCGACGATCGTGCCGACGACGACGATCACGCCGCGCAGCACGGTCGGCGAGAGCCGCCGTCCCACGAACGCCCCGAGCTGGCCGCCGCCAGGCGCCCCGATCGCAATGAGGATCGCCGCCGGCCACGCCACCGGCGCGACGAGGATGAACAGCAGCGCCGCGACGGCGTTGTCCACGACCGTTGCCAGCGACGTTCTTCAGGCCGTTGAGCCGTTGGATGTCGTCGTCGAGGAAGATGCCGAGCAGCGCCAGCAGGATCACGCTCTGCGCGGCACCGAAGTAGCCGCCGTAGATACCGGTCAGGTACACGGCAATCGTGAGTGGCAACGGGGTGCCGCGGCGACGTGCCGCGCGCCGCGACGCCGTCGCCCAGTGCGCGAGAGCCGCGGCTGCACTGCCACCAGCACCACGGCGAAGAGGATCAGCACCGGGACGACCTTGTGGAACGTGCTGCTCGGGAAGTGCCAGCAGCAGCAGGCCGCCGGTCAGGCCGCCCAGCCCGGCCGCGATGCTCAGGCGGATCACGCGGTCTCGCTGGCCGACGAGTTCACGGCGGTACCCGATGCACCGCTCACCGAGCCCGCGATCAGGCCGACCGTGTTGGTGACGTTGGCGTCACGACAGGCGGGTCCGACTGCGAGCAGCGTCGGGAACGTGATCAGCGACCCGGACCCGACGATCGTGTTGATCGTGCCGGCCGCGAGGCCGGCGGCCACGATCACCACGGCCTCGGGCCAGTTCACTGCGCCCGGATCCAGGCCACGATGTCATTGACCAGGTCCAGGGCGACGTGCCCCGGCACCGCGTACTCCGCCGGCCGGCTGGGGCCGCTGCCGGCGAGGAACAGGTGGTCGAGTGCCGCGTACTCGCGGAATGTCACGTCGGAACGGCTTCCGAGGGCTCCCCGCCAACCGGCGAGGTCCGTTCTCGTCACCTGGTAGTCGCGATCGCCCTGGCAGAAGAGCATCGGCACCCGCAGGCCGGCGGCCGTCGACAGCGGGTCGTAGGTCTGCAGGTCCAGCCAGTACGAGGCCGGCACGTTGAGCGGAAGGTCGGTCCGCGGTGTCGTCGGCGACAGCTCCGGCGACTCCGCCAGTGCCACCTGCTGCGCAAGCCGGTCGAGCTGTACCTGCACCTCCGGGCTCGGCGAGGCATCGAGCGAGGCCAGGTACCGCGATTGCTCAAGGATGAGCGTGGGCAGCGGCCGACTGTTGGCGGCGAGGTAGACGATGCCACGGAGCCCTGGTGCGGTCGCTGCCGCCGCGATACGCGGCGCGAGGTAGCCCCCGAGGCTATGGCCGGCCATGAACACGCGCGCCGGGTCGACGCCGGCCGTCGCTCGCAGGAGCGTGATCGCCGCAACGGCGTCGTCGATCGTCTCCTCGCGAACGGTCACCGAGTCGACCTGCGCCGCCATGGCCGCGCCGTAGGTCAGCGTTCGCTTGTCGTAGCGCAGGACCGCGATCCCGTGCGACGCGAGTCCCCACGCGATGTCCCGGAGCGGCTTGTTGGGGCCGATGGTCTCGTCGCGATCCTCCGGTCCGGAGCCCGCCACAAGCACGACGCCCGGAAAGGGTCCCGCCCCGACCGGCATGCTGAGCGTGCCCGGCAGCGCCCACGGCGCCGTGCCGACCGTGATATCGGTCTCCGTGAACCGGCTCTGGTCAACGTACGATGCCGGAGGAATTGACGGCGCTGGCGACCCCGGCTGTCCGCCCGATGGCGCTGGCGACCTCCCGGCGGCCGGCCGGACGAAGAATCCGGCGACCTTCGCGTCGCCGTCGACGGTCACCTGGAGTGTCACCGTCGACGAGGCAAAGCGCGCCTGAATGGCGACGATCTCGAATGCACCCTGTGTGGTCACCTGCGCCGAGTCGATCGCAACGAACTCCCCGAGCTGGGCCGTCAGCTGCGCCCAGATGTCGTGGAGCCTGGTACCGGGCAGTGCCGCGAGCATGGTTGCATCCAGCATCGAGGTCGCCGTGGCGTCATCGCCGCGGTCGAGGGCCCCGATGAAGGCACGGCCGACCTGCTCGGCATCCACTCCGGTTCCCGGCGCGCCGCTTCCCGGCGCGCCGCCGGTCGGGGCGGGACTCCCGGCGGTGGTCGAAGAGGCCGTCGGGGTTCCCGGGGTCATGCCCGGTGTCGGCGTGTTCACCGAGCAGGCCACGAGGAGCAGTGCGAGGACAGTGAGCAATGCGAAGGTCCGTGGCCCATCGGACACCGGTTCTCCTCCTGCGCGTGTTTCGGGGCGTGGCGCCGGTCGCACAGCCACCTGCGCTGCCAATTGGTGCGGGTCACCGAATGATGCTCGCATGATCGCCCCGGCGGCAGGGAAGGGCGGTGCGTCGGTCGCGGGCTCGGATCTGCAGACGGGCGTACCCTGAGCGTCGGCGGCTCGGTCGCCAGGGGCGTGCCCAACCCGCGCCGTTGCCCGGTTCTCGTCCCTGATCGGGCGGATCACCGCGGCAGACTGCCACTCGATCCCCCCTGAGATGCGACGCATGGCACCCCGAAAGCGACCGACGGCCCCATGACCCACCCGCACCAGATCCCATACCGTGTCACGTGCGGACGAACAACACCGCCGACCGTGCATGTCCGCGAGCGAGAGGTCCGATGACGAAACCAGCCGTTCTCCTTGGGTCCAGCAAGCACCTGGGCGATCCTGCCAGCGACGTGCTCCGCTACGGCCGCCGCCCGCTCGACGCGTTCTTCAGCCCATCCTCCGTGGCGGTGATCGGCGCGACGGACAAGGCCGGCAGCGTCGGGCGAACGATTCTCACCAACCTGATCGCGACCCCGTTCGGCGGGACCGTCTACCCGGTGAACCCCAACCGACCGAGCGTCCTGGGCATTCACGCCTACCCCGATGTCGCGTCGATTCCCGAGCAGGTGGAACTGGCCGTCATCGTGACGCCGCCGAAGTCCATCCCCGGGCTGGTGGCGGAGTGCGGCCGCGCAGGCTGCAAGGCCGTCATCGTGATCTCGGCGGGCTTCAAGGAAGTCGGTCCCGAAGGCGCCGACCTCGAGCGCCAGGTCGCCGAGCAGGCGCGCCTCCACGGGATCCGGCTCGTCGGCCCCAACTGCCTGGGCGTCATGAGCCCGGTCACCGGCCTCAATGCCACCTTTGCCGCGGCGATGGCGCCTGCGGGCCGCGTTGCGTTCGTCAGCCAGAGCGGTGCGCTGCTCACCGCCGTGTTCGACTGGGCGCTGCGCGAGCGCGTCGGCTTCAGCCGGGTCGTGTCGCTGGGCTCGATGGCGGACGTCGGCTGGGGTGACTGCATCTATCACCTCGGCGACGACCGGAAGACCGAGTGCATCATCCTCTACATGGAGACGGTCGGCGATGCGCGCGCCTTCCTGTCCGCGGCACGCGAGGTCGCGCTGACCAAGCCGATCATCGTCATGAAGCCCGGTCGCACGGCTGAGGCAGCCAAGGCCGCCGCGTCCCACACGGGTTCGCTCGCCGGCAGCGACGAGGTGCTCGATGCCGCGTTCCGCCGCGCCGGCGTGCTGCGCGCGGACGACGATCGAGGACCTGTCTTCAACCTTGCCGAGATCCTCGGCAAGCAGCCGCGCCCGCGGGGCAAGCGCCTCACGATCCTCACCAACGCGGGCGGCCCGGGCGTGCTGGCGACCGACGCCCTGATCGGCGGCGGCGGCCTGCTCGCTCCGCTGATGCCCGAGACGATCGAGAAGCTCAACGCCGTCCTCCCGGCGACGTGGACGCACGCGAACCCGATCGACATCATCGGCGACGCTCCGCCGGAGCGATACGCGGCTGCGCTCGAGATCTCCGCCAAGGACCCGACCAGCGACGGACTGCTCGTCATCCTCACCCCGCAGGCGATGACCGACCCGACCAAGACGGCGCAGGAGCTGGTGCCGTTCGCTCGGATCGAGGGCAAGCCGGTCATGGCGAGCTGGATGGGCGGTCGCGACGTCGAGAAGGGTGCGGGAATCCTCCGCGAGGCCGGCATCCCGACCTTCCCGTACCCCGATGCCGCCGCGCGCAAGTTCAACGACCTGTGGCGGTACACGGACAACCTCCACGCGCTGTACGAGACGCCCAGCCTCTCCTCGGACGAGGAGAGCGTGCTCAATCGCGACAGGGCGGCGGCGATCGTGGCGGCGGCCCGGGACTCCGGCCGCACGATCCTCTCCGAGTTCGAATCCAAGGACCTGCTCGCGGCCTACGGCATCCCGGTCGACCGAGACCCGCGTCGCGGCGACCGAGGAAGCGGCCGTCGTCGCGGCAGCGGCCATCGGCTACCCGGTCGTCCTCAAGCTCTATTCCCACACCATCACGCACAAGACCGATGTCGGCGGCGTGCAACTGAACCTGGTCGACGAGGCCGCCGTGCGCGGCGCGTTCCGCGCAATCGGGACATCCGTCGCCGAGAAGGCGGGCGCCGAGCACTTCGAGGGCGTCACCGTCCAGCCGATGATCAACTGGACCGGCTACGAGCTGATCGTCGGCAGCACGATCGACGCGCAGTTCGGACCGGTCCTGCTGTTCGGGACCGGCGGCCAGCTGGTCGAGGTCTTCAAGGACCGCGCGCTGGCGCTCCCGCCGCTGACCACCACGCTCGCGCGCCGGATGATGGAGCGCACCAAGATCTACGAAGCCCTGAAGGGCGTGCGCGGGCGGCGATCCGTCGACCTGGCCGAGCTCGAGCAGCTGCTCGTCCGCTTCAGCCAGCTCGTGGCCGAGCAGCCGTGGATCAGCGAGATCGACATCAACCCGCTGCTCGTCTCGCCGGAGCGGATCGTCGCGCTCGACGCTCGCGTCATCCTGCAACCCGCGACCGCGACACTGGCGAGACCTGCCGCGGCCGGCCATTCGCCCCTACCCGCGCCAGTACGTCTCGACCTGGACCGGTCGCGACGGGTCATCCTTCCTGATCCGCCCGATCCGCCCAGAAGACGAGAACGCTCATGGTGGAGTTCCACCGCTCGCTCTCCGTCGATACGGTCTACGCGCGGTACTTCGCGAACCTCGGGCTCGACCAGCGGATCGCCCACGATCGACTGGTCCGCATCTGCTTCGGCGACTACGACCGCGAGCTTGCGCTCGTCGCCGAGTATCGCGAGGAGGGTGCCGAGGAGCCGGAGATCGCGGCGGTCGGCCGCCTGAGCAAGTCCCACGGTGGCAATACCGCCGAGTTCGCGATCCTCGTCTCCGACCGCTTCCAGCACCGCGGCCTCGGCCCCGAGCTGCTGGAGCGATTGATTGCCGCCGCGAAGGCCGAGGGTCTCGAGAAGCTGCTCGCGGAGATCCTGCCCACGAACGGCGCAATGATCCGAATCGCGCAGGAAGAGGGCTTCGCCCTGACCACGGATCCGAGTGACGGGACGGTCCACGCGGAGCTGGCGCTCCGCTGAACTTCCGCGTCCTCACGCGCGTGCAGGCGGGCCGGGGCGTCACAGCCTCGGCTCGCCTCTCGTCCAAGTCGCCGACTGCACCCCGCTGAGCCACGCAGCTCGACCACCGTCATTCACTCGCCCGTCCGTCGAGACCGGGAGGCAATCGGCTCGTGAGCTACCAGAGATACGACAGCCCGCGATTCGGCCGGCGACGCGGTTCGTCGCGGGTACTTTCGGTCGTGCTGGCGGGCGTGCTGGTCGTCCTGGTCGGCGGCATTCTCGCCGTGTCGCTGCACGCGATCGACTGGGGTGCGCCTTCGGCCCCGCGATCCAGCGGCTCCCCCGGAACAGGGATCCCGACGTTGAGCGCCGCGCTCGGCCTCGGCTCGGTCGCCCCGCAATCCGGTGGTCCGACGTCTCCGCCCGGCTCGTCGGAATCGCCCGGTGCGCAGGCCTCCGGTGACCCGGGAGCGGGGCCGACGACCGTTCCCGAGCCGACCGCGACCGCGCTCCCGACACCCGGCCCCGGCCCGTTCGAAATGGACCTCTATCGCGACGGCGTCTTCGTCACGGAGCAGAAGAGGATCTGGTGCGTGCCCGCGGCGATGCAGACCAGCATCAACATCATGTCCAGTGGACCGTCGGACGTGACGCGCGCCACGCAGGCACAGCTGTACGCGACGGCGAGGCGATTGTCACCGCCGACTCTGTCGGGTCCCGGCGCGGAGCCCGAGGGCTGGGCCAGGGCGCTGAACCAGCTGGGTTACGGCCGGTACGCCGTTGCTGCCGAGCCGTCTGTGCGCCAGGCGATCCAGGTCGCGGCGCGTGACATCCGCCTCACGGGGCGCCCCGCCGGGCTCATGGTCTGGCGTGGCGCGCATTCGTGGGTCATGTCCGGGTTCACCGCCACGGCGGACCCGGCCTTCACGAAGAACTACCGGGTGACCGCCGTCTATATCGAGGACGTCTGGTACCCGCTGATCAGCAAGATCCACGGCGCGTCACGGCCGCCGGACTCGCTCGTGCCGGTGAGTGCGCTCCCGCACGACTTCCTGCCCTGGCGCCGACCGGTCGGAGGCCCGTACCCGGACAAGAACGGCAAATTCGTCGTGGTCCTCCCGGTCGGAGGCAGTCCGGCAACCGGCAACTGACGCCGGCCGGGGCGGTAGGGCCATCGCTGCCGCGCCGCCCAGTGGCGCGGTGTCCGAAATCGGCCGCTCGCATTCTGGGGCCGCTCGGCACGCTTGAGGGGTCCGGGAGGCCCTCGCAGGAGCGACCGAGGGCCCCATAGGATCGGCGCAACGCGCCCTTCGACCGACATGGAGGGTTGTCTTGCCATGCATGTGCGGAGGGCCACCGATGAACGACGCTGCAGCGGATCCGGGCGAGCCGATCGAAACCGCGGGCGTCGACGCGGCCGCCGACCCGGTGCCGGCTCCGTGGTACGAGGCGCCCGCCGAGCCCATCGCCGCGCCGGTCGCGGCACCCTGGGACGATGTTGCGACCGCAGCGCAGCCCGTTGTGTCGGCCGACTCCGCCGAGGCCCCACGAGCGGAGCCGTCCGCGGCGCTGAGCCCGGTGTCCTCGGTGACTGCCGAGCCGACGTCGCCGCCTATCGAGCTGGCACCAACGTCACCGGTCACGAACGTATCGACCGGCGTCGCCCCGTCCGAGCGGCCCCGTCGCGAAGGCCCGTCCATGGCCCCGTTTCTCGTGAGCGGCCTGATCGGCGGGTTCTTCGCGGGGATCGGCGTTGCGCTGGCCGTGCTTGCCCTGCTCGGGGCAATCCATCCGCTGAACTCGACCGGTGGAGATGCCGCGCCCACGGTGGTCGCCGGCGCCCCGGCCGCATCGGCCGTGGTGGCACCGTCGCCGGCCGGGTCCCCGGGCAGTGGGTCGCCCGCGGTCGGGTCGCCCGCGGTCGGGTCGCCCGCGGTCGGGTCGCCGGCCGCCGCCTCGCCGGCGGCCTCGGTTCCACCCATCGTCGCTCCGGCGGTCCTCACGCCGACCGGCCTCGCCGACGGCCAGACGCTGGGCAGCCCCACCGCGCCGGTCACCGTCGAGATCTGGGAGGACTACCAGTGTCCCTACTGCGGGCAGTTCACGAAGCAGGTCGAGCCCCAACTCGTCTCGAACTACGTGGAGAGCGGCAAGGTCAGGCTCGTGTATCGTGATTTCCCGTTCCTCGGCGAGGAGTCGGCCTGGGCATCCGTGGCAGCGCGACTGGCCCAGCAGCAGGGCAAGTTCTGGCCCTACCACGACTACCTCTTCGCCAACCAGCTGGGCGAGAACGTGGGCAGCTTTGCCGTCGAGCGACTCAAGTTGATTGCGTCAGCTGTCGGACTCGACCGAACGACCTTCGACGCGGGACTCCAGCTGGAGGCCGCGCAGCAGTTGTTCTCCCAGATCCAGCAGGAGAACAGCCCCGATGCGACGGCGCTCGGGATCACCTCGACGCCGTCGATCGTCGTGAACGGCACGAAGCTGCCGACCAACGACTACCAGTCGGCCGCATCCGCGATCGACACCCTGCTGGCCGGAGGCTCGCTGCCGCCCGCATCCGTTTCCGCGTCTCCCGCCCCGGCCACGTCGGTGCCGAGCGCCGCACCGAGCGTGCGGCCGTCGCCGAAGAAGTCGGCCGCGCCCGGCAAGCCGTCGCCCACACCCAGGTAGGCAACCTCGGAATGGCGCTCCAGGGGCCGCGGTCCCGCCGAGCGGTCGATCAGGAGTGAACGCTCAGTTGCCGACGATCGTCACGTCGGTCGCCGCGCGGGTCTGCGCGGTGCCGCTCCCGGCGGGGGCCGCGGCACCCGCAGTCCCACCCGAGGTCTGGACCAGCACCTCCTGACCGGCGGTCACGTCACTCGCGGCTCCGCCCGCCTGCTGGTGGTAGGTGGTCGAGCCGTCCGTCGCGATCGTGATCGTGCGGTCGCGGGCGGACCGCCACACCGGCCCGGCCGGGAGGTCGCACGCGTGCCATGGCCGGCGCATTCAAACGGCCTGCGCATCGGTGATTGAACGGGTGGCGTTCAAAGCGACGCCTGGGCCCGCCGAAGACCGACCCGCAAGTCGGCCCGGCGGACGTTCGGGCAGTCGGCGAAGGGGACAAAGCCGGGTCCGGGCAGGTCGTGCTGCACGCCGGGAGTTCCATCCGAAGCGCCAACCCCGTCGAATCGCCGTTCGCCATGATCCGCCGGCCGGTTCGGGCGGCCGCCGACGGGACCGCAGGGGTCCCGATGGTGGGTTTGCACGCTGGGCGTTCAGCGTGCAGGACCCGATCGATCGCCTGCAACATTCCGCCGGTGAACTGCCCCTGCATCATCGCCGACATGCTCGATCGGATGCTGATCGCGCCGGCGCGTGCCGAAGGGGCTGATGATGGTGACCCGGGACCCGCGATTGGCCGGCTCGGAGTCCTGTCGCTGGCGGGCGTGACGGGTTCCGCGGCCCAGCGTGGACCCACTGGCCCAGCAGGCGCCGTCAGCCGCGAGTCAGCCGCTCTCCGGGCATCGCGGCCCAGGAGGTGGGGCGGCTCGAACCTGCGGTTCGGGCCGGCTGATCGTACGGCGAGCTGCCGGTCGCATGTCGCTGTGGGCGCCGGCCGGGTGCCGCGGGCCGGGGGGCAGAAGCAGGGCGCTGGCCGATGCTCGCGTACTGTGGTCCGACGGGCCGCTGTGGTCCGCCCGGCCGCTGGGCTGCGCCCGGCCGCTGGGCTGCGGGACGCTGGGCTGCGCCCGGCCGCTGGGCTGCGCCGGAACGCTGGGGTCCCGCCGGGCGTCCGCCGAGGGCCGTGCGCGGTTCTGCATTCGGCCGAGAGGCGCGGGGCGGCGCGACCTGCGCGACCTGCGCTCCGCCGGACCGGAGGCGAATCGCCTGCGGCCGGATCTGCGGGTCCGGCTCGAAGCCCGGCACGATTTCCGACTGGACCCGGTGCCCGAGGAGCCGCTCGATCGCGACCAACAACGGGCGCTCGTCGACGCACACCAGGGAGACGGCATCGCCGAACGTCCCGGCGCGACCGGTGCGGCCGATCCGGTGCACGTAGTCCTCGGGGACCATCGGCAGCTCGAAGTTCACCACGTGCGGCAGCGCGTCGATGTCGAGGCCACGGGCCGCAATGTCAGTCGCGACCAGGATCGCCGCTCGACCGGCCTTGAAGTCGGCCAGCGCGCGAACCCGCTGCGACTGGCTCTTGTTGCCGTGGATGGCCGCTGCCGCGATGCCGTCCCGGACGAGCTGTTCCGCGAGTCGGTTGGCGCCGTGCTTGGTGCGCGTGAAGACAAGTGCCTGCTCGATCCGCCCGGATCGGATGAGCTGGCTCAGGAGTTCGCGCTTGCGCTCCCGGTCGACCGGAATCGCGACCTGCCGGACCAGATCCGGCGGGGTGTTGCCCGGCGTGACCTGCACCATCGCAGGTGTTCGCAGGAAGTCGGCCGCCAGGCGACGGATGTCGTCGGTGAAGGTCGCAGAGAAGAGCAGCGTCTGGCGGTCGGTCGGGAGCAGGTCGACGATCCGCCGGATGTCACGGATGAAGCCCATGTCGAGCATCCGGTCGGCCTCGTCGAGCACCAGCACCTCGACCCGCGACAGGTCGATCGTCTGCTGGCCGACGTGGTCGAGCAGCCGACCCGGCGTGGCGACGACGAGGTCGATGCCGGCGCGGAGCTGGCGCGCCTGCGGGTCGAACCCCACCCCGCCGTAGATCGTCGGTCGATCGGATCGGCCGCTGCGATCCGTACGTGCGCACGCTCTCCTCCACCTGGAGGCAGAGCTCGCGCGTCGGCGTGAGCACGAGGACGCGGATCGGCCGCCGGCCGTCGCGAAGCCGCCGGGCGGACGCGCGCGAGCCGCTGGAGGATCGGCAGCACGAAGGCTGCCGTCTTGCCGGTGCCGGTCTGCGCGCCGGCGAGCACGTCGGTACCGGCGAGCACGTGCGGGATGGCGGCGCGTCTGGACCGGCGTGGGATCGATGTAGCCCTGGCCCGCGACCGCGCGGAGCAGTTCGGGCGCCAGCCCGAGACCATCGAAGGACATGCAGTTGTGCTCCTGACGAGCCCACCCGCACGACCGCGGGGCCCGGTCAGGGCGTGAGGGGATCGGGATCAACGGCAACGAACCGGGGCGCTGACCGGAGCGCCCATCGAACACGAAGGAGTCGAGTGTATTCGAGATCGGCGCAGGGGGCGTGGGCGCGCATGCGGCTCCCGGCGCGATCGCAGCGACCGCCGTCAAGCAGCCACTCCGCCGGGGAGGCAGTGGTCGTCATTCGGTCAGCGGCAGATCGTCGCCCGGCAACAGCGCACGATCGAGTTCGATCGGGGCTCCTGCCCGAAGGTCCCTGACCGGCGAACTCCACAGGAAGCCGATCGCGACCACGCCGCCCAGGACACCGAGCGCCATTGCCGAGCGAAGGCCGAGATAGGCCGCAAGCACGCCTCCGACCACCGTCGCCGCCAGCTGGACGACGGTCGAGACGAAGTCGGACGTCGCAAGGACACGGCCCATCACTCGGTCGGCGACGCGTCCCTGCCGCAACGAGACCTGGGCGATGTCGTACACCGTGTACCCGCCGTCCCCGACGAACTGCTGCAGGACCAGGCACAACGAGCCGGCGACGAGCGCGCCCGACGGCGCGAGCGGAATCAGTGCGTTCCCGGCGGTGAACAGGACCATTCCGCCGATGAGGCTCGGGCCCAGGCCAAAACGGCGGGTCGTCCGGCCCGCGACCAGCGCGCCGAGCAGTGAGCTTGCTCCTCCCACGCCGGCGATGATTTCGATCGCGGCCGGCCCGAGACCAACAATGTCGCGTGCGAACAGCAGGTAGCTGGCACCGAACACGCCCCACAGCGCATGGGCGGACGCGGTGGCGCCTGCCAGGGCGCGCAGCACGGGGTCCTTTGCCACCAGCCGCGCGCCGGCCCGGATCTCCTGCAGCACCGGCTCGCGGTCGGCAATGGGCGGGCGAGGAGGTTCCGGTCGCCGGATCGATCCGATGAACACCGCCGAGACGACGAACGACGCGGCATCGACGGCGATGGCGATCGGGGCGCTGAACAACTCGATCAGGATGCCGCCGAGCCCGAAGGCGGAGAACTCGGCTGCCGATGCGGTGGCCGTCAGAGCGCCATTGGCCGCGACGAGCTCGTCGCGCTCGACGATCGTCGGTAGCAGCGCCCGATCGGCGGTGTCGAAAAACGTCGACAGGATGGCGGCGAGAAAGGACACCGCGAGGAGTTGTGGAAGACCCAGGACCCCTGCCAGCGCGGCGACCGGGATCGACGCGAGAAGCACGGCGCGCCCGAGATCGGCCATCACCATGATCGGTCGCCTCCGAAGGCGGTCCACCCAGGCCCCGGCCAGGAGACCCACGAGCAATCCGGCGATGAGCTTGAGGGAGCGGAGGGCCGCAATGTCGAGCGGCCCGGCGTCAAGGAGCAGGATCGCCGCGAATGGAAGGGCGGTCCGCGTGATGAGGGAGCCGAAAATCGAGACCGTGCCCGCGGTCCACAGTCGAAGGAAGTCACGGTTGTGCCGGAGCGCGGATCCGCGCCATCGTCCAGGTTGCCTCCGCAGGTTCACGTGCGGCAGGATCGGGGGCGAGTACGGCAGTTGCAAGGGGCGCTGCCCCTTGTGCCCATGCGTAGAGTGCATCCCAACGCGGGGTGGTGTCGCCGGGGCAGCCGGCAGGGTGTTGGGTAGGGCTGATGGCATCGCATCGCGCGATCCGGTCGTTGTTCGCGCTCCGTTCGCCTGACCTGTCGAGGTTGGCCCACGCACGGTGAGGCGCCCCACCAGGAATAGGAGCCCACATGCGCCGAATGTTGCCCGCCCTCGCGCTTTCGATTGCGGCCATGATTGCGATCAGTTCGGGGGTATCGGCGACGGGGCCGGGTGGCTGGGACCACCTCGGCCACGGGAGCACAGCGGCTCTTCCGGCGCTGAACGGCGCCACCTATGCCCTGAATTCCGACAACCCGGGAATCCTCTATGCAGGTGGCGCCTTCACCGATGCAGGCGGTAATGCCAACGCCGACTACATCGCTCGATGGAATGGCGTCGCCTGGAGCGCGCTCGGCTCCGTCACGCTGAACGGAAATGTCCGCGCCATCGCCTATCACGCCGGCAAGGTCTACGTCGGCGGCGTCTTCACGAACGTGGGCGGCGACGCGAACCTCGACTTCCTGGCGGCATGGAACGGCACGAGCTGGTCGTCGCCCTGTAGCGCCGTCAACGCGATCACGGCAGCCGTGTTCTCCCTCCAGATCATCGGCAACACGCTCTACATCGGTGGCGCGTTCGCGAACGGCGCGGGCATCCCGTCCGCCGACTACCTGCTCGCGTGCGACCTCACCACGGGTGCGCCGCATTCCACCGTTCCCAACGACGGCGACATGAATGGCTCCGTCAACGCGATGACCGCCGACAGCAACGGCACGCTCTACGCCGGTGGGACGTTCATCAACGTGATGGGCATCCCCGAGGCCGATCACGTTGCCTACTACAACGGCACGTGGCACGCCATGGGCTCTGGCCCCTGCCGAGCCACGGTGCGGTCACCGACTACGTTCGGAGCCTCGCCGCGCACGGAACCGACGTCTATGTCGGCACCGACTCCGTCGACATCGCCGGGATCCCGCAGGCCGACCACGTCGCGAAGTGGGACGCCGTGACGCTGTCGTACAGCGCGGTGGGCTCGAACACCGCCGGCTCGAACGGCTGGTTCCCGAGCGTAGGCTTCATCTACGCGATGGCTACCGTGGGTTCGCTGGTCTTCGCGGGCGGCTCGTTCCAGAACGCCAATGGACTGGCGACCGCGGACGAGATCGCCTACTTCGACGGCAGCGCCTGGCACCCGTTCGGCTCGGACGGCGCCGGGAACGGTCCGTTGAACTCCCAGGTCGCGGCCCTTACCACGTATGGTCTCGGCGTCGTCGCCGGAGGGAACTTCACCAACGCCGGCGGCGATGGTCTTGCCGACAGCCTGGGCTTCCACTGGCTTCTGCACCCGGACGCCCGGATCGGCACGAAACTTGCCGGACCGTTCGCCGGCAACAACATCTACAGTGCAACGGGTGCCGGCGAGTCAAAGACGATCTCGGTAACCCGCGGGCAAAGTGGCACGCTCTTTGTCGACATCCAGAACGATGGCCTGTTCACGGATGCGTTCAAGGTCCAGGGAACGGGCACGGCCAGCGGCTATACCGTCTCCTACTTCAAGGGAGCCACCAACGTGACCGCTGCGGTCAAGGCGGGGACCTTCTCCACCGGAAGCCTGACCCCGGGCGCGCACCAGACCCTGAAGATGGTCGTCAAGCTCTCGACAACGAGCGCCGCCGGCGGCACATTCCTGGTCAGGGCCACCTCCCCCGGCACCCCACCGGACGCTGTGAAGGCGATCGTCAAGGCGAAGTAGCAGGCGGGTGGACGATCCGGCGCGGCTCCGTGCATGGAGCTACAGGCGGCAGGGACTCGACGGCATTGCCGGCGACGCGCGGGCCGCCCACGGAGCGTCGGACGCCCTCTCGGCACTGAAGGACGTCGTCGCGGTCTACAGCTCGCACCCGACTGCGCCGCTCGCTCTCCATGCGCGAGTCGGAGGCTTCACTGCGGCGGACTTCGCGGAGCTTGAACGCGAACGGCGCGCGGTTCGCATCGTCGCCATGCGCGAATCGGGGTTCCTGGCTCCGCTCGAGACGGCGGACATCCTCGTCGCCGCGACCAGGAAGGACGTCCAGCGGCGGATCGGTTTGCTGCGGGCCCGAGGCCTCGACCCGGCCACGTACGCCTCGCTGAAGCCGCGCGTCCTGGACGCCCTGCGCGAGCCGATGGCGCCGGCTCAGCTCGATCGGGCGCTGGGCGTCGACCACGGAGACCGCACCGCCTACTTCACGATGCGGGTCATGGCGCGCGAAAGCCTGGTGCTGCGGGTCGGCTTCGGCCGGGTGCGCACCGACGACCTGCGCTGGGTGGCAACCGACGCTTGGCTCGGACGCTCGCTGGGCGACGTCGACCCGGCGGTGGCGCTGGCCGGTCTTGCGGCCTTCTACCTGCACGGATACGGCCCGGCGCGGGTGCGCGACTTCGCGTGGTGGGCAGGGGTCGCGCTGGGTCGAGCGAGGGCCGCGGTCGCCGCTGTCCCGACCGAGGAGATCGCTCCCGGCCTCCTGCTGGCTGCCGGCGATCGGACGGCGTGGGATGCCGGCATCGATCTCGACCCGGACGCAGTGGCCGTCCTGCCGAAATGGGACCCGTACACGATGGGATACGCCCCTGATGGTCGCGGCCGGCTGGTCGAAGACGGGCATCTGCCGCTCGCGTACAGCACGGCGGAGACGCGCATCGGCGCGACGTCAGGGGATGGGTTGCCGCTCATCCTGGTCGGCGGGCGCGCAGTCGCGACCTGGAGTCATAGGCTCGCAGGCCCGAGCATGCGGGTGACGCTCACTCCGTTCGAGGCGGTCGGGAGCGCCGGGGCGGCGTTGCTCGAACGTGCTCGGCCGCAGTTCGCGCGAGTGGGCGAATTCCTTGGCGCTGCCGTCGAGATCGAGCTGGGGCGGGGATAGACGCCAGGCTGCCCTTCAGGGATCCGGCGCGAGGATGGCACCCGCGACGCGTACGAATTCGCCAGCCTGATCGACCGTCTCGCTGATAATGGCCGGCTCGACCTCCGTCATCGGGTCGTAGTCGGCCAGCTGGCGCACCTCGAAGGCGTCGAGCAGCCACCGATGAAGGGCCGGATCGACGATGGCCGGCCGCGCGTACCGCTCACCGAATCGCGCATGAACCGCCCGATGGCGCCGACCCACGTCCGGTTCGTCGGACACGAGCGCCCAGGCCGCGTAGAACATCGCGTAGTAGGCGCGGTTGGCGGCGGTCGTTGCGTCGCCCGCTGCAATTGCCCGCCGTGCGGCAGTGGTTGCCTCGTGCGCGCGATCCAGCAGGCGCGCCTGCAGCGGGTTCACGCCTGAACTGCGTCGTCGGAGATCGCGCTCAGGAAGGGTCGATCCCGTTTCAGCCATGATTGTTCGGAGACGAGCAGCCTGCTGATCGGAACCCCGCTCGAGAGCGAGAGCTCCGAAACGGCCTGACTCGATCGCCGCAGCTCCAACCCATATCCGTCGACTCGGTCGAGCACGATCAGGATGTCCACATCGGAGTCGGGCCGTTGGTCCCCGCGGGCGCGGGAGCCGAACAGGTAGACGCCGCGCAGCCTGGGACCGTAGACGTCGCCCAGGCGCTCACGGAGTTGCCGTGCGAGATCGAGCCCGATGGGGTCAGGCTGCCGGGTGACCATCGGCTCACTGTCCACGACGCCCCCCAGGAGGGCGCGCACCGCTTCGACCGTCGGCGAGTCGGCATTCGCGTAGAAGTAGGCGCGGTTGGCTTCATCCGTACGTTGGAGAACGCCTGCGTCGGTCAGAAGCAGCAGCTCCCGACGCGCGGTTCCCGCCGAGGTGCCAACGCGGCGCTGGATCTCGCGCAGGTGAAGTCGAACGCCTGTCTGGCCGACGAGCAACTCCAGGATCCGACGTCGCACAACTGACCGACCCAGCAGAAGACCGGCCGGATCCCGTTGCGTCGTCATGGGCGCAGGTGTACTCGAACCCGAGTACACGTGTCAAGCGCGACCGCGAACACGCGGCCGAATCTGGTTCTTGACTGCCCCGCGTGCGCACCCTATCCTGCCGCGAAGTTTGCGCAATCGATTTCCGGATCGGATCATCCCGTAGGAAGCGAGGCAGCGAAGCATGTTCGGCTCGAACCAATTGATGGTCGGACGCGGGGTCCGTCATCTCCTCATCGGACTCGCCGCCGGCGCGATCGCACTCGCGGGGTGCACGGGCGCCGCGACCCCGAGCCCCGCCGCGACCCAGGCTCCCGTGGCGACCCAGGCGACAGCCGGGTCGGCCGCGCCGTCGATGCGCGGCGGTCGTGCCTTCCGCCGGTTCGTCCGGGGCGTGCCCGATCCCACCGTGCGATCAGCCGATCGTGATCGGCGTCTCGCAGGCCCTCACGGGCGACAAGTCCGACCCGGGCACCGGCATCGAGCACGGCTACCAGGTCTGGGTCAAGGAGATGAACGACGCCGGCGGCCTCCTCGGTCGGCAGGTCGTCCTGAAGGAGTACGACAACCAGAGCCTCGCCGACACGGCCGTGAGCCAGATCGAGCGGCTCGTCACCGTCGACAAGGTCGACCTCCTGTTCGGTCCCTTCTCGTCGGCGCTCACGATTCCGACCTCGGCGGTCGCCGAGAAGTACAAGTACGCCTTCATCGAGGGCGCGGGCGGCGCCCCGGCGGTCTTCCAGCGCCAGTTCCACTACCTGTTCTTCGTCCAGCCCGCGACGGCCGATCACCAGGCCGACCCGTTCGTCAATTACATCGTTGCGCTGCCGGCGGACCAGCGGCCGAAGACCGCGGCCTATCCGCAGCAGGACGACCCGTTCGTCAAGGCGACCGAGGACGGTGCGCAGGCCACGCTCGAGGCGGCCGGCATCAAGACCGTCTACCACGATGTCTACCCGCCGACGCAGACCGACTTCGCGTCCATCGGCGCCGCGGTCAAGTCGTCGGGCGCGGACATCGTCCTCGGCGGGACGATCTTCGACGACGCCGTGGCACAGGTCCAGTCGTACGCCTCGATCAACTACCAGCCCAAGGCGATCTACTTCACGAGCGGCCCGAGCACGACCGGCCCGTTCGAGCAGGCGCTCGGAACCAAGGTGAACGGCATCTACACCGGCGACGGCTGGATCCAGAATTCGAAGGCACCGGGCAACGACAAGTTCGTCGCCGACTACCACGCGATGTTCCCCAAGGAGACCGACATCCCCGGCGAGGCCGCCGAGGGCTACTCGGTCGGCCAGGTGCTCCAGGCGGCGGTACTGGGCACGCAGTCGATCGACAACACCAAGATCGCGGACTGGCTGCACGCGAACTCCGTGCAGACGGTGCAGGGCGTGATCGGCTGGGACTCAGTCGGCAGGCCGAACGGCAGCTACCTCCTCGAGCAGTACCAGTCCGGCAAGCTGCACGTGGTCGCCCCGGCGAACGATCCGAACAAGGACGCGGATCCGCAGTACCCGAAGCCCAACTGGTGAGCGTTTCCCGTTCGGGCCACCTCCGCGCGGGGTACGCACGTTGAACCTGGAGCTCCTCCTCCAGAGCATCGTCCTGGGCATCCTGACCGGCGGCGTCTATGCGCTGATGGCCTCGGGCCTCACGCTGGTCTTCGGGATCATGCGGGTCGTCAACCTGGCGCACGCGGCCGTGATCGTGACGGCCGCGTACGTCTCGTGGCAGCTCTTCGTGGAGTTCCACCTGGACCCGATCCTGTCGATCGTGATCATCGCGCCGGTCTTCTTCCTTGCCGGCGCGCTCGTTGACCGGACGATCATGCGCCGCCTCGCCGGGCACGACGTCACGCTCACCGTGCTGGTCACATTCGGCATCGCGATCATCCTTGAAGGGAGCCAGGGCAGCCTCTGGTCGTCGAATTTCCAGGCGATCAACACGTCCTACTCGCTGAACAGCTTCGAGGTCGGCGGCATCTACGTCCCGCTCATCCGGCTTCTCGCGGGTGGGGTGGCGCTCCTCATCCTGGGCGCGCTCTACCTCATGCTCACGCGCAGCGACCTCGGGCGCGCGATCCGGGCGACGACCCAGGACGCGCGCACCGCGGCGCTCGTCGGGGTCAACGTCGAGCAGGTGACCATGATCGCGTTCGCGCTCGGCGTCGCGATGGCCTCGGCGAGCGGGCCGCTCATGGGGATGCTCTTCTCCTTCTACCCGGCGACGCACTGGCTCTGGATCGGGAAGCTGCTCGCGATCGTCGTGCTCGGCGGGCTGGGGAGCCTCGCCGGCACGTTCGCGGCGGCGATGATCCTGGGCCTGGCCGAGCAGGTCGCGACGGTGCTCCTTCCACTCGACTGGGCGCCGCTCGTCTTCTACGGCTTCCTGTTCGGCGTGCTCATCGTGCGTCCCCAGGGCCTGTTCGGCAGCACCGCCCGAGAGAGTCTGTAGTCCGATGCCCGCCCGTCGCGATCGTGCCGCTGGCCATGCTCGCACTGTTCGTGCTCCTCCCGGTCTTCGTGCGCGAGGGCTTCTACCTCGACCTGCTCCTGTTCACGTTCATGTACGCGGCGATGTCCGTCGGCTGGGACATCATGGGCGGCTACGCCGGCTACGTCTCGCTTGGGCCATGTCGGGTTCTTCGGGCTCGGGTCGTACGTCGCCGGACTGCTCGTCGTCCACTACGGGATCCCGGTCTTCGTGAGCGCCCCGTTCGTGGGGCTGCTGGCGGCCGTCGTGGGGGCCGGGCTCGGCTGGATCTCCCTGCGGGCTCGGGGCACGTCGTTCGTCATCGTGACGCTGACGTTCACCTACGTCGTCCAGCTCATCGCGCTCAACCTGCGCGGCGTCACCGGCGGCAGCTCCGGCCTCTATCTGCCGCTGCTGAACCTGCCCGCCGACCTCGTGATCCTGCCCTTCTACTACTCGAACCTGATCCTCCTGGTCGTCGCCGTCCTCGTCTCGATCGCGATCCGGCGCTCGAAGTTCGGCCTCGGCCTCATCGCGATCCGCGAGGAAGAGGGCAAGGCGGACGGATCCGGGGTGAACACGTCGCTCTACAAGATCCTGGCCTTCGCGATCAGCGTCTCGTTCGCCGGGGCGGCCGGCGCGTTGCACGCCCAGTACCTGAACTACGTCGACCCGGACCTCGCCTTCGAGCTGATCATCACCCTCAACCTGATCATCATGAGCCTGATCGGAAGCCGCGGGACGGTGTGGGGCCCGGTGCTCGGGGCATTCATCATCCAGCCGCTCTCCGCGTACCTCATCTACCTGATCCCGTCCCAGATCGCCGGCCAGGTCCACCTGGTCGCGCTCGGCGTGATCCTCATCCTCGTGGTGATGTTCCTGCCCGACGGGATCATCACGACATGGAGCACGTGGCGCGGGGGCCGAAGCAGGGCGCATCCCGCCGAGGCCTCGGGCGCCGCCGGCGAGCGCCTTTCCGGAGTCGCATCGTGAACGCCCCGCCACCTCCCGTGCTGCCGCCGACCGAGCAGCCACTCACCGCCGCTGCCGCCGCCGATGCCGCCCGCGACCCATCGGTTTCTCTCGCGGTCGCCGGGATCGACAAGTCGTTCGGCGGGATCCGGGCCGTGACCGACTGCTCGCTCCTCGTGCGGAAGGGCAGCATCACGGCGCTCATCGGGCCGAACGGCTCGGGCAAGACGACGCTCTTCAACTGCATCACCGGCTTCTACCAGCCGGAACGGGGAGAGGTCTACGTCCGGGGCGTCGAGATCACGGGGCGCCGGCCGAGCGACATCGTCCACCTCGGCGTCATGCGGACGTTCCAGGTGACCCGGATCTTCCGCCGGATGACGGTGCTCGAGAACATGATCGTGCCCGTCCGCCAGCTGACCCTTCGATCGCTCTTCACGGCGGCGATCAAGGGCCACGAGCGCGAGCGGGCTGAAGGGCTCCTCGAGTTCGTCGGCCTCCTTGGGTTCCGGCACCAGCAGGCCGGCAGCCTCTCGTTCGGTCAGCAGAAGCTCCTCGAGCTCGCAGCGGCGCTGATGGCCGAGCCGGAGATCGTGCTGCTCGACGAGCCGGCCGGCGGGCTCAATCCGGTCATGATCGAGAAGGTCGCGGACCACGTCCGCGAGCTCAACGGGCGCGGGGTCACGTTCCTGATCATCGAGCACAACATGGGATTCGTGATGAACCTGTGCGACCCGGTCATCGTGATGCACCGCGGGAGCGTCATCGCGCAGGGCTCCCCCGGGGCAGTCCGCGAGGACCCGATCGTCCTCGACGCGTACCTCGGAGACTGACGATGCTGCTCGAGACTCGAGGGCGTCTGTGCCGGCTACGGAAGCGGCGGCGACATCCTGCGCGGCGTCGACCTCGCCATGGCGCGAGGGCGACTTCGTCTGCCTCATCGGGCCGAACGGGGCCGGCAAGTCGACCCTGGTACGGGCAATCTCCGGGATCCTCCGACCGCGCCGGGGCACGATCCGGTTCGACGGAGCGGACGTGGGTGGCTGGCGGCCGGACCTGCTCTTCCGTCTCGGCATCGCCCACGTCCCGCAGGGACGGAGCACGTTCCCCCAGATGACCGTCCACGAGAACCTCCTCATGGGCGCCTACAGCATCCGCGATCGGGCGCTCGCCCGTGAACGGCTGGACGCCGCGGCGGGTCTCTTCCCGATCGTCGTCGAGCAGGCGTCCCGGCGGGCCGGCCTCCTCAGCGGCGGCGAGCAGAAGCAGGTCGAGATGGCCCGCGCGGTCGTCACTGCGCCCCGCCTCCTCCTCCTCGACGAGCCGACGCTGGGCCTGGAGCCACGGGCGGCTCGCACGGTCATGGCCAAGATGCGCGAGCTCAACGAGGGGGGCGTGACGATCCTTCTCGTCGAGCAGAACGCGCGGAGCGGACTCACCACCGCCCGCACCGGCTGCGTGATGGAGCTCGGCACCATCAAGCTGCGCGGCGAAGGCCAGCGTCTGCTCGACGATCCGCTGGTCAAGCGCCTCTACCTTGGCGAGGGGGCCGCGGTATGACCGGGTGGGCGGGGTAACCGATGGGCGCGGCGAGAGCCCGGGCGACGATCACCGACGTGGCGACGGAGGCCGGCGTCCACCCGTCCACGGTGTCGCGGGTGCTGAACGGCCACGAAGGGTCCACGATCCGGCCGGAAACCCGCGAGCGCGTGGTCGCGGCCGCCGACCGCCTGGGCTACCGTCCGTCGGCCCTTGCCCGCAGCCTCCGGCTGCAGCGGACGCTGACCCTCGGGATGCTCGTCCCGGACATTACGAACCCGTTCTTCTCGTCGATCATCAAGGGGGCCGAGGATGCCGCCCGCGAGCGTGGCTACAACCTCATCCTGTGCAACACGGAGGATGAGCCGGAACGCGAGGCGACCTACCTGCGCGTGCTCCGCGAGCGCGAGGTCGACGGCCTGCTCATCGCCTCGTCGCAGATGGCCGACGACACGATCGCGGAGCTGCGCGAGCAGGCCTTCCCGTTCGTCCTTCTCAACCGGGCGACCAACAGCGCAGAGGATCTCGCGGTCGTCGTCGACAACCACGCAGCGGCCGTCGAGGTGGTCGCCCATCTCTGCGGCCCTGGGCCACCGCCGGGTCGGCCACATCGCCGGGCCCCAGAACACGACGACGGGCGTCGAGCGGCGCAGGGGGTACCTGGCCGGAGTTCTCGCGTACGGGCTGGCCGACGAGCCAGCCCTCATGGTCGAGGCCGACGCGTTCTCCGAGACGGCCGGCCACCGGGCGCTCGAGATCATGCTCGCGGGACCCGCCCGGCCGACGGCCGTCTTCGCCGCCAACGACCTCATCGCCGTCGGCATGCTCGCGTTGCTCCGGGATATCGGCGTCGACGTGCCGGGCGATCTCTCGATCGTCGGCTTCAACGACATCCCGCTGGCCGGCCTGCTCGAGCCCGCGCTCACGACGGTCCGCGTACCGCAGCTGGAGATGGGCGTCGCCGGCGTGCACCTGCTCATCGATCGCCTGGAGGGTCGGCCGATCGGCAACGTCCGCCTGACCCTGCCGACCGAGCTCGTCGATCCGTGCGTCCTCGGCCGCGCCGGGCGCCACGCGTGAGCGAGCCCTCATGACCACGGGAGTCCAGCCATGACACGACTCGTCGACCTGACCCAGCCGTGGGGCGATCGGATGCCCACCTGGCCCCAGTTCGCCTCGATCGAGGTCACCGACATCACGACGCATCACCGGGACCGCAAGAGCACGATGCTCGTGAAGACGAACATGCACACCGGCACGCACATCGACGCGCCGAGCCACTACTGCGAGACCGGCCGGGACCTCGGGCAGCATCGAGCTGAGCGAGCTCTACGGGACGGGCCTGGTGATCGACCTCCGGCCCATCACGACGGCCCTGGAGCTACTACAGCCTGGCGGACGTCGAGGCGCACCTACCGCAGGGCGAGTCGATCCGCGAGGGCGACATCGTCGTGCTCTACACCGGCTGGGACCAGTACAACTGGACGAAGCCGACGCGCGACGACGTGACCTACTTCGACCGGCACCCGGGCCCGCAGCCCGAGGTCATCGACTTCCTCATCGGCAGGCGGATCAAGTGGATCGGCGCGGACCTCGCCTCGATCGACCACTCCCTCCACACGCGTGTTCGCCTCATGCGCCCGGATCTCGTCACCGAATACGAGGCGACGACCGGCCGGCCGATCGAGGAGACGCTGCCGCAGAAGGACTTCGAGTACATCCACTACGCGACGGCGCGGAACGACATCTCGATGCTCGAGAACCTCGGCGGGGAGCTCGCCGAGGTCGCCGGCAGGCGCGTGGACATGGGCGCCTTCCCGTGGCGCTGGCAGGGAGGCGAGGGCTGCATCTGCCGCGTCGCCGCATTCGTGGAGGAGTAGACATGGACGCGCTCGTGCTCACCGCCCCGCACGCCTTCGAGATCCGCGACGTCCCGCGGCCCGAGCCGGCGGCCAACGAGGTGCTGTGCCGGGTCCGGGCGATCGCGATCTGCGGCACCGACGCCGAGATCATCGAGGGAAGCTTTCCCGGCCGGTGGCCGCGGGCCTACCCGTTCATCCCCGGCCACGAGTGGTCCGGCGAGGTCGTCGCGGCCGGGCCGATCGCCGAGCAGAACGGGTTCACCGTCGGGACGCGCGTCGCCGGGACCTCGCACTCCGGCTGCGGTCTCTGCCGGATGTGCCGGATCGGTCGCTACAACCTGTGCTTCAACTACGGGCGCGAGGACCTCGGGCACCGCCAGTACGGGCACTACAGCCAGGGTGCGTACGCCGAGTACGTCGTCCACACGATCAAGGCCGTCTTCCGGATCCCGGACGAGATGCCGTTCGACACCGCCGCGCTGTGCGACACGGCGTCGATCGCCCTCCACTCGGTGGAGCGCCCGGGGATCGAGCCCGGCGATCTCGTCGCGTCCGTCGGCTCGGGCGGCATGGGCCTGCTCGTCGCGATGTGCGCCCGGACCCTCGGGGCGGCCCGGGTGATCGTCGTCGGCGGCGGGAAGCGCCTCGAGCGCGCCCGCGAGCTCGGCTTCGAGACGGTCGACTACCACGACGGGGACCCGGTCGCCCAGGTCCGCGACTGGTCAGGCGGGATCGGCGTGGACGTCGCCGTCGACTCGGCGGGCTCCCGGGATTCGGTCGGCCAGGCGATCGGCATGGTTCGCAAGGGCGGTCGGGTCGCCTTCACGGGCATCCCGAAGGAACCGACCCAGGTCAACTTCCAGAAGGTCGTCCTCGAGGAGATCGACCTCTACGGAGTCCGTGCCAACCGCAACACGATGGAGTCGGTGATCCCGCTGATCGTCCGACGGACGGATCCCGGCCGACCGTCTCATCACCCACCACTTCCCGCTGTCCGAGTTCCGCGAGGCGCTCCGGACCTTCACCGAGCGGGTCGACGGCGCGCTCAAGGTGATCGTCGAGCCGTGACGGCCACCGCCGAGCAGCCGCCCGAGCGCGTCGGATGAGTCCTCCGGCGCGGATGCGTGCCGTCGTCTTCGAGGCGCCCGACCGGTTCGCCGTCGCCGACGTCCCGATGCCCGAGCCCGCCGCGGGCCACGCCCTCGTCCGGGTCGAGGCGTCGATGGTCTGCGCGACCGACCGCAAGATCCTCGCCGGGAAGTTCGCCGGCACGAAGTTCCCGCACGTGCCCGGCCACGAGTTCGCCGGGACGATCGCCGCCCTCGGGCCCGGGACGAGCGGACCGGCGCCCGGGACCCGGGTCGGCGTCGAAGTCCACGTCGGCTGCGGGGTCTGCGATCGCTGCCGCGAGGGGCTCTACAACCTCTGCCGGAACTACGGCCGGACGGAGACGGGACACGCCCACGTCGGGTTCACGATCGCCGGCGGCCTGGCCGAGTACGCGAGCGTCCCGGTCGCCGCGCTCCACCCGTTGCCCGACGCGGTCAGCACGGCCGACGGGGCATGGACCGACAACCTCGGGGTCGCCCTCTGGGCACTCGAGCGGGCTCGCCTCCTCGCCGGCGAGTCGGTCGTCGTGATCGGCTCCGGGGCGATCGGGATCTGCGCCGCCCAGCTCGCGCGGGCGAGCGGCGCCGGGCGGGTGACGCTGGTCGGTCGCGGCGAGCGCCTTGCCCGGGCCGGCCGGTACGCCGACGCGATCATCGACGAGCGCGATGCGGGCGTCCTCGCCGGGACGGCCGACGTCGTCGTCGAGTTCGCGGGCACGTCGCGAGGCTGCCGGGCATCGCGATCGCGGCGGCCCGCCGCGGCGGCCGGGTCGTCCTCGGCGGGGCGACCGGCCAGGGGGTCGAGTTCCCGTCGATCGACCTCTCGACGATCGTCCGTGGCCACCTCGACGTTCTCGGCTCCGTGGCCAACCCGAAGGGCGTCTCGGGCCGGGCCCTGGCGCTCCTCGCGTCGGGCGCGATCGACGTGGCCGGCCTCACGACGCACCACTTCCCGCTCGACCAATTCGGCGACGCGTGGGCGACGTTCACCGAGCGCCGGGACGGCGCGATCCGCGTGATGCTGACCCCGTGAGGAGGACGCAGATGACGATCGACCGGGCGACCGCGCTCGACCTCTACCGGGTGATGCGGAGGATCCGCCGCTTCGAGCAGCGCTCGACGACGCTCTTCGGCGAGAACAAGATCTGGGGCACGATCCACAGCTACGCCGGGCGAGGAGGCGATCGCCGCGGGCGTCTGCGCCCACCTCCGCGACGACGACTGGATCACCTCCACCCACCGCGGTCACGGCCACTGCATCGCCAAGCGGGCCGACCTCGGCAGGATGTACGCCGAGCTGCTTGGGCGCGAGACCGGCTACTGCCGCGGTCGCGGCGGCTCGATGCACATCGCCGACACGTCGAAGGGCAACCTCGGGGCGAACGGGATCGTCGGCGGCGGCATCCCGATCGCGACCGGCGCGGCCCTGACCGCGCGGCAGCTCGGCACCGACCAGGTCGCCGTCTCGTTCTTCGGCGACGGCGCCGCCAACCAGGGCACCTTCCACGAGTCGCTCAACCTCGCGGCGATCTGGAAGCTGCCGGTCGATCTACGTCTGCGAGAACAACCAGTACGCGGAGAGCCTCCCGGCGGCCAGGGCCTTCGCGACCGACGACATCGCGTCGCGGGCGATCGGCTACGGGATGCCCGGGGTCAACGTCGACGGCCGAGACGTCCGGCTGGTCTACGCGGTCGCCGGCGAGGCGATCGCCCGGGCCCGGGCGGGGGGCGGCCCGACCCTCATCGTCGCCGAGGCGTACCGGCACGAGGGCCACTACTACGGCGATCCCCAGCTGTACCGGACGAAGGAGGAGATCGAGGCCTGGCGAACGACGTTCGACCCGATCATCAACGCCCGCGCCTGGCTGATCGCGGACGGGCTTGCGACCGACGCCGACGTCGACGCCGTCGACCGCGAGGTGGACGAAGAGACGGAGGCCGCGATCGCCTGGGCCGAGACCGGCCCGATCGCCTCGCCGATCACGCCGGAGGAGATCTATGCCAGCTACTGAGACAGCCGGCGCCGGAACCGCGGCGGCGTCGCCCGCGCCACGACCGAGCTGTTCTACGCCGAGGCGCTGCGCGACGCGCTCCGGCTCGAGATGCAGCGAGATCCGCGGGTCCTGGTCATGGGCGAGGACATCGCCGAGCACGGCGGCGCGTTCCAGGTCACCGCCGGGCTGCTCGCGGAGTTCGGGCCCGACCGCATCCGACAGACGCCGATCAGCGAGATCGGGATCGTCGGGGCCGGCGTCGGGGCCGCGCTCACCGGCCTCCGGCCGGTCGTCGAGCTCATGTACATCGACTTCTCCGGGCTCGCGATCGACCAGATCGTCAACCAGGCCGCGCAGAACCGGTTCATGTTCGGCGGGCAGGCCCGCGTGCCGCTCGTGGTGCGCACCCAGGGCGGCTCCGGCCGGGGAAACGCGGCGCAGCACTCGAAGTCGCTCGAGGCATGGTTCACCCACGTCGCGGGCCTGAAGGTCGTGATGCCGGCGACGCCCGCCGACGCGAAGGGCCTGCTGACGGCGGCGATCCGCGACGACGACCCGGTCATGTTCATCGAGCACAAGCTGCTCTACCGCACGAAAGGGCCGGTACCGGACGGCGAGCACGTCGTCCCGCTCGGGAAGGCCGACGTGAAGCGCCCGGGGCGCGACCTCACGATCGTGACCTGGTCGCGCGAGGTGCTCTTCGCGCTCGAGGCCGCGACGCAGCTGGCCGCAGAAGGGGTCGACGCGGAGGTCATCGACCTGCGCTCGCTCGTGCCGCTCGACCGGGAAACGGTCCTCGCGAGCGTGCGCCGGACGCGGCGGCTGCTCGTCGTCCACGAGGCGATCAGGCGCGGCGGCTACGGCGGCGAGATCGCGGCGATGGTCGCCGAGGAGGCGTTCGACGACCTCGACGCCCCGCCGCGACGCCTGGCCGGCGTCGAGACGCCGATCCCGTACGCGGCGCACCTCGAGCGCGGCGTCATCCCGCAGGTCGAGGACATCGTCCGCGTCGCGAAGGAGCTCGTCGGATGAGCGTGACGGCGGTCATCCTGCCGAAGCTCGGCCTGACCATGGACGAGGGCACGCTCGTGGCGTGGCTGAAGAAGGAAGGCGATCGCGTCGAGGCCGGCGAGATCCTGTTCGAGGTCGAGACGGACAAGGCCACGATGGAGGTGGAGTCGCCGGTCGCGGGGTACGTGCGCAGGCTCCTCGCGGCCGCCGGGGAGACCGTTCCGGTCACGCAGGTGATCGCGCTCATCTCGGCCACGGCCGACGAGCCGATGGCCGACCAGCCGGTCGGCCGACGAGCCGGTGGTGGCCGCCTCGGCGCCTCGAGCCGGCACGGGCCGAGCCGGAGCCGCCGGCCGCCGCGGAGGCGCCGGCGCCGCCGCCAGGCGCGCCCGAGTCCGGGGAGGAGCGGATCCTCGCGAGTCCCGCGGCCCGCAAGCGGGCGCTGGAGCTCGGCGTGGACCTGGCCCGGGTCCGTCCCGCGAAGGGCGGCCGGATCTCGGTCGAGGACGTCGAGGCGGCGGCGAATTCGGCCGCGGCGCGAGGACGTGCGCGGCCGCGGCGGACGAGCGCCGCGGTCGCCGCTGCCGGCCGCGCCCGCCCGAATCCCCGCTGTCGCGGATGCGCCGGGTGATCGCCGAGCGGATGACACAGTCGTTCCGCGACGTCCCCCAGTTCTCGGTCGTCTCGCGACGTCGACATGACCGCCGCGAACGCCGCCCGGACCGCCGCCGGCGTCTCCTATGCCGACGTGCTGATCTGGGCCGTGGCGCGGACGCTGCGCGATCATCCGCGGCTCACCATGCGCTGCGACCCGGACGGGCTGATCCCGGCGGACGGCATCCACCTCGGCATCGCGGTCGCGCTCGACGACGGGCTGCTCGTGCCAGTGCTGCGCGACGCCGACACGAAGGATCTCGCCGCGATCGCCCGCGAACGTGCGGCGCTCCAGGACGGCGCCCGTGCCGGGAAGCTCCCCGTGGAGGCGCTCGTCGGCGCGGTCTTCACGATCTCCAACCTCGGCCAGCAGGGCGTCGATCGGTTCACCGCGATCGTGAACCCGCCCGAGGCGGCGATCCTCGCGGTCGGCCGCGTGCGCGACCTGGTCGTGGCGCGCGACGGCGCGGCGGTGATCGCCCCGATCGTGACGCTCACGCTGTCGGTCGACCACCGGGTCGTCGACGGCGCACCGGCAGCGGCGTTCCTCGCCGATCTCGCGGCCGGCTCGAGGGCGCCGCGTGATGAGCGCGTTCCGATCGAAGGAGTCTGCCAATGGCCACTGAACCGGTCAACCGGGTCCAGCTCGCCGTCTCCCACTGGAAGCCGCGGTTCGTGGCCAACGGAATCGACGTCAACGACTTCGAGCGGATCCAGGCCGCCACGACCGACTGGGCGGACTGGGCGCCGAACTGGAAGGCCGTCGGCGACATGCACCGGGAGCTCGCCGAGGAGGCCGCCGCCCGCGGACCGCGTCGTGACCGCGACCGAGGCGTTCCAGCGGGCTGCGTGGTCCTACCACCTCGGGAAGTTCCTCTGGTTCGAGGACCTGGACCTGCACCTCCGGATGAACGCTCTCGTCGAGCGCGACCTACGCCCGGGCACTCCCGCACCTCGATCCGCCCGGCGAGCGCCTCGAGATCCCGTTCGAGGGCACGACGATCCCGGGCAACCTGCGCCGGCCGCGGGACGTCGCGCGCCCGCCGGTCGTGCTCCTCGTGCCCGGCCTCGACTCGGTGAAGGAGGAGCTCTTCGCGATGGAGCAGGACTTCCTCCGCCGCGGGATGGCCACCCTCACGGTCGACGGCCCGGGCCAGGGCGAGAGCGCGCCGCGCTTCCCGATCCGTGCCGACTGGTCGAGCGTCGTGCGGCCGATCATCGATGTGCTCGCGGCGCGCTCGGACGTCGACGCCGGACGCGTCGGGCTGATGGGGATCAGCATGGGCGGGATCTACGGCCCGCTGGCGGCCGCGCGGGAGAAGCGGATCCGGGCGCTCGTCGCGCTCGCCGGCCCGTACGACCTGTCCGAGTGCTGGGCCGCCCTGAACCCGCTCACGCGGGGCGGCTACGTCTTCTACACGAAGTCGAAGGACGAGGCCGAGGCGTTCGAGCGATCGAAGACGCTCGCGCTCCACGGCGTGCTCGCGCAGGTCGACCAGCCGC
Source organism: uncultured Chloroflexia bacterium (assembly GCA_963816905.1). GTDB lineage: Bacteria > Chloroflexota > Limnocylindria > Limnocylindrales > CSP1-4 > JAFMJV01. The sequence goes on along the minus strand of CAWFMQ010000011.1, from coordinate 31,021 downwards.
TCCTCGTCATCCACGGCGCGAAGGACCGGCTCTTCCCGCCCGAGCAGGCCGAGCGGATCGCCCGCGAGGCGCCCAACGCGACCCTGCTCATGTACCCGGACGGCAACCACGTCTGCAACAACATCACGTACAAGTACCGGCCGGCGATGGCCGACTGGATGAGCGAGCGACTGGGCTGATGACCGACTTCCTCGAATCGATCAACCCCGCCACCGGGGCGGTCCTGGCTCGCTTTCCGGCGGCCACGTCGGACGAGATCGAGGCCGCGATCGCCGCGGCCGACGCCGCCCAGCGGGCCTGGCGACGGACGTCGTTCGGCGAGCGAGCCGCCGCAATGCGGCGCCTTGCCGCGCACCTGCGTGGCCGGCGCGACGACTACGCCCGCCTGATCACGCTCGAGATGGGCAAGCCGATCGCCGAGGCCGCTGCCGAGATCGAGAAATGCGCCTGGGCCTGCGAGTTCTACGCCGACGCAGCCGCGGGCTTCCTCGCCGACGAGGTCATCGCGACGAACGCGAGCCGCAGCCTCGTCGCGTACGAGCCGCTCGGGGTCGTGCTCGCGATCATGCCCTGGAACTACCCGTTCTGGCAGGTCTTCCGGTTCGCCGCCTCCCGCGCTGATGGCCGGCAACGGCGCCCTGCTCAAGCACGCCTCGAACATCCCGCAATGTGCGCTGGCGGTCGGCTCCGCGTTCGAGGAGGCGGCTTCCCGCGTGGGCTCTTCCGGACGCTCCTGCTGCCAGGTGCCGCCGTCGAGCCGGTCATCCGCGACCGCCGGGTGCGCGCCGTGACGCTCACCGGCAGCTCCGAGGTCGGCGCGCGGGTCGCGGCGATCGCCGGGGCGCGCTCAAGAAGACGGTGCTCGAGCTGGGCGGCTCGGACCCGTACATCGTCCTCGCCGACGCCGACGTGGCGGCGGCCGCGGCGACCGCCGTCCGTGCACGCAACCAGAACACCGGCCAGTCGTGCATCGCCGCCAAGCGCTTCCTCGTCGCCGAGGCGGTCGCCGACGAGTTCGAGGAGCGGCTTCGCGCAGCGCTGTCGGGGCGCTGCGCGTCGGCGATCCGCTCGATCCGGCGACCCAGGTCGGCCCGCTCGCACGCGCCGACCTGCGCGACGCGCTCGAGCGGCAGGTCGACGAGTCGGTCCGCCAGGGCGCGCGGGTCCTCGTCGGTGGGCGGCGGCGCGCCGGGCCGGGCTACTTCTACGAGCCGACCGTCCTCGCCGGCGTCCGCGACGGCATGCCCGTCCTGGCCGAGGAGACGTTCGGTCCGGTCGCCGCCGTGCGGCGGGTCGCCGACGCGGACGAGGCCGTCGCGATCGCGAACAGCTCCGACTACGGCCTCGGCGCGAGCATCTGGACCGCGCGACGTCGCCGCGCGGCGAGGCGCTGGCCCGGACGGTCGAGTCCGGCGCGGTCTTCGTCAACGGGATGGTCGCGTCCGACCCGCGCCTGCCCTTCGGGGGCGTGAAGCGGAGCGGCTGGGGGCGCGAGCTCGGCCCGTTCGGGATCCGCGAGTTCACCAACGTCCAGACGATCTGGATCGGGCCGGAGGTGGCGCCACGGGCCGGCCTGCCGAGTAGCGCCGCAGGGCGATCCGCGCGTCCAACGGAGCCGCAGCGAACAGCCCAGGGAGGGATCGGACATGACCCTGACGATGGACCAGCTCGAGCTCTCCGCCGAGCAGCGGCTCATGCAGCAGACGACGCGCGAGTACGTCGACCGGGTCGTGATCCCGTTCATCAGGGCCAACCGCGAGCGCGAGTGGCTGTTCGAGCCGGACGAGCGCCTCCCGACGGAGCATCCTCGAGGAGGCCGACGCCGCGGGCCTGCGCGGGCTCGGGGTGCCCGGCCGGTACGGCGGGGTGGAGCTGGACCCGGGAACGGAGGCGCAGACGTTCGCCGTGATCGCCACCGAGCTCGGCCGCGGGGACGCCGGGCTCGCCGACAAGCTGGCCCAGGGCTGGAAGGTGTCGGTGCTCCTGCGGAACGTGGCGCCGGAGCACCTCCAGGCGCGCTGGTTCCCCGCTACATGGCCGATCCGTCGTTCCTCATGGCCCACTGCCTGACCGAGCCGAAGGGCGCGTCGGACCGCTGGCTGCCGTACAACGTCCCCGAGGCGAACATGGACACCCGGGCGACGTTCGCCGACGGCCACTGGACGATCAACGGCCGGAAGCACTACATCAGCAACGGGTACGACGCCTCGCTCTACGTCGTCTACGCGAACACGAACCCGGCCGTCGGGATGCTGCAGGGCACGAGCAGCTTCCTCGTCCCGCGCGACACGCCCGGGCGTGACCGTCACCCGCTGCAACGAGACGATCGGCGGCCGGTACATGAACAACGGCGAGATCGTCTTCGAGGACTGCCGGGTGCCCGAGGACCACCTCCTGGTCCGCGACGACGCCCTCGGCAAGGCGGGCGGTCTACTTCCGCCCCGGCAAGATCCTCCAGGCGGCCAAGAACCTCGGCACCGGGATCGCCGCCTTCGAGGACACGGCGACCTTCGTGCAGCAGCACGTCCAGGGCGGCCGCATCCTGATCAAGCACCAGGCGGTCGCGCTGCGGCTGGCGAAGATGGCCATCAAGCTGGACGCGGTCAGCGCCTTCGTGCGCCACGCGGCCCGAGCAGTCGACGAGAACGCGGCCGACGCCGACAAGCTGTGCAACATGGTCAAGGTCTTCGCGTCGGAGGAGGTGTTCGACGTCTGCCGCCAGGCCCTCGAGCTGCACGGCGGCCACGGAGCGATGCTCGACGTCGGGATCGAGAAGTACCTGCGCGACGCCTCGGTCTACCTGCACATGGACGCCACGGTGGACGTCTCGGCCTTCAAGATCATCAAGGCGATGTTCCCGGAGACGGCCGGCAGGTACGCCGGCCCCGAGTGATCAGCTGAGGAACAGTGTCCGGCGAGCGTGCGCGACCATCGTCCTGGATCGCGTCGAGCCGGTCGAGACTGATGTCGAACGGTCGGCGGCAGGTCACCCGGCGCAATGACGACAGTTGGGTCGTGGTGGTGACGGCGTCCGATCTCGGGTAGCTTCCCGAGCCAATCCCGTCAGGGATTCCCTGGGGGAAACGTGACCGTCCAGCGGGTCATCAACGCGACTCCTGGACGACCGAGGGCTACGAGATTCGCTGCGCTGTCAGCCAGCTCGAGGTGACTGAGGTGGGATTCTCGCGGTCCTGGCCCTGCCCACGTCGTTCGTGGCCTCAGATCCCTTACCTTCGGGCCCGAGCGATCTCGGGGCTGCCCCTTGCTGCGCTCCTCGTCGGCTTCCCGGGTTCCCGGTGTGTGTGCTGGGTGTCGCACCCGATGTCGTGGACGAACTGGAGAGAGGGGATTTCGTGGCGCCAGTGACTTCCTGAGGACGAATGCGCGACCCGACGTCAGGACAATCAGCCTCTTGATTCGAGGGCCTCGACGCATCAGCGTCTGACCGCGGTGGCGAATGCCTCCTACGAAGTAGATTGGGCATGAGGCTCTCAACAGGGAGTCGCCAAGAGGGTTCGATGCGATCTGGACGGTCCCGTACAACACTGGCTGTGGCCATCGTCGTCGCGCCACTGCTCGCTGGCTGCGGATTGCTCTTCCCGGGCATGGGATTCGGTAGCTCGTTGGGTATCCCGGTGCCGGGCATGACCCCGACGCCATTTCCGCGGGCCACCGTCCGCTCGATCTTCACGACCGGTTCGGCGACATTGACAGTTGAGCAAGACGACGGCTCGCAGGTCATCGTCCTCGATCGTGTCTCGGGCCTATCGTCGCGCAGGCCGGACGAGGGGACCACGGTCTCGTGGCGCAACGCCGACGACAGCTGGATGCTGCAGGTGACCGTGTTCGATCGTACGCAGATCCCGGCGGGCTCGATGGGCTACGCGGTTGCCGACCAGTTGATGATGGAGCGGGCCATCCCGGGCGAAATCTGGGTCGTCAACCCGCCGATCGGCTCGGGGGAGGGAAGCTGCACACTCACGCTCTCGGCGAGGTCGAAGACGGCGATCCAGGGCACCGCGACCTGCTCCGACCTCCGCTGGCCGTACGTACCATCGATGCCGGGTCACGCCGGCAGGACGGAACCGCCCTTTGTCACCGGACAGGCGCCGTTCGAACGTCGAGGTGACGTTCGACGCTCGCCCCTGAAGCGCGCAGGCGTCGAGCAGTCCTCGACTCGAACAGCCGCTTCCACTCGGGCGCTGTACTCCCACTCGGCGCGGTCCCGGGCCGAGCAGTCGCCTTGGGCGCCGGGCGCGTCGGACCGTCCCGCCGCTGCCAGCGCCAAGCCAGCTCGCCTTGACCACGGCTTTTACGGCGTCCCTCGAACCCGATCGTCGCGCCGCGCGACCACCGGCCAGCGTGTGCCATATGGCGTTCCCTTCCGCTTCACTGGGGCGCCGCGCCCGAACAAGCAGGGCCTGCGCGAGCCACGGGGCTTGGGCGGTGAGCTGGGCTATACTTCGGGTAGCCGCAGCAGGTCGGACATGATCACGAAGATCCAGAAGTGGGGCAACAGCCAGGGCGTTCGCCTGAGCAGGGAGTTACTGTCCGAGGCGGATGTGGAGGTCGGCGACGCAGTAGAGGTCGCCGTGCGCGACGGTACTCTCGTCGTTACGCCGGTAAGGCGCATTCGAGGCGGACTCGACCTCGGGAAGCTCGTGGCGGAGATGCCCAGCGACTACGAGGCTGAGGGAATCGAATGGGGTCCGCCGGTCGGCAGCGAGGTCTGGTAGTTGATGGCGTACGTCCCTCGGCAAGGTGAGTTCGTCGCCCTGATGTTCGATCCGCAGTCCGGGCACGAGCAGCGTGGACGCCGGCCCGCGCTCATCGTGAGCAAAGACCTGTTCAACAAGGCAACGGGTCTCTGCATCGCGTGCCCGATTACCAACACGCGTCGTGATCATCCGTTCCACGTGACGATCCCGGACGGCCAGGGTGTGACCGGGGTGGTGATGGTGGAGCAGGTGAAGTCGCTGGACTTCCGCGCCCGCAACGTCACCCGTATCGGGACGGCGCCGGAGGTGGTCGTGCAGGAAGTGCTCGCGATACTGGACGCCTGCATCTACTGAAAGCTGCGGGTGCCCTCGACTTCTTCTCGGCGCGGCCGTTCAACCCGACCGATCTCCTGGGCGCCCTATCCTGGCTGGGCCGGTCTACCGTCAACGAAGCCTCCCCCAACAACCTCGCGATCACGACGGATGATGTCGTCAGGTTCTCGTTCTTCGGGGCGTCGCCGAGCCGTCGATCGTGGACGAGAACGGGCCCGTCGTCGCGTCCGTCTACGACCTCGCGGGCACCAAGGCGAAGACGATCCCGGGCCGGTCCGAGTGGAAGGACTTTGCGGATATCGCTTCGCGCCGGGCACCGGCCGGCCGACATCATCGGGTACGCCTCGACGAGCTTTGATCTCCATTGTTCGAGTTCCCCGCGGCGGCGTTCCTGCGTACGCTCGTTTGCTTCGGGGACGGGACGGCGCCGGACGTCCCCCCGGAAATGCAGCGAGAGCTGGAGGAGGCCGTGAGGCAGGTCGAGCGGGTGCCGATTCCCGCCGTGGAGCCGTCGCAAACACGATTCTCCCGTGACAGACCGGCCGCCTCGCGAGCCCGCAACCTCACGAGGGACGCGCTGCCGCACCGGGGCGCCTGAGTAACTCAGAGCGAATCGCCGCGTGGCATGCTTGCAGCCATGCCGCCCACCTCGCTCACCAGCAAACGTCGAACCACGAGCGCCGTCGTCGCCACGAAACCCGCCTGCGCACCGCTGCGGGAGATGTATGCCTGGGCGGAGGCCGGCCTTCCGAAGACATGGAACGAGATCCAGGAGCCGTTCGTGCGTGCCATGGAGGCATTCGATCGGAACGTCGCGGCCGGCATCGCGGACATCGGCGACCTGCAGAACGGGAAGGGCGACTTCTTCAACGACCTCCTCGCAATGCTCTCTGGAGAACTGCGCCGACGTCCAGCTCTCCTCCCGCGGCGGGGTGCCGGGGTTCGTCTTCGCCAATCACAACCTGGACGTGACCTATCCGGACACGGGCGTCGTGAAGTTCACGCTCGAAGCCAAGGCCGTCGGCACGCCGCGACATCCGCTCTCGCCCAAGCAGCGGCCGATCGGCCGGCCCGGGTCAGCCGACCTCGGCAAGCGGGTCAAAGAGGTCGCGTTCAAGACGATCGACCTGAAGGCCGAGCACGGACGCCTGATGGCGATGCAGGGGCACTCACCCGAAGTGCAACCCGGCGGGAACCTGACGACGTGGCTGCGCTCCGTCCGACCGAGCGCCTACCTGTTCATCGCGGCCCGGGTGGTCAGCAGGACCGACCTCGACGCCGTGATCGCCTTCGCCCACACGGCCGCCCAGGTCGAGGACGGTGTCGGGGTGTTCTGCTTCGGACCGAGGAACCCGGCCCTGCCGACCTCGTATGCGCGGATGTCGGTGCCGCCCGAGCTCGCGATCGACCGCGTGCTGTATCGGGCCTGCCAGGATCTGGCGGCCCTGAGAACGGAGGCGCCGATCCCTCTCCCCGACGCGGACTCGGTGGCGGCCGAGGCCGAAATGGCGGCGGATCGTGCCACGGAAGGTGGCACGACCTCGACTACCCTGTGAGTGTGACCGTCGCGATTCCAGAGGCAGCACGACTGGCCAAGGCGAGGGGAGGCTTCTACACCCCTCCCGAGCTGACCGAGTTCCTTGCTCGATGGGCGATCCGGACGCCGACCGACACGGTCCTGGAGCCCTCAGCCGGCGACGGCGCTTTCCTCACGGCGCTGGCGGCGCGGTTCGAAGCCCTCGGCGGCAGCGAGATGGGCGGCCGGATCCTGGCGATCGAGCGTGATGAGGTCGAAGCGGAAAAAGCACGACTCCTCGTACCGGGCGCGGACGTCCGAACCCTCGACTTCTTCGACCTGGACCCGGACTCAGCGCCCCTGTTTGTGGCGATCCTTGGAAACCCGCCGTACATCCGATACCACGGCTTCCGAGGGAGCGACCGAGCCCGCGGCCTCGCCCGTGCGGCCGCGCAGGGGATCGATCTGTCGAACCTCGCTTCGTCATGGGCGCACTTCGTCGTGCACGCGACGGCATTCCTCGAGGACGACGGACGTCTGGGACTGGTCCTGCCGGCGGAGCTCCTGCACACGGATTACGCGGCCCCGGTGCGGGCGCTCCTGACGCGCCGATTCGCCAATGTGACCGTCCTGGCGTTTGACCGTGCCGTCTTTCCGACCGCCCAGGTCGACGCGGTGCTGCTACTTGCCTCGAACGACTCACCGGCGGGCTTCCGAGTCGTCCGCGTTCCGGATGAGCGCGCGCTGGCGTCGCTCGATATGGCGTCGATGCAGGTGGCAGCGGTACCAGGCGGGCGATGGAGCGGATCGGTCGACGTGGACGCCAACACGATCTACGAGGACGCGATCCGGTCCGGGATCGGGCAGCGCCTTGGCGAGCTCGCACACGTCGACATCGGCTTCGTCTCCGGCGCCAACGACTTCTTCGTGGTCACCCGTGAACGGGCGACCGAGCTTGGCCTGCCCGACGATGTGTTGACCCCGGCTGTGCGCCGCCCTTCGGATGTGCGCGGGCTGATCGTGCATCCGGGCGATACTCGGCTGCTCTTGGACATCCCCAAGGACGCCGCCCTCGATGAGGCGACCCTCGGCTACCTGCAGTTTGGAGCGCGCCAGGGGATCGGGCAGCGGTTCAAGTGCCGGAAACGATCCCCGTGGTATTCCGTGCCCTTACCGAAGCGCCTGCCGGACGCCTTCCTTCCGTACATGCACCACCACGGTCCGCGCCTGATCGTCAATTGCAGCGGCGCCCGCAACAGCAATCTCCTCCACGGCGTGGCGCTCCGGGCGGGCGCACCGCTTGTCGAGGCGATCGCGGTCGCGATGGCGAGCTCCCTTACATTGCTGAGCGCGGAGATCGAGGGTCGTGCGTACGGCGGCGGGGTCCTCAAGTTGGAGACGAAGGAGGCCGAACGCCTGCTCGTGCCGTCGCTCAGGCACTCGGAGGCGTTGGCCAGCAAGGTCATCGAGGTCGATCAGCTGGTCCGGGAGGGCCAACTGGAGCCGGCCTCGATTCTCGTCGACGAGCTTCTTGATCTCGACCACTACGCGCTCTGGAGGGCGTTGTCCGCGTTGCGAAGGCGTCGGCTCGGGCGGAAACGGTCGGCCGCCGCCGGCTGCGCATAGCTCCCCTGGTCGCCGTCGGTCGGCAGGATCGTGGCCAGCAGGGCTGTCTTCCTGGCGACTGCGGGCAGGCGCGTGGTATTGCGCCTGCGTCCATTGGACCACAGTTGCCGAGCGTAGTGTCCGAGGAGGTATGCCGACTACCCGGCCGCGCTCGAGCTGCGAAAGACTCTATCAAGTGTTACCAGACAGCGACGCCGATCGGCACCAGCGGCCGATTACTTCCTCGTCGTCGCGCTCACCCAAGCGGTTCAGGACGCTATTTTGCGCGTCGCGTAGCGGCGCTAGGTACGGCCGTTCGCCCGTCGCTACTGCTTCCTCGGCGACCCGGCGAGAACGGTTCAACCGTCTCAGGCTCGAAGCATGTGCCGTGTTTCGGCAGGCGCTCGAGGCGCTGCCGGCACGCCGATCAGTGGATCAAGGCGTCAGTTCGTCCGCGTCAGAGTCGCTCATGACCTCAGCTGCACCCGCTCGTGCTGCCGCAGTTGAGGCACTTGTAGCAGCTGCCGTTGCGCACCATGATCGAGCCGCAGTCGGCGCACGAGGGCGAGTCGGCGCTGACCGAGAACGCGACGCGGCGTCTGGCCGCCGAGGGTGGCGATCGCGGTTGGGGCCGCCTTTGCGTGCCCGTTGCCATTCCCGTTGGCCTGCCCGTTCCCCAGGACCGGGAGTGCGACCATCCGCTGGACCGGTGACGTTCCGACGGCCGTCGTCGGGCCGGCGTCGGTCGGCCGAGGCGACTCGCCGATCGTGCCGGTCGACTTTGCGTCGGTCGAGCCGCCAGCGCCCAGCGATGCGCCGAGGCCGGTCGTCCCACCTCCGCCGCTGCCCCCACCGCCCTCGTTCGACCAGGGATCCGGCAGGATCTCCGCGGGATTGATGATCCCGAGGGCGTCCTTCTCGTCGCGGGAGAGGAAGCGCGAGCCCAGCCAGCGGAACACGTAGTCGACGATCGACTTTGCGATCGGGATCTCCGAGTTGCCCGGTGAAGCCGGCGGGCTCGAATCGGACGTGCGAGAACTTGTTCACGAGGTCACGCAGCGGCACGCCGTACTGGAGCGCGATGGAGGTCATCGTCGCCATCGTGTCCATCAGCCCGCTGACCGTCGAGCCTTCCTTCGCCATCTTCAGGAAGATCTCGCCCGGCTGGCCGTCCGGATAGAGGCCGACCGTGATGTAGCCCTCGTGGCCGGCGACCTGGAACTTGTGGGTGATCGCGGCGCGCTCGTCGGGCAGGCGACGCCGGTACGGCTTGGGCTCCCCAGTTGGGCCCGCCACCGGCGCCGCTGCCACCTCCACCTTCGCGTCGGAGTCCTTCTTCTTGCCGGTGGAGAGGGGTTGGGAGCGCTTGGATCCGTCGCGGTAGATGGCGATCGCCTTGAGGCCCAGCTTCCAGCCCTGGAGGTAGACGTCCTCGATGTCCTCGGCGGTCGCCGCCTCCGGCATGTTCACGGTCTTGCTGATGGCGCCGGAAAGGAACGGCTGGACGGCACCCATCATGCGGACGTGGCCCATGTACTGGATCGAGCGCTCGCCGTTGACGGGCTTGAAGGCGCAGTCGAAGACGGGCAGGTGCTCGGGGCGCAGGCCGGGCGCGCCCTCGATCGTCTCGCGCTCGTTGATGAAGTGGACGATCTCCTCGACCTGCGCCGGCGTGTACCCGAGTTTCTTCAGGGCGCCCGGCACGGTCTGGTTGACGATCTTGAGGAAGCCCTCGCCGACGAGCTTCTTGTACTTGACGAGTGCGATGTCCGGCTCGATGCCGGTGGTATCGCAGTCCATCATGAACGCGATGGTGTTGTGGCTCACGAAGCCGTTCGCCACGTAGGTGACGTTTGACGGCACGGAGATGTCGTAGGTCAGCTGCTCTTCGCCGAGCTCGGCGCTGGCGACCTCGTCATAGACGTAGCCGAACGTGCCGGCCCTGTCCGCCGGCGCCGTCCTCTCGAGTACGGCGATCGCGGTCTGCGTGCCGTCGCCCGTGGCGGCGTGGGCCCGCATAGGCAGGCGATCCGCCAGCGCTCGCGCGATGCCCTCGCGCTTGCGAGACGATGCGAAGCCGATCTCCTCGACGAAGCGACCGGGAGATCCGACATCGGCGAGCCTGAGTACGAACAGCGGGTTCGCTCCCAGGTGACCGGACCCGAGCAGGTGGCCGTTGAGCGCCGTGTCGCAGCCGAGCGCAAGCAACAGGGACTGGACTTCGTGGGCGAAGTCCTCGGACGATGTCCACCAGTAGGCGTGGCCCTTGCTGATGCTGCTGTTCGAATCGAACAGGCCGTGCACGAAGGCCCGGTAGATCTGCGGGTCGTTCGTCGCGAGGATGTCGCTCGGGATCTGGGGTTCGCGGCCGTTGCGGAAGCCGGCAGCGGTCCACCAGTCGGCAAGCACCGTCGAGTCGAACGAGACCTCGATCGTGTCTTGACCTCGAGCCACCGTCGCGTCGACGCTGAAGAGCCGCCGCCCGAGTTCGGTGATGCGATCGACGACGTCAGGATCCTGGCTGTCCACAAGGAAACGGAGGCCTTCGGGGTCGACCGATCCACCGCCGATGAGATAGCCGGCCAGTTCGGCGACGTCCGCATCCACGAACGGGGGAGCGTGGAGCGACCACTCGGTCGCCGCGTTCTCCGCCAACGGCGGAAGCGCTACGTCGCGCGGCTCGCCGATCAAACCGCCCAGCATCAGCGGGACGCGATCGCCGGCGCGCACGTCCGAGAACCGGCGCCACTGCCAGTCGCCGTTGGTATCCACGACCTTGATCCGGTGCATCGTGGTGCCCTGGATCCGGTAGCCGCGGTTCGTCTTGACGGTGACCACGGGCTCTGCGCCGTTGACGTAGAACTTCGTTGCGTCGCGCGGACCGTCATCTGTGCCGACCTTGAGATCGAGCGACTGCCACTTGTCTCCGTCGGGGTTGCCGAGGCTGCGCAGGCGAACCAGCCCACGATCCGTGGTCACGAGGCTCCCGCCGACGAGGCAGCCTGTCGGGGCAAGCACGGTCACCTGGGCGTTGCGGTACCCGTGCTCCGTGCCGAGCTCGAGTGCCTGGTCCCAGGTCGACCGTGCCGCCTCGATCAATTCCCGCGGCGCGTAAACCTCGGGAATGGCATACGCCGCGTCGCGATGCTTGCCGATGACACGAAGGAACGGTGCTTCGTTGAGGGCGTAGTCGTTGAACGGGCCGCCGTGATCGCGCGCGACCATCGCCGACTGCCGGTACGCCTCGCCGGTCATGATCGCCGTGAGGGTCGCCGCGTACGCCTGACCATCGGGTGAGTCGTACGCCAGGCCGCGGCTCATCAACAGGGCGCCCAGGTTCGCGTAGCCGAGCCCGAGAGGCCGGAAGCGATGGGAATTTGCCTCAATCATCGGTGTCGGATATCCAGCGTTGTCCACGAGGACTTCCTGCGCCGTGATCGCGAGCCGGCACGCGTATTTGAACGCATCGATGTCGAATTCGCCGGAAGAGTCGACGAATTTCATCAGGTTCAATGAACTCAAGTTGCAGCTGGTATCGTTTATGAACGAAAACTCACTACAGGGATTTGTTGCGTACTGCCGATCCGTGTTCGCGACCGGGTTCCAGTCGTTGATCGTGGTGTCGTACTGGATGCCGGGATCGCCGCAGATCCAGGCCGCGTCTGCCATGCGGCGGAAGATCGAGCGTGCCTTGAAGGTCCCTGCCGGCTGGCCGGTCGTGACCTCGTGCGTCTGCCACTCCGCGTCGCGCTCGATGGCGTGCATGAAATCGTCGGTCACGCGGACCGAGTGGTTGGCGTTCTGGAAAAAGACGGAGGCGTATGCCTCCCCAGTGAATGACGGGTCGTATCCCTGCTCGATCAGAGCCCAGGCCTTCCTCTCCTCGTTGGCCTTGGAATCGATGAAATCGAGGACGTCCGGATGATCGGCATTGAGGATCACCATCTTCGCCGCGCGGCGCGTCTTGCCACCGCTCTTCACGACGCCCGCGAACGCGTCGTAGCCCTTCATGAACGAGACTGGGCCGGACGCAATACCGCCACCCGACATGCGTTCCTTCGACCCACGAATGGGCGAAAGATTGACCCCCGCACCCGACCCGTACTTGAACAGCATGGCCTCGGTCTTGGCGAGGTCCATGATCGAGCCCATGTTGTCCTGGACGGAATTGATGAAGCACGCCGAACATTGCGGGCGCTCTTCCACGCCCACGTTGAACCAGACCGGGCTGTTGAACGCCATCTTCTGGTGGAGCAGCAGGTGCGTCAGCTCCGCTTTGAAGGCCTCCAGGTCCTCGGCCGTCGCGAAGTAGTGCTGCGTCTCCGCCCAGGCCGTGATCGTGTTGACAACACGGTCGATCAGCTGCTTCACGCTGTGTTCGCGCTGCGGCGTGCCGACGTGGCCGCGGAAGTACTTGCTGACGACGACGTTGGTCGCGAGCTGGCTCCAGAAGCTCGGCACCTCCACGTCCGTCTGCTCGAAGACGGTCTTGCCGGACTCGTTGGAGATGTTGGCCGTGCGGTACTCCCACGTGACCTCGTCGTAGGGATGCGTGCCGGGGCGTGTCCAGCGGCGCTCGAAGGTCAGGCCGCGCGTCCCGGTCCCGGTGAAGCGAGCCTCGTCGTCGATCGCCGGCGCGACGGGGGAGGGGACCACGTGCGCTGAGGGCGTCTCGCGGTGCCGCGCCGCCTGCCGACCCGACTTGCCGCCGCTTGCCCGACGGGCCGTTGCGTTCTTGCGGCCCGTGCCCGTGGCATCCCGGCCGGCCTCGAGGCCGGCCGGCGCGGTCGGCTCGTCCTGCGCCGAGATCGTGGTCGTCTCCTTCGCGACCGCCTGGCTCATTCCCCGCTCCTCTCTCGCCGGCCGAGTCCCGCTCGGCGTGGTCTGATGCCTGTTCATGTGATGCCCCGTTTCCCGGCCGAGGAGGCCCCGGTACCGATCCAGGGAGGCCTGTCAGCGGCCCGCCCGCGGCGTCACGGGTGGGTTCCCGAGACTCCGCCGGGCGGCTCGCCCGCCCGCGCCGCGCCCGCCTTCCTGACGATCCACGGACCCTGAAGGCTATCCTCCGAAGGCCCCGTTGTCAAGACGCAAACACAAGATATTGCGATCGACAAGGGACCGACGGCACAACATGTTGGGGTCCGGCGATTTGAACGGCGGATGATGTGGACAGGGCGGGGACAGGTCTGGGGACCGGCTGCGGACGACCTGTGGGCAACATGATAGAACAGGCGTTCGTATTGCGGAAGAACAGCCGCAACGTCGCCGACAGCGCTGCAAGCACCGCGACGCCGGGCAGGACGGGCCCCGCGGGATGGCTCATACCGGAAACTGAGTACGCCGGGCGCGGGCCCGTCGACGGGGGACGCCTGCCGAGGACAGGATCGTGCCGGTTACCGACCGGTTACTCGGTGGTGACTGCCCGGCGATGACCCCAGGCTTTCCAGGGCACATGGTGCTGATTGGAGACCTGGGCTGCGATCGGAGCCCACGAGGTGCTCGACGCAGGTCCCGGGCGGCGGCTCAACGGAGCCGCGTCGAGGGTCGAAGCAATGAAACCCCTCGCGAGAATCACGCAGTCGCGTGACACCGGCCGGCTGCCGAAGGCCGTCCTGACACCGGGAGCGCTGCCCGTGACCGGCGCAGCGACCCCCGCATCGGCGGCCACGTCGGAGCTCATCGAGAAGATCGTGGCCATGCCGTGTGCCCACTGGTCCCTCCGAACGGGACCAACGGCGGATGACCGTTTGCGGGTTGCCGGCCCACCGTCGGATGGCCGCGTCGACCAGATGTACGAGTCGAGCGGCGGGCCGGGACGCCCGATCTCGGCCGGGGGCTCATTGATGACTCGCTCGCCGCGCCTCGCTCGCCATTCCGCGCCTTCGCCTTCCGGCAGTCCCGCACCCGCACGACCGTGGTCCGGCGCCACGTCACATCCGGCCGGCCGGCTGATGGGCCTCACCCTGGTGGCATTGCTCGTGGTCGCGGTTTCCGGCGCAACCCGGGCGAGCCTGGTTGTACCGCCGAGCGCGGACGGTTTCATGGGGGTCGCGCAGGCGGCGGCCGCATACGGCTGCCCGCCGCCTCCACCTCCGCCGACCCCGACACCAATTCCGACTCCGAGGCCCACCCCGACCGACACGCCCACCCCGACCGACACGCCCACCCCGACCGACACGCCGACACCTGAGCCTTCTAATTCGGCAACTCCCACCCCGAGCGATTCGCAGCTGCCGACCAATTCGCCGGAGCCGACTCCCGAGCCAACGCAGTCGCCCACCCCCACGCTCGCGCCCACCCCGTCGCCGACCACTCCTCCAACCTCGACCCCGCAGCCGACCCCGAAGCCGACCCCGAAGCCGACCCCCGCTCCGACGCCGTACATCCCACCGGGCGTCGACCTGAGCCATTGGAACGGCAACGTTTCCTTCGACGCGCTGCAGGCCGCGGGCGTCCGGTTCACGTTCTCCAAGGCGACCCAGGGGATCGTCTCGATCGACGGCACGTACCTGACCAATTCGGCCGCGTCGGCCAGCCACGGGATGCCCGCAGGCCCGTATCATTTCTTCGACTACACCGCCGACGGCATTGCCCAGGCCGACCATTTCGTCGACTACGTGAACGCCAACGGCGGGTTCATCGGCACATTGCCGCCCGTCGTCGACGTCGAATGCCTGACCGCGATCGGTGCCTCAACGCCTGCGTACGCGGCCGCGCAGCTGCGGGCGTTCGTCAGCGAGGTATACCGGCGGACGGGTCGGATGCCGATGATCTACACGTCGGCCCGCGAGTGGAACCGCGTCCTCGGCGGGGACCCCGGCTACGGCGGGTTCCCGCTCTGGGTGGCCTGCTGGGGCTGCACGAAGCCGGCGCTTCCGGTCGGGTGGACGAAATGGACGTTCTGGCAGACGGGCGCGACGCTCAAGATCCCCGGCGTCTCCGGTTCGCTCGACTCGGACGTCTTCAATGGCACGGACGCTGGCCTGCCGCCGCTCCAGGCATCCCCGCACATCGTGAACGGCGGCGTCACCCTGGCGACGAGGCCGACGGTCACCGTCAACGTCGGCGCCATGGACGGGGTTGCGATTCGGAGCAGCCCGGATGGGTCGACCTGGTCCGCATGGCAGCCATTCGCGACCAACGCAACATCTGTGAGCCTCGACCTGTCGCCGGTCGACGGACCGCAGACCCTCTACTACCAGTTCGCGGATCCGTGGACAGACGCGTCGCCGGTGTCTTCAGGCGCGGTCATCCTCGACACGACGCCGCCGGCCATCACCCCGCCGACCGTGGCGTTCAAGCTCGGACCGCTTGGGCGCGCCGACCCGCAGGTGCCCGCCGTGATCTCGTGGACCGCGACCGATGCAACTTCGGGCCTGGCCTCGACGGCGCTTGCACAGGCGTGTGGAGTCAACCCGGGCTCCAACTCGAACGTGTCGCTGACCGAGCCGACGGCGACGTCGGCCGATGTCTGGCTCGCTCCGGGCGTCCGTTGCCGGTATTCGGCCGGCGGGACCGACGTCGCCGGCCTGACCGCGACGCCGGCGGCCGGATCGAGCTTTGTCGTCAGGAAGACGCAGGAGACGAAGAAGACCGGCGTCATGACGTACGCGGGTGCCGACTGGACGATTGGCAGCCGGTCCGACTTCGACGGCGGTGCCGTCCGCTATGCCACGAAGGCGTGGGCCACGGCGACGTTCGCATTCACGGGTTCGGACGTTGCGTTCGTCACGACACTCGGCCAGGACCGCGGCCAGGCGCGCGTGCTGATCGACGGCGCCCGGGTCGCCTCGATCGACATGTACAGCCCGACCCGGGCGTATCGCCAGGTCGTGTTCCGGCAACACTTCGCGGCGAGCGGTCCGCACACGATCACGATCAAGCTGAGCGGGACCCACGCGTCGGCGTCAACAAGCAGCCGGGTCGACATCGACGCATTCCTGGTGATGGCGCCCTGATGCAGGTCGTCAGCCGCTGCGCGGCTTTGGGCCGGCGGTAGAGTCTGGCCGTGCCCAGGGTCGTCGTGGTCGGGTCAGTCAATGTCGACTTCGTCGTGCGCGTGGCGCGCCTGCCGGCGCCGGGGGAGACGGTGACGGGCGGAGCGTTCGAGCGCCACGGCGGGGGCAAAGGCGCGAACCAGGCCCTGGCGGCGGCGCACGTCGGCGCAGACACCCGGCTCATCGCGGCGGTAGGCGACGACGAGCCCGGCCGATCGGCGCTGGGGGAACTGGCGGCGGGTGGCGTGGACGTGTCGGGGTGCCGAGGGCTGCCCGGCGTCCCGACGGGCATCGCCGTCATCGTCGTCGATGCGGCAGGGGAGAACCAGATCGCGGTGGCGTCGGGTGCAAACGGCCGCCTGGACGCGGCGACGGTGGAGCAGGCGCTTTCGGGGCTCGAGGCGCCCGATCGCGATGTGGTGCTCACCGGTTTCGAGGTCCCGGACGAGGCTGTCATCGCGGCGGCCCGGTGGGCCGCGCGGACGAGCGCACGACTCGTCCTGAACCCGGCGCCGGCTCGCCCGGTTCTCCAGGAGATCATCGCGTGCGCCCCGATCCTGACCCCGAACCGCTCGGAGGCGACGGCGCTGACCGGCGAGGATGACCCAGTGTCGGCGGCCCGCGCCCTCGGCGAGCAGACGGGCGCTCCTGTGATCGTGACGCTGGGGAGTGATGGTGCCCTTCTCCTCGTCGACGGGCGCGCGCGGCGCATCCCCGCGCTCGACGTTGACCCCGTCGACGCGACCGGGGCCGGCGACGCGTTGAACGGCGTGCTCGCCGCGGAACTTGCGCGCGGATCATCCCTGGAGGAGGCGCTCCGTTGGGCGGTCGCCGCTGCCTCCCTTTCGACCTGCGCGCCCGGGGCGCGGGCGGGTCTGCCGACGAGAGCGGCGATCGGCGAGGCGCTGGTCGGGCATCGCGACTGACTCGCGCGCGAAGCCCGCCCGGTCGGCGGGCATCCTTCGCTCTACAGCCCGCTGTAGCTGTGCAGCCCGTTGAAGAACAGGTTGCCGTAGTAGGTGAACAGGACGGCCCCGAACCCGATCACCAGGATCAGCGCCGCCGGCCTGCCGGCCCAGCCCCGCTGGTTCCGCGCGTGGAGATACACCGCGTACACCAGCCACGTGACGAGCGCGGACGTCTCCTTCGGATCCCAGCTCCAGTAGCTGCCCCACGCGATCGAGGCCCAGTAGCTGCCGAGGATGATCAGCGTGGCGAAGATCGGAAACCCGATGATCACGGCGCGGTACGCCACCTGGTCCAGCACCTTGTGGCCGGGCAGCCAGGCGAACCGGTCATCCTGTCCCTGGATGAGGTACGCGACCGCCGCCCCGAAACTCGTCGCGAAGATGCCGTAGCTGATCATCGCCATGGCGACGTGGATCGTGATGAGCGGAGGGTTCTGGAGTGCCGGCACGAGCGGCTCGATCGTGGACGGCAGCGTTGCCGCGTAGCCGACCAGGAACAGTGCCACGCCGAGCGGCACCAGGCCGATGCTCCGGATGGGGTAGCGACGTTGGAGGAACAGGTACCCGCCGATGATCCCGATCGCGAACGCAATCGAGAATTCGTACATGTTGCCCCAGGGCCCGCGCCCGACGATGTAGGCGCGGATCGCCATGCTGAGGCCGACGATGACGAACGCCGCCCATGCCATTGCGAGCCCGACCGAGCCCGCGGCTGTCGGCGCGGTGTAGGAAGACGCTGGTTCGAGTCCGAGTCCGAGTCCGACCCCGGCCGAGGCGCCCGGCTTCGGACCGCCGAGGCTGATCGTCACGGTGGACGTTCCGCCGGCGCCCGCCAGTTCGGGGCGGAGTGCCGAAGTCGCCGCCCCGCGGCGCCCGAGCGCGAGCGCTGTCGTATGCGCAACGTGCAGGACGAAGGCGATGACCAGGAGGATGGCGCCCGTGTAGAAAAGATAGAGCGACAGGTCGGCGAGCGTCACGGTCGGGTCCTCGAACGCGAAGGTCCTCGGGGGAATCGCAGTCGCGGGAGCGGATCCGCAGTCACCGTCGGATTCGGATCGACCCGGCGGCGCAGCAGCCCGTTCAGGGCAGAGTCGGCCTCAGGCGATGGCCTTGCCGCCCGCGGGCGGCCGGCCGGTCCGCTGGACCGCCAGCGCCGCTGTCCCTGCCCCCAGGACGTACCTTGTCCCGCATACGCGGCACTCCTGCTGGCTGGCCGGGCGCACGGTGTGGTCGATCGGGCACGACACGCGGAGTTCATCGTGGTCGACCTCGCAGACGGTCCGTGTCGCGGGATAGACCAGGGCGTGGGTTTCGCAGAAGGGCACGTTGACCGGGAACACCGGCGAGCCCGACGCGTCGCGTTCCGCTGGGATGACGTCCGGCAGCGCGACCCGCACGCGCCCCCGGCGACGATTGAGGAAGTACCAGATCCACATCACCACGACGAGGGTCAGGATCGGCGCGACGACGCCGAGCATCAGGAACAGCGGCAGCATCGAGATCAGCTCGCCCCAGTTCGGGACGACGATCGTCGAGAGCCACTGGAGGAACGCGCTCCACGGGTCCACGGGCGGATCTTAGCGGAGGGCGGCGCGGAAGCGGAACTGGTAATCCCTGCGGCGACAGCCTGGCCGGTTCCGCCGGAGGCGCTCGCCGGCGAGCCACTCCGCGCGGTCGCTGATGGGCCTGCGCGCCGGCGCGGCTCCCCGGCTCGGATCTGGCCGGGCCACGGTAGCGCCGCGCACTCGCTCGCACTTCCCTGAGTCTGAGTCTGAGACCGAGCGAACCGCGCGGGCTCTGCCCTGACCAACGAGCTCGCCCGCCGCGCCAGTTGTGCACCACGGTTGCGAGTCAGCCGGCCACGCGGCCACTGAGACCGTCAGGCGCCTCCGCGGCGGCCGTTCCGTGCACCAGATGTACGGTTTCGAGATCGGGGCGCCTCCGGGACCCGTTGAGCGGCCAATCGGCACACCGGGTGCGCGATCCGGCGGACCTCCGGGGCTCGCCCATGCCAAGCCGGCTGGCTCGCAACTCCCATACACATGGCCGCACCGGACGAGCCGCCCGTGGATTGCCTGGCGGCCACCGTCCTGTCACCGTCGGGCAACTGCCCTCCACGCCTTCGTGCCGCCCCGGTCAGCCGATGGCCGTTCCCACCAGGCGTCCGAGCGTGAACGTGATTGCCGCCGCGGCCATGCCGAACGCCACCTGCCGCAGCCCCGAGCGCAGCGCGCTCTGGCCCGTGACGATCGTGATGGCCGCGCCGACGACGAACAGCGCGAGCCCGGCGAGGAGGAGCGAGGCCACGATCGCGGGCGGGCCGCTCGTCACCAGGAACGGCAGCAGGGGCACGAACGCGCCCGACGCGAACAGCAGGAACGAGGTGAACGCCGCCTGGTACGCGGATCCGCCGAGTTCGGTCGGGTCGATGCTCAGTTCCTCGCGCGCCAGCGTGTCGACCGCCGTGGACAGTTCGCCGCCGACGATCTGCGTCGCCAGCTCGTGCGCCCTGTCCTCGGGCAGGCCCTTCGACTGGTAGATCAGGCTCAGCTCGATGATCTCCTCCTCGGGGTTCGCCAGGATCTCCTCGCGCTCGACTCGGATCTGGTTGGCGAACAGTTCGCGGGCACTCTGGACCGACAGCCACTCGCCGAGCGCCATCGAGAAGGCACCCGCGAGGAGGCCGGCGAGACCGGCCGCCACGACGGCCGCCGCGCCGACCGCCGCCCCCGCGACGCCCATGATCAGGCTGGTATTCGAGAGGATGCCGTCGCTCGCACCGAGGACCGCGGCTCGGAGCGCGTTTCCTCCCGTTGAGCGATGGCGACCCTCGATTCGGGCGAGCTCGGGGCCGGCCATGCCGCCGCTGCCGGTGACCTCTTGCAGCAGGCGGGCGTGGGAGCGCTCGTCGGCCGGGAGGCTCGTCCCGGCGGCCTCCGGCTGGGCGTCGTACATGCGCTGGCCGCGGCCTTCCTGCTCGGCGACCGTGGAGGCGACCATGCCGGCACCGAACCGGCCGGCGAGCCGTGCGAGGACCCTCGCGCGCCAGCTGGGATGCATTCCCGATGGGTCCACGCCCGCGTCCCTGAGGCGCTGCTCCCACAGGGCCCCGTGTCGCGTCTCGGTTTCGGCGAGGCGCCCGTACAGGGTCTTGAGCGGCGCCGATTCCTCGGCGTCCGCCATGACGCGATACAGGAACGTGCCGTCGATCTCGCCCTGGAGGTTCTCGCGGTAGCGGTGGATGTCCTCGTTCGAGGCCGGCTTGCGGGTGGCGTTCATGCCGGCGATTCGACAGCCGACCACGGGGCCTCGACCAGAGTCCAATGGCACCTGCGTCGCGGGATCGCGGAGACGATCCTTGACGAGGTCATGATAAAGACATTAGCATCGCTTGGATGAAGGCCTCCTACGACCCGAATACAGATCGCGCCGTCCTGGACCTTGGGGCGCCGGGCGCCGAGAGCAGCACTGACCTTGCGGCCATGCCCTGGCTCACGCTGCGCATTTCGGGCGATCGCCTGGTGGCGATCGAGGTCCAGGATGCGATGCGGCACCTTGACCCTGATGTCCTGCTTGGTGAGTCGCTGGCGGGAGTGAAGGAGGCCGCCGATCTCTTCGGTGTTCAACGCTCGAACTTCGTGCGCGATATCGCCACGAGACCGGACTTCCCCGCCCCCATAGCGGAACTGGCGAGCACGCGCGTCTGGCGTCGGCGAGACCTCGTGGACCACCGGGTCGAGCGGGCCGCGGTGTCCACGTCACGCAGGGACCAGGACCGTGCCGCTGACAGGGCGATGGGATCCATAAGGAACAGCGTCGGCGCCGCCATTGCCGACCGCAGCGTCAGTGACGACGCCCGCCGGTGGCTCCCCGAGATGACGACGCGCCTGGTGCGTCGTTTCCAGCCCGATCGCATCATCCTGTTCGGGTCCCAGGTGAGGGGCGAGGCGCGCGAGGACAGTGACGTCGACCTGCTCGTCGTCCTTCCGCATGTGGATGGACGCAAGCTGGACGCCAGGCTCGCAATGCACCGCGCGCTACGGGGCATTCCGGTCGCCAGGGACATCCTCATTGCCACCCCAGGGGAGATCGCACAGCGCGGAGACGTGCGCGGTCCGGCGCTGTACACGGCTCTGAGGGAGGGGGTGGTGCTCTATGACCGCAGCACTGCCCGCTGACGAGCGCACTCGTGAAGCACTTGTCTGGATCGCATGGGCGGAAGGCGACCTGCTCACCGCGAGGCGACTGAACAGTGACCCCGATATTCCTCCCCGCCAGGCAGCGCAGCATGCCGAGCAGGCGGTCGAAAAGGCCGTCAAGGCCGGACTGATCCTGCGGGGTATCAACTTCGGGAGGGAGCACAGGATCGAGACTCTGGCGGAGCGGCTCGGCTGGCCGCTCGGTGTTTCCGAGGATGAGCTCGAGAGGCTCAGCGTGTACAACACGGACGCTCGCTATCCCGACAGCGGTGGCGAGGCACCAACCGTGGTCGAGGCCGGGGACGCGGTTGCGGTCGCCGAGCGGGTGGTCCGTGCGGTTCGCCAGCGTCTCGCAACACTGGGGATCGCCACCGACCACATCGCGCCCCGCTGACCGGCACCTCGGGCCCGGCGCGTCAAGGGTGCGGCCCGGGTTTCCTTGAGCGCTTCGGGTTTCCGCGCTTCTTCGTGGCGCCACGACCGGGGCGCCAGCCGGACCCGACTTCAGCATCGTCAGGCGCCTGCGCCGTGCCCCCGGGCGGCGGCAGGGGGCGACCTCTACCGATGCCGATGGGGGACGTGTATGGGGCCTCGCCGGGCGAAGCAGGGCCGCCGGTCGCCTGGCCGGTGGCGGGATGCGGCTTCGGACGTCCCGGACCGCCTGCCGGGGCACCTGTTCGCGGACCCGAGCCCCCGGCTCCGTGCCCTCCCGAGCGTCCGTGGGTTCCCGGGCCGCCGTGACCGGCCGAGCCCACCCGCATGCGAGCTCCGCTCGCCGGTACGACCGCAGCCTTCGCCAGCCGGGCCGTCAGCCAGTCGAGCCGGGCCGTGAGACCGCCGGCGCGCCGCGCGCGCTCGGACAGGGCGCGGTCGTCGGTCACGAGGAGGGTCCCGGTTCGGTCACCGTGGGGGCGATCGCCGAGGATGGTCATCAGGGCGTCGTCGGCGGTGACGTTGTTGGAGTGCCGGAACTCGACGCCGGTTGCGACGCGACGGCGCAGGGAGTCGCCGGGATCGGGGTGACCGTCGAGCATCACGATCGCCCGCGCACCGGTCGGGAGCCAGGCGCGGAGCCTCGGGAGGAGCCAGCGGATGCCGGCCTCATCGCGGCTCCCGCGAACGCGGTGGAGGAGGTTGTCGCCGTCGATGAGGACGAGGTCGAACTCGGGGGACGGCGGGCCCGACCCGGACGCTGGAGCCGTGGAACGCCACGGGCCGGTGGGGCTGCCGGGGCGAGGCGGGTGGAAGTCGGGGAGCGGCGGCACGACGTCGGGAGGGCGCCCGATGAAGACGGGTTGCGCGGCAGAAGGATCGGGGCGATCGGGCGGCAGCGAGGAGGGGTCGATGGGGCGACCGATCGAGGCGGGCGCGGCGGGCCGTTGGGGGAGCGGCGCGGCGGGGAGAGGCGCGGCAGGGAGAGGCGGTTTGGCGGGGAGAGGCGGTTTGGCGGGGAGAGGCGGTTTGGCGAGAGGCGCGTCGACGGGGAGCGGGCTCGAGCCGGGCGCCGGGGGCACGTTCGCGGAGCGATGCGCCTCCGGGTGGCCCGGCTGCACTCCGGACGAGGGTGGCGCCTTGCCTTGCGCGGGCCCGGATGCCCTCTTCCGACCGGACTGCGGCCGGCGGCCGGGTCGAGTCATCCGCCCGCCCCCTGGGGACCGTATGACCCGCTCGCGCCGCACGCTCTCACCGCTACCATCCGCGTGTGCTCCTCCTCGTCGATCTTGACGGCGTCGTCTACCGCGGGCCCCAGCCCGTCGCCGGCATACCGGAGCTGCTCTCGCGCCGGGTCGCGATGGGTGACAGAGTGATCTATGTGACGAACAACTCGCGCTGGCATCGCTCTGAGTATCGTGCGCGGTTGCTGGGAATGGGTGCGCCGCTCGGCGATGACGCGATCGTCAGCTCTGCGAGAGCGGCGGCACTGGCGCTCGTCGAGGGAGTGGCACGTCCGCGGGCGACGATGATCCTCGGTGGCCCGGGGCTGGTCCAGGAGGTGCGGGATGTCGGCCTCCGTGCCGTGTCGCCAACGAAGGCGGGTCTCGCCGCCAACCCGGATGCGATCGTGGTCGGGATCGACGTCGGGCTGACCTACGCGCGCCTGAGCGTCGCCTCAGAGGTCGTTCGCCGCGGCGCCCGGTTCGTGGTTACCAACCGCGATCCGACGTACCCGAACCCCAGCGGACTCCAGGCCGGAGCCGGGTCGATCGTGGCGGCGGTCGTGACGGCCGGCCTCCGCGAGCCGGACCTGGTGATCGGCAAGCCCGAGCCCACGCTGTTCCGGGAAGCGGCCGCGATCGCCGGCATGCCGGTGTCGAGCGCGGTCGTGATCGGTGATGGGCTGCTCTCAGATATCGCCGGGGCGCATGCGGCCGGCGCCCGCTCGATCCTGATGCTCACCGGCGTCTCGACGGAGGCGCAACTGGAGGCGACGCCGCCCGAGAAGCGACCTACTGCGGTTGCCCGCGACGCGGCGGAGCTGAAGAGGGCCCTGGAGGACCTCGCGGCGTAGGGCTGAGGGCCGAGGGCGGGGCGGCATGTCGACGGCGGGCGGCATGCAGCGCCTGCCCGACAGTGTCGTGCCTCGATCTGACCGCAGAACCGCCGCGGCGGGTCAGGCACTATCTCTGTTGGCCGCCGAACGCTAGACTCGTGCAGGGGCGGAATCGGTAAGGCGAGGCAAGGTGCGGTGAGCGGGGTGGTCGTCTGCCGCAATTGCGGCTTCCAGAACGGACCTGAAGACGAGTTCTGCGGATCCTGCGGGACCTACCTTGGGTGGGCACAGCAGGCCACCGATCAGAGTGCGACGGGCGCGGCGCAGGGGTCCGCGTCCCAGTACGAGCCGATCGGGACCGCGGCACCGTCATCCACGCCGTCGGGCCAGGTAGGCGCGCCACCCACGCCACCCACGCCTCCTGCCGGTGCGTACCCGGCTGCCGGTTCGCAGCAGGCTGGTGGCTATCCGGCGGCCGGCGGCTATCCGGCTGCCGGAGGCTCGACCACGCCGGCCGGCACCGGTACGCCTGCGGGTTGGGGACCTGCCGGAGATGCTCCCACGGTCGCGGGGTACCCGCCTGGAGGCGCTGGAGCCTCATACGCGGGCGGTGCGGCCTCCACGGGTGCGTCGGGGATCCGCTGTGACAACTGTGGCCTCGTCAATGCCTCGACTCGCACGTTCTGCCAGCGCTGCGGCTCGAAACTGCCGGCCGTCGCGGCACCGGTGACAGCGGGCCGGCCGTACGCGGCACCGTACGTCATTCCCTCGGCGTCGACGACTGCCACGTCCGGTGGCAATCAACGCATGCTGATTGCCGCGGGCATTGTCGCGCTCGCCGTGGTCCTGGTCGCTGCCGTCGCGGTGTTCGGCGGGTTCCTCGGCGGGAAGTCGAACGCGACGCCCACGCCGGCCGGGACGCTCACCGCCGTCGCGTCCGCGAGTCTCGCGCCGGGCGAGACACCGACTGCAGGCGCGACGGGTTCGACCGCGCCGGAGACCGCGGCGCCGGGCGAGACGGCGACGCCGGGGACGACCGCAGGATCAACCGCAACTCCCGGCGAGACGCCGACTGCCGCGCCCACGGACACGCCGACGCCCACACATACGCCGAAACCGACGCACGCGCCGACGCCCACGCCTGCGGCGTCCCCAACCGGGACCCCGCTGCCGACACTTGGGCCGCCCCCGCCGGGCACGTGGACCTGTTTTGTGGACCCGACCACCAGCATGACCACGATCACCGCTCCGACGACTGTCAATTGGAAGATCGTTTCGTTCACGCGTGTCACGCACTCGAGGTACGACGCGATCGTATTCCACCTGGCGCAGCAACCGGGCAACCTGGGCCCTGCTGACATCACCGTTACCCCATACGCCGCCGGCGACCCGGCGTTCCCCACGGGGCTCCCGGCTCCGAGCACCCCCTGGACGCTCCTCGTCCAGTTCAACAACAGCATCAAGCAGGGCGTGTCGGGGAGCTACGCGCTGACGCTTCCGGTGATCAACAGCATCAACTTGCCGCGCGGCGCCGTCCCTCCGAGTGCCATCCTTGGGATCAGCCCGGCCAACAACTGCAACAACGGGACGTCGCCGTCGTGGGAATACGAGGTCCGAATTCCGGCCTGGACCGGGGAACTGCCGCTCGGCGCTGCGGTGGACGCCGAGGTTGACGTCCATCACTGACGCGCGCGGAACTCGCGCCGCGGAGCCGCGGCCGGCACGTCAGCGGCGAAAGACGATCAGTGGTAACGATCGACCCGCGAAGGCGTCGACGCTGCTGGTCGCCGGCACCTGGCCGGAACCGTCCATGACGAGGTAGTTCGCCGTCACGCCCGGGTAGGCGTTTGGATCCGAGTCGAGCCCCGCGGTCAGGGTTCTCTGGCCGGTCAGGTCGTGCGGGTAGATCAGGATCCCGACGTGGAAGCTTCCGTCCGGTTGGACCTGCACCCTGGTGGGCGCCGCCGCGCCGATGCCGTAGTTCCACGTCAGGGTCACGGTCGTGCCGGCGTTGAAATTGGTGCCGTCGACAAAGCAGACGTAGCCGGTCTGCCCGCCAGTCGGGTTGATGACGATGGTCGGGTTGACGCACGGCACGGTGAACAGCACGGGCGATCCACCCGCCGAGGGCGCCTGCACGAGTACCCGGCCGCTGATATCCGCCTGGCGCACGACCACCTTGTACGTGCCGGCCGGTCTGCGGGCCGGGTTGATTGATACCTTCGCAAACGTGGCCAGGCTGGTCGGCTTTGACGCCGTAGCCGTGGTGTGGAACGTCTCCTCCTGGCCGCCCGCGTCGAAGATGATGTCGACTCCACCGGGCAGCAGGCCACGGCCGCTGACGTCGATCGAGTATGGATCGCCCGGCGGCGGCTGACCGCACGCAGGGGCCGCGATCGCGATCCGGGGCACCGGGTTCTTGCACGGCACCGGGAAGTCGGCCGAGTACGCGGAGCGCTCCGTGACCCCGTCGGAATTCACCTGGAGCGCCTGGATTCTGTAGACGCCGGCGGGTCTCGCGGCCGGGTGGATGGTCGTCAGGAAGTTGCCGTTGGCATCGGCCGACGAGGGCTCCGGTGCGACCGGGACCCACTTGGCGGCCTTGCCGTCCGGGTCGAACACGATCTGGACCTGGGTCTGTGGAATGAACCCTGTGCCGCTCACGTCGATGCTGTACGTGGATGGGGGGTCACCCTGCAGGGCCGGCCAGGCGCACCCGGGGGGAGCCACCGTGATCCTCGCCGGCGTGCACGGCACGAGGTAGGTCGCGGTCATGACCCGCTCCGGCTCCGTCTCGCCGAATTGCTCCACCAGCACGGTGTACTTCCCGTCCGGTCTGCCGTACGGCGTGATGCTGGTCGAGAAGGCCCCGGTGCCGTCGGTCGAGACGCCCTGCCACTCCTCGTTCGAGCCGGACCAATCCGGAGGGTTCCATGGAGCCCACGTGACCTGGACCTGGGAATTGGCGTCCCAGCCGCTCCCGGTCACCCCGATCGAGAAGATGCCCGGAGGCTGGACCGGGTCGCTGCAGGTCGGCTGCAGGGTGATCGACAGGTTCGGGCACGGCGCTTCGAACGAGGTGTACGTCGGCGAATCCATATCGCGCCCCTGGGCCCGGATCGAGTAGGTGCCCTGCGGCAGCGGACCGATCGGTATGGGCCCGAAACTCACGCTGCCGTCCTTCCCCGCGTTTGCCGTCCCGAGGGCCGTGATCTGCGAGTCCTCAGCCAGCGAGAATGCGATCGCGTCCGAGGGGCTGAAATTCCGGCCCGTGACGGAGACGCTGGTCGGGCTGTTCGACGTCTCGGCATTCGGCCCGCAGGTCGGCGTGACGGACACGGTGGGATAGCAGGGGACCTGGAGATACGCGACCGCGTTGGTGTCGCCGTTCTCGAACTCCGTCGCGAACACCTCGTACACACCCCCCGAAATGGGCGCAACCGTCGTGAACGACGCCGTGAAGCTTCCGTACTGGTCGATGGCGACCGGATCCGGCGTGACGAGCGTGCTCTGGTAGGTGCCGTACGGGTAGTAGAGCTGGATGTGGTTTCCGGGCGTGAAGTCGTGCCCGTGGACGGTGAGCGTCATTGGGGATGCACGGATGCCGACGGGAATGGGCGCCGTGCATGCGGGATCAAGTTCGATGGCCGCCCGCTTCGTGCCGACCTCGGCCGACGCGGCCTGCGACGCGTGCAGCGAGAATGCCGTGCCCAGCAGCAGGGTCACGACGAGGGCGGCGAGCAGCCGCCGGCCCATACCTATTGCTCGTATCCCGAGTAGACCACGGCGACGTCGTCGCAGGACCCCGTACACGAGCTGACAAGCGTCAGCTTCTGCCCGTCCTGGACGACGATCGGCGTGACGAAGTGGAAGTCGAGGTCACGGAAGTTGTCCAACTGGAGGACCATCAGGTCTTCCCCGTTGCGCTGCAACCGGAGACCGCCGGAACCGCCACCGGGGTTCGAGAACACGAGGTCGGTGATCAGCAGCGTCTTGCCCTTCGTCGGCGTGATCGAACCGTTGGCCGGGATGCGCCCGTCACGGGGCGTCGCGCCACCTGCGAGCAGCGGCGGAACCGTGGGGGACGAGCCGGGAGCGGTTGACGAACCGGGGGCGGTTGACGAGCCGGGAGCCGTTGACGAGCCGGGAGCAGGGGAGGAGCCACCTCCACCAGGAGCCTTGCTGGCGCCCGGCTGGCCGCCTCCTCCGGGTTGGGCCGGTCCCGGGGTGATCCCGACGGACGCAAGGACGGCCACCGCGCGCTCGGTCGCGGCCGACTCGACGGTCGGCCGGAGCAGGAACACCCAGAAGAGGATGGCCACCAGCAGGAGCGCGACCAGGGCGATGAGCGCCTTGAGGAACCACGAGGGCAGGATCGACTCCTGGAGCAGCGACCCGTCGAGCGCCACCGTCTGCTGCCCTGCCGCCTCCACGAGGACCCGGAACGGTCGCGTCTTCGGCTGGCCGCGCCAGAACCGCCGGCGAGCCCGCACCGAAACCTTCGCGATGGTGGCGGTACCCGGATCGGCGACGATACTCGGTGGCCGCATGTCGAATGCCAGCAGCTTGTCCGGATCGGTGGCGGACAGCGTCGCGTTGAGGCGCATGTTGCCCCGGTTGTCGACGGCGAGGTCGTGGGACGCACCGCCGGAGCCGCGCGAGGTCCGCGGGGCAAGTTCGGCAGAAGTGTCGGCGAACGGCGCGATCTCGAGCGTGCCTTCCTCGACGACCGACCCGTTCGGATCCTCGTGCGACAGCACCCGGACGCCGAACGGCATCGGACCGGCGAGCGTTGTCGACGCGCGAGGCGGCCGAAAGACGACTTTGGCCTTCTCCTCGGCGCCCGGGAACAACGACAGAGTGTTGGGCACCACCGTGGACCAGGCGCCCGCGTCGCCCAGCACGTCCATGGTGAACTGGTCGACCACCGCCCCGTTGTTGCGCACGCGGATTTCCGCCGATGCCTCGGTGCCCGGCGTGACGGGAATGAGCTTCGTCTCGAGGTTCGCGAGGGCGCCCATGTGGCGGTGAGTCTAGCCTGCGCGTCGCCGAGCACAACGGGCAAATCTGGTGTGCATCGAGGCAACTGCGCTGCCCGTTCGCTGCTCGTTAAGTCCCCGTTCAGTCGGCGAAAAGGGGCAGGAGGCAGGCTTCCGCCGTTGCGACTGCGGGTGTGATGCCGTCGCGCCGAGAACAGCGAGGAGCCACATGGTTGCGCTCGAAGCTCGGGAACGCGTGCTGTCTGACCGCATCAGGGTCTTCGTGTCGACCGACGACGCGCTCTCGCGCGCGGGCATCTGCGCGCAGCTGCGGACGATCGCCGGGGTCGACCTGGTGGGGGAGGAGCGGCTCGGCGAGGGCACCGTCGGGGTCGTTGTCGCGGAGCAGATGGACCCTGCGACCGCGACGAGCGTCCGGGCGCTGCGGCGCCGCGGCGTCGATCGGGTCGTACTGGTCGTGTCGCATCTCGACGACGCGGGCCTGCTCGCGGCAACGGAAGCCGGGGTGTCAGGGGTCATGCGCAGGAACGAGGCCGGCCCGGCGAATCTCGCGGCGACGGTGCGGACGGTCGCGGCCGGCGACGGGAGCCTGCCGCCGGACCTGCTGGGACGGCTGCTCGACCAGATGGGCCAGCTGCAGCGGCACGTGCTCGGGCCGCGGGGGCTGACATTCAGCGGCCTGACGGAACGCGAGGTGAGCGTGCTGCGGCTCCTCGCGGACGGACTGGACACGGCAGAGGTCGGGCGGCAGCTGTTCTACTCGGAGCGGACGGTGAAGAACATCGTCCACGACGTGACGAGCCGGCTGGACCTGCGCAACCGGACGCACGCAGTCGCCTACGCGATCCGGCAGGGACTGATCTGAGGGGGAGCGGCACTCTCCACCGCCGAGTGGCCCACTCCCGCTGAGCGCCCTCCCCCCGCCGGGCGGCCAATCACCGGCGTAGCTCTGCCGGCTGAACGCCAGGCGTTCAAGGCGGCGCACGACCCGCTCGGCCGGTGGCCGGAACGGCGATCCAACCCCGTCCGCGGGTCCAGTTCGGTCCCGTTTGCGATCGGTTGGAACGCCCGGCGTGCAGAACATCGCCCAAACGTCGGTTTGGCCCACGCAGGCGGACGTCGGAAGCGCCGTCCGAGCCGACTGTGGGCTCCCGCGGGATGCACCGCCGGTCCGTTCGCACGCCCGGCGATCAAAAACCCGCAGCTCAGCTGTGGGGCGCGCCTGTCACCGGTGCGGTGGAGGCGTGGCCGGTCGCGCCGAAGAGCCGCTCTCGCGGACCCGGGTCCGGGCCAGTTTCTGCACCACCGAGCACACTCCGCCGTCCACGCGGCCGTCTCCATTGCCGCAGATGATTGAGCGAGGCGTGATATATTGAACGCCAATGGAGCAGAGCAAGCCGTTCCAGGTCATCCTCGACGCGGACCAGCACCGGCGCCTTCGCGCAGTGGCGCAGCGCCGCGGCCAGTCGATGGGCTCGCTCGTTCGCGAGAGCGTCGCCGCGTACCTCTCGGATGTTTCGACCGAGGACGACCCGCTGGCCGGCATCGTCGGCCTGTTCGAGGACCCTGGTCCGCGCCCGCTTGGAGACGTCGGTGAGGAACACGACGCCTATCTGGCCGATCCGGACGCAATCGACCGCCAGGGAGCCTCGGCCGGGTGAGCGCCGGCACGGCAACAGGTTCGGAGCAGGTCTTCCTGGACACCAGCGCGCTCTACGAGACCGCCGATCGAGGATCGCGGCGGCATTCCGATGCGCGGGCGGCACTGGCGCGCCTGATGGCCGACGGAACCCGCATGGTCATCACCGATCTCGTGATCGCGGAGTTGCACGGGCTGACGTTGGGACGCGTGGGGCCGTCGCACGCGCTCGCGGTCGTGGACGCCATCCTGGGATCACCGCGGATCCGGCTCCTGGCCACGGGACCGCCGCTC
Organism: uncultured Chloroflexia bacterium; assembly: GCA_963816905.1. Lineage (GTDB taxonomy): Bacteria > Chloroflexota > Limnocylindria > Limnocylindrales > CSP1-4 > JAFMJV01. Next base: position 261 of record CAWFMQ010000011.1, on the reverse strand, counting down.
ATCGTGGAGGGGCTTGAGTTCGTTCGCGCCCGACCCGGTCGGCGGCTCTCGCTCGTCGACGCGACGTCGTTCCTCGTGATGCGGCGCGAGGGCATCGGGACCGCCTTCGCCCTCGACGACGACTTCGTCGCAGAGGGCTTCGCCGCCCTGCCCTGAAGCTGTTCGCCACCAGCGAGGCAGCATGAAGCTGCTTGTCATTCATGCAGAAGATCAGGACGCATCTGATAGCCTAGCTCCCATGAAGTTCGCCGTGATCTCGAA
>CAWFMQ010000010.1:0-450659 GCA_963816905.1 uncultured Chloroflexia bacterium | reverse complement strand
TAGTAGCCCTGCTCGTCGGAGGTTGAATAGGGCGTGGTCTGGCGATAGCCGATGCCGATGCCGTATTCGTCAACGACGGTCTTGAAGGAATTCGCAATCCGCAACGTCTCTGGGATCGAGGCGCTGTACCAGATCTCGTTCATGAGGACGCCGTTGGGATGGCCGGCATCGGGGGCATCAGGCCACCCCGCACCGTCCATGTTGAGTCCGGCCTTGATGTGCTTGCCCGCAGCCAGCGTCTGCTGCACGTGGTACGCACTGCCGGGAGCCGGTGCCACGATCTCCTCGGCGACGAATGCCACGAAGCGCATCGAGTACTGGCTCGGGTAATCCTTCAGAACGCGGGCCAGTTCGATGGCGGCAGATGGACCGGTTCCATCGTCATTCGCGCCCGGCGTGTTCGGTTGAGTGTCCAGATGACCGGTGAAGTCGATGAAATAGTCCGGGTACCTCGATCCCAGCTTCGTCGCAACCACGTTCTGCCCGTAGCCGCCGGGCACCGTCTAGAGGAGACGGTATAGCCCATGGCCTCGAAGACGCCCTTGACGTAGTCCGACGACATCTCGATCGTGCTCTTCGCGTACGTCGTTCCCGGCGAGCAGTCGTCGCCGGTAATGGTCGTGTATGTATCGGCGCGGCGGGGTCCGTAGGCCACGAGTCGTGTCAGCGGCGACCATGCGCCCGCCGTCCACGGCCGCCAGGTACGCCCAGATGGGATCGGAGCCCGCGACGACGGTAAACGAGGCAGACGCCGATGCGGAATCGAAGACCGACCCATTCGCGGTGCCGTGGGCCACCGCGGTGTTCGTGACCGTGCCGACGACGCCCGGGAGTTCACCGGGCCGACCACGCAGCTGGCGTCCGCACCCGGCGCCAGCGAGGCCGGCCAGGAGCAGGAGGCCGCGCTCAGCCTCGGATCGCTGGCGCCGAGGGCGCTGAGCGGCGCATCGCCGCTGTTGGTGATGGTCGACCAGGAAGTAGACCGAGGTGCCGGCGGTAAGCGTAACGGCGTCCAACCATGGGCCCGTCCCGCTGATGCCGATCTTCTTGGCGAGCGTAAGCGACGGACCGGTGGCGGCGGTGACGGTGATCGTGCCGGAGTCGGCGTTGAGTAAGCCGCTGACGGCGTAAATCGAGGCCGAACCGCGGCATGAGCGGTGAAAACGGCGCTCTTGCCGTCGCCGGCAGCCACCAGATCGCCCGGCACGATGCGGCCACCGGTCCCGTCCGGTGAACGCACGTCGCGGCTACGTTCGCGACGAAGCCGCCCCCGGCGTCGCGGCTGACGGCGTAGACGGTGAGGGAAGAGCCCGAACTGAGGCTCTGGGCGGATACGACCGTGCCCGTGCCGTCGGCGGCGGCGTCTCCAGACTGAGCTGCGATGCAGCGGGTTGGACGCTGAAGCTGCGGCCACGTCCGTGCCGGGTTGTAGTCCGCGTCGCCACCCTGCGACGCCGAGATCGTGCAGGTGCCCGCCGCGACGAGCGTCACCGTGGCGCCGGAGAGCGTGCACACCGCGGTCGTCGTGGTCGAGAAGCTGACCGCGAGACCGGAACTGGCCGTGGCACTCACCGCGAAGGGCGGGGTGCCGAGGACCTCTGTCGGCCAAGGGAGCGAACGTGATCGTCTGATCCTGCGCGCCCGGCGCACCGCCGCTGTACGCGATGCTCACGTCGCGCAGGACCGGGGTGAGCAGCGGGTCGCTGGTCGAGAGGGCGGCCCGGTACTGCAGGTAGCGGGCCTGCAGGCCGAGGACGCTGCCGCTCGCGGCGACCGGGGCGAAGGCGGACCAGGTGGCGTCGGGTGCGGCGGTGTCACCGCTGCGGACGCTCAGGTCGAGCGCCGTGCCCGTCGGGATGTCGGCGGTCCAGGTCATGTCCTGCCAGGTGGCCGTGCCACCCGAGTCGAAGACGCGCGAGGTGAAGGTGCCGGACGCAGCGTAGGGCGAGAGGTGGACCCAGTCGGCCGTGAGCGGCGCGCCGGGCCCGCCGCCATAGTCGGCCAGGTAGAAGCGCATCGGGACGCCGATGGCGATGCTGTGCTGGGCCAGCTGGGCTCCGTCGACGAAGTAGGTGACGCTGCTCGGCCCCCAGACGATGCGGAACAGGTGCGGCACGCCCAGGGCGACCGAGGCCAGCAGGGTCTCGTTGCGCGAGGTGTCCGAGAGGCCGTCGGACGCCCAGAGCTGGGTTCCCGACAGCGCGAGGTAGAACCCGGCGTAGGGTGGCGTGTTGAAGCTCGGGTCGCTGTGGAAGATGGCACTCTGGTAGGGGTTGGTCGCACTGAACGTGGCCACGAACTCGGCCGAGACGCCGGCGTCGTAGGCAGTCGGCGTGCCGACCGCCGCGCTGTCCAGCGTGATCTGGCCGCCGCCGGCGGATACCGCCGGCGTCCCGCCGTAGCCCGCGACCGTCCAGCCGGCGGGCGCGCTCGTGCCATTGAACTCCTCGCCCAGACTCGGGCTGAGGATCACCTCGCCGTCGGCGACCTGGGACACGTAGGTGCCCGACGAGGTGCCGGCGCCGAAGTTGGCGACGGTGGTGTCGCGCCTCGATCGCAGCGCGGTGGTGAACGCCCAGGAAGCGTCGCTGCCCAGCGGATTGCCGGCCGTGTCCGTGACCGTGCCGCTTACCGTGACGGTGTACGTCGTTCCGGGCTCGAGGGCCTGGCCGGGCAGAAGGGTCACGCTCGCCGCGGCGCAGGATACGGTCGCCGGCACGTCCCCACCGCCCTGTACCTGCAGGCGCATGGTGCTCGATGAGACCGTGTCGCACGCGAGGGGCTCGCTGAAATCCGACCTGCACGCTCGTATTGAGCGCCACGTGGTCGGCACCGGCGGCCGGCGAGCGGCTGACAATCGTCGGCGGGACATTGTCAACTGCGCTGTACGCGATAGTCACGTCGCGCAGGACGGGAGTGAGCAGCGGGTCGCTGGTCGAGAGGGCGGCCCGGTACTGCAGGTAGCGGGACTGCAGGCCGAGGACGGTGCCGCTCTCGGCGACCGGCGCGAAGGCGGACCACGTGCCGTCGGGTGCGGCGGTGTCACCGCTGCGGACGCTCATGTCGAGCGCCGTGCCCGTCGGCAGATCGGCCGTCCAGGTCATGTCCTGCCAGGTGGCCGTGCCACCCGAGTCGAAGACGCGCGAGGTGAAGGTGCCCGGCGTGGCGTAGGGCGAGAGGTGGACCCAGTCGGCCGTGAGCGGCGCGCCGGACCCCAGGGCGTAGTCGGCCAGGTAGAACTTCATCGCAGCGCTGATGACCGTGTTGTGCTGGGCCACCTGGGCTCCGTCGACGAAGTAGGTGACGCTGGTGGGCTGCCAGACGATGCGGAACAGGTGCGGCACGCCCAGCGTGACCGAGGGCAACTGGGTCTGGCCCGACGGGTCGGTCGCCTGGAGCTGCGTGCCACCGCCCGCGAGGTCGAAGCCGATCCAGGGTGGGCTGCTGAAGCCTGGGTCGCTGTGGAAGTAGATGCCCTGGTACGGGTTGTTCGTACGGAACGTGGCGACGACTTCAGCTGAGGAGCCGGCACCGTATGTCCCTGGACCTGCGACTTTCGCGTCGGCCACCGTGATCTGGCCGCCGCCGACGGGCACCGCCGGCGTCCCGCCGTACCCCGCGAACGTCCAGCCGGCGGGCACGTTTGTGCCGTTGAACTCCTCGCCGACGCTCGGGTTGAGGATCACCTCGCCGTCGGCGATCTGGGACACGTAGGTTCCGGACGACGTACCGGCGCTGAAGTTGGTGGTGGTTGTGTCGCTCATGAGCCCGTCGGAGGCCAGCAGCTGCCGGACAGGGTCCCTCGCCAGCGCGCCTTCCGCGGGGATGCCCGCGAAGAGCGACGTCACAAGCGCGACGATCGCGATGAGCGGCGGATGCCGCGGAGAGCATGGAACGGCCGCTGGGGCGCGACGGCACCCGCACGCATAGATGACACCGACACACCTCCCGGAGCTGGCGGCCCTCTCCGCACAGACATGACCGCCAGGGCTGCGACGGTCACAGGACAGGTCGACCGATGGCTCCCCCCAGCCGTCGAATCGGCGCAGTGTCAGGTGTAGTACTTTGGTACTGGTCGTCGGCAGTACTCTTCGGGCCAGAAGCCGGGGGCCGTGTGGCAGGAACGTGTCAACACACCTGTCGACACTCGCGGATCACCTCGGCGCCCGGGTGGCTGCTCCCCCCACGGCCGCTCCGCGGACCCTCCACCGCGACCCCGAAATCCGGAATCGGCCCGGCCCCGAGTAGGGAACCGGGCCGCATTCCGTTTTGCGTTCTCCGCTGGGGCAACCCGGCGGTTGAAGGCTCTAGAAGGCCCCGACGGTCTGGTAGAAGACGGGGCTGTTGCTCGCAGGCGTAGTTGGTGCTGCCCTGGTAAATGGCACGCACGGTGTGACTGCCGGAGGCCGGCCATGTCCAGGTGTACGTCGCTCCCGCGGGCAGCGGGACGGGGGTCTTTGCGACGCCGTCGACCATCCACTGGATCGAGCCGACGGAGATGACCTCGGACGTGTCCGTGCGCTTCACGTTGACGGTGTAGCTGACCGTAGCGTTGCGGGCCGCCGGGTTGGCACTTGAGGTGACGCTCGCGTTGGTGGCTGCCTTGGTGACGGTCTGGTTGAGGGTGTTGCTGTTGCTGGTGGCGAAGCTGGTGCTGCCGCTGTAGATGGCGCGCACGGTGTGGCCGCCGGGAGCCAGGGGGAACGGCGGGGCCGACAGGCTGAACGTGGCGGTCCCCCCGGCGAGCTGCTGCGGGTTGCCCACCGAGAGCCCGTCGACCTTCCAGGTGACTGTGCCGTCTGGGGTGCCGGAGCCCGCGCTGACGGTGACCGTGTAGCTCAGCGGCTGGGCGTAGGCGGGGCTGCCGGCGGGGCCCGTCACGAGGGTGCTGGTGGGGATCTTGCCGACGCTCTGGGTGAGGGCCGCGGCGCTGGGGCCGAAGCTCGGGTCGCCCGCGTAGGTGGCGCTGATGGTGTGGCCGCCCACCAGAAGGCTGCCCGGGCTGCAGATGGCCGCGCCGGAGGTGTCGAGGGTGATGGCTCCGCCGCACAGCAGGGTGCTGCCGTCGCGGAAGGTCAGGCCCCCGGTCGGTGTGCCACCCGCGGAGGTGACGCTGACGGTGAAGGTCAGCGCGGTGCCGCCGGTGGAGGGGTTGCTGCTCGAGGCGAGGGTGGTCCGCGTGGTCGCCCGGGTGACGGCCTGGGTGAGGGCGGCGGTGCTGGGGCCGAAGTTCGCGTCGCCGCCGTAGACCGCGCTGAGGGTGTGGCTCCCCACGAGCAGGGCAGCGGTGAGGCAGCTGGCCACGCCGGAGGTGAGGGGCGCCTGCTCGCACAGCGGCGTGGTGCCCTCGCTGAAGGTCACCGTGCCGGTGGCTGTGGGGCCGGGGCCGGTGACGCTCGCGGTGAGGGTCACCGCTGCGCCGTAGGTCGAGGGGTTGGAGCTGCTGGTGAGCGCGGTCGCGCTGGTGGCCCGGGTGACCGACTGGCTGAGGGACCCGGCGCTCACCGCGAAGTTGGCGTCACCGGCGTAGATGACGCTGATGGTGTGGCTCCCGACGGTGAGGCCGGACGTGGTGCAGGTGGCAGCGCCGGAGTCGTCGAGGGTCGCGGGGCTGCACAGTGGCGTGCTGCCCTCCCGGAAGGTCAGCGTGCCGCTCGGGATGCCGGCCGCGGAGGTGACGCTCGCGGTGAAGGTCACCGGCGCGCCGACGGTCGAGGGGTTGGAACCCGACGCGACCGTTGTCTTCGTGGTCGCCCGGGCCACGCCGAAGGTCTGCTGCACGGGGCTTGCCGGGAGCCAGTCGGCGTCGCCCGCCTGGGTGGCCGTGACCGTGCAGACCCCGGCGCCGAGAATGGTCACGCGGCCGGCCGGGGTGACGCTGCAGACGCTGGCCGGGGCGGCGCCGAAGCCGACGGCGAGGGGGAACTCGTCGTGGCGTGCACGTCGAAGGGGGCGTCGCCGTAGGTCTTCCCCGAGAGTGGGCCGAAGGTGATGGCCTGGCCCGCCCGGCCGACGCTGAGGCTGCCATCGTGGTAGCTGATGAGCGTAGTTGGCGGCCGAGCCGGGGCCGAAGACCGCGTCGCTCGGGGTGATGGGGTAGGACCCCACGCCGGCCGAGGCGACCGCGCCGTCGCTGCTGAGGGTCACGCTCTCGACCGTGTCGGTGCCGACGAGCTGGCCGGGGCCGACGCTGAAGGCGGTGCTGCCCAGCTCGAGCGCGTCGCCGTAGGACTTGGTCCGGTCGGAGGCGGTGATGTCGAGGGCCCTGGCGTTCACCACCAGGCTGCCCTCGTGGTAGCTGATGAGGTAGTTGGCGAGGCCGGTCCCGAGCGCGACGCTCGCGGTGATGGCGTAGGGGCTGCCGGACACCGGCGCCGAGGCGAGGGTACCGAGGCTGGTGAGGCTCACGCTGGCGACCGCGTCGCCGTTGACCAGGCCATTGGTGCTGAACTCGGTGCCGGCGAAGGTGAGCGCGTCGCCGTAGGTCTTGGTCTGGTCGGAGGCGGCGACGATGAGCGCGGCCTGGTCCACCCTGAGGCTGCCGTCGTGGTAGCTGATGAGGTAGTTGGCGGCCGAGCCGACGCCGAAGACCGCGGCGCTCGGGGTGATGGCGTAGGGGCTGCCGGACACCGGCGCGGAGGCGGCCGCGCCGTCGCTGCTGAGGGTCACGCCGCTGACCGTGTCGCCGTTGACGAGCTGGCCGGGGCCGACGCTGAAGGCGCTGGTGCCCAGGTCGAGCTCCGCGCCGTAGGTCTTGGTCCGGTCGGTGGCGGTGATGTCGAGGGCCCGGGCACCGACCGTCAGCCTGCCGTCGTGGTAGCTGATGAGGTAGTTGGCGGCCGAGCCGACGCCGAAGACCGCGGCGCTCGGGGTGATGGCGTAGGACCCCACGCCGGCCGAGGCGGCCGCGCCGTCGCTGCCGAGGGTCACGCCGCTGACCGTGTCGGTGCCGACGAGCTGGCCGGGGCCGACGCTGAAGGCGGTGCTGCCCAGCTCGAGCGCCGCGCCGTAGGTCTTGGTCCGGTCGGAGGCGGTGACGGTGAGGGCGGCCTGGTCCACGGTGAGGGTGCCGTCGACCAGGCTGACCTCGTAGTTGGCGAGGGTGGGCGGGACGGAGTCCACGGCGGCCGGCACGATGGCATAGACGCCGACCGGGGAGCCCGGGATTGCGAGTGTGCTGAAGGTGGCGCTGATCGCGTCATCGTTCTGGAGCCCGCTGATCAGGCCGGTGAGGGTGGGGTTGTCCGCGCCGTAGACGCGGCTCTTGGCGTCGGCGGTGATGGTCAGGCCGGCCTTGTCGACCGTGAGGCTGAATGCTCCGGAAGCGCTGCCCTCGAAGTTGGTGTCACCGCCGTAGACAGCAGTGACGATGTGACTGCCGGCCGGCAGGTTGGCGGCGACGAGAGCGGCGGAGCCGTCGGGTGCGAGCGTGGCCGCGTTGCCGTAGTCCGTGCCGTCGATCGTGAACCCGACGCTGCCGGACGGCGTGCCGACTCCGGAGAGCGAAGCCACCGTGGCGCTGAACACGACCGATTGGCCGTAAACCGAGGGGTTGGCAGAGGAGCCGAGTGTGGTGGTCGTGGCGGCGGCCGTCACGGCGACGTCGTGGGCCGCCGAGGTGGTCGCGTCGTAGTCGGCGTCGGCCGCCTGCGTGGCGATGATCGAACAGGTGCCAGTGCCGCTGGTGATCCCGAGCTTGCCTGCGTCGGGGCCGCTCGCGAGGATCGAGCAGGCGGTGCCGGCGGCGACGAAGCTCAGCGCACCGCGGCCGCTGCCGCCGGTGGCGGTCATGACCAGCCGCTCGCCATAGGTGCCGCTGGTGGGCCCGGCGACCGTGAGCGTGGCCTGCGCCGCCCTGGCCGCGGCGACCGTGCGGATCACATCCGCTGCTGCGTTGTAGTCGGCGTCGCCGGCCTGGGACGCGGTGAGCACGCAGTCAGTCGTGCCGCTGGTCATCCTCACCTCGAAGGCGTCCGCCGTGCAGCCGCCGCTCGCCGCGAGGGTCACCGCGAGGCCGGAGCTCGCCGTCGGGTTGACGCTGAAGGTCGTGCCGAAGGTGGCCGGGCTGGTCGGCTGGTCGAAGGTGATCGCCTGGTCGACAGGCCCGAGTTCGTTGCCGATCTCGACCCTGGTGATCGTCGGTGTGACGCTCGGGTCGGTCGTCGCGAGCGTCACCCGGTACTGGATGTAGTGATTTGCCGGACTGGCGATCGCGCCGCCGGAACCGACGGCGGTCCAGGCCGACCACGATTCGCCAGGTTGGGGCGTGCCGCCCGACCGTGTCTCGAACGACGCGCTCGCTTGCAACGGCAGGTCGGCGGTCGAGTCCAGCGTCGTCCAGCTGGCCATCCGGCCCGCGTCGAGGACGCGCGACGTGAAGGCGCCGGTGGAGGCGAAGGGTGTCAGGCGTACCCAGTCCACGGTCAACGGTGTACCCGCGAAGTAGTCGCTGGCGCCAACCAGCATCGGAGACGTGACGGTGACCGGCAGCGTCAGCCTGTACACACCGTCGACGTAGAACGCGAACCCCGTCGGCAGCCAGTCGATCCGGTATCGATGCGGCGACCCGACCAGCGACGAGCTGATCAGCGTGTCGTAGCTTCCGGCACGCGCGTACACGCCGGTGGTCGTGCTGAACGTACTGAAGATCGCCCACGGTGGGTCGAAGCTCAGGCTCCCGACGAACCCGACGTGCTGGCTTATCTGCGCCTGGAACGTCGCGACGAATTCGAGGGATCGACCGGGTCCGTAGGTCGCCGAGGTGCCGGCCATGGCTCCGTCTGCGCTCAGGCTGCCACCGCTGACGGTGGGCGGGCTACCCCCGGTCCAGGTGCTGTACGCCCAACCGGTGGGGAGCCCGGGTCCGCCGGAGAACTCCTCGTGGATCGCAGGTTTGAGGGTGATCTCGCCGCCGGCGATCCCAGAGACGAGAGTGCCGGCGTCCGGCGATCCCGCGCCGAATTCGGCCGTGACGAGGTCGTCGACCAGCGCCGCCGAGAGCGGCTGGGTACGGAAAGTCCAGGTGGCCGCTTCGAGGTGATTGCCGGCGCGGTCAGCGACCGACGCGTCGACGGTCACGTGGTACAGGATGCCGGGCGAGAGCGCGCTCGTCGGAGTGAGCGTCGCGCTCGTGCCCGCGTAAACGATGCTCGCCTGCACATCGGTGCTCGCGCCGTCGGCCCGCAGGTGCACGCTTCCGGTCGTGACAGAGTCGGGTGCCATCGCCTCGCTGAACGTCACGACGACGTTCGCAGTGACTGCCACGTGCGCGGCATCCGCGGCGGGAGAGCGGTCGACGATCGTCGGTGGGATGGTCTCGGCGCCAGGGACGTACCCGAAGGACACGTCCTGCAGGGCCGGCGTGGATGCCGGATCACTCGTTCCGAGTTGCGCGCGGTATTGGACGTACCGAGAGGAGCCGGCCAGCAGACCGGGAGAGGCGCCGAGCGGCAGCCAGTCAGTCCATGTCCCATCCGGTGTGGCGACGTCGCCGAAGCGGTAGGCCATCGCCACGGAGGTCCCGGCGGGCGTGGTCGAGGACCACGTCAGTGACTGCCACGTAGCTGTCGATCCGGCATCGAACACGCGCGACGAATACAGGCACGAAGACGGATACGGGCTCATCCGCATCCACTCGAGAGAAAGCGTGGCGGGATCTGCACCATCACTGGCAATCGGGCGCATGTCGGCGCCGATCGCGACCACGTGCTCGGCGACCTTCGCGCCGTCCACGTAGTAGACGATGCGGTCGGATAGCCAGTCGATCCGGAAGCGATGAGGACTGCCGAGCAGGTTGCCCAGATCCGTGTCGGTCGCGCCTGTGGACCGGGCTTTGAGGGTGGTGCCTCCCGGGAAACCGGTACTGAAAATGGCCCACGACCCGCTGTTCAGGTCGAAACCGAAGCCGGCGTGCTCCGACTGGCCTGATGTGGCAGCGCTGAACGTCGCGACGAACTCCAGGGATCTGCCAGGTCCGTACACCGCGGTGGTGCGCGCCCAGGCGTTGCTCAGCGTGACTGCCCCGCCGGCCACGGTGGCCGTTCCGCCGGCTGACCACGCGCCCGACTCCCAGCCGCTGGGCAGGCTGTTTCCGTCGAATTCGGCGCCCGCAGCCGGGGCCAGGATCACCTCGCCGTCGCCGGTCTGCGAGACCGCGCAGCCGCTCAGCGCCCCTGCTGCGAAGTCGTTCGCACTGGTGTCGACAAGAATGGCCAGTGGCGTTGCGAAGGAGGCCGGCGCCTGGGCCGAGGAGGGCGACGTCGCGACGTTTGCCGCGGAATCGGCCGAACTCACGCGGTAGTAATAGGTCGTGTTGGGCGACAGGCCGGTCAGGGTAACGGAGTGCGAGACGGTGGCGGCCGCGTCGCCCGAATGCTGCGAGAGCGCCGCTGGCGACGTCCCATAGTCAACCCACGAGTCGGCGGGCTCATCGGTCGTCCAGGTGATCGTGGCGCTGAAGTCGGCATGGGAAGTGGCGGTCAGGCCGGTGATGGCCGGTGCCGTGGTGTCGGGCGTGGCGGTATAGGCGAACGTGATGTCGTGCAACGCCGGCGTCTGCGAGGGATCCTGGCTGGACAGCTGGACGCGGTACTGGAGGTAGCGTCCGCCTGCGCCCACGACGGCCCCGTTGGTCACCGGCGCGAAGTCACTCCAGGATGCGTCGGGCGTGGGTGTGTCTCCGGTTCGAACCTCGACGGAGACGCTCGAACCGACCGCGGAGTCGGCGACATACGACACGACGCCCCAGGTGGCCGGGCCCCCTGCGTCGTGGAGCCGTGAGAGGAAGGTTCCCTGCGCCGCATACGGTGTCATCCGCATCCAGTCGATCGACACTGCGCCACCGCCGGACGCGTAGTCGCTGGCGATGGGCCGCATCGTCCCGCCGACCGTGGCCGCCGTGTGGACGAGGATGCCGTCGATGTAGAAGCGGACGGCCGTGTCCCACTCGATTCGGAAGCGGTGCTCGGACCCGATGTACTGCGTCCCGAGCGCGACGTCGATGGGTGTCCCACCGCCCTCGAGGGTCCTGGCCTGCAGGGTGCCGGCCGTCCCGTTGACGCCGAACAGCGCCCACGAACTCGACAGGTCCTCAAGTGTCACGCCGAACCCGGCGTTTTGAAAGGACGCGCCGCTGAAGGTGCCGACGAACTCGATCGCGCGTCCCGACGGCACGAGCCCGTCGGCGCGGATCCACGAGCCATCGACGCTGGCGCGGCCGTTCGCGAACGTGGTCGTGCCGCCGGTCCATGATCCCGTCGACCAGCCATCGGGCACATTCGTCCCGCTGAATTCGGCGCCGACCGTGGGCGAGAGGATGACCTCGCCGCCGGTCGTGTCGGACACGTAGCTCGTGGCGCCGGTCGTGCCGGCGGTGAAGTCGGCCACGGTTGTATCGCTCGTGACGCCGGTCGGGGTCGCGAACGTCGCCGGGTCAGCCGGCGGATCGGGCGCGACTGCTGCATTGGTCGCACCGTCGGCGGAGGTGACGCGGAAGTAATACGTCGTGTCCCGGGCCAGGCCCGTGAGCGTCACTGCGTGCGATGTCGTCATCGTGGAATTGCTCGCCGAGGTGCCGAGGCCGCCGGCGCTCGTGCCGAAGTCCACGCGGGAGTCGGCCGGCTCATCGGTCGTCCAGGTGATCGTGGCGGTGCCGTCGGCATGGGGAGTGGCGGTCAGGCCGGTGATGACCGGTGCCGTGGTGTCGGGCGTGGCGGTATAGGCGAACGTGATGTCGCGCAACGCCGGCGTCTGCGAAGGATCCTGGCTGGACAGCGTCGCGAGGTACTGGAGGTAGCGACCACGTGCGCCCACGTTGGCCCCATTGGCCACCGAGGCGAAGTCGCTCCAGGTTGCGTCCGGCGTGGACGTGGTTCCGGTCCGAACCTGGACACTGATGCCTGTGCCGGACGGCTCGTCGGCCGTCCATGAAGCGGTGGACCAGCCGGCCGGGCCGCCCGCGTCCAGGAGGCGCGACGTGAATGTGCAGGGCGTGTCGTACGGGCTCACCCGGACCCAGTCGAGGGTGAGGCTCGCGCCGCCGGGCGTCAGGTCGCTTGCAGCGAACTGCATCGACGCGCTCATGGCGACGGGTTCGCTGTGCACGAGCGTGCCGTCGATCAGGAAGTTCACGGCGCCTGTCGTCCACTCGATCCGGTAGTGGTGCGGCGTGCCCAGCCAGTTGCCTGGAATCTGGTAATCGACCGACGAACCGACGTTGACGCGCGCGTACAGCGCCGACGTCGAGTTGGCCGTACTGAATATGGCCCACGGCGCCCCGTTGAGCGGGGGGCTGCCACCCGCAAACCCGACGTGTTGGCCTGCGGACGGCCCGAAGGTCGCCGTGAAGTCGACGGCACTGCCCGGAGAGAAGCCGGCCGACGATGCAGCCATCATCGCGTCGAGCGTGACGGCCCCACCGCCGACGACGGCCGTGCCGCCACCCCAGTCCTGCGTCGTCCAGGCCGAGGACAGGCTTGTCCCAGGGAAATCGTCGCTCAGCGACGGATGCAGGATGAGTTCCCCGTCGCCGAGCTGGCGGGCGATCGTGCAACTGCCGGAGCCTGCGGCGAAGTCTGCCTCGGCCGTGTCGGTGAGCGCGGCCGACGGTGTCGTGAAGGTCCCGGGAAGCGCCGGCGGGATCGGTGAGGTCGCCGAAACGGACGACTCGTCCACCGAGGTGACCCGGAAGTGGTAGGTCGTGTTGGCCAGCAGGCCGGTCAGCACGACGGTGTGCGAGGTGACGAGCACGGCGTCACCCGCTGTCATCGGAAGCGAGTCCGGATCGGTGCCGTAGTCGACGCTCGAGGAGGCCGGCCTGTCGGTCGTCCACGTGATGGTGGCCGTGCCGTCGCCGCGCGGAGAAGCCGCCACGGACGTGACCAGCAGGGGATCCGTTGCCTGCGAGTAGCTCGCGTCGTACGTCCCCGCGGAAGCGTCGAAGAACGCGTAGTCAACGCCCTTGATCCGTTGCTTTGTGAAGCTGACGGACGTGCCGCCGCGGCTGATCGCCTTGAGGCTGCCCGCCGACGAACTCGTCGGCAGCATCGCCTGGAGTCCGGTTGCCCCGGTCCCCACGGCGATGGTGAACCCCAGGACCTTTCCGCCGCTCGATCCATCCGTCCAGCTCGTCGAGCCGAACGAGGAGCCGTTGCGGCCGTCGAGCCAGACGAGCATCTGCCGGCCCGAGACCACCGGCACGCCGCGAGCCTTCGCTGACGCGACGATCGCGTCGGACCCGCTCGACGACGCGGAGTCGGTGTGCATGTTCGCGGTGAAGGCGCCGTAGTAGCCGTTCGGGCCGACGGCGTTGTCGAGCAGGGAATCGATCGTGAAGGGATAGCTCTGGCCGGACTCGTCGGTCATCTGGGTAACGGCCTGGTACACATCGATGAGCGTTCCGTCGGTATCGGCAAACCGCATCGGCATTCCCGATCCGGTGAACATCCCGGGCCGGTCCTGTACCCAGGCGCCGGGCCAGTAGTAATAGTTCGTGTCCAGACGGATGCCATTCGCGTACTCGACCTTGGGCTGGGTGGCCCAGTCGCTCCAGGCGATGCAATGCGTCCGCATCGTGGACGGTGCCGTCGTCGTGGGGAACCAGCCGCGCCACGTGGCGAGCGCATTGGTATACGTCGCTGCAAGCGACGCGGGCGTCCAGTCCGCACAACCTGTGTCGACGTGGACGCCGACCTCGAAGCCCTCGGCCGTGTAGGCGGCGGCCTGAGCGTCCAGCATGTTCGGGTTGCCCTCGACGTAGGAGCTCGAGCGGATGCACTGCCAATCGTCGACCGAGCAGCCGGACGTGCTCGCGGAGATGTACCCGTCGAAGCGGCCCGTGGTGCCTCCGTTCCCGTGGTCGTCGCCGGTCATGATCACGACGGCCCTGTAGCCGCGGGGGAAGTACCAGAAGCGCGGCAGCGGCGCGCCGCCCTGGTTCATCGTGCCGAGCAGGTTCACGAGCAGGCGCTGCTGTTCGTCGGCCTGCGGGATCGCCACCTTGGTGAGGTCGACCCAGTCGGGCGATGTCGCGTCTCCGACGAACATGTCGTCGGAGCGGATCGGCGGGATCGCACCGTCGCGCTTCTGGCCGGCCCACGCGGGGTTGCCCTGGCGGGTGAGGACGATCGAGCGAGCGAGGTCGAAGGTGAAGGCAGCGGCATGGCCGCCGCTCGTACCGACGTTGCGCATCGTGACCGCAGGGTTCAGGGTCGCCGTCGAGCCGTCCGAATAGAGCGTCGCGACGGCGGTTGCGCCGGCGAGCGTGTAGCGATCGGCCGTGCCGTGGAACTGGATCGTCTGGTTCACGATCCCGGCACCCGGCGCGCGGGACGTGTCCACCAGCAGGTACCCGTTGGACAGGCTGCCGGTGGCCGGCGTTGCCATGCCGAGCAGCGGCCCGAGCTGCGCGTCCGGGCGCATCGCGACCAGGTTGCCGCCGGCGTTCACGTAGTCGGAGAACATCTGCGCCTGGGCGGCCGACAGCGGCGTCGGGGCAAGGATGACGTCCTGATAGCCGGCGAGGATGTCGGCGTCGACCGTCGAGATATCCCGGGCCAGGAACTCGTTGAGACCCTCGGTCCGCAGGATCTCCGTGTAGTAGCGGCCGAAGGGGTCGCTCGCCGTCGTGACGATGAGGATCGGACCGCCCGGGCCCTGGTCCGGCGGCGGAGGGGGCGCGGCCGCCGTGGTGAAGGTCCATGTCCGGTCGGTGGCCATGGGGTTGCCGGCCAGGTCGGTCACGCCGCCAGAGCCGCCGGCGATCGTGGCCGTGTACGTCGTCGAGTATTCGAGGTTGGACGCCGGGTCGAGGGAGGCCATCCGGGCAGCGTCGGTGTAGGACACCGTGGCCGGGACGACCGAGTTGGACGAGTCGCGCAGGATGAACGTCGAGCCGTCGATCGTGCCTGGAGCGATGGGCTCGCTGAAGGTCGCGGTCACGTTCGCGCCCACGGCGGTGCCGCTTGCCCCGTTCGCCGGCGTTGTGGCCATGACTGTGGGGGGAGTCTCGTCCGGCCCAACGGTCGTGTCGAACACGACGTCGACCCAGTAGTTCGAGGCATGCCAGGACGAGGTGGGAAAGCCACTCGAGCCGTAACGGAACAGCGCGTTCGCGCCGTCCTCGCCGTCGGCGAGGGCACGCAGGGGCGGGTTTGAGACCGCCGCGCCGAGGTTGTCCGGGGAATTGGCGAACCAGCCGCCGGGCGAGTGGTACGAGATCACGTACGTCGTGTCCGCGGCGATCGCGACCGGCGTGCCGAAATACGCGGTCTGCCAGCCGGACGCGCTCTCCCCCACGAAGGTGACTTCGGCGAGCTGCGTCCCGGCTGCCGTCCACAGGTGGCCGGTGTGAGTGCCCGTGTTCGAAGAGCCCTTGTAGAAGCGAACGCCGGTCACATACCCGTCCACGAGCGCCCGGAACCTGAGCCCGACCTCGATTGGCTGGTCGTCGGTCACGCTCGGGTTGACCGGCGTGGCGGTGTCCGGCCAGATCGAGCAGGGGCATGCGGTGGCTGCTGTCACATCGAACGGGACCGTGCTGCCGCGGGCCGCACCGTCGGTTGCCGTGATCGTCACGCCGGTTCCGATGGCAGACACGCTGAGCGGACCGGTCCAGACGCCGCCGCTGAACGGTCCGGCACTGGTGGGCGCCACGGTTCCTTCGGACGCGGCCAGCGATGCGGTGCCCGCGTACCCGGGCACGAGGTTGCCTGCGGCGTCCCGCGCCGAGATGGACACCGTGAACGGAGTACCGGCGAACTTCGGGCTGCCGAGCGGCGAGAAGGAGAAGTGGTCGACCTCCGGCTCGGTCACGGTCACGCTGGCGCTCGCGTGGATCGTCCCTCGCGCGGCCACGACCGTGTCCGCGTAATCGCCCGTCGTCATGCCGGCTATGAAGCGACCCTGCGCGTCGATCGTGCCGCCGCCGTGTGCCACGGACCAATCGAAGGTGAGGTTGGGGATCGGATTGCCGGCTGCGTCGAAGCCGGCCGCCGTGAACGCCCGGGTTGCTCCGGCCGGGACGGACGCGGCATTCGGGGTGACCTGGATGCTCGCCAATGGACCGGGCAGGGTGTAGCCGACCGTGGTCCCGCTGCTGAACGTCGGCGCATCGACGAGTGCCTGACTGATTGCGCCCGAGTCCTCGGTGAACACATAGAACTTCGTGGCGACGTCTGCGGTCCCGGTGAACGTCGCCGTCACGGCGTTCGCGTCGGAATTGAACGAGGCGCCCGTCAGGTCGGACGTCTTCGTCGCCCGCTCGTACGCGCAGGCATCGTCCATCGAGACGTAGATCGGGTCGTAGGGCGCGAGGTTTGCCGCGATCCCCTGCATGATGCTGCGCCACTGGGCCGCGGTGACACCGTTGGTGGGCAGCACGTATTCGTGGGAGAACAGCGTCGCGAGTTCCATCCCGTCCAGCGGTCGAGTCAGCCATTCTGTGCCTGTCGCGACGCTCGCATCGACGTCCGAGGTCGGCAGCCACTCGTAGCCGGTGATGTCGCGGACCTCGGTCATGCAGTTGAAGAGCGTGTTGCTGGTCCCAGGGACGAAGTCGGCGTAGTACGGGTTCGCCTCTCGCTCGTACGCCAGGCCGTCCTGCGTCAGCCTGAAGGGACCGGCCTTCATCCACGGCGCGCTCGCCTCGAGCTGGCCCGGATTCATCATCGTGCCGATGAACGGCACGCTCCACGATGCAAGTCCCGCGAGGGCATTCGAGCCGATCTCGTAGTAGTGCGGCACGAGGTATCTCGAGATCGGGATGTGGTTGTCTGCAAACCACTTGGTGCCCGCGGCGAAGTTGGTAGCCATCACGTCGTCCGGGAAGTTGGCGCCGGCAGCTGTGGTCGAAATAGAAGAATTCCGACGTGCCGAAGGCGTGCAGGCCCACGGTCGCCTTACCGGCGTTGGCGAGGCTGGACAGGCCGGCGGCCTCGGCGGCGTCGATGTCGTTGGTGAAGACGCCCGCCCAGGGAATGAAGCCGGCGTCGTTCGCGGCCGGGATCCAGGTCAGCGGGTTCGACACGTCGTCCATGCGCATCGTCACGAAGGGCGGCATGCCGCGCATGACGAAGGGCTTGCGGGCTGCCCAGACGATGCTGCGCCAGACGAGATCGTCGAGACCGCGCAACGGGCCGAGGACGTCGTACGACATCCAGTCGTAGCTGCCCCACTGGACGGCGCGGCCGGCATCGTGGGTGGCGACCGATACGAACGGTGCGCCGCCGGCAGCCGTCGCAACGGCCGTGACGCCCGAGGCCGGCAGGGACGCCCCGGACAGGGTCATGATTCCCGTACTGACCGTGTCGCCCGGGGCATGGGACTGCGTGATGTAGTGCGACGCGGCTGTGACGGTCACATCGGTGCCCGAGGGTGCTCCACCCGGGCCGAACCCGAAGATCGAGTCGATGAATGAATAACGCGAGGTCGCAGCTTCGAACAGGTCGTTGTCGAAGTTGACCAGGCCGACGCCGGCGGATACAGCCGTCGTGATCGCGTCCTGCTCGGCGGGACTCGGGTTGACGTCACGGTGACCGAGGATGATGACGGCGTGATCAGACAGGTCGGTCAGGACGGGGCCGGATGCGATGTCGAGCGTCGAATACGGCACACCGAACTGATCGAGGTACGGTTTGACGTAGGTGGCGAAGTCACCGTAGTAGGCGGTCGAGGCGCTGTTGACGAGGACGAGCGCGGTCTGGTCGAGGTCCGAGGTCGCTCGTCCGACTTCCGCTGCGACTTTTGAGTGGAGCCCGCCTGCGTTCAGGTGGCCGGCCGAAGGGGCAGAATTGGCCGCCAGCGTTCGCTGCGCGGGCATGCCGGCGAACAGCGACGCTACCAGGGCGACGATTGTCACGAGCGGCAGCAGGCCGTACAGGCCACGGGAACCCTGCGGGGACGCAGGCACGCGCGTCAACTCAGCGGACACCGACACACCTCCCGGAGCTGGCGGCCCTCTCCGCACAGACATGACCGCCAGGGCTGCGACGGTCACAGGACAGGTCGACCGATGGCTCCCCCCAGCCGTCGAATTGGCGCAGTGTCAGGTGTAGTACTTTGGTACTGGTCGTCGGCAGTACTCTTCGGGCCAGAAGCCGGGGGCCGTGTGGCAGGAACGTGTCAACACACCTGTCAACACTCGCGGATCAGTCGCGACCGCTCCCCTGACGGCCACCCGATCAACCCCGTGAATCCGGAACGGCCCGGCCCCGAGTAGGGACCAGGCCGTATTCCGGTGCAGTCGTCCCGCCGGTGCGTGCACCCCGGCGGTCGAGGGCTAGAAGGCAGACCGGACGGTCTGGTAGATGACGTTGCTGTTGCTGGCGGCGTAATAGGTGGCGCCGGCGTAGAGGGCCCGGATGGTGTGGGTGCCGGCGGCCGTCCAGCCGCCGCTCCTGGTGAAGCTGGCATGGCCGCTGGCGTCGAGGAGTGTGGTGCCGGAGCTGGCCCCGTCGATCAGCCAGGTGACCGTGCCGCTCGGGGAGAGGGGAAGCGCGTCGGTGCGCGCCACGGTGACGGTGTAGGTGACGGTCTGGTTCACGGTCAGTGCGCCGGGCGGTGGCAGCACGGCGCTGGTGGCTGCCTTGGTGACGGTCTGGTTGAGGGTGTTGCTGTTGCTGGTGGCGAAGCTGGGGCTGCCGCTGTAGATGGCGCGCACGGTGTGGCCGCCGGGAGCCAGGGGGAACGGCGGGGCCGGCAGGCTGAACGTGGCGGTCCCCCCGGCGAGCGGCTGCGGGTTGCCCACCGAGAGCCCGTCGACCTTCCAGGTGACTGTGCCGTCGGGGGTGCCGGAGCCCGCGCTGACGGTGACCGTGTAGCTCAGCGGCTGGGCGTAGGCGGGGCTGCCGGCGGGACCCGTCACGAGGGTGCTGGTGGGGATCTTGCCGACGCTCTGGGTGAGGGCCGCGGCACTGGGCCCGAAGCTCGGGTCGCCGGCGTAGGTGGCGCTGATGGTGTGGCCGCCCACCAGAAGACTGACCGGGCTGCAGGCTGGCCCCGCCGGAGGTGTCGAGGGGGATGGCTCCGCCGCACAACAGGGTGCTGCCGTCGCGGAAGGTCAGGCCCCCGGTCGGTGTGCCGCCCGCGGAGGTGACGGCCGCGGTGAAGGTCAGCGCGGCCCCGCCGGTGGAGGGGTTGCTGCTCGAGGCGAGGGTGGTCCGCGTGGTCGCCCGGGTGACGGCCTGGGTGAGGGCGGCGGTGCTGGGGCCGAAGTTCGCGTCGCCGCCGTAGACCGCGCTGAGGGTGTGGCTCCCCACGAGCAGGGCAGCGGTGAGGCAGCTGGCCACGCCGGAGGTGAGGGGCGCCTGCTCGCACAGCGGCGTGGTGCCCTCGCTGAAGGTCACCGTGCCGGTGGCTGTGGGGCCGGGGCCGGTGACGCTCGCGGTGAGGGTCACCGCTGCGCCGTAGGTCGAGGGGTTGGAGCTGCTGGTGAGCGCGGTCGCGCTGGTGGCCCGGGTGACCGACTGGCTGAGGGACCCGGCGCTCACCGCGAAGTTGGCGTCACCCGCGTAGATGACGCTGATGGTGTGGCTCCCGACGGTGAGGCCGGACGTGGTGCAGGTGGCAGCGCCGGAGTCGTCGAGGGTCGGCGGGGTGGTGCACAGTGGCGTGCTGCCCTCCCGGAAGGTCACGTGCCGCTCGGGATGCCGGCCGCGGAGGTGACGCTCGCGGTGAAGGTCACCGGCGCGCCGACGGTCGAGGGGTTGGAACCCGACGCGACCGTTGTCTTCGTGGTCGCCCGGGCCACGCCGAAGGTCTGCTGCACGGGGCTTGCCGGGAGCCAGTCGGCGTCGCCCGCCTGGGTTGCCGTGACCGTGCAGACCCCGGCGCCGAGAATGGTCACGCGGCCGGCCGGGGTGACGCTGCAGACGCTGGCCGGGGCGGCGCCGAAGCCGACGGCGAGGGGGAACTCGTCGTGGCATGCACGTCGAAGGGAGCGTCGCCGTAGGTCTTCCCCGAGAGTGGGCCGAAGGTGATGGCCTGGCCCGCCTGGCCGACGCTGAGGCTGCCATCGTGGTAGCTGATGAGCGTAGTTGGCGGCCGAGCCGGGGCCGAAGACCGCGTCGCTCGGGGTGATGGGGTAGGACGCCCACGCCGGCCGAGGCGGCCGCGCCGTCGCTGCTGAGGGTCACGCTCTCGACCGTGTCGGTGCCGACGAGCTGGCCGGGGCCGACGCTGAAGGCGGTGCTGCCCAGCTCGAGCTCCGTCGCCGTAGGTCTTGGTCCGGTCGGAGGCGGTGATGTCGAGGGCCCTGGCGTTCACCGCCAGGCTGCCGTCGTGGTAGCTGATGAGGTAGTTGGCGAGGCCCGTGCCCGAGCGCGTCGCTCGCGGTGATGGCGTAGGGGCTGCCGGACACCGGCGCCGAGGCGAGGGTACCGAGGCTGGTGAGGCTCACGCTGGCGACCGCGTCGCCGTTGACCAGGCCATTGGTGCTGAACTCGGTGCCGGCGAAGGTGAGCGCCTCGCCGTAGGTCTTGGACTGGTCGGAGGCGGTGATGGTGAGGGCGGCCGGGTCGACCGTGAGGCTGCCGTCGTGGTAGCTGATGAGGTAGTTGGCGGCCGAGCCGACGCCGAAGACCGCGGCGCTCGGGGTGATGGCGTAGGGGCTGCCGGACACCGGCGCGGAGGCGGCCGCGCCGTCGCTGCTGAGGGTCACGCCGCTGACCGTGTCGCCGTTGACGAGCTGGCCGGGGCCGACGCTGAAGGCGCTGGTGCCCAGGTCGAGCTCCGCGCCGTAGGTCTTGGTCCGGTCGGTGGCGGTGATGTCGAGGGCCCGGGCACCGACCGTCAGCCTGCCGTCGTGGTAGCTGATGAGGTAGTTGGCGGCCGAGCCGACGCCGAAGACCGCGTCGCTCGGGGTGATGGCGTAGGACCCCGACGCCGGCCGAGGCGGTCGCGCCGGTCGCTGCCGAGGGTCACGCCGCTGACCGAGTCGGTGCCGACGAGGCCAACGGTGGTGAACTCGGTGCCGCTGAAGGTGAACGCCTCGCCGTAGGTCTTGCCCTGGGCGTTGGCGGTGACGGTGAGCGCAGCCGGGTCCACCGTGAGGGTGCCGGCGACCGGGCTGAAGCTGTAGTTGGCGGCGTGCAGTCCACTGACGTCGCAGGTGATGGGGTAGCTCCCCACGGGGCTGGTGACGAGGGCGGTCGTGGTGCAGGCCGGGTTGCCGCTGACGACCGCGAGCGTGTCGTCGTTCTGGAAGCCGGCAATGGTCGCGTCGAAGGTCGGCTCGGCCGCGCCGTAGGGGCGACTCTTGGCGTGGGCGGTGACGGTGAGGACGGCCTGGTCCACCGTGAGGCTGCCGTCGAGGTAGCTGATGGCGTAGTTGGCGAGGCCCGTGCCGACCGCGGCGCTCGGGGTGATGGCGTAGGGGCTGCCGGACACCGGCGCCGAGGCGGCCGCGCCGGTGCTGCTGAGGGTGACGCGGCTGACCGAGTCACCGTTGATGAGGCCGAGGGTGGAAAAGGCGCTGGTGCCCAGGTCGAGCTCCTCGCCGTAGGTCTTGCTCTGGTCCCTGGCGGTGATGAGGAGGGCGGCCGGGTCCACCGTGAGGCGTGCCGTTGGCGTAGTGGATGGTGTAGTTGGCGAGGCCGCTGCCGACCCGCGGCGCTCGGGGTGATGGCGTAGTCGCCCACGGCGGCGGCGGCCGCCACGCCGAGGCAGGTGAAGGTCACGTGGCTGACCGTGTCGGCGTTGACGAGGCCGCTGGTGTCGAACTCGGTGCCGGCGAAGGTGAGCGTCTCGCCGTAGGCCTTGATGCGATCCGAGGCGCTGATGGTGAGGCCGGCCTTGTGGACCATCAGGTTCGGGGCGAGCGAGCCGGTGCTGGGTGCGAAGTTGGCATCACCCGCGTAACTCGCGCTGAGCGTGTGGGTGCCGAAGGGGAGATCGGGGGTGACGAGCACGGCGGAGCCGTCCTCGAGCGGGACCGGGTCGCCGAGGTTCGTGGTGCCGTCCTTGAACTGCACCAGCCCGCTCGGCGCGACGGGCTCGGCGAGCTGCGCGGCGAAGAGCCGCAGCAGGCCGGGCGGGGCGGGTGCCACGGGGGCCACGCTGGCGGTGAGGGTGACCGCGTCACCGTAGGTCGAGGTGCTGGTGTCGGCGCTGAGGGCCGTGCCGCTGGCGGCCCGCGTGACCGTCTGGAGGAGTGACCCCGAGCTGGCCAGGAAGCCGGCGTCGGGCAGGTAGGCCGCGCTGACCGTGTGCGGGCCGGCCGCCAGATCCGAGACGAACAGGAAGGCCGAGCCGTTGATGAGCTCGGACGAGCCGTAGTCCGTGGCGTCGATGGTGAAGCGGACGCTGCCGGTCGGGGTGGCGCTCCCGGAGACCGGGCTCACGGTCGCGGTGAAGACGACCGCCTGGCCGTAGGCCGAGGGGTTGAGGGACGAGCCGAGGGTGGTCGCTGGTGGGGACGTCGGCCGAGCCGCCGCCGGTCACCGTGTGGCTCACTGCCGCAGAGGTGCTGGCCGCGAAGTTGGCGTCACCCCCGTAGGTCGCGCTGAGGTCGTGCATGCCGGCCGAGAGGCCGGCGCTGACGAGCACCGCGGACCCGTCCGCGTCGAGCTCGAGCGGGGCGCCGAGGTCCGTGTCGCCGTCCCTGAACTGCACCGTCCCGGAGGGCTGGGCGGGCTCGCCCGCCAGCGCCTCGAAGAGCCGCCCGAAGGCCCGCGGGGCGGGCACCACGGGTGCCACGCGCGCGGTCAGGGTGACCGCCTCGCCGTAGGCCGAGGAGCCGGGCGAGGCGACGAGCGTGGTGGTCGTGGCGGCCTGCGCGACCGTCAGCTGGAGCGATCCCGCTGCTGGCGCCGAAGACGGTATCGCCGCTGTAGGTCGCGCTGACCGTGTGGATGCCGGGCGCCAGATCCGAGACGAAGAGGAAGGCCGTGCCACCGGCGAGGTCGGACGAGCCGGAGTCCTTCCCGTCGATGGTGAACCCGACGCTGCCCGAGGGGGTGCCTCCCCCGGAGACGGGGGCCACCGTGGCGCTGAAGGTGACCGCCTGGCCGTAGGCCGAGTGAGCGGGATCGGCGACGAGGCTGGTGATCGTGGCGGAGTGCACGGCCACCGCGTGGGCCGCCGAGGTGGTGGCGTCGTAGTCGGCGTCGGCCGCCTTCGTGGCGCTGATCGAACAGCTGCCGCTGCCGGCGGTGATCTTGAGCTTGCCCGCGTCGGGACCGCTCGCGAGGATCGAGCAGGCGCTGCCGTCTGCGGCGAAGGTGAGCGCACCCGTGCCGCTGCCGCCGCTGGCGGTCATGACCAGCCGCTCGCCGGAGGTGCCGCTGCCGGGCGCGGTGACGCTGAGCGCCGCCTGGGCGGCCCTGCTCGCGGCGACCGTGCGGATCACATCCGCTGCTGGGTTGTACTCGGCGTCGCCGGCCTGGGAGGCAGTGAGCACGCAGTCGGTGCTGCCGCTGATCATCGTGACGGCATCGTCGACCGCGGTGCAGCCGCCGCTCGCCGCGAGGGTCACCGCGAGGCCGGAGCTCGCCGTCGGACTGACGCTGAAGGTGGTGCCGAAGGTGGCCGGGCTGGCCGGCTGGTCGAAGGTGATCGATTGGTCGAGCGCGGTGGCCTCCACGTTCTGCGTCACGTTCGACGCCGATGAACTGGCGAAGGTGGTGGTGCCGGAGTACATCGCCCCTATGGAGTGCGACCCCGCGGCCGAATATGTGACCGAGCAGGTGGCGCTACCCCCATCCAGTGGTTGTGCGGCGCAGCCGGCGATTCCGTCGGCTCCGTCGAAGAACGCAACCGTGCCACCGTCGGGGACCGGGCTGACGGTCGCGGTATAGGTCACGGCCTGGCCGATCCGGGTGGAGTCCTGGGACGAAGTGAGCGCGAGGGTGGTCGGGGCAGGCTCCGGCGGAGGGGCAGACGCGGTCGCGTACGTTGCCGTCATGTCATACAGGAAGGGCGTGATCGACGGGTTCGAGGTCGCAAGATCAGCCCTGTACTGGATCCATCGGTGTGCCGGATCACCGATGAGGGCGCCGCTGCCGGCATATGGATCCGACCACGTGGCATCGGCCAGCGCCGCGGCGGTATCAGCCGTCCGCGTCCGGAGCTGAAGGGACGTGCCGGTGGGTGTTGCCGCGCTCCAGGAAACGGTCTGCCACGACGTGCCGGCGCCCGCGTCGAATGCCGAGGAGACCACGTGACCGCTGTCACTGAATTGAGCCGGGGTGGTCATGGTCACGTTGTCGACGTTGATCTGCCCCAGGGAATAGGTATCGAATGTGATGCCGCTGCCGTCCAGGGGGCTCGGGTCCGTGTAGTCGATGACAGGGTTTCCATCGAACCAGGCGCGGATCCGGGCGCCGACGAACTCGACCTTCAGGTCGTGCCAGTTCGCATCGACCGACAGACCGGTGGACGCGAGGGGCGTCCCGGTCCAGGTCGTCCAGTTCGTGAATTTGATCAATTTGACGCGGTTCGGCGCTGGGTCGGTGCTGCCGGCCGGATAGAGCCAGATCCCGTAGTGGGCGCCGGTAGCGGGGTCGAGCCGGCCACCGATGCCGCCGCCATAACTCCCGGCCGTGAACTGCAACCTGGCATCAACCGAGTAATCGCTCGGCGGCGACGTCGGCGGGACGTATTCGATGTTCCCGTACCCGCTGCCGATTCCCGACAGGATGCCGTTAGCGATGGACCATGAGCCGCTCACCGACTGCCAGGGCGGGAGGTTGGACGGAGCAGGCGCGGGATCGGCTCCGAAGTTGTCCTCGAAGACGATCACGTCACCGGCGCCCCGAACGACGAAGTCGTTGTACGAGGGACCCGAGGTGTTGCCATAGGCGTAGAAGTCGATGTCGACCCCTCCGGAGGCGTAGTCCGGGTCCGAATCGGTCGCAGTCAACGCGAGGTTCCCGTCGAAGTAGGCACGAATAGTGGTGCCCGAGAAGGCAAGCTTGAGGCTGTGCCAGTTGGTGTCATTGGCGACGCTCGCGTCGGCAACCATCCCAGTACCCGGCCAACTCCCCCAGTTGGAGAACTTGATCAACCTCAGGATGCCGCCGCCGTAGTACCAGAGTGCATAGCGGGTGCCCGTGGCCAGATTGACGTGGCCGGCGATGCCTCCCCCGAACGTCGAGCCGCTGAGCGGGAGCTTCACCTTGGCCTCGACCGAATAGTCCGTGAGTGTTGCCGCAACTTCGGACGGGTAGGCAAATCCATATGTGCCGGCCGTCGCTGCGGCGTTCAGCGTGCCGCCGGAGGTGTCGGCGGGCGTGATTAAGCCATTGGGCCAGCCGGAGCCGCTGGTGTTCGGGACCGTCCACGTGAACGGCACCGGGTCCGGCGGGGCAGGCGGTCCGGGGCGGGTGAAGTCGTCCGAGAACAGGGCATCTCCGCCCGACGCCGGGCTCAGGCCCACCTGGCCCGAGACGCTCGTGTCGACGTTTGTCCCCGTCAGGTACCGAGTCGAGCTCGACCACACGTCCTGGCCGTCGCCCCCGGCCCAGTTGGTCTGGGTCCAGTTCGCAACCGGGTTGTAGTCGACCTCGACATTCGAGACCGTGCTGCCCACTCGTACCTTGACGCCGTACGACGTCGTTCGCCAGCTTCCCGAGGGCGCCGTCGCGCCGTTGAGGCTGACACGAACGCCTGTCGTCGCGCTCCCCGACCAGTTCGGGATGACCACTTCGACCGCCGTCTCGGGATCCGTCGCCCCGCTGATGGTGGCCGTCGCCACCGAGGTCGAGCCACTGGTCGAGAAACCCGGAGCCACGGCAACCGGCTCTCGCGCGAGGAACCAGTCATGGACCCCCATCGCGTTCGTCTTCCACAGGTTCGGCTTGCTCGCAAGGTAAGCGACGTACTGGCTCAGAGAGCCGTGTCCGTACAGGTCGACCAACCCGCCGAGGTCGTAGTACCAGTCGACCGCCGCCTCCATGTCCGGGGTTCCAAGGTAGCCGTCGATCGACTGCTGGATCGCGCCGCCGATGTACCAGTTGCCCACGCCCATGCCGATCATGGAGAAGTAGGTGTGCGGCGTGAGGTATGAGAAGTCGTGGATCGGGAACGGGCCGACCTTCTGCTCGCCGGCCCACTGGACGCCCAGGTCGCTCAGGATCTGGTGAGAACCCTCGCGACCCTCGTTGAAGTACGGGCTCACGAACGTCCGCGGGCAGTTGCCGGCTGCGCCGCATCCGGCCCTGCCGTTGTCGATCGGCGGAAGGCCGGTGGCTCCCTCGTAGGGAGTCGAACTCATCCAGGTCTCGATGTCCTGGAAGCTGGTCAGGAGAGACTGCTGCGCGTAGGCGTACCCGCTCGCATACCCAGCCGGGCTCGTGTCGAGGGCCTGTCGGGACCCCAGTGCCAGAAGTCGTACTCGCCGGATCCGTACGGTACCCGCAGGATTTGGCAGGCCGCCGTTGTGCGACCCGACCGTGGCCCCGTACGTGGCGACGGCAGTCCGAAGGTAGTCGATGTCCGCCTGCTTCTGTTCGTCCGTCATCCGGGTATCCGGATTGGTCGGGCTGATTCGGAGGCTTCCGGTCGTGAAGTAGTAGTCACCCTTCATCCCGAGACCCTGCTCGTATTGCGCCGAGTTCAGGATTATCGAACCTACGGACGTGTAGTTCTCGAAGTCGTGGCGGACGATCCCGGCCGCGTCGTAGGGGTACTGCCAGGGACTGACCTTGACGATCGGCATACCCGCGGATTCGAACGCCCACTCGATGGCGTTGCGGTAGATCGTGTAAGCGAAATCGCTGGAGCTGTAGCCGGTGTCCCCGAGCAGCGGCTGGAGTTCGGCGTCATAGATGAACCGGCCGTCTCCATAGCCCTTGGTGGCGAGTTCCACGCCGCCGCCTCCGGTCGCCAGGACCTGGGCGTCGTCGGTCGCGACCTGCCAGACCCAACGAGCGTCGTTGCCCCAGGCAGTCGTGTCCTTGGACAGCTTGCCGCTCCACAGGATCGAGCCCGACGGGATATCGGCCGTCAGACGGCTGTCCCCGGCCTTGGTGAACGATGCATTGAGCACCCAGTTGGACAAGGTGTTGTTCACCATGTGGAGGCCCATCTCGGAGTGGAGGGCGAAGTTGCCCCGAGTGGTGCCGTTCGTATTCCGGGTGAACGACGACGAGCCGACCATGAGGAAGCCGCCAGCGCTCACGAAATCGCGAAGAGGCGCGATCTCGTTGTCTGCCACGGCTTCAGCAGCGAGGCTGAAGACGATCGGGTATCGCGGTGTGCCATCGCTCGTGAGCAGCCTCCCGCCGGCAATGTCCGCGTCAGTCACCTCCACGAAAGGAGTCCCGTCGGACTTCAGGGCCTCCTCGAGACTTCTGGTAGGCGACGAAGTAGCGCCATGAGGTGATCCACCATTCCTTGCCGCTGGTCTCAGAGCCCGTGGGGGTGGGTGCCGTTGCGGTCAGGGTTTCCAGCGCGGCCGTGTGCTCGGACACGTGGATCGCGACCACCGGCACGGGGGGATCCGCCGAATCCGCCGCGACGCGCACTGGGATCCCCGCGAGCGCGGAGGCAACCAGCGCGAGGGCCGTGACAAACGGCAGCGCGCCGTGGAGAACACGGGCAGGATGGGGCAACGCGGGCGCACCCGCCAACTTATGGAGACACCGACACACCTCCCGAATCCGGCGGCTCCCTACCGCACAGACATGACCGCCAGGGGCTGCGACGGTCGCAGGACAGGTCGACCGATGGCTCCCCCCAGCCGTCGAATCGGCGCAGTGTCAGGTGTAGTACTTTGGTACTGGTCGTCGGCAGTACTTTTCGGGCCAGAAGCCGGGGGCCGTGTGGCAGGAACGTGTCAACACACCTGTCAACACTCGCCGATCACGACCAGCGGGTCGCGCCTCCCGGATGGGTGCGCCACCCACGACCGCTCAACGGACCTGGCATCTCGACCCCGAGAATCCGGAACGGCCTGGCCCCCACAAGGGACCAGGCCGTGTTCCGTTTGACTCACCCGCCGGAGGGTTCACCCCCGGCGGTCGAGGGCCGGGCTAGAAGGCAGACCTGACGGTCTGGTAGACGATGTTGCTATTGCTCGCGGCGTAGTTCGTGCCGCCGCTGTAGAGGGCGCGGACGGTGTGGGTGCCTGCAGCAGTCCAACCACCGAGCTTCACGAACTGGGAGTGACCGGTGCCGTCAACGGGCGTGGTGCCGCAGTTGGCGCCGTCGATCATCCACGTGATGGAGCCGATCGGGATATCGGTGTATCCGTCGGTGCGGCCGACGGCGACGATGTAGGTCACCGACTGCCCGACGGCCGCCGAGCTGGGCGTCGGCAGCAAGGCGCTGGTAGGCGCCTTGGTGACGGTCGCGTTGACGACGTTGCTGTTGCTCGGCGAGAACGTGCCACTACCGAGGTACAGGGCACGCACGGTGTGCCCACCGGTCGCGAACGGTGTGGCCGGCGTGAATGTCGCAGTCCCACCGAGCAGCGCTGTCGGGAGTCCAACGTTGACGCCGTCCACGACGAACTGCACGTTTCCGTCGGGGGTTCCAGTGGCGGGATCGACCGGACTGACGGTCACCGTGTAACTCACGATCCGCCCGTAGACCTGGGAGTACGTGGAGGTGGTGAAGCCCACTGGCAACAGACTTGCCTTGCTGGCCTTCTTGTTGACGGCCTGGGTGAGGGTGGCGTTGCTTGGGCCGTACGGCGTGGCGCCGAGATACGAAGCCTTGATGGTGTGGCTGCCGGTCGAGGTCCAGGTGAACGTAAAGACGTCCTGGCCGCCGGTGAGGTCTTCAGTCTGCTTCACGACGCCGTCGACCTTCCACTGGATCTGACCGGTCGGCGTCCCGGAGCCCGCTACCGGCGCGACGGTGGCGGTGAACGTCACGAGCTGTCCGACAACGGACGGATTGGTGACGGCTGAGATCGTTGTGGTGGTGGAGCCGCCCGCGATGACGTCGTGGACGGTGCCGCTCTGGTTCGCGTAGTTGGGATAGCTGAAGGTCCAGGGGTCGGTCGGGTAGTCGCCGGCGGCGGTGTGGGTCGTGCCGCTCAGGTCGAGGCCGCTGCTCAGGTCGGTGTTGCCGAGGCCCATGCAGACGCCGGTGGCGGCGTGGTCATTGCCGTCGTAGGTGACGTTGAAGGGGGTCACCACGCAGGTCGCGGTGGCCGGGGCGATCACGTCGGTGACCGTGCCGGTCGCGTCGGTGTAGTTGCCGGTCGCGTCGGTGTAGGTCCAGGTGTCGGAGTAGCTGCCGGCGGCGGTGTGGAGGGTGCTGGTCGCCAGGTCGAGCCCGAGCAGGACCTCGCTCTTGGCGCCGGTGCAGGCGCCCGTCGCGGTGAAGGGGCTGCCGGTGTAGGTGACGTCGTAGGGGGTCACCGAGCAGGTCGGGTCGGCCTTGCCGATGGAGTCGGCGGCCGTGCCGCTCGCGGCGTAGTTGCCGTCGGTGCTGACGAACGTCCAGGGGTCGGTCCAGCTGCCCACGTTGGTGTGGACCGTGGCGCTGAAGACGCCGCTGAGCACGGCCTCGCCGACCGAGCAGACGCCGGTGGCGGCGTGGTCATTGCCGTCGTAGGTGACGTTGAAGGGGGTCACCACGCAGGTCGCGGTGGCCGGGGCGATCACGTCGGTGACCGTGCCGGTCGCGTCGGTGTAGTTGCCGGTCGCGTCGGTGTAGGTCCAGGTGTCGGAGTAGCTGCCGGCGGCGGTGTGGAGGGTGCTGGTCGCCAGGTCGAGCCCGAGCAGGACCTCGCTCTTGGCGCCGGTGCAGGCGCCCGTCGCGGTGAAGGGGCTGCCGGTGTAGGTGACGTCGTAGGGGGTCACCGAGCAGGTCGGGTCGGCCTTGCCGATGGAGTCGGCGGCCGTGCCGCTCGCGGCGTAGTTGCCGTCGGTGCTGACGAACGTCCAGGGGTCGGTCCAGCTGCCCACGTTGGTGTGGACCGTGGCGCTGAAGACGCCGCTGAGCACGGCCTCGCCGACCGAGCAGACGCCGGTGGCGGCGTGGTCATTGCCGTCGTAGGTGACGTTGAAGGGGGTCACCACGCAGGTCGCGGTGGCCGGGGCGATCACGTCGGTGACCGTGCCGGTCGCGTCGGTGTAGTTGCCGGTCGCGTCGGTGTAGGTCCAGGTGTCGGAGTAGCTGCCGGCGGCGGTGTGGAGGGTGCTGGTCGCCAGGTCGAGCCCGAGCAGGACCTCGCTCTTGGCGCCGGTGCAGGCGCCCGTCGCGGTGAAGGGGCTGCCGGTGTAGGTGACGTCGTAGGGGGTCACCGAGCAGGTCGGGTCGGCCTTGCCGATGGAGTCGGCGGCCGTGCCGCTCGCGGCGTAGTTGCCGTCGGTGCTGACGAACGTCCAGGGGTCGGTCCAGCTGCCCACGTTGGTGTGGACCGTGGCGCTGAAGACGCCGCTGAGCACGGCCTCGCCGACCGAGCAGACGCCGGTGGCGGCGTGGTCATTGCCGTCGTAGGTGACGTTGAAGGGGGTCACCACGCAGGTCGCGGTGGCCGGGGCGATCACGTCGGTGACCGTGCCGGTCGCGTCGGTGTAGTTGCCGGTCGCGTCGGTGTAGGTCCAGGTGTCGGAGTAGCTGCCGGCGGCGGTGTGGAGGGTGCTGGTCGCCAGGTCGAGCCCGAGCAGGACCTCGCTCTTGGCGCCGGTGCAGGCGCCCGTCGCGGTGAAGGGGCTGCCGGTGTAGGTGACGTCGTAGGGGGTCACCGAGCAGGTCGGGTCGGCCTTGCCGATGGAGTCGGCGGCCGTGCCGCTCGCGGCGTAGTTGCCGTCGGTGCTGACGAACGTCCAGGGGTCGGTCCAGCTGCCCACGTTGGTGTGGACCGTGGCGCTGAAGACGCCGCTGAGCACGGCCTCGCCGACCGAGCAGACGCCGGTGGCGGCGTGGTCATTGCCGTCGTAGGTGACGTTGAAGGGGGTCACCACGCAGGTCGCGGTGGCCGGGGCGATCACGTCGGTGACCGTGCCGGTCGCGTCGGTGTAGTTGCCGGTCGCGTCGGTGTAGGTCCAGGTGTCGGAGTAGCTGCCGGCGGCGGTGTGGAGGGTGCTGGTCGCCAGGTCGAGCCCGAGCAGGACCTCGCTCTTGGCGCCGGTGCAGGCGCCCGTCGCGGTGAAGGGGCTGCCGGTGTAGGTGACGTCGTAGGGGGTCACCGAGCAGGTCGGGTCGGCCTTGCCGATGGAGTCGGCGGCCGTGCCGCTCGCGGCGTAGTTGCCGTCGGTGCTGACGAACGTCCAGGGGTCGGTCCAGCTGCCCACGTTGGTGTGGACCGTGGCGCTGAAGACGCCGCTGAGCACGGCCTCGCCGACCGAGCAGACGCCGGTGGCGGCGTGGTCATTGCCGTCGTAGGTGACGTTGAAGGGGGTCACCACGCAGGTCGCGGTGGCCGGGGCGATCACGTCGGTGACCGTGCCGGTCGCGTCGGTGTAGTTGCCGGTCGCGTCGGTGTAGGTCCAGGTGTCGGAGTAGCTGCCGGCGGCGGTGTGGAGGGTGCTGGTCGCCAGGTCGAGCCCGAGCAGGACCTCGCTCTTGGCGCCGGTGCAGGCGCCCGTCGCGGTGAAGGGGCTGCCGGTGTAGGTGACGTCGTAGGGGGTCACCGAGCAGGTCGGGTCGGCCTTGCCGATGGAGTCGGCGGCCGTGCCGCTCGCGGCGTAGTTGCCGTCG
Source organism: uncultured Chloroflexia bacterium (assembly GCA_963816905.1). Taxonomy (GTDB): domain Bacteria; phylum Chloroflexota; class Limnocylindria; order Limnocylindrales; family CSP1-4; genus JAFMJV01. Next base: position 419,069 of record CAWFMQ010000010.1, on the reverse strand, counting down.
GTGCTGACGAACGTCCAGGGGTCGGTCCAGCTGCCCACGTTGGTGTGGACCGTGGCGCTGAAGACGCCGCTGAGCACGGCCTCGCCGACCGAGCAGACGCCGGTGGCGGCGTGGTCATTGCCGTCGTAGGTGACGTTGAAGGGGGTCACCACGCAGGTCGCGGTGGCCGGGGCGATCACGTCGGTGACCGTGCCGGTCGCGTCGGTGTAGTTGCCGGTCGCTGTCGGTGAAGGTCCAGCGTGTCGGAGTAGCTGCCGGCGGCGGTGTGGGGGTGCTGGTCGCAGGTCGAGCGCGCGAGCGGGCCTCGCCCTTGACGTCCGTGCAGGCGCCGGTCGCGGTGTGGCTGGCGCCGTCGTAGGTGACGTCGTAGGGGGTGACCGCGCAGGTCGGGTCGGCCTGACTGATCACGTCATGGACGGTACCAACCTGCTCGGCATAGACGCCGCTCGGGTCCAAGAAGCTCCAGGCGTCGTCCGGGTAGTCGCCGGCGTCGGTGTTCGTCGTGCCGCTCAGGTCGAGGTCGGCGCTCAGGTCGACGCCGCCGATGCCCGTGCAGGTGCCGGTGGCGATGTGTGGCAGGCCATCGTAGATCACGCTATACGGGGTTACCTTGCAGACGGCCGCCGCCAAGGGGATCTGCACACTGCCATAGGCCGTTACCGCCGCAGGGACTTCCGCAGCGACCGCGCTGGCTGTGTTCGAGACCGTGCCGCGGGGGGACGGATTGGTCAAGACGTCGTAGGTCACGGTGATCGTGGCCACGTCATCTGGCGCGAGGCTGTCAATGGTGCAACTGACCAGCTGGTCATGGCTCGCGGTGCAGTCGTAAAGGACGCCCTCACTGACCGTGACGCTCTTGCCGGTGACAGGCAATCGATCATCAACGGTGTCCGTGACAACGATGCCGTTCAGGTAGCTGGTACCACTGTTGGTGACCCAGATGCTGAAGGTGTGTGCGGTTGATCCAGGCTCGACGGTCGGTTCGGCAAACGCCTTGACAACCTGCAACTGCGCGAGAGGAACCCACGCAGAGTCGCTGGAAATGACGGTCACGTCATAGAAGTGACCCTCTGTGGTCGCTTGATTGGTGACCCAGCCGGTGGTCACGTCGGTAGCCGTGACCGTGTGAGTGGCCGTGCAGACGGTGCTCAGGTCGGCGCCGGGAGCCAGACTGAGATCGGGCGGGCAAATAACGGTGCCGCCGTCGACGTCGGGGTCAGTGACGACGAATGGGCCGTCGTGGGTGACGTTTCCGTATAGGGTGACGTTTCCGATGTTACTCACCGTGTAGGTGTAGTGAATGGCCTCACCCACAAAGGAGAACGTGGCCTGGGATGCAGACTTCACCAGGCGCAACGACGGGTCGTGGTAGGCCGCAACGGTGACTGCGTCCGGGTTGGACTGCACCTTCACGTCATTCCGGAACGCGTAGGCGAGGGCTGTGTTCTCCACGAAGCCCTGCGCGTCGTCTGCCGCTGTAACTGAGTACTCGGCGGTGCACTGGATCGAATGGTCGGGAGCCAGCGTGCCAGGCTGCGGGCAGGTGACGGTCATGCGGACGCCGCCGACGATCAGGCTGTCCTCGACGCTGAACGGGCCGCTCAGCGGCACGTTCCCCGTGTTCGTAAGGTCATACGTGTACTCGATCGTGTCGCCCGCCTTCACGAAGTCGTGGGTCGGCGAGAGCTTGATCAGCCCCAGCCCGGGCTGGTCAGCCGCGATGGTGTCGTCCACCGTGCCACTGGCGCTGCTGTAGTTGGGGTCGGTTGAGGTGAAGGTCCAAGGGTCGCCGTCGTAGATGCCGACGTCGGTATGGGTGGTGCCGCTCAGGTCGAGCCCGGCGAGGTCATTTCCGGCGAGATCCTTGCAGGAGCCGATGGCCGTGTGCGGGAGGCCGTCATACATGACCGAGTAGCCCGTAACCGAGCAGACCGCGGCGGCCTGGCCGATGGTGTCAGCGACGGTGCCGTTCTGGTCGGCGTAGTTGCCCGCGACATCGTGGAAGGTCCAGGGGTCGGTGCCGTAGGTGCCGGCGTTCGTGTGCGTGGTGCCGCTGAGGTCGAGGCCGGGGATGACGGTGAGGCCGTCGAGGCCGACGCACGAGCCGGAGGCGGTGTGCGCCAGGCCGTTGAACGTATCCGAGTAGCCCGTAACCGAGCAGACCGCGGCGGCCTGGCCGATGGCGTCAGCGACGGTGCCGTTCAGGTCGGCGTAGTTGCCGGCGACATCGTGGAAGGTCCAGTGGTCGAGCGGGTAGTCACCGGCGTTGGTGTGGGTGGTGAGACTCAGGTCGAGGCCGGGGATGACGGTTAGGCCGTCGAGGCCGACGCACGAGCCGCCCGCGGTGTGCGCCAGGCCCGTGAAGGTGACGCTGTAGGGGGTGACCGAGCAGACCGCCGCGGCCTGGCCGATGGCGTCAGCGACGGTGCCGTTCTGGTCGGCGTAGTTGCCGCTCGCGTCGTGGAAGCTCCACGTGTCACCGGCGTACGTGCCGGCGTTGGTGTGGGTCGTGAGACTCAGGTCGAGGCCGGGGATGACGGTGAGGCCGTCGAGGCCGACGCACGAGCCGCCAGCGGTGTGCGGCAGGTCGGTGAAGGTGACGCTGTAGGGGGTGACAGTGCAGGTCGCGGCGGCCTGGCCGATGGCGTCAGCGACGGTGCCGTTCTGGTCGGCGTAGTTGGAGTCGCTCGAGGTGAAACTCCACGCGTCACCGGCGTAGGTGCCGGCGTTGGTGTGGGTGGTGCCGCTCAGGTCGAGGCCGGGGAGCGGCTCGCCCTTCAGGTCGTTGCACGTTCCGGTCGCCGTGTGCGGCAGGCCGTTGAAGGTGACGCTGTAGCCCTTGATCAAACTGCAGTCGGGGTTAATCTTGGCGATGGTGTCGTGGACCGTGCCGCTCGTGCTGTTGTAGTTGGAGTCGCTCGAGGTAAAGGTCCAGGGGTCGGCGAGCCAGTCGCCCGCGTTGGTACGGGCCGTGCCGCTCAGGTCAAGCCCGGCGAGGGGGGCGCCGTTGATGTCATCGCAGGTGCCGCCGGCGATGTGCTCGGTGCCGTTGAACGTGACGCTGTAGCCCTTGATCGAGCTGCAGTCGGGGTTGATCTTCTTGATGTTGTCCGCGACGGTGCCGCTCGCCTCGTACTCGGCGTTGCTCCAGCTCCAGGAATCGCTGGGGTAGCTGCCGGCGTTGGTGTGGGCCGTACCGGTCAGGACGTACGTGCCGCCGGTGAGAACCACGCCGCCGACGCCCGTGCACTCTCCGCCGCTGGCGGTGTGCTCGGTGCCGTCGAAGGGGGCGTCATAGGGGGTGACCGTGCAGGTCGCGGTGGCCTTGCCGACCGAGACGCTTGCCGGGGCGCTGACCACCGGGGTCGGCAGCTCGTCAGCGCTCGCATTGGCAGTGTTCGTCACCGTGCCGCGCGGGGTCGGATCGGCCACCACGCCGTAGGTCACCGTCAAGTAGGCCGAGCCACCTGGTGCGAGGCTGGCAACGGTGCAGCTGACCAGCTGGCCGAGGGATGCGGTGCAGTCGGCAGCCACGTCCGCGCTCACGCCGGCTACAGGCAGTCGATCGTCAACGGTATCGGTGATGACAACGGTGTTCGCGCTGACGCCACCGATGTTGGTGACCGCGATGCTGAACTTGTGCCCCGTCGATCCAGCCTCCACCGACGTATCAGCGAACGTCTTGACAACGGTGAAGTCGACCGGCCTCAGGACGGACAGCGTTGCGTCACCGCTGCTCGACGCGTAACCGCCGCCGACAACGTCGCTGTAGGCCGCGGTGATCGTGTAGTCGCCGGCGAGCGTGCCGGCGGGCAGTGTGTAGGTGGCAGCTTGCCGATCCCTCCGCACGTCGGCCTTGACCGGCTCGCCAACACGACCGAACCGTCGTGAACCGTGAACAGGACGGTTCCGGAATTCACGGTGGAACCCGTCACGGTTGCGGTCAAATCGACGTTCTGATCCACGAGGTCATACACAACGGACTTATTACCGGTAGTTGTGGTCGTCGTCGCCCAGGCGATGCTGTCATCGACCGTGCCGCTCTGGTCGGCGTAGTTGCCGCCGGCGTCGTGGAAGGTCCAAGGGTCGGTGGCGTAGGCGCCGGCCGCGGTGTGGGTGGTGCCGCTCAGGGCGAGACCGGCCGCTCAGGTCGACCCCGCCGAGGCCGGTGCAGATGCCTGTCGCTGTGTGCGGGAATCCGTCGTAGGTGACGGAGTAGCCGGTGACCGTGCAGACGGCGGTGGCCTTGCTGATGTTGTCCGCGACCGTGCCGCTCGCCTGGTAGTCGGCGTTGCTCCAGGTCCAGGGGTCGTTCGGGTAGTGCCGGCGTCGGTATGTGCCGTCCCGGTCAGGTCGTACGTGCCGCCGGTGAGAGTCACGCCGCCGATGCCGGTGCACGGTCCGCCGGTGGCGATGTGCTCGGTCCCGTCGAAGGGGACGTCATAGCCGGTGACGATGCAGATGGCGGTGGCCTTGCCGATCGTCACGCTGCCCGACATACCGCTCTTGCCGCTCACCGCGGAAGCGGTGAACGTGCCGCTCGCGGCGCTGCCGGTGTACTTCATGCCCAGCGTGGTCAGGTGCGCCACGCCGCTGCTGAAGTCCCCGACCTGGTTGAGGACGTTGGTGCTGCCCGACCCCAGGCCACTGACCGTCCCGCTGAGGGGCGCGTCGGCCGTGATCGTCACGTTGTCGGTCGCGGCGTTGAAGCTGGAGATCGTATTGCCCCAGGCGTCCTCGGCGGTGAGGGTGTTCGTACCGGTGAATGCCGTGCCGTTGGTCTGCGGGTTGGTCAGCGCGAGGGCGAACTTGGCCAGCGGTGCCGCGCTGACTGCCACAGTCAGCCGGTCGGCGCCGGTCGCGTCGATCGTCCCGTCGGTGGCGGCGATCGTGGCGGATTCGGCGTTGTAGAGCACCATCGCCCCGTTGTTCCCGGCGGACACGGTCGCGACGCCGTTGGTGAAGGTGATTGAGGTGGCGCTCCCGAAGGCGACCGCGGTGCCGGTCGCGTTCGTCACCGTGGGGTCGGTGGGCGGGTTGCTGGAGGCGTTCGCGCCCGTGAAGACGAGGCTATGGGTGCCGGTGTAGCCGGTGACGGTATTGCCCGAGCCGTCCTTGGCCGTGATCGTCAGGTTCTGGCTGCCGCCCGCGGTCTGCGTGCCGGAGCCGGTGATGACGAGCCGGCTTGCGGGGGCGAGGTTGCCGACCGCGTAATCGCCGAACGTTGCCGAGTACGAGGTCGCCGTCTCGTTCGGCTGAGGCGCGGCGAGGTACGACGACGAAGTCGTCGGGCCGGTCCAGGTCGACGCGGCGTACTTCCGAACGACCAGCGTACCGGTGGTCAGCGTGCCGTTCGTGTCGCCCGACGACGCCCAAGAGAACGTCGGCGTGTACGTCCCAAGCGCGAGGCCTCCGCCTGGCGTAAGGGTCCAGTAGCGGTTGACGTCCTGGGCGGGGTTGATCCCCGATCCGCTGAGGTTGGGGTGGTTACCGGTGGTCGTCGACCCGGTCAGCGTGCCCGTCGCAGTGACCGAGTCGCCTGGAATGACGACGCTGATCGGTGCATACGTGGTCCCAGCACCGACCGGAAACGCAACCGTCTGACGGGTCGGCGCTCGGCCGATCCCGCGCCGAAGCGCGCCATTGACGAAGCTGGTGGCGCCTCCGCCACTCACTCCTGCCCGGGTTGGTCGACTCACCGCGAAGGTGTTGCCACCCGTCGACGACATTCCCCGATGTGAGGGTCAGCGTGCCGGAGACGGTCTCGGCCGCGGACAGGCTCACCCCGCCGGTCGTCTTGTTAACGGTCAGATTGTTGAACGTGGTTGAGGCCGAGCCCCCGATGGTCTGGGCACCTGTGCCGTTCAACGTGACGGTGCTGCCGGTGTTAGTGATGGTCCCACCGGCCAGGTTGTTCGTGAAATTCCCTGCAACGCCGATCGCCGCGCCGAGGGCCTTTGCCCCGGCCGCTCCGCTCAGCGTCAGGTTGCCGTAGTTCTGCGCGCCGACTGCCTGCGCGCCGCCGTAGTACACGACGGTGCTCGTGGCATTCAGTGTGGGCGTCGAGTAGTTAGCCGGGAAGCCGTTGGTGCCGCCGATCCGGAGGGTGGCTCCAGCCGCGACGTTCAGCGTCCCAGCACCAGCAGTCGCCGACCGATTGGCTGTGAACGTGGCGAGATCGAGCGTGCCCGCAGAGACCGTCAGGTTGCCCGTGTTCGCGATGGTCTCATTGGCGGTAAGCGTAGCCGTGCCGGCACTCTTGTTGATGGTCAGGTTGTTGAACGTCTTGGTCGAGCCGCCGATCGTCTGGGCACCGGTGCCGTTCAGGATGACCGTGCTGGTCCCGACGGTGAACGTCGAGGTTGTACCAAACGTCAAGTTCCCGCCGACCGTGAGGCTGCCGCGGCGAGCGTAATGATCGGGACTTCCGGCGGGCCACCTGTGTTGTTGGTGAGCATGACATTGCCGCCGACGACCACAGATCCGGTGTCCGCGGCACCCCGCGTTGATGCCGGCCCTGTGGCGACCCACCGCAAGTCGTACCAGTCCCTCCGCCTGTCGATCCACTGATCGTCAGATTGCCGGTGACGGTGAGCGTGGCGCCGGTGGGGATCGTGAGGCAGCCGCCTCGCGTGCTCCCGGTGCTGCTCCGGCCAGTTGATCGTGAGGCTGGCAACTGTCGTACCGCCGGCAGGGAGCGTCGGCTGACTGGCCCGGCACGAAGTTCCCGATAACGACGTCGTCGCTGGAACCTGGAACAGCGCTCGCCCGACCAGTTGCGGCCGTGGCCCAGACGGTGCTGCTCGTGCCGGTCCACGTGATCGTCGCCGCCATCACGGACGCGGGCGCAAAGAAGCTCGTCCCAAGGAAGCTTGTTGTGAGCAACAACGATTGGACCACTGTAAACAGGGCCAGCGCGTGCGCACGAGAACGACCAGGTCCATTTCTCGGACTCGACATCTGATCTCCCTCTTCCTCTTCGGGCCGATGCGGGGCTCAGCTGGCCCGGGTACTCCCTCGCGACCTCTGGGACACCGCGCCGTGTGGATCCGGACGGTCACCGTGAACGTTTTGAGCTGACGACTAGGCGGGGCGTCTGAACGTTCATGGCGCGGTATCTTCGGTCGCCTTATGGCGCGACATTGCGGACTGTGCGGCGCACGAAGTCAAGTGGCTAGGGCCATAGGTAAGGTTGTCTTCATTATTCCGCCGTCGGCGACCACAGGAAGTACTCGCGAACGCACCTGAAAGTACCGGGCCTGACCGCCCCGTACCGCTTAAAATATCTGTAGCAGCTTGGTCATATTTTCGTCCACCGGAGCCGTGATCGCGATCAGCAGCGGGACGGCAGCCGACGACTGGTCTCGCGCACGCGCGTAAGCAGCTCGAATCGAGCGTCTCCTGCCCGCTGTGTCACCGCCAGGCTCCGCGGCCGCCCCGAACGCCCCACGAGTTCGGCCGCGTTGCACCATGATCTGACCTGGGCCGTCATCGGATGTCCGGAGCCGGGTGGAGGTCGAAACAATGGATCGCGCGTATGTCGGCAGGAACGGCACCTCTCGCGAGCGGCTGGCGCTGTTGATCGGCGCGCTCACCGACGATGACCTCGCGCGCCTTATCGACGACGACTGGACAGCGGGCGCGATGCTCGCCCACCTGGCCTTCTGGGACCGGTTCGTGCTGGCCCGCTGGGAGAACGCGATCGCGGCGGGGCTTGCGGGACCCATCGCCCTGGACGATCGCCTCCCGGACCTGATCAACGACGCTTCCCTCCCCGAGTGGCGCGTCGTGCCGGTGCGTGACGCTGCCGACCTGGCGCGCGCCGCCGCGGCGACCGTCGACGCGTTCATCGCGGGGCTGCCCGACACGATGGCCGAGGAGACTGCAGTCGGTCGGGTCCGCATGCTCGAGCGGTCACATCACCGGAACACCCATCTCGATGCGATCGAGGCGGCGCTCCGCGCACGCGAGGCCGGCGCGTCGGACTGAGGGAGAGTCGCGCCTCTATCGACCCGGATGGCATCGACCGACCTTCAGCCAGCCTGCAATCGAGTCGCTCCGCCCCCGACCGGGGTGCACGGGCGTCTCCGAGGTAACGCGGGGACGGGGTCCGACGTGCGCGGGCGGATCGGCCCCTCGGGCGGGGCGATGCCCAGGCAGGCATTCACACAGGGGTCATCAACGAATGCGGGTCAAGACCGGCCTCGTTGGGCCAGGTAATCGTCCCAAGCTCGAAGTCGACTCGAACCTGCTCAACGAAGTCGAGGTCATCTAGTGTCGCGCGTCTGAATTTCGTTGACGGGTGGCGTGGGGCAGGATCTCGTCGGCGGTCTTGGTCCAGGCGAACGGGTGGCAGCGCTCGTTCCAGCCGTCGATGAAGGCGCGGATCGCGGTGACGAGCTGCGGGACGCTGTCGAACGAGCCGCGCCGGATGGCCTGGCGGGTGATGATCCCGAAGAACACCTCGACGAGGTTCAGCCACGAGCCTGAGGTCGGGGTGAAGTGCAGCGTGACCCGGGGGTTCTTCGCCAGCCACGCGTTGATGTCGGCGTGCTTGTGGGTGTGGTAGTTGTCGAGGACGACGTGCAGCTCGCCGGCGCGGGTAGGCCCGGGCGACCGCTTGAGGAAGTCGAGGAACTCGGCCTTGCCGTGCCGGTCGTAGCACTGGTCGGTGACCCTGCCGGTGGCGACCTCCAGCGCGGCGAACAGCGTGGTCGTGCCGTTGCGCTTGTAGTCGTGGGTGGCCCGCTCCGGCAGCCCGGGCCGGAGCGGCAGGATCGGCGCGGTGCGGTCGAGCGCCTGGATCTGGCGTCTTCTCGTCCACGCACAGCACGATCGCCTTCTCGGGCGGGTCGAGGTACAGGCCGACGACGTCGCGGACCTTGGCCTCGAGCTCCGGGTCGGTGGAGAACTTGAACGTCTCCCGCCGCCACGGCTGCACGTGGTACCGCGCGCCAGGCCCGGGCGACCGTGGCGTCGCCCGACGCCCGAGCGTGCCGCGCCAGCAGCCGGGTCGACCAGTGCGTCACCGCCGAGGCGCTCGGGCGGCGGCTCCAGGGTGGCCGCGATGATCGCCGCGTCGTCGATCGTCTTGGGCCGGCCGGAGCGCGGCTCGTCGTCGAGGCCCGCGATGCCGTGCGCGGCGAACCGGTCCCGCCACTTGATCACCGTCGGCCGCGACACACCGAGCCGCCGGGCCGCCTCGGACGTCCCCGAGCCGTCGGCACAGGCCAGCACGATCGCGGCCCGCTCGGCGTGCCCGGCGGACACGGTGGTCGACCGTGTCCACGTGGTCAGGGTCACGCGGTCCTCGTCGCTGATGGTGAGTACGGCTGACGGCATGCCGCCATCATCGCACGACCTGTCAACGAACTAATGACGCGCAACACTAGAAGCTCGAACACGGGACATCAGAGCTCCCCCGAGACATCGATATCCCTGTCGGATCCGCCGCAAATCGCGGCCACGGCGCGTATGAGGAGACGTACCGGAGATCGGACCGGAACCATCGCTGCTTCAAGGGAGGGATCGAACTGGAGTGCCAGATGCGGCTACGCGAGATTCCACGCGTCGACCGACTGCGGACTATCAGGCCGCGGTGTCAACGTATTCGACCCGGCTCGACGGCGGGGGCACTGCGAGCCCGTCCTCGCGCACGGCCTCGAGATGAGACTCTATGGCTGCTCGGATCTCGGCCTCGATCTCGGCGACGGTATCGCCTGTGGCGATGCACCCGGGCAGATCAGGCACGTACGCCGAGTAGTTGCCTGCGGCCTTCTCGATTACGACTGCGTAGCGCATCACCTCGACGCGATCGAGGCGGCGCTCCGCGAACACGAGGCCGGCGTGGCGGACTGAGGGAGGGTCGCGGGCGGCCTGGGCTCGGGGGCGGTCGGTCGGCAACAGGTCCACCGGGGGTCTTCGGCGAGAGTCGGACGCGTCGGGCGCGCGCCAGCCGCTCCCAGGAGATCAGCCGCTCGGCGACGGGGCGCCGCTCGGCGTGGGGACGGTGCCGCTCCCCGGGGATCAGCCGCTCGGCGTGGGGACGGCGCCGCTCGGCGTGGGGACGGCGCCGCTCGGCGTGGGGACGGCGCCGCTCGGCGTGGGGACGGCGCCGCTCGGCGTGGGGACGGCGCCGCTCCCAGGGGATCAGCCGCTCGGCGAAGGTCATTCGGCCGCTTCGCTCAGATTCCCATCTGGTGGGCACTATTCGGAATTCGTCGGGTTCTCGGCGCGATTGGCGGGCAGGAACCGGGCCCGATTGAGCGTGGGACAGGCGGGCACTGGGCCCCCTCGGGGCGCGGACCGACAACTTCGACGGCAGATTTCCGGGCTAACGCTCGCGTGATGGGAATCAGGAGGAAGTTTGGGGGTTCGGCGCCTGTAATGACCACGGGGTGAGAATCTGGAGGAAAGTGCGGCCCCAACTTCCTCCTTGTGTTCACCTGGTGGGAATCCGGCAGCGGACCGAGGCGTGGGGACGGTACCGCTCCACGGGGATCGGCCGCTCGGCGTGGGGACGGCGCCGCTCCACGGGGATCGGCCGCTCGGCGCGGGGACGGTGCCGCTCCACGGGGATCGGCCGCTCGGCGACGGGACGGCGCCGCTCCACGGGGATCGGCCGCTCGGCGACGGGACGGCGCCGCTCCACGGGGATCGGCCGCTCGGCGACGGGACGGTGCCGCTCCACGGGGTCGGCCGCTCGGCGTGGGGACGGCGCCGCTCCCCGGGGATCAGCCGCTCGGCGTGGGGACAGGCATCGTTCCCGCGGGTTCCGCAAGCGCCCCGCTGCGTCGCACCACCAGGTTGATCGTGGTTCCCTGGACGACCAACGTGAAGAGGATGACCCCGAACGCGATCTGCTGGAGCAGCTTGCGATCCGGGAAGTCGAGCGGCAGCGACAGCGCCACCGCTGCGCACACCGCGCCGCGCAGGCCGGACCAGTTCAGCACGTGCAGCCACGAAACGGGGATGGGATGCCGGCCGCCGACCATGTGCCGCAACCGCGATGCGACGCCCAGCATGCCGTAGACGACGAGCGCCCGACCGACCAGCGCGCCCAGGATGGCCCAGCCGATCCACGGCAGCGCATCGGCAAGGCCGGAGAACGGGACGGCGAGCCCGACGAGCAGGAACACGACGGCCGTCAGGAGAAACGCTGCGAACTCCCAGACCGTGTCGATCGCCTCGCTCGACCGCGGGGTCATCCCGACTCGCCGGCCGTAGTTGCCGAGCACGACCCCGGCGACGACCGTGGCAATGACGCCGGACTGGTGGAGCCCATCGGCGACGAGATAGGTGCCGTACGCGACGACCAGGGAAATCGTGGCCTCCAGCAGGTGGTCATCGATCATCGCCAGCACTCGCGACCCGACGATCCCGGCGACCGCGCCGATGACGGCGGAGAGGCCGATGGCAAGGACGAAGTCGATGACGACGTCAGTCGCCGTCACCTGTCCCAGCACGACCTGCAGCGCGATGGTGAACGCGAGGAGGCCGGTGCCGTCGTTGAAGAGGCTCTCGCCCTGGACCAGGGTGTCGAGTCGGGCGGGGACCTTCAGGCGCTGGAATGTCGAAACGACGGCGGCCGGATCGGTGGCGGCGACCATGGCACCGACGACGAACCCCGTTTCGATCGACATGCCGGCACCGAAATGCAGCGCGAACGCGACGACGAGCGCCGCGACGATGACGCCCGGCACCGCGAGCATCGCAAGCCCGCCGAACGAGCGCCGCAATTCGCCCAGGTCGAGCCGGTAGGCGGCCTCGAACACGAGACCCGGCAGGATCACGACGAGGACGAGTTGCGGCGTGACCGACGCATTGAGGTCCGGGATGAGGATCCCGATCACGAGCCCGCTGATGAGGAGCGCGACCGAATACGGGATGCCCCCCAGCGACAGCCGTCGCAGCACCACGCCGACCGCGGCCGTCACGGCCACCAGCGCGACGAACAGTTGAACTGCGACGAGCGTGTCGCTCGTGTGCACGGGGGTTACTGCTCCTGGCCGTCAGCCGGCGGCGGGCGCGGGATCGAGTTGCTCGAGCGTCTGCTGCAGGATCCCCGCCGATCTCCGCAGCGCCTCTGCCTCCGAAGCGGAGAGCGCCGGCCGCAGGATCCGCCCGACGCCACCGGCATGGATGACGGCCGGGACCGACAGGTAGACGTCGTCGATCCCGTAGTAGCCCCGGATCATGCAGGAGACGGACATGACGGTGTGCTGGTCGCGCACGATCGCCTCGCAGATGCGGAGCAGGCCGGCGCCGATGGCGTAGAACGTGGCGCCCTTGCGCTCGATGATCTGGTATGCCGCGTCGCGGGTCTGCTCGAAGATCGCGCGCATCTCGGCCCGGTCGAGTTCGATGCCGTTGGTCGCGCAGTAGTCCTCCAGGCGCATCCCCGCGATGTTGGCACCTGACCAGACGGGAACCTCGCTGTCCCCATGCTCCCCGATGATGAAGGCATGCATGCTGCGCGGGTCGACGCCGAGCCGCTCGGCCAGCAGATATCGGAATCGCGCCGTATCCAGGATGGTGCCGGAGCCGAAGACGCGTTCCGGCGGCAGACCGGAGATCTGCCAGGCGCGATGGGTCAGCACGTCCACGGGGTTGGTCGTCATGAGGATGAGGCCGTCGGGGTTGGCCGCGGCGATCTTCGGGACGATCTGCTGGAGGATGGCGTCGTTGCGGCGGACAAGATCGAGGCGGCTCTCCCCCGGCCGCTGGCTGGCGCCGGCGGTGATGACGGTCAGGACGGCCCCGGCACAGTCGTCGTAGTCGCCGGCCCAGATACGCGCCGGTCGCGTGAACGGCACGGCGTGCGAAAGGTCCATCGCCTCGCCCTCGGTCCGCTCGCGCTGCGGGTCGATCAGGACGATCTCGGGCGCGAGGCCGTTGATGACGAGCGTGTAGGCGAAGGTCGCTCCGACCCGCCCGGCGCCGACGATCGCGATGCGGGTGGGGCGTGCGTTCTCGGGCATCTGGGTCACCTCTCCTGCGTTGGGCAGCAGCAGTATCGCCTCAACTGAATCATGCGCGCGGCGATCGGGACGCACGGCACTGGCCGGAAGGCGTTCTCTCCGTCATCCTCGCCGATTGGGCCGGGGAATCCGAGTCACCCCGGAGTCGCGAGGGTCAGATGCACGCGACATCAAGGTCCTCTCCTCCACGACCGAGCTCGCACAGAACAACCAGATCGTGCGGTCGGGGTCGATTGTCGTGGTCACGTGGACCGACGGCATCTCGGGCAAGATCATGGTACGTGTCAGCACGAACGGCGGCAGCACGTTCAAGACGGCCAAGTCGATCGACACGACGACGAACCAGCCGGACTTCTCGGGCGTGAAAGACGGCTACGCGGCGGTGGCGCTCGGCGGGGGCGCGATCCAGGTCGCCTACCTCAAGAGCAACACGGTGGTGAAGCTGCGCCGATCCACGGACAATGGGACGACCTGGAAAACGGCGCAGTCGTTGGCCACGAACGCCTATCACCTCTCGACGATCGGTCTCGCGGCGTCCGGATCGAAGACGGTCCTCGCCTACAACGCCAACTCGGGGACGAAGTTCTGGATCGCGGTCCGGCGCTCGACCGACAAGGGCGCGCACTGGACGACGGCGACCAGGCTGACCTCCCAGTCCACGGCGCAGACGGACAGCCCGCTGGTCGCGGTCACGGGCACGACCTGGCGCATCGCCTGGCTGAGCTGCCCAGGCGCCTGCGTCGACACGTCCACGGTCTACCTTGCCTCCAGCACGATTGGCGGCTCGACGTGGGGAGCAGCGTCGCCGGTCTCGCGGATCGAGGACGGGTATGCCGCTCCGGCCGGCGTGGCATTCGCGTCGAACCTGCTGGTCATGTACTCGACCTTCGTGGTGGTGGGAAGTTCGTTCACCTCGGACATCCTCGTGCGCCAGGGAGGCTGAGCGGCCGCGAATGCGCCGGCAGCCGAGGGCTGCGGCGAACGAGGGCTGCGCTGGTGCCGCCCAGTCGGCTAAGTGCATATGGGCCTCACGGCGGCCGTGGCGGCGCGGCCGAGGGCCGCGCTGGTGCCGCCCAGTCGGCCAGGTGCATAAAGGGCGAGCCGGCACTTGGCGTGCTCGGTCGGCTCGGCGCATACGCCGTGCGGCGATCGAAGGCTGCCTCAGCTCCCCTTGCGGGGCTGGATCCGGTGGCTTGTCGAGATCTCGACCCGTCCGTGCTCATCGGCCGCGGGGTGCTCGACGAGCGCGATGAGGCGGGCGGCCATGAACCGGCCGGTCCGCACGGTCGTGCCGCCGCGTGTCACCTCGCGGACCTCCACCACCCCGCGAGACGTGGTCACCTCGAGACGCCGCCCGGCCTTGGACGCGACGATCTCGAACGTCTGGGTTCCCTGCCCGGTATCGACAACCGCTTCGACTCGATCGCCCTTCATGGACCCGAACGATAGACGATCCGCGCACGCGCGAGACCCACGCCGGCGCGTAATGCGGAGATAAGCGCGGTCGCTTCTCGGGATAAGAGCCGAGTGGCAGAGTCACCGGCTGATGGACCGTCGTCAGATCCCCAGGCTGGCGCGCGCGATACGGCACCGCCTTGGCCTGCGACAGGAGGACGCGGCGGCAAGGGCGGGGGTCAGCCGATCGAGCTGGGCGCGCTTCGAACGTGATGGCGTCGACGGGCTGAGCCTGAAGACGCTCGACGCAATGCTCGGCGCGCTCGAAGCGACACTCGAGGTCGACCTGCGCTGGCGAGGCGCCGGAGCAAGCCGCGTCGTCGACGAGGGCCACGCACGGCTCGTCGGCTCGGTGGTGCGCTGGCTCGAACGATGGAACTGGCAGGTGAAACTCGAGGTGTCCTTCTCCGTGTACGGGGAGCGCGGCTCGATCGACATCCTCGCGTGGGACGCGGACACTCGCACACTGGCGATCTTCGAGATCAAGACCGAGCTGGGTTCCGTGGAGGGACTGCTTCGCCCGCTGGACGCGAAACTGCGGCTCGCGCCGGGCGTGGCCGCCGATCGCTTCGGCTGGAAGGCGGGGCGGGTCGGTTGCATCGTGGTCTTCCCCGAGTCGGTCAGCGTGAGGCGCCAACTGGTGGGCCACGCGACGGTATTCGACGCGGCGTTCGGGGCACGCTCCCGCGAGGTCCGCAGGTGGCTGAAGGAGCCGTCGGGCGACCTGCGTGGCTGTTGGTTCCTTTCCGATTCCCGCCACACGAACATTGCGAGGAATCCGACAGCTGTTCGACGGGTTACTCGTGCATGAAGGCCTCTCCCGCGAGCGCGGCGACGAGGCTGAGGACCCGTTTCTGGGTGCTCATCCGAAACTTCGACGGCTCAACCCCGCGCGAACGCTCGCCTGGTGGGAATTTGGAGGAAGATCGGCCCTCGGACGCCGGTTATTCTCGCTGGGCGAGAACCTGGAGGAAGTTGTGCACCACCTTCCTCGCAATGTTCGGGTGGTGGGAATCAGCCACGAGGCGGCCCGGGGGCAGCGGCAACTCGGCGCCCCGCCACGAGGCGGCCCGGGGGCAGCGGCAACTCGGCGCCCCGGCGCCCCGCCGGCCGCTGAGCGGCACTCGGCTTCTGAGGGGCACTGGCCGCTGAGCGGCACTCGGCTGCTGAGGGGCACTCGGCTGCCGGGCGGCACTCGACCGCTGGACGGCGCCCCTGGCATGCGACACCTACTTGCGTTTGGCGCGTCGCGCTGCTATTCCTCGTCATGGGGCGGTTGGGCCTCAACGCAGCGGGGAAGGGAGCACCACATGGCAAGCGCTGGCCCGTGGTCGCGCCGAGCGACGATCGGGCTACTCTCGGCGTTCCTGTCGATCGTCATCCTGTTGCCGGCACCGACGCTCGCGGCGACGTCCGGCGGTTGGTCGAACCTGGGCCACGGAGCCACCGCATCCGTGGCCGCACTCAACCAGAAGGTCGAAACCTTTACCAGCGTCGGGAGCCTCATGTACGTCGGCGGCGACTTCACCAACGCCGGTGGCATCGCGGCGGCCGATCACATCGCCACGTGGAATGGCACGGCGTGGGCCGCGGTCGGCGGCGGCCTCGGGGACGCAGCGAGCGCGGTCTACGCGATCGCGGTGGACACGGTCACGGGCAATGTCTATGCGGGTGGCTCGTTCAACAATGCCGGCGGGGACGCCAACGCCGACAGGATCGCCGTGTACGACGGCACGTCCTGGCATTCGCTGGGTGGAGTGTCGATCGTGGGGACGGTGTTCGCGCTGGCGATCGTCGGTCGGACGCTCTACGTGGGCGGCAGCTTCGCCAACGTCAACGGCATTCCGGCGGCCGACGGGGTCGCGGCCTGGGGCCTCGACGGGGGCGGCTGGTCCGCCATCACCACCAACAGCGGCGACATCGGCGGAACGGTCGCGACGATCGTGCCCGACGGTGCCGGCGGCATCTACGTGGGCGGCAGCTTCCTCAACGCGGCCGGCATCGCGGCGGCCGACTTCATCGCTCGCTGGAACGGCGGCACCTGGAGCGCGCTCGGCTCGAATGGCGCGGGCAACGGCGCAATCGCCGACCGCGTGTTCGGAATCGCCGTATCCGGTGGAAGCGTCTACGCCACGGGTGACTTCATCAACGCCGGGGCGGTCAACGCGGCCGACAAGGTCGCGCGCTTCGACGGCGCAAATTGGAGCGCGGTCGGAAGCTCGAGCGTCTTTGGCGAGGCCGCCGCGACACGTCTCGACGCCATCGTGATCGACAGCGGCATCATCTTCGTCGCCGGCTACTTCACGAACGCGGGCGGGAATGCGCTCCTCGATGGAATCGCGGCCTTCACGGGTTCGGGCTGGACCAACGTCGGGACGAGCGCCGACGGCACGAACGGACCGGTTCCGCTGAACAGCCAACTGCTCGCGCTCCGGATGGTTTCCGGGAAGCTCTACGCGGGCGGGCTGGTGGCGTCGATCGGCGGGGGGTCGCTGGCCGCGTTCGCCGCCTCCTACCGGGTGCACCAGCCCGACGCGCAGATCGCGACGACGGGTGCGTTCGTCGGCAACAACGTGTACAACGCCACCGGGGCGAGCCAGACCCTGTCGCTCACCGTGCACCGGTCCAGCACCGGCACGTTCAAGTTGAAGTTCGCCAACGATGGCTTTGCGCTCAACAGCTTCTCCATCAAGGGACCGGGTTCCGCCGGTGGCTTCACCGCGACCTACCTCGCCGGCACGACGGACGTCACGGCGCAGGTCGTGGCCGGGACGTATTCGGTCGGCGTGGCGCGCGGCGGCGCTGCGACACTGACGCTCAAGATCAAGGTTGGCGCCGGCGTTACCGTCGGCACGAGCCGCTCCTGGGTCGTCACGCAGACCTTCAGCGGCGGCGGCGCCACGATCAGGGACGCGGTCAAGGCCGTTGTGAAGGCGAGTTAGCCCAGAGTTAGCCCCGCTTGCCGGCGTCGAAATCGGCGGGATCGGCGGTCGAGCGCGACCGCGAAGGAGAGCGACCTATGGCCACGGACGATCCGGCGGCGCCCGGCAGCGGCCTTGCGATGTACGACGAGGAGGCCGACTGGTTCCACCTGCTGACCGCCCCCGCCGAGTACGCAGATGAAGCCGCGTTCATCCTGTCCGCGCTTCGGGAGGCCGTCGACGGGCCGATGGAGACACTGCTCGAACTCGGATCGGGCGGCGGAAACACCGCGTCCCACCTGAAGGCGCGGCTCCGACTCACGCTCACCGACGTGGCGCCGGCGATGCTCGCCCTGAGCGAGACGCTCAACCCGGAGTGCGAGCACATCGCCGGGGACATGAGGACGCTGCGGCTCGGGCGCGTCTTCGACGCGGTCCTGGTCCACGACGCGATCATGTACATGACGACGGAGGCGGACCTGCGAGCGGCGCTGGAAACCGCGTTCGTGCACACCCGGCCGGGCGGCGCCTCCATCTTCGTACCCGACTGCGTGCGCGAGACGTTCGTCGCCGACACGAAGCACGGCGGACACGACGGCCCGGGCCGCGCGCTGCGGTACCTGGAGTGGACCTACGACCCGGATCCGGCGGACACGACGTTCGTGACCGAGTTCGCGATGCTGCTGCGTGAGGGCTCGGACAGCACGCGCGTCCGGTACGACCGCCACGTCGAGGGCCTGTTCGCCCGCGCGGACTGGCTGCGGTTCGTCGCGGAGACCGGGTTCGAGGTCTCGTCGGTCGAGGATCCGTACGGGCGAGTCGTCTTCGTAGGCGCTCGTGCAGATGGGTCATCGGGCATTTGAACCGCTGATCAGGCTCCTGCGCCACAGGCCGGGGCGCGGAGTACGAATAGAGCTACCGAACGAGCGCGCCTGGCCGGCCGGCTGCCTCAAGCTTCGGTGGATCAGGGCGAAGGCTGTTTGGCCTCTTCCATCACATCGAACCGCAGCCGCCTCGCGGGCGGCGACAGCAACGCGCGTCGCTGACGTTGGATCCAGAGGACGGGGTGGCCGTGCATGTCGCGCGCCAGCATCCAGCGCCGCTCCACCTCGATGCCGTTGCTCGGCACCGCCAGGGGCGCGATGGTGACCGGCGACCCGGGCGCGTCGGCCTGCAGCACGGCCGCCTCCGGGGCGGGCATCAGCGTCGGTTTCTGGCGCGAGAGGTCGGCGAGGCGCCGCTGCACGAGCCGGC
This sequence comes from uncultured Chloroflexia bacterium, assembly GCA_963816905.1. Lineage (GTDB taxonomy): Bacteria > Chloroflexota > Limnocylindria > Limnocylindrales > CSP1-4 > JAFMJV01. The sequence goes on along the minus strand of CAWFMQ010000010.1, from coordinate 400,459 downwards.
GCGGATCGCCTTCGGCATCTGTGCTGAGCGTGTACGGGTGCCAGTGCGGGACAATTCCCTGGGCCGGCACGTAGGCGTACTCACGCTCGGCGCGGGCATCCCCTGACGGGCTGCCGTCGTTGAACCGGGGCGCCTCCGGCAGGTCGACCTTTCGCAATTCGACCTCGCGCCCGTCCACCGTGCGCTCCACGGCCCACAGCAGGTTCGACTCTTCGTCGAGCCCGAACTGCACCCGCTCCAACGGCGCGCTCTCGAGGGGCAGCTCGGCGACGTGCCAGAGGACGAGCTCCTCGGGTCCAAGCCCGCCATCACCGGGAGTGGCGCCGTCGACCTTGAGGAGCGTCCAGTCCGCGGGCGGACGGAGCCCCGGCCAGCGCGGGTCCCCGTTCGCGTCGATCTCCGTGCTGCCGTAGCGGCGCCCGAAGGCATCCGCGACCTCGATCGACTCGATCGCCACGACCCGTCCCGCCAGCGCCAGCACGGGGAAAAGGAACCAGTCGTCGCCGTGCGAGAAGATCAGCTCGGTCAGCAGCGCGGTCGGTGTGTGCGCGCTGTCGGGTGCATAGCCGCCGATGTCGACCGCGGCGTCCTCGATCTGCCACCAGCGCGTGCTCGGTGCGCCCGGGTAGGCCAGCGCGGTCGGGATCGCCTCGCGCGCCTCTGTCGCGGCGACCGGCGGGTCCGCGAGCGCAGTCGCATCGACGGAGTGCCAGTCCAGTCGTCCGCCGCGGTGGCGCTGCACCGTCAGGCGGCGTGCGTCGGTCGTGAACGCGCTCGCCTCGTCCTGCTGGTAGAGCAGGTGCTCGCCGTCCCATGCCGGCGTGCTGTCGGCGGGGATTGCCACCCCGAACGCGTCGTCCGCGATGCCGAGCTTCGCCCGACCCCGCCAGATCAGCAGCCCGTCGAGGCGACCGTGGAACCGCTCATATGGCGGCGGCGGGTTGAAGAACAGCAGCGCCGGGTTGCCGGCCACGGCGGGGTTGTCCGCGAAACGTCCGCCGATGCGCACGCGACGTCCCATCGTCCACCAGTCGTCGATCTCGGACTCGACGAGCGCCTCGGCCGGGATGACCGTCGGATCGAAGCGGGGATCGGCGGCGCGGATCGTCCGGTTGCTCAGCGTGTAGCGGACCCACGTCGGCGACGAGGCGTTCTCTCCCTGGTGCTCGCCCATCTGCCACTGGCGCGCGAGGAACCAGACCGGGTCTTGGACCGGCGATTCGAAGCCCGCCTGCAGGTCACGCTCGTGCGGGCGCGGCTCCAGCCGGATGTAGGTCGGAAACGGCAGGCCCATGGACGCGTCGTTCCCTACGTGAACAGCGGGTACGGCTCGAGCCGGACGCCGTGCGTCCCCGACGCTTCGAGCCAGCTGGTCGGTGTCAGCGCCTGCAGGTCGCCCAGGTCCTCGATGTGGGCCGTGCGCGCGTGCGCAAGCTCGCGAGTCTCGTCGACGATCTGCCGCAGCAGGTCCTCGTCGAGTCGCTGGCGCGGCTGGGGCGGCACTGCCAGCAGGATAGCCTGCGGCGGTCGCGCCGCGGGCGCATTGAACCCGAATGCCGTCATGGTGCTGCGCTGCGGCATCGGGATGGCCTCGCTGAAAGCGTCGATCAGCCCGATCGCGACCTTCTCGCCGACCCATGCCTCCTGCGCGCCGTAGGCCGCGACGAACCGCTCGTCAAGCGACATGTCAAGCGCCGAGCCCGCCCCGCGGGCCCGCAGGTTCGCCTGCACGACGCCGGCGTCGGCGGTCCGCCACGGGTCTCCGGGCGAGCTGCTCCACGAGACGAGCGGCGCGTCGAGCTCCAGCTGCAGTGCCTCCAGTCGCGCCAGCGGTGGACGCACCGCGGCGACCACCGTCAGCCACTCCTCGTCGAGCGCCGCATCGGCGGCCTCGACGTGCATCCCGGCTGCCGCGACGAAATCGGCGCGCGGCCAGGGCGCCAGGATCGCGAGCTTGCCCTGCGGGGACGCCAGGTTGGCGATGGCGGCGGCCAGCGTCGGCACGCCGTCGGGGAGCTGGGCTCGCTTGCGCTGCTCCTGGTCGGGCACTGGAGCGCCGATCAGTTCCGGTGATACGAGGTCGGCGGGTGCAGGCGCAGCCGCGATGCGGCCCTGGAGTGCGGCCGCGGCCGCGGTCGCCAGGTCGGCGATCGACGTCGCCCCGGCCGGCGCCACGGTGCCCGTCAGGGCGGCGAACAGCCCTTCCCGGTCCGCGGGCTCGCTGAGCGGCGTCACGCCCCAGCCGAGCGCGCGGCGCAGCAGGGTCGCTCGTCCGGCGTCGTCCGCCGCGGCCCCAAGCGCCGAAGCCAGCCCCTCGCACGCACGGTGCAGCGCCACGTAACGGTCGCGCAGCTCGGCGTAAATGTCCGCATCGGCCGCCCGCTGTGCCGCGGGGTCGCGGATGAGGTCGCGGCCGGCGGCCGGTCGGTCGCCGAGCGCTCCGGCGAGGTCCTGCGCCAGCCGGTGTTGCGCCGGTGCGTCGACCCGGACCTGCGGCAGGTGGAGCGCCGCGCGCACTCGCTGGTGGAGCTCGGGCACGGCCATCGCGCTCGCTTCGGCGGCCGAGATGCCCAACGTCGCAATCGTCGCCAGGCCGACGAGCGCGCCGCGCTCGTCGGCCGCGATCCACAGCCGCAGATCATCGGGGGTGACCTCCTCCACCACGGCGTCGGCCGGCGCGCCGAGTGCCGCACGAACCTTCCCCTGGAGGCTCGCCGTGTCGAGCGCCGCCAGCGCGTCCGGCAGCAGCCCCAGGTCCGCCGAGGAGACGCTGCCGAGCCTGGAGCCGTCGGGGTTGCTGACGACCCACGCCCGCCCGCGGCCCTCGCTGACGTAGACCAGCGGCAGGGCCCGCGTTCGCCGTGCCAGCTCGTTCAGGAAGTCCTCGGACAGCGCCAGTGTGTCGAGCGGCGCCAGCCCCATCTGCTCCAGCGTCACCGTGCCGATCTGCGTCCCGTCGTCCTCGTTCACTGCGGTCCAGGTCCAGCCGGCGCCCAGCCGACCCTCCACGAACGCCGCGAGCGACGGGTCGGCCAGGCGGATGGGGCTCGCGTCCGCGGGCACTGCGCTGACCGGCAGATAGGGCACCGCCGCCACCACGAGGCTTTCCAGCTGGTAGCCCGACGGCGGCGTGCGGATGAACTCGAAACTGGGCGGCCGCGAGAAGCCGGCCGCGGCGTCCATGGTCTCGGCGGCCCGGTCGGTCTGCCGATTGACCAGCTGCATCACGCCATCGGCGATCAACAGGTCCGCGTACGTGTCGAGGGCGTCGTGCAGCATCTGCAGCGCCGCGCGCTGACCATCGTCGAGCGGGAACTGCGGGTCGCCCGCGAGCAGCCCGCGCAGCGCCTCGATGCCGTTGCAGACTTCGTTCGGGTCGAGCCGTTCGGCGCGCATCGCGTAGGTCGGGTTGGTGCGCAGCTCCCTGACCTTCTGGTGCGCCGCCACGACGTGCTCGACCTGGCGCCCGACGACCTCGTAGATGTGGAAGCCCAGGCGCACCTCGTCGGCGATCTCTTCGGCGAGCCGTGCCCTGCCCGAGGTGATGTGCAGCTCCCACGGGTTCTGCCCGTCGTCGTTCGTCGCGCCGCCCCGCCCCGACGAGAGAAACCTGTCACGCAGGACGATCGCCGCCAGGGCCTGGTTGTACGAGGGCACGTGGAGCCGGCCCGCGTCGGTCGGGCCGGGCCTCCCGACGAACGGCCCATCCAGCCAGCCGTAGGAACCCATCCGGTGCGCGCGGCGTGGGCTGTCGGCGTGTTCCCGGAGGCGCGCCCAGGCGAAGCCGGTGATCCACGGGTCGATCCGGTGGGCCGCGGTGTCGAGCGTGGCGCGCAACGCACGCTCCAGTTGGCCGCGTCGCTCGTCCGGCACCTTGATCGAGATGATCGGCTCGCCGGTGATCGGGTCGCGATCGTCGAGCCGCCATGCCGGCTGGTCGAGCTCGCAGCAGATGGCGCGAGTCGCTTCGAGCTGCGCCAGCAGGACGGCGGGCGCGATCGCACCGCCGACCCCGTTGCTTCCCCAGGACGAGCTGATCTGGCAGGCGTGGACGAGGAGCCGAACGAGGAGGCTGTCGGGCAGTGCCCGGGCACGGAATTCTCCGCCGGGCTCGAACGGGAGGAAGCGCTGGAAGATCTGCTCCAGGTCGAGCTGGTCCCCCAGCTCGACGACCAGGGCCAGGAAAGGCCTGAGGTCGATCCGCGTCGTGGAGTCCTCGGCGTGCAGCCAGCGCGTCGGCTGTACGAGCGGCAGCAGGCTTGGGCGCCACGCCCCGTTCGACAGGAACAGGGTCTGCGGCATGCGCCCGATGACGTCGGCAGCGCCGGCGTAGAGGTCGCGCGCCACCTGGTTGAACTTGTCCCGGCCGCCCGGATCGAGTTGATACGGTGCCATCCAGGTCTCGGCCGGTGCGAACCAGCGCAGGATGTATCGCCGGCTCAGGGCGTCGCGGGCCAGCAGCTCCATGAACCGTGCGGTGGATGCGCCGACGACGTTGCCGTTGCGGCGCGCGGCCTTCGCCCATACGGCGCGCAGGCCGACCAGGGCGCGCGCCATGCCCTCCTCGACGCCCTGTTGGGCCTGCTCCTCGGCGCTCAGGGGATCGCGCGGCTGCCACAGGGAGAGCGCGGTCACGGGCAGCAGGCCATAGGGTTGGTCCCCGATTCGGAGCGGCATGAGCGGCCCTTCCGGGCAGAGGTTGCGCGGGACCGGCTCACGCGGGTCGGCGTCGCATACGCGAAGCAGGACGCTCCTGAAATCCCCGGCCGGTGGCACGGCGTCGCCAGAGGGCAGGAACGCCCAGCGGCCCACACGGAACGCGTCCTCGCCGGCGCCCCACAGGTCCGCCAGCCAGTGGCCCTCCAGCGCCGGCCAGAGTGCCTGGGCGATGCGCTGGCTGTCGAGCGTGTCGTCCGGCAGGTCCGCGCCGGGGAAGAACGGCAGGGCGTTCTCGGAGCCGGTCACATACCGCTCAATGTTGGTGCCGCTCGACGATGCCACGCTCGCGCCGGGATCGAGCCGCTGCCCGATGCGGGCCCTGGCGACGCTGCGCCAGGTCTCGGCGTCGGTCGCGAGGTCGGCGGCGGGCGCGCCCTGGATGGTGTTGGTCGGCGAACCGAGGCGCAGCACCCCCAGCTCGCCGGCATCGCTCTGGGCCTGGAACAGCGCGTCCGGCGGCTCGTCGGAGACGCCGACCACGTGGATCGCGTCCAGGGTATCCGGGCCGAGCCCGGGGTCGAGCAGCCATTCACCGCCCAGACCCACGGCCATCGCCGTGTCCCACGACGTCCACCAGGCAGTCCCTGTGGCCGCCGGTTTCCCCGGCAGCGGCAACCGGAGCGCGTCGACGTCGATGGTCGAGCCCTGGGCGGTTGGCAGCCACCCGATCTCGTGGACGGTCACGACGTCGTTGGCGTCGCGCGTCGCGGCCGTGACGTGCAGGCGCGGTGGCAGTCCAGCGACACGGTTTGGCTGCGGCACGGGCGGCATGCCGGGCGGGGGATCGACGCGCAGCGCATCGCCGTCGACCTGCGGCTGGACGGCAGCGACCAGCCAGGCGGCACGGGCCGGCGTCACCTGCCGGGCGAGCATCGCCCACGCGACGCCCGCCGCGTCGCCGTCGAGCCAGCCGGGGTGGAACGGGCCCGGCTTCTGGACGGCGGCCCAGAACGCGCGGAGGGCGGACAGCTCCCCGGCGCTGACGTGGGAGTCGTCGCGCAGGATCGACGCCTCGTCCGGGACCACGCGCAGCGACAGCTTCCAGCGCGCGTGGTCGGGGTTGTGGTCGGATTCCGGCGCGTCGAACAGCGTTTCGAGGCGGAGCGGCAGCAGCACGCCCACGTCGTCGAACGGGTACGCTCGCGAGTCCGCGGGCTGCGCCAGCCACAGGTGGTGCGCGGCATGCACGAGCTCGGTCAGGACGGCATCGTCGTCGCCGATGGCGGCCCGGACCCCCGCCATGAAGTCGGGTGACGGCCCACCGGGAACGCGCGGCAGCGCCTGGATCGCGGCGGCCTGGGCGTCGGTGAGGCTCGAGGCCTTCCCCACGGCCGCGAACGCCGGATCCGCGTCCACCGACGCCTTGAGCAGCTCACGCGTCCCCCAGAGCCAATCCTCGGCGACGGCGAGATACGTGCGGTCGGTGACGGTCCAGTCGTCGCCCTTGAGCGCCGAACGCTCGCCTTCGAGAGTGCCCCGCAACCCCTGGGGATCGGCTCCCAGCGCGGCGAGCGCGTCGGCGATGCGCTTCCGGCGGCCGTCGCGGTACGTGTACGTGGACGAGGACACGGTCACGGGTGCAATGCCTCCGCCTGCAGCACTTCTCCGCTGATCGCGACGCGGGTCGGCTGGTCGAGCGCCGTCTCCGCAAAGGTGGCGCCGTTGGTCGTCACGAGCTGCTGGAGCAGCTGGTCGTTCCGGAACCGCAGCTCGGTGGGCGGCTCGTCCAGCACGAGCCAGAACTCGTTGAGGTCCCCGGCCGGAACGTCGAACGTAAAGAAGGTCAGGTCCGGCGTCAGGGTCCCAGAGAAGATGGGGCCGTAGAACTTCCGGCCGTCGCGCCATGTACCGGCATCGGCCGGCAGGAACGACTCGGGCATATCCAGCTGCGGCGGCGACTTGAGCAGCGCATCGAGGTCGTCGCCGGGAGCGGGCTTCACGAGATACACGAGCGTGGACGGGTAGCGCCGAAAGAGGTCGCTGTGGAATGCGATCACCAGGCGGCTGCCGGGCGGTTGGATCGACTGGTGGCTCGGCGCCCCGAGCGGGTCGGCCGGCGCTGCCGCCCATTCGGCCAGCGGCACGATGTCGGGCTCCCGCGCATGCGTGGAGTAGTCGACCTGGCCCCAGAACATCCGCAGTGGCGTGCAGGTGCGCGCCACTGCCAGGTCGCGCCAGCGCATCTCGCTCATGAACTGGGTGTTGATGCCGACCATGAAGGCGTCGACGAACGTCGGGTTCGTCTGCAGGGCCGTGACCGAGTCCTTCTCGAGCGAGCCCGCACCGGGCAGCAGCCACTCCCGGTCATATTGCCGGAGCAGGCTCCACGTCGGGAAGTCGAGGCCGATCGGGTACTCCGGCGGGATCAACCGGCTGCAGTCGATCCCGATGAGCCGGCTGCACACCCGGATGCGCGCCGGGGCATCGGGGAAGCGCGGGTCCAGGGCGCGCCACACGACGTCGGAGAGCTGGCCCAGGTCGATGGGCACCCACTCCGGCGGCGGCTCGGTGGGCAGGTCGCCGAGCAGGTCGCGGCACGACGGTCCCACGTCCGGCAGCTGGCCGAGAAGCTCACGGCAGCGCGGGTCCGCCATGCACACGCGGATCTCGGTTCGCAGGCCGTCGACGAGCCGCTGCCGCGCACCGTCGTCTTCGAGGACCAGGCTGCAGAAATCAAAAAGCGCCACGCCGAAGGCCCCACTGAGGGTCTCGTCGATCTGGCCGGATTCACACGGCAGGTGCCGGTCGGCGAGCAGTGCCTGCAGGGTCTGCAGGAGCTCCGAGAAGAACTGCTTGGCCGTGTCCAGTCGGAGGGCCGGGATCTGGGCCTGCTTTCCGGCCTCGGCCAGTGCATCGCGCTGGCGCTGGAAGAGCGCGGGGAACCGGCGGGCGATGTCGCCGAGCTTGGCCATGGCCTCATCGAGCCAGGCATCGTCGAGCCCGAGCTGCTTCTCGAGGGGCGGCAGCCCCAGCACCTCACAGACGGCGTCGGCGTGCGGCAGGCCGGCCGGCGCCCGCTCGGGTGCCGGCTCCGGCGTATTTGCCGCGTCGAGCGCATCGGCCCGGCTGAACGCCCCGCCCGCCAGGTGACGCGTGACCTGGCTGCGGTCACGCAGCAGGCGTCCCGCGGCGCTGGAGAAGAGCGCGGGCACCAGTGGGCTCGCCCCGGACGTGACGCGATCGAGGACGATGCCACCGCCAGAGGCGACCATGCGCGACATCAGCGGGCCGAACAGCGCCAGCCGCTCGTTCTTGCCGGTGGGCACGCGGCGATCCCAGAGGCTCCCCGCGGCCAGGAGCCCGAGCGCGAGCTGGCCGATCCGCTGACCCGCCTCACGCAGCGCGCCGGCCTGCGCAACCGCAGCGTCCATCAGCGCCTCCTGCCCCTCGACGCCCATCCAGACGCCCAGGCCGGTGGTGCCGCGGAAGCGCGGATCGTCGGTGATGTCGTTCGGCCAGCCGGCCGCGACGAAATCCGGGTCCGGGACCCATGGGCGGCCGTACTGCGGCAGCCCGATGGCGTTGGGAAGTTCATTGTTCAGCGAATCCAGGTCCAGGTGGACGGCGTCGATCGCCGCCTTCTGTGGTGTCTCTTCCTGCTGGATCGATGTGATGGCGCCGCGGACCTCGAGGGTCGCGTCGATGTCCACGCCGTCGGCTGGGATCGCGCGGCGGTAGTGCAGCTTCGCCTTGCCGACGTCGCCGGCAGGCGGCATGTGCAGGGCCGCCGCCAACGTCTCGAAGTCGCCCGCGTCCGCCGTCCAGAACCGCCACGAGAAGAACGCCGGGAGCACGCCCCTGGTCCCGAATTGCTGCACGGCGGGGGGAGCCCACATGTCCGCGCCGGCGTCGTTGTATGCCGGGACGAGCACGGCCACGTATTCGTGCTGCGGGAGCAGGCCTCCCGGCGGCTCGAGGCCACGCGGGGACACGATCCGCGCGATCGTCGTCTGCCCGTCGAACTGGGTGTGCGCCCACTGGTGCGAGTCCACCAGGTTGTGCGCCGCGAGCACGGCATCCGCGACGTGCGCCATGCCGGCCTCGACCTGGATTTCGTCGGCGGTGCCGACCAGCAGCACCAGCCAGGGTCGCAGGGACGGCGAGTTCGCGTCGGGGGTGTAGCGCCAGGGCAGGTCCGGCTCCCACAGGTCGACGTGCACGAGCTTCGTGGTCTCGGCGTCGCGGGAGAACGGCGCCGGCGCCACGTGCTTGATCGCGCTCGTTTTGAGACCCGCGACGTCCGCCGCCGCCATCAGCGTGAACGGCGCGTCCCCGGTCGCAGCCTGCCCCGTGTCCGTGTCGGTGAGCGTCAGCGCGACTTTGCCACTGAGCCGCGGTCCCACGCGCGACGCGCGATCGAACAGGTTGGAGCGCTGCCAGGCCGTGAAGGTGAGCTGCCCGGGGTTCGGCATCGTCAGGCCACGCCCGCCAGGTCGAGCGGCTTCTCGGTCGCCGGAAGCGCGATCCCTCCGGACTGCTTCGCCTGCACGAACGCCCCGACCGCGTTCTGTGGCGAGGAATTCTGGGCTGCGCCGCTCCGGTCGTGCGCATTCCACGTTTCCTGGTTGACCGCGACTCCGGCCGCACCCCCGACGAGTCGCGCGCCGGACGTACGCTCGGCAAGCACGCCCGACAGCGCGAGGCTGACGTACTGCAGGCCCACGATCGAGATCCGGTCGAGCGCCGGGAGCTTCACCAGGTTGAGCTTGATCGCGGTGTCGCGGTGGTCGGGGCTGGGCGTGTCGCCCGGGGCGATCCGCAGCCCCGCCTGCTGCTTGACGAACCGGCTGGTGTTGAGGGCCTCGGCGTCGCCCAGCTTGAGATAGGTGCCCACGCCGAACCAGTCCTCTTCCGGCACCTCGCTCTGCCCGCTGGTGGCGACGAGGGTGTGCCACCCCCCGAGGTCCACGCCCTCGACCTTCTGGATCGGCAGGCCGAGCGGCGCCCGCTTCTGCTCCCAGATGAGGGCACCCACCGGAGCGAACAGCCTGGCGCCGCCGGTGCCCGGTGGCGCGAGCACCACGCTCTGGTCCTGGCCTTCCATGCGCAGGTTGTCCGGGCGCGCGAGTTCCGGCCGGAGGTGATCCGGCAGGTTCGGGATGGCGACCACCGCCTCGGGCGGGTTGTCGTTCAGCGTGATGGTGACGCTGCCCGACACCTTGATGAACAGCAGCCGCACGCTGGCGTGCGCCTGCAGCACCAGCGGGCCGGGACCGCTGAGCTTGCCGTCCACGCGGACGCTGCAGAGCGACACGCCCTCGACCTCGACGTCGAAGCCCGCATCGACCTCCGCCACGAAGTAGAACGGCTGGAACTGGATCAGCGCGTCGAAGCCGAACCAGCCGTGGGCCGAGATCGGTCCGATCTCGATCCCCGCCTCGACACGGGATCCGAGCTGGAACGAGTTCGAGGTGATGGCGAGGTACATCTCCTGCTTGAGCCACACGATGCCCAGCGAAACCGAGACCCCGACCCGCGCGACGCGCGGCAGCTCCATCGCGCCGGGATTGAACGACGGGTGGAACCCGCCGACGGTGAACAGGAAGTAGCCGTTGCTGCCGTACGCGATCCGCAGCGCGACGCCGCCGGTGATGCGGAAGATCCCGAGAACGTTCGAGTTGACGAGTGCCGCATCGAAGAAGATCAGCGACTTCGTCAGGTCGATGCCGCCGACGAAGTCCATGCGCAGGTAGACCAGAGCGAACGCCTCGGAGCCGATGACGAGGCGCGCCGAACCACAGATGAAGATCTTGCGCGGGCCGGGCAGCTCGACGAACACGCCGGCGTCGAGGGTCAGGATGTACAGCCAGTTGATCTGCAGCGTCGGCCCGACGAGGAAGATACCCGCCTCATCCGGGAAGAACTGCTGCATGTCGCCGAGGAGCTTCGGCGCGTTCTGCATCGGGTTGTCGTTGAACAGGACCTCGCCGGCTGCGCCGCTGGCCAGGCGCTCCCGGATGCGGTCGGTGTCCGCCCGGCGGTTGATGCCAACGAGCCCGCCGAACCCGGACACGGCGAAGCCGAAGCCGAGCTGGACCCCGGGGAGCGGCAGACGGATGCCGATCAGAGCGACGATCGACGGATCGCCGCTCGGCAGCGTCCTGTAGAGGCCGTACGCGAAGGCGCCGATGCCGAGGATCTTGAGTTGGAGCGCCCCGGCGAACTCGTGGTCGCTGACGACCTCCAGGAAACCGCCGCCCGCGACGGGGCCGGCATCGAGCGAGAGCCCGATACCTTGAGGGGGCAGCAGCCCCCCGTTGCCATCGCTCCAGCGCCCGATCCAGACGCCAGCGCCATCCATGAGAGCGCCCAGCGGCCCGAACCGGGCGCTCGCGCCATACCGGAACAGGGCGCGAAACTGGAGCTGGCCATCCAGCAACCGGGCGTCGAGCTGCGTCACGACCTGGTCGACGTTGAGGCTCGCACCCGCGCCGCCGATCTTCAGGTCGAGCGGCGTTGCGAATCGCAGGCTCAGCCCCGGAATGCCCGCGCCGAGCTGGCCGGTGAGGCCCTGGCCCTGGGTGTAGGTAACCTCGACGTTCGACTGGAACTGGAGCAGTGTCGGGATGTCCAGCCCGAAGCTCAGGAACCGCAGGAAGTCCGGCTTCAGCACGAACTCGATCTGCTCGACGTTGAGCACGACATCGAAGAGCGGGCCGTTGGGGCGGAAATGCAGGCCGACCCGGAGGGACCTGATGGCGAAATGCGTGCCGTTGGGATCCCCCACCAGGGCCGCGTCGCCATCCGCGGGCTGCTTCCCGATGAACACGCCGAGGTCGCCCCGCGGAACCGCGCCGTTGATCTCGTTTGCCGTGAACTCGATGCGGTAATGGTGGTCGCCGGAGTCGACGGTCTCCAACCTCAGCTGCCACCCGTTCCCGAGGTCGAGCGACAGTGACCTGGCCGACTCCGCAGCTTTGAGGTGCAGGTCGACCGCGAGCTTCTCGAGTCCATTGAAGGCGTCTGGGCCGTCGAGCGTCACCGAACCGACCGCGCCGTCGGCGGCCGGCCTGGCTCCCGACGTGAAGTCGTCGATGGAGAGGGGCACGTCCAACGGCAGCGGCAGGCCGACCGGCGAGCCGACGAGCGACTTGATCAGGGCTTTGAGGTCGTCCGAGCTGACCCCCGGCACGCCGTCGAGAGGCAGCCCGAGGAAGCCCTGCTGCCGGTATTCAAGGGCGAGCAGTGCGCGCGGCGCCGCGATCAGCATCAGGACGAGCAGTTGAAGGGCCTTGACGTCCTGGAGCTTGTTGACCCTGATCAGCAGCAGCGCCAGTGCCGCGGCACCGGGCGTCGTCAGCAGCGCGTTGAGCTTCTGCCGATCGATGCTGAACGCGGCCGGTGTCGCGCCGTCCCATTCGAACCCGATGACGCCGACCAGGGTGAGTGCCTCGGCCAGGCGAGGGAAATGGACCTGCAGTGCCCGCACGACCAGCGTGTCGTGCAGGCGGGTGTCGCCGGTGATGGCGCGCAGCGTTGCCAGCCAACGGGCGATGCCGTCGCCGCTCGGATCGACGCTGACCGCGAGCAGCTGGTCGAGCCGAGGACCGATCGTCTGCAGAATGGCCGGTGGCGGCGGGTCGCCTTCCAGGGCCTTTGTGAGCAGACCGGTTACGGACTCGAGGATGTTCGCCATCGCGCCGACCGTCCCGTCAGACCAGGGGTCCGAAGGACCGGATTGGGCACGAGGCGCCAGTGTCAGCAGGCGGCGGGGACAGGGTTCGATCGAGGGCTCGCCGGGTCGGGACCTGCACTGCGTCAACACTCCGCGCTGGTGAAGCCCATTCTCAACGCGAAGTCAACCGGCTTCGGTGCCGGCGCGACGGGCTCGCCCGGCACGCCGGGCCGGATCGCGGTCCCGCCTCCGTCGCCGATGCCCACCGACGCCTCGAAGCCGTTCCTCCGCTGTCGCCGCCGACCCTCCATTGTCGGGGATGTGTGGGCTTGGGGGTCCGAACATCGTGGGCTCCTTCGTTGGTGCAGGTTCGTTCCCGTGTTGCATCGTGGTCTTCCCCGAGTCTGTCAGCGTGAGACGCCAACTGGTGCCCCACGCGACGGTGTTCGACGCGGCATTCGGGGCACGCTCACGGGAGGTCCGGAGGTGGCTGAGGAATCCGTCGGGTGACCTACGTGGCCGCTGGTTCCTTTCGGTGCTACGCACTGGAGGAAGTCGGGGCGCCAGCTTCGACGCAACGCTCGCCAGGTGGGAATCGGCAAGCGGGCAGGCTCCCGCGCAACCCGACGTCCCTGCCAACCCCAGCCGCCTTCCAGCCGAAGCGATCGACGGCCACGCCCGGCGCGAGCCGCACTTCGCATCGAGCGGCCGAAGCAGTCCCTCCAAGGAACCCAGCTCGGCCTTGATCTCGAAGATCGCGAGCGTGCGCGTGTTCCTCTCCCACGCGAGGATGTCGATCGCGCCGCGTTCCGCGTCCCGTGTCCCGTGTCCCGTCTCGCCCGCGCGGATCAGACCGAGCGCTGGTACGAGCGGAAGGCCCGCGTCGCCAGCGCCATCGACAGCACGGCCACGACCGCCAGGCCTCCGAGGCGTGCCAGGACGAACGCCCAATCGGGATTCGCGATCATCGCGGCTCGGCCGGCCTCGATCGCCCAGTTGACCGGATTGAGTCTCGCGATGGTCGCGATCCAGTCGGGAACCAGCGCGAGCGGCATGAACGCGGACGAGAGGAACACGGCAGGCAGGACCAGGAACACGTTCAGCCCGATCACCGATTCGCGCTGCCGCAGGACGAGGCCCATCGCGTTCGAGAGCGACCCGAACGCCGAGCCGAGGAGCAGGGCGCCGAGCACCAGGGCTGCGAACCCGAGAATGCCGCCGCCGAAGTGCGCGCCGAGCAGAAAGCCCAGGGCGCCCATGATCAGGCACTGGATGAACAGGACGAGCGTGTCGGCGACGTCTCGGCCGGCGATCAGCGACCCGCGGTGGACGGGCGCCACCAGGAACCGGTCCATGATCCCGCGGTCGATGTCCTCGATGACGCCCATGCCGGCCCAGCCGCTGGAGAACAGCGCCGTCATCACGATCACGCCCGGCATCAGGTAATCGAGGTAGCTGGATCCCGAGGCGGCGAACCCGGGGATCTCGGTCACGTTCCGGAACAGCGCCCCGAACAGGAGCAGCCAGATGACGGGCTGCACGAGCGCGGTCGCGACGTACCACGGCTGTCGAAGGAACGCGCGGACGTGCCGCTGCGACATGGACCAGGTCTGGACTGCGGCACCGCTCATCGGTTGGCCTCCCCGTTGCTGTGTGAATACGACCGTCCGGTGTGCCGGAGGTAGACGTCGTCGAGGGATGGGCGCGCGACGGTCACAGCCGCGACGCGGATCCCGGCTGATTCGAGGGCGGCGATGACGCCCGGGACGGCGGCCGCTCCCCGGTCGGCGCGGGCACGGAGCGCCCGCTCGTCGACGGACGCGTCGCGAAGGCCGTCGACGCGCAGCACGGCGGCAATCGCGCGTTCAGCATCGACCAGGTCGCGGAGCTCGACGAGCACGGCGTCGCCGTGAAGCTCGGCCTTGAGCGTGTCGGGCGTGCCTTCTGCCACGATTTCGACCTCGGTCGACGATGGCGAGCCTGCGAGCGAGCCGGTCGGCCTCCTCGAGATAGTGGGTCGTGAGCAGGATCGTCAGCCCCTCGGACTCGGTGAGGTGCTGCACCTCCGCCCAGAGTTCGGCGCGTGCCTCCGGGTCGAGCCCGGTCGTCGGTTCGTCCAGGAAGAGCACCCGCGGTCGATGGACGAGCCCCATTGCGACGTCGAGCTTCCGGCGCATGCCGCCCGACCAGGTGGTCGAGACGCGGTCCGCGGCCTCGGCCAGGCCGAAACGCTGCAGCAGCTCGTCGACTCGGGATCGCAGTCCCCTCCCCTGGAGGCCGTAGACGCGGGCCTGGAGCGCGAGGTTCTCGCGACCGGTTGCGGTGAGGTCGACTGCTGAGCGTTGCCCGACGCAGCCGATCGACCGCCGGACGAGCTCCGGCTGGCGGAGGACATCGATCCCGTCGACCGACGCCGTCCCGGAGTCGGGGCGGGAGAGCGTCGTGAGGATCTTCACCGTCGTCGACTTGCCCGCACCGTTGGGCCCCAGCAGGCCGAAGATCGTCCCCGGCTCCACTTCGAAGCCGAGGCCGTCGAGCGCCCGGATCCCGCCGGGATACGTCTTGACGAGGTCGCGCACCGCGATCGTCGGGGTGGTCGTGGCCAGGGCGATGCCGCCCGGCCGCGCGAGGGTCATGCCCGCCACAGCGGACTGGGTCGAACTCAACATGAGTCATGCTCCTCGTGGTCGGTCTGCCTACAATCGTTTCGATGCATCGGTTGTCCCAACTCGGTCATTAGCTTAGCTGCTAAACTATCAGCATCCTAAGCCGATCGGAGACGTGATGTCAAGCGATCCAGCCGAGCCCGACGCCCCCCAGGCGCCCCCTGCGCCCGGGCCGACGCCGGCTCCCGACGTGCCCAGCATCGATTTCGAGCGCGCCCTCAGCGCGCGCGTGGTCCTCTTCTATGAAGCGGTCGCCGCAACGATCGGCCTCAATCCCACCGACCTCAAGTGCCTCGACCTGGTCGCAGGCGAGGAATATGTCTCGCCCGGACGGCTCGCCGACCTCAGCGGCCTCACGACGGGCGCGATCACGGGCGTGCTGGATCGGCTCGAGGCGGCCGGGATGGTGCACAGGGAGGTCGATCCGGTCGACCGCCGCCGGTTTACCGTACGGCTGCTCCCGGAACGTCAGTCCGAACTTGACGGCCTGTACGGCCCGCTGCATTCCCAGACGGCGGACGCCCTCGCCGGCTACGGCTCGTCCGAGCGGGCGGCGATCGTCGACTTCCTGCGCCGGCGCCGCGACCTGCTCGAAGTCGAGACCGATCGCCTGCGCTCGATCGCCCGCCGGGGATTCCTCGGCAACACGTTCTCGACGCCGCTGGGCGGCATCACCCGCGGTGCCCTGGTCTTCGAGTCAGGAGCTGCGCGGCTCACGTTCTCCGCGACACCGGTGCCGGGGGCGGCAACCCGGGTCGTCGCCGAGGCGGGCAACTCGAGCCTGGCGCTCACCGGTGGTGCCGCTCGTGGGAACCTGTGCGAGGCGGTGTTCACCGGGCCGCTGCCCGAGGTCAGCGTCTCCGGCGGCACGCTGCGCGTCAGGTACCGGTTCCGTGGGTTCCTCCAGCGGCGGTCGGCCGAGATCGCGCTGAACCGGACGATCCCGTGGACGATCGCGATCGCCGGCGGCCTCTCCGAACTGGCATGCGAAATGGGCGAGATGGCCCTGGACGGGTTCGAGCTGAAAGGCGGCGCGACGGACCTGCGGATGGTGCTCCCCGAACCGCGCGGCGTTGTCCGCCTGTGGATCAAGGGCAACGCGACGAGCGCGGCGCTCGACTTCCCGACCGGCGTCGGGCTCGGGCTGGACATCTCGGGCAACGTCGAGCGGCTTGCGTTCGCCGGCCAACGGCTCACCGCGGTGCGCGGGAAGAGTCACCTCGAGACGGCTGTGTACCCGGGCGCTTCAAACCGGTACCAGGCATTGTTCAAGGGAAATTCGAGCGGGTTGACGGTCACCGTGTAGCAGGGCGGCCGGGCGGCAGGGCGGCAGGGCGACCGTGGGCGGCGAGGCGCGGCAGGGCGACCGTGGGCGGCGAGGCGCGGCAGGGCGGCCGTGGGCGGTTGGGCTCGGGCGGCACGCGCGTGCGGCTTGGGTGCGTGCCTTGACCGAGCGCCCTGGGCACGTGCGGATCTCGCACGGGTAACGCTCGGGCGCGTACGCTACTCGCATCCCCCGGGCCTTCCGGGATGCGAACTTCGGAGGGATTCGCGTGAAGCGCCTGAAGGTCCTGCTCGTCGGCGTCGGCACCGTCGGCGAGGCGATCGCCAACGTCGCACGGGGCCGGCCGTGGCTCGAGCGGATGGTGCTCGCCGACTACAACGTGGACTCGCGCGCGCGAGGTCCAGGCGCGACTGCTGCCGGCGACGCGGCCGGCGATCGTCGAGCGTTCCCGGTTGCGCGTCGTCGACGCGTCGGCGATCCGGCGCCGTCGTCCGCCTCGCGCGCGAGCACGGCGTCGACCTCGTCATGAACGCGGCTGATCCGCGCTTCGTGCCGTCGCTCTTCGATGCGGCGTTCGAGGCCGGCGCCGACTACATGGACATGGCCGTGTGCCTCTCCGAGCCGGACGCCGAGCGACCCGTTCGACCGGCCGGGCGTCCTGCTCGGCGACTACCAGTTCGCCGAAGGCACGACGCAGTGGCGCACGCGCGGGGCGCCTCGCGCTCCTCGGCATGGGCATGGACCCGGGCCTCACCGACGTGTTCGCGCGCTATGCCGCCGACCAGCTGTTCGACGAGATCGACGAGGTCCACGTCCGCGACGGCGGCGACCTGCGCATCGAGGGATACGCGTTCGCGCCGGTGTTCAGCATCTGGACGACGATCGAGGAGTGCCTCAACCCGCCGCTGATCTGGGAGCGCGGAGCGCGGCTTCTTCACGTCACCGAGCCGTTCTCCGCGCCCGAGTCGTTCGTCTTCCCGGAGGGCATCGGCCCGGTCGAGTGCGTCAACGTCGAGCACGAGGAGGTCGTGCTGGTGCCGCGCGGCGTCGACTGCGGCAAGGTCACCTTCAAGTACGCGCTCGGCACCGAGTTCATCGACGTGCTGCAGCACGCTCCACAAGCTCGGGCTCGACTCGACGAGGCCGGTCCGCGTCAAGGGCGTCGAGGTGGCGCCGCGCGACGTGGTCGCGGCGCTCACCCCGGATCCGGCGCGCGTCGGCGACCGGATGAAGGGCCGGGCGATCGTCGGCACGTGGGTGATCGGCCGGAAGGACGGCGCAGCCTCGCGAGGTCTACCTCTACCAGAAGACCGTCGCCGAGGAGACTGCTGGCGCGACTACGGGCTGCAGGCCGTCGGCTGGCAGACCGGGTTCAACCCGGTCGTCGGCGATGGAGCTGCTGGCGAACGGCGCCTGGGCGGGACGCGGCGTGCTCGGTGCCCGAGCAGTTCGACGCGCGGCCGTACCTCGACGTCCTCGATCGCTGGGGCATCCACTGGGCGATGGAGGAGCGAGTCCCGGGGCGAATCGAGCCGACCTGACGGGTTCCGCGCCTCGATCGAGCTGACGACCCGGCCAGACGAGCGATTGCGACCGAAACGGGCCAGTCGGGACAATCCTTCCCGCGGGACCTCCGGTACCATCGGACGCATGAGCGAGATCGACCTACTGTGCTACCTCCTCGAGAAGCGTTCGACGGCAAGGGCATCGAGCAATCGAACGAGAGCCAATCCCTCATGGTCGAACCTTGGCGACCGTCGACGTCTCATGTGGCGGACACGGGCTGATCGGTCGGTGCGGACGATCGAGTCCATCGTTCTCCACGTCGGCGGCACGAAACTCATGTACATGGACCACGCGTTCGGGCCGCGGGACCTCAGTGGGAATCTCCGGAAGTCCGGCCGTGGGCCGAAGGGGATGCGCCCATGCACGGTGCGATCGACTGGCTTCGGGAGTCGCACGCCCGGCTGATGGTCCAGGTCGAGGCGCTGTCGGACGAAGACCTGGGTATTCCGCGCAAGCGCGAATTGGGGCGAGCAACGGGAAACACGGTGGCTGCTGTCCACGCTGCTGCAGCACGACCTGTACCACGCCGGGGAGATCAACCATCTCCGGGCACTGCTCGCCGGCGAGGATAGGTGGCGCTGGCAGATCTACTTCGGCTGACATCAGCCGAGGCCGACCGAGGTCGGGCCGCGCCGGCCCTGGACAACGAAAGGCCCCGAACGGGGTTCGCGCCGTCCGGGGCCCGGGATTGAATCAGCGTCGCCGCGCGGGGCCCGATGACATCGACGAAATCCTTCTTCGATCAGGCGAGCGACGGGCGTCGGCTCAACCAACTTCCAGCCTGCCTGCCACGAGCCGCCGGTGCGGATCTGCATCGCAGATGTTCAGGAGGGCGAGCCACTCGAGTCCGCGGGCCATCTTGAGCGAGCCGACGTCGACCGGGCGGAAGCCGATCGACTCGACAAGGTCCGAGCACGGCCTGCTTGGCCGGCGCGTCGTGCCGGCGACGTAACCGTCGACGGAGATCCCGTCGACGACGGGGTTGGCCTGCGCGCAGGCGAATGCCGTATTGAACGCCTTGACGACCCGCGCGCCGGGCACCCGCGCCTGGATGTACTCCGCGACCGAGGTCTCCACGGCGAGTCCCTGCAGGTCGGGCGCGACGGCATTGATCGCGTCGACGACGACTCTTGCCGTCGAGCGCCGTCGTCGAGTTCCGCAAGCACCCCGTCAAGAACGCGGGTAGCTGAACGCGAACACGACGACATCCGCGTCGCGGACTGCCGCAGCGATTCGAGTCGGCCGGCCGGGCACCGGTCGACGGAGCGCCGCTGCGCGGTGCTCGGGATCGGAGGCGCTCAGCGTGGACCGAATCCGGCCCGCACGGCCGAGATGCGACGTGCGCGACCGACGTTGCCCGAACCGAGAATGGCGACCTTCATTGCGCGTTCCTTCCTTGACATTTGACTCTGGCTAAACCACGATTGCCTAGGGCCAATTTGCCACATGGCGATGGTCCGTGTCAATACCCTTTTGTGGAGGGCCAATTCAGGTGGTGAATGACGCTGGGTCAGTCGCCGTCACGGATGCGACGATCCCGAGCTCGGCCCGCCGGGCGCGCACGGACATGCGTGGGTCCGCAGGTTCGCCGGCTCCGGAAGGAACGCGGGCTGACCCTGGCGCAGGTCGCGACGCGCAGCGGGCTGAACGTCGGCTACCTCAGCCAGATCGAGAACGACAAGGCCTCACCGTCGCTCGACTCGTTGGGCGCGCTGGCGGCCGCGCTCGACGGTCCCGATTACCTGGTTCCTCGCTCGACTCGGCGCCGCCGCCTCGCGTGGTGCGTGCCGCGGACCGACGCCGCTGGGACGGTCCCGGCGGTCTTGACGTGCAGGAAGTCGACGGGGGGATCCCGCAGGGACCTGCGCGTCGTCGTGGCGACATGCCTGCCGGGCCAGCGGAGCGGCATGCACGCGCACACGGGCGAGGAGCATCACGTGGTGCTGTCGGGCCGGATGCGCCTCCTGCAGGGCGCGACGTACAGCTTCGATCTCGGGCCGGGCGACTACCTCGTGTGGGACGCGACCATCCCCCACGACTCCGAATGCCTCGGCGACGAGCCGTGCGAGATCCTGATCATCAGCCACCGCGGCCACTCGGCGGAGACGTCGCGTCCGGAGGGGTAGGTGCAGTGCCGGCCGGACAGGCTGGACCGAACGGTCGGCTGCCGGGCGCCACATGGTCGATCATTGGAAGGGGACGACCGGCAACCGGGTCGGCGTCGCCCGGAGGAGGACGCCGGCCATGCGCCAGAAGACTGACCGAGCCGGCACCGACGCGCGGGGGCTCGCCGCCGAACTCCGGAAGGTCGTCCGAGGCGAGGTCCGCTTCGACGCGAGCAGCCGCGCCCTGTACTCGACCGATGCCTCCAACTACCGCCAGGTGCCGATCGGCGTGGTCGTGCCACGCAGTGTGGACGACGTCGTCGCGACGGTGGCGGCGTGCCGGGCGTTCGGCGCGCCGCTGCTTTCCCGCGGAGGCGGAACCAGCCTGGCGGGCCAGGCCTGCAACGTCGCCGTCGTCATCGACTGGAGCAAGTACGTCAACCAGGTCCTGGAGATCGATCCGGAACGGCGCCTCGCCCGCGTTCGGCCGGGTCTGGTACTCGACGATCTGCGGAACGCCGCCGAGCGGCACGGCCTGACATTCGGCCCGGACCCGGCGACGCATGACCGCTGCACGCTCGGCGGGATGATCGGCAACAACTCGTGCGGCCCGCACTCGATCATGGCCGGCAAGACTGACGACAACGTCGAGGAACTGGAGGTCCTGACGTACCGCGGCGATCGCTTCCGAGTCGGCGCGACCAGCGACGACGACTACGCGCGGATCCAGTTGGGGGAGGCCGGCGCGCCGAGATCTACCGGGGGCTGCTCGGGCTCCGGGACCGCTACGCTGACGAGATCCGGGCGCGCTTTCCCGACATTCCGCGGCTGGTCTCGGGGTTCGGGTTGCAGCACCTGCTGCCAGAGCGGGGGCTCAACGTGGCTCGGGCGCTGGTCGGGACCGAGTCGACCTGCGTGACCGTGCTGGAGGCGACGGTTCGCCTGACCGAGAACCCGCGCGGTCGATCGCTCCTGGTGCTCGGGTTCCCGGACATCTACCGGGCGGCCGACGCCGTGCCGGACGTGCTCGCCACGGGGCCCATCGCCTGCGAGGGCATGGACGGCAAGCTCATCGACGACATGCTGCGCAAGGGACTCAACGTCGACTCGATCCGGCGGCTGCCCGAGGGGCGCGGCTGGCTGGTGGTCGAGTACGGCGGATCGGATCGGATCGAGTCGGACACGAAGGTGCGGGCGGCAATGCGACGGCTCGGGGGCGGTCCTGGCGCGCCCGAGATGCGGTCGTTCGACCGCCGCGACACCGAGATCGGCGTGTGGGGGATGCGCGAGTCGGCAGTGGGCGCGACGGCGATGGTGCCGGGCAGGCCGTGGACCGGGCCCGGATGGGAGGACTCGGCGGTCCGCCCGGAGCGCCTGGGCGCGTACCTGCGCGAGCTTCGGAAGCTGTGGGACGGCTACGGCTACGACGCGGACATGTACGGCCACTTCGGCGATGGCTGCCTGCACTGCCGGATCAACTTCGACCTGGAGACCGCGGACGGGGTCCGCGCCTTCCGGCGGTATCTCGACGAGGCGGCCGACCTGGTGGTCGGGTTCGGCGGGTCGCTGTCGGGCGAGCATGGCGACGGCCAGGCCCGGGGCGAGCTGCTGCCGCGGATGTTCGGCGGACGCCTGGTCGGGGCGTTCGAGGAGTTCAAGGACCTATGGGACCCGGATGGGAGGATGAACCCGGGCAAGGTCGTGCGGGCGATGCCGGTCGACGCGGACCTGCGCGTGGCGCCGGGCGTCGGGTTGGCAGGGCGCAGGAGGGCTGGGGGCAGTGCCGCGGCGAGCGGCAGGGCGGCCGCGCCCGCGGCGAGCGGCAGGGCGGCCGCGCCCGCGGCGAGTGCGAGTGGCAGCGAGGCCTGGTCAGGGGCTGGCAGGGCGGCCGCGCCCGGAGTTGGCGTCGGGGCACACGGGCCGGAGCCGCGCCTGCAATTCGCGTTCGAGGCTGACGATGGGTCTTTCGCACACGCTGCATTCCGCTGTATCGGCGTCGGCAAGTGCCGGCGTGGCGAGGGTGGCGTCATGTGCCCGAGCTACATGGTGACTCGCGAGGAGCGGCATTCGACCCGGGGCCGGGCGCGCCTGCTGTACGAGATGCTCAACGGGGACGAGTTGATCGGCGACGGGTGGCGCAGCAGGGAGGTGCGCGAGGCGCTCGACCTCTGCTTCGCGTGCAAGGGATGCAAAACGGAATGCCCGGTCGGAGTGGACATGGCCACGTACAAAGCCGAATTCCTGTCCCACTACTACGCGGGTCGCCCGCGGCCGATGGCGGCCTACTCGATGGGGCTGATCTACTGGTGGGCCCGGCTGGCCTCGCGGATGCCGCGGCTCGTCAACGGAGTGACGCACGCGCCGATCACAGGGCCGCTGGCGAAGCGGATCGGCGGCATCGCACCGGAGCGCGATTTCCCACGGTTCGCGGACCGCACGTTCAAGCAGTGGTTCGAGGCGCGAGGTCAGGGCGCGGCGGGCGGGGAGCACGGCGGGCGGCCGGGTTCCCCCGCGGCGGGCGGGGAGCACGGCGGGCGGCCGGGTTCCCCCGCGGCGGGCATGCGACCAGAAGTGATCCTCTGGCCCGATACATTCAACAACCACTTTCGGCCGACGACGTCTCGGTCGGCCGTCGAGGTGCTGGAGGGTGCGGGGTTTCGGGTCACTGTTCCGAAGGCGTCGCTCTGCTGCGGCCGTCCGCTCTACGACTGGGGCATGCTCGACTTGGCAAAGCGGCTGCTGCGGCAGGTGTTGCGGGAGTTGCGGGAGCCGATCGCTCGCGGAGTCCCGATCGTGGGGCTGGAGCCGTCATGCGTGTCGGTGTTCCGCGACGAGCTCGTTGGACTGTTCCCGGGTCGGGCGGATGCCCGACGGCTCAGCGGCCAGGTGTTCCTTCTGAGCGAATTCCTGGCCGAGCACGCGCCAGGGTACGAGCCGCCGGGCCTGGCCGGGCACGCCATGGTCCAGGGCCACTGCCACCAGCAATCGATCCTGGGCATGGACTCCGAGACGCGGCTCCTGGGGCGGATGGGGCTCGACGTGGATGTGCTCGGTGGCGGCTGCTGCGGTATGGCCGGTGCGTTCGGGTTCCAGCGCGGCGAACACTACGAAGTGTCGGTCGCGGCCGGCGAGCGATCGCTGCTGCCCGCGGTGCGAGCGGCGTCGGCGGGGACGCTGGTTGTCGCCGACGGGTTCAGCTGCCGCGAACAGATCGAGCAGGGCACGGGCCGACAGACGCTGCACCTGGCCCAGGTGCTGGCAATGGCACACCGGCAGAGCGGCTGACCGCGCAGCCGGCGGCTGGGCAGCGAGAGGCGGGCTCTCCGGACGAGCCACGACGGGCCAGGCGTTCCCCAGACCACTTCGGTGCGCTACGCTTGATTGGAATCGTCTCAGCAGGCCCATGGGGCCGCGATCCCCGTACCGTTTGCCCGGTCGGCGCCGTGAGTCCGGCCGGGCACGCTCCTGTGGGCAACGCCATTCGACTCGGAGGCCCACCGATGTCCCGATCCAGCCACAGGGCGCTCGTGCTGCCGATCCTCCTCGCGCTGCTCGCGTTCGCACCCGCGGCGCCGACTGAGGCGGCCACACCGCCCCACTACGACCTCGAGAAGTTCGCCCTGCGGCTGATCAACTGCACCCGCACTGGTGGCTGGGTTCGGACGGATGGGACGTGCAAGGACTACGGCAGCGGCAAGCACAGCAGGTACCGCCCCCCACTGAAGCTGCGGGCGGCGCTCTCCAATCGCATCTCTCGGCCCTACGCAGTCAAGATTGCGAAGGCCGACTACTGCGGGCATACGTACGGCGGCCGCACGATCATGGGCGCCTTTCGATCGCACGGGTTCAACGGCAATCACTTCGGCGAGAACATTGGTTGCGGCACGTGGACCAGGCCGAGGCAGGACGTGCTGGAGACGCACCTCATGATGCAGGCCGAGAAGTCGTCGCTCGGCTGGCATTGGCGCAACTTCAAGGACCCTCACTACACGCAGGTCGGTATCGGCGTGGCCGTCGTCGACGGCGTGACGCGGATCGTCGAGGACTTCTACCGACCCTGAGTGCGCCGCTCGGCGGGGAGGGGCCGCTCGGCGGGGAGGGGCCGCTCGGCGGGGAGGGGCGACTCGGCGGGTAGGGGCGCGCAACCCGGAGTGCGCCGCTCGGCGGGGAGGGGCCGCGCAACCCAGAGTGCGCCGCTCGGCGGGGAGGGGCCGCGCAACCCGGGGAGTGCGCCGCTCGGCGGGGAGGGGCCGCGCAACCCGGGGAGTGCGCCGCTCGGCGGGGAGGGGCCGCGCAACCCGGGGAGTGCGGCGCTCGGCGGGGAGGGGCCGCGCAACCTGGGGGGCGCTCGGCGGAGTGCCCAAAGAGGCGCGTGACATGCAGACCGGCAGTCTGCGGCACGCGGTCCCGGCCGAGCGAAACCGAAACGGATGTTCCGGCGTCGAAGGCGGCATGCGCAGACGCCTTCCCGCGATGCTCGCCCTCGTGCTGGTCGTGACGGCGGGCTGCGGTCAGGCAGGGCCGGTCGGCAGCAGCGGCACCGGTAAGTTGGGCGCCATCACCCTGGCCAGGTCCGAGGCCACCCGCATGCCCGCGCCGTCGGACGAGGCGCCGAGGGCGGCAGCCGCGATCGACGGGTTCGGCCTCGATCTCTACCGGAGGCTCGCGGCGAACGGCGGGAACCTCGTCTTCTCTCCGGCGAGCGTGGCGATTGCCCTTTCCATGGCGCGTGCCGGAGCCCGCGGTGACACCGCGGCGCAGATGGACCAGGTCCTGCACTCGGTGGGCTCCGACGCGAACGCGCTGGCGATCGACGGGCTCGACAGGGCGCTCGCCTCGCGGACGCAGATCGTGACCCTTGAACCGGGCGTCACCGAGGACGTGACACTTCGGATCGCGAACGCGCCGTTCGCCCAGAGGGATATGCACTTCCAGTCGGATTACCTGGATGCGCTCGCGGAACGGTTCGCGGCCGGCGTCCGGCTCGTCGACTACAAGTCGGCAGCGGAGGCAGCCCGACAGGCGATCAACGCCTGGGTCAGCGACCAGACCGAGCAGCGGATCCCCGAACTCCTGGACCCCGGGATCCTGACCGACGCGACCCGACTGACATTGGTCAACGCCATCTACCTCAAGGCGCCGTGGGAAACCCCATTCGATCCAGCCGCCACGCGGCCCGGCCCATTCACGCGGGCCGACGGTTCGACGATCAGTGTCCCGATGATGGCCCTCCAGGCCAAGCTTCCATGTGGCTCAGGTGCCGGCTGGCAGGCGGTCGAACTGCCGTATGTCGGCGACTCGCTGACACTGTCGGTGATCGTCCCGGACAACCTGGCCTCGTTCGAGAAGACCCTGGACCCGCCGAAGCTCGACCGCATCGTCTCGAACCTGGGTGAGTGCCAGATGACGCTCGGCTTCCCGAAGTTCGGGATCAGGACGGCGGTCGATCTGAACGCGCAGCTGTCCGCCCTCGGTATGCCGCTGGCGTTCGATCCCGACCGGGCCGACTTCTCGGGCATCACGAGCGACGAGCAGCTGTTCATCAGCCACGTCGTGCACCAGGCCAACATCTCGGTGGACGAGAAGGGCACCGAGGCTGCTGCCGCCACGGCGGTCGTGATGGACACCTACGCCGCCGCGCAGCCGGTTGTCCTGACCGTGGACCGGCCGTTCCTGTTCGCACTCCGGGATAAGCCGACCGGCGCGATCCTGTTCCTCGGCCGCACCACTGACCCGTCCGCCGGAAGCTGACCGGCTCGCGGACCGACGGACCAAGGCGGCGTTCGGCTTCAATCTCGCCCCTGCACCGCCGGGCCCTTCGCTGATCCCGTGAGCGGGCGAGGTAGGGCGGCGGACCTGCTGATCCTGGTCGCGAACGGTTCAGCGCGCCGAACCTGTCGTTCCCGTCCGCGTCAGGTAAGGTCCGCGCTGCACGAAACTGCCGACCATTGCGCAAACGGGAGACCAAGGCGTGATCTGCCCGCGGTGTTCGACCGAGAACGAGCCCGACGCACGCTTCTGCGACGCCTGCGGCACGGCGTTCGCCAGGACGTGCTTCAACTGCGGTGCGACGCTCCGCCCCGGCGCGCGCTTCTGCGCGAATTGCGGGGCGGCGCAGGTGCCGGGGGCAGTGCACGTCCCGGATGCGGCCCAGGTCCCCGGTGCGACGCAGGTCCCCGGTGCGACGCAGGTCCCCGGTGCGACGGAGGTCCCCGGTGCGACGGAGGTGACTGGTGCGACGCAGGTGACTGGGGCGGCCCAGCAAGCCGAACCGGCCGCGACCCCCTCTCCGACTGCCGGGCCGGCGGCAGTCTCGGTCCAGACGGCTCCGGCCACGCAGATCGAGGCGGCCGCGCCACGTCCCCTGGTCGCGCCACCCTCCGTGGCCACGCCCGCTTCACCGACCGGCCTGCCAACCTCCGAGATCACCGAGCGAAGGTTCGTCTCCGTCCTCTTCGTCGATCTCGTCGGCTTCACGACCCTTGCGGAGGGCCGCGATCCCGAGGACGTCCGCGACCTCCTGACGCGATACTTCGAGGCCGCCCGCGACATCATCGGGCGCTACGGCGGCGCCATCGAGAAGTTTATCGGCGACGCGGTCATGGCCGTGTGGGGCGCCCCCGTCGCCCGCGAGGACGATGTCGAACGCGCCGTGCGCGCGGCGCTCGATCTCGTCGATGCCGTGCCCGTCCTCGCTCCCGGACTCCAGGCGCGCGCCGCCGTCATGAGCGGCGAGGCCGTCGTCACCGCCGGTGCGGCCGACCAGGGCATGATCGCCGGCGACCTCGTCAACACCGCCTCGCGACTCCAGTCCGTTGCGCCACCCGGCAGCGTCCTCGTCGGCGAAGCCACCCAGCGTGCCTCCTCTGCAGCAATCACGTACGAACCCGCCGGCGAGCATGTGTTGCGCGGCAAGACCAGCCCCGTCACGTCCTGGCGGGCGCTTCGCGTCGTCGCGGATCGAGGCGGGCGCAACCGGCCGGGCACCGTCGAGGCGCCGTTCGTCGGCCGCGACACGGAGCTTCGCCTTCTGCGCGACCTCGTGGGAACCACCGGCACCGAGACCCGTCCGCGGTTGGTCTCGGTGATCGGCGATGTCGGGATCGGCAAGTCGAGGCTCGCCTGGGAGGTCGAGAAGTACGCCGACGGGCTCGGGACGCCGCTGCGCTGGCTCGTCGGCCGCTCACCCGCGTACGGCGACGGTGTCACGTTCTGGGCACTCGGCGAGATGGTGCGCCAGTTCCTCGCCCTGGCCGAAACGGACGACGAGGCGACCACCCGGGGTAGGCTGGCGGAGCGGATGGACGTCATGTTCGATGCCTCCCCCGACCACCGGGAGATCGAGGATGCCGTGCTCGCCCTGCTGGGCCTCGGCCGCGCGCCGGGCGGCGGTGTCCTGTTCGCATCCTGGCGCGTGTTCCTGGAACGGATCTGTGCCGACGGACCCACGGCCCTCGTCTTCGAGGACCTGCACTGGGCGGACCCGGGTGTGCTCGACTTCATCGAGCACCTTGTCGACTGGATGCGCGGCCCGCTCCTGATCGTGGCGCTCGCACGCCCCGAGCAACTGGAGAAGCGACCGCACTGGGTGACGCGCCGGCGAGCCGTGACCATTCGGCTGGAGCCGCTCGACGACGATCGGATCCGGGGCCTCGTTGGCGGCCTGGTCCCCAACGTCCCGGACGAGACGATGCGCGCGATCGTCAACCGGGCGGGCGGGATCCCGCTCTACGCGGTCGAGCTGCTGCGGATGTTCCTCGCGGACGGCACGCTGATCGAGCACGACGGGAAGCTCGAGCGGACACGCGACGTGCCCTCGTCGCAGATCCCCGAGACGCTGCGCGCCCTTCTTGCCGCGCGGCTGGACGCGCTCGACGCGGCCGACCGAGCGCTCCTCGAGGACGCTGCGGTACTCGGGGGGAGCTTCACGCTCGACGCGCTCGCCGCGGTGTCCGGCACGCTCGCCGGGGGGCCCGACACCCTCGCCCCCGCGTCGGCACCCGCTCGCGCCGACCTCGATCGCCGGCTCGCCGGCCTCGTCCGGCGCGAACTCCTGGTCCTGCGCTCCGACCGGGATTCGCCCGACCTCGGGCAATACGCCTGGGTCCAGGCCCTCGTTCGCGAGGTTGCCTATGCCACGCTGTCGCGGCCGAACCGCAGGCGGCGCCACCTGGCGGCGGCGCGCTACTTCGAGTCGCTCCGTGACGAGGCACTCGCGGGTGCGACAGCCGGGCAGTACCTCGGCGCGCTGCGCAACTCAACGCCGGGCCCGGAGACCGGCGCACTCACCGTGCAGGTCCGGGCATCCCTGCGGGCGGCTGCCGACCGGGCGCTCGACCTGGGGTCGCCGCTCCAGGCCACGACGTTCATGGAGCAGGCGCTGGAGGTGACGACGGATCCCCCCGAGCGGGCGGCGCTGCTGGAGCGCGCCGGCGAGGCGGCATCGGACGCCGGGCGCCACGAACGCGCAGAGGCATGGCTCCGCCTGGCACGTGACCAGTGGACGGAAACCGGCGATCGGAGCGCCGCGGCACGCGCGACGGCGGGTCTCACTCGGGCCCTCAACGTGGCCGGCCGGCATGCAGAAGCCGCAGCGATGGCGGAGGCCGCCCAGTCGGCGTACGCCGACCTCTCGGACGATCCGGCTGTCGTGGCGATCGGCGCCCAATGGGCACGAGCCAGCATGCTCGCATGGGAACCCGTGAAGGCGATGGAGATCGCCGATCGAATGCTCCCCGCGGCCGAACGCACCGACGTCGTACCCGAGATCGCCGACCTCCTGATCACCAAGGGTTCGGCGCTGGCCGAGATGGGCCGCGACCGGGAGGGAGCAGCGGTCATCCGTGGAGGCCTGGACCTGGCGCTCGCGGCAGGGCTGTTCCGGGTCGCGCTGCGGGGGTACAGCAATCTCGGCGACTACCTGCGGAGCCGCGACCCGCGTGGCGCGCTCGTGACCGCCCGCGCCGGGCTGACCCTGGCGCGGCGGCTCGGGAGTCGGCAGACCATCACGCTGCTGGTCGCGGTCGACATCGCCTGGGAGCTCGGCGAGGGCGACTGGTCGATGCGAGAGGTGCACGAAGCGCTCTCGGAGGAACTCGACGACGTCGATCGGGCACGCCTGTCGCTCATGTTCGCGGGCTGGAGGGCGGATCGCGGTGAGGACTGCACCGAGCCACTGGCCCGTGTCGCGGTCCATGCGGCGAGCGGCGAGGACTGCGGCGAGACGCTGGCCGTGGTGGCGCGCTACTCGACTGCGCACCCCGACGCCCAGTTCTTCCGGGCATTCCTACCGGCGCTGGAGGGCCGGATCCGACTCCTCGCCGGTGACCTCGAAGGGGCATACGCGAAGCTCTCCGAGGCCAACGCGACGACCGCCGAGACACCGAGTTTCATCGGGTTTGCGTACGAGATGTTCCGCGTCGCGCTGCGACTCGGCGACGCCGATCGCGCGCGTGCGGCCGCCGACCAGGTCCTCGCCAACGCGTCGGGGGACCCGGTGAGCGCGACAACGAGGCGGACGGTCCGGGCAGGGATGACGGGCCTGCGGGGTCGATCGGGCGAGGCCGCTGCGCTCTACGCCACCGCGCTTGACTCGTGGCGCGACCTTGGCTATGTCATGGAACGGGCGTACGTTGCGATCGACATGGCGACGATCCTTGGTCCGGCCGGCGACGGTGTGGCTGCTGCCGCGGAGGAGGCGCGCGCGACCCTCGAGCGAGCGGGGGCGCGACCGCACATCGCGATGCTCGATCGGGCGCTCGCGCGGGCGAACTCGGCGCGGGCGAACCAGGTGCCGCCGAACTCGGCGCGGCCGAACCAGGTGCCGCCGCGCTCGGTGTCAGCGAACCAGGTGCCGCCGCGCTTGGTGTCAGCGAACCAGGTGCCGCCGCGCTCGGTGTCGGCGAACCCGGCTCCGGCGGCCGAATCCGACCCATAGGGACCTGGGGATCCGGTTGCGCTGGACCGTTCGGTTGCAGAGATTTGCCGAGGTGACCGCGATCCGCCTTGCGAGCGCCTTCCCCGCGCGACCGCTCGGCGACCGGAGCGAGGTGCTCCTCTTCGTGGGCCTCCTCCTCGCGATGACCTTCGGGCTGTCCCTCGTTCCCAACCCGATCACGCTCGGGATCTACGGCGTCAGCCCGACGATCGCGGCCGGGCTCGTGATGCTCGCCGGCGGCGACCTGCGGACGGCGGGAGGCTGGCGGCGGATGGCACTCGGCCGGGGACGCGGCGGGCCGCGTGACTGGGCGGCCGCAGCCGCACTTCCGGCCCTGGTGCTGGGCGTCGGCTACGGCGCCGCCGTGGCCTTTGGGCTGACCGGACTCGGGCTGTCGCCGGCCGGAAGCCTGGCGGCCTACGGCGCATGGTGGGTGATCCTGGTCCCGGTGGTCGCGGTGGAGTCGCTCGCCGAGGAGGTCGGGTGGCGCGGGTTCCTGCTGCCGCGCCTGATGCCGCTCGGTCGAGTGCGAACCGGGCTCGCGATGGGCCTGCTGTGGGCGACGTGGCACATGCCCCTGATCCTGATCGCCCGCGTCTACCACCCGGGCGCAGGCATCGTCTTCCTCCTCCTTTTCGCAGCCACGCTGACGGCACTGACCTTCATCTCCAACGAGATGCGCGTCGCGACCGACAGCATCTGGTCGTCCGCGATCCTGCACGGCTCGCACAATGCCGCCTGGGGCCGGCTCCAGGGCCTGGTGCTGGCACCATCGTCGAAGATCGACGTCGTGGGCGGCGAGGCGGGCATCATCCCGGCGCTTCTCTATGGCGCGGTGGCGCTCTGGATCATCAGGCGGCGTGCGCCATGGCCCGTCGAGGAAGCGGCCAGGCCGGATCGCGATCGAAGTCGGCGTCCGGCGCCCTCGCCGATGACGTAGGCTTCGGACCCATGCCTCAGCGCCGTCTCGTCCTCGGTCCCGCGACCCTCCTGGGTGGCGTGCTGCTCGTCGTCGCGGTTGCCGTGCTGGTCGGGCTGTGGATCGGTGCCCGCGGAAACGGGGACACCGGCACCGCGGCCTCGCCTCCCGCGATCGCCGCGGGGTCAGTGCCACCATCGGCATCGGCCGCCGCCGGATCGACCGAGGGACCGAGCGCCACCCCGGGTCCCGCTTTGACTCCTCCGGGCATCTGCTGCACAGCGTCGCCGTCGCCTGCCGGCTCGCCCGCGCCCGACTCGTCGCCGGCACCGGGCGCGTCGCCTGCGCCGTCAGCCACTCCGTCGCCGTCGCATGCGCCCGTCCTCCCCGACTCGGTCCATTCGGACACGCTGCGCATGCACCTGGTGACCGTCATCTCGGGCGGCCTGACCCCCAAGTCGATCGTGTCATCGGAGACCGGCCTGTTCTTCGCCCAGAACATGATGTACTCGCACACCATCCGCGTGTACAACCGCAGGTTCCAGGTCGTGAAGACCATCTCCGACAAGGTCTACCTCTCCGACTGGGGCTATCCGCAGTATCCGGGCAAGGCCCACGGGTCGCCCGTGGAGGCCGCGTTTTCGCCGGATCATTCGACCGTCTACGTCTCGCAGTACGCAATGTTCGGGACGGGCTTCAACCACCCGGGAATCGACGCGTGCCTGCCCGGCAACAACATCGATTCCAGCTTCGTCTACCGCATCGACGTCGCCACCCTGGCGATCACCGGCGTGACCGCGGTCCACCGCACGCCCAAGTACCTGGCGGTGACGCCCGACGGATCGACGCTCCTCGTGAGCAACTGGTGCTCGGGCGACGTGAGCGTCGTCGACACCGCAACATTCAAGGAGACGGCGCGGGTCAAGGTCGGGTGGCATCCGCGGGGCATCACCTTTGACCCGAACTCCCGCACGGCGTACATCGCGGTCTGGGACCTGAACTCGGTCGCCAAGATCAACCTGAAGACGCTCGGCGTCAGCTACATCCGGAATATCGGCACCGCCCCCCGGCACGTGGTCATCGACCCGACGGGCCGCTACCTTTACGTCACGCTGAACTTCGCGAACCAGATCGCCAAGATCGACCTGCGCACCGATCGGGTGGTCGCCCGGGCCAACGTGGGAACGGAGCCGCGTAGTATGGCGATCTCGGCGGACGGGCGATCCCTGTACGTCGTGAACTACGCGTCGGGCACGGCGAGCAAGGTGCGCACGAGCGACATGAAAGTCATCCAGACGGTTGCGACGGACCACCATCCGATCGGCGTGACCTACGACGCGGCTACGCGCGAGATCTGGATCGCCTGCTACGCGGGCACGCTCCGGGTCTACCAGGACCAATGAGCGGGGGCCGGCGATGAGCGCGGAACGCGGTCCCGCACGCGGCCCCGGCGCGGAGACCGCGGGCGCCGGAACAGCCGATGAGGACCTCCCTGAGCACGTCCGTCGGAACCGCGCCCACTGGGACATCCTGAGCGCCGGGTACGTGGCGCCGGCCGAGCGCAACTGGGCCGAGACGGAGCCGTCGTGGGGCCTCTGGGGCATCCCCGAGTCGGAGGTGGGTGCGCTGCCTGACGTCCGCGGAATGGACGTGATCGAGCTGGGATGCGGGACGGCGTACATCTCTGCGTGGCTCGCCCGGCTGGGTGCCCGACCGGTCGGCATCGACAATTCCGAGCAGCAGTTGGTGACGGCGCGCCGTCTCCAGGACCGGTACGACCTCCACTTCCCGCTGATCCACGGCAACGCGGAGCGCGTGCCCCTTCCCGACGCGAGCTTCGACCTGGCGATCTCCGAGTACGGCGCGGCGATCTGGGCCGACCCGTACGCCTGGATTCCGGAGGCTTCGCGCCTGCTGCGACCCGGGGGACGGCTCGTCTTCCTCGGCAACAGCACCTTGCTGATGCTGTGCGTCCCCGATCTCGAGAGCGACGGCCCGGCCCGGGACGCGCTGCTCCGGCCGCAGTTCGGGATGCACCGCTTCGAGTGGCCGGACGACGACTCGGTTGAATTCCACCTCTCGCACGGGGACTGGATCCGCTTGCTGCGGGCCAACGACTTCGAGATCGAGGGCCTGCTCGAACTGCGGGCGCCGGAAGGCGCGACGACCCGCTACCCGTTCGTCACCTTGGACTGGGCGCACCGCTGGCCGAGCGAGGAGATCTGGAAGGCCCGCAAGCGAGGCTGACTCCGGCACGGCCGAGCGGGCCGGCGGGGCGATCCAGCGTCGCAGGGGCCCGCGTGGGCCGAGCGGCAGGCCGGACGGCACTCAACAAGGGGCCGGACGCCGGTAGTCAGCGGAATCGACCGGGCGCATCGTCCCCGCGGAGAGGTCGGTTCCGACCGGAACAGCGCCGGGATGGCGGAGGAGCGTCCCGGCGCTTGCCCGGACCGTCACCCGTCGGACCCGCCCCGGCCTCTCGACCGCCCGCGGGCCTCCGGCTACTGCCCGAAGATCTTCGCGAACAGCGCCCGGACTGCGCTCGCGTTGAAGTAGTCCGTGTAGATGTTGGCCCCGGTTCCCACGGTCGAGTACCTCGGCGGCGCGAGGACGACGCTCCGGAACGACCCCAGCTTCGCCTCCTGTGCGAGTCCGAGCAGTGCGGGCATGTCGGCGATCGTGAGGTTCGACTGCAGCGTGGAGAAGCCCAGTTGCTCGAGGGCCGGCAGCGCGCCCAGACCGAGCGACAGCGCCTTCCCGATTGCCGCCGCGATCACGAGCTGCTGGCGCGCGGCGCGATCGTAGTCGCTCGTCGTGTGGCGGCTGCGCGAGAACGCAAGCGCCAGTGTCCCGTCCAGGTGGTTCACGCCGGCCTTCAGGTACAGGCCCCGCTTGCCCTTGATCACGACGTGCGAGGTCGGGTCACGGAACGGCGCCGCGAGCTTGATGTCGATCCCACCGAGCGCGTCGATCGTCCTGGTCAGGCTCGAGAAATGCGCCAGCGCATACCGGTCGATCTCGATCCCGTACGCGTATTCGAGCGCGCTGACCATCTTCGCGAAGGCCTGCTTCCGCGACAGGCCGTTGAGCTGGAACTGCTGGAGCAGACCCGTCACCTTCTGGTCATAGACCCTGCCGGGGCCGATCGGGACGTTGGCCGTGTCGCGCGGGAGGCTCACCATGGCCACCTTGCCGGTCGCCGGGTCGATGGTCACGACCATGATCGTATCGGTCCGCTCGCCGGCGAGCCCTTTGCGCGCGTCCGAACCGAGCACCAGCAGGGTGAACCATCCGTCGGTACCCACGAGCCCCTCCAGGCCCGGGATCGGCGTGGCATTCGGGACCGGCGTCGCGGACTGCGCCGGGCTGCCCGTCGGCGTCGCGGGCGCGCCGGTCGGGCCTGCGGAGCCACCGGGAACCGCGGAGCCACCGGGAACCGCGGAGCCACCGGGAACGATGGTTTGACCGGGTATCGGCGTGAACCCGGTACTCGGTGTGGCGCGAACGGCCGGGGTTGCGGCCGCCGCAGTCCCGGCAGCCGGCGTCCCGGCACTTCCCGTGGGCAAGGGGGTCGAACTCGAACAGGCGGCGATCACGAGGCACACCGCACACGCGAGCATGCCGTGACGGCGAGAGGTCATGGTGAACGGCTCCTGCGGTCGTCCGGTCCTCGGTCGCGGCCGATGAGAGATCTTCTCCCCTCGGTCACCGCCGCGATCCATCAGCACTGAGTCTAGCCTCAGTGCGACGCGGGCGCTCTGCCGCGGCCGGCGATCCCCGAGCCTCGCCGGACGGCAGTCGAGGGCGGGTGGCAGCCGGGGGCAGTGCCTCCGGGGGAGCGCTTCCCGGCCGGCGCGGTCTCAGGCGGTTGCAAACAGCCTGAACAGGACCACCGCGAGGACCACGAAGGCAACCAGGACCAGCAGCGTTTCGCGCCGCTCTCTCCCGGCGACGAACGAGCGAGCGAATGGAATGGCGCCGACGGCGACCACGCCGTACAGCAGGTGGAGGTTGTCGGCCGGGCTTCCGCCCGTCACGAGGCGCGCTGCGCCGGCGACCGCCGCGAGGAGGACGACGAGGACGACGATCGCCTGGTACCGGACGAACTGGCGGCCACCACGCCGCCGCTGGACCATCAGCACGGCGGCCCAGGCAATCCCCAGGGCGACGGCGGCAACCGATGCCCAGGCCAGGACGAGGTGGACCTGCTCCAATGGGGTGGACGGAACCCGATGCTACCGAGTCACCGGCACCGGGCGATGGCGGCGCCACCGGTAGTAGTCGCGCCAGATGAGCCGGTGGATCGGAATCCAGCGTGGGATGTCTCTGAGGATCGGGATGTAGGGAACGAGGACCAGCAGGAGCGTCAGGAAGCCCATCACGATGACGATCGCCAGGTCCGAAGCCGAACTGTCGGCAAAGAACGGGATCTGGTACCACATGGTGAAGAGCCAGAGCCATGTCTGGCCGGGGTAGAGGCCGGTTTCATTCATCGCGCCCCACTGGTCGCCGGTGAGGTGCTGCTCGGTGGCCAGGTCGGACAGGTAGCTGCCGTCCCCCATGAAGAGGAGCGGCTTCGTGTAGTTGGTGGCGAAGAACTTCCCGTCGGCGAGCAGGAGGCCGTCGAGAGCCCCGGAATTCGCAAGGGCCAGCTCGGCCGACATCAGGGCCGGCACGGGACCGTAGTCGCCCGCAGCGACGACCACCTGACCATTGCTGTCCACGGTCGCATTCGCCAGCGCGTCGGTATAGGCCGAGAGCCAGGCCTGCTGGGTCGCACTGTCCGCGGCCTTCCACTGCGCAAGCGCGCTCGTCAGTTCCGCGTTGTTGGCCGACGCCGTGGTCAGTGGACCGAGCACGAAGTCCTGCGGCGGATTGAGGTGGACGGCGTTCCCCAGCCACTGCTGCGGGGAGATGAACCCGAGCGACTGGACCCCGTCCGAGCCGTCGGTGTAGGGCGGGCCATAGACCGAGCTGTCACTCGTGCCGCCCAGCTCGGCCGTCGCGGTGGTGATGAAGTCGACCGGGTTCGCCTGTGCCCACGACTGGATCGTCACGGGCGGGACATCGGGCGACGAGAGCGCAACCGCCAGCAGCAGGACGATGATCCCCGAGACGACCAGCGCGATGACGAACTCTTTCACGAGGTCGTAGCGGATGGTGGGGATCCCGCGATAGTAGGTTGCCTGGTCGACCTGGGGCCTGCTCACGATGCAGCGCCCGCAGTCGGTGTGTCACTTGCGGCGGGGGCCGGCGAATCGATCGGCTTCACGACGCCGCGCATGCGCACCTGCAGCACGTGGAGCACCACCAGGACGGTCACCGCGATCGGCAGCAGCATCACGTGGATGCCGTACATCTGCCCGAAGTCGAGGGGATTGAAGAACGCGCCCGCGCCCACCGCGTTGACGGCGTCCTTCGCGTTGACCGCGATCCACTGGGCGTCGAGGTCCTGCTGGGAAATGTAGCCGGTGAAGCCCGTCACCAACCCGGCCAGGAAGATGACCACCCCCACGACCCACGTGGTCGCGCGACCATCGCGCCACGACGCCATGAAGTACTGGCCCCAGAGGTGGAGCACGGTGAACAGGAAGAACAGCTGGACGCTCCAGAAGTGGATGCTGTTCACAAAGCGCCCGACCGTGTTGACATGCCACCAGCCGGGGCCGAAGAACGCGAGGACGACCCCGCTCCCGATCACCCAGACGAGCGAGGTGATGGCCACGACGCCGAACACGTAGACCCAGGAACCGACAAAGAAGGGCTGGCGGTCGGGCAGGAGGTTCGACCACGGGAAGCGGTGCTCCACCGACCTGCGGAGCGCAGTCGTCCAGTTGGAGCCGGCCGGCTCCTTCTCCGATGCGGGATCGGGCGTGCTACTCGCTGCCGTCATCTTCGACCTCCTCGACCTCGTGATGACCCGGGAACGGCGCGAGGAGTGCCGCGATGAAGATGAGGACCATCCCAATGATCAGCAGTGCGTTGGGCACCGAGATCAGGAGAAAGCCGACCTGAATGTAGTTCGCAGGCGCGTCCATACCACCCACCTCCATGGAGGCCGGCATCTTCTCACCGGCCACCGCCCGGATCCTTGGGAAAACGAAAGAAACCGGGCTCACCTGCCGTATTGCGTGGGAAGGTGCACGGTTCCGGAGGTGCGACCGGCCGGACCCTCGCCCGAGGCGCCCTGGGCGCGTGTCGCGATGACAAGGCCATCGAGCAGCCGGCGAGACGCCTCGGCGATCTCCTCCACCGCCGTGTCGAACGCCACGGCATTTCGGGCGGCGGGTGCACGATAGCCGCTCAGTTTTCGCACGAACTGGAGGGCAGCGGCCCGAACCTCCTCGTCCGTGGCGGGCTCATCGGCCCGGCGCAGTGTCTTGATGCTTCGGCACATGCCGTACACGGTACCGCGTGACGCGCCGGCCGGCCGGGACGGGTCATCACCATGGGACGAAGGAGCCACTTGGGGACGTCGCCCCGCAGCGCCATCGTCTGCACATGCCCCGCCGTGCGTTCTGCCGTGCCCTCGCGATCGCGGGGGTCATCCTCTGGGTGATCGGCGCCGCCTCGCCGCTCAACGCGGCCGATCCCCGCTTCCAGCGCCCCGCCGACGACCCCATCGCCCGGGCGCGCGCCCAGCGATCCGACCTCGCCTCGCGCATCGTGGACCAGAGGAATCTGCTCGCCGGCCTCACGGCGAGCAGCCAGCGGCTCGCCCTCCGGTTGCAGCAGACGTCCCGGTCGCTCGGGGACACCATGGTCGACCTGGCAACCGCGCGGGCGGACCTCACGTCGGCGCAGATGGACCTGGCAGCCACCGAGGTGCGCCGCGACGGACTGCAGACGCAGGTCAATTCGCTCGATTGGGGCCTCGACGTCATGGCCGGGCAGGCCGACGAACTGGCCGCCGACCTCGCCCAGCGGCGCCGCGAGCTCGGTGCCCGGCTGGCCGACGCCTACCGGGCATCACAGACCGGGCTGTGGGAGCAGGTGATCGCGGCAGGGTCCTTCCTCGATGCGCTGATCCAGCAGCAGGGTGCCCTGTCGTTCGGGCAGCGTGACCTGGAGCTTGCCCAGTCGATCGAGCGCGACCAGGCACTCCTCGACCGGCAGCGACGCGAATTGCAGTCCATGCGCTACGACACGCAGCAATTGCACGATGAGGTTGCCGCGAGCGCCGTGCAGATCGCCGGCCAGCGGGATGCGCTGATCGCGGACGAGCAGCGGCTCGCCGACCTCGAGGCTCGGACCGCACAGCTGCAGGCAGCACAGGCGGCCCAGTACGCGAGCCTGCTCGACGATCGGCAGGCGGCCCAGGCCGCCCTGGCGCGCCAGCAACAGGCTGCGACGCGCCTCACGGCACGGATCAAGGCGCTCCTGGAGAAGGAGCGGCATGCCGGGAAGTTGCCCTCGGTCTTCAACGGCACCTTCCGCTGGCCCCTCATCGGGGAGATCAGCCAGGAATTCGGCTGCACGGGGTTCGCGCTGGAACCGCCGGAGGGCAATTGCCCGCACTTCCACCAGGGCATCGATATCGTCGCGCCCTACGGCGCGCCGGTCGTGGCGGCAGGGGACGGGATCGTTCTCGTTGCCGGCTGGGATCCCGGTGCGCCGCGGAAGGACGCTGCGTTCTGCGTCATCATCGCGCACTCCGACCACCTGGTCAGTGTCTACGCCCACTTCCTGCCGCGCCTTCCGAAGGGGATCTTCGTCGGTGCTCACGTGCGCGAGGGCCAGGTCATCGGCTGGGAAGGGAACACGGGCAA
This sequence comes from uncultured Chloroflexia bacterium, assembly GCA_963816905.1. GTDB lineage: Bacteria > Chloroflexota > Limnocylindria > Limnocylindrales > CSP1-4 > JAFMJV01. Next base: position 361,878 of record CAWFMQ010000010.1, on the reverse strand, counting down.
CAGCACGGGCGCGCACCTGCACTGGTCGGTGCGGCTCGACGGAGTCCCGGTCAACCCGCGGTACTTCCTGTAGGCGACCGGCGGCCCCGGGAGCGACCGGCGGCCCGGAGGCCCGCGCCGCGGATGGGGTCAGCCCTCGGAGCCCGTTCCTGCGAGGCGGGACGTGTCGACCCGCGCCGCTTCGGGGCCGACGGGCAGACCCGGCTCCGCGGCAGCGGTGTCCGCGGCGGGGGTAATCCCGGCAGCGGAGTCGGCGACGCTGGTGGCCCCGCCGTCGGCCGGGACGGCCTCTTCCGGGCGAACGCGATCGAGCCACGCCTGGAACAGCGAGGCGAAGACCGCCAGCACCGGCACTCCGAAGATCGCCCCGATGCCACCGGCGACCTGCGCCCCGATGAAGACGGCCGCGAGCACGAGGACCGGGTTGAGCCCGACCGCGTTGCCCATGACCTTCGGTGACACGACGTTCTGAAGGATGAGCAGCACGACGACGTAGACGATCACAACCGGAACGAAAACGTCGGGCGTGAAGATGAACGCGGTGAGGACCAGCGGGATCCAGGACACGAGCTGCCCGAAGTACGGGATGCTCTGGAGGAGTACGGTCACGACCAGGATCAGGGCCGCGAACGGTACGCCGAAGATGATCGCCACGACCAGGGCATTGAGTCCGAACAGCCCGGCCATCCCGAAATTGCCGCGAATGAAGCCGCCGAACGAGTGGCCGACTGCCGAGACGAACGCGTCGGCAATCCCTGTCTGTGACGGCGGCACCAGGCGCTGCAGGTAGTGCAGGAAGCTGCGCTTGCTCGCAACGAACACGACGGCGATGAAGATGATCGCGCTGCCCTGGGTGAACAGGGTGAGGCCGCTGCTGATGACGGTGCTGAGCAGGCTGCTGGCGTTCGCCTGCACCTGGGCCACGAGGTCGGTGGCGGCAGCGGTGACGTTGATGTCGAGGCCGAGCGACTTCAACTCTTCCTGGAGCGGGGTGACCAGCTTGGCGATCGCGTCCGTGACAGTGGGAGCGGTGCCGATGATCGAGGTGAGCGAGCGGATCGCGGAGGAGGCAATGAGCGCCAGGAGCGCGATTGCGACGACCAGGGTGATCACGAATACGAGCGATGCGGCCACGCCCCGCGGAAGAAACGGGAGCCGCGCCTCGATGCGGGTGACGACCGGGTCGATGAGGAATGCCAGCAACCAGGCCAGGAAGAACATGACCAGGATGCTGAAGAACGCGCTTGCGATCTCGGCCGCGATGAACCCGACGACCGCGAGCGCGATCACCGGCAGCGCGAGGAGCGTCCAGCGGATCGCCGTCCGCTCCTGCTCAGAGAGCGTGAGGTTCACCGCGTCACGGTAGCAGGACTGAGGTCACAGGTGACCGGCAGGCGGCCGGCCCGGGCGCGTCCGCCGATCAGTCGGGCCGGCGGCCGCCGACCTCCGCCAGCCGCCGCTCGAGGTAGCGCCGCTCGGTCGGGTTGCCGACGATCGCAAGCGCCCGGCGATATGCCTCCGCAGCCTCGGCGTGCCTGGACATTCGCCGCAGCAGGTCCGCACGCGCGGCATGGAACAGGTGGTAGCCGTCGAGCGGGCCGTCGCCACCCGGGGCGTCCTCGCCGGCCAGCGCATCCATCGCGCGCAGCCCCGCCTCCGGCCCGTCGCGCATCGCGACGGCGGCCGCGCGGTTCAGCCGAACCACAGGGGTCGGCAAGTGCCGCAACAGCGCGTCGTACAGGGCGCAGATCTCCGGCCAATCGGTCGCGGCGGCCGAGGGCGCCGCGACGTGGAGTGCCGCGATCGCCGCCTGGAGCTGGTATGGGCCGGGTCGGCGGTGGCGGAGCGCCTCCCCGAGCAGTCGCTCACCCTCCTCGATTCGCCGCCGGTCCCACGTCGAGCGAACCTGGTCCTCCAGCAGCACCAGGTCGCCCGAGGCGTCCACCCGTGCTTCGCGCCGCGAGTCGTGCAGGAGCATGAGCGCGAGAAGCCCGGTCACCTCCGGCTCGTCGGGCATCAACTCGTGCAGCAGGCGAGCGAGGCGGATCGCCTCATCGCAGAGCTCGCGCCGGACGAGACTCTCGTCGCTCGTCGCGGCGTAGCCCTCGTTGAACACCAGGTAGAGGACCGCCAGCACCGACCCCAGTCGCTCGGGCAGCAGGTGCGCCGGCGGGACGCGATAGGGTATGCCGGCGTCGCGGATCTTCTTCTTGGCGCGAACGAGCCGCTGGGCGAGCGTCGCCTCCGGCAGCAGGAACGCGCGGGCGATCTCGGGCGTCGTCAGGCCGCCGAGCGTGCGCAGCGTTAGCGCCACCCTCGCCTCGGGCGCCAGCGCGGGGTGGCAGCACGTGAAGATGAGGCGCAGCCGATCGTCGACGATGCCCGACTCGCCGGTGGAGTCTGCTGTGGCGGTCATGCCCGAGGACCCAGCGTCGATCGCGAAGTGCCGGAGCAACTCCTCCTTCTCGACGAGCCGTCGGGCGCGCCGGATCCGATCGATGGCCTTGTTGCGGGCCGTCGTGACGATCCAGGCGGCGGGGTTCGGCGGAACCCCGGCGACGGGCCAGCGTTCGAGTGCGACGAGGAATGCATCCTGGACGGCCTCCTCCGCCATGTCGAAGTCGCCGAGCACGCGGATGAGGCCGGCAACGGCACGACCCTGCTCCTCTCGGAAGACCCGCTCGACGACGGCGACAGCGGCGGCAAGCGCACCGGTGCCCTCGACGACCACCGGAGCGTCGGCCAGGCCAGGCGTCTCGACGCGTGCGCGGGAGTCGGTCAAGCCTCGGGAGGCATCATGGGCGGGGCCAGAGGACGGACCTCGATCGTGCCGAATGGCGCGCTCGGCACCTTGGCCGCCCAGGCCACCGCCTCGTGCATGTCGTCGGCGTCGATGATGTACAGACCGCCCAGTTGTTCGCGCACCTCGGCGAACGGGCCGTCGGTGACGATCGACCTGCCGTCCTTGACCCGCACCGACTTCGCCTCGGCCGGGTTCGCGAGTTCTGCCGCCGAGCCGAGCTTGCCGGCTGCGACCAGCTCCTCCGTGAAGCGGCCGTATGCCGCGTACATCTCGTGGACGGCTTCAGCGGGCTGGTTGGCCGGGGCACCGGCTCCCTGGTAGTCGGTGTAGATCAGCAGCGCGTATTTCACGGTGGCGTTCCTTCGTTGGTGGTTCGCGACGCCCGATTGAGGCGTCCACCATAGCGACGAACGACAAGTGCCGGAATCGACCGGTTCGAGCCGATGGGCCGCGACCGCCGTGATCGAGGGCCCGAGCCAGTCGGCCGTCACGAGCAAGGCCCCGCCCATCGGAGGCGCCATCTGTCGGGGAACCCGTCGGTGATGCAATGATGCGGCGATTCCTGATGCTATGATGCGCTTGGTTATGCGAACGACCGTTACCCTCGATCCCGACACCGACGCCATCGTACGTGGCCTCATGCGCGAACGCGGGCTCACGTTCAAACAAGCGCTGAACGAGGCGGTTCGATCAGGGGCGCGCGCTCGAGGCGCGGACGCCGACTTCCGCACCCCCACGTTTGACATGGGTGAGGCCGCGATCCCGCTTGACAAGGCGTTGCGGCTGGCGGCCGACCTGGATGATGACGAGCTGATTCGGAAGCTCGCGGCTCGAAAGTAGGACGCGGGCGACGTGAAGCTGGTCGACGCGAACGTCCTCCTCTACGCGGTGAACGAGTCTTCGGCGCACCATCGCACGGCACGTACCTGGTTGGATGCCGCGCTGAACAGCGGGGAGGCCGTCGGATTCGCCTGGATCGTGGTCCTGGCCTTCCTGCGGATCGCGACGCATCCTGCGGTCTTCTCGCGACCACTCACGCCGGCCGAGGCGATCGACGTCATCCGGAAATGGCTTCGTCAGCCGGTGGCAGTAGTCGTGGGACCGACGGCGCGCCACCTGGACGTCCTGGCCGGCCTCGTCATCGAGAGTGGCACGGCCGCGAACCTCGTCAACGACGCGCACCTGGCCGCACTGGCCGTGGAACACGATGCCGTCGTCGCCTCCTTCGACGCCGATTTCGGCCGGTTCCGCGGCGTGCGCTGGGAGCAACCGGCCGCGCCACCGGAGAGCTGAGGGTCCAAGCGGCGCTGTCGGCCGGCACGCGCGCCGCTCTTGCATCATTCCGGACGGATTCGTCCGGAAGATTCTGCCCAACGACGCTCCGCGCGGCGATCCGTGCGCTGTTCGTTCACAGAACGGCCAATTCAGGCCGGATTGAGACAACTCTGAACCGAATTGCTGCCCGGCCGCCGGCTCGGACGGACGGAATTGTCCGAATTGATGCAAACCGGCGAACACGGGCCGCCGAACACGGGCGTCCGAACACGGGCGTCGGCCCCGCCTGCCTCGAATCAGGAGAGGCGCGACCCTCGCGAGCCGCGCCCCGTTTGAATGCCGTCAGAACCGCGGCCGCGCCGCGTCCCTCTCAGGCGAGTTTGCCGGTCAGTCCGGACCTACTTGTCGCGCTCCGCTGCGCCGCTGAGTGCCGCCTGCGCCGCCGCCAGCCGCGCCACCGGCACGCGGAACGGCGAGCAGCTCACGTAGTTGAGGCCGATCTCGTGGCAGAACGCGATCGAGGCCGGGTCGCCACCGTGCTCGCCGCAGATGCCGACTTCAGGCCGGGCCGGGTCGCGCGGCCCTTCTCGACAGCCGTGCGCATCAGCTGCCCGACGCCGATCGTGTCGAGCGTCTGGAACGGGTTCGCCGGCAGGATCTTGCGCTCGACGTAGGCGAGCAGGAAGTTGCCCTCGGCGTCGTCGCGGCTGTAGCCGTAGGTCATCTGCGTCAGGTCGTTCGTGCCGAAGCTGAAGAACTCGGCGTCCTCGGCGATCTCGTCGGCCGTCAGGGCGCCGCGCGGCATCTCGATCATCGTGCCGAACTTGTAGTCGACCTCGACGCCTGCCGCAGCCTGGACGCGCTTCGCCTCGGCCTCGAGCAGGTCGCGGGTGAACTTCAGCTCGTTCACGTGCCCGACGAGCGGGATCATGATCTCCGCGTGCGGGTCGCCGCCATTCTTGCGGACGGCGATCGCCGCGTTGAGGATCGCGCGGGTCTGCATCTTGACGAAGTCGGGGATCATGAGGCCCAGGCGGCAGCCGCGCAGGCCGAGCATCGGGTTCTGCTCGCGCAGGCTCTCGACGGCGCGCAGCATCTGGCGAGCCTTCGCGTAGCCCGGATCGTCCTCGGCCACGCCGTTGGCCTGGTCGCGGACCGTCTCGATCAGCAGCTCCGTGTGGTTCGGCAGGAACTCGTGCAGCGGCGGGTCGATCAGGCGGATGACGACCGGCAGGCCGGTCATCGCGGCGAAGATGCCCTCGAAGTCGCCCTGCTGGAGCTTCTCCAGCTTGGCCATCGCGGCGTCGAAGTCGGCGATCGCGGCCTCATCCGCAGCGCTGAGCGCCAGGCCGGCGTCGCGCCGCTCCTTGGCGCGCGTCGCCTGGAACGCAACGAGGATCGCCTCTCGCACGATCTCGAGCCGCGGGCCCTCGCGGAACATGTGCTCGGTGCGGCAGAGGCCGATGCCCTGGGCGCCGTAGCTGCGGGCGAGCGCGGCCTCTTCCGGCTTGTCGGCGTTGGTCCAGACCTGCAGGCGGCGCACGTCGTCGGCCCAGCCGAGGATGCGCTTCAGGTCGGTCTGGTCGTCGAAGCGGACCGTCACCGTCGGCAGGGAGCCGAGGTAGACCTCACCCGTGCTGCCGTCGACGCTGATCCAGTCGCCCTCGGCGAACCCGGCGCCGTCGACCGTCGCGGTGCGCTTCTCGTAGTCGATGAGGAGCGCGGCGCACCCGGCCACGCACGGCTTGCCGATCTGGCGCGCGACGACCGCCGCGTGCGAGGTGGCGCCGCCGCGCGCGGTGAGGACGCCCTGCGACGCGGCCATGCCGTGGAAGTCGTCCGGCGAGGTCTCGATGCGAACGAGCACGACCTTCTTGCCGGCGGCGGCCTGCTCGGCGGCGCGGTCGGCGTCGAAGACGGCCTGCCCGACCGCCGCGCCCGGCGACGCGTTCAGGCCGGTGGCGATGCGCTTCGACTTCGACTTGGCAGCCTGGTCGAACTGGTCGCGCAGCAACTGGTCGACCTGGGCGGGCTCGATGCGGGCGAGCGCCTCGGCGGGGGTGATGATGCCCTCGTCGACCATGTCCGACGCGATCTTCACGGCGGCCGCGGCGGTCCGCTTGGCGGAGCGCGTCTGCAGCATATAGAGGCGACCGCGCTCGATCGTGAACTCGAGGTCCTGGACGTCGCGGTAGTGGTGCTCGAGTCGCTCGGCGATCTGCTGGAACTCGGCGTAGGAGGCGGGCATCTCGTCGCGGAGATGGGCGATCTTCGCCGGCGTCCGGATGCCGGCGACCACGTCCTCGCCCTGGGCGTTGACGAGGTACTCGCCGTAGAGGACCTTCTCGCCGGTGTTGGGGTCACGGGTGAACGCAACGCCGGTTCCGGAGTCGTCACCCATGTTGCCGAAGACCATGGTCACCACGTTGACGGCGGTGCCGAGGTCGTGCGCGATCTTGTTGTACTCGCGGTAGTCGTGGGCGCGCTTGCCGAACCACGAGGCGAAGACGGCCTTGATGGAGAGGTCGAGCTGCTCGGAGGGTTCGGTCGGGAACTCGCGGCCGGTGTCCTCCCGCACGATCTGCCTGCTGGCGGCGACGACCTCCTGCAGCGCGGCAGCGTCGAGGTCTGTGTCCAGCTTGACGCCGCGTGCTTCCTTCGCCGCGTCGAGGGCGGCGTCGAAACGGGCGGCGTCAACTCCCATCACGATGCGCCCGAACATCTGGATGAAGCGCCGGTACGCGTCCCACCCGAACCGCTCGTTGCCGGTGAGCGCGATGAGGCCCTGGAGGGTCGCCTCGTTCAGGCCGAGGTTCAGGACGGTGTCCATCATCCCGGGCATGGAGAACTTGCCACCCGAACGGACGCTGACGAGGAGCGGGTTGGCGGGGTTGCCGAAGCCCTTGCCGGTCTCGGCCTCGACCTGCTTGACCGCGGCGAGCGTGTCGTCCCAGAGCCCCTCGGGGAGTTGCTGGCCGGCCGCGAAGTAGTCGTTGCAGGCAACGGTGGTGATCGTGAAGCCGGGGGGAACGGGCAGCCCGGCGTTGGTCATCTCGGCAAGGCCGGCGCCCTTGCCGCCGAGGAGGTCGCGCATGGTCGCGTCACCCTCCGCGCGGCCGCCACCGAAGGCGTAGATGTAGCGCTTCGCGGCGCGGTGGGCAGGTTCGGCGGTCACGGCGGCTTGGGACATCGGTGAGCAACCTCAGATGGGGGGCGAGAGGCTGGGCGCTGCCTGCACCCGGTCATGTCTCTGAATGTGCCGAATTGTAGGGCACCGCCCCGAATGCGGCCGCAGGGTGCGGTCCGCAGCTCAGCGGGGCGAACCTGCTTCCTGCCGAAGGTCCCTTCTGAACAGCCGGGACGGCACGAGCCGGAGCCTCGCCGCGGGACCATCGTTGACCTTGCCGGGGCACCGGCTCCGATGCGCGCCGGATTCCTCGCCAATTTTGCCACGACGGCGATCTGGCCGGACGCTGCGCCGGCCTCCATCGAGGGCGACATGTCACAGTCGATCCACATCCGACGACAGGCACGCGCGTCCCGCCTGGCGGTCTCGCTGCTTGCTCTCGTGCTGGCTGCAACGAGCGCGCCGGTGGCGCTCGCCTCCACCCGCCGCGACGACCTGCCGCCGCCTGTTCCGAGCGACTGCACATGGTCGGGAAACGCGATCCGCTCCGCCAACCAGCTGCTCGCCAACATCTACGCGCTCCCCAAGCACCCGGCCGTGACCCTGCCTGCGAACCCGACGTGGGCAGAGGACCCGTTCCACGACGTCAACTGGGTATTCAAGTACCAGACCCTCGACTACGTGCGCTCCCTGCTCCAGGCATGGACGCAGACGGGTGACACCCGGTATTCCGATCGCGCCGTGTTCCTCCTCCAGGACTGGATTCACGACAATCCGCGACACGGCGCGCCATCGCCCTACTCCTGGGGTGATCAGTCCACGGCACTTCGCGCCATCGTCATGGCATGCACGGCGCGCGTCCTCGGCATGTCCGACTGGCTGCGCAAGGCGCTGACGCTCCACGGCACGACGCTGGCCAACCCGAACTTCTACGTCTACGTCGGGAACCATGCGCTCGACCAGAGTATTGCGCTGCTGGATGTCGGGCACCTGCTGGACCGCTCGGACTGGATGAGGACCGCCCGGACGCGACTCTCGAAGCTCGTCGTCCGGAGTGTCGACGACCAGGGCATCACCAACGAGCAGGCGGTCAACTACCAGTACTACAACTACGCGCGGTACAAGGTCGCCGCCGCGCGGCTCACCGAGTACGGTCTCGCTGTGCCCGCGTCGCTCTCGCGGGTCGACCTGATGCCGACGATGCTCGCGTACGCGACGCTCCCGAACGGCGAATACGACATGGTCGGCGACACCGACCAACGGAAGGCTGTGCCGATCCCCGGCACCATCGCCGAGTTCGCCGCGACCATGGGTGCCAGCGGCCCGATGCCCACGTCCACCGTCGGGATGTTCGCACCGTCCGGCTGGCTGTTCGCCCGGACCGGGTGGGGCACCACTCGCCCGTATGCCGACGAGGTGGCGTACGGCCTGCGGTTCGGGCCATCGGCCACGATCCACGGGCACCTCGACGGCGGTTCGATCACGCTGTACGGGTACGGATCGCGCCTGCTCGTCGACCCGGGAAAATTCACCTACAACAGGAATGCATGGCGCACCTTTGCGACCGGCCGGTCCGCGCACAACGTCGTCACGGTCGACGGCGTGAAATTCCGAAACTCCCCCACCACCCTGGTGGCGAGTCGCATCTCGGCTCGTGTGGTCGACACGACGATCGCAAACGACGGATACCCCGGAGTCCACCTGCAGCGGCGGGCGATCTTCTCGAGGCGCCTTGGCTTCGTCATCGTCGAGGACCGGCTTCGGTCTGCGACGCCCCACACGTACCGACAGCTCTGGCACCTGCCCGAGGATGCTGCTCCGCGGGTCGCCGGCTCGACGGTCACGACGACACGGACGCGGGCAAACCTGCTGATCCAGGAACTCAAGGGCGGCACCTCAACGGTGGTGATGGGCACGACGAGCCCGATCCAGGGATGGATCTCGTACGCGTTCGGGACGTGGGTCCCGGCGCCGGTCGTCGAGGTGACGAAGAGGGCGTCGAGCACCCGGTTCATCACGCTTCTCGCCCCGGTGGAGGGCGCGGCGGTCTCCGCACACGCATCCAATGTCGTGATCACGCCCGACGGCTTCAGCCTGACGGTCACCGTGGGCGACCGATCCGAACGCATCACCGTGACGGGAACCCGCGCCACGATCGTCGACGGCTGATTGCGGGACGACACGCATTCGCCGCGTTCGGCCGAGCCCGGCGATGGTCAGGCCGCTCCCGCGAAAGGACGCTCGCTGCCAAGATCTCCCAGAGCTGCCGGCGAGCCCAGATCGCCGGGTGCGGAGCCCGGAGTGGAACCGCCGTCCACGAACGAGGAGGACCAATCGCCGGGCGATCGCGTTCGTACCCGACCACGGATGCGACGTCCGACCGGCCCTGCCGGGTGTGCAGCAGAGCCGGTCGAGCTGACACCCGCGGGCTCAGCGCGGATGGGCGTAGGGCACGCAGAACCGGTTGCTGCAGTGGGCAACCAGGAGGTCGCCGTTCGTCTGGTCGTAGTTGCTGATCAGGCCGAGGCCGTCGGCGCCGATCGTGATCGAGGTGCATCGGGCCGACGTACCCGTCCTGATCGAGCGGTCGCGGTCGTCGCGCTCGTGCAGGCGGTGTTCGCGCAGTGGGCGACCTTGAGGTCGCCGTTCGTGCCGTCGTAGTAGCTGATCAGGCCGAGGCCGTCCGCGCCGATCGTGATCGAGGTGTACGTAGCCGACGTTGCCCGTCGCTGTCGAGCGTCGCGGTCGTCGCGGTCGTGCAGGCGGTGTTCGCGCAGTGGGCCACCTTGAGGTCGTCGCTGCCGTAGTCGTAGTAGCTGATCAGGCCGAGGCCGTCCGCGCCGATCGTGATCGAGGTGTACTGACCGACGTCGCCCGTCGCGTCGAGCGTCGCGGTCGTCGCGGTCGTGCAGGCGGTGTTCGCGCAGTGCGCCACCTTGAGGTCGCCGTTCGTGCCCGGCGCAGTGGCGACCTTGAGGTTGCCGTAGGCCTTGGCGAAGTAGCTGATGAGGCCGAGGCCGTCCGCGCCGATCGCGATCGAAGTGCCCGACGTCCGCCGTCGAGTCGAGCGTCGCGGTGGTCGCGCTCGTGCAGGCGGTGTTCGCGCAGTGGGCGACCTTGAGGTCGCCGTTGGTGCCGTCGCAGTAGCTGATCAGGCCGAGGCCGTCGGCGCCGATCGTGATCGAGGTGTTGTCGCCGACGTTCCCGTCGAGTCGAGGTCGCGACGTCCCCCGTCGAGTCGAGTGCCGTGAGCGAGAACGGCGGTCGGCCGGTGGACAGGCCGGCGGGCCCCTGCGGTCCCCGGCCCCGTGGCGCCGGTCGCTCCGGTGGCGCCCGTCGCCCTGCGTCCCGTGGCGCCGGTCGCGTCCGGTCGCGCCGGTGTGGCCTTCCGCTCCGGTCGGCCCGGTGGCGCCCGTCAGGCCCTGCGCCCTGCGGTCCGCGCCCCGTGTCGCCCTTCGGACCGTCGCGCCGTGCGCCGGTGACGGCTCCGGTGGCCGCGCCGGTGTCGCCCTTCGGACCTGCCGCGCCGGTGTCGCCCGTGGCAGCCCTGCGGTCCGGTGGCTCCGGCCGCGCCGGTGTCGCCCTTCGGAGCCCTGCGGCCCGTGGCACTGGGCGCCGGTGAGCCCGGTCGCGCCGGTGGCTCCCGTGGGCCCGGCCGGACCCCTCTGGTTCCAGGAGATGAGCGCCTCGCCGCTGAAGATCGTGATCGAGGTGTCGGCGGCCGACCCGCAGCACGCTCGCACCCCGAATACTGAGTACCCGGAGATCGCGCGGCCGGTGAACGGCCACCCGAACAGCGGGGCCGGTCGAGCTGGACCGGCGGGCTCAGCGCGGATGCGCGTAGGGCACGCAGAACGGGTAACTGCAATGGGCGACCTTGAGAGCCCATCACCCGGCACACGACCGCCCGGGTCCTGCCAAGATCCATCCCAAGAGGACCGGTCGTCAGCGCCACTCGCCCGCTACCAGGGGGTCGAACCCAATGAAGATCACCGGGATCCGCGCCTACCGCGTCGACCTTGCGTTGCACGAGGGCAGTTACCGCTGGTCGGGCGGCAATTCGGTCAGCGTCTTCGACTCGACCGTGGTCGCCGTCGAGACGGACGCCGGGCTCACGGGATACGGTGAGATCTGCCCACTCGGTCCGGCATACCTGCCGGCCTACGCCCGGGGAGCGCGGACCGGGATCGCCGAGATCGCACCGGCGCTGCTGGGCGCCGATCCCCTCGAACTGGGGGTCCTGAACCGGCGCATGGACGCGGCGCTGCGGGGACATCCGTACGTGAAGTCGGCCATCGACGTGGCCTGCTGGGACATCCTGGGGCGGCGGAGCGGGCTGCCGGTCGCGACGCTGCTCGGCGGCCACGTCGGCGACGACGTCGCGCTCTACCGGGCGATCTCGCAGGAGGCGCCGGGTCAGATGGCGGCCCGCGTTGCCGAGTACCGCGCCGAGGGCTACCGCAAGTTCCAGCTCAAGGTGGGCGGCGACCCGGACACCGACATCGAGCGGATCCGCGCCGTCGCGGCGGTACTGCAGCGCGGCGACGTGCTGGTCGCCGACGCCAACACCGGGCTGGACCCAGCACGCGGCCGTTCGCGTCGTCGATGCCGTCCGGGACGTCGACGTCTACATCGAGCAGCCGTGCCGGACCTACGAGGAGTGCCTGGTCGTGCGGCGTGCGACGCCCCGGCCGTTCATCCTGGACGAGGTGATCGACGACATTTCGATGGTGGTTCGCGGTGCCGCGCGACGGTGCCATGGACGTCGTCAACCTGAAGATCTCCAAGGTCGGCGGGTTGACGAAGGCGCGGCAGATCCGGGACCTGTGCGTCTCGCTCGGGATCGCGATGACGATCGAGGACACCTGGGGCGGCGACATCACGACGGCGGCGATCGCGCACCTGGCGCATAGCACGCCCGCGGAATACCTGTTCTCGACGACCGACTTCAACAGCTACGTGACAGTGTCGTTCGCCGATGGCGCACCTCGGCGTGCCGGTGGTCGGATGGCGGCCTCGCACGAGCCGGGCCTCGGGGTGCACCCGCGCATGGACGTCCTCGGCGAGCCGATCGTCGAAGTGACCGCGAACCACCGGCGGCACGTCGAGCGCTGAGACGGGCGTGGTGCGCGGACCGGACCCCGATGGCTTCGTGCGCCGCCCGCACGACTCGGAGCGGGAACGTGCGCAGGAGAGGTCGGCAGCGGCCCGGATGCCCGCCACGTGCCAAGAACTCCGACGAGTTGTGCGCGACGCGCACAGCCTGGAGGGGAACGGCGGGCGGGCGCGTGTCCACGGCCCCTCGGTTGCCGGGCGCGGACCAGAACCCGTCGCAGTCGTGCGCTACGCGCAAACATTCGACATGAACGACCCCGGGCCGCAGCCTCGCGTCTCATGCTCCCCGACTGCCGGCCGCCGGCGCAGCGATGCGGCAGTATCGTCGCCCGGCGCGCCGACAGGCGAGCCGGCCAAACCATCGGTCGACGGATCGGGTGCACCATATCGCCATGAGCCCAACTGTCACCTTCGACTTCGACCACTACCTGGCAATACCGCGCCTGTCCGGCCTGCGGCTTTCGCCCGACGGCACGAGGCTGGTCGTCGCGGCTTCGCTTCCCCACGTGGAGGGCAAGAAGTTCGCCGCCTCCATCTGGGAGGTGGACCCGGCCGGGACGCGGGCACCGCGCCGGTTGACACGCTCGGCCCCCGGCGAGAGCAACGCCGAGTTCCTACGCGACGGTGCGCTGCTGTTCACCTCGACCCGTCCCGACCCGGATGCCAGGGCGGACGAGGCTAAGGAGCGGGAGGAGGTCTCGGCCCTGTGGGTGCTGCCGGCAGGTGGCGGCGAGGCGCGCGTCCTGTTCGCACCGGGCGGCGGCGTGGACGGCGTGCGCCCGGCTCGAGGCGCGAACGTGATCGTTCTCGGGGCTCCGCTGCATCCCGGGGCGACGACGTTCGAGGAGGACGCCGCGCGCCAGAAGGCACGCAGGGACGCCGGCGTCCAGGCGCTGCTGTTCGAGTCGTTCCCGATCCGGTTCTGGGATCACTACATCGGGCCCCGCGAACGGCACCTGTTCGGGGCCGAGTTGGCGGCGGACCTCGCCCTCGACCCCGAGGGCGGGCTGGGCGAACCGCGCGACCTGGCACCGGATGCGCACGACGCGATGCGCGAACTGGACTTCGACGTGACGCCTGACGGCGCCACGATCGTCATCGGCTGGCTGCGCAACGAGAACCTGACGCGACCCGCAGCCGACCTCGTCGCGATCGACCGGCAGAGCCTGGAGCGCCGGACGATCGCTTCCGGTGACGCGTGGCACAGCGCCGTCCGGTGCTCCCCAGACGGTCGCTGGGCAGTGTGCCTTCGAGTTGAGACCGGGACGCCCGAGCGGGCGGATCGACCGATGGTCTGGCTGGTCGAACTGGCCTCCGGCGCAGGGCCGCGCAGTCGGGCCGGAGCTCGACGGGCTGTGGCCCCATGAGCTGGCCTGGGCGCCCGACTCGCAGCGCCGTGTTCGTGGTGGCGGATCGTCTCGGCAATGCTGCGCTGTTCCGCGTGGAGGTCGAAACGGGCAGGGCAATCCTGCTCTGCGGTGACGGAGCGTTCTCCGCCGTCTGTCCGTCGCCCGACGGCTCGACGGTCTACGCCCTGAGGTCGACGGTTGCAGATCCACCGCGGGTCGTCCGGCTCGACGCCCGTGCCGGCGGCACCCCGGAGGTTCTCCCCTTCCCCGGCCTCGCCGACGACGAGGTCGCGGCACCGGGTCGTCGCCGAGCGCCTGGTCGCGCACGCGGCCGACGGCGTCGAGGTCCAGTCGTGGCTGGTTCGGCCGCCCGATGCCTCGGCCGAGCAACCGGCCCCGCTCGTCGTGTTCATCCACGGCGGCCCGATCAGCTCGTGGAACGGCTGGCACTGGCGCTGGAACCCGCACCTGCTCGTCGCACACGGGTACGCCGTGCTGATGCCGGATCCCGCGCTCTCCACGGGATACGGGCAGGAGTTCCTCGACCGCGGCTGGGGCCGCTGGGGAGAGGCGCCGTACACGGACCTGATGGCCGCCATCGATGGCGCGCTGGCGTCGCACCCCGAACTCGACCGAGAACGCGTGGCGGCGATGGGCGGCGTCGTTCGGCGGCTACATGGCCAACTGGGTCGCCGGCCATACCGATCGCTTCAAGGCCATCGTCACCCACGCGAGCCTCTGGGAGCTGCGCGGCTTCCACGGCACGACCGACCACGGCCCGGCGTGGGAGACGGAGTTCGGCGACCCCTACGTGGACCCGAGCCGGTACGACGCTGCCTCGCCGCACCGGTTCGTCGACCGCATCCGCACCCCGATGCTGGTGATCCACGGCGAACTGGACGCGCGCGTTCCCATCAGCGAGGCGCTCCGGTTGTGGACCGACCTGTCGCGCCACGGCGTCGACGCGCGCTTCCTGTACTTCCCGGACGAGAACCACTGGGTGCTGAAGCCGCAGAACGCTCGGCTCTGGTACGAGACGGTGCTGGCCTTCCTCGACCACTACGTGCAGGGAACGGAATGGGTGCGGCCGGCACTGGTCTGAGGGCGCCGGGCGGCCCGTCACCCGTGTGCTCGAAGCCGGCCTGACGTCAGGCCCGGCACTACACTGGATCCCGCCTTCCCCGGCCCACCATCAACGCGACCCGCCTCGAACCTGGAGCCCTCACGCCCGATGACCGACCTGATCACCGACCTGGAAGCCGACCAGCGCGTCATCTCCGCCGAAGCGGAGCAGTACAACGCCCGACTCGTTCGACGCGAGGACAACGGCCCGGAGCTCGCCACGTTCTGGGTGCAGTACGAAGGCACCCCGGTGCCGTTCGAGCCCGGCCAGTACATGACGATCGGCGTCCACGCAGACGGGAAGCTGTGGCAGCGGCCGTACTCGGTCGCCTCGGCGCCGGGCACCGCGGCCGCCGAGGGCTACGAGTTCTACGTCCGGCGAGTGCCGATCCTGCGGTTCACCACGCTGCTCTGGCGGCTGCCGATCGGCCACTCGATGCGGATGATCGGGCCGAAGGGCAAGTTCCTCCTGGAGCCGCGCGACAGCCGGACGCACCTCTTCGTGTCCACCGGCACGGGGATCGCGCCGTTCCTGTCGATGATCCGGCAGACGATGCTCGACCGGAAACCGCGCCGAACGGTGGTCCTGCACGGCTGTTCCTACCAGGACGAGCTGGGCTATCGCGACGTGCTCGAGCGGTGGCAGCGCGACGGAACGTACCCGGTCCAGTACGTCCCGACGATCTCGCGGCCGAACGATCCGCGGAATGCGGGCTGGTCGGGCCGGACGGGTCGGGCGGAGGCGGTGGTGCACGATGTGTGCCGGGACCTCGGGCTGCGACCGTCGCGGACGGTCGTCTACATCTGCGGCAACCCGGAAATGATCCTGAACGTGGAGGGAACCCTGATGAAGGCGGGCTTCCCGGAGTTCCACGTGAAGAAGGAGCTGTACTGGCCGAAGGGCAAGGAAGTTCCGGCGACCGGGGCGATTGCGGGATAGCGCTCGGCCGGGTTCCCCCCGGCCGCATCGGGCTCGCCACATCAGCCTGCCGGCGCCCTCCGAGTCGGACACCGAGCCGCTGCCGCGCGGTCTGCATGCGTCGCGCGTGCTGATTTCCGGCCGCTCCGCAAGCGCCGCATGCGCCAGGATCTGCCGTCTTGTATCAATTCGGAGGATTCTGTCCGACCGAGCCAGCACTCGGGCAGCCGGCCGAGTCCGTGTTATCTCGTTTCGGTCGCAATTCGGCCGTTTTGGTAGCAGACGGGGCCCGCGCCGCCAGACGGAGCGTCGTTCGGCCGAATCTTCCGGACGATTCCGTCCGAAATGATGCAAGACAGGCACTCCAGCCGGCACACACCCGTCGGGCAGCTTGTCACGAGGGAATCGGTGGGCCCCGGCAAGAGGCCACTCCCCGCCGAACGGCCTCTCTCCGCCCGGCGGCTGCTCACGGGGAGCGGCGCACTCCCCGCCGGGCGGCGCACTCCCCGCCGGGCGGCTGCTCACGGGGAGCGGCCACTCCCTCGCGACGCGGCTCCTCCCCTCCCCGGCGGAAACCCCGACAATCATCGATGATTGCGATATGTGATCGGCGGCCCTGAATGTTACGCACCGTACGTGACGTTTGGCCCCCCCGAACCGTGCGCCTCGGCGCTGGAGTCGTCGCCCTCGCGCCCGAGACCATCTGGATGAATTCTTCGTAGCATGGGTGAGGCATGCATCAAGTCATCGAACGGAGTCAGCTCTCTCCGAACGTCACGCGCCTCGTGGTCTCCGCGCCGCGCGTCGCCGCGATCCGGCAGGCGGGGCAATTCGTGATCGTCCGCCTCGGCAAGGGCGCCGAGCGCATTCCGCTGACGATCGCGGACGCCGATCCCGAGGCGGGCACCATCACGCTCGTCATCCAGGCCATCGGCAAGAGCACGATGGACCTCTGCGACCTCCAGGTCGGGGACTCGATCACAGACGTCGCCGGCCCTCTGGGCAAGGCGACCGACCTGATCGAATCGGGCCATGCGGTGTGCGTCGGCGGCGGCGTGGGCACCGGGGTCGTGCATCCCATCGCCAAGGCACTCAACGAGCGCGGCGTGCAGGTCACCAGCATCATCGGCGGACGCTCGCGCGAGTGGGTGATCTTCGAGGAGGAGCTGCGCCGGGTCAGCGAGGTCATCACCTGCACCGACGACGGGAGCTACGGCCGCCACGGCTTCGTCACGGAGGCGCTGAAGGACGCGCTCGACGCCGGCGGCATCGACATCATCTACGCCGTCGGCCCCGTCCCGATGATGCGGGCGATCGCAAATCTCACGCGACCCTACGGCGTGCCCACCTTCGCTTCGCTGAACGCGATCATGCTCGACGGGACCGGCATGTGCGGCGGCTGCCGCGTCCAGATCGACGGGAAGACCCAGTACGCCTGCGTGGACGGGCCCGAGTTCGATGCCCACCAGGTCGACTTCAACCTGCTCGGGGACCGGCTGACGACCTACCGCGAGTTCGAGCAGCAGGCGATCGTCAAGCGCGAGGCCTGCAAGATCCCCGCGCTGGCGGTGGAGGCAGCCCGATGATGGAGCGCAAGCCCCTCACCAACAAGGAGCGGATGGCGATCGCGCGCCTCAACATGCCGGAGCAACTGCCGGACATCCGCGCCCGGAACTTCCAGGAGGTGAACCTCGGGTTCACCGAGCTGCTCGCCGCGACCGAGGCCGAGCGCTGCATCCAGTGCAAGAACCCCACCTGCATCCAGGGCTGCCCGGTACGGGTGAACATCCCGCGCTTCATCGACTTCGTCGCCAAGGGCGACATTCACGCGGCCGCCGAGTCCCTTCTCGACGACAATGCGCTCCCCTGCGTCACCGGCCGGGTCTGCCCGCAGGAAACGCAGTGCGAGCAGGTCTGCGTCCGCGCCAAGAAGGGCACCCCGGTTGCGATCGGGTACCTCGAGCGGTACGTCGCCGACTGGGCCCTGTCCCACCGCGACCAGCTTCCGTCGACGATCGCACGCGCCGTCCGGCATGAGCGTCGCCGTGATCGGCTCCGGCCCGGCCGGCCTGACAGCCGCCGGCGAACTGGTCAAGTCCGGCCACAAGGTCACGATTTTCGAAGCCTTCCACGCGCCCGGCGGCGTCCTCCTCTACGGCATCCCGGAGTTCCGCCTCCCCAAGGACATCGTCCAGCAGGAGGTCGACCGGCTCGTCGCCGAGGGTGTCGAGATCGAGGTCAACGCCATCATCGGGAAGACCTGGACCCTGCGCGAACTCCGCGAGATCTACGACGCGATCTTCGTCGCCGTCGGCGCGGGGCTCCCGGTGTTCATGAACATCCCCGGCGAGAATCTCAAGGGCGTTCTTTCCGCCAATGAATACCTGACGCGCGTCAACCTCATGGGCGCGTTCCGGGAAGACTCGGACACACCGGTCCTGCACGGCCAGCGCGTTGCGGTGGTCGGCGGGGGCAACGTGGCCATGGACGCCGTCCGCACCGCGAAGCGACTCGGGGCCGCTGAGGCCACGATCGTCTACCGGCGCGGCAAGGCGGAGCTCCCCGCGCGGGTCGAAGAGGTGCATCACGCCGAGCAGGAAGGCATCCGCTTCGAGATGCAGGTCGCGCCTATCGAAATCCTGGGCGACGAGAAAGGCTGGGTCCGCGGGTTGCGCTGCATCCGGATGGACCTCGGCGAGCCGGATTCCTCGGGTCGCCGGCGCCCGGTCCCGATCCCGGGTTCGGAGTTCGTCATCGAGTGCGACATCGCCGTCCCGGCCATCGGCACGAAGGCCAACCCGATCCTCACGAAGTCCGAGCCGGACCTCGAGTTGAACGAGTGGGGTTACCTGATCGTGGACGAGGACGGCATGACAAGCATCCCCGGCGTCTTCGCGGGCGGCGACATCGTCCGCGGGGCGGCCACTGTCATCCTCGCGATGGGTGACGGCAAGCGAGCGGCTGCCGCGATCCAGCGGTACCTCCATCGGATTGCCGAATTGCGAGCCGCGGGCGAGCCGTCGCACTCGCACGCGGTCGCGACGGAGGCGGCAGCGCCCGTCGCCTGAGGTTCGGAGCGAACTCGAAGACAGTCCCACGCCCGCCGGTCAGTGCAGTAGCGGATAGCTCGCGATCACCGTCGTGCCGGTGCCGGCCGCGTCGACGCGGACCACCCGGCTCCCCGTCGAGTCGGATACGACAACGAAGCCGACGCCTTCAGCCGTGAGCGCCGCGTCCACGATCGTTCCGCCCAGGTCGCCGCTTGGCGGCGCGAACGCGCTCCAGGTGACGCCACCGTCCGATGTGGCGTAGAGGCCGTCGGGATCGGTCCAGATCCAGCCGCGAGTCGCGCTTGCCATGGTGATGCCACCGAACGTGCCGCCGATCGGCAGCCTGCCGACCTCGTCACCGCCGCCGACCGAGGCCACGACCGCACTCGACTCGATGAACGGCTGGCCCTCGGCCCGCACGACCGACTTGGCCTGCTCGGCGCCGTGGTCAGGACCCACACACGCGAACCAGACGGTCGAACCGTCGCCCGCAGCGTTGACGTCGACGGCGGTCAGCGCCCGCTGGTCGCACGGGGCGGTCGACTGGTTCGTGTGCGCGACGTCGGCGTCGAAGACCTGGAGGGTGGACATCCCGCCGGTCATCGGCTCGGAGAGTGCGTAGCCGTGGGTCTCGTCCACGAGGGTCGGGGCCCAGACGCGGAACCCGGGCGCGCTCGTCCAGGTGGCGCCGCCATCGTGGCTGACAATTCGGCAGCCGGTGGTCCAGCCTTCGGCACACCCGACGACGAGGAGCACGGTCCGGCCGGCCGCCGCGGCGTCGACGATCGGACCGGACGCCAGCCGGGCCCCGGTCCACGTGGTCCCGCCGTCGGCGGTCCACTCGACGACGCCGGCCGTCGCGTCGGAGGTGGCACCGACCACCCAGGCGTGGTTCGCGTCGGTGGCGGCGATCGCCGCCGGGACGAACGCGCCGCCGAACTGGGTCGCGGCCACGGCGCCCGAGGGACCGGCGCTCGGGGTCGAGGCGCTGGCTGCCCCCGAGGGCGCAGGCCGGCTGCCGCACCCGAGGACGACCGCGAGCGCCACGACGACGGTGGCGAGGGCTTTGACGCCTCCACGGCCGACGATGGCGCGCACCCAGGTCAGCACTGATCGAAACCGAGCATGGAACCCCTCATCTGCTGCCCCCGATTGTGGCAGGGTCAGCTCGCGGTCGGCGAAAACGACGTCGGATTCATCGTCCTGTTGGATACCCCGTCCGACTCCAGGTGGGTCCAGTTCAAGCGCTTCACGATCGTGCACGCGGCTGCCCCGTCTCCGTCGGCGGGCGCCGTGGGGGGCCAGCTGGACGCTGGTCTCCGGGCCCGACCAGATCGAGGAGACAGCTCCCCTGTCGGGCGCCGGCTGGACGACCTCCGGCGGGCCGGGTGAGGTCGAGAGCACGGTCGCGGTCAAGGACGTCGAGTTCACGGTCAAATTCGCTGGTACCAGTACGTCTACAAGTGGGGCGGGACCAGGTAGCCCGGCCGGCGTCGATCGCCGGGTGGCCACGAGCACCAGCCACGCGGCAGCCCCGTCGGCGGCCGCGTCGGCGGCCTCACGCGACCGCGCGGCGCACCTCCGGCGGGCCCCCGCGCAGCAGGACGAACGGCATCGCCACGACCAGCAGCGGCATTGCGGTCACTCCGACGAACCCGCCGAACGGCCACGTCAGGCCGATTGCCATGGCGAGGGCGAGCAGCCAGCGATCCTCCCACGGCCAGGCGCGCTCGGACGCGCGGGCGGCGAAGACGCCGAGCGCCGGGAGCAGCAGCGTGCCGTCGTAGACCCAGGCGTGCGGGCTCACCATCAGACCGCACGCGCAGGCCAGCGCCACCGCGTCGAGCGGAGGCCATCGCCGCATCGACGGCAGGCACGCCACCACGATCGCGCCTCCGACGACGTAGCCCAGGATGACCAGCCATTGGATGCCGAGCACCGGGTCCATCCGCATCCCGAGCGCCGGCAGGCTGATCGCCTGCCAGCCGTTCTCGCGGAAGTCGGCAGTCGTGTACGCAGCGATCGTGTCCAGCCAGTCGCGGGGCCAAGCGAAATTTCCGCCGGTCGCCAGCACGCCACAGAGGTACTGGCCGGCGATCACCACGCCCACGACGAGCAACGCCCGCCAGCGGCCCCGGACGAGCAGCAGGCCCGCGATCGGTGCCGCCAGCTGCGGCTTGTACGCGAGGAGCCCGCCCGCGGCCCCGGCCAGGAGGTTCTTCCCGCGCGCCAGCCCGGCGGCGCTCGCGACGACCAGGAGCAACGCGAGCGACGTGTTCTGCCCGGAGATCACGCCGGCAGCGGCGGGTCCCCACGCGAGCGCCCCGAGGACCGCCCACCGTGGCGGCAGGCCCAGCAGCCGCGCCCCCCAGGCCGCGGCAAGGACCAGCGCGACGGTCATGAGCGCGACGTGGAGCGCGGCGGCCGCCCCGTACGGCAGCCAGGCAAACGGGACGTAGGGCAGGACCAGCCCGGCGGGGTACACGAACGGTGCCAGCGGCAGGCCGTGGGCCGCCTCGTACCGCAGGATCGGCCCCAGCCGCGCGACGTCCGGAGTGAATGCCAGCGCCCCGGCGGCGTAGAAGGCACTGAAGTCGAGCCAGCCGCGCAGCGGCACGCCGAGCAGCGGCAGGTACGCGGCGACCGCCGCGGCGATCAGCCAGAGCCTGGCGCGCGAGGGCGTCCAGGTGCCGCGCCAGCCGGGCGGACGCTCAACGCGGTTGGGCCTCTCGTCCACGAGAAGGGAGTCGGCCGGCACGGGCGTCGAATCGAGCGGCGCCGGCCCCGGCGCCGCCACAGGCGCGACCGGCCAGGCCGCCCTCGGGCCTCCTATGCCCTGGCGGCAGCCAGCCGATCCGCAATCGCCTGCTTGACCCCCTCGACCGGCACGCGGGCCTGTTCCATGGAATCTCGCTCGCGGACCGTGACGGCGCCGTCGGACAGGGAGTCGACGTCGACGGTGATGCACCAGGGCGTGCCGATCTCGTCCTGGCGCCGGTACAGCTTGCCGATGGCGGCCGTGTCGTCGTAGACGGCCATCATGTCGACTCGGAGATCATCCTTGATCCGGTGGCAGAGCGCCACGATCTCGGGCCGCTTCTTGAGCAGCGGCAGCACGGCCACCTTGTAGGGCGCGAGGTCGGGGTGGAGCGCCAGCGACACGCGCTTCTCGCCTCGGACCTCCTCCTCCCGGTAGGCGTCGATGAGGAAGGTGAACGCGGCCCTGTCCGCTCCGGCGGAGGTCTCGACGATCCAGGGCACGTAGTGCTCCTCCGTGGCCGGGTCGAAGTACTCGAGGTTCTCGCCGGACTCCTTCATGTGGCGGCCGAGGTCCCAGTCGCCGCGATTGTGGATGCCCTCGAGTTCCTTCCAGCCGAACGGGAAGCGGTACTCGACGTCGACGGCCTTCTTCGCATAGTGCGCAAGTTCGTCCTTCCGGTGCTCCCGGAAGCGGAGGCGCGCCGGCGTCACGCCGAACCGCTCGTACCAGGCGCGGCGGCGGGGCATCCACTCCTCGAAATGCCGCGAGGCTTCGTCCGGCCTGACGAAGAACTGCATCTCCATCTGCTCGAATTCGCGCATCCGGAAGACGAAGTTGCCGGGGCTGATCTCGTTGCGGAACGCCTTGCCGACCTGCGCGATGCCGAACGGAAGCTTCTTGCGCGAGGACGCCTGGACGTTCTTAAAATTGACGTAGATGCCCTGGGCGGTCTCCGGGCGGAGGTAGACGACTGCGGCCTCCTCCTCGACGGGGCCGAGGAAGGTCTTCAGCATCAGGTTGAAGCGGCGCGGCGGCGAGAGCGGGCCGGCGTCGTTGGGGCACTTGAGCCCCAGTCGCTCGATGACCGCCGGGTCCAGCGCCTCCTGCACCGAGAGATCCTCGGCGCCGGGCAACTCGTCCACGCGGTAGCGGCGGTGGCAGGTCGAGCATTCGACGAGGGGATCGGAGAACGACCCGACGTGGCCGGACGCCACCCAGACCTGCGGTGCCATGAGGATGCCTGCGTCGAGGCCGACGATGTCGTCGCGCTCCTGGACCATGGCGCGCCACCACGCCCGCTTGACGTTGTTCTTGAGTTCCACGCCGAGGGGCCCGTAGTCCCACACTGCGTTGATGCCGCCGTAGATCTCCGAGCTCGGGAAGATGAAGCCGCGGCGCTTGGACAGCGAGACGATGGTCTCGAGGTTCGCGATCGTCGGGCCGGGATCGGCGGCGATCGA
The DNA here is from genome assembly GCA_963816905.1 of uncultured Chloroflexia bacterium. Classification (GTDB taxonomy): domain Bacteria; phylum Chloroflexota; class Limnocylindria; order Limnocylindrales; family CSP1-4; genus JAFMJV01. Next base: position 338,897 of record CAWFMQ010000010.1, on the reverse strand, counting down.
CGGGCCGGGATGGGTGGCGGAGAGCGGTTCCGCCGGGCGCTGGGGTTCGTCGGTCGGAGGCGTGGCGGGGTCGGATGCGAGGGTCATGGTGGGCGGGTGCTCCCTGCGGGTCGGCCGGGCGGTGGCATGGCCGGTCACGACGGAGGGTGATTGTCGCACGGCCAGATCGCGGGGCGGGGTGGGCGGCGGCCAGGGGCGACCGCCGGACCGTCCCTGAACCCGAATTCGGCGGCTCGATGGGCCAGACGGACCGTCTCGCGTGCAGGATGGCGCGGAGCCAACACCGGATTGCGCAGCGCCAGCTTCGGCCCGCGCGGCCGCCGGCGGAACGACGGCCAAGAGGCGTCTACGCCTCGTCTATGCCCCGCCTACGCCCCGCCTCGGTCGCTCCGACGGTCCGTTTTGCACGCCCAGCGTGCCGTCGGTCCGGCGAGGGCGTCAGCGACGCGCTCGCCCCCGGGTCACTGCCCCGGAAGGCAGGGCGCCGTGTTGTTGACGTTCGGGTTCGGCGGGTACGTGATCACCGCGTACTCGTCCATCAGCTTCACCTGCCCGGCCACCGTCGTGGAACTCGGGGCCTTGAACCAGCGCATGACGATCTCGACCTGCCACTGCCAGTTCTTGCCGGCCGGCGCTGTCCACGTCCGCGACGAGAACTTGAAGGCCGCGTTGTCGTAGGCGACGGCCTTGACCCATGAACTCGTGGTGTAGGTCTGCCACGGCGGGGCACCGCCCGCCTGCGAGTGCTGGACGATGTAGCGCCACGCCACCCATTGGCTGTCACGGTGCACCGTGCGGTCACGTGCCCAGATGCTGGGGCCGCTGATCACGATCTTCTTGAGGTCCTGGTTGGCGGCACTGACGGCGCCGTAGTAGCAGTCGATGCCCGGGTGGGTCATCGAGTCGTTGAAGACATACTTGCCATAGACCCCGCTGGTGCTCAGGACGGTCGCGGCGGCCGCGGACTGCGTCCCGATGACAAATGCGACCATCAGCGCTGCCGGCACGAGCAGGGCTCGACGTCGAGTGAGACGACTCACGATTGAGTACTCCCTTGCGAGTTGATTCCTCCCCACGGTCGGGGCACCGCGCATCATCGGTGGTGCGCGCGATCCCGCCAAGATGCGAACTTTCACGAGTCCCATGTCGGCCGGCCGACCGCGCGATCGCCGGTCCGGCGACTCAGCCTGCCGCCGCCCGCCGTCGATCAGTAGCTCTGGAGGCAGTCGTCCGCTTCCACGTACGTGGAGCTGCCCCGCACCGCGGTGTACCACTGGACGCGGCCGGTCACGGAGCCCTCCGCGACGGTGGGTGCGCCCCGCTTGAACCACTCGATGGTCTCCATGACGCGGTACTGGCGCTTCGGGTGTGCACCGGCGGTCCAGGAGCGGCGCCCGAAGACTGCAGCGTGGCCGGCCGTGGCAAGGGCCTTCACCGTCGAGCTGTTGTAGATGGTGTTCCAGATCCTCTGTGAGGGATCCTGGGGCAGCGGGTCCTGCCGCTGGATCGTGAACGACCAGCCGACGTATTGGGACCTGGAGAGGCGCCCGAACACCTTCGGGCCACGAACGGAGATCGACGTCAGCTTCGGGTTTGCCAGGCTGTTCAGGTAGATACAGTTGGCGCCCCGCTTCGTGGACGTGTCGGTGACGGTGTAACTGCCGAGAGACCCGGACTGGCTCCACACCTCGAAGGCAAATGTGGGCTGCGTGCCGACGACCAGCACGGCCAGCAGCGCGGAGGCGACAGCGATCCCCCGGAATCGAGACAGATGGTCCACGTTGTGGGTACTCCCTGCGATGCGAGGCAGGCCCGACCGGACTCGGGCCCGTGCGACATCATCGCCGGTTCCACGACGCGTGCCAATCCCCTACCGCTACGGTATGGATTCCCCGGCCGCAGCCGGCCGTTCCCTGGGCGGTTCCATGGCCCTACGGCCTGTGCCGGCGCGATCGAACCTCGTCAAGGAAGGCGAGCGAACGTGGCTCCCGCTCCAGCACGTGCCGGATGAAGCGCCGGAGCGCGCTCTCCGCCTCCAGCTCGACATCCACGGGCAGCCGCAACGCGGCGATGGCCTCGATGTCCAGCCGCCGGTATGCCTTCAGCACCTTGAGCGCCGCGAGCGACAGGCCGACCTGCTCGGCGGGCGGGCCCGGATGCCGCGAGCAGAGCACGCCGCCGAGCGCCGGCACCCAGCGGAACGACTCGGTCTCCTCGAGGGCGTGGTCGCATTCGACGCACCGGTCGACCTCGGGGCGCATCCCGAGCGCATCGGCGAGGCCGAACTCGTACCAGCGGGCCACCCGAGCCGGAGACATGCCGTCGTCGAGCAGCTGGTAACAGCGACGGAGCAGCACATAGACGGGATAGGCGCCGGCACGCTCCTCCACGGCGCGTTCCGCAAGCTCCCCGATGTACCAGGCCGTTGCCGCGGACTCGAGATGATCGCGAAGGCGCAGCCATGCCTCCCCGACACTGGCCGATGTGATGACGTCGAACGTGCGACCGCGCACGAGGACGAGGTGCAGTTCGGCGAACGGCTCCACGGACCCGCCGATCCGGCTGCCCGGCCGGCGCACGCCCTTGGCGATCGCCTTCAGCTTGCCGTCGTGGGGGGTCAGCAGGGTGAGCACGCGGTCGGCCTCGCCGAGCTCGAACCGGCTGAGCACGATCGCCTGGGTCTTGTACATGCGGGGGACGGGCACATCCGTAGCCTACCGCTGGCTCCCGACGGCATGGCAGGACAGCAGTCTGCGACGCGAACGACCCGCCTCCGTGGGCCTATGGCCATCGCGTCGCACGCGGTCGGCAAACGGGGTCGGCCGGAAACCTGAGGCGTCGACCGCGGGGGCGAGGGCCGGGCGGTCGACTCCGGCGCGTTGAATGCCCGGCGTTCCAACCGGCCATTCGAGCTCCCTGCGTTCCCGTCGCCGGCCGCCCGAATCGGCAGGCGAGCGATCGCAAAGGGCGATTCGACGGGGTGGGCGCGTCGGACGGAACAGGCGGCGTGCAGATCGGCCGGCGGGGCCCGGCTCTGTCGCATTCGCCGACTGGCCCCAACGGCCGCCGGGCCGTGCGCGCCTGACGCCGTGGCTTGGGCGACGCCCGTCATGAAGCCGCGCGTTGCCCGGCAGGTCAGCCGGCCAGCGATCGCTGCGCACGAAACCGTGCCACTGCGGCGCGTGGTCGCCATGCACCGTCGGCCGATGGGCCGGCGGCCCGGCCGGCCAACTTGGGCCGAGCGCCATCGAGGACACCCACCGGAGGACCGCGCGCACTCGCGCACTGGGCGGACGTCAAGTTCGTGAGGGGCGCTCACCGGCGGAGGAGTCCGGCGGGGGAGTCGGATGGTCGTCGCACGATGGAGCGGACTCAGGTTGCATCAAAACGGACGACTCCGTCCCACGAGTGAGCCCGGACCGACCGCAGCTGGCCGGCAGCGCCGTCATCATGTAACAGAACGACACCTCGCGGCCGATCTGATACACAACAATCGGTCGACGCCCCCTGAGTCCGTGTCCGGTGGGACGGAAGCGTCCGAATTGAGGCAAGCTGGCTCCCGGGCGGTCCGGGGACCGGCCGCGTCCCCGCCGCGCTCGTACCGCCCACCTGACAGCTCACGAGACTGCCAGACAACGGGCGAGCCAACCGCACGAGGTCATCGCTGCTCCTTGCGGCTCTTACAGCGGCAATGTGCCGCATCGCCAGCCCCCCTGTCAGCCTGGCCTGACGATGGTGACGTGCGCGCGATCGCACTTTCCCCCTCGACGGAATGTGCTATCTGGCGGTATCCTGTTTCGGTGCTGACGATGGCGGACCTGGACGCCCTGCTCTCTGACACCGAGACGGAGATCGCGCGCGTCATCCAGACGGCCGAGGATGCTCGTACCGGCCAGCTCTACGGCATGGTCCGGTACCACATGGGCCTGGACCGCGAGGGACCGCGGGGAAAGCGGCTCCGCCCTCTGCTCGGCCTGCTGGCGTACGAGTCGATCGCCGGCGAGTACGAGCGTGCGCTGCCGGGCGCCGCGGCCGTCGAGATGGGCCACAACTTCAGCCTGGTGCACGACGACATCGAGGACAGCGGCACGGAACGGCGGCATCGCGCGGCCCTCTGGACGATCGCCGGCGTGCCCCAGGCCATCAACACCGGGGACGCGCTCTTCTCGCTGTCGCGGCTGGCGCTGCACCGCCTCAGCGACCTCGGGTTCTCGGCGGAGAAAGTGCTCGAGTTGATGCGCCTGTACGACGAGACCTGCCTCGCACTCTGCGAGGGCCAGTTCATGGACATCTGGGCGTCCGAGCACGACGACTGGATGTCGGTCGACTACTACTTCGACATGATCGGCCGCAAGACCGCGGCGCTGATCGCCGGGTCGGTGCAGGCCGGCGCCGTCCTGGCGACCGACGACCGGCACGTGATCGCAGCGTACCGCAGCTTCGGATGGGCCCTCGGGCTGGCCTTCCAACTGAACGACGACCTGCTCGGCATCTGGGGCGACGAGGCGGCGACCGGCAAGGAGGCCTCCGACATCGCGGCACGCAAGAAGACGCTGCCGATCCTGTTTGCCATGGAGCACGCCGGGCCGGAGGATGCCCACAGACTCCGCGAGATCTTCGGGCGCGAGGTGCCCGGCCCGGCGGAGGTTGAGGAGGTCCTGGCCGTGCTCGAGCGCACCGGCGCCCGGGAATACACGCGGGCACAGGCGCGCCGCCACCGGGACGAGGCGCTCGCCCAACTCATCGCGTCGGGCGTCGTCGACGGCGAGGCCATGGACCGGCTGCACGCGATCGTGGTGGCGACGATCTCCGCCTGACGGGAGACGGCGACCCCGGGTCCCGGACGGTGTCGAAAACTGAACCTTGACGCCGGACGATGGCGCGCGGCAGAGTCCGTGCTCCAGCGTGAGTGCAAGTCGCGCCCCCGTGGCGCCGGTCCGTCTCAATCGTCTCTGGGCGATCCTCGCTCTGCTCCTGATCGTGTGCGAGCTTGGGGCGCTCGTCGTCGTCTGGAACGTCAGCCCGCAGGCAGCAGCGGCACCAACGGGCGAACCCACCCTTCCGTCCACGTCCGCCTACGCGAAGCTGTTCGCCCAGGTCCAGCCCGACGGAACGGTCAGCAAGGAGACCGCCCTCGAGGCGTTCGACCTCGCGATCGCGCCGCTGCCGGGCGTCACGCCGCCGACCGGGACGCCGCCGTCGCTCTACGAGCGAGCCGACGGCACCTTCGCGATCGACTGGATCAGGCCGTACCTGGACCAGCTGACGCCGGACCAGAAGAAGGCGGTCGACGCCGCCATGGCGCCGGACCCGAACAGCCCGCTGGTGACACCGGCCCCGTCCTCAGCCGGCCTCCAGGTCCGGGCCGCGGTCGATACCAGCGCCACGTACTTCGAGAATGCCGTCGCGGCCGCCCAACCGAAGATCGCCGCCAAGCTCGGCCGTTCCCTGGGCCTTGGGTGGTCGGTCACCCTCAACCAGACACAGGTCGACGGCTCGCTCGCCTATACGACCACGGTCATCTATCCCGTCTACGGCTCCACGGCCTGCGCGATCCACGTCAACCCGTCGCTCGCGAACAGCGGCGACGAGGCCGCCATCCGGGCCACGATGGCCCACGAGCTCTTCCACTGTTTCCAGGACGACTACCTCGACAAGCACGGAAATCCGAAACTGCCCGATTGGATCATCGAGGGTCAGGCCGAGTGGGCGGGCGAGGACATCGGCGGACCGAGCAGTGTCGGCAAGAACTGGTGGGGGACGTACCTCACCGAGATGGACACGTCCCTGTGGCAACGCACCTACGACGCCTACGGCTTCTACCAGCACCTGTCCGAGGAGGGCATCGACCCCTGGGGCCATTTCGACGCGATGCTGGCGGCCACCACCAACGTCGACGCGTTCAAGGCCGCCGGCGCCACCGCGGACACCTTCCTCGACACATGGGCGTCGGGCCTGTACCGCGATCTGTCACTCGGCGACCCGTGGTACGCGCAGGGACCGTGGCAGCTCAAGGCGCGTGCCCAGCCGCACGAGTTGAGCCTCAACAGCGGTGACTCGAAGGACCTTGAAACGCACGCCGTGCTGAACCAGGACTGGACGATCTCGTCCTACGCCGACATCGTGGAGATCCGGATGCAGGGCCATGTGCGCCTGCACACCGATCCGTCATCGGACGAGACGAACACGGCGCAGCGCTGGCTCTGCACGAAGGCGGACGGCTGTACCTGCCCGCCCGGCGAGAGGTACAGCGGCCCCGACCTCGAGAAGGTGGCGCCGGTGTTCGAGCTGGGCCTCACCGGCAGCCTGGATGGGGCCGGCGGCAACGTCAAGGGCCACGCGCTCTCCGAGTTCTGCAAGCCGAGTCCGACCCAGTCCCCCGGAAACCCGTGCAGGACGAACTGCGGGGACTCGAACGGCGATCCGCACCTCCGGACCGTCAACAGCTTCCGCTACGACTTCCAGGGGGCCGGCGAGTTCGTGCTGCTGCGCTCCCCCGACGACAGCATCGAGATCCAGTCGCGCGAGGAGCCGTACATCGGCAGCTCCGGGTTCAGAGGCGTCGCCACCAACACTGCCGTCGCGGCCAAGGTCAACAGCCACAGGGTGGCAGTCTATGGCCAGGCCTCCGGCCTGGACCTCCGGGTCGACGGCACGTCGGCCGACCCGTCCTCGGCAATCGACCTCGGGCCCGGCGCCTCGATCCACAGACTGAGCACAGGGAACTACGGCGGCATTGAGCTGGACTACCCCGACGGAACCGTGGTGTGGGTACTGTCGGTCGGCCAATGGGGGATCAACATCCTGGTCCAGCCATCCGACGCGCTCCGGGCGAACGGACGAGGACTGCTGGGCCCGATCACTCGGGGCGGACTGGGCGTCCCGGCACTGCCCGACGGCACGCAGCTCCCGCCGGCCACGAGCACGGAGCAGCGCTTCTCGATCGTCTACGGCCGGTGGGCCGACGCCTGGCGCGTCACGGACGCCAGCACGCTCTTCGACTACGACCCCGGCAAGTCGACCGCCACGTACACCGACAAGGGGTTCCCCGCGGATGCGAAGTCCGCAGCGCCGCCGAGCTTCCCGCCCGGCGCTGCCACCGCGGCCGCCACGGCATGCGCCTCGATCACCGACCCGGAACTGCAGCCCGAGTGCGTCTTCGACGTGGAGGTGACCGGCGACGACGGGTTTGCCCAGGCCTACGCGGCGCAGCAGGACTTCTACGACAGCGGCATCGTGCCCGCCTCCCCGGTGCCCGAAACCCCGGCACCCGCCGCCAGCGGGGGCATCAACGGCGCCGTGAAGCCCGTGACCCCGCTCCAGGACCTCGGGGGAGCGACCGCGGGACCCGACGGGACGATCTACGTCTCGATCGACGATGCGTCCGGGCAAGGCCTCGATCCTGTCCTTCGACCCGCGGACCGGAGCCATCCTCCATCGCATCGACGTCTCGCGCCTGAGCGACCTCCATTTCGCCGCGGGTTCGGTCTGGGCCTCCGGGCTGACCAACGACGCCAACGGCCAGAACTGCACGGCCACGCGCCTCGACCCCGCGACGCTCGCCACGCAGGCCACCATCCCCCTCCCCTGCACGCCCAACCATTCCGGGCCGCAGATCGTGTCCATGGGGGATTCCGCCTGGTTCGTCGACGTCTCCAAGGTCGACCTGAACACGAGCAACGGCGCCGGCAACCTGACGCACCTCGACCCGAACACCAATACGCCGGACCGCACGGTGCCCCTGGGGTACATGGGCGGCTGCTGCCAGGACGCCCAGCGCGCGACGTTCTGCTACTGCGGTGGCAGCCAGGAGTGGCAGCTCAAGGAGGACGGGACGGCGTTCCAGGAATGGGGAAACTATGCGGGCATCTTCACGGCCGGCGACGGGTTCTGGACCGAAGACGGCTTTTCCGCGATCTTCGTGGACGGTCCGTCGGGACCGTCCGTCACGCTCCCGATGAAGGACGGAAGGCTGGTGGGCGGCGACACGGCCGGCGCCTACATCCAGGATTCCAATTCCCCGGTCGGCCTCTGGCGGGAAGCCAACGACGGCTCGCCGGCCGTCCAGATCGGCTCGGCGCCGACGATCGGCACGGGGGTCGACCAGACGGAGCTGGACTACCTGCGCGGCGGGTTCCCCTGGTTCGCCACGTCGTCCGGATACGTCCACCTGTGGATGGTGGACCACACCCTCTACGTCCAGTTCGCCTCCCTACCCTGAGCCCGGGGTCGGCTACTCGTCGCCGGCGTCGTCGGGTGGCGCGTCACCCTTGCGATGCCTCACGGCCAGGACCTTGCTCACCCGCCGGCCGTCCGTGGACTCCACGGTGAGCGTCAGGTCGCTCTCAACTTCGACCGTGTCGCCGACCTTGGGGATGCCGCCGATCCGGTGGTAGATCAGGCCGCCGACGGTGTCGTACTCCTCGCGGTCGTTCCCGCTCAGGTGCAGGTCGAAGCGCTCGACCAGGTCGTCGATGCTCATGCGGCCGTCCACGCGGGCCTCGTGGTCCGAGAGCTCGACGATCATCGGCTCCTCGGTGTCGTACTCGTCCTGGATCTCGCCGACGATCTCCTCCAGCAGGTCCTCGATCGTCACGAGCCCGGCGGTGCCGCCGTACTCGTCGAGCACGACCGCGATGTGGACCTTGCGCCGCTGGAGGCTGTGCAGCAGGTCGTCGACGAGCATCGATTCGGGGACGAACAGCGGAGTCCGCAACAGCTTGCGCGTCGGCGGCGGGGAGTCGGCGCCCTTGAGGAACGGCAGCAGGTCCTTCGCGTAGAGGATGCCGATGATGTTGTCGATCGCGTCCTCGTAGACCGGGATCCGGGAGTGCCCTGCCTCGACGATCGTGTCCACGAGTTCGTCGAGCGACGCCTCGACTGGGAGTGCCACGATGTCGATCCGCGGCACCATCACCTCGTGGACGCGCCGCTCGCCCAGTTCGAGCACCGCGCCGATCATCTGCTCCTCCTCCGCCTCGATGACCCCCTGCTCGCCACCGCGCTCGACGAGGATCATCAGCTCCTGCGGCGACAGGCGATCGCGCTCGATCTCACCGACGCCGAGCCAGCCGGTGATTGCCCGGGTGATCACGTTGAGGATCCAGACGACAGGCGCGAAGATCCGTCCGAGCACCTCGATCGGGCGGGCGAATACCAGCGCATACCGCTCGGCGTGGGCGAGCGCCAGGGTCTTGGGCACGAGTTCGCCGAAGATTGCGGTCACGAACGCCACGGCGAGCGTGACCAGCAGCAGGGCGATGACGCTCGCCTGCGACGCGACGGCCGGGAACCCTCGCAGCCAGTCGGCGAGGGCGGTCGCGATGTTCGCCCCGGCGAAGGCCGCGGCCAGGAACCCGACGAATGTGATGCCGAGTTGGAGCACGGCGAGGAAGCGCGAGGGCTGGCTGATCAGCCGGTCCACGCGACGCGCGCCCTGGTTTCCCTCGTCGATCAGCTGCTGGAGCCGGCTGCGGCGGACGGTCACCAGGGCAATCTCGGCCGCGACCAGGAGCCCGTTCACGATGACCAGGATCCCGATGATCAGGACTTCGAACAGGGCCTCGCTCATCCGCCGGCCGCCGGCCCCTCCTCCCGGTGCATGGGCTCCACCGGATCGGGCTCATGGGCCGCCGCCGGGGCCTGGACTGCGTCGCGCACATGGGCCGCCTCATGCGGACCGGACGCCTCGGATCCGGCCGTCCCGGGCGCCGGTGCGCCGGCGCCGGGTGCGTCGGCCTCCGTAGCTGCTCGCTTCTCGCGGATCCTGGCCGGCACCCCGATCGCGATCATGCCGGCCGGCACGTCGTGGGTGACCACCGAGCCCGCGCCCGTGTATGCGCCCTCGCCGATGGTGATCGGCGCTCTCAGGATCGTATCGGAGCCGATGAAGGCATGGTCCCCGATGATCGTGCGGTGTTTGGCGCGCCCGTCGTAGTTGGCCGTGATCGTTCCGGCGCCGATGTTGACCGACTCGCCGATATCGGCATCGCCGATATAGCTGAAGTGATGCTGTTTGGATCCCCGGCGGATACGGCTCTTCTTGACCTCCGCGAAGTTGCCGAGTTCGACGTCGGGGCCGACATGCGAGCCCGAGCGCAGGTGCGCGAACGGTCCGATGCGGCAGTCGTCCTCGACGGTCGACGACTCGATCACGCTCGACCAGATCACGCAGCGCTCTCCCACGGCCGAGTCGAACACCTGCGAGCCTGCCCGGACCACCGTGTCGCGGCCGATGCGCGTGCTGCCGCGCAGGATCACTCCCGGCTCGAGCGTCACGTCTTCGGCGATCTCGACGGTGGCGTCGATCAGCGTCGATGGCGGGTCGAGCATCGTCACCCCGGCGAGCATGTGCTCCTCGTTGATGCGCATCCGCATCTCGGTCTCGGCCTCGGCCAGCTGGGCGCGGTCGTTGATGCCGTCGAGTGAGCCGTCGTCCTCCACCTGCAGCGCGGCCACGGCGCGCCCCTCGGCTCGCGCAAGCTCGATCAGGGCGGGCAGGTACAGCTCGCCGGTGACGCCGGACGGGCGGACGTCGGGCAGGCGATGGCGCAGCCAGCTGACGTCGAACGCGTAGATCCCGGCGTTGATCTCCGTCAGTTCCAGCTCCGTCCGGTCGGCATCCTTCTCCTCGACGACACGAGCGACCCTGCCGGCATCGTCGCGGACTACCCGTCCGAGGCCCTCGGGCTCGAACGCGTCGACGGTCAGGATCGCCATCACGGCCGAGGCGTCCCGCCGCGCGTCGAGCAACTCCGCCACGACCTCCGGATCCGCCAGCGGCACGTCGCCGCTGAGGACGCAGATCTCGCGGACCCTGGCCGGCAGCACGTCGAGCGCGGCGCGCACCGCGTCGGCGGTGCCGCGCGGCTCGTCCTGGAGCGCAAAGTCGGCCTCCCCGGCAAAGACCTCGCAGATACGCGCCGTTGCCGTCGAGTAGACGACGAGCGAGCGCGAGCCGGTCGCCCGGCGGGCGACGTCGAGGACGTAGCCGAGCATCGGCCGACCACAGATCTCGTGCAGGAGCTTGGGCGTTCGCGACCGCATCCGGGTGCCCAGTCCGGCGGCGAGGATGACGGGAATCGTGAGCGAACGCCGGGATGCGGTCACTTCGGGCCGTACCCGGCGGGAGCTGATGGGGGCAGAGTTGGCATGGGCTCGCCCTGACTGTACGGTCGCCGCCGTGAGCGTGTCAAACCGCGTGGGGCCATGGCTGCGTCACGGTCGGTCGGGGATGCGATGTCCTCCCTGGGCCAATCAGGGTGGTGCGGCAATCGGGCGCGCATGCCCGTCGGCGGCGTCATCAATTGCAGCCACCGTGCGTGATTGAACACCGGGCGTTCCAACCGACGCACGCAACCGCCCGGAACTCCCCCGCAGGCGGCCCGGCGACGATTCCGGCCGCCGGTGGAGACGAATCTCGCCCGTGCCAACGGTCGTCTTGAATGCCGGGCGCTCCATCTGACGCATCGAACAGCCCGGAACTGCCCCGCAGGCGGCCCGGCGACGATTCCGGCCGCCGCCGAACACGACCCACCCATCTCGATGGTCGGTTTGAACGCTGGGTGTTCAGGCCGCCGGAATCGCCCGGACCTTGGCTCCACCGGCAGGTCCTCACGTCCATTGAGGCCGACCGTGTTGACAACCGACGACGTCGAGTTCGCCGGGCTACGAGCGGAGGGCGGCGACCGCCTCGACCTCGACCCGGATGTTCAGCGGCAGTTGCTTTGCGGCCACGGTGGAGCGGGCGGGAGGCGGATCCGGGAAGAAGCGCGCGTAGACCTCGTTGAAGGCCGCGAAATCGGCCATGTCTGCGAGGAAGCATGTGGTCTTGACCACATCGGCGTAGGTCAGGCCGGCCGCCTCGAGGATGGCGCCCAGGTTCCTGAGCGCCTGCTCCGTCTCGACGGAGATGCCGCCCTCGACGATCGTGCCGGTGGACGGGTCCATGCCGCCCTGCCCCGCCGTGAAAAGGAAGCCGTTCGCGACGATGCCCTGGCTGTACGGGCCGATGGCGCCTGGCGCGGCGTTCGTGGCGATGCGCTGTTTCATGGGAACCTCCAGGTCGTGTCGGTGCCGGCGTCGCCGACGGCACAACTTCGAGAGCGCTCCGGCAGCACGCGGTCTGCGGCAAGCCCGGCTCCTGCGGCCGCGGCTTCGCCCACCGAAGGATAGAGCGCAACAAGCGTCGATCCGGAGCCGGTCATGAGGATCGGGCGCTCCAGGCCGCGTTCGAGGGTCGATCGCAGTCCGCGCAACTCCGGAGCCAGCACCGCGGCCGCCGGCCACAGGTCGTTGGCGTCCCGGAGCGACGCCGCCATCGTCGCCAATTGGGAGCCGTCGAGGCCAGCGCGCAGGGCCTCCGCGAGGTCGCCGACGGCCGCCGCGGCGCGGGTCGAGGCCGCCCGATCGAGCGCGTCGAACGCCGCGAACGCCTCGCGCGTGGCCATGCGGATCGGCGGCGTGACGAGCACGACCCCGAACCCGCCGCGTACCCCGGGGAGCGGCTCCAGCCGTTCGCCGATCCCCTCCACGAGCGCGGCCGGGCCGCCCGCGGCGAAGAACGGGACGTCGGCGCCGAGCCGCGCGGCGAGGGAGAGCCGCGACTCCGGGGAGATGCCGATCCCCCAGGACTCGGCGCAGACGTCGATGGCGGCAGCGGCGTCTGAACTGCCGCCGGCAAGCCCGGCGCCCATGGGGATCTGCTTGGCCAGTGTCAGTGCGAGGGGCGGCAGGTCCGCGCCGTCCACCTCGATGCTGTCGCGGACCAGGCGGGCGGCGCGGAGCACGAGGTTGTCCGCGATGGGGCAGTCGGCGTCCCCGACGACCTCCAGGACGTCCGCCGTCGCACCCGGGCCGGCCGGGCGAGCTGTCAACCGGTCGCAGAGGCCGACGCGCAGGAACACCGAGCGAAGCTCGTGGTAGCCGTCGAGCCGGAGGTCGGTGATCGCGAGGCCAAGGTTGATCTTGGCCGGCGCACGCCGCGTGACGATGCCGGTACCAACGTCCGCGCTCATGCGTCCAGCGGGCCGGGTGCGTCCGGGAGCGCCGGACCGGACCACGGCATACGCGCGTCCAGCGGCCCCAGCGCGTGCGCGAGCACCAGCCACTCCTCCACGCTCACCGTCTGTGGTCGCCGGTCCGGAGCGATGCCCGCAGTAGCCAGCGCCGCGCCGAATCGCTCAGCCCCCACCGCCGGCAGCTGTCGCGGAAGCACGTTGTGGAGCATCTTTCGCCGCTCCCGGAACGCGGCCTGGACCAGCCGCCAGAGGTCTGCCTCTCGATCGGCGTCCAGGCGCCGCGGCCGCGTGGCGCCGACGAGAATCGCGGAATCGACGTCGGGCGCGGGCTCGAACGCGGCTCGCGGCACAGTCCGCTGCACTCGAACATCCCCGTTGTACTGGACGAACACCGAGAGATAGCTGAGGCCGCCCGGACGGGCGCTGATGCGCTCCGCCACCTCCCGCTGCAGCATCAGGACCATGCGCTCCGGGCGCGGCTCGCCTTCGAGGACCCGGTGCAACACAGGGCTCGTGATGTGATACGGCAGGTTCGCCACGAGATCCCACGGCGCCTCGACAAGATCCTCGAGTTCCAGGTCCAGGAAGTCTCCCTCGACCAGGCGCAGCCGCGGCGCTCCCTCGAAGCGTTCGCGAAGGTGGGCGACCATCCGCCGGTCGACCTCGACCGCGGTGACATGCGCGCCCGCCCGCAGCAGCGCCCCGGTGAGGATGCCGATCCCCGGGCCGATCTCGAGGATCCGGCGGCCCGGCGTCGGCGCGGCCGCGGCGACGATCTCTTCCAGGACCTCGCCGTCCACGAGGTGGTTCTGGCCGAGGCGCTTGACGGCGCCGAGGTTGTGCCGTCGCAGGTACCGCTCGACGGTCTCGGGGCTGAGATGGCGTTCGTCAAGCTCGTCGACGACATCCGCGCTCCGCGTCATGGTCGCCGGAGGCCAGGGCCCGGGCCGGGCGGGCGGGGTACGTCATCCGGCACCGCGACCGCGAGAAGGGCACCGAGCCGGCGAGGCATGCCGTGACACCGCCGCGTTGGCAACTCGGCGGTGCGACGATCTGGCACCTGCAAGGATGGACCTCCGTGGGACCCTGATGGAGTGGCCCCATCCTAGACGAGGCAGCGATGGGGGCCGGTCAGGCAACCGCCGGTCCGGCGCGTTCACGGCATGAGCCGCCGTTGCGCCCCATCGGGCCGCACCGGGATGCTGAAGCCTCGTCGTCGCTGACCTGTCCCGGCTACGGCGCCCACCAATAGTGCTGCACGCCGGTCACGATGGTTCGGAAGTACGCGCCGTCCGGTCGGCACGCGTTGAGGTCGTGCACGAACCAGTCGGTTCGAGGCGTGAGGAACGAGATCCACGCTCCGTCCGGAGACCACGCGGGCAGCGACGGATCGGTGACTCCGCAGAGGCCGGGTCCGATTGTCTGAGCAGGCTGGCTTGGTGTGGAGGCGATTCCCGCGGGGCCGACCCGGGCGATCTCCAGCCCGTCGGCGTCCACGTACAGGATCTGATCGCCATCGGGCGACCAGGCGCCGTCGCGGCCACCTGCCGCGACCAGCGTGGTCGGACTGCCGTCCGAGTGGGCCATCCAGAGGCCTTCGACCCGTGCTCCGCCGTCCGACCCGGAACCGCCGGAGCCGTTGAAGAGGATCCGGGTGCCATCCGGTGACCATGCGAGCCCGGTGGCGTCGGTCTCGCCAGGCGCCACGGCCGTGACCCCCGTCCCGTCCGCTCGCACCACGACGATCCCGCGTGGGGTTCCGGTCGCCGTCGTGAAGGCGAGGCGGGAGCCGTCGGGCGACCATGCGAACGAGCGTGCGTGCGGGACGATCGATCGTCGCCACGTTCCGTCTACCCCGACTGCGGCGATCGGCATCTCGGTCGCGGACGGGCCCGATCTGAACCCGATCTCGGTCCCGGTCGGTCTCCAGGCCGGCGCTTCGGCCTTCTCCGCAAGCAGCGTCCGGGTGGTGGTCCCCAGATCAACCAGTTCGATATCGGACGCCGCTCGGTCGGGCCGGAGGATCGAAAGCGCGATGCGAGATCCGTCCGGCGACCAGGTCGCTCCGGTGGCCGCAGCCCGATACACGTCCGGCGCCCACGTGGCGCCCGGGCTCAGGTCACGGACATCTGGAATATCCGTCAGCCGGTGAAGGACCGACCCGGACCCGTCGATGAGCCAGTAGTCGCCGGCCAACACATCCGAGTCGAGGATTCGGCCCGTGGGCGCCGGCGTTCGGGTGGGAGCCGGCGGGTGGAGCCTGCGGATGCAGACGTCCGTCTCGCGAAGGTGGGGGCCCGCGGGTCGATGCCTGCTTCCTTCTGGTCGAGCGGCCCGACGCTCAACCGCCCGGAAGCGTCCACGACGAAGAGGTCGTAGCCCGCCGTGGTGTCGACGGTTGACACGGCCTTGCATGTGTCCGGTGACAGGAGTTGGACCTCAACGGTGAAGTTGCCTCCCATCCCGTCCTCGATGAGGCCGGCCGTGTTCGGCGGAACCAGGAAGTCGTACATGATGCCGCCGTTGAACATGAGTCTCGCCGTTGCCGTGTCCGCCGACTCATTGCGAATGGCGAGGCTGTACAGCGGATCGCAGGCCGACAGTACGCCGGCGCAGGCAAGGACCGCCGCCACCAGCCTGGCCAGTGACGTCGCGCGGCGACGGAGGCCACGACCACCGACCGCACCGATCCCGGGGATTGTTCGCCCCCGCCACCCAATCGACCGGATGCCTCCCGACGTATCGCCATGGAACCCTCCCGAACTGCCATCCTGGCAGCCAGCGGGTGGGCACTGCAGAGAGCAGATGGTCTCCGCCCCCGTGGCGGCAGGTACCGGTCACCGGCGATCCACGTGATCGGTGGCCGTCGGATGTGGGACGGTCTCGTGCTTTCGCGCCGGTCCCGGGTCGAACCGGGCGCCCATTCCGGCCGCCCTCAGACCGCCAGCTTCAGCGACGGTCTCGCGTCGAGGTCGCGCCCCGCACGGGCGCCGGCCTCGAACCGGTGCCAGCCGGCCGCGCCGATCATCGCCGCGTTGTCCGTGCAGAGCCCGGGGCGCGGCACCACCAGCGGGATCGCCCAGCGCCGCCGCGCCGCCGGCGATCCGCTCCCGCAGGACGGTGTTCGCCGCCACGCCCCCCACCCAGGATGATCGTCCGGGCCATCGTCCGCTCCGCCGCGCGGGCCGTCTTCGTCGCCAGCACCTCCACCACCGACTCCTGGAACGCGTCCGCAAGCTCGGCCACCACCGGCGCAGGCAGCGCAGCTGCCGTCCGGCTCCGGGCCGCCTCGCTGCGGAGCCCAGCGCGTCGGCGACCGCGTGGCGGGCGGCCGTCTTCAGGCCGCTGAAGCTGAAGTCGAAGCTGTCGCCCAGCCACGCCCGTGGGAATCGACGGTCGTGGGCGACCGGCGGTCGCGGCGATGCCGCTGGATCTCCGGCCCGCCCGGATACGGCAGGCCGAGCAGCCGGCCGACCTTGTCGAACGCCTCGCCCGCGGCGTCGTCGACCGTCTGGCCGAGCAGCCGGTAGCGCAGGTGGTCGGCCATCTCGACGAGGAACGTGTGACCGCCGCTCACCACCAGCGCGACGAGCGGAAACTCCGGGGCCGGTCGCTCGGGCTCGTCCGGGTCGAGCAGCCACGCGGCGTAGATGTGCCCCTCGAGGTGGTTCACGGGAACCAGCGGCAGGTCGTGCAGCCAGGCGAGCGTCTTGGCCATCGTGATTCCCACGAGGAGTGATCCGGCGAGTCCCGGGCCCTCGGTGACGGCCACCGCGTCGACAGCCGACCAGGCGTCGATCCCCGCCCGGTCGACGAGCCTCCTCCAGCACCGGGATCATCCAGCGCAGGTGAGCACGTGCCGCGACCTCCGGAACGATGCCGCCGGTCACCGCGTGGAGCGGGACCTGGCTGGCGACGACGCTCGCGACGATCCGGCGTCCGCGATCCACGACGGCAACGGCTGTCTCGTCGCAGGACGTCTCGACCGAGAGGACGAGGCCCGTCACCTGCCGTTGGTCCCGGGTCGCTCGGCGCCGCCCGGCCGGCCGTAGCCACTGCCCGACCCGTCGCGTTCCCGGCCTCGGCCGGAATCGCGAGGGTGACCGTGCCCGGCACGATCGCTCGCCTCGTGCCGCCCGCCCGCGTCGGAAAGCGGCGCGGGCCCCCGGCCGTCTGCGTGGGACAGTCCTCCATCGTCCTCGGGCAGCCAGTCGCCGCGCGTAACGGTCCGCGAGCGCCTCCAGTCGTCGCTGCATTGCCGGGGAGGCGAGCAGGTCGGTGGTCATGATCAGGGCGTCCTCGCCGTTGTCCGAGTAGTAGCGGGGCCGGACGCCGACGGGGCGGAACCCGAAGCGCTGGTACAGGTTGCGTGCCGCGATGTTGCTGAGCCGGACCTCGAGCGTCGCCACCGACGCGCCGATCTGGATCGAGAGACCGCAGCACCGCGAGCAGCAGCCGCGCCCCGATGCCACGGCGGCGCCAATCGGGCATCACCGCGAACGTCGTCACGTGCGCCTCGTCGACCATCAGCCACAGGCCCGCATAGGCCACCGTCTCGCCGCCGGCACGCACCACGAGGTAGTGCGCCATCCGGTTCGTCTCCAGTTCCTGGCGAAAGGCATAGGCCGGCCACGGCACGGGGAAGCTCGCCCGTTCGATGTCGTGGACGTCCGGGATGTCAGCCATCGTCATCCGCTCGACGCGGACCATTACCGGAGGTCGGGCGACCATGCCATTCCCTCCACCGTGGGCCGGATGCCCCTCGGCAACGCGACGTAGACGGGGACGAGCGCGCCGACGTCGTCCAATTCGCCGCGAACGCAGACGCTCGTCGGCGAGCGCCAGCAGCGCGGCGGCAAGCCCATCGAGCGCCGCGCGCCCGCGTTCCGCCGCGTCCGGGCCGAGCCAATCGGCCGTATCCGGACCGAGCGTGCCCTCGGGGAGGTCCACGGCGATCGCGGGGACGCCGCCGAGCGCGGCTGCGAGGCTCGTTCCGGGCGGAAGCAGGGTCGGTGCCACACCCGGCGGGGCCAGGTAGTGGTCACGGGCGCCCGCTGGGAGCACGACGCAGAACCCGCGGGCCCCCGCGAACCCTCCGGCCTCCACCGCCCTCCGGAGCGCATCGGCCGTCGAGATGCCGACGAGCGGGCGGCGAAGGCCATACGCCAGCGTCTTCGCGGTGGCGAGCCCGACCCGCAACCCGGTGAAGCTACCGGGCCCGGTCCCGACGCCGATCGCGGTGATCGCCGTCCGGTCGATGCCGGCCCGCTCGAGGACCTCGTCGACCTGCTCCAGCACGAGCGCTCCGTGGCGATGCTGCGACGTGCGCCGGCTCTCCGCGACGCAGCGGCGCCCGTCGCCGATGGCAATCGTGCTCTGGCGCGTGGCGGTGTCGATCACGAGGCGCCAGTGCGGCGCGGAAACGCGGCCGTTCATGCCGCGGCGCCCGCCTGCCACCGCGTCGGCCAGGTCCAGGTACGCGTCGTACCGGTCGTCGTCGGGCGGGACCAACTCGATCAGCCGCTCGTCGTCGCCGGCGACGATGATGCGCACGACGAGCCGGTCCGGGTCGAGGACGGCGTCCAGGCGATCGGCCCACTCGCTGAGCGTGACCCCGTCGTCCCCTCGCTCGTCGAACAGTCCGCCCTCGACCGCCTCCGCCGCACCGGCCAGCCGGTAGAGATCCTGGTGGAACAGCGGCAGTCGCCCGCTGTATTCGGCCATCAGGGTGAAGCTCGGACTGTTGACCACCTCGGTCACGCCAAGTCCGACAGCGAACCCCTTGGCGAACTGTGTCTTGCCCGCTCCGAGCGGACCGACGAGTGCGAGCCGGTCGCCGGGCGCCGCGGCCACCGCGAGCCTTGCGGCGAGTGCTCGCGTCTCAGCCGCCGATCGGGTGACGACGGCCACGGCGCGGCCGGCATCGGGCCTCTCGAGAGCGCTCATCGGGGGCAAGGTTACCCAATACGCTCCATGTCGGCGAGCGGGACGACCTTCCGCTCCGTCTCGCCATCCGTCGTCCCCGCCAGGTCGACGAAACCGGCCGGCTCGTAGACGCCACCCTGCCGACGGACGGGCCCCGCAAGTCCGGCAAGGAAGCCCTCCCGGCCGATGCCGTCGCCGCCGGTGATCCGGACCCATCCCGGAGGGCGCGCGGTCGCTCGGGCGAGGAGATCGACGTCACCCGACACGACGACCATGCGGGCCTCCGGCAGCATTCCGGCCTGCTCGCCGGCGTCGGCGACCAGCAGGTCCCAGGTCGGACCCGGGATCGGGCGGCGGCCGTACCCGTCGAGCGCCATGACGGCGAACGCGGCCGTCGCGTGCAGCGCCGCCCGCTGTCGCCGATCCGATTCCTCGATCTGGCGCAGTTCCCGACCGACGATGCCGCCGCACAGCACGCCTGCCGCGCCGATGGCCCGGGCGCGCGTGAGCGCCTCGATATCAAGTCGCGCGCCTGCCACCACGATCGAGCCCGCGGCGCCGACGTCGATCGCGGACGCCCGAAGCTCCGCGTCCGGCGACGAGACGGCGATCAGCAGCGGTCCGTGGACCGGCATGCCCCAGCCGACCGCGGCCGGCAGGCCGATCCCGTCGGCGCGGATCACCAGCTCGCCGGCGCCGATGGATTCGATTTCACCGCCGACCGGCGACGTCAGGATCAGCGGATGGCGTCCGACCGCAAGACAGGCACGGCCATCGGGCGTGTGGTACAGGAGTCTCGGGTGGTCTCCGGGACGCAGCGCGTCGCGATTGCGCCCCGACACGGTCACCCGTCCGGGTTCGATGATCGTGCCCAGGTCGACGCCCGTGACGAGCGGATCCTCCGCCACTTCGACGAGCGCCGTCTCCCGCGCACGCTCGACGATCGGCTGGCCGGCTTCGATCCGCGCACCCTCCGGGACGAGGGCCCGGTCCGCGACATGAAGTCTGAAGCTCAGCAGGGGTCCGATCGTCGGCCTGCGGACCGGCGCAACGAGCCGCGCCCAACGTGGTCCGGCTCTCGCGAAGGCGGCCGGGTCCGGGGCGGGCGACCGGTCGGCGACGGAGCTCGGCCCGTGCGACGGGTCCGCCACGGCGCCCGGCTCCCCCGAACGACCTGCCGTGGCGCCCCCGCTCGTCTCGGTCATTGGCCGCTGCTCGCCCAGACGGGGCGCTCCCATGACTCGAAGAGCGCCCGGCGACGTTCGGGCCGATCCGGGAGGCGCAGCGGTACCTCGCGCATGTCCACCAGCAGGCCGCCGAGTCCGCCGGTCACCTCGAGCACGACATGGCGGGATCGCACGCCGAGCAAAGTGCCCTCCCGCGATTCGATCTCGACGCGCGCCTGCATCCCGGGCGGCAGGTCGACCTGGCGCAGGCTTCCCGGCGCAAGCTCGGTCGTGGTCTCGCGGAGCGCGCTCGTAACGCGCACCGTCCGCGGGTACCGCGACGGGCGCGCGCCGCCGGCCACGACGGCACTGCCGAGCGGCAACAGGGCGTCGTCGAGCAGGTCCGCGATCAGGCGCCTCCGGTCGGACTCGTCCGCGAGCACGCCGATCGGGCCGAGCAGCCGCGCGTGATCGTGGAAGACCGCCATCGCCCCCGGCCGCCGAAGCGTGTCGATCAGCGCCAGCGCCGCGCCTGCCGGCGGGACCGCAGAGAACGCGCCGCCGCAGGCCACCAGGACGTCCGCGGCCGCCGGCATGGGTTGTCCGTCCCGGCCGACCGGCGAGCCCCATGCCGCCTCGATCCGCGCGAGGGCCGCCCGGATCATCGACAGGCGCAGTCGTGCCCCGTCGCCGGCAGCATCCCGCCAGGGCGCCAGGCGCAGGTTGCGCACGCGATCGAGCATCGTGAACGGGTCGGCGCGGAGCGCGCTCCAGAGCAGCATGGCATCGACTGCGTCGTCATCGCGCATGGCGGTCGCGGGCACCAGCGCACCCTCCGCGCAGACGAGGTGCCCGACAGTACCGGACGGATGCGCAAGGGTGCGGGAACCCGCAGCATGGCCGACGTCGACGGCCTCGACGCGCCGGTCGAGCAGTCTCGCGAGGGTCGTGACGGAGATCCGCAGCGCCTCGCGGCCATCGGGAAGAGGCGGCGCTCCGCGGCTCGGGGAGAGGCCCAGGGCCAGGCGTGCAGCAGCATCGCGCAGCGGAGAGTCGGCGGAGGTCGCGACCCCGGTCGGGCCCGGCATCCCGGTCAGCTGGTGGCGCGGAACCGCGGCGCCCCATTCGGTCGCCCCGCCCGTCAAGGCGATCTGCAGTTCCGGTCGCCGCGCCGCGATCGCTCCGACCACGGCACAGACCTCCGGCAGGGCCTTCCGCTCGTCTCCGTCCGGGGACTCGCCGCAGCCGACCAGGACCGTGCGGACGTCGGGCTCGAGGCACCGCTCGGCGAGGGCACGCCGGTCGTCCTGCCCCACGGTCAGGCGACCGCGGATCTCCCAGCCCGCGCCCGCGACGGCATGCTCCAGGTCGGCCAGTCGTCGCGGGGTGGCAGCCACACAAACGGCCGAGAGCGGCCGCCGTGTCTCCGACTCGAGACGCGCCCACTCTTCCCAGCCTTCGGGCCGCGGCAGCGCCCCAGCGTCGATGGCGACCACGCGCGCCACCAGGTCCTCGAGGATGGCCTCGGGATCCACGCCTGCCGGCGCTGCCCCGAACGCGAGCAATCGGAACCGTCCGCCGACGGGGGCGATGAGCGATGCGGCCGTGGTCGCAGTGCCGTGGTCGATCGTGAAGAACGAGAGAGGCTCAGCCGTCACGATGGCATCCTAGCCCGGGCGGCCGACGCCGGTCGCCGTCGGAAAGCCGAGGGGACCCAGGAGGCGCTCCCGGGCCCTGGTGGATTCGACGGCGTTCCGGTGACGAGGGGGACCGGGTGCGCCCCGGCTGCCGAGTCGGGCCGGCGGCGCCCCGGCGGCGCGTTGGCCGAGCGGCGCCACGGCGGCTCGGGGCGCGGCGACACGCGGTCACTTGGCTCGCCCATGCCCGGCGCCGCTCACCCGTCGAGGCCGAAATCCTCGTCCAGTTCCTCGAGCCGCTCGATCAGGCGCTCGATCCCCATGTCGTCGGCCAGCACTCGCTGGGCTTCCGCGAACCCGCCACCGAAGAGCCCGCGCAGTACCGGGTCGAAGAAGACCATGGCCTGGCTGCCCAGGGGCCGGTACGGCCGGCTCGCCTCGAGGAACATCACGGCCGGTCCGGTGGCGCCGCGCATCATGATTTCCCGAGCCACGTACTCCACGAGCTCGTCCCGCATATCCGGCCCCATGCCCCGTGATCCGGTCAAGGCAGTCCTCCATCGACCGGGTCCGGGAGCAGCGGGAACTGATGATCCATGCTCTCCTCGCGGCAAATCGACACGGCAGGACCTGTCCCGCCACAGACTCGGCAATCGCAGCTCTGAACTCCGACCTTCCCTCGCCCCGCCCGTCGTGCGGCGGCCGGCGCTCGGTCAGCGTTGGTCCTCCCGGACCAGGAACTCGCCGGCCAATGTACGTAGCCCGATTGGACCAGCGGCCGCATGGTACACCCGGGGTAATCGCCGCGCCATGCTCGAGAGCACCTCCCACGGGATCGTGTTGCGCCGTCGCGCCAGATCGCCGGCGGTGATCCGATCGTCCCCCTGCTCCCCCAGCAGGACGAACTCCTCGGCAGACGTGAAGCCCGGCTCGCCGGCCACCTCCGTCACGTCGACGTGGATCGCATCCATCGCGATGCTTCCGACGACCGGCACGCGGCGCCCGCGCACGAGCGCCTCCCCGCCCGGCTGGTACGCCCGAACATAGCCGTCCGCGTAGCCGACCGGGACCGTCGCAACGAGCGACGGGCGGGGCGCGGTCCACAGCCCCCCGTAACCGATGGGTGTCCCGGTCTCCACCGGCTCGATCCGGAGCGCTCGCGCCCGCAGGCTCATCACGGGCCGCAGCCCGTCGGCCGCCGCCCGGACGTCCGGGCTCACCTCGAGTCCGAGCGGGGTCGCTCCGTACAGGCAGAGTCCCGGGCGAACCATGTCGCCGAGCGGCCGCAGGTGCGTCAGCAGCGCCCCGGTCGCGCCGATGTGCAACGGCGGCACGGGCAGCCCCGCGGCGGCGATGCAGGCCGCGGCCTCTGCCAGGCGACGCGACTGTCCTGCGGTGAACGCCGCGTCGGGAGCGCTCGCGAGATGGGTCCACAGGCCCGCGAGCCGCAGGCCCGGGGACTCGGCGATCGCTGCGGCGTGCTTCGCAATGCCCTCGGGGCGGATGCCGCCGCGCTCCAGCCCCGTCTCGACCTCGAGGTGGACCCGGAGCGGCGCCGGCCAGGCGCTGCACCTTCGCGAGTGCCGGACGAGCGCGTCCCCGTCCTCCGCGCCGGTGACGACCACCTCGATCGTGGCCGCGGCCGAGTCGCCGGCGGCTTCCATCGGAACGGGGTAGAGCACGAGGACGGGGGCGTCGATGCCTGCGGCGCGGAGACCGAACGCCTCGTCGATCGTGGCGACGCACAGCAGGTCCGCGCCCGCCGCGCGCAGAGCACGGCCCGTGACCTCCAGCCCGTGTCCGTAGCCGTCGGCCTTGATGACGGCGGCGACCCTGGTGCCGGACGGGATCATCTCCCGCACTGCCCGGAGGTTGGACGCGAGCGCGTCCACGTCGATCTCGAGCCAGGCCGCGCGGGGCAGCGGCGGCAGGCCCGCGGCGGCCAATCGCTCGTCGATCGACGCCCGGAGAGCCGACGCGCTCATTGCTCGGCCGCGCGTGACGCGAACCCGAGGCGGCGGCCGGGCGCCGCTCGCTCCCGGAGCGCGGCAAGGTGCCGGCGGACGCGCGCCACCTCCATGGGCAGCTCGGACGCCAGCAGACCCGAATCGCCGACCCGCTCCCGGACGTGCTCCCCGGCAACGCCGTGCAGGAAGACGCCAAGGCACGCTGCGTCGAACGGATCCAGTCCCTGTGCCAGCAGCGATCCGATGGTCCCGGCGAGCACATCGCCGGTCCCGCCCGTTGCGAGCGCAGGGTTGGAGAAACCCGCCATCGCCGCCCGGCCGTCCGGCGCTGCAACCACTGTGTGCGCACCCTTCAGGACGACGACGCTGCCCCATCGCGTGGCGGCCGCTCCGGCGCGCGCGGCCCGGACCTGGTCGTCGTCGTCGACCTTCGCCCCGTCGAGGCGCGCGAACTCGCCCGGGTGAGGCGTCAGCACGACCGGGCGCCCCCGCGAGGACCACCAGTCGGGTGTCACGGCGAGCGAGTTGAGCGCCTCGGCATCGAGCGCCACCGGGGGTCCGTCCAGCGCGACCAGGCGCCGCACGAGGTCCCGCGTCGGCTCGCCGGGCCGCATCCCGGATCCCACGAGCAGGGCATCGGCGGCACGGCTCGTGATCCGCTCCACGGCCGCCATCGGATCGACCTCGCCCGCGGCAGTCTCCGGCAGGGCCATCGTGATCGGCTCCAGGAGCCGCCCAGCGACGAGCGGCTGGAGCGAGGCCGGCACAGCGAGGCAGACCAGCCCTGCGCCCGCACGGAGCGCGGCCAGCCCGCCCAGCAGCGCGGCGCCGAGGTAATCGATGGAGCCGCACACGCAGAGCAGCGTGCCGAAACTGCCCTTGTGACCGCGGGGATCTCGCGCCGGGACCAGGCTCGCGGCACGCTCCTCGTCGAGCCGATCCACCCCGTCGGGTGGCTGGACGTGGCGCCAGTCGTCGGTCCCGGTACTCATTCCACCGCCTCCACCTCGCTCGATCCCGCGTCCGGAGCCCCGCCACCGGCAGTCGCATCGCCCGCTCCGGCACGCGTCGTCGCATCGAGGTCGCGCAGCCGCTCCATCCGTGCCAGGATCTGGCGCTCGCGGTCATCGAGCCGTGCCTCGATGTCCACCGGGAAGACGAAAGCTGCCGCCCATCGTGCGGACCCCGAACGCGACCGCCACCGCGTAGTCGCGCTCGTGGGTGATCGAGACCGCGATGCGTCCCATCCCCAACTGCCCGGCCCGGCGGAGCGCGCGGTCGTGCAGCCGCACCGACGGCTGGCCGGTCGGCAGGCGGACGATCTCGATCTCGCGCCAACCGACGCCGCGGACGCCGAGCCCCAGCACCTTGCTCACGGCCTCCTTGGCGGCCCATCGCCCGGCGAGCGTCTCCGGCCGATCGCGGACGTACGCGAGTTCCGCGTCCGTGAGGATGCGCCGCGAGAAGCGCGCCCCGAAGCGGGCCAGCGCATCGCGGATCCGATCGACCTTGATGATGTCGATGCCGAGCTCGGTCGTCCCCTCCGGCGGCTGGATCGCTCCGGACATCCCTACTCCACGGTGACGGATTTCGCCAGGTTGCGCGGCTGGTCCACGTCCGTGCCGCGGGCGACCGCGGTGTGGTACGCGAACAGCTGGAGCGGCATGATCGCAAGGATCGGGCTCAGGACCTCGAGCGTCTCGGGCACCCACAGGATGTCGTCGGCAAAGTCGCGCATGCGTTCGTCGCCGAACGTCGCCACGGCCAGGACCCGCGCATCCCGGGCGCGGCCCTCCATGACGTTGCTGAGCAGCTTGTCCAGCACGGCGGAGCGAGTGGCGACCGCCACCAGCGGCACCTCTGCGTCGAGGAGCGAGATCGGGCCGTGCTTGAGCTCGCCCGCCGCGTACCCCTCGGCGTGGACGTAGCTGACCTCCTTCAGCTTGAGCGCGCCCTCGAGCGCCACCGGGTACGTGATGCCGCGACCCACGAACATGAAGCCGCGGGCGTTGATGTAGCGGCGAGCGAACTCCGCGGCCGGCGCGGCCAGTTCCAGCGCGCGCTCCGCCTTCTCCGGGAGCTCGCGGAAGCCGGCCACCAGCTCGGCCTCGCGCTCTGCCGGCATCCGGCCGCGTGCCGTTGCCACGGCCGCCGCGAGAAGGATCAGCGTCGTCACCTGCGTGACGAACGTCTTGGTGGCGACCACCGCGATCTCCGGCCCGGCCTGGAGGAAGAGCACCGCGTCCGCGTCACGCGTCACCGCGGAGCCGACCGTGTTGGTGACGGCGATCACGGTGCAGCCTCGCTCCCTTGCCAGCCGGACGGGCGCCAGCGTGTCGGCCGTCTCGCCCGACTGCGTCACCGCGACGACCAGGGTTCGCTCGTCGAGCGGCGGCGGGCTGTACCGGAACTCCGATCCGATGTTCCAGCGGGCCGGCAGCCCCGTCCATTCCTGGAAGACGTGGGCGGCCACCGCGGAGGCGTAATTGGCGCTCCCGCACGCCACGAACTCGACGCGCTCGGCGCGGCGGACCGCGTCGAGGACCGGCTCGAGTTCGTCCAGGACGACATGCCCGTCGCGCAGGTGGCCCATCGTCGCCGCGCGGATCGCCGCCGGCTGCTCGTACATCTCCTTGAGCATGAAATGCTCGTAGCCGTCCTTCTGCGCCGACTCGACAGACCAGTCGATCCGGCTGACGAGGCGCTCGCGCGGCTCGCCGTCGACTCCGGTCACGATCAGCGCATCCGAGCGGAGGTCCGCGACGTCCCCGTCCTCCAGGAAGACCACGCGTCGCGTGTGGGGCAACAGGGCGGCCACGTCGGACGCGATGAAGCTCTCTCCGTCGCCGATGCCGACGATCAGCGGCACGTTGCGCCGTGCCCCGATGAGCCTGCCGGGCTCGCAGCGGTGCAGCACGGCGATGGCGTACGCGCCGTCGCGCCTGCCGAAGCGCCGCCCGGACGGCGTCGGCGATGTCGCCGTCGTAGGCCTCCTCGATGAGGTGGGCCAGCGCCTCCGTGTCGGTCTCGCGAGGTCAGGACGTGGCCGCGCGTCGGTCAGCCCTTCGCGCAGCTCCCGGAAGTTCTCGATGATCCCGTTGTGGATCACCGTGACTGTCGCCGGTGCAGTCCACGTGCGGGTGTGCGTTGAGGTCGTCGGGCCGGCCGTGGGTCGCCCAGCGCGTGTGGGCCAGGCCCGACGGCCGCGGTCGGCGTCGCGTCGAGCAGCGCGGTGCGCAGGTTCGAGAGCTTGCCGGCGCGCTTCTCCACGAACATGCTCGCCGTCGCACGTCACCAGCGCGATGCCGGCCGAGTCGTAGCCGCGGTACTCGAGTCGCGCGAGGCCGTCGAGCAGGATGGGGCCGGCGTCGCGAGGGCCGACGTAGCCGACGATTCCACACATGAGTCGGTCAGATCCTCCCGCCCGGAACGGTCAGTTTAGTCGCTCACCCGCAAGCGCCGAGAGCTGCGTCGGCGAGCTGCGCCGACGCGGGCGGCGTCCTCGCCCTCGACCATGATGCGCAGCGCCGGCTCGGTGCCGGACGGTCGTACCAGGATACGGCCGCGCCCGTCGAGCTCGGCCTCGGCCGCGCGCACGGCGTCGGCGAGCTGCAGGTCGGCCTCCCACTGCTCCCGGTGACGAACGCGGACCGTGCGCTGTTGCTGGGGGAACAACGGGATCTCGGCCGCGAGCTCGGAAAGCCGGCTTGCCGGTGCGGGCCAGGATGTCGATGCACCTCCAGGGCCGTCACGATGCCGTCGGCGCTCGGCGAGTGCTCGGCCATGATCACGTGGCCGCTCTTCTCGCCGCCGAGCCCGGCGTCGGAGACCAGCATCGGCCTCGAGGATGTACTTGTCGCCGACCGGCGTTCGCACGACGCGGCCGCCGGCGCGCTCGATGGCCAGCTGCCAGGCCGCCGTTCGACAGGACGCTGAGCACGACGGTCGACGCCGCCAGCACGCCCCGTGCGAGGCGGTCGAGCGCGATGACGCCGATCAGCTGATCACCGTCCACGACCTGCCCCCGTTCGTCGACGGCTACGCATCGGTCGGCATCGCCGTCGAGGGCGAACCCGACGTTCGCACGGATCCCGGGCACCATGGCAGCCAGCGTCCCCGGCGCGGTGGCGCCGCACGCGACGTTGATGTTGACCCCGTCGGGCTGGTCGAAATGGGCGCTGACGCGTGCGCCGGTCCCGCGCAGGATCTCCGGGCGCGACCTCCGAGGCGGAGCCGTTCGCGCAGTCGAGGGCGACATGGAAGTCGATCCGGCTGCGTCTCGCCAGGTCGAGCCGGCTTGCCCGATAGCGGTCGAGTTCGGCCCGGGCGTCGACCTCCCGCCCGATCCCGTCGTTCGTCGGGCTGGGCAACTCGTCGGACCGCCAGATCAGCGCCTCGAGTTCGTCCTCGATCTCGTCCTCCATCTTCATGCCGCACCGGTCGAGGACCTTGAGCCCGTTGTCCTCCGCAGGGTTGTGCGACGCCGAGACCATGATCCCCGCGCCGTATGCACCCGCGTCGGTGACGAACGCGAGCGCCGGCGTGGGGCAGACACCGAGCCGGTGCACATCCGCCCCCATGCTGGTGGCGCCGGCGATGATCGCGGCAACCAGCATGTCGCAGGATCGACGGGTGTCCTGGCCGACGAGCAGCGGGCGACCGTCCTGCAGCAGCAGCGACGCCGTCGCGCGTCCGAGCGCCAGTGCGAGCGGCGGCTTCAGGTCGACGTTCGCAACCCCGCGGATCCCGTCCGTGCCGAACAGGCGCGGCATCAGGGCCCGCCGCTGGGCAGGGGCAACGCCGTCGGCAGGCTGGGCAGCGCGGGCGTGGGCGAGGGCACCGGCGTCGCGCTGGGTTGCGGGGTGAGATGTACCGCGGGGGTCACGTTGACGGTGACGAGTGCAGGCTGCACCGATGTGACGCTGAGGTCCGGCCCGACCGCGACGTCCACCGGCACGTCGTGGAGCCCGAGGCCGAGCGTGCCGACGTCGACCGTGGCATGGACGTCGGAGACGTTCATCGCGCCGACGACCGGGGCCGGTCCCGTGACGGTGACCAGCACCGACGATTGCGAGATGTCGTACTGGTCGTCCGGGATCATCCCGACGGGTACGATGCCGACGGCGACCGTCCTGGAGGCCTGGGCGACCACAATGGTGACAGTGACGTGGACTGTCAGCGGTCCGTCGACCGTGATCTGCGCGGGGAGTGCCAGGGCGGCGTCGGTCGCGAACGAGGCGGTCGCTCCGGCAAGGTCGATCGGGACCGTGTTCGCGCCCGAAAGGCGTTGCACCGCCGGCGCCTCGCCGCTGACGGTGACGCTCACCGGATCGACGGCGATGTCGGTGACGTAGTAGCCGTCGGCCACGCTCCCCGTGAACTGGGGGATCACCGGGAGCGTCTCGCTCGCCAGCTGGTGCGAGACGTTGATCCGGACGTGCACTCGCGACGGGCTGAGCGCGATCCCCGGCACCGGGCTCCCGCTGTCGTCGACCGCTTCCACGTCGACCTCCTGGTCCACGTTGAGCCCGCTGGCATCGATGGTGACGCGAGCGGTCACGGTGTGGACGCTCGGCCACCCGGGTGCTGGCCCCCGTCACGCTCACGTAGGCCGGATCGACCTGCGGCGGCCCGATGGTGACGGCTTCGGGGACGACGCCGTGGTCCACGGTGACCGGTAGCTGGCGGGTGACGACCGGGTCGACCCGGACGTTCACCACCTGCGGCGAGTAGTCGACGACCTGGACCCGGCCACAGATCGCGATCAGCTGGACCGGCACCTCGGTCGGCCGGTCCGTCCAGCTGCGGCTGGACGTGCGACAGGTCGACCGACGCGCGAAAACACCCGTTGGTCATCTGGGTCGCGGCATCGATGCGGTGCGCGGTACTGGATGCCCGTGACGTAGGCGAAGCACGTCGAGGACCGCCGCACCCGCCGGGGGGTTGAGGACGTCGATCGGTACCTGGCCCGGCCACGTCCGCGTGTTCTCGGAGAGCACCACGCCGCCGTACAGCACGGTCGCGAGCGCCACGGCACCCAGTTTGAGTGGCCAATTGCGGACGAAGAACGCGAAGAATCGCCTCATTTCACTCGACCTGCCGATCCAGAGACCGCGGACGGCGCGTTCTGCACCGGGCCGGCTGGTGCGCTCGTACCGGGCCGCTGCGTTGCGCTCGACGGCACCGTTGCGTCCCCGGCGTCGCCCTGGGCCGAGTGGCGCAACCGGAGGCCGCGCCGCCTGACGCCACGGCCCAGCGGTGAGCCGAGTGCCGCGACGCCGGACGCCGCACGCTCGCCGGCACCGACCGGGCGCAACAGCGCCAGCAGCGCCGTCCGCAGCCGCTCCTCGTCGAGCACGCGGAGCACGCGGCCCCGCTCGATCAGGCTCATGTGTCCCGTTTCCTCGCTGACCACCAGCGCGACCGCATCCGTCTGCTCGCTGATCCCGATGGCGGCCCGGTGACGGGTGCCGTACCGCTCCCGCTGCAGCGAGGTCTCCGAGAGCGGCAGCACCACGCCCGCGGCGAGGATGCGATCCCCGCGAATGATCACCGCACCGTCGTGGAGATCCGTGTGCGGGGTGAAGATGGACTGCAGGAGTTCGGCCGACAGGTCCGCGTGCAGCATGACGCCGCTCTCCGCGGCATCCTCGATGCCCGTCTCGCGTTCCACGACGATCAACGCCCCGATGCGCTGGGCGGAGAGCGTCGCGGCGGTCTGCGCCAAGACTGCCGCCAGCCGCTCGGCGTGGCCCGCCCCCGCCGGCGTCCAGATCCATCCGAATGAGCCGACGCGCCCGAGCCGCTCGAGGGCCCGCCGGAGCTCGGGCTGGAAGACGACCACCAGTGCCAGGAGGCCGACGACAGCACCCGTCTGCATGATCCCCATCAGCAGGCGCAGGTTCAGCGCCTGGGCGATGACGTAGATGATGTAGAGCACGATCGCACCGATGACGAGGCGAACGGCGCGGGTGCCCTGGATCAGGCTGAACAGCCAGTAGATCAGCAGGGAAGTCACCGCGATATCGAGCACGCCGGCCGGCTCGATGTTCACGCCTCCGACCAGGTTCAGCAACTGGTCAACCATCGAACCGATTGTAGCCGCGAGGCGCCATCTACCAGTGGAACGTGGCGCGATTCACCCTGATCAGGCCTGGACGCCCCGTGCACCGGATGGCAGACCATCCCGGGGATTCCGAACTCCCGTCCCGGCGAGGGCCGCGAGACGGGCGTCGTCGTCCCGATGGATGCGCGCCAGCTCCCGGACGCCGAGGTCGGCAACGGGGTCCGCCTGGAGCGTCAATGCCCGGTTAAGGAGCACCAGGCGCTCCACGGCCCGCTCGGTCCAGCCTCGCTGGAAGTAGACGCGAACCATCTCCAGGTGCACCAGCGGCGAGCCGAGCGACAGGCCGAGGGCCCGCTGGCACGCCTCGAGTGCCGCGTCGAACTGGTTGCGCCCGGCGTAGCCCGCCGCCGCTCCCACGTACGCCTCGATGGCCGCGTTCGTGTCCCCCGCCCTCTCGGCACCCTCGGCGGCAGCGAGCAGCCGGTCAGGACCGCCGGCCCACGCAGCAGCGCGAGTCGCCGCGTCCTCCGCCTCCCTTCGGCGCGTTTCCTCGGCCTCGAGCTCGGCGACATGTTTGAGGATCGCTGCAGCATCCGTTCGCTTGCCGGCCGCGAGCAGCGCGGCGGCCTTGCCGCTGAGCGCCTGTCGGTCGTCCGGGGCACGACGCAGCGCCTCGTCGTAAGCGGAGCACGCCTCCTGGGCGCGACCCTGCTGGAGCAGCACGGAGCCGATGTTGATGAACGGCAGCGCCCGGTGCCCGGCGAGCTTCGCTGCCTCCTGGTAGTGGGCGAGTGCCTCCTTCGGGCGACCCCGGTAGGTCGCGACATGCCCCTGCTTCAGGGCCTCCTTGTAGCGCTCGAAGACTGCCTCGGTCATCCTGTGCAGGGTACCGTGACCACGGGGGCAGCCGTCATGACCCGGATCGCTTCGGGAAGCAGTACCCCCGATACCCCGCCTTCCCGGCGGGACCGCCATCGGAGGGGCCGAGCCCAAGGACAGGAGGTTCAGGATGGACTCGTCACAGGGGAGTCCGGCCGCGGAGACGGTCGCCATCGTGGTTCGGTCAGACCGCACGTACCGTGGCAAGCAGGGCCTGACCTACAGCGAAGGAGTCTTCGCGGAGAACACGGGAGCGCGGCACCTGTGCATGCACCTGCTGCGGATTTCCGCCCGGTGGACGCGCAACCGCCCACCTGCACGAGAACCACGAAACGGCGATCTACCTGCTGAGCGGCACGGCCACGGTCCTCCACGGCCCGGGGCTGGCGCATCGGGACGAGATGATCGCCGGTGACTTCATGTACATCCCGGCCAACGTCCCGCACCTGCCGATCAACCCGAGCCCCACGGAGACCGCGGTGGCGATCCTGGCGCGAACGGACCCGATGGAGCAGGAGAGCGTCGTGCTCCTCCCCGACCTGGACGCGCTCGCCGGCTGACGGGCCGGCGACGCGCGTCCGGGAGGATACCGACTCGGGAGTCAGCACCCGATCGCCTCGATGGGCGACGTCGGCCATGGCGCGGGCCGTCGTCTGGCAACAACCCGCGATGAGTGTGCTTTTCGCGCGTCGCCGATCGTGCGGGGATCCGGAATCCATCCGACATGAGGCCGGACTGCACGATCAACGGCACGTACCGCCCGATTCCGACCCATGCAGCCGCCTCGGATCGGACGCTATGGCCGATCCGGGTCTTGCAGATGCGGTGCCGTGTCTACCGCTTGGTGTACTGCGGCGCCTTCCGGGCTCGCTTCAGCCCGTACTTCTTGCGCTCCTTCATGCGGGGGTCGCGCGTCAGGTAGCCGGCCTGCCGGAGCGGCAGGCGGAGGCTCTCAGGATCGGATTCAAGCAACGCGCGGGAAATGCCGTGGCGGATTGCGCCCGCCTGGCCCTGGTACCCCCCGCCCTCGACCTTGACCATCGCGTTGTAGCGGCCCTCGGTGCCGGTCACGCGGAACGGCATCAGGATCTCCGTGAGGTTCACCGCGTTCCCGAAGTGCTCCTCCAGGCTGCGGCCGTTGACCACGACCTCTCCTTCGCCAGTGATCAAGCGAACCCGCGCGACGCTGGTCTTGCGCCGGCCTGTCCCCTGGAAGAACGCGGTGGTGGTCATGAACGCGATGCTCCTGCTGCCGGCAGCGGCTCGGGCTGCTGCGCCTCGTGCGGGTGCTCCGCCCCCGCGTACACCTTGAGCTTGCGAAGTTGCTGCACGCCCAACCGGTTGCGGGGCAGCATGCCCTTCACCGCCCGGCGGATAACCTCCTCGGGGCGCCGCGCGAGCAGTTCGCCGAGGGTCTCGGAGCGGAATCCGCCCGGGTATCCGCTGTGACGTGCGTAGAACTTCTGCGGTCAGCTTCTCCTGCCCGACGGAGATCTTTGAGGCGTTGATCACGATCACGTGATCGCCCGTGTCGATGTGCGTGGCGTACGTGGGCTTGTGCTTGCCCTCGAGCAGGAACGCGATGCGCGACGCGAGGCGACCCAACGTCTGCCCGTCCGCGTCGACCACGAACCAATGCCGTTCGATTTCGCTCGCCCGCGGCGTGTATGTCTTGGTCGTCATCCAGTCGTTCCTGTCTCGTTCCTTCTACCGGACGCCGTCCCGATCACGACCCGACGCAGGGAGAGCCCGTGCGGCGGGGCAATCGCTCCGGCGAAGGCCCGTTCCGGCGATCGCAGCGCGACCGCCAGGTCCTCCGCGGTCGCCTCGCCACGCCCGACGCGCAGCAGTGCGGCCACGATGCTCCGTACCATCTGTCGCAGGAACGCGTCTCCGGCCACGTCGATCGTGATCGTTCGACCCTTCCTGCGGACCCGGACCCAATGCAGGGTTCGGATCGGTTGTCGATGTTCGCCGCCGAATGCGGAGAAATCGTGCCGGCCCACCAGGACCGATGCGGCCGACGCCATCGCCGGCACATCCAACGGCTCCCGGAGCCCCAGTGCGTACCGCTCCCGGAGCGGGCTTCGCGGCCCGTTCCAGATCGTGTAGCGGTACTCCCTGCGCCGTGCCGCCGATCGCGGCCGGAACGCCGGAGCGACCCGCCGCAGCGGCCCGATCGCGACGTCCCGTGGCAGCAACGCCCCGAGCGCCCGACCGAGCTCGGTCGCGGACAACCGTCCCGGATAGCTGAACGCGACGACCTGTCCCTGGGCATGCACCCCGGCATCGGTCCGTCCCGCTCCATCCACGCGGATGCGCCGGCCGCCGTTCAGGCGACACAGCGCGTTCTCCAGTTCCCCCTGGACGGTGCGACCGCCAGGTTGGACCTGGAAGCCGCTGAACTCCGTTCCGTCGTATTCAACCCGTGCGCGATATCGCACGAGGCCGCCCTCTCGGGCGGGCTGTTCCGCCGAACGCTCCCGGTGACCGAGGCCACCCGACTCGCCCGGCAGATCGTCAGACCAGTTCGAGCTGGACCATCGGGGCGGCATCTCCCGCCCGTGGGCCGATCTTGACCAGCCGGGTGAAGCCGGAAGTCCGGCCACCGTACTTGGGCGCGATCTCATTGATCAGCTTGTCGATGACGAGCGGCTCGTCCGGAAGCTGCGCGATGATCCGCCGGCGCGCCGTGAGCGATCCGTCCTTGGCCAGGGTGATGATCTGCTCGACCATTCCCCGCACCTCCTTGGCGCGTGCCTCGGTCGTTCGGATCTGCTCGTAGCGCAGTACGGACACGATCAGGTTCTTGAACAGCGCCTTGCGAGGACCGGTCTTGCGGCCCAGCTTGCGCCCGTCGATGCGGTGCGCCACCGTCAGGCCTCCTCGTCCTCGTCGTAGTCGGCGCCGTCCGTCTCATCGGCATACTCGTCGCGCGGACTCTCGTCCGGCGGCAGGAAACCGCGCATCCGGAGGCGCTCCTTCATCTCGTCCAGGGACTTCTTGCCGAAGTTGCGCATCCGCAGGAGGTCGTCGTCCTGGAGCTGCAGCAACTGGCCGACCTTGACGATGTTGTTGCGCTTCAGCGAGTTGTAGGCGCGCATCGGCAGGTCGAGGTCCTCGATGGGCATGTCCAGCATGTTCTGCGGCAGCGCCGGCTGGCCGCTGGCGTCGCGGCTGACGTCCGCGAGCGCCTTGCCGGCGCTGGTGAACAGGCTGAACTGCGCGACCAGGATCTCGGCCGCTCGCGAGAGCGCGTCCTCCGGCGGGATCGTCCCGTCCGTCTCGATCTCGATGGTCAGCTTGTCGTAGTTGGTCATCTGGCCGACGCGGGTGTTCTCCACGTGGTAGTTGACCTTGCGGACGGGCGTGAAGATCGCATCGACCGGGATCACGCCGATCGGCAGCTGCTCGGCGCGTTCGGCTGCAAGGTAGCCCACGCCGCGCTCGACCGTCAGGTCCAGCTCGATCGTCACATCGTCGGAGTCGAGCGTCATGAGCGGCTGCTCGGGGTTGACGATCTCCACATCCGCCGATTCGAGGATGTCGGCCCCGGTGACGGCGCCGGCACCCGACTTCACGAGCTTCAACTGGACGGGATGGGCCGCATAGCTCTTGAGCCGCAGCTTCTTGACGTTGAGGACGATCTGGGTCACGTCCTCCTTCACGCCGGCGATGCTGCTGAACTCGTGGTACACGTCGCGGATCTGGATCGAGGTCACCGCGGCACCCTCGAGCGACGAGAGCAGGACGCGTCGCAGCGCGTTGCCCAGAGTCATGCCATAGCCCGCCGGCAGCGGGCTGGCCTCGTATTTGCCGTAGGACTCCAGTTCCTCGACGGGCTCGATCTGTGCGTTCTCGAGTTCGATCATCAGGTGGGGCTTACCTCGAGTAGTACTCGACGACGAGATGCTCGTTCAGCTCGAGCGGCATCTGGTCGCGGCGCGGGAGTGCGGTCACGGATCCCGTGTACTGGTCTGCGTCCACGCTCAGCCAATCCGGACGCTGAGCACCGCGAAGGGAGTCCTTGACGCGCTTGAAGTACTCGGTCTTGCGGCTCGTGCCCTTGACCTCGATGCGATCCCCTTCCCTGACCTGGTACGAGGGGATGTTCGTCGGGCGGCCGTTCACCGCGAAATGGCCGTGGGTCACGAGCTGGCGCGCCTGGGCGCGGCTGCTGGCGAAGCCCATCCGGTAGACCACGTTGTCCAATCGCGTCTCGAGCAGGCGAAGGAGGTTCTCTCCGGTGACGCCCGGGCGGGATTCGGCGGTGTCGAAGTAGCGCTTGAACTGGCGCTCGAGCACCATGTAGACGCGCCGGACCTTCTGCTTCTCGCGCAGCTGGACGCCGTACTCGGACATCTTGCGGCGGCGCATGGCGTGCTGGCCCGGCGGCGTCGCGCGACGCTCGAAGGGGCACTTCTTGGTGTAGCACTTGCTGCCTTTCAGGAAGAGCTTCATGCCCTCCCGACGGCAGAGGCGTGAGACGGGACCTGTGTAACGAGCCATCGCGTACCAGACTCGGCGCCGCTTGGGCGGGCGGCAGCCGTTGTGGGGGATTGGCGTGACATCGGTGATCGCGGTCACTTCCAGGCCGGCGGCCTGGAGCGAGCGGATCGCCTGTTCGCGACCCGCGCCCGGACCCTTGACGAAGACCTCGATCTGTCGCATCCCGTGTTCCATCGCCCTGCGGGCAGCCCCGTCCGCGCTCATGGCGGCGGCGTACGGCGTGCTCTTTCGCGAGCCCTTGAAGCCTGCGAGCCCGGCGCTGCCCCAGGAGATCACCGCGCCTCCCGGATCGGTGATCGTCACGATCGTGTTGTTGAACGTGGCCTGGATATGCGCGTGTCCGGACGGCATGTTCTTGCGTTCCCGACGCCGGGTCTTGGTCGCGCGCTTTCGTTCCGCCATGCCTGTGGGTCTGCTCCTGCTGGGTGGGACGGCCGGTTCGAGCCCTCAACGGGCGCTCCGGGCTGGGACTGGGCTACTTCTTGCGCCGGACGCCGACGGTCTTCCTCGGGCCGCGTCGCTGGCGTGCGTTGGTCTTGGTGCGCTGCCCTCGCACGGGCAGGTTGCGCCGGTGGCGCAGGCCGCGGTAGGAGCCGATCTCCTGCAGCCGCTTGATGTTCAGGGCGACCTCCCGGCGCAGGTCACCTTCCACCTTGTACCGGCGGTCGATGATCTCGCGCAGGCGGTTGACCTGCTCCTCGGTCAGATCCCGGACGCGGGTGTCCGGGTTCACGTTTGCCTGGACCAGGATCTTCTGGCTCGTGGGCAGCCCGAGGCCGTAGATGTAGGTCAGGGCGATCTCCACGCGCTTCTCGCGCGGGATGTCGATGCCCGCAATGCGTGCCATCGCTCCTCCTAGCCCTGGCGCTGCTTGTGCTTGGGGTTGCTGCAGATGACCATCACGGTCCCGTGACGGCGGATGATCTTGCAGCGGTCGCAGCGCGCCTTGACGGACGCTCCGACCTTCACGATGGCTCCGTTACTTGAGGCGATAGGTGATACGGCCGCGTGAGAGGTCGTACGGCGAAAGCTCGACCCGCACGCGATCCCCGGGGAGGATGCGGATGAAGTTCATCCGCAGCTTGCCGCTGATGTGCGCGAGGACGCGATGCTTGTTCTCCAGTTCGATGGCGAACATGGCGTTGGGCAAGCGGCTCGATGACCGTCCCCTCGACCTCGATCGCGTCCTTCTTGGCCACAGGCGGAACCTGACTCCCTTGTCTGATCACTGCTGGTGGATGCCCGGCCGACCCAGGTGGCTGTTGCCACACCGACGCACGCTCGGACGCCGGGGGACACCCGGCACAGGAACGGGAAGTGTACCAGACCCACACCGATTCCGGCAATCGACCCCGTCGTCCGCGTCCATCACCTCGCTCGTGCCGGTCACGACGCGCGCACCAGGGTGGTGAGCCGACGCTCGTCGTCGGCCGCCGACGTCGTTGACGGTCAGGATGCGCGGCCCGTTCGCGGTGATCGCGATGGTGTGCTCCCAGTGCGCCGCCAGGCTGCCGTCACGCGTCTCCACGGTCCAGCCGTCCGCCTTGACACGGACCTCGTGGCCGCCGAGGGTGAACATCGGCTCGATGGCCAGGCAGAGCCCGGGCTCGATGACGCCGGCCGCGGTTGCCGGTGCGGAAGTTGGTGACCTGCGGCTCCTCGTGCATCTCGGTCCCGATGCCGTGGCCGACGAACGAGCGCACGACGCCGTAGCCGCCGGCCAGCGCGACGTCCTCGACCGCCGCGGAGATGTCGCCGAGGAAGTTGCCGGGCCGGGCCGCCGTCGATCCCGGCGAGCAATGCCCGTCGCGTCGCGTCGACGAGGCGGCGAGCCGGTTCGGGGGCATTCGCCCACGATCCAGGTGCGCGCGGCGTCACCGTGCCAGCCATCCACGATCGCGCCGGCGTCGACCGACACGATCTGGCCGTCGCGGACGCGCCGCTTGCCGGGGATGCCGTGGACGACCTCGTCGTCGATGGAGATGCACAGCGAATGGCGGTACGGCGCCAGGTGGCCCGGCACGCCGATGAACGACGGGATGCCGCCAGCGGCCCGGATCATGCCGCTCCGCGAGGGTGTCGAGCTCGAGCGTGGTGATGCCGGGCCGGATCTCGCGCCCGAGCCGGTCGAGGACGTCCGCGACCAGCCGTCCGGCGACGGCCATCCGCTCGATCTGGGCCGCGCTCTTGAGCGTGACGCGGCGTTCCGGGAAGGCCATGTCAGGACCTTGCCGGCCAGCTCGACCGCGTGGAGCAGCTCGTCGGTCACCGCGTCGATGGACTGGTCGCCGCGGACGGCGATCAGGGCACCCCGGTCGGCGTAGTAGTCGACGACCTCGAACATCGGCGGGAGCTGCTTTTCCAGCCGCGACCTGACGGTCTCGGGCTGGTCGTCGGCGCGTTGCTCGAGCGGCGTGCCGTCGACGTCGCAGATGCCCGGCGCCCTGGGCGGGTTGTAGACGACGTGGTAGACGTGCTGGCCGGGCCCGGTGCAGACGCGACGGCCCGAGAGCCGGCGAAGCAGCTCGTCCTTGTCGACCTCGACGTAGAGCGCACCGCGGACGCGGTCGCCCTTCGTCGCGAGCACGCGGTCCAGGGCCTCTGCCTGCGGGCGCGTGCGCGGAAAGCCGTCGAGGATGACGCCGTTCCGGGCGTCCGGCTCGTCCAGGCGGGCCTCGATCATGCGGACCGTCACGTCGTCCGGCACGAGGGCGCCACGCTCGACGTAGCGGCGGACCTCGGTACCGAGCGCCGTGCCCGCCCGGAGCGCACTGCGGAACAGGTCGCCGGACGACACGTGGGGCAAGCCGAGCTGCTCCGCCAGTCGCATCGCCTGGGTTCCCTTGCCGGCGCCGGGAGCGCCGAGCATCGCATAGATCCGCCGCGCCTCAGGGCCCTTGCCGTTCGACGGGCGGGTGCCGGCCGCCTGCGCGGCCGGCGTTCCATGCGCCTGACTCACCTGATGAAGCCCTCGTAGTTGCGCATCATCAGCTGTGCCTCCAGTTGCTTCATCGTCTCGACCACGACCGACACGACGATCAGCAGTGCCGTGCCGCCGAGGCTGAACGACCCGACGACGCTGCCGGAGAACGGGATCGCGACGATGATCGGCGCGACGGCGACGATGCCGAGGAAGATGGCTCCGGCCAGGCTGATGCGGTACACGACCTGCGCGAGGTACTCACGGGTCGGCGCGCCCGGACGCATGCCCGGGATGAAGCCGCCGTTCTTGCGCAGCTGGTCGGCCGTCTCGTCCGGCTTGAACGTGAACGCCGTGTAGAAGTAGGTGAACCCGACCGTCAACAGGAAGTACAGGATGATGTACGGGAGTCCGTTGCGATCGAGGAAGTTGATGATGCCGTTGGAGATGTCCGGGACGACGCCGATCGTCGAGGCGCTGAAGTACTGCGCCAGCTGCACCGGGAACAGCAGGATGCTGACCGCGAAGATGATCGGGATGACGCCCGCCTGGTTGACGCGCAGCGGCAGGAACGTGGCGCCGCCCTGGTACATGCGCCGGCCGCGGACGCGGCTGGCGTACTGGATCGGGATACGCCGCTGGCCCTCCTGGATGTACACGATGACCGCGACCGCCGCGATGCCGAGGATCGCGAACGCGATGCCCGCCGCGATGTCCGGCGAGGCGAGGTAGGCGGAGACTGCGCTCGGGACGCGGGCCACGATGCCCGCGAAGATGATGAAGCTGATGCCGTTGCCGATGCCGCGCTCGGTGATCAGCTCGCCGATCCACATCACCAGCACGGTTCCGGCGGTCAGCGTGAACAGCTGCGTGATCGTCAGCCAGCTGGTGAGGTCGAAGCTCGAGATGACCTGATCTGGAGCCCGCCGAGCAAGGAGCGCGAGGTAGCCGTAGGCCTGCAGGAGGCCCATCGGCACCGTCAGGTACCGCGTGTACTGGTTGATCTTGTTGCGGCCGTACTCGCCCTCGCGGGAGAGCGGCTGGAGGCGCGGCACCACGCCCGTCATCAGCTGCATGATGATCGAGGCGTTGATGTAGGGGTTCACGCCCAGCGCGATGACGGAGAACGACGAGAGGCCTCCGCCCGAGAACAGGTCGAGCAGCTGCAGGAAGTCCTGGCCGCTGAGGACGTTCGCGAGCTGCGGCCTGGTCGACACCCGGCACCGGGACGTGCGCGAGCCCGCGCACGAGGACGAGCATCCCGAGGACGAAGAGGATCCGGCGCCGGATGTCCGGCGCGCGGAAGGCGTTGACGAGAGCGTCGAACACCGCTACTCGCCCGAGCCTTCCGTCGACCGGCGTGAACGGCGACGCGGTGCGTCGTCCTCCTCGTCTTCGTCTTCGACCCCGTCGACGACCGTCTTCTGGCGCGCAGTGCCGCGCGGTCGGCGAGGTCGCGCGACCGGCTGCTCCTCTTCCTCTGCCGCTGCGCCCTCGGCGGGCACGGGACCGACGAGGTCGAGTTCGACGCCTTCGGTCTCTTCCGGACCCGTCGGCACGAGCACGATCCCGGCAGGCCTGGCTTCCGGCTCGGCCGCGACGGTTGCCTCGGACTCGGCCGCCCCCGGCGGCCCGGGCTCGACGGTGAGCGCCGCGTCAGCGGACGCCGGGGTCCCGGCGGTCGGAGCGGGGAGCGGTGGAACAACCCGGCCGGGTTCGGGCTCGGTCTCCGGTGTCACCACCTGGACGAAGCCGCCCGCGGCCTCGATCTTGCTCCGGGCGCTCTTCGTGAACGCCTCGGCGGCGACGAACAGCTTGACCGTCACGTCGCCGTGGCCGAGCACCTTGACCGGCCGGCGCTCCGTCGAGATCAGGCCGGCGCCGCGGAGCATCTCGCTGTTGACGGTGAGCGTGACGTTGCCCGGCTCGCCGCCGAAGCGGCCGGCGGCGGCGTACTCCGAGATGCGGCCGACGTTGACGACCTGGTAGTCGATGCGGCAGCGCTGCTTGAAGCCGTGCAGCTTCGGCAGCCGGATGTGGGCAGGGCGTCTGGCCGCCCTCGAACCAGGCCGGGATGGTGCCGCCGGCGCGCGCCTTCTGGCCCTTGGTGCCGCGGCCGGCGGTCTTGCCCTTGCCGGCGGCGATGCCCCGGCCGACGCGCGTTCGCGGCTTGTGGGATCCGGGCGCGGGCCTCAGGTCGTGGAGCTTCACGAGGCAGTCTCCTCCCCCTCCGCACCGGTCGACCGGTGGGATGCACCCGTGGTGCGCCTGCGCGTCCGGGATCACTTCCCGATCCGGACCAGGTACTGGACGGCGCGCACCTGCCCGCGGATGGCGGGGTTGTCCGGAAGCTCGACGGTCTCGCCGATCCGGTGCAGGCCCAAGCGCGCGCACGGTCCCGCGCGCCTGGCGGGTCGTGCTGACGACGCTCTTGGTGAGCGTCACGCGAAGCTTACCGGCCATCGGGCGTCTCGGCAGTCTCACCGGTCGGCTGACCGGGGATGTAGCTGCGGAGCGGCTCGCCGCGCCGCGCGCTGATCTCCTCGGCGCTCGTGCAGGCTGCGCAGCCCCTCGAGCGTGGCGCGCACCACGTTCACCGGGTTGGTCGAGCCGAGCGACTTGGAGAGGATGTCGCGGACGCCCGCGGCCTCGACGACGGCGCGGACGGAGCCGCCCGCGATGACGCCGGTGCCCTGCGAGGCCGGCTTGCAGCAGCACCGTGCTGGCGCCGAACTGCTGGCGCACCTCGTGCGGGATGGTCGTGCCGACGAGCGGCACGCGGATGAGGTGCTTCTTCGCGTCCTCGACGCCCTTGCGGATCGCCTCGGGAACCTCGCCGGCCTTGCCCAGCCCGGCGCCGACGTGCCCGTGGCCGTCGCCGACCACGACCACCGCGCTGAAGCTGAAGCGGCGGCCGCCCTTGACGACCTTCGCCACGCGGTTGATCTGGACGACGCGCTCCTCGAGCGTCAGCCTGGCGGGATCGATTCGTGCCATGGAGGTCCTTTCGGTTCCTAGAAGTCGAGGCCGGCCTCGCGCGCGCCCTCGGCGAGGGACGGACGCGGCCGTGGTAGCGGAAACCGGCACGGTCGAAGACGACGTGCTCGACGCCCGCCGTCCTTGGCGCGACCGGCGATCGAGGGCGCCGACCTGCTTGGCCTGCTCGCTCTTGGTGCCTTGCGCCTCGCGCAGCTCCTTCTCGAGCGACGACGCGGCGGCGAGCGTGCGGCCGGACGTATCGTCGATCACCTGCGCGTAGATCTGGTTGAGGCTGCGGAAGACGGCCAGGCGCGGCCGCGCGGTGTCCCCCGAGAGTGGAGGCGGATGCGCGTGTGGCGCTTCTGGCGAGCGGCGACGCGGTGAAGCGGCCTGGGCCATACGTTACCTGTCTCCTCGAGCCGTCCGGACGGGCGACGACGCCGGGCCGGTGGTGCCCCGAAGGGCGGATGAACAGCTCCCGGGAAGGCCGATCGTCACTTCTTGCCGCCGATCTTGCCGGCCTTGCCGGCCTTGCGACGGACGACCTCGCCCGCGTAGCGCACGCCCTTGCCCTTGTACGGCTCCGGCTTGCGCTGCGCGCGGACGCGTGGCGGCGACGTGGCCGACCAGCTCCTTGTCGATGCCGGTGACGGCCAGGCGGGTGGGGTTCTCGACCTCGAAGGCGATGCCGGCCGGCGGCTCGATCTCGATCGGGTGGCTGTAGCCCAGGTTGAGCTGCAGCTTCTTGCCGACGAGCTGGGCACGATAGCCGACGCCGGTGATCTCGAGGCCCTTGCGGTAGCCGGTCGTCACGCCGGTGACCATGTTGGCGACGAGCGTGCGGGTGAGGCCGTGCAGCTGGCGCGAGCGCTTGTCGTCGCCGGGGCGCTCGACGACCAGCGTGTCGCCGTCGCGAACGACGAGGAGCTCCGGCGCGATGTCACGGGTGAGCTCGCCGCGCGGGCCCTTCACGGCCACGTGCGAGCCGTCGATGGTCACATCGACGCCGGCGGGCACGGGGATGGGAAGCCTGCCGATTCGGGACATCCGCGACTACCAGACGTAGGCCAGGATCTCGCCGCCGAGCTGGCCCTTGCGGGCCTCCGTACCGGTCATGATCCCCTGGCTGGTGCTGACGATGACGACGCCGAGCCCGCCGAGCACGCGCGGGATCTCGGTCTTGGCTGCGTAGACCCGCAGGCCCGGCTTGCTGATGCGCTTCAGGCCGCTGACCACGGGCACCTTGCCGACGTACTTGAGGCGGATCTGCATGACGGTTCGCGGGCCCTCCCGGGCCTCGGTGAAGTCCTCGATGAAGCCCTCGTCCTTGAGGATGCGGGCGATGGCGAGCTTGGTCCGCGAGGCAGGCACGACGACCTCCTCGTGGCGCGCGCGGCTCGCGTTGCGAATGCGCGTGAGCATGTCGGCGATCGGATCGGACATGTTCATCGGGCTACCAGCTCGACTTGGTCACGCCCGGGAGCTCGCCCAGCAGGGCGTGCTCGCGGAAACAGATGCGGCACAGCGCGAAGCGGCGCATGTAGCCGCGCGGCCGACCGCAGATCATGCAGCGGTGGTACCCGCGCGACGAGAACTTGGGCTTGCGCTTCGCCTTCGCGATCAGCGACTTCTTGGCCATCGTATGCTCCTCCTGCGCCGTCAGCCGGCGAAGGGCATGCCGAGGAGTGCCAGCAGACGCTTTGACTCCTCGTCGGTACTTCGCCGTCGTGACGATGCTCACTTCGAGCCCGCGCAGGCGGTCGACCTTGTCGTAATCGATCTCGGGGAACGCGAGCTGCTCGCGCAGCCCGAGGGTGTAGTTGCCGCGCCCGTCGAACGAGCGGCCGGGCACGCCGCGGAAGTCGCGGATGCGGGGCAGCGCGAGGCGGGTGAGCCGCTCGAGGAAGTCCCACATGTGCTCGCCGCGCAGCGTCACCCGCGCGCCGATGGCGTTCCCGGTGCGGACGCGGAACTGGGCGATCGAGCGCTTGGCGCGCGTCACGACCGGCTTCTGGCCGGTGATGATCGCCAGGTCGCCGACCGCGGCGTCGAGCGCCTTGGCGTTCTGCAGCGCCTCGCCGAGGCCGATGTTGACCACGATCTTCTCGAGGCGCGGCACCTGCATCGGGTTGGTGTAGTTGAACTCCTTCTGGAGCGCGGGCACCACCTCGGCGGTGTAGCGCTCGCGGAGCGTGCCGCTCATTAACGGTTCCTCTCCGCGCGGGCGAGCGGCTCGCCGCAGTTGCCGCAGACGCGCACGCTGCGGCCGTCGGCCGCAGTGGTCGTGGCGGACGCGGGTGGGCTGCGAGCAGGCCGGGCAGATGATCATGACGTTGCTCGCGTTGATCGGCTGGGCGATGTCCAGGATGCCGCCCTGCTGGATGCGGGGCTGGCGGTCGGTGCGGCCCTGCATCTGGCGCGGCTTGGTGTGCCGCTTGGCGATGTTGAGCCCGTCGACCACGACCGAGGCACCCGCCAGCGGCGAGTTGCGCTGCCAGCCGGAGCCGAGCTTGGCGGTGGTCTTCTTCCAGCCCTGCAGGTTGGTGATGACGCGCTGGACGGTGCCGTTCTTGCCGGCGTCCTTGCCGGTCAGCACGAGCACTTCGTCGCCCTTGCGGATGTCCGAGCACGCGCGTCGCGCGAGTCGGTCGCGATGCGGGCGGCATCACAGCACCTCCGGTGCGAGCGAGATGATCTTCATGTAGTTGCGGTCGCGCAGCTCGCGGGCGACGGGCCCGAAGATGCGCGTCCCGCGCGGGTTGCCCTGGTTGTTGATCAGCACGGCCGCGTTCTCGTCGAAGCGGATGTAGCTGCCGTCCGGCGCGGCCGAACTCCTTGGCCGTGCGCACCACGACGGCACGCACCACGTCGCCCTTCTTGACGG
Source organism: uncultured Chloroflexia bacterium (assembly GCA_963816905.1). Lineage (GTDB taxonomy): Bacteria > Chloroflexota > Limnocylindria > Limnocylindrales > CSP1-4 > JAFMJV01. The sequence continues at coordinate 293,946 of CAWFMQ010000010.1, read as the reverse complement.
CGGCGTTGGGGATGGCCTGCTTGACGGCCGCGACGATCACGTCACCGACACCGGCCGTCGTCTTCTGCGAGCGGCCCAGGACGCGGATGCACTCGATGGTCCGCGCGCCGGTGTTGTCGGCGACGCGCAGGCGCGTGGAGGCCTGGATCACGCCGCGGCCTCCGCGAGCATCGGCGTGCCTCGTCGGCGGCTCGCGCATGCTCACGGCCCGGGTGGGCGGCCATGTGGATCGCCTCGAGCGTGGCCTCCTCCTCCGCGGGCATCGGCGTCGGCCGCCGGCGACTCGCCGGCGCTGCGCCACGATCTGGACCAGCCGCCAGCGCTTGGTCGCCGACAGCGGTCGCGATTCCTGGATCAGGACGGTGTCACCGAGGCGAGCCTCGTTGGCCTCGTCGTGCGCCTTGAACTTGGTGGTCAGGCGGATGACGCGCTTGTAGAGCGGGTGGCGCGAGAGGCGCTCGACCGACACGACGATCGTCTTGTCCATCTTGTCGGACACGACGCGGCCGACCTTGGTCTTGCGCTTGCCGCGGGCCTGCGCGGCGCGCTGCGACTCATCGCTTGCCTCCCGCGACTGCGTCAGCGCTGCCTCCTGCGCGGTCGTCGCGCGCGAGCGTCGAGCGACGACGCCGCGCTCGGTCTGGACCGTCAGCAGCCGCGCGATCGTCTTGCGCGTCTGCGCGATCTGGGTGAAATCGGTCAACTGGCGCGTGGCCAGCTGGAAGCGGAGGTCGTAGAGGTGGCGCCGGGCCGTGGTCAGCTCGAGCAGGACCTGGTCGTCCGTGAGCTCGCGGACCTTAGTGATGTCCATCGACGACCCCCTCGCGCGCCAGGAACCGCACGTCGACCGGCAGCTTGTGGCCGGCGAGGCGCATGGCCTCGTCGGCCTCTCCTCGGGCACGCCGGACATCTCGAACAGGATGCGGCCGGGCTTGACCACCGCGACCCAGTGGTCGGGTGCGCCCTTGCCGGAGCCCATGCGGACTTCGGCCGGCTTCTTGGTCACCGGCTTGTCCGGGAAGATGCGGATCCAGATCTTGCCGCCGCGCTTGACGTAGCGGGTCATGGCGCGCCGCGCGGCCTCGATCTGGCGGCTGGTGATCCAGGCCGGCTCCTCGGTCATCAGGGCGTAATCGCCGAAGGCGATCGCGGAGCCGCCCTTGGCGACGCCGGACATGCGGCCGCGCATGACCTTGCGGTGCTTGACGCGCTTGGGCATCAACATGGTTACGCGCCTCCGCCGCGGCGGCTGCTGCCTCGCGCGGAGCGGTGCGCTCGGGAAGCACGTCGCCGCGGTAGATCCAGACCTTGACGCCGATCGCGCCGTAGGTCGTGCGCGAGAGCACCTGGCCGTAGCTGATGTCGGCGCGCAGCGTGCCCAGCGGGATGCGACCTTCCCTGTCCCACTCGCGACGGGCCATCTCGGAGCCGCCGAGGCGACCGGCGACCGAGATCTTCACGCCCTTGGCGCCGGCCTTCATGGTGCGCTGGATGGCCTGCTTGATGGCCTTGCGGAAGGCGATGCGGCGCGACAGCTGCTGCGCGATGTTGGCCGCCACCAGCACGGCGTCGAGCTCCGGCTGGCGGATCTCCTTGATCTCCAGCTTGACCTTGCGGGTCGTGAGCTTGCCGACCTGCTGGCGCAGCGCCTCGACGTTCGCGCCGCCCTTGCCGATGACGATGCCCGGCTTGGCCGTGTGGACGGTGACCGTCACGTGGTTGATGCCGCGCTCGATCTCGACCAGGCTGACGCTCGCGTTGGACAGCCGCGTCGTGACCAGCTTGCGGATCGCATGTCCTCCCGGAGCAGGCTCGTGTAGTCCCGGTCGGCGTACCACTTGGCGTTCCAGGTGCGCGAGACGCCCAGCCGGAAGCCGTTGGGGTGGACTTTGTGACCCATCGCGTCAGGCCTCCCGGTTCTCGACCACGACCGTGACGTGCGTCATGGGCTTGTGGATTGCGAAGGCGCGCCCCTGGGCGCGCGGCTGGATGCGCTTGATCGTCGGTCCCTCGTTGGCCATGGCCTGCGACGACGACGAGGTCGTCCGGCGACAGGTCATGGTTGTTCTCTGCGTTCGCCGCCGCGCTCTTGAGCACCTTGGCGACGTCACTGGCGGCGCCCTGCGGCATGAACCGCAGCATCGCGGCGGCCTCCTCGACCGGCTTGCCGACGATCGCCTGGGTCACCAGCCGCGTCTTGCGCGTGGAGCGGCGGATGTACTTGGCGGTTGCGGAAACGCGCACGACCGGCTCCTACTTGAGCGACGTCGACCGCTCGGTGTGCTTGCCGTGCCCGCGGAAGTTGCGGGTGGGGCTGAACTCGCCGAGCCGGTGCCCGACCATGTTCTCGGTCACGTAGACCGGGATGTGCTTCTTGCCGTTGTAGACGGCCACCGTGTGACCGATGAAGTCCGGGAAGATGACGCTCGCCCGTGACCAGGTCTTGAGCACCTTCTTCTCGTTCCTCTTGTTCATCGTCTGGACGCGGCCAAGGAGCCGCGCCTCGACGAACGGTCCCTTCTTGAGGGATCGCGACATGGCGTCCTCCTGCCTAGCTCTTGCGGTGCCGCGACCGGACGATCAGCCGGTCGTCGTCTTGTTGCGGCGCGTGCGATGGCCCATGGCCGGCTGGCCCCACGGCGTCTTGGGCGGCATGCCGGTCGGCGACTTGCCCTCGCCACCACCGTGCGGATGGTCTCGCGGGTTCATGACCACGCCGCGCACCTCGGGCCGCTGGCCCATGTGTCGCGCACGGCCGGCCTTGCCGATGCTCTGGTTCTCGTGGTCGAGGTTGCCCACCTGGCCGACGGTGGCCATGCAGCGCAGGTCGACGCGGCGCACCTCGCCGGAGGGCAGCCGGACCTGGGCCGTCTCGGCCTCCTTGGCCAGCAGCTGCGCCGACGCGCCGGCCGAGCGGACGATCTGGCCGCCCTTGCCGGGCACCAGCTCGATGTTGTGGAGCTGCGTGCCGAGCGGGATCGCCGACAGCGGCAGGGCATTGCCGACGCGCGCCTCCCCGGCGCTCCGGCGACGATCGGTGTCGCCGACCTTGAGGCCGTTGCGGCACCAGGATGTAGCGCTTCTCGCCGTCACGGTAGTGGAGCAGCCCGATGCGGGCCGACCGGTTGGGGTCGTACTCGATCGTGGCCAGCTTCGCCGGCACGTCCCACTTGTCGCGCCTGAAGTCGATGCGCCGGTAGTTGCGCTTCTCGCCACCGCCACGATGGCGGACGGTGAGGCGGCCCTGGTTGTTCCGCCCGCTGCCGCGCTTCTGCGATTCGAGCAGCGGCTTGTGCGGCTTGTCGGTGGTGATCTCCTCGAACGTCGAGCGGGTCATGAACCGGTGGCCGGGAGAGGTCGCCTTGTAGCTGCGCAGCGGCATCGGCTAGACCCCCTCGAAGAATTCGATCTTGTCGTCGGCGGCGACGGTGACGATGGCCTTCTTCCAGGGCGAGGTCCAACCCTGGACGCGGCCACGCCTGCGGTTGCGGCTCTTCTCCTTGCGATGCGTGGTCAGGACGTTGACGTCCAGCACCGTGACCTTGAAGAGCTGCCTCGACCGCGGCCTTGATCTGCAGCTTGTTGGCGTCGTCGTGGACCGCGAACGTGTACTTGTTGCGGTGCGTCTCGTCCATCGACTTCTCGCTGATGACGGGGCGCAGCACGATCTGGCGGCCTCGAGCGTCATGCGTACACCTCCGACATCGTCGGCAGCGACGGCTGCATGATCAGCAGCATGTCGGCGCCGAGCACGTCGACCACGTTGAGCGAGTCGGCGCGGATGATCACCACGCCGGGCAGGTTGCGGGCGGAGAGCTCGAGCTTCTCGTCCTTCGCATTCGCGACGACGACCACGCGGCCGGTCGCCTTGAGCGCGTCGAGGTAGCCGACCAGCTCGCGTGTCCTGATCGCGTCCATCTCCAGGTCCTCGACGACCTTGACCGCGCCGTCGTCGAACTTGGAGGTGAGCGCGCCGAGGAGCGCCAGCCGCTTCATGCGCTTGGGCAGGCGCTGCTCGTAGGAGCGCGGGTGCGGCCCGAAGACCACGCCACCGCCGGCGTAGTGGGGCGCCGAGCGGGTGCCCTGGCGAGCGCGGCCGGTGCCCTTCTGGCGGTACGGCTTCTTCCCGCCGCCGCTGACCTCGCCGCGGGTGCTGCGTATCGGCGGTGCCGATGCGCCGGGCGGCGAGCTGTGCGACGACGGCCTGGTGCATCACCGCCGTGTTGATCGGGGCGGCGAACAGGGTCTCGGGCAGCTCGACGGTGCCGGTCTCGCTCGCCCGTCTTGGTGTAGAGGGTGGTCGTCGGCATGGTCACGCCTTCCTCGACCAGGACCAATGCGTTGCGCGCACCGGGAACCGGTCCCTTCACCAGGAGAACGTTGCGTTCGGCGTCGGCGCGTACCACGACTGCCTTCTTGACCGTGATGCGGTCGTTGCCCATGTGGCCGGCCATCGGTGTGCCCTTGAAGACCTTGCCGGGCGTGGTGCCGCCGCCGATCGATCCCGGGGCGCGGTGCGAGTCCGAGCCGTGTGTCTCCGGGCCGCGCCGGAAGTGATGCCGCTTGACAGTGCCCTCGAAACCCTTGCCCTTGCTCACGCCCGTCACGTCGACGTGCTCGCCGGCGGCGAAGAGGGTGACGTCCAGCGTCTGGCCGACCTCGTAGCCGCTCACGTCGTCCAGCCGGAACTCTCGCGCGTCGTGGACGCGCGGCAGGTTCTTGAGCTGGCCGAGACGAGGCTTCGTCAGCCTCCGGGCAGTGCCGGCGCCGACCTGGACGGCGGTGTAGCCGTCACGCTCGATCGTCCGGAGGGCGGTCACCGTGTTGGGCTCCACCGACACCACGGAGACGGGCACGATCGTGCCGTCCGCCGCGAAGATCGTTGTCATCCCGACCTTTCGGCCGAGTATTCCAATCGCGTGCTGTGCCATCAGCGTTGCCCTCCACGCACACGCGCCGAGGTCGTGCGAGTCCTCATCACATCTTGATCTCGATGTCGACGCCAGCAGCGAGGCTGAGCCGCATCAGGGCGTCCACCGTCTTTGACGAGGGATCGAGGATGTCGATGAGCCGCTTGTGGGTGCGGATCTCGAACTGCTCCCGGCTATCCTTGTCGATGAACGGCGAACGCAGGACGGTGAACTTTTCGATGCGCGTCGGCAGCGGCACGGGGCCAACCACGTCGGCGCCGGTGCGCTGGGCCGTCTCCACGATCTGGAGCGCAGACTGATCCAGCAACCGGTGGTCGTATGCCTTGAGGCGGATCCGAATCCGCTGCCTAGCCACGGATGATTCCTGTCACGTGCGTGCGAGCCTCCGGGAGGCGGACCCTGGCGGAATCCACCATCGGGTGGGTGGGTTGGGGGTGGCTGTGGGTCACTCCAGGATCTCGGTGATGGCGCCGGCACCCACGGTGTGGCCGCCCTCGCGGATGGCGAAGCGCTGGCCGGTCTCGAGGGCGATGGGCGTGATCAACTCGACGCTCATGCGCACGTTGTCGCCGGGCATGATCATCTCGGCGCCCTCGGGCAGCCCGATGGCGCCCGTGACGTCGGTGGTGCGGATGTAGAACTGCGGCCGGTAGCCGTTGTAGAAGGGGGTGTGGCGCCCGCCCTCCTCCTTGGTCAGCACGTAGACCTGGGCGTGGAAGCGGGTGTGCGGCTTGACACTCCCGGCCTTGGCGAGGACCTGGCCGCGGATGATGTCGTCGCGCTCGATGCCCCGCAGCAGGCAGCCCACGTTGTCGCCGGCACGGCCCTCGTCGAGCAGCTTCTTGAACATCTCGACGCCGGTCACCACGACCTTGCGGGTGGGCCGTACGCCCACGATCTCGACCTCGTCGCCGACCTTCACGATGCCCCGCTCGATGCGCCCGGTGGCCACGGTGCCGCGGCCCTTGATGCCGAAGACGTCCTCGACGGGCATCAGGAAGGGCTTGTCGGTGGGCCGCTCGGGGGTCGGGATGTAGGAGTCGACCGCGTCCATCAGCTCCTGGATGGACGCGTAGGCGGGATCGGTCACCCCGCCGGTGGCCTCGAGGGCCTGCAGGGCGGAGCCGCGGATGACCGGCAGCTCGTCACCCGGGAACTGGTTCTTGGTGAGCAGCTCGCGCACCTCGAGCTCCACGAGCTCGAGCAGCTCGGGGTCGTCGACCATGTCCACCTTGTTGAGGTAGACCACGATGTAGGGCACCTCCACCTGGCGCGCCAGGAGGATGTGCTCGCGGGTCTGGGGCATGGGCCCGTCGGTGGCCGCCACGACGAGGATCGCGCCGTCCATCTGGGCGGCGCCGGTGATCATGTTCTTGATGTAGTCGGCGTGGCCGGGGCAGTCGACGTGGGCGTAGTGGCGGGCCGCGGTCTGGTACTCGACGTGGGCGATGGCGATGGTGATGCCCCGCTCGCGCTCCTCGGGGGCGTTGTCGATGCTGTCGAAGGCGCGGAACTCCGCGCCGCCCTTCAGCGAGAGGTACTTGGTGATGGCCGCGGTCAGCGTCGTCTTGCCGTGGTCGATGTGCCCGATCGTGCCGATGTTCACGTGGGGCTTGTTGCGCTCGAACTTCTTCTTGGCCATCCCCTAGCTCTCCTATACCTCGTTTCTTCCCAACGTCCGGGTACGTGTTGCTCTGTTGATCGCCACTCGGTCAGTGGCGCCGCTGCTCCTCTGCCTCCCCACCCTGGCGGGTGGGTGGGGCCGGGGCTGGTCGGTCTCCGATACCTCGTTTCCTGTTGCTGCCTGTCGGGTCGATCCCGACCCGCTGCGGATGCGTCCCGGGCGGCCGGTCCGCACGCGGATCCGTTGCCTCACCCGCGATCGCCGGCCTCTAGACCCTCGACTTCTGTGCCAACTCCTGCGCGATGCTGGACGGAACCTCCGCGTAATGCGAGAACTCCATGGACGATGTCGCCCGGCCCTGGGTCATGCTCCGCAGGTCCGTGACGTATCCGAACATCTCTGCCAAGGGCACGAACGCGCGCACCACTTCGATGCCTCCCCGGTTGTCCATGCCCTCCACGTGGCCGCGCCGGCTGTTGAGGTCGCCGATGACGTCGCCCATGAAGGCCTCCGGCATCGTGACCTCGACCTTCATGACGGGCTCGAGGATGGTGGGTGAGGCCTTCTCCACGGCGTCCTTGACTGCCAGCGAACCGGCGATCTTGAACGCCATCTCGGAAGAGTCGACCTCGTGGAACGAGCCATCGAAGAGGGTCGCCTTCACATCGACCATGGGGACGCTGGCAAATGGACCGCTCTCGAGCGCCTCGCGAATCCCGGCGTCGACCGGCTTGATGTACTCGCGCGGGATGACGCCGCCCACGATCTTGTCGATGAACTCGTACCCGGCGCCCTTCTCGTTGGGCTCGAGCCTGATGACTGCGTGGCCGTACTGGCCGCGGCCGCCGGTCTGGCGAACGAACCGCCCGTTCCCCTGCGCCGCGCGGCGGATCGTGGCGCGATAAGCCACCTGGGGCTTGCCGACGTTGGCTGCGACGCGGAACTCGCGGACCATGCGGTCCACCAGGACGTCGAGGTGCAGTTCTCCCATGCCGGCGATCAGGGTCTGGCCGCTCTCCTCGTCGGTCTTGACGCGGAACGTCGGGTCCTCCTCGGCCAGCCGCTGCAGGGCGATGCCGAGCTTGTCCTGGTCGGCCTTGGTCCGCGGTTCGATGGCGACCTCGATGACCGGCTCCGGGAAGACCATGGACTCCAGGATCACCTGGTGGTCCGGGTCCGAAAGCGTGTCGCCCGTGTAGGTCTCCTTGAGGCCGACGGCCGCCGCGATGTCGCCCGCGTACACCTCCTCGATGTCCTCGCGGTGGTTTGCGTGCATCTGGAGGATGCGGCCGATGCGCTCCCTGCGGCCCTTCGAGGCGTTCAGCACGTACGAGCCCGACTTGAGCGTGCCGGAATAGACGCGGAAGAACGCGAGCTTCCCGACGAAGGGATCGGCGGCGATCTTGAACGCGAGCGCAGCGAACGGCTCGGAGTCGTCCACGGTCCGAACGACTTCCCGGCCGTTGCGCGGGTCCAGGCCGATGACAGGCGGGACGTCGAGCGGCGACGGGAGGTAGTGGACGACGGCATCGAGCATCGGCTGGATACCCTTGTTCTTCAACGCGGATCCCGTGAGCACCGGGATCAGCCTGTTCTGGAGCGTGCCGAGGCGGAGGCCGTGGCGAATCTCGTCGGTGGTCAGTTCTTCGCCGGCGAGGTACCTGTGCGTCAGGTCGTCGTCCATCTCGGCGACCACGCCGATCATTGCCGCACGGTGCTTCTCCGCGTCGTTGCGCAGTTCGGCGGGGATCTCCGTCTCCACGATGTCCTGGCCGAGGTCGTCCCGGTACAGGATCGCCTTCATGTCGACGAGGTCGACCACGCCCAGGAAACCCGACTCGCGCCCGATCGGAATCTGCACCGGCACCGCACGCGCCCCGAGGCGCTCGCGGATCGACTCCACGCAGCGCCAGAAGTCCGCGCCCGTGCGGTCGAGCTTGTTGATGAAGCAGAAGCGGGGCACGCCGTACCGGTCGGCCTGGCGCCAGACCGTCTCGGACTGCGGCTCCACGCCGGCCACGCCGTCGAAGACCACCACCGCCCCATCGAGTACCCGGAGGCTCCGCTCGACTTCCACGGTGAAGTCCACGTGCCCGGGCGTATCGATGATGTTGATGCGATGGTCGCCCCAGTACGCCGTCGTGGCCGCGGCCGTGATGGTGATGCCCCGTTCCTGTTCCTGGGGCATCCAGTCCATCGTGGCCGCGCCCTCATGAACCTCACCGATCTTGTAGATCTTCTTCGTGTAGAAGAGGATCCGCTCGGTGACGGTCGTCTTGCCGGCGTCGATATGCGCGATGATTCCGATGTTCCGCGTGCGTGCGAGCGGAACCTGACGTGTCACGGTGGTTGCTGCTTCCCTGCGCCCGAGTGGGGTACCGACTACCACTTGAAGTGGCTGAAAGCCCTGTTGGCCTCGGCCATCTTGTGGGTGTCCTCGCGCCGCTTGACAGCAGCACCGAGGCCGTTCATTGCGTCCACGAGCTCGAAGGCGAGCTTCTCGCTCATCGATTTGCCGCTGCGCTTGCGGGCCGACTGGACCAGCCAGCGGACACCGAGCGACATACGGCGGTCACCGCGGATCTCCACGGGAACCTGGTAGGTTGCACCGCCGACGCGGCGTGGCTTGACCTCGATGATGGGCGTCGCATTGCGCAGCGCGTGATCCAGGACCTCGAGGCCGGGCCGGTGGGCCTGGGCCTCGGCGCGCGCGAGCGCCTGTCGAAGGATGCTCTCGGCGAGGCCCTTCTTGCCGTCCCGCATCAGCTTGACGACGAAGCGATCCGTGTTCCGGGTCAGGACCGGCGCGTACTTGGCCTTGCGGGGAATCTGTGCTCGGCGGGGCATCTACTTGGGCCTCTTTGCGCCGTACCGGGAGCGTCCCTGCTTGCGATCGCGCACGCCGGCGGCGTCAAGCGTCCCGCGGATGATGTGGTACTTCACCGACGGGAGATCACGCACGCGACCACCGCGGACGAGCACGACCGAGTGCTCCTGCAGGTTGTGGCCGATGCCGGGGATGTACGCGGTGACCTCTGCCTGGTTCGACAGGCGGACGCGGGCGATCTTGCGCAGTGCCGAGTTGGGCTTCTTCGGCGTCATCGTCCGCACCTGGAGGCAAACGCCACGCTTCTGGGGCGCGCCAGGAATCGACTCCTGGCGCTGGCGCAGGCTGTTCCAGTTCTTGCGCATGGCCGGGGCCTTGATCTTCGTCTGCTTCGCCGTGCGGCCCTTTCGCACGAGCTGGCTGATCGTCGGCACGAAGTCGAACTCCTCGTCTGGATCTCGGTGGTCGATGCTGTTCGCCGCTGCCTCAAGCAGCAGGCGGCGAGTAGGTCATTGCTCGCAGCTGGTGGACCACGACTCGTGGGCGCACCCTCCGGGTCGTGAGACCCGCCTCTGACGGCACTCCTTCGCCGACAGAACGGCACACGGCGTCTCAGCCGCGAACGAGGAGTCTATCAGCGGGCCCGATTCACGTCAACGAGCCCCTGGTTGCCGTCGTGTCGCGGGGTGCACGTCAGGGTCCTGGTTCCTTCCCGCCTCATGACCTGGGGTGCGGATGGCTCGCCGGTTTGTCTGACAGTCCCGTGAGCTGCCCGGGTCGATCGCGGCGGAAGGCGCGGCCGGTCCCCTGACCGCCCCCGGAGCCATCTTGTCCCAATTCGGACGCTTCCGTCCTACCGGACGCGGCCCCGGGTTGCGTGGACTGATTGCTTTGCCTCAAATCGGCCGCGACGTGTCGTTTTGTTACATGATGACGGCTGTGACGGCCCGCGGCGGTCGGCCCGGGCCCACCTGTCGGACGGAATCGCCCGTTTTGATGCAACCTGAGTCCGCTCCATCGTGCGACGACCGTCCGACTCGCCTCGTCGGAAGCCCGTCCGTCGTCCCGGGCCCCCGGCATTCGTCGGGACAGTTCATCGTGCGCAACGTCCGGTGGAACGAGGGAACGATGGACCGACGCACGGCGGCCCGCCTACCGGCCCGAGTCGGGGCCGGGCACTCTGTCAGAACCGGCGCGCTCTCTGACCCTGGCCGGCGCTCATGACACGTCGATCGACGCCGGTATGACGATCGAGCGAAGGATATTGAACCCATCCTGGTAGGTTCCGGCCGCGTGGGCAGTGGCGCGGGCCAGCTGCTGCAGACGGAGCATGGCCGCAAGCACGCGCTCGCCGCGACTTACGCCCACAGGGGAGACGGGAACGAGGACAGGTCCGATCTGGCGGAGCTCTCCCTCCAGCAGCGCCAGGTACGCCGCCCGGACCGGGTCCGGATCGTCCAGGTCGATCACGACGATCGCGTCCTCCGGACCGGCCGCCTCGACAAACCCGTGGCGGAACTCGCTCGGGCTCGTGGCGACCGCCGGCCGGCGCACCTTCTCGTGCCACAGCAGCGCACCTGCGCTCGCCACGCCCAGGGCGGGCCCGAAGCCGAGGAACCAGACGTGGCGTGCTCGGGCGAGTCGTCGACCCCAGGGCACCGCGGTCGCCCAGTCGGCCACCAGCGCCTCGAGGCGGCGGATGAGCGCGAGGTCGGGGTCGAGGGGGAGCGCGTGGTCGGGGTCGAGGGGGAGCGCGTGGTCGGGGTCGAGGGGGAGCGCGTGGTCGGGGTCGAGGGGGAGCGCGTGGTCGGGGCCGCCGGGGAGCGCGCCGGCCATTGCCAGCAGGGCAGCGGCTGCCGCCAGCACCGACTTCGTGGCGGCTCCTCGCTCCTCGCCGATCGGCGTCTGAACGACGAATGTCGCCTCCCGGGTGAGCAGGGACTCGGCGGCCGCCGTCACCGCGATCACAACGGCGCCGGCATGGCGTGCGAGCTGGGCTGCCGCCAGCGTTTCCGGGCTGTTCCCGGACTTGGAGATGAGGACCGCAGTGTCGAGCTTGCCGGGTGTCTCCCCTTCTGTCCGGCCGAGGACGAGCGAGGACGACTCCCGGACGACGACCGATCGTCCCGCACCCGGGCGCCACAACCGGGCCACCGTCCGGGCAACGCAGAGAGATGCGCCGGTCCCGACGAGCCACAGCCGTCCGGTTCCGGCGATCTGCCCCTGCAGCTCGGGCAGCAGCGGAGAGAGCGCCTCCAGGGTGTCGCGGACGGCGGCCGGTCCACCCGCCAGTTCGCGGCCCATCTCGTCCGGTCCGACCGGTGCAAGCTGCCGCGGATCCACCGGCGGCCGGATCGCTCCGCTCATCGGATGCCTGCCATTGTCATTACCCCTTGACGCTGCCCGAGGTCAACCCCGCCACGATGTAGCGCTGGAAGACGAGGGCGATGATCACGGGCGGAAGCGCGGCGATGACCCCGCCCGTCGCCAGCAACCCGAAGTCGATGCCGTGACGGCCGATGAAGTCGTTGAGGGCGATCGGGAGCGTCTTGGATGCGTTGGTCTGGGTCATGATCAGCGCGTACAGGAACTCGTCCCAGGCCATCAGGAAGGCAAGCAGCCCGGTCGAGACGAGGCCGGGCAGCGCCACCGGCACGATGACGCGCCAGAGGGCACCCAGCCGCGAGCAGCCGTCGACCCGGGCCGCGTCGTCCAGCTCCGACGGGATCGACTCGATGTAGCCGCGCATGATCCAGATCACGAACGGCGTGACGAACGACGAATAGATGATCATCAGGGAGAAGGGCGTGTCACGCAGGTGAAGGGCGCTCATGATCTGGTAGAGGGGCAGGATCAACGCGATCGGCGGGAGCATGTACGTGGCCATGAAGACCAGGATCAGCCAGCCTCGGCCCGGGAAGCGGAGCCGGGCGAAGGCGTAGGCCGCCAGCGTCCCGACGACGAGGGCGACCCCCGTGACCACAGACGCGATGACCATGCTGTTGACGAGCGCGGCGCGGAACCCCTGCGCGCTCTCGTCCGGGGAACTGCCCACGGTGAGCGTGATGAACCGGTCGAAGGTGATGTGCGCCGGGATCCAGCTGAGTGGCCGTTGCAGCAGGTCCACGGGCTCGGCCACGCTCGAGATGAGCAGCCAGGCGAAGGGCGCCAGCACGACGACGATGGCGATGCCCATGGCGAAGTAGAGGAGCAGCGATCGAACGCGGCCCCGTCCCCGGCGGGCGCCCCTGTCCACCCCGGCGCGCAGGTTGCGCGGTACCGCGGCCACTACGAACTCCTCCCCATCCGGCCCAGCATGCGCAGGTAGACGGCCGCGAGAACCATGATGACCAGCACGATGAGGTAGCCGATGGCTGCGCCCTGCCCGAAATCGTAGCCCTGGTACGCGGTCTGGTACGCGTAGATCGCGATCGTCTGTGTTGCGTTGGCGGGTCCGCCGCCGGTCATGATCCAGATGATGTCGAACACCTTGAACGCCTCCATCGTGCGCAGGACGAGCACGATCAGGACTACCGGCATGATCAGGGGTCCGATCACGTGGCGGAACGCTCGGAAGCTGCTCGCCCCGTCCACCATCGCCGCGTCCACCAGTTCGCGGTCCACCGTCTGGAGCGCAGCGAGGAGCAGGATCGCCACGAGCGGCGTCATCTTCCAGACGTCCGCGATGATCACCATCCACATGGCCGTGTTGCTGTTGGAGAGCCACACGCGGTAGTCGCTGATCAGCCCGAGCTGGGTGAGCAGGGCGTTGAGCGACCCGTACTCGGCGTTGTCGATCCACCGCCACATCAGGGCGTTCACGATCGTGGGCAGTGCCCATGGCAGGATGATGATCCCGCGCAGGAACCAGCGGAATCGCAGCGGCTGGTCCATGAGGAGGGCCAGCCCGAGGCCGAGCATGAGTTCGAGCCCGGTCGAGACCACCGTGAAGAAGAGGGCACGGAACGTGGCGGCCCAGAAGTTCCCGCTGGTCAGTTGTTCGATGTAGTTGCCGAGCCCGACGAAGGGCTCGTCGCCGGGACGGATCAGACTGATGTCGAAGACGCTCATCCACGCCGCCCGGGCCAGCGGGATCGAGCACGACCAGGAGCACGACAACGGCGGCGGGCGCGATGAACGCGGCCGCCACCCAGGACTCGGGCCACGGGCGGCGGATCCGCGCCCGCGAGGCGCGGGCGCGGACCGTCACAGCCATGGGTCGACCTTCAGGGGTCGGTGGCTACTTCTGGAAACTCGGCAGCTGGGCCGCAACGCCGTTGAGCGCATCCGCGGGAGGGACACTGCCCTGCAGTGCCTGCTGGATGGCGACCTGGAGGGCGTTGGACAGCTTGGTGTAGTACGGCACCACGGGTCGCGCCACGAGTCCACTGAACTGGGTCGCGGCGGCCGCCCAGAAGGACGGGTTGGACGCGGTGAGTTCGGGGTTCTTGAACGACGCCGTCCACATCGGGAACGCCAGGGAGGTGTCCATCTCCTGGCTCTTCTGGCTGGCGATGAAGAGGGCGTAATTGAGCGCCGCGTCGGGGTTCTTGCTGTTCTTGGTGACCGCAAGCGCCATGCCGCCGTTGACGCCGCTGGTCGGGACGCTTCCGTTCCCCGGGCTGCCGACCACGTCCACCTGGCCGGCAACGGTTGACTGCTTGGGGTCATTCATCACGGCATAGCCGTAGGTCCAGTTGAGCGCCATCGCCGCCTTGCCGGCAGACACGGTGGCGTTGACGTCATCCTCGGTGAAGCCCAGGGATGCCGGGTTCATGAGGCCCTGGTCGAGCAGCGACTTCATGAACGTGAGCGCCCCGAGGCCGCCGCCGGTGTTGAACTGGGCGTTGCCGTTGGCGTCGACGAAGTTTGCTCCGCCGTACACGGCCGCCAGCTGCACCCAGTCGCAGATCACGGCCTCGGCCTGCTTCCAGCTGCCGACCAGTGGGTACTGGACGGTCCCCTTGGCCTTGATCGCCTTCGCAGCGGCAACAACGTCGTCCCATGTCTTGGGCGCCGTCGCGATGCCGGCATCGGACAGCATCTTCTTGTTGTAGAAGAAGAACTTGCTGTCGTTGATCCACGGCACGCCGTAGTACTTGCCGTCGTAAGAGGCGGCGGTCCAGGCGGAATCGAACACGCCGCTCTTGAAGTCGGCCGGAATCTTGCTCGGTGATGTCGGTGACGATGCCGGCCTTCACGAACTCGGCCGGCCAGATCGCGTCCATGAGCACCACGTCGTAGGTGCCGGAGCCGCCGACCTGGTCGGTGACGATCTTGTCGTGCAGCGCGTCGTATGCGACGAACTCGGGCACGACCGTGATGTTGGGGTTCGCCGCCGTGAATGCGGCGTTCATCGCGTTGACGTCGGCGTCGCTGTAGGCCGCCTGCTTCATGAACAGCGCGTGCAGGGTGATGGCCGCCGCCGCGGTCGGGGTTGCGGCCGTTCCTGCGGTCGGGGTTGCTGCCGCCGCCGCGGTCGGGGTTGCGGCCGTTCCTGCGGTCGGGGTTGCGCCGGTGCTGTTGCAGCCGACCAGTGCCGTCGCCGCGATCGCCACGACGGCCACCGCGCGCAGCGGCACCCTGCCCCCCAGGGATCGTACGTGGATCATCCTCCTACCTCCTCATGGTCGCCGACCGCTGGCCGGCCGCTTCAAGGGCTGGCGTGTGGTTGACCCCAACCGCCGCGAAAGCGGCGATTCGGACGGCTTCTGCGGCGCCCACCAGCCCGGCGAGGGCACCGAGTTCGCCGATGCGGATATCCGGCGGCAGCGGACTGAGTTCCGCGGCACGACGGCGCAGGGGCTCGATGAATGGCCGGATGTCCTCCACGAGGCCACCGGACAGGATGATGCGCTCCGGATCAAAGAGGGCAACGAGGTCGGCGATGAGGGCCGCCCAGCCCTCGACGGCATGGCGGGCGACCGTGAGCGCACGACGGTCACCTGCCGCTGCCCGGACGAACACGCGCTGATCGCTCGGTGATTGCCCCTCACTCTCGGCAGTATGCGCGGGCAGGTCACCGGGAGTCGGCCCGTCCGTCCGCTTCGCGCGGAGCGGACTCTTCGTCCCGGGCAGCCCCAGCGACCGGGCCAGGGCCCCGCCGCCGACCAGGTCCTCGAGCCAGGCATAGCCCGCCGGCGCAGCCGTGCGCCCATTACCGAGCCTTCCGGCACGCCCCATCTCATCGGTCCCCGCCCGTCCCCGGCGCGCGGGGATCAACAGGAAACCGGCCTCCCCGGCCGCTCCGTGGGCGCCGCGAAGGATCCGCCCGTCGTTGACGATTCCGAGTCCGATGTTGGTGCCGAGCGTCAGCAACAGGAAATCATCGCAGCCGCGACCGGCGCCGATGTGCTGCTCGCCCAGGGCGGCGAGGTTGGCGTCGTTGTCGACGACGACCGGGCAATCGAAGGCCGACATTGCCCCATCCCGGAGCATCGAGCCGGCCATGATCCCGAATGGCCGGCGCTGGAGAACCGAACCGTCGCGGGTGACGTAGGCGGCGACGCCGATGCCCACGCCCGCCGGGGCATCCGAGCGCCCCCCGTCGGATCGCGTCCACGCGTCGACCATCTTTGTGACCACGGAGGGCGCGATCCCGTCCGTCGGATGCCACGGAAGATCGGCCGTTCGGTGCACCGCGATCGGCCGGACGGTACCGGCAGACGCGCTGGCGATGCGCAGGTGCGTGGCCCCCAGGTCGGCGACGAGAAACGCGTCGCCGCCGCCGTTCGGGCCGCCCAGATCGAGCCCGTGGCGGCCTGCGGCCAGGAGGAGACGGGCCAGTTCGGCAGGGCTCGCGGACCGGTGGTGTGTGCCGACCTGCACCTTCTCGGTTCCGTTCGTACCCGTTTCCCCCCGCCCGGTCACGGCTGGACCTTCTGCCCGACGTCGAACGCCCGGAACAGCGCGGCCGGCGCGCCGCGTCGGTGGGCGAGCTGCAGTGCCGCGGCGATTGCGCCGATCATGGTGGCTGTGGGCCCGAGGCGCGATACGGAAAGCCTGGGCATCACGGGCAGCCGATCGGCCATTCGGCGAGCGATCGCGCCCAGGTAGGGCTCGAGTGACCTGCCGACGCCACCCTCGAGAATGATCAGTTCCGGATCGACCGTCGCCGCGACGGCAATGAGCGCGAGGGCGACCCAGTCGAGCAGCTCGTCGATCACCTGCCGGCCCAGCGGGTCGTTGGCCTCGGCGGCTGCGAACACCAGCTCGGTCGTGATCTCCCGGCCGTCGAGCAGTCCGGGTCCCGGATCGAGCGAACCGCCGGCGGCCGACGCTTCGGCGAGCAGCTCCCTCGCGCGCTGCGCGATCGCCGGACCGGACGCCACGGCTTCGAAGCCGCCGATCCCGCCATCCAGCCGATGCCGGAGCTGCTCGTGGCCCACGACCAGGTACCCGATCTCGCCGGCGGCGTTGTGATGTCCCTTGACGAGCTGGCCGTTGGTGACGACTGCCGCTCCGATGCCCGTGCCGATCGTCACGGCCACGAAGTTGTTGAGATCCTGCCCGTCCCCCCGCCAGGCATGCGCGAGCGCGGCGAGATTCGCGTCGTTCTCGACCAGGAAGGGAACGTCAACGAATTGGCGAAGCCGCCGGACAACCTCGAAGCCCTGCCATTCGACGTGCGGCCCGCCGACGGCGGTGCTGGTTTCCGGATCCAGGATGGCCGGGATGCCGACCGTGAGCGCGACGACCGGGAGTTCGCCCTCCCGTGCCGCCTCGCGCAGCGCCTCGATCGTCCCCGCCAGGGCGGCGTAGGCACCACCCGGTCCCTGCGTGGGCCGCACATCCTCGACAAGAATGGTTCCCGAGAGGTCTGCGAGCGCACCGTGGCACCTCGTACCGCCGAGGTCGACGGCCATCACGGCGCCCGCGCTGTGATTGAAGCAGATGAGGCCCGGTGGGCGTCCGGCAGACGATGACGTCCCTGGCAGTTCGAGCACGAGCCCGGCACGGTCGAGCCGCGCGACCATTCTGCTGACCGAGGAGGCGGAGAGTCCGAGGGCCTGTGCGATTTCGGGGCGAGTGGTCCGCTCCCGACCTCGAATGAAGTCAAGGACGAGGAACTCGTTGACCTCGAGCATGCTCGTGTGACGGAGAGCCATACTTCCTACCAGACAGGAATTAGAGTTCGTAGGATAAGCCAGCACCGCCGCGCGTCAATCCCCGGTGGCGGCGGCCGGGTCGCGGGCCGACAGAGCGCATTGGTGTATCGAAGCCCGGTGACGTGTCCGAGCCTCGATCCTGCGGGATGCACCGGAGTGGAGAGGCCCCCATCGCTGGCGACGGGGGCCTCTCGTCGGTGCCGGGGTGCAGGACGGCGGGGAGTCCTGCCCACCCGATGTATTCGGGGTTACGGGTTGATCTTCAGGGTGTAGCCGGCGGACAGGACGGCCAGGAAGTCGCCGTTGCCCAGGTACTTCGCCTTGATGGTGTGGGTGCCGGCCGGCAGGTTCCAGGTCGGGGTGAAGGTCGCGGTGCCGCCGGTCGGGGTGGCGCTGATCGCCACGGGGGCACCCATGTTGGTGCCGTCGATGAGGAACTGGACGGTGGCGGGAGCCAGCGAGCCGACGGGTGCCACTGGGTTGACGAAGGTCGCGGTGAAGGCCGGCTTCACCCCGAAGCTGATGGGGCTCGGCGGGAGGCTCGTGACAGAGCCGGTGGGGGTCGCCTTCTTGACCTGCTGGGTGTAGGTGGGGCTGGTCGAGCCGGTGTAGTTGGCGTCGGCCAGGTACTGCGCGCGGATGCCACGATTGCCGGCCTTCAGGTCGCTGAAGGCGATGGAGGCCTGCCCAGAGGTGACCAACCGGGGGCCACCGGTGGCCACGCCGTCGACCATGAACTGGACGTGCCCGGTGATCGGGAGTCCGGAAGAGAGGTTCTCGGGCGTGATGGTCGCGGTGTAGGTGACGCTCCCGCCGTAGATCGACGGGTAGATGTCACTGGTCACCGCGGTGGTCGTGGCGAGGCGCTTCTTGACGGTGTGGTTGATGGGGGCTCCGGAGGAAGCGAGGAAGATGCCTCCACCAGCGTAGTCGGCCGACACGATGTGGGTGCCGACAGCGAGGCTGCCTGCTGGGGTCCAGGTCGACTGTCCGCCGACGAGCGCCACGGGGGTGCCGACTGCGACACCGTCGAGGTACCACTGCACGAGGCCGGTGGGAATGGAGGGAGCCGGCGCCACCGCGGTCACGACTGCCGTGAAGGTCACGGGGTGACCGAACTGGGTGGGATCGAAGTCAGCGCTCACGACCGTGGTCGTCGGGTCGTAGACCGCGCGCACGAACGTAGGATCGACGTAGATGTCGTTGCCGGCTTCGATCTCGCCTCCGCCCGAAACGCGCATCGACGTCAGGAAGTCCGGTGGCGCGTCGATCGTGACGCCAACCTGGAGCGTGATGAAGCTCTGCCCACCCGCCGCCAGCGGGCCTGCCGTCGTGCACGTCGTGGTCGCGAGCGTACACGTCCAGCCCGTGCCGGCCATGGAGATCGGGGTCAGCCCGTAGGGCAGGCGCAGGGCCATTGTGACCGTCCCGGAGGTCGGCGCGAAGCCGACGTTGGCGACGGCGATCGAGTACGTGTCGTTCTGGCCGGCGCCGTCGCCCTGGGCGAACGGCGCGTATGGCACGCCGCCGCCGCTCGCCGTCGCGATGACGGTCAGGTCGGGCCGCTGGTCGATCGTCGTGGGATCCGTGGACGAGGTCGGCGACGCCATGCCGCCGCCAAAGACCGCGGCCGCGTTCGTGAGCGACGGCCGGGCGTCATCGGCGACGACCACACTGAGCGTGATCGGCGGATAGGACGCGCCGGGCGCGAGGGAATCGGATCGTGTGCAGCTGTTCACAGGCGCGAACAGGTTGGGCGACTGGGGCGTCACGACCACCGGGAGGAGGGTGCAGGTCCAGCCGTTCCCGGTCATCCGGGCAGCGCTGAGACCACGCGGAAGCGTGTCGATGACGGTCACCGCGCCGGCGGTCGGCGCGCCGGCCGCATCATTGGAGACGACCAGCGAGTAAGCGCCCGACGCTCCCTGGGCGAAGCTGCCGGAGTGGCTGCTCGCGACGGTGAGGATGGGCGAGGGGCTGACGGTGGGTGGAACGACCGGGGCCGCGGGTGCCGCGACGATGGTCGTCGCCGAGCTCACGGACGCCGTTGCCCGCGCGAACCCGCCGGACACGGCGACTGTCTCGTTACCGGCACTGCCGGGAGTCGCGGTCGGGCTGACGTTGACGAGGAGTGTGATCGGCGGCGCTTCTCCATTCTCGCCTGGCAGGATGTCCGTCCGCGAGCACCAGGGGAACAGCGCGCTGCCGCCTCCGACGTACGCCCCCGGATCGCTCGCCAGGTAGTACGACAGCGAGGTGGTGGTTGCGATGGTGACCGGGAAGGTGCCGTTGTACCCCGACGGGGTGACCCCGGAGACCGTGAACGCACCAACCGGCGGCGCGATGCTCTGTGCCGCGAACGTGAGCGTGGCGGTCGGGAACGCGACGGTCCCTCCGCTCGTGAATGTGCCCGGGTTGGTGGTGAGGGCATACGTCACCGAGGTGGTGGTCGAGGAGACGACCGCGAACGTCCCGTTGTAGCCCGACGGGCTGATCCCGGCAACGGTCACGGAGCTCCCCGCCGGCGGGGCGGCCTGGACTGCGGCGAAGTTGACCGTGGCGCGGCCACCGCTGGTCGACGCCCAGGTCGCTCCGGAGACGGTCCGGGACGTGGTTCCGTACGTGATGCCGGTCACGCTCACCGCGCCGGCGCACGTCCATCCGCCGCCGTAGATCGCGGTGGCGGACAACGTCGCAGGCAGGGCGGTGACGGCCGCCACGATCGGCATGGTCAGCATGCCACCGGCGTTATAGGTACCCGGATCGACGGCCAGCGCGTAACTGACAGAAGAAGCGGTCGCGGCCGTGACGATGAACGTGCCGTTGTAGCCCGCGGGATCGACGCCCGAGACCGAGATGATGGCCCCCGTCGCCGGTGCGGAAACCATCGGCGCGAAGGTGACGGTCGCGACGCCCGAGGTCCACGAGGCACCGGTCATGGCAACGTTGGAGACCGTGGCCGCTGCGCCCTGGTTGTGGACGGTGATCTGGTAGGCGTCGCCGACGTCGCCCACGGCAAAGGCGGAGGCGACGTAGTTGAAGGCAGAGAGGTTGGGCATACCGACGATCGGCGTCGGCGTTGCCGTGCTGTACGTGAGGCTGGGCGCGCCGAACCCACCGGACACCAGGGCGCCCTCGGTGACCTCGAGCCCGGCATTGTTGCTGTGGGTGCCGTAGCCGGCGGTGGCGCTGATCGTCACCGTGAACGCGATCGGCGGATAGGAGGCACCCGGCGCCAGGGCGTCACTCCTGGTGCAACTGGAACCCGTGCACGACCACCCGGTGCCCGCGTAGGACCCGCTCAGTGACAGGCCAGATCCAAGCGAGTTGGTGACGGTGACGGTTGAGCTCGTGGGATTGGCGGTGGGGTTCGTGACCGTCAGGGTGTACTGGTCGCCGGCGGCGGCAGCATCTCCCTGTGCGAAGGCCGGCTTGTTGGCGACAGCCGTGACGGTAAGGCGGTCGGTGGCCGGGGGCGCGTACCCCAGGCGGCCGGTGCCGGCGCCCGAGCCCGTGTTGGGTGTCGCGGATCCGGTGACCAGGGCCGTGCCGTTCGCCATGCCGTAGTTGAGAACACCTGCCGGCATGGCCGGCAGTGCCGTGGCGGAGGCCACAATGTCGAAACCGGGGACGTTGGAGCCCATGATGCTCACGACGGGCGAGGCGCCGCCGAGCAGCGACGTCCGGTACGTCGCGACGAGCGTCTGTGACTGACCCGGCCAGAGGGTGATGTCGTTGTCGCTCCAGGTGATCGGAAGGACCTGGTTGTCACCGGGCAGCTCCGCACCACCGGCCGTGCCGCGACGAACGTCCGCCCGGACGAAGAAGGCGACCGTCGGGTTGGCGGTCGGGTTGGTGATCCGGACCGTGGTGGTCGAGGTCCCGCCGCCCGAAGTGGTGGCAGCTGCGACCTGCACCGATGACGCCGGCAGGCTCTGCAGGCCCTGCAGGTTCCCGTACTGGGTCATCGTCGCCTGCGGGTTGCCGAGCGTCGAACTCCAGTTGACGATGTCCTGCTGGGTCGACAGCCAGTACACGTTCCGGTCGACAACCTTGCCGTTCTGCTTCAGCACCAATTCGACGAAGTAGGTCTGCGCCGCGACCGGCGGCGCGGTCGTCGCCGGCACATTCGGCTTGAGGACCGACGTCTGCACCGCCTGGGTCGCCAGTGAGAGGCCGCTCATCGTCTGTGAATTGAGGACGGCTCCGGTGAGGTCGACAACCCGGGATTCGACGGAGAGGCCCGTCTGTGCCATCCCGGTGAGGTTGTCGACCGTGACGGTGTTGGTGTCGTACGCGAAGAGGACGTGCAGGTCCTCCTGGGCCTTCTGAGACCCGTAGAAGGACCCGGCCAGGTCGTAGTCATAGTTGTAGATATTCCAGAGGAATGAAGGCCAGCCCTTGTTGAGCATCCACACGTTGAGACCGGTCGACGGGCTGACGGGGTCGCTCCAGTGAGCGAGATACGCCTCGAACATCGAGCGGAAGTTCTCGTAGTTGGAGATCTGCGCCAGGTTGACGTACTGGGCCTGGCTGGTCCAGTTGCCGTACCGGCGGGCAATCGAGATGTTCAGGTTGGCGAGCGTCCCGAAGTTATAGCCGCTGTGCGATCCGTTGCAAGTGGTCGACCAGCCTGACGGGATCGTGACGGTGCCGCCGCTGACATACGTGCCGGGGTTGGCGGCGAGGGCGTACGTCACGGAGGTCGTGCTGGACGCGGTGATCGTGAACGTGCCGTCGTACCCGGCGGGGCCGACGCCCGCGATCGTCACGATGCTTCCGACCATCGGCGCGGTGGGCACGGTCGGCAGGAAGGTCACCGTGGCCGTGCCGCTGGCCCACGTCGCGGCGCTGACACCGAGCGTCAGCGTGCTCGACGCGGGCGGGCAGTTGGCCGTCGCCGACTCGGCGTTGGTGTGGAACTGGTGGGAGCCGGGGTATTGCCAGAGGATGGCCTGGTCGCCGGGTGACAGGAACCGGTTCAACGAGTCCTGTGTCGGCACCGTGTCACCCGGGCCGGTCTCGCTGTCCCAGGCCCAGGCGCCCCCGTTGTTGGTAAGCGACGAGTCACCGGTCGATGCATGGACATTGTCGTACCAGTACGAGGGCGGAACCCAGTCGTACGGTCCCTCCTTCTCACCAGCCGCGCCGAGGACCCCGCTGGTCTTGTACTCCGCGGCGGAGAGGATGGGGAGCTGGAAGTCGGCCGCGTTGAACCCCATGTTCGACCAGATCTCCTGCTGCCTGGTCGGCTGGTTGTCGCTGTAACCGTAGCCCAGGACGCTGGGGTGGTTCCGAAGGCGCTGGCCGATGGTGTACGAGGACTGGTAGATGACGGAGTACTCGTAGGCAGTCACGCCGCTGCCGTTGGAGCTCGGCTGCCACTTGTTGCAGCAGGTGAAACCGGAGTCGATGACGAGTCCGGCCCGGTCCATCTGCTCGTAGAAGTCGGCGGGCAGCTCCTTGCCCTCCGTCCGGAAGCCGTTGAGGCCCATGCCCCGCATGATCTGGACCTGGTTGGCGGTGTCCTGTGACGAATAGCGCAGCAGGATGTCCGGCTGCCATCCGCCGCCCCGGAACTCGAACGGGATGCCGTTGACCACGTAGACCCGCGAGCCCCACTGCAGGGAGTACTGGCCCATGGTCGAGGGTGGCGTCAGATAGGTCGTGATCGTCCGGATGCCGAACGTCTGCGGGAGTGCGGCGTCGGAGACGACGGCACCCTGCGAGACGTCCATCGTGAGGCCGTACAGGGGCTGGTCACCCATCTGGTACGGCCACCAGACCTGCGGATGGTGAAGGCTCAGGCTGGAGTAGTCGGACGGCGCGAAGCTGACGTTCTGGGTCGTCCCCGCCGGAACCGTCACCGACTTCGAGACGACGATGGGACCGCCGGACGGCGGCGTGATGGTTGCGCTGACGGTGCCGGTCTGCGGGCTCGAGGTCGTGTTGGTGACGTCCGCGAGGACCGTCAGGTCCGCCTGCGTCATCGCGGTGTTGTCGTTCTGCACGACGTGAGCGTTCTCGATGAAGAGCGCCCGCGAGACATGCAACTGGATGGGGAACGCGATGCCGGTGTTGTTGTCGGGCGGGATCGCGCTCCAGTCCACGAAGTCCGTGGTGAACATCGTGGAGCCGTTGTTCGCGAACATCTCGATGGCGAGGGAGTTCGTGCCAGACCGCAGCAGGTCGGTCACGTCGAACGAGTAGGCCGCGAAGGCGCCCTGAACGGTCGCCTGCGTGGCGACCTCGACGCCGTTGACCCATACGTCCGCCTGCCCGACGACCCCGTTGATCACCAGCCGTGCACGCTGGTCCGTTGCGAGGTCAGCCGTGAAGTCCGTACGGAACCACCACGGCCGGTAGAACTCGCTGGTCGACGGAATGGCGCCCTCGCCCGTCCTGAGGGGCCCGAAGCACAACTCCAGGTTGTTGGAGTAGTAGACGTTCGCCGCGGTGACGTCCGTCGGAAGGTTGAGGGCAACGGAGCCGCCGCTGCCGGCAGCGGGGTTGCTTCCGATGTAGTAGGACACGGACGTTGTCGTCGATGCGAGCGTTGTGAACGTGCCGTTGTAGCCGTCGGGCGTGACACCCGCGACGACGATCGGCGCTCCCACCAGCGATGCCCCGCTCTGAGCCGCGAACGTCAGGGTCGCCCGGTTGACGGCGGCAGTGCCGAAACCGGTTGCCGTCCCCGGGTTGGCCGCGAGGCCGTAGGTGAGCGTCGTCGTGGACGACGAGATGACCTGGACGCCCGCGATGTTGTAGGCGCCGGGCGTCATCCCCGTCACGGTGACCAGTGCACCAACCTTGGGGGGCACGGATTGCGCGGCGAAGGTCAGCGTGACCAGGTGGGTCGTTGCGCTGTAGGTCGCCGCGGTCACGGTGATGTTCACCGTGTCGATGGTCGCGCCCGTGACGGCCACACTGGCCCGTGCGATCGCGCAGCCGGGCTGCACCAACCGCCTGGCCAGTGCCGGATTCTGGGCGGCGGTCACGTCCTGCAGGATCGCGTTCGCCTCCGTGCCGGGGGAACCGCCATCGTCCGGCGTGACGCTGAGCCAGCCGGCAGTCGAGTACCCGGGCGCCGAGACCAGGTTACCGGCGTCCGTGGCGTTCTCACTGCTCTGGACCTTCCAGCCGCCCAGGCCCAGTGTGCTGACGCCGACCGGGGCGCCCGCCACCAGGCTGGCGTTTGCGGGGCCCGGGAGCCCTCCGCTCACCGGCGCAGCCCGCGATCCGGAATGTGCCGATACCACGCTGATCCCGGATGAAGCCAGCGCGACGACGACCGCTACGACAAGCACGCAACGGCTCAGACGTGCATCCCTCATGTTCCCTCTCCCTTCAGCGATGAACCGCCATGTGGTGGTTGCCTGGACGGCGGAGCCCTCTCCGACACCGTCGCGAAATCCCCGGCGCGACCGTCGCGCGGCGGGCATTTCTATCTGAAAGAAAACTATTGCGGAATCTACCACGAGGGATAACGCGGGACAAGGGTCTTCTGTCGCGTCGCCCGAGTGCCCATCCCGACCTGGTCGGGGGTGGGGAACGTCTGGACGCCCGAGCGATCTGACGTGCGGGACCGGGATCTCGCCACGAAGCTCCGCCAGGCCCGGACATGCCGAGGCCCGGACATGCCGAGGCCCGGACATGCCGAGGCCCGGACATGCCGAGGCCCGGACATGCCGAGGCCCGGACCGTCTCCGGCCCGGGCCTCGTGCCCAGTGTGCTGTCCTGCCCGGGGTTCGCCGCCCGGACACGTGCTTACGGGCGAGCCGGCTCCTCGTCCTCGTCGAGCGAGGGCAGCGCCTCTTCCTCCTCGTCCTCCTCCGGCTCGAGGAACGGATTCGACGCCAGCTCCTCCTCCGGGACGACCTCGATGCGATCTTCCAGCAGCGGGTTGAAGCCAGCGACGTCCTCGGCGCGGATGTCGCCCGACTCCGCGAGGAAGACGTTGAACTCCTCGCCGAAGCCCTGCGGCAGCTCCCCACCGGCGAGCGCCTCGGCAGCGGCACGGCGCTCGGCCTCGCGGCGTGCCGCAATGTTGGCCGGCGCACCGGATCCCGCGGGGATCAGCTTGCCGATGATGACGTTCTCCTTGAGGCCGATCAGCCGGTCCTTGGCGCCGTTGATGGCGGCCTCGGTCAGCACCCTGGTCGTCTCCTGGAAGGAGGCGGCGGCCAGGAAGCTGCTCGTGTTGAGCGACGCCTTCGTGACGCCGAGGAGCACCGTCTCCGCGGTGGCCGGCTCGCCGCCCTCCGCGAGGACCTTGTTGTTGATCTCCTCGAACTCGAATCGGTCGACGAGCTCGAACGGCAGCTGCTCGCTGTCGCCCGGCTGGTCGATGCGCACCTTGCGCAGCATCTGCCTGACGATGATCTCGATGTGCTTGTCGTTGATCGTGACGCCCTGGCTGCGGTACACGCGCTGGACCTCCTTGACGAGGTAGCGCTGGACCGAGTCCCGGCCGCGGGTCTCGAGGTACTCCTGCGGGTTGATCGGCCCGTCCGTGATCGGGTCGCCGGCGCGGATTGCCTGGCCGTTCTCGACCAGCAGCTTGGCGTTGTGCGGGATCGCGTACTCCCGCTCGACCACATCCTCGCTGCGGATCATGAGGCCACCGTCGGACCGACCGAGGCGTCCCTTCTCCGGCGAACGGACTTCCTGGACCACGCCGTCACCGGACAGCCGTGCCACCACCTGGTTCGACTCGACACTGTCGCCCTCCGCGAGGAGGACCTCGTGGTCGGCCGACACGCGCAGCGGGGTATCGAACTCCTCGCGGCTCGTCACCTTGACGCGCCGGGCGCCGTTCTCGCCCTGGATGATCTCGACCACGCCGTCGATGTGGCTGATCTCGGCCTTGCCCTTGGGCATGCGGGCCTCGAACAGCTCTTCGACGCGCGGCAGGCCGGCCGTGATGTCGAGGCCGGCCACGCCGCCGGTGTGGAACGTCCGCATCGTCAGCTGCGTGCCGGGCTCGCCGATCGACTGGGCGGCGATGATGCCGACCGCCTCGCCGGTGCCGACGAGCTGGCCCGTGGCCAGGTTGCGGCCGTAGCACTTCCGGCAGACGCCGTAGCGGGACTGGCAGGTCAGCGGCGATCGGACGAGCACCTCGTGCACGCCCGCGTCGTCGATCTCCCTCGCCAGCTGCTCGGTGATCTCGACGCTCTGGTCGACGATCGGCGCGTCGTCCGGGCCCGCGTTCGGACCGTAGACGGGACCGGCGGCGAACCGCCCGACCAGCCGGCGGCGGAAGGCGTCCGGCTCCGTGCCGGCGAATTCCTCCGTTTCGGCGCGGGTGATCCAGGTTCCCTCCTCGGTGCCGCAATCGTCACCGCGGGTGATGACGTCCTGCGCCACGTCCACGAGGCGCCGGGTGAGGTACCCGGAGTCGGCGGTTCGGAGCGCGGTATCCGCGAGTCCCTTGCGGGCACCGTGCGTGGAGATGAAGTACTCCAGCACCGTCATGCCTTCCCGGAAGTTGGAGCGCACGGGCACGTCGATGATCCGGCCCGTCGGGTCGGCCATCAGTCCGCGCATGCCGCCGAGCTGGCCGATGTTGCCCTTGTTTCCTCGGGCGCCGGACGAGGTCATCATGGTCACGGCGCCGGTCGGATCGAGGGCGTCCATCATTCGGTCTGAGACCTGCTGGGTCGTGTCCTTCCAGATTTCGACGACGCGCTCGTAGCGCTCGTCCTCGGTGATGAGGCCGCGCTGGTACTGCCCGTCGATGACCTTGACCTGCTCGTCTGCCTTTCCGAGCAGCGCCGGCTTCTCCAGCGGGACCGTGATGTCCGATACGGCAATCGTCATGCCACCGCGTGTCGCGTAATGGAAGCCGACGCTCTTGATGCCGTCGACCAGGTGGGCCGTCTCTGTCGGCCCGAGCAGGCTGTAGCAGTCGCTCACCACCTCGCGAAGGGCTCCGCGGTTCATCGTCTTGTTGAGGAAGCGGAGCCGGTCGGGAAGAATCTGGTTGAAGATCAACCGTCCGATGGTCGTGTGGACCAACTGCTCGGTCGACTCGCCACTCTCATCGTCCCAGGCGCGGACGACGATCTCGATGGGACTGTGCAGGGCGAGCAGGCGGACATGGTGCTGCGGTAGTCCCGGGATGTCCTCGCGCGTGTCGATTCGCCCGACCTCGTATGCGAGCAGGGCCTCCTGCTCGTCCGCGAACCGAATCGGCTCCGTCTTGAGGTCCTCGCGGTCGAGGGTCAGGTAGTAGCAGCCAAGGATCATGTCCTGCGTCGGTGCCACGACCGGGCCGCCGTCGGACGGTGAGAGCAGGTTTGCCGTCGAGAGCATCATCCGGCGCGCCTCTTCCTGGGCGGCACGGGAGAGCGGCACGTGAACGGCCATCTGGTCGCCGTCGAAGTCGGCGTTGAAGGCGAAGCAGACGAGCGGGTGGATCTGGATCGCGGATCCCTCGACCAGCACCGGCATGAACGCCTGGATCCCGAGGCGGTGGAGGGTCGGGGCGCGGTTCAGCAGGACCGGGTGATCCTTGATGACGTCCTCGAGGACGTCCCAGACCTCCGGCCGGACACGTTCGACGATGCGCTTGGCGCTCTTGATGTTGTGGGCGAAGCCCTTTTCCACGAGCTGGCGCATGACGAACGGCTTGAACAGCTCGAGCGCCATCTTCTTCGGCAGGCCGCACTGGTGCAGCTTGAGCTCCGGGCCCACCACGATCACCGAGCGCCCCGAGTAGTCGACGCGCTTGCCGAGGAGGTTCTGGCGGAACCGGCCCTGCTTGCCCTTGAGCATGTCGGACAGGCTCTTCAGGCGGTGGTTGCCGGTGCCCGCGATCGCGCGGCCACGCCGGCCGTTGTCGATCAGTGCGTCGCACGCCTCCTGGAGCATGCGCTTCTCGTTGCGGATGATGATCTCCGGCGCGCCCAGCTCCAGGAGCCGCTTGAGGCGGTTGTTCCGGTTGATGACGCGGCGGTACAGGTCGTTCAGGTCGGAGGTGGCGAAGCGCCCGCCATCGAGCTGAACCATCGGTCGCAGGTCCGGCGGGATCACCGGGAGGACCGAGAGGATCATCCACTCAGGTCGCGTGCCGCTGCGCCGGAATGCCTCGATGAGGCGAAGGCGCTTGATGGCCTTCTTGCGACGCAGCCCAGAGGTGGTGCGCACCTCGCTGTGCAGCCGCGTGCCCAGGCCCTCCAGGTCCATGCGCTGGATCAGCTCGCGGACGGCCTCCGCTCCCATGCCGGCCCCGAACAGCCGCGGCGCGCCGCGAACGCCGGAGCCGTACTTCCGGTCGAGCTCGCGGAAGCTCCAGCCGTCGAGCGCCGTCTCGGTGAGCATGGCACCGGGCTGGATCTTCTGGATCTCGTCCTTGGCCCTGCGGATCTCCTCCTTCATGCTGTCGGCTTCACCGCGGAGCTTCTCGCGCTCGGCCTCGAGGCGCGCGTCCATCTGGAGCCGAAGATCGGCGATCCGCTGGGCGACGCCGGCCTCCTCTTCCTCCTCGCGCCGCTTGACCTCGGCGTTGACGCGCTCGATCTCCTCGCCGGCAGCCTTGTTCAGCCGCTTGGCCGCCTCTCGGTCGGCCTTCTCGCCGACTCCCACGACGACCTCGCCGGTCGGCTCGAAGACGATCGGATCCGTTGCGCTGCCGGTCCGCAGCGCATCCATGGCGGCCTTCGTGGCCTGCTGGGCGGCGACGAGGTCCGTGGTCCGCTGGGCCCGCTCCTCCTCGCGCTCGACCTTGAACTGCTTCAACCCGGCATTCAGCTCGTCCTGCTGGCGGTGCAGGTCCGCCCGCAGGGAATCCTCCAGGTCGGCCAGCACCTTGCCACCCCGACCGCCCCGCCCCGTGGCTTCCTCGTCGAGTTGCTGGAGCAGCCGCGCGCGCGCATCCTCGTCGACCCAGGTCACGATATACAGCGCGAAATACAGGATCCGCTCGAGGTTCCGCGGGCTGATGTCGAGCAGGATGCCCAGGCGGCTGGGAGTGCCCTTGAAATACCAGATGTGGCTGACGGGGCTGGCCAGCTGGATGTGTCCCATCCGCTCCCGGCGCACCTTGGCCCGGGTGACCTCGACCCCGCATTTGTCGCAGATGATTCCCTTGTACCGGATGCGCTTGTATTTGCCGCAGTAGCACTCCCAGTCCCGGGAGGGACCGAAGATGCGCTCGTCGAAGAGACCATCCTTCTCGGGGCGCAGCGTGCGGTAGTTGATGGTCTCGGGCTTGGTCACCTCGCCCTTCGACCAGTCACGGATCTGCTCGGGGGACGCGAGCGAGATGCGGATGGCGTTGAAGTTGTTGACCTCGAGCATCGTTCTCCTTCGTCACGCCGTCGACGGCGCGATCGCGGCGGTGGAGGCTGAGCGGGACCTCCTGTGCGGCGAAGCGGGCTGCCGGCTGCCGGGTGCCCATCCCCCGGCGATCCGCGACCCGCGAGTGTGCGGTTCAGTCTTCGAACCCGGCGAGGTTGATCCCGCCGAGGTCCGGCAGCGGATATGCCGATGCGTCCTCCGCGAAGTGGATCTCTTCCTCGTTCTCGTTGAGGATCTCGACGTTGAGCCCGAGGCTCTGCAGTTCCTTGATCAGGACCTTGAAGGACTCCGGCACGCCCGGCGGCTGGATGTCCTCGCCCTTGACGATCGCCTCGTACGTCTGGACACGGCCCACGACGTCGTCCGACTTCACCGTCAGCAATTCCTGGAGGATGTTGGCCGCGCCGTACGCCTCGAGGGCCCAGACCTCCATCTCGCCGAAGCGCTGGCCTCCGAACTGGGCCTTGCCGCCCAGCGGCTGCTGGGTGATGAGGCTGTACGGGCCCGTGGAGCGCGCGTGGATCTTGTCTTCCACGAGGTGGTGGAGCTTGAGCATGTAGATGTAGCCGACCGTGATCTCCCGGTCGAACGGCTCGCCGGTCCGCCCGTCGTGGAGCGTGGTCTTGCCGGAGAGCGGGCAGCCCTGCCTTCGTGAGCTCCTCCTCGATCTGGCTCCTCCGTCGCGCCATCGAAGACGGCCGTGGCCGCCTTGACGAGCGTTCCCGACTGCGCGGCCCTGCTCGTGCAGCGCCCAGCCCAGGTGCGTCTCCAGGACCTGGCCGATGTTCATACGTGCCGGCACGCCCAGCGGGTTCAGGATGATGTCGACCGGGGTGCCGTCCGGCAGGAAAGGCATATCCTCCTCCGGCACGATCCGGGAGATGACGCCCTTGTTGCCGTGGCGCCCGGCCATCTTGTCGCCTTCCATGATCTTCGGCGCTGGCGCCACGCTGACGCGGACCATGCGCTCGACGCCGGGCAGGCAAATCGCGATGTTCGCTCGCGGCTGAACTCCTTGATGTCCACCACCTTGCCGTACTCGCCGTGCGGCAGGCGCAGGCTCGAGTCCTTCACCTCGCGGGCCTTCTCACCGAAGATCGCCCGCAGCAGCCTCTCCTCCGCGGTCAGCTCGGTCTCGCCCTTCGGGGTGATCTTGCCGACCAGGATGTCGCCGGGCGCCACCTCGGCGCCGATGCGCACGATGCCGTCCTCGTCGAGGTCCTTGAGCGACTCCTCGCCGACGTTCGGGATGTCCCGCGTGATCTCCTCGGGACCGAGCTTGGTGTCGCGCGCCTCCACCTCGTGCTTCTCGATGTGGATGGTGGTGAACTGGTCTTCGCGGACCAGCCGATCGCTGATCACGATCGCGTCCTCGTAGTTGCCGCCCTCCCAGCTCATGAAGGCGACCAGGACGTTGTGGCCCGAGGGCCATCTCACCCATGTCGGTCGAGCTGGTGTCGGCGAGCGACCTGGCCCTTTTCGACCCGATGCCGACGTCGACGACCGGGCCGCTGGTCGATGCAGGTGCTCTGGTTGGACCGCAGGTACTTGCGCAGGCGGTACTGCGTCCAGGTCGCCGGCATCCTCTCGAGCTCACGATGACCTGCTCCGCGGTGACGCTGATGACGTCGCCGGCCTGGCGGGCGATCAGCACCTGGCCGGAGTCCACTGCGGCCTGGCGCTTCGATGCCGGTGCCGACGATCGGCGCCTCCGGCCGCAGCAGCGGCACGGCCTGGCGCTGCATGTTCGAGCCCATGAGCGCGCGGTTGGCGTCGTCGTGCTCGAGGAACGGGATCAGGGCGGTCGACACAGAGACGATCTGCTTGGGGGTCACGTCCATGAACTCGATCTGCTGCGGGCGCGCCTCCGGGAACTGGTCCCGGTGCCGTGCCGGCACGCGCTCGTCGACGAAGTGGCCTTCCTCGTCCAGCGCGGCGTTTGCCTGCGCGACGTACCGATCCTCCTCGTCGTAGGCGGCGAGGAAGACGATCTCGTCGGTGACCGCGGGCGGATCGGGAACGCGGTGGCCTTCTGCTTCTTCAGCTCGACAACCGACTCGGGCGTGAACCGCTCGCCCCTCCGCAGGACGACGACGCCACCCTTCGTGGCGACATCCGCGTCGGCGGTCTCCCGCAGGATCTCGGGGTCGTCCCACCCGACCGTGCGCTTGACCTTCCGGTAAGGCGTCTCGATGAATCCGTATTCGTTGATGCGCCCGTACGTCGCCAGCGAGCCGATCAGGCCGATGTTGGGACCTTCCGGCGTCTCGATCGGGCAGATGCGGCCGTAGTGGCTGTGGTGCACGTCGCGGACGTCGAACCCGGCACGCTCGCGGGAGCAGGCCGCCGGGGCCCAGGGCGGACAGGCGTCGCTTGCTGGTCAGCTCGGCCAGCGGGTTCGTCTGGTCCATGAACTGGGACAGCTGGCTCCCGCCGAAGAACTCCCTCATGGCCGCCACGACGGGCCGGATGTTGATCAGCGCATTCGGTGTCACCTGCTCGATCTCCTGGATCGACATGCGCTCCTTGACGACCCGCTCCATGCGCAGCAGGCCGACGCGGAAGGCGTTCTGGATCAGCTCGCCGTTGGCGCGGATCCGGCGGTTGCCGAGGTGGTCGATGTCGTCGGCCGTCCCGCAGCCCGTTGTTGAGCTCGATGAGGTGCCCGACGATGGCGGCGATGTCCTCGCGCGTGATCGTCCGTGCCGTGTCGTGGCGCACCACTCCGTCGAAGGGGGCGCGCAGCTCCTCGGGCTTGCCGTTGCGTTCCGTGCGACCGACGACCTGGTTCGCGACGACCCTGGCGTCGGGATCGACCAGGATTTCGTGCATCGGTCGGGAGGACGAAGTCGTCGCCCGACTCGCTCCGGACGAACCAGCGATCGCGCCGGAGCTCGATGCCCATCCGCTCGGCCACGCCGTCGAGCTTCTTGTTGAGCTTGTATCGGCCGACGCGCCCGAGGTCGTAACGGCGGAAATTGAAGAAGAGGCTCTCGACGAGCTTTTCCGCGTTGTCGCCGGTCGGCGGGTCCCCGGGCCGCAGCTTCTTGTAGACCTCGATCAGCGCCTCCTGGCGCGTATTCGTGCTGTCCTTCTCGAGCGTGGAGGCGACGTACGCGACCTCGCCGGTATCCACCCGCGAGAACAGGTCGACCATCTCCTCGTTGCGCTCGTAGCCGACTGCGCGCAGCAGCTTAGTGGCCTCGAGCTTGCGCTTGCGATCGACCTTCACATAGAGCTGGTGGCGTGCCGCGGTCTCGAACTCCAGCCAGGCACCGCGGTTCGGGATGACCTTGGCGGAGAAGAGCGGGCGGCCGGTGGCCGGATCCTCGATCGACGTGTAGTAGACGCCGGGCGACCGGACCAGCTGGCTCACGACGACGCGCTCGGCACCGTTGATGATGAAGGTGCCCTGGCCGGTCATGGTCGGGAAGTCGCCCATGTACACGCGCTGTTCCTGGATCTCGCCCGTCTCCTTGATCTTCAGCTCCACGTTCACGTAGAGCGGCTTGGAGAAGGTGAGGTCCCGTGTCCGGCACTCCAGCTCGGAGTACTTGGGCTCGCCGAACTCGTATTCCTTGAAGTGGAGCTCCATCACCTTGCCGGTGAAGTCCTGGATGGGGCTGATCTCGTCGAACAGCTCCCGCAGCCCGTGATCGATGAACCAGCGGAACGACTGGACCTGCAGTTCGATCAGGTCGGGAATGGGCAGGACTTCCGGGATCCTGGCGTAACGCTTCCGCTCGGGGGCAACGAGGGCGTTGCGCCGGGACGCATCAGTGACAGACAGCATGAAGCGCTCCTAGCGGGGAATCGGGGAATCGAGGACAAAGGCATGCCACGGGCATGGTCAGGATAAGAGGGGACCGCGCTCACCGAAAGAGCATCTTACCGCGGATCCCAACCGTCGTCAATGGCCCAAATCGACCCATCGATCCATCGACGCCGGCTCCTGCCCTCGCACGTCCGACCCGGTAGGCCTTTCCGTGCCCGCCGCCGGCCTCGGGCTCTCCTTTTCGTGGTCCGACCCGCCCGATTCTGGACGAGCCGGGAGCCTCACGCGGAGACGAGCTTCACGGAGATGTTGTCGAAGTACGCGTCGCAGTAGGTGCCCGCGGGAACGTTGCTCGCCCAGAGTCGCACCTCGATCTGGCGGGTGTGCTTCGGCAGGATCTTCGAGACGGACACCAGGTGGAACGTCCCGTTGGTCGCGGTCTGCGGGTGAACGTGGGCCCCTCCCAGGGCGTTGTTCGTCGAGTCGCCGAAGTAGAGGTTGACGTTCGCGGTGTCCGACTGGCTGTCGAAGGTCGCGAGCCGCGCGGACAGGACGACCTTGACATGTCCGGAGTCGATCGCGGCGTTCCGCCCGTGGATGAAGATGTTCTGGTTCGCGTCGTCGCACTCGCCGTACACGCTGTCCCACTGCCCGGTGGTGAAGAACTGGTGCTGCCCGTGGATGCGGTTCCGCTCTGCGACGGTCGGGAAGCCGCCTGACGTCCCGTAGGCCACGACGGTGAACGTGGTCTGGCTGAGCGTCCCCCAGTGGGGGATCGGCACGCTGCTCATGCCATCCGAGCTTGCGCCGCCGGCCTCGGCACCCGGGTTCTTCACGAGGTTGGTGTTGAAGGGCGTCGTCGTGGCGGCGTACGCCGGGACGGTCGACGCGAGTGCGGCGACGCCGACGAGCAGGGTTACAAGCAGGGCACGGCCGCCCCGGAACGGCTTACCGGAACCAGTTCGAACAGATGCGCATCCTCATCTCCCGCTGTTTCCGCACCGCCGCCGAGACCGGCGAGCCCGCTCGCCGATGGATCTCGCCGCGGCGCCGGTCGGCCGCTCAACTTCCGCACTCGCCCGAGCCCCCGCACGGGCGGCTGCGACGGCCGACTATGGGGCAGCGCGGCCCGACGGTCAAGGGTCGCTGTCGGCTCGTGAGGGGTCGGTGTCGGCTCGACGGCGTCTGGTGCCCGTCTGACTCGCCACCTCGCGGGGCCGTTGAGGCATTCGCCGTCCTGACCGGACTGCCGCTCGCCCCGCTCCACAGGGTCGAGCACGCCTTCGCACGTCTCGGACGCTGGCGCCGGCTGTCGCGCTGTTACGAGGGCACGGAGGCGAGTGCGCGAGCCTGGCTCGAGGTCGCCTCGCTCGCCTACCTCTTCGCCAGGCTGCGCATCGAGCCGACCTGACGGCATCGCGGCCGGACCCGGCGTCGTGCTGATGGAGGTCGTGGTCAGCCGGCTTCGAACCCGTCGCGACTGTCGGGCGGGTCGGCGGTCCACCGGAGGATGTCGCCCGGCTGGCAATCGAGCACGCCGGCAGATCGCGTCCAGGGTGGTGAAGCGGATCGCTCGGGCGCGCCCGTTCTTCAGGACCGCGATGTTCGCCGGGGTGATGCCGACGGCCTTGGCGAAGTCGCCCACGGACATCTTGCGCCGGGCGAGCATGACGTCGAGATCGACGATGACGGCCATCAGATGACCTCGTCGAGCTCGGTCCGATCGGCGATCGCCGACTCGAGCAGGCCTCGCATGACGATCATGAGAAGGACGAACGCCACCCCGCAGGCGAGGCCGGCGACCAGCCAGAGGATGATGCCTGGTCCGCCGCCATGGACGGTGAGCAGGTGGATCGACACGCCCGCGTTCAGGGCCGTGGCGACCGCCCCGCAGACGGTGATGATGTCCACCCAGCGCAGGGCGCGGCGGGTGAAGATGACCCCGCCGCTGATCAGGGACAGCAGGCGCCAGATAGCGAGCAGCGCCACCTGACCGCACGCGATCACGAGGATGCCGGCCAGCGAGTACGGGACCACGAGGTAGGCGACTTCGGGAAAGACCTTTCCCTCCTCGGACGCGAACACCGGCACGAGGAGCTGTGCGAGCACCGACCCGAGCAGGAGGACGACCAGGGCTACGCGCAGGAGCCGGATGACGAACTTGTTCATGTATCGACTATCGATAGCATTCCATCGACGGTCAATAGGCCGTTCGGCATCAACTTCGGTGCGTGCGCTCGTCCGCGCGGAGCAAGTGGGTCGCATACCCCCGGACGCCATCCCTGTTCGCGTCGCGCCAGGCGGACATGCCGGCATCGAGTTCATTCACAGACGCTGAATTGAAAACGGCCCCCGGATGCCCGGGGGCCGTCCTGATTGCGGGCGACGCCGCAGCGGGCGGTCCGCCGGGCACCCTTCCGGAGCGACGCGCGCTTGGCGGCGCGGCGACGCCCCGGGGAGTTACTTGATCTCGACCTTCGCGCCCTGCTCCTCGAGCGCGGCCTTGATCTTCTGGGCCTCCTCCTTCGAGACGCCCTCCTTGATCGGCTTCGGGAACGCGTCGACCAGGTCCTTGGCCTCCTTGAGGCCGAGTGCGGTCAGCTCGCGCACGACCTTGATGACCGGGATCTTGTTCGGCCCGATCTCGGTGAGGACCGCCGTGAACTCCGTCTGCTCCTCCACCGGGGCGGCAAGCGGTGCCGCGGCGGCGGCCGATGGAGCCGCGGCGGCGGCCGGGGCAGAGGCGGTGACGCCGTAGCGCTCCTCGAACTTCTTGATGAACTCCGAAAGCTCGAGGACGGTCATGCCATCGATCGCCTCGAGGATCTGGTCCTGGGTCAGGGTTGCCATTGTGGTGGGTTCCTCCGTGGTGTCTCGTTCGTGGGTCAAAGGGTTCGGATCTGCCTTGGGCCGATCCCTCTAGGCGGCCTCGGCGGCGCCCTCCGGCGGACCTTCGGTCGGGCCCTGGCGCTGGTCGCGCAACTGCGCCATGGCGTAGGCCAGGTTCCGCAGCGG
The DNA here is from genome assembly GCA_963816905.1 of uncultured Chloroflexia bacterium. Taxonomy (GTDB): domain Bacteria; phylum Chloroflexota; class Limnocylindria; order Limnocylindrales; family CSP1-4; genus JAFMJV01. Next base: position 257,363 of record CAWFMQ010000010.1, on the reverse strand, counting down.
GGCGGAGAGCAACGACGCCATCGACGTCAACGGCGACGCGATGCTGCCCGCGACCTGCGCCAGCAGGACGTCGCGACCCGGAAGGGCGGCCAGCCGCACGACACCCTCGGTGTCCACGCGCCGGCTGCCGACCAGTCCACCGCGCACAGCGATGTTGCGGTACGGCCGGAGGGCATCCAGGAGCGCCCTGGCGAGCGCGGTCTCATCCTTGCCCCCCAGCGCGATGGCCGATGGCCCGATGAGCAGCGGTGCGATCTCGCTGCGCCCGGCCTGATCGGCCGCAATGCGCGCCAGGCGGTTTTTGACCACGCGAAAGGTGATGCCCTTCTCGCGCAGCTCCCGGCGGACTTTCCTGAGATCCGAAACCTTGAGGCCGCGGTAGTCGGACACAACCGCCGACCGGCTCTTCGAGAACTCCTCGACGAGCTGGGCGACCGTGGCGCGCTTGGCCTCGGTGGGCATGACGCCTCCTTTCCTCTGCGGGCGCCGGCGGACCGGTCACCCCTGCGGCGTTCCGCGCAGGGGTCGGTCGACGCTGCAGCGCAGCGCAGTTCGGGTGGAGGCCCGATCCGTGACCCTGCCTCGGCGTGCCCGCCGCCGTTCCCCGGCATTCCTGCCGAATCCGGCCGGCGACTTCGACCCGCTCCGTCCCGGTGAGGTCAACCCTCGGCCGGCGGGCTGGCGGCCCGCGCGGGCCGCCACGGATGCAACGCTGTCTCTGGCGGAACGATCTTCGGTTGGTTCGCGGGGCCGTGCCCCGCCCGCCTAGGCCGCTGCCGCTCGAACGAGCAGTGCCGGGACATCCACGCGGATGCCGGGGCCCATCGAGGTTGCGACGGTCAGGCTCTTGAAATACTGCCCCTTGACAACTGCCGGCCGCGAGCGGTTGACGGCGTCGACAAGAGCCGCGAGGTTCTCGACGAGCGCCGCCGGCTGGAAGCTGGCCTTGCCGAATGGGACGTGGATGATGCCGCCCTTGTCGACCTTGTACTCGACGCGGCCGGCCTTGACCTCGCGCACGGCGCGGTCGAGATCGAAGGTGATCGTACCGGACTTGGGGTTCGGCATCAGGCCCCGGCGACCGAGGATGCGCCCGAGTCGACCCACCTGGCCCATCATGTCGGGCGTGGCGAGGGCCACGTCGAACTCGAGCCAGCCGGCCTCGATCCGCTTGACCATGTCGTCCGCGCCGACCTCGTCGGCACCGGCACGCATCGCCTCCTGGGCCTTGTCGCCCTGGGCGAACACGAGCACGCGCACCTGCTTGCCGACACCGTGCGGCAGGACGACGGTACCGCGAACCATCTGGTCCGCGTGGCGGGGATCCACGCCAAGGCGAATGTGGGCCTCGACCGATGGGTCGAAGTTGACCTTGGCCGTGTCGCGGAGCAGCTCGGCATCGCCGCATCGGGTTGGTAGACCATCGTGCGGTCGACGAGCGCCAGGAGCTCCTTGTAGCGCTTCCCGTGGTGAGGCATCGTGCGTGTTCCTCCGTGTCGGCCCGGTTGGGCCTCCCCCGTTCGATCCGTGGGGTGAACGGACCGGCGCGGCTACCCTTCCCGGCCGCCGGCGAATCCGGGAAGGTCCTCGGCCCCGGGGCCTCAGCCACTGACCTCGATCCCCATGGAGCGAGCCGTTCCCTCGATGATGCGCGACGCCCCATCGAGATCGTCGGCGTTCAGATCGGCCATCTTGGCCTGGGCGATCTCGCGGACCTGCGCCTGCGTGACCGTCCCGGCCCTCTCTCGGCCGGCGGTCTTCGCGCCCTTCTCGACGCCGGCCGCCTTGCGGAGCATGTCCGCAGCGGGCGGCGTCTTCAGGACGAAGGTATAGCTGCGATCCTCGAAGATCGTGATCTGGGCGGGGATGACCTGCCCGGCCTGGGCAGCCGTCTTCTCGTTGTACGACTTCGTGAACTCGATGATGTTGATGCCGTGCGGACCGAGCACCGTGCCGACCGGCGGAGCAGGGGTCGCCTTACCGGCGTTTAGCTGAAGGGTGACGACGGTACGAACTTTTTTGGCCACTGCTCTTCCTAGTGCTGGGCGGCCCTACCGCTCGGGGCGGTCGGGTGGGTGGGATTGAACATCACAGCTTCTCGACCTGGAGGAAGTCGAGTTCCACCGGCGTCTCTCGGCCGAAGATGCTGACGAGCACCTTGAGCTTGTTGCGCTCCGGGTTCACCTCGTCGACCGTGCCGATGAACTCGGCGAACGGGCCATCGGTGACGCGCACGCTCTGGCCCTTCTGGAAGGCCACACGGTACTTGGGCGTCTCGACACCCATCTGCCGGAGGATCTGCTTGACCTCGTGCTCCTCGAGGGGCACAGGCTCATTGCGGCTGCCGGGGATGTTGCCGCCACCCACGAAACTGGTCACGCCGGGCGTGTTCCGCACCACGAACCAGGAGTCGGGGTCGAGGATCATCTCGACAAGAACGTAGCCCGGGTAGACCTTCTTCTGAACGGTGACCCGCTGCCCGCCCCGGATCTCGATCTCGTCCTCCTCCGGCACCAGGACCTGGAAGATCTTGTCGTCCATGCCCATGGACTCGATCCGGTGCTCGAGGTTGGTCTTGACCTTCTTCTCGTAGCCCGAGTAGGTGTGAATGACGTACCAGCGCTTCTCGGGCGCCTTCTGAGTGATGTGGTCGAGAAAATCGGTCACTGCAGTACGTCAGTCATGACCTTGAGCACCTGGGTCCAGACGAAGTCGAAGAAGGCGATGTAGACGCCCACGGCCGCGCTTACCACGAAGACCAGCACCGTCAGGTTGCGGACCTGCTCGCGAGTCGGCCAGGTGACCTTCTTCAGTTCGGCGATCGACTCTTCGATGAAGCGCCGGATGCGTTGCAACACGATGGTTCTGGATCCTCTGTCAGCTGAAGGTGGTGGCAGGGGCGATAGGACTCGAACCTACAACCGCTGGTTTTGGAGACCAGTGCTCTGCCAAATTGAGCTACGCCCCTATCGTTGTGGAGACTACTTCGCTTCCCGGTGGGGCGTATGGCGCCGGCACCGCGGACAGTACTTGCGGAGTTCGATCCTCCCGGGATCGCTCTTCTTGTTCTTCTCGGTCGTGTACGTCCGCTCCTTGCACACGGTGCAGGCGAGCGGATGATCGGCCGCGCCTGGACTTTGGCCATGCAACTACTCCAGGATCTCGGTGATGGCGCCGGCACCCACGGTGTGGCCGCCCTCGCGGATGGCGAAGCGCTGGCCGGTCTCGAGGGCGATGGGCGTGATCAACTCGACGCTCATGCGCACGTTGTCGCCGGGCATGATCATCTCGGCGCCCTCGGGCAGCCCGATGGCGCCCGTGACGTCGGTGGTGCGGATGTAGAACTGCGGCCGGTAGCCGTTGTAGAAGGGGGTGTGGCGCCCGCCCTCCTCCTTGGTCAGCACGTAGACCTGGGCGTGGAAGCGGGTGTGCGGCTTGACACTCCCGGCCTTGGCGAGGACCTGGCCGCGGATGATGTCGTCGCGCTCGATGCCCCGCAGCAGGCAGCCCACGTTGTCGCCGGCACGGCCCTCGTCGAGCAGCTTCTTGAACATCTCGACGCCGGTCACCACGACCTTGCGGGTGGGCCGCACGCCCACGATCTCGACCTCGTCGCCGACCTTCACGATGCCCCGCTCGATGCGCCCGGTGGCCACGGTGCCGCGGCCCTTGATGCCGAAGACGTCCTCGACGGGCATCAGGAAGGGCTTGTCGGTGGGCCGCTCGGGGGTCGGGATGTAGGAGTCGACCGCGTCCATCAGCTCCTGGATGGACGCGTAGGCGGGATCGGTCACCCCGCCGGTGGCCTCGAGGGCCTGCAGGGCGGAGCCGCGGATGACCGGCAGCTCGTCACCCGGGAACTGGTTCTTGGTGAGCAGCTCGCGCACCTCGAGCTCCACGAGCTCGAGCAGCTCGGGGTCGTCGACCATGTCCACCTTGTTGAGGTAGACCACGATGTAGGGCACCTCCACCTGGCGCGCCAGGAGGATGTGCTCGCGGGTCTGGGGCATGGGCCCGTCGGTGGCCGCCACGACGAGGATCGCGCCGTCCATCTGGGCGGCGCCGGTGATCATGTTCTTGATGTAGTCGGCGTGGCCGGGGCAGTCGACGTGGGCGTAGTGGCGGGCCGCGGTCTGGTACTCGACGTGGGCGATGGCGATGGTGATGCCCCGCTCGCGCTCCTCGGGGGCGTTGTCGATGCTGTCGAAGGCGCGGAACTCCGCGCCGCCCTTCAGCGAGAGGTACTTGGTGATGGCCGCGGTCAGCGTCGTCTTGCCGTGGTCGATGTGCCCGATCGTGCCGATGTTCACGTGGGGCTTGTTGCGCTCGAACTTCTTCTTGGCCATGGTTCCCTTGTCGCTGGCCCCTTCCGCTCGGAGCGGTCGGGTGGGCTGCTCGGCGCGCCGCAATATGAGATGGAGCCCACTTTGGGACTCGAACCCAAGACCTCTTCCTTACCAAGGAAGTGCTCTGCCGACTGAGCTAAGTGGGCCCGGTGCTCGCTACCGGTAACGGAGAGGACTGGTGGGCAGGGAGGGAATCGAACCCCCACAGTCGAAGACGGCTGATCTACAGTCAGCGGAGCTCACCACCTGCTCAACCTACCCACGGAATGCTGCACTGCTCCGAGGCGGACCCCCGTGGCGAAGAGACTCTCGCGCAGCTGACCTCTTCAATTTTGGAGCCGACGACGGGACTCGAACCCGGAACCGGCGGTTTACAAAACCGCTGCTCTGCCAATTGAGCTACGTCGGCGGCGACGGTGAAGGATACCCCAGCGGGCGCGATGCGCGCAACGCGGGGGTCCCGCGGGCCGAGTGGCGCCGCGCAGGTCACTCCGAGGCGCGCTCGAGTTCGGCATCCGCGGCCGTGCCGGCCCGCTCGGGAAGGAGCGAAAACTCGGGGAGGAGGTCCTCCTCGTGCGGCAGTGGGCTCGTCGGTTCACCGGGCGATCGGGTCGACGGACGCTCGGGCGACCCCTCGTCGGTTGCACCCCCCTGCCCCGTAGGCGCCGCGGCGGCGATTGCTGCCGAGCGGACACGGCGCACGCGCTTCGGACGGTCCGGCCCGGGGACAGGCGCGGTGTCCCGGTCGGGGACCGGCGAGGTGAGCGGCTGGGCGACAGGCGCGGTGTCCGGCCCGGGCTCGCCGGCGGTTTCCGGTTCCGGGCCGGGCTGACTGCCCGGCTCGGGCTCGCCGGCGGTTTCCGGTTCCGGGCCGGGCTGACTGCCCGGCTCGGGCTCGCCGGCGGTTTCCGGTTCCGCGCCGGTAATGGCTCCGCCCTCCGCGATCGGGGGCGTCTCGGCAGTCGGCATAGCGTCGTTGCGGCTCTCCGGCTCGTCGCCAGGGCCCATCCCGAGTCCCGCGTCCTGCCCGTGCGTCACCACCTGTCCGGGCTCGTTGCCCGGGTGCGACTCGGCCGAACCGGGGGCGGTCGCGGGGGGTTCGACGCCAGGGATCGGCCGGGACGCAACCGGACCAGCATCAGCGACCTGGTGCCGCGGGGCGAGCGCCACTCCCCCGCGCTGCGATGCGGCCTCGAAGAGCAGCACCGAACCGGCAACCGACGCGTTGAGCGAGGCGACCAGTCCGCGCATCGGGATCCGGACAGCCAGGTCGATGCGCCGCCGGATGTGCCCCGAGATTCCATGGGCCTCGCTGCCGACGACAAGGGCCAGCGGGCCCCGGTAGTCCGCGTCCCGGTATGGCAGTGCCGCCTCCTCGTCCGCGCCGACGATCCGCAGGCCGCGTCCCCGGAGGTCGACGAGGCCGCCCCCGAGATCGTCGAGCGGCACGAGCAGCAGGTGCTCGATGGCGCCCGCAGACGCCTTCACGGCCGCCGGGCTGATCGGCGCGGAGCGCCGCGTCGGGAAGAGCACGCCGTGGACGCCGCACGCCTCCGCGCTCCGCAGCAGCGTGCCGACGTTCTGGGGATCCTCGAGCGAATCCAGGACCAGCACAAACGGTGGCTCACCGCGTTCCCGCGCCCGGCCGAGGACCTCGTCCAAGGTGGCCCATCGGCGCGGCTCGACGACGAGCGCCACGCCCTGGTGTCCATCGAAGCCGCAGATCCGGGTCAGCGTCCCGCCCTCGACCTCGACGACGGGGATCCTGAGCGATGTAGCGTGGAGGACGAGTTGCTCCAGCGCGGCTCGGCGCTCCGGCACCACCAGGAGCCTCCGGCTGGGTCGCAGGGCGGCGAAGGCCTCTGCCACCGGGCGCCGGCCGGCGACGATCTCCTCGAACTCCCCGAGCATGTCCGGCGGCGGAAGGGTCGGAATCGCCGTCTGAGTGTCGGCCTCCGACCCGTACGGCGCGCCTTCCACGTGCGGGGCGAACCTGCCGCCCCGCTCCAGGTCACGGGGCCCCTCACGGCGCCACGCCGGACGGCGCGACTCGTCCGCCCGATCCGTGTACCGGCCCGGCCGCGGCCCCTCGCCTGCCGGGTACGCCGGGCGCGGCCCGAAATGCTGGCCAGGCCTTCGTTCGGGTCGTGGCGCGAACCCTTCTCCAAAAGGTCGGCCCGGGCGCGGCCCGAACCCATCTCCGGGCGCTCGGTCGGGTCGCGGGCGATGGCCGGGGCCGCCGGGGCCGCGAAAGCCCTGGCCGGCCGCGCGAACGTTCGGGCTGCCGGGTGGCCGGCCGGGCCGTGTCGTGAGGCCCTCCCCTGGCTCACGCGGCATTCTCGCGCGCTGGTCCTCATCGGGACGGGGCGGTCGCTGACTGTGCTGCGCCTCGCCGCCGGGCCGCTTCCACGGGTTCACGCCCGGGCCGCGGTCGCCCTCCTGGTCTCGGGCGCGCCAGCCCGGCCGTTGGGGACCCGGCGGGTGACCGCCACCCCCCTGTCCGCCCTTGTCACGAGGGCCCGATGCGCTGCCGAAGCCGGTGCCGGATCCGCGGTGCTCGCGGTCCCATCGATCCCCACCCTGCCCGGTCGGCGCTCGGAAACCGCCGGAGTGTCCTGCACCCGGCCGACGAAACGGAACGCCCGGACTGTCGCGCCGGTCGCCCGGCGCCCTCGATCCCGAAGGTCGTCGCTCTCGGCCTGCGTCGACTCGGTCGAACGATTGGGGCGCGTTCTGATCCCGGGGACCTGCACCGTGCTCGGCGCGCTGCGGCCGGTCATCGTGACGGCCACCTCGACCATGCGGCTCGTCGTGCGCCGATCCCTCGCCGCGCGCCTCTCCCTCGCGATGCGGCCCGCCCCCGGGGCGCTGGGACCTGCCGTCGTCGTGCCGAGGGCCGCCTGACCCGCGCCGATCTTCGCGGCCGTCATCGCGCGGCATGGGGCGCCTCCAGGATCCGCCAGCGCTGGCCATCCGCCGTGTCCTCGACCGCGACGTCCAATCGAGCCAGCTCGGCCCGCAGCGCATCGGATCGCGCCCAGTCGCGCGCGGCGCGGGCAGCCCTGCGCTCCTGGAGCAGGCGCTCGACGTCGGGCGGTAATTCGATCCGCTCCTCCTCGGCGACGGCGAGGACGGTATCGAGGTCCCGCAGCAGCGCCGCCGCCCGAGCCGCGTCGGCGCTCGACAGGGCTCGATCGGCCATTCGCCGGTTCAATTCGCGGACAAGGTCGAAGACCGCGGCCAGCGCCATCGAGATGTTGAGATCGTCGTCCAGGGCCTCCTCGAACGCCGCTCGCGCCGCCGCGAGCAGATCGGGGAGCGAACCGTCGTCTTCGTGCTCCTCGCGGTAGGAGTCGAGCGCCGACAGCGCCGTCGAAAGCCGCTCGACGGCGGACGTTGCCGCACCCAGCAATTCCTCGCTGAACTCCAGGGGCGCGCGGTAGTGCGCGGCGAGCAGGGCGTAGCGAAGGGCACGCGGGGAGGCACCGGCGCCGTAGATGTCCGCCGGGCGAGCGATGTTGCCCGTGCGCTTGGCCATCTTCTGGCCGCCCATCTGGAGGTGCGCGCAGTGCAACCAGGTGCGCACGAACGGCTGCCCGGTCGCCGCTTCCGACTGGGCGATCTCATCCTCGTGGTGGGGGAACACGAGGTCGACGCCCCCGGTGTGGATGTCGAAACTGGGCCCGAGATATCGCATGCTCATCGCCGAGCACTCGATGTGCCACCCCGGCCGCCCCACGCCGACCTCGGTCGACCAGCTGGGCTCCCCGTCCCTGGCCCCCTTCCACAGCGCGAAGTCCCGGACGTCGTCCTTGCTGTACTCGTCGGCCTCGACGCGCTCGCCGACGCGTTGCTGGGTCGGGTCGACATGCGCCAGTCGGCCGTAGGCCGGCCAGCTGGCGATTCGGAAGAAGATCGAGCTGTCGTCCGTGCGGTATGCATGCCCCTTCGAGAGCAGGGTCGTGACCAGTGCGGCCATGTCGGGAATGTGCTCGGTGGCGCGCGGCATGACGTCCGGGCTCGTGATCCGCAATCGCCGGCAGTCGTCGAGGAACGCCTTCTCGTGGCGAGCGGTCAGCTCGGCAATCGGGACTCCCTCCCGCCCGGCGTCACGGATGATCTTGTCGTCCACGTCCGTCACGTTCATGACCCAGGTGACCGCAAATCCCTTCCAGGCGAGGTAGCGGCGCAGCAGGTCGGCGAAGACGAAGCTCCGGAAGTTCCCGATGTGGGCCGGCGCATAGACGGTCGGCCCGCAGCTGTACATGCGCACGCGCCCCGGCTCCAGCGGCACGAACTCCACCAGCTCGCCCCCGAGCGTGTTGTGGAAACGCAGCGTCATCGACAAATCACTCCCACGATCGCGGTCGCGCGCATGCCGCGACCGGCGCCTTCATCCCCGGACAGGTTCCCTGTCGACGCCTTGACCGCCACGCGGTCGGCCGGCAGGCCGACGAGGCTCGCGATGGCATCTCGCATCGCGTCGAGTCGGCGACCGCCGAGCCTGGGCCGGGCTCCGATGACCGTGACGTCGACGGACGTGGGCCGCCAGCCGACCGCGGCAACCTGGGCGACGACGGCGTCGAGGAGGCGGCCGCTCTCGATCCCGCGGGTCGCGGGGTCGTTCGCGGGGAATCCACGGCCGAGGTCGGGCAGGCCGGCTGCGCCCAGCAGCGCATCGCAGACGGCATGCAGCGCCACGTCGCCGTCCGAGTGGCCTGCAAGCCGCGGCGCGCCCGTCACCTCGATCCCCCCGAGTCGGAGCCCGAGCGCGGGCCCGAACGGGTGGCTGTCCTCGCCCATGCCCCAGCGCGCCGAGCCTTCATCGGGCCCTGCTCCGCCGACGATTCCTTCCCCTTCCGCCATGGCGCGAGCCAGCCGGAGATCGGCGGGGACGGTGAGCTTCAGATTGGCGGGGTCGCCGGCCACGGCACGCACCGTCACGCCGTAGCGCGCAAGCAGCTCGGCCTCGTCCCCGAACGTCTCGGCACCGCCGGCAAGCGCATCCAGGGCTGCCCGGAGCAGGTCTCGACGGGCGCCCTGTGGCGTCTGGGCGCGGAAGAGGCCCTCACGCCGGGCCGTGCCGGAGATCAGGCCGCCCGCGACCTGCTTGAGGGAATCCACGACCGGCAGGACCGGGATGGCCGCCCCGTGCTCGAGGGCTGCAACAGCCACGGCGTCAACGACGTCCGGGGTCACGAACGGCCGGGCTCCGTCGTGCACCAGGACGACGTCACTCTCCACGGCCCGCACTCCCGCGGCGACGGAGTCCTGCCGGCGAGGGCCGCCTGCGACCACGCGGGCCCCCAGCGAGGTGACCCACGGGAGTGATCCGGCGGCGGCAACCTGGTCCGGAGAAGCGACGAGGATCACGTCGCGCACCGACGATGCGGCGATCATCGACTCCGCCGCTCGCTGCAGTACCGATCGCCCGCGGACGTCCTGGCCGAGCTTGTCGATGCCGCCCATGCGGCGGCTCGCGCCCGCTGCGACGATGACGGCCTCGGCGAACTCCGTGCGCGGCGAGACGCGCTCCGCGGGTCCGGTCTGGGTATCCACGCGCCTATGGTGACGGGTGCGGCCCCGCCCGTCTTTGCGGGGCCTACGCGCCGTCGGCAGGTTGTGCGAAGACCATCCGGCCCGCCACCGTCTGGAGGACCCGGGTCACCGTCACGTCGAGCTCGCGGTGAAGATGCGAGCCACCACCCTCAACGACGATCATGGTGCCGTCATCGAGGAACGCGACGCCCTGGCCGGGTTCCTTACCCTGCTGGATCACCTTGACGTGCATCGCATCGCCCGGCAGGAACGCCGGCTTCATGGCGTTCGCCAGCTGGTTGAGGTTCATCACGCGCACGCCCTGCAGCTGGGCGACCCGATTGAGGTTGTAGTCCGTGGTCAGGATCGCCGCGCCATGGCCGCGGGCCAGGGCCACCAGCTTCGCATCGACGGCAGGTATCCCCGGCGCATCCTCGTCGGTCAGGTCGAGCCCGATCCGGTGGTCCTTCTGGAGGACCGACAGGATCTCAAGGCCGCGGCGCCCCCGGTTGCGCCGCCCGGGATCCGCGTCGTCGGCGATGCCCTGGAGTTCGCCCAGCACGAACCGCGGAACGATCAGCGTGCCGAAGAGAAAGCCCGCCGATACCACGTCGACGAGCCGTCCGTCGATGATGGCGCTCGTGTCGACATAGGTGACCAGGCCGCCCGAATCGCCTCCTTCCCCGCCGGGCGCCTCGCCGCGCCGGGCGCCGAGGAGCACGACGAGCGCATTCCACAGGTCGAGGCGCTTGGCCACCGTCAGGCCCATCATTCCGAGTCCCATCACGATCGAGACCCCGAGCGGCAACAGCCAGCCGTACGGATCGGGCAGGTTGGCCATGGGCAGCCCGAGCAGCAGGCCCATGAGGAGTCCGATCAGCAGTCCCGCGATGCTCGCCAGGAACTCGCCGGTGGACAGCCTGGTCACGCCATGCGCGAGGCGCTGCGCCGGCTCGACGGTCACATAGGGCATGATCGCGAAGCCGACGACGAACCACGCGGCGACCCAGGCGCCCAGCAGGATCCGGCCGCCGGGCGTCGGGTCGAAGACAAAGTCTCCGGCGGAGCTGAAGCTGAGCAGTGAGATCGCGAGGATGACGCCGAGTCCGCCTCCCGTCCACCGTATCAAGCGCATCATGTCGGTGGGACGCTACCAGCGAATCGGCCCCTCGGTATCCTCCCCAGAGGTACTGTCGGGTTCCGTCAGGGCGGCCGTGATGGCGTCCCGTACAGTCGCGACGGCCGCGATCTCGAGACCCGGTACCTGGGGCACAGCGTCCCGGTCGCAGGCGACGACGGCGCGCCGGAAGCCCAGCCGTGCCGCCTCGCGCAGCCGGCGATCGAGGCCGCGAACCGGCCGGAGCTCCCCCAGCAACGACACCTCGCCGCAGCTGACCGTCCCTGCCCGGAGCGGGCGATCGCGGAACGTGGAGGCCAGCGCCAGTGCCAGCGGGAGGTCGAGCGCGGGTTCGTCGACGGAGGCTCCACCGGCGAGGCTCGCGTAGATGTCGTGGTTGGCCAGGTTCAACCCGGCCCGCCGGGCCAGCACGGCGACCAGGAGCGACAACCGGTTGCCGTCGATCCCGGCGACCGTCCGCCGCGGCATCCCGTAGCCGGAGGCGGGCGTGACCAGTGCCTGGACCTCGACGAGGAGAGGGCGCGTGCCCTCCAGCGTCGCCGCGACGGCGACTCCCGGCGCCTCGCGCTCCCGTTGGCCGAGGAAGGCGCGCGCCGGATCGGCCACCTCGCGGAGCCCGTCCGCGGTCATCTCCAGCACGCCGATCTCCTCGGTCGAGCCGAACCGGTTCTTCGTCGACCGAAGGAGCCGCATCGACCCGTATCGATCTCCCTCCAGCATCAGCACGACGTCCACGAGATGCTCGAGCGTCCGCGGGCCGGCCAGGGTGCCGTCCTTGGTGACGTGCCCCACGAGGATCACCGGCACGCCCTCGCCCCTGGCGAATGCCCCGAGACGTGCCGTCGACTCGCGCACCTGGCCGACCGACCCGGCCGGGCCCTCCAGGCCGTCGGCCGTCATCGTCTGGATCGAGTCGACGATGACGAGATCGGGGATTCGCTCGGACCCCGCGGCGACGACGGCGTCAACCTCGGTGGTCGGAATGATCTCGATGCGCTCCCCTGCCGAGCCGCCGCCGAGCCCGAGGCGTTCCGCGCGGAGCCGCAGCTGTGCCGGCGATTCCTCGCCGGACGCGTAGAGGACGCCTGGGGCGCTGATCCCGTCCCCCGGCCCGCTTACCACACCCGCCGCCGTCTCCAGCACAAGCGTGGACTTGCCGATCCCGGGTTCACCACCGAGGACGATCACAGTCCCTGGGACGAGCCCGCCGCCGAGGACCCGATCGACCTCACCGATGCCCACCGGCAGTCGCCTGGCCGAGCCCGTGGTGATCGAACCCAGCGAACGCCGGGCCGTGAGCTCGGGGCCAGGCCCGCGGTTCGACCGCCGGCGCGTTGCCCCGGGAGCGGGCGCGACCAGCGTCTCGACGAGCGTGTTCCAGGCACCGCACGCGCGACACTGCCCCTCCCAGCGGAGGGTGGAGGCGCCGCAGGCCTGGCAGACGTACCGGCTCTCGGGCCGGGCCACGGGGCGGCGTGCCTCCCCGGGCTCAGATCGCCTCGACGGGCGTCTTCTCGGTGAAGGGCTCGATCGTCAGGCCGGAGTCAGTCCCGCGGTCGACCACCACGGTCTGGCCCGAGGTGTACTTCCCGATCAGCAGTGCCTCTGCCAGCGGGTCCTCCACCATGTTCTGGATCACGCGCCGCAGCGGCCGCGCGCCGTAGTCCTGGTCGTAGCCCAGCTTGATGATGTGGTCCTTGGCTTCCTGCGTGATGACCAGGTCGATCTGCTGGGCCTGCAGCTGCACCCGAACCCGGTTGAGCAGAAGGTCCACGATCTCGCGGATCTCCTCAACGGTCAGCGACCGGAACACCACCAGGGAGTCGACGCGGTTCAGGAACTCGGGCCGAAACTGTGTCTTCAGCTGGTCGAGGACCTTCTCCTTCATGCGGTCGTACTGGCCCTCGCGCTGCGCCGCCTCGTTGATGGTCACCGGCCTGAAGCCGAGTGACGTGTCCTTGAGCAGCGATTTCGCGCCGACGTTGCTGGTCATGATGATGACCGTGTTGCGGAAGTCGACCCGCCGTCCCTTGGCGTCGGTGAGGTGGCCGTCCTCGAGGATCTGCAGCAGGATGTTGAAGACCTCCGGGTGCGCCTTCTCGATCTCGTCCAGCAACACCACGGAGTAGCTCTTGCGGCGGACGGCCTCCGTCAGCTGGCCGCCCTCCTCGAAGCCAACGTAGCCGGGAGGCGCCCCCACGAGCCGGCTGACGTTATGGCGCTCCATGAACTCGCTCATGTCGATCTTGATGAGCGCGTCCTCGCTGCCGAACATGAACTCTGCGAGGCTCTTGGCAAGCTCCGTCTTCCCGACGCCGGTGGGGCCGAGGAAGATGAACGAGCCGATCGGCCGCTTGGGGTCCTTGAGACCGGCGCGGGCCCGGCGGACGGCCTTGGAAACCGTCTCGATGGCCTCCTGCTGCCCGATGACGCGCTTGTGAAGCGCCTCTTCCATGTGCAGCAGTCGTTCCGACTCTTCCTGCGCGATGCGGGTGACCGGGATCCCGGTCCACATCGCGACGACCTGCGCGATGTCCTCCTCGCCGACGGTCGGGATGTTGGCGGCCTGTTCGGCCTGCCAGTCAGAGCGCAGCTGGTCCAGGCTGGCGCGCGCCGCGGTCTCGCTGTCGCGAAGCTGCTGCGCCCGCTCGTATTCCTGGTCGTTGACCGCGGCCTCCTTCTCCTTGCCGATCCTCTCGAGTTCCTTCTGCGCCTCCTTGACCGCCTTGGGGGTGGAACTGTGGCGCAGGCGCACGCGGCTGGCCGCCTCGTCGATCAGGTCGATCGCCTTGTCGGGGAGGTGGCGGTCGGTGATGTACCGGATCGACAGGTCTGCAGCTGCGTGGCACGCGTCGTCCGAGATCTTGACCTTGTGGTGATCCTCGTATCGGGAGCGGATGCCGAAGAGGATGGCGATCGTCTGCTCGAGCGTCGGCTCCTCGACCATGACGGGCTGGAAGCGCCGCTCGAGGGCAGCGTCGCGCTCGATGTACTTGCGGTACTCGTCGAGCGTCGTCGCACCGATGCACTGGAGCTCACCGCGTGCGAGCGGCGGCTTCAGGATGTTCGCGGCATCGATGGCGCCTTCCGCCGCCCCGGCACCGACGAGAGTGTGCAACTCGTCGATGAACAGGACCGCGTCGTTGGTGTTGCGGAGCTCCTCGATGATCTTCTTGAGCCGCTCCTCGAACTCGCCGCGGTACTTGGTGCCTGCGACGAGTGAGCCGATGTCGAGCGTGAGGACTCGCTTGTTGGCGAGGGTATCCGGCACGTCGCCGGCGACGATGCGCTGCGCCAGGCCCTCGGCGATGGCTGTCTTGCCGACACCGGGCTCGCCGATGAGCGCCGGGTTGTTCTTGGTCCGCCGGGAGAGGATCTGGATGACCCGCTCGATCTCCTTTTCCCGGCCGATGACGGGGTCGATCTTGCCGGCGCGGACCGCGTCGGTGAGGTTGATACCGAGCTGGTCGACTGTGGGGGTCTTGCTGGCGCGCTTGGTCTCTGCCGCCGGCCCTGCCGAGCTCGACTGGGACAGGACCCGGATGACCTCGTGGCGAACCTTGTCGAGGTTCACGCCGAGCGATTCGAGGACGCCGGCAGCGATGCCCTCGCCCTCGCGCACCAGGCCGAGGAGCAGGTGCTCCGTCCCGATGTAGTTGTGGCCGAGGCGCCGGGCCTCATCGATGGCCAGCTCGATCACACGCTTGGCGCGGGGCGTCAGGCCGACCTCACCGACCACGGGCCGATCTCCGCGACCGATGATGAACTCAACGGCCGTGCGCACCCGCGGCAGCTCGACGTTCATGTTCTCGAGGACGCGCGCCGCCACACCCTCACCCTCGCGCACCAGGCCGAGGAGCAGGTGCTCCGTCCCGATGTAGTTGTGGTTGAACCGTTGCGCCTCGTCCTGCGCGAGCGTCAGGACCTTGCGGGCCCGGTCGGTGAACTTGTCAAAGCGATCCATCGAACTGGAAACGTCCGTCTCCCTTCGAGCGCCTTCAAGCGCTCCTCGGCCAATCGTACCATCCGGCTTCCAGCGCCAGCCATCCGAGCCCTGGAAGCTTTGATCATCTCGGCGCGGATCCTCACCGCAGCCTCGCTGCATGAGGATTCGTCATTTGGTGGTCCCGCGGACGACAAGTGAAGAAAACCGAACGACCCGCCGAAGCCGGCGGGCCGTCCCGGAATTCGAGGCGCCGCGCCGTCAACCGGCGGCCGTCTCCGTTGGTTCGTCTGTTGCGTCGAGCACCGGCGTCTCGGCCCCGGACGTCGCCGCTTCGGCAGCGGGCTCGGGTTCGGGCGCCCGCTCGACTTCTGCGGGCTCGGCTTCGGCAATTGCCTCGGGTGCGACGGCCTCGGCAGGTGCCTCGGCCACGGCCTCGGCGCGACCGGCTCGGCCACGGCCTCGGGCGCGACCACTTCGGGCGGGACCGCATCGGCCACGGCCTCGGGCGCGACCGGCTCGGCGACTGCCTCGGGCGCGTCCACTTCGGTAACCGCCGTTTCGGGCTCCGCCTCGGCGACGGCGGAGGCCTCCGCCTCTAGTTCAGCCTCCATCGCGAGTTCAGACTCGGCGACGACCTCGATCCGCGCATCGAGCGCCGACTCGGCTTCGTCCTCGGCCTGGGAAAGCCGCAGGGCGGCCTCCGCGAACTCCTCGGGCGTCATGCTCGGCGCCAGCGCCTCGAGGTCGGCCTCCGCGTTGATCTCGGCCTCCGCAAGGTCCACCACGTCGTCGGCGAGTGCCGATTCGACCTCCTCCTCCGCCTCGGCGAGCGCGGCGGCATTGGCCGCCACCTCGGCCGCGGTTTCGGGCGTCGTATCGTCGAGTGCGGCGGCGTCGGCCGCCAGCTCTGCCTCGATCTCGTCCTCCGCGTCGGCCACAGCGTCGATCCGCGCCTCGAGCGCAGACTCGGCTTCGTCCTCGGCCTCGGCCAGTTCCAGGCGCGCCTCCGACAACTCTTCGGGAGTCATGCTCGGCGCACGTGCCTCGAGATCCGCCTCCGCGATCTCCTCGGCCTCCGCGAGATCCACGATCTCGGCGGCAATTTCCGCCTCGACCTCGTCCTCCGCCTCGACGACGGCGAGCGCTTCCGCGCCCACCACGATCGCGGCGGCCATCTCGGCAGTGGCCTCGGCATCTCGCTCAGCGATCGCCGCGTCGCTGCCCGTGGGACCCGGATCCGGTGCCGGCGATGCCGGCTCGACGGGTGTCGCGGGATCGGCCGAAGGTGATTCGACCTGTGCCGCCTGGGCCTCGGCGACTCGCGCCTGCCGGTCCTGCTCGGCGATCTGCTGCCGGACCTGGGCGAACGCAGCGGCAAGGGTGTTGTCGATCCCGCCCTCGGGCTCCTGGATGGCCTGGGAGGGGTCGTAGCCCCGCTCGGGCCGACCACGACGCTCGCGCGGCTCCACAGGTGCCGGACGCGGCGGAGCTTCCTCGGCCTGCTTGAGGCTGAGTCCGAGCCGGTGGCGTTCGGAGTCGAGCGAGATGACCTTCAGCCGGAGCTTCTGGCCCTCGTGCACCACGTCGCCCGGGTGGGCGACGCGCTGCTGCGACAGCTCGCTGATATGGATGAGGCCCTCGAGACCCTCGCGTACCCGGACGAAGGCGCCGAAGTTCACGATCTTGGTGACCGTGCCCTCGATGATGTCCCCGACCTTCAGGTCGGCCACCGTCGAGTGCCAGGGATCCGGCTGGAGCCGGCGGATCGACAGGCTGATCCGGCCGCGCTCGTGGTTGATGTCGATGACCTCGGCCTCGACCTCTTCGCCGACCCGGTAGCCGGATTCCGGGTTGTTGACCTTGTTCCACGAGAGCTCGCTCTTGTGGACGAGGCCGTCGATTCCCCCGAGATCCACGAACACGCCGAACGGCGCGATCGACCGCACGGTCCCCTTGACGTGCTGGCCGACCTTGAGGCTGCTGAAGAGCTCGTCGCGCTTCTCGCGCCGCTCCTCGTAGAGCGCCACCTTCTCCGACAGGATCAGGCGGTTGGCCTTCCGGTTGACCTCCAGGATCTTCAGGCGGAGCTTGCGGCCGACGTAGGGCTGCAGCTTCTCGGCGATCTCCTGCGCGGCGTCGCGCGGCTGCTCGTTCTGGGGCCGGCGCGGGAAATCCACGATCTGGCTGATCGGAACGAAGCCGCGGATGCCGCAGTCGACGATCAGGCCACCCTTGTTGTGGTCGATGACGGGCGCCTCGATGATCGCGCCGGCATCGAGCTGCTCCTGCATCGCGCGCCACTTGCGCTCGAGACCGGCTCGACGCAGCGACAGGACCGCATGGCCCTCGTTCGACTCCGGCTGGAGGACGTACACCAGGACCGTGTCGCCGATGTTCAGCTACCGGCTGGGTCTCGGTGTTGCGGCCGTAGAGCTCGCGATTGCTGACGACACCTTCCGATTTCGCGCCGATGTCGACGAGGATCTCGTCCTTGTCGATGCGGACGACGTTGCCCTCGACCACATCGCCGTGCTTCAGGCTCCGGATCTCGCCCGGCTGCTCGTTGAGCAGCTCTTCCATGGTCGTCGGCTCGGGTCGCGGCTCCGCGGCGCGGAGCACGGGCGGCGTCGGGAGCGGTTCCGGCTCCTCGTCGGCGGCGGGGGCTTCGGCAACCTCGTCAGGCGTCAGGTCGGCAACCGGCAGCACAGGTGCCTCGACGACCGATGCCTCGGTGGGTGCCGGCGATGTGGCGACGTCATCGGTCGCCGCGAGCGTGTTCTGGGCCTCCACGATGTCCGTTCCGTCCGGCAGTTCCGGAACGGCCATCGGCTCAGCGCTCTCGATGTGGTTTAGGGTCAAGGACGTGGTACTCCTCGGGTCACAGGCTCCCGCCGGGTGGACACAACAGAGCCCGGGTCGCACGCCCGGGCTTCGTTCCGCAGGGTGGTCGTACGTGTCCTCGTGGGCTCGTCAGACTCCTTCGTAACCGAGCGTGCGTAGGTCTGCTGCTGGCCTGAACGGCAGGGCCCATGCATCCTACCACGCAGCGTGCAAGCGCCACAAACAGGTCAGACACTCGAAGCGGAGGTTCCATGCCGGAACTGCCCGATCTGGACGTACTCGCCGACGCATTCCAGGTCGCCCTGGCGGGGCGACCGCTGGCCGCGTTCGCGATCTCGCAGCCGCTCGTGATGCGCGGCACGAGCGCCGAACTGTCGGGGATGACCGGCCAGCGACTGCTGGTCGTGGGCCAGCGGGGCAAGTTCCTGACCTTCCAGTTCGAGACGGATCGGGTCGTCGTCAATCCGATGCTCACCGGGCGCCTCGGGATGGCGCGACCCGGCGCAAAGCCCTTCCCGTCCACCGCGCTGGTCCTGACATTCGGCCCACGGACGACGACAGCGGGCGAGGGTCCGGCGCGTGAGACGGCGCCTGCCTGGGCCAACGGCGCGCCGTGGGTCCCGGCGGACGATGCGATCGTCGAATTGCGTTACCGGGACCCGACCCGAATGGGAAAGGTCTATCTCCTTCCGGCCGGCGTCCGACGGCCCGTCGCGGGCTGGGAGGAACAGGGACCGGACGTCGACGATCCGTCGCTCGACCTTCCGACCTGGCGCCGGCGGATCGCGAGGCATTCGGGCGAATTGAAGAACCTGCTCAAGAACCAGGAATTCGTGGCCGGCATCGGGAACGGATACAGCGACGAGATCCTCTGGGCGGCGCACCTGCTTCCGTTCAGGAAGCGATCGGCACTGGCCGCGGACGAGATCGACCGGCTGTACGTCGCTGCGCGCGAGGTCCCGGGCTGGGCCATCGGCGAGCTGCGTCTCCGCGTGCCGCCCAGGTTCGAAGTGGAGGTACGCGATTTCCTGCGCGCTCACCGAAAGGGCGGTCGGCCGTGTCCTCGATGCGGACAGACGCTGAGCGAAATCTCCCCGGGCGGCTTCGTGACGACGTTCTGCCGCGGCTGCCAGCGCTGAGTCCGCAGTCACGACCGGCGGGGGCGGGGAAGGGGGCGTGAGGTGTACGGATCGGCGCGTCTTCAGGATGGCGACGGCGAAGGGGCCGGGTACGGGATGTTGATGACCTGCCCGACCTTGAGCGCAGGGGGAGTCGGCAGGTCGTTCACAGCACGAAGCTGAGCCCTGGTGACGCCGAACTTCGTGGCGATCGAGCCCAGCGTGTCGCCGGCGTGCACGCGGTAGGTCCGCGCGATTGAAGGCGTCGGTACAACGGTCGGGGTGGGGGCCTCGGTTGGGGCGAGAGTCGGGATCGGGGTATGGGTGAGGCCGGGTGTCGGCGTCGGCGAGAGGGCCGGTACGGCCGTGACGGTCGGTCGCGGCGTGCTGGTGGCAGCGGCGATCGGCGGTGCCGAAGGAGCAGCCTGACCGCCCGCGAGTGCCACCACGATGACGACGATCACAGCGATCACCGCCACACCCGCGAGAATCCATGCTGTCGAGCGTCCGCCGACGCGGGCCACCCTGGTGTTCACTTCTGATGTGGCGCCGTCGACGGCGAGCGGAATCGGCTGCACCTGGACGCCGAAGCGTCCCGGCAACCGATTCGAGGCGATGTGGTCGCGCGCCAGCTCGTTTGCGCGGCGACGGACGGCACCGGCGTAGATGTCACACGACTCGTGGTCTCGGGCCAGGCAGAGGCGTTCCTGTCGCGATGCCGAGAGCGACGCCGGCGGGGATTTCGCCCAGCACCGATGGTCACGCGTTGGATGGCTGGATCGCCACGATCCGTCGGTCGATCGAAGGTACGGGCACGCCGCGTATCCCGATTGCACGGGAAGTGCCGGCTCTGCAACCGAGGCCGTCTGAACGGCCCCGGCCCCCACCGTCGGCCCCGAGGCGCCCGCGATCCCGTCACGCGGGTCGGTCGAGTCGTCCGGGGCGTCCATCCGGGAATCATACGCGCCGGTCCCGATCCGAAGGTGTGTCGGCGAGCCGGCGCTGCATGTGCGTCAGAACGCAAAAGATCCTGGCGACGACCTATTTTCCCGAGGGGCTACCCCCTGAGTATCTTCGGCGCTGGAGAGCTTAACTTCCGTGTTCGGGATGGGAACGGGTGTGGCCTCTCCGCTAGAGTCACCAGGATCTCTCGTGCGTGTGATGACGTGATCGGCGGCCGGGCGCCCGCACATGGCGGGCCGGCGCCAATTCGAGTTCCTCTTCGAATGTGCCGTCCGGGCGCGCTTCGCGCGCCTGACAAGGTGTGGATCCCGAGGATCCTCCAGTCACAGCCACCCTTGGGTGGGCTGCTGAAAGAGGTCAAGCCCTCGACCATTAGTACGGCTCAGCTTCACTGGTTGCCCAGCTTCCACATGCCGCCTATCAAACAGGTGTTCTCCCTGCGGTCTTACCCGGTTAACCCGGTGGGGAACCTCATCTCGAGGCGAGCTTCGCACTTAGATGCTTTCAGTGCTTATCCCAACCGAACATAGCTACCCAGCGATGCCCCTGGCGGGACAACTGGCACACCAGCGGTTCGTCCACTCCGGTCCTCTCGTACTAGGAGCAGCTCCTCTCAAGTTCCCTACGCCCACGATGGATAGAGACCGAACTGTCTCACGACGTTCTGAACCCAGCTCACGTACCGCTTTAATTGGCGAACAGCCAAACCCTTGGGACGTACTTCCGCCCCAGGATGCGACGAGCCGACATCGAGGTGCCAAACAGGGTCGTCGATGTGAACTCTTGGACCCTATAAGCCTGTTATCCCCGGGGTAGCTTTTATCCGTTGAGTGATACCCCTTCCACTCGGAGGTACCAGATCACTAAGCCCGACTTTCGTCTCTGCTCGACTTGTGGGTCTCGCAGTCAAGCTCCCTTATGCCTTTGCACTCTTCGGCTGGTTTCCATTCAGCCTGAGGGAACCTTTGGGCGCCTCCGTTACACTTTAGGAGGCGACCGCCCCAGTCAAACTGCCTGCCTGCCATTGTCCCGCGCCCGGATTACGGGTCGCGGTTAGAACCGAAATCCAACAAGGGTGGTATTTCAACGTTGGCTCCACCGAGGCTAGCGCCCCAGCTTCTCAGCCTCCCACCTATCCTACACATGCTGAACCCCAATCCAATAACAGGGTGCAGTAAAGCTCCACGGGGTCTTTTTGCCCTATCGTGGGTAACCAGCATCTTCACTGGTACTTCAATTTCGCCGGATCCCTCGTTGAGACAGCGCCCAGATCGTTACGCCATTCGTGCGGGTCGGAACTTACCCGACAAGGAATTTCGCTACCTTAGGACAGTTATAGTTACTGCCGCCGTTTACCGGGGCTTCGATTCAGAGCTTGCACCACTCCTCTTAACCTTCCGGCACTGGGCAGGCGTCAGCCCGTATATGTCAGCTTTCGCTTTAGCACGGACCTGTGTTTTTGCTAAACAGTCGCCTGGGCCTTTTCACTGCGGCCTCGATCAACCCTCAGCAAGCCAAGAGCTGCGAGGCGCCCCTTCTCCCGAAGTTACGGGGCCAATTTGCCGAGTTCCTTAACGAGGGTTCTCCCGATCGCCTTGGTATTCTCTACCCGCCTACCTGTGTCGGATTGCGGTACGGACACCTTTGATCTCGCTAGACACTTTTCTTGCCAGCTTGGCTCACTCGAATTGCAGCGAGATGCCGCTTTCATTCGCTTCTCGGCGTTGAATGGGAAGACGGATTTGCCTATCTCTCCCCGCCTACCGGCTTAGACGCGTATTGCCAGAAACGCGCTCGAACTACCATGCTGGGTCATGCCCTTGCTCTCACCTGGGTTCAACTCACCGCTTCGGCCTGACTTTCGCCGGACCAACCACGGATCGCCTCTGCCAGGCGACACCTTGCGGTGCAAACGATCTCAGGTGGTTCCGGAATATCAACCGGATGTCCATCGCCTACGACGTGTCGTCCTCGGCTTAGGCCCGACTAACCCTGAGCGGACAAGCCTCCCTCAGGAAACCTTAGGCTTACGGCGTGTGGGTTTCTCACCCACATTGCGCTACTCATGCCGACATTCGCACTCCCGTACGCTCCAGCCGTCCTCACGGTCGACCTTCGCAGCGGAACGGGACGCTCCCCTACCGCCCAACAGCCGGCGAACCGGCTGAAAGACCCGTAGCTTCGGTACCAAGCTTGAGCCCCGTTGGATCTTCGGCGCGGAACCACTTGACCAGTGAGCTGTTACGCACTCTTTCAATGATGGCTGCTTCTGAGCCAACATCCTGGTTGTCTATGCGACTCCACATCCTTTACCACTTAGCTTGGATTTAGGGACCTTAGCTGACGGTCCGGACTGTTTTCCTTTTGACCACGAAGCTTAGCCCTCGCAGTCTCACTCCCGGGCTCTGAAATTACGGGATTCGGAGTTTGGTTGGGGTTGGTAAGCGGGAAGCCCCCTAGCCCATCCAGTGCTCTACCCCCGTGATTGAACGCCCGAGGCTGCCCCTAAAGGCATTTCGGGGAGAACCAGCTATCTCCGGGTTCGATTGGCATTTCACCGCTATCCACAGCTCATCCCCTAGCTTTTCAACGCTAGTGAGTTCGGTCCTCCACGAGACATTACTCCCGCTTCAACCTGGCCATGGGTAGGTCACCCGGTTTCGGGTCTACTGCGTGCGACTCGACGCCCTATTCAGACTCGCTTTCGCTTCGGCTCCGTCCTTCGCGGACTTAACCTCGCCACACACAAGTAACTCGTCGGCTCATTCTTCAAAAGGCACGCCATCAGGCTACCGGCCTTGCGACCGGCAACACCCTTTGACTGCTTGTGGGCACGAGGTTTCAGGTTCTATTTCACTCCCCTCCCGGGGTGCTTTTCACCTTTCCCTCACGGTACTCGTTCACTATCGGTCGCCAAGAGTATTTAGCCTTGGACGGTGGTCCGCCCAGCTTCCCACATGAGAGACCTTCCACGTGGTACTCAGGTGGCCGAACACGGAGGTCGATCGCTTCGCCTACGGGGCTGTCACCCTCTCTGGCCCGCCTTTCCTGACGGGTTCGACTCGCGATCAACTTTGTAACTCCGCTGGGACCTTGCAGGGTCCCGCGTCGGCTCCTACAACCCCCGCACAGAAACGGCTGCAACCTATCACGCTGAGCAGGTTTGGGCTATTCCCGTTTCGCTCGCCACTACTCAGGGAATGATCTCTTTTCCTCCCGCTACTGAGATGTTTCAGTTCGCGGACTTACCTCTACCAGGCCTATGTATTCAGCCTGGAGTGACCGGGCATTACCCCGGCCGGGTTTCCCCATTCGGACACCCTCGGATCACAGCTTGCTCGCAGCTCCCCGAGGCGTTTCGTCGCCTGCCACGTCCTTCATCGGCTCTTGGCGCCAAGGCATCCACCCCGTGCCCTGTGTAGCTTGACCTCCCTCAGCAACTCACCCATTGGCCAGCTGCGAGGGAAGATCTGATCGGGATCATCACCTTGTTCGTTCAACGGCAGAAATCGAAGTTTGAAACTCGATCTACCGATCACATCTTCACTTGGAAAGGTGCGTGGGCCGATGGCCCGCCGGCGCGGCTCATCGCCGCCGCCGGTCCAGCGATCCGCTGGTCAGTGACCTCGAGCATCCTCGAGACCACTCATCAGGGGATCCCCTGGGGAGACACACATCGACGGCTCGAGGAGCCTCGAGCCGTCGTCAGAAACAGCGCGTGGAACCCGCGAGTGTCGTAGGGGTCTACCCGATATTCAGTTCGCTTGTGAGGTGAAGCAGCAGTGCTCGGTCCTCTAGGTGAGTCGCGCCCGTGATGTCGGAGTGGTGGAGACGAGGAGACTCGAACTCCTGACCCTCTCCTTGCAAAGGAGATGCTCTTCCAGCTGAGCTACGTCCCCTTACCGCCCAAATGGTGCGACGGTTGTTGGTGGTGGGCGTTTCTGGACTCGAACCAGAGACCTCTGCCTTATCAGGGCAGTGCTCTAACCAGCTGAGCTAAACGCCCGCCGGGGCCCGCCTCCCACGTCTCCGTCTGACGGATCCGTGAGCGGCGCTGCACCCTAACACTTGAAGAGTGACAGGTAATCCAATGCGAACGGGATCGGTATGGGTTGCCGGGTCATCACGACCTCGCGCGGGACATGCCCGCGTGCCGCCCCTCACCCGGCGAGGGGAACGGTTGCGATCGTGACGATCAACCTGGGAGGGTGTGTGACGCCGGTGCCGTACCGATAGCACCGACTCCCTCTCCCTAGAAAGGAGGTGATCCAGCCGCACCTTCCGGTACGGCTACCTTGTTACGACTTCGTCCCAGTCACCAACCCCACCTTCGACGGCTGCCTCCTTGCGGTTGGCCCACCGGCTTCGGGTGTTGTCGGCTTCCATGACGTGACGGGCGGTGTGTACAAGGCCCGGGAACATATTCACCGCCGTATGCTGACCGGCGGTTACTAGCAACTCCGGCTTCACGTAGGCGAGTTGCAGCCTACGATCCGAACTGAGACCGGCTTTAAGGGATTAGCTCCACCTCGCGGTTTCGCAGCCCGTTGTACCGGCCATTGTAGCGTGGGTGTAGCCCAGGACGTAAGGGCCATGCTGACTTGACGTCATCCCCACCTTCCTCCGAGTTTCTCTCGGCAGTCCCGTGTGAGTGATACAACACACAGTAGGGGTTGCGCTCGTTGCGGGACTTAACCCAACATCTCACGACACGAGCTGACGACAGCCATGCAACACCTGTGACCGAGCCCCTTGCGGGGAACCGACGTTTCCGCCGGCGTCTCGACCATGTCAAGCCCTGGTAAGGTTCTTCGCGTTGCGTCGAATTAAACCCCACGCTCCGCTGCTTGTGCGGGCCCCCGTCAATTCCTTTGAGTTTTAGCCTTGCGGCCGTACTCCCCAGGCGGGACACTTAATGCGTTAGCTGCGGCACTGGCGGGGTTGATACCACCAACACCTAGTGTCCATCGTTTACGGCTAGGACTACCGGGGTATCTAATCCCGTTTGCTCCCCTAGCTTTCGCGCCTCAGCGTCAAGAACAGGCCAGAAAGCCGCCTTCGCCACTGGTGTTCCTCCCGATATCTACGCATTTCACCACTACACCGGGAATTCCGCTTCCCTCTCCTGCCTTCAAGTCGAACAGTATCGAATGACCCTCCCCAGTTGAGCCGGGGGCTTTCACATTCGACTTATCCGACCGCCTGCGCGCTCTTTACGCCCAGTAAATCCGGACAACGCTCGCCACCTACGTATTACCGCGGCTGCTGGCACGTAGTTAGCCGTGGCTTATTCCCCAGGTACCGTCATTATCTTCCCTGGGAAAAGAGGTTTACAACCCGAAGGCCTTCATCCCTCACGCGGCGTTGCTGCTTCAGGCTTTCGCCCATTGAGCAAAATTCCCGACTGCTGCCTCCCGTAGGAGTCTGGGCCGTGTCTCAGTCCCAGTCTGGGTGATCGTCCTCTCAGACCACCTACCGATCGTCGCCTTGGTGAGCCGTTACCCCACCAACGAGCTAATCGGACGCAGGCCCCTCCCGAAGCGCCTTGCGGCTTTACTCACACGATCGAACGTGTGACCACATGCGGTATTAGCCACCCTTTCGGGCAGTTATTCCCCACTTCGGGGCAGGTCACCTACGCGTTACTCAGCCGTTCGCCACTAGCAGCTCGAGCAAGCCCGAGCCACCCGTTCGACTTGCATGTCTCATGCACGCCGCCAGCGTTTATCCTGAGCCAGGATCAAACTCTCCGATGGAAACCGGTCCGACCTTGCGGTCGTTCCGTTCGTCTCGAGTTTGGCCCGCTCGCACTTACCGGATTACCTGCCACTCTTCACTTGTTAAGGTGCAGCCCGACGTCCCGGACGGACCGGGGCCCCGCGGCACAGCAGCTGATTGTGGCATGCGGCCGTGAGGGTTGTCAATCGGTGGGATTGTCCGCCGCTCCACCTCCGCGGTGGAGGGCCGTCCCGGCCGGGCTGGTCGGGACAACGGACGCGCAGCATAACCGGGCGTCGAAGACTCGTCAAACGCGAGGCGCAGAGCACGTCCCGAGGGCCCCCACCGGTTTCCGCAAGGCCGCATTGCGTCGCCCGGCAGCGCCGGGGTCGAGATCCGCGGCCGACGGGGCCGGACGGGGTGGCATTGCGCTCCTGCGAGGACCCGAGGTCTGGGCGAGAAGAGCTGGTGTGGGCCTGATCGCTCGGCCAGCATCCAGTCGGGCACGAGCGGGCAGTCGGCCATCCATGGGCCGACCGCAAGGGGTGGTCCGCCGCGACGCCGCCCTTCAGAACAGGCCTGTTTCGACCATGAGGATGAAGGCGGCCGCCGAAAGCCAGCAGAGCAGGGCGAGTGTGATCGACCCTGGCTCCCCGAGTGGTCCGGAGACGACCGAGTACAGCAGCGCGCCCAGCAGCGCCGCGATCGCCGGCTTCACGAGCCGCAGCAGGATCTCCGAAACCAGGTTGCTCATCGGTCCCTCGTGGGTTCGAACTCGCGTCGGCCCTGCATCGCTCGCACGAGTGTCACCTCGTCGGCGTACTCGAGGTCGCCGCCGACCGGGATCCCTCGGGCAATGCGGGTCACCGCGCCGACCGTCCCCTCGAGCCGCTCGGCGAGATACATGGCCGTCGCCTCCCCCTCCAATGTCGGGTTCGTCGCCATGATCACCTCGACGAATGGCTCGCCGGTCGCCGCCCTCGCGGCGGCCCGCTCCAGGAGCTGGCGGATCCGCAGGCGATCGGGTCCGATGCCGTCCATCGGCGAGATCGCCCCGTGCAGCACGTGGTACCTGCCCTTGAACGCACCTGTTCGCTCAAGTGCCAGGACGTCGAGCGGTTCCTCCACGACGCAGAGTCGCGTCTCGTCACGATCCGGGTCGAGGCAGATGGGGCAGCCGGGTCCGGTGCTGATGTTGAAGCAGGTGTCACAGAACACGACCTCGTCGCGCACGGCGACGAGTGCCGCGGCGAGCGTCCGTGCCTCCGCGTCGGGTGCGCGCAGCAGGTGGTAGGTGAGTCGCTGTGCCGTCTTTGGCCCGATGCCGGGCAAACGCCCGAATGCCTCGATCAGTCTCGCGACGGGCTCGACGAGCGTCGTCACAGGCGTCTCATCACATTCCGGGGATGCGGAAGCCGCCGGCGACGCGTGCCATCCGCTCCTCCTCGACCTGTCGGGCGGACGCGAGCGCCTCGGTCACCGCAGCAAGGACGAGGTCCTGGAGCATCTCGACGTCGTCGGGGTCGACGACACCCGGGTCGATGGTGATCGACACGAGGTCGCGCTTGCCGGTGACGACGGCCTTCACGGCGCCACCGCCGGCGCTGCCCTCGATGTGCAGCTCGTTGAGTTCCCGCTCGACGCGCGCCATGTCGGCCTGCATCTGCTGCGCCATCTTGGCCAGGTTTCCGTAGCCCATGTTGCCTCCTCATCGTCGCCGTCCGGCCCGCGGAGACCGGCCCGGCTTCAGGTGATCTCGCCGACGTCCTCGAGGTCACCTTCGAACACCCGGAGCGCCTGTGCCACCAGGTCCACGTCGGTCGGGTCGGACGATGCGTCCGACTGCTCGATGTTGGCCACGACGCAGCGTACCCCGACAGGCCGGCCCAGAATCTGCGACAGCGCCTCCTCGAAGGCCGATCGCCTCGCCTGGGCCTTCTCGCGCAGGAACGCCTGGTTCTCGGGGAATCCGAGGACCACGACGCCATCGCGAGCGTCGACGGGACGGCAGGCATCCACGAGCGGTTTATTGGCCGGGCTCCGGGAGATGTACGCCACGGCTCGGGGCCAGGCCTCGCGGACCCGGACAAGCAGATCGTCGGAGACGTTGGCAGGTCCGGGCGCGGCGGGTGCGGGCGGAACGGCCCGGGACCCCGCGTCGGGCGCCGTGGGGGCGGGTGCGGCGTGCGCAGCAGGCTTTTGTCGGGGCTCGTGCGGATGCTCGGACGTCACGGACGCCTGGTCCGCTGGACCGGCCGAGCTCGGTCGAGCGAGCACAGGCACACGTGGCGGCGGGCTCGCCGGTGTTCGAACGGGAGTTGCGCGCGGCCCAGTGGTCGTCGGGGTGATCCCCGAGGGACGGACAGGGTCAGAGGGTCGCGCGACGTCGCCGACCGGGTTCGCCGATGCCCCGAGCAGGGCCAGCTTGAGCTGCCAGCGGTAGCCGCCGAGCCCGCTCCGGCTGGCATCGATTCCCGTCAGGCGGCGTGCCGCTCGGGCGAGCTCTGGTGCCCCGAGCCCATCGCCCTGGTCCTCGCGATCGGCAAGGCGAGCCACGAGCAGCCGGCGCAGGCGCTCGACGACCTGCTCCGCGAACGCCACCACGTCGCGACCGTCCGTCTCGAGGGCGTCGAGGACGGCGATCCCGGCCAGCACGTCGCCCTGCGCGAGCGCTGCGACGAACGAGTCGACTGCTTCGTCCTCGGCCAGGCCCACGAGATCCCGGATCGCCGCGGCGGTCACCGGGCCGTCCGTGTTGCCGAGGACCTGGTCCAGCATCGACTCGGCGTCTCGCATCCCACCTGCCGCCAGCCGCGCAATGAGCGCGACGGCTCCCGGGTCGGCAGCCTGGCCCTCGGCTTCCAGGATGCGCCGGAGCTTGCCCTCGATCTCCGGGATCGACAGGGGCCGGAACGTGAAGCGCTGGAGCCGCGATACCACCGCGGGGCGGATCTGGCTCGGATCCGTGGTGCAGAAGATGAACAGGACGCCCTCGGGCGGCTCCTCGAGCGTCTTCAGCAGGACGTCCCAGCCCTCCTTGATCCGCTGGACCTCGTCGATGATGAAAACCTTGCGCCGGAGGTCCGAAGCAGAGGTGTAGACACGCGGCACCAGCTCGCGCATGTCGTCGACCCGGTTGTTGGATGCCGCGTCCAACTCGACGACGTCGAGCGCACGCCCTTCGCGGATGGCGGTGCAGTTGACGCAGGCGTCGCAGGGCTCGCCGTCTCGCAGGTTCGTGCAGTTGACGGCCTTGGCGAGGATGCGTGCCATGGAGGTCTTGCCCGTGCCACGCGGCCCGACGAACAGGAACCCGTGGCCGAGCCGGTTGAGGCGGACGGCATTGCGCAGCGTCTCGACGACGGCGGCCTGGCCGACGATCTGGGAGAACGTCTGCGCGCGAAAGCGCCGGTAGATCGCCTGGTGAGGCGCCGCCGAGACCATCGTCGGACCGTCGGAAGTCGATGACATCGCAGTCTCTTCAGGATAGGCGCGGGCGCGCCCCGGCGTCCGGCCGGAGTCGGGAAGGCATGGAGGGGCGTTTTGCCGTGCACCCTCCTCCGACCGAAGGCGATCGCGGGCCCTGCGAGGCGACCGGCTCGGACCAGGCCGATCCGCGGCACCCGGCGAGCAGCGTTTAACGCTGCTTCCTTCCGGACCTGACGTGGTTCACGCGTCGCCGCTGCGCGGGACCCGATCCTCAACGTCGATCGCCCCGTCGGCATCCGCGGGCGCGGGCCTCGGGAGGGAATTCAGCCCTGCTGAAGCGGATTGCAGGTTACAGGGCACCGCTGGTTCCCCACCTAGCACGGCCCGGAGATCATAGCCCGCGGGGAACCGACGCGTCGCTCACTGGAGTCGTGCGCCTGACCGCCCGGGCCAAGAGCGGCAGCCATCCGGCCCTACCGGGTGAGTTCGACGGCCATGCGGGGCTCGGCGCTCGCCGCCTCAGGCCTCCGCTACGCGTACTGCAACTGCACGAGCAGGTCGCAGCTGGCCGAGTTCGTCGCGTGACGGAGGCTGCCGCCGGCCACGAGCGCCGGGTAGAAGAGCAAGGGGCTGCTGCCGCCGCTGCAATGGAGCGCGCCGAGCCTGGCGGCCCTGACCGCGATGTAGTCGCCCTTGTTCACGTGGACGCTGATGGTGAACGTCTGGACGATGTAGTTGTCGCCGTTGTCTCCACCGCAGAACGTGTTCGGGTCGTTGTCGACCTGGCGCGGATCAGCCTGGTACGTGATGGTCGGCCCGTTTCGGACGACCTTCGCACGCCGGTTCGATGCCGTACGCGCGATCTGGAGCCGGAAGGAGCCGCCGATGCAGGAAACGAGACGGAGCCTGTTGATGGTGCCTGCCTTCGGCGCGACATAGTGGCTGCCGTTCTGGAACGCCGTGACGGAGACCCAGGTACAGACGGCCCCCGCGGGCACCGAAGCATTCTGGTGGCACGTCTGGCCGGATTCGGCATTCGCCGGCTGGCTGAAGTTGTCGAGCGCGGCGCCGAACCTGACTGCCGCGGCGCCGACGGGCGCCGCCGGCGCCCCGACGAGCAGCATTGCGATGAGCGCGCCGGACAACGCGATCAGCTTGCGCTTTCGCACGTATGAACCTCCCGCTGAACTTCGCTCGACCCCGCGTCGGGCGTTGCAGGCATTCTGGCGGCGGCGGGCCGGGGGCACAAGGTGCGGATCGGACAGGTGCTCGGTCGGGTCGGCGTGGCCCGCGCAGTCCCGTGGCCATCAGTGCCCAGGCATGCCGAGTGGCGAGGCGTCCGCTCGCGGCCCCATTCGGGCGGGAGAACTGGCGGAGAGGGAGGGATTCGAACCCTCGATGGGTTGCCCCATACCGCATTTCCAGTGCGGCGCCCTAGGCCTCTAGGCGACCTCTCCGCGGTCAGAGGGCGAGCGGAGTCAGGAGTGGCGGAGAGGGCGGGATTCGAACCCGCGGTGCTTGCGCACACCGCTTTTCGAGAGCGGCACCATCAACCACTCGGACACCTCTCCGCGGGAGAGGATAGCAAACGCCGCCACTTGACCGAGGTCGTGGCACTGAGGCCGCACGGGGGCTGTTATGCGGCGGCCCTGACAAGAGTCGCGGAACGCGGGTCCCGGCGCAAAGAGCGGCCAAACAACGCCCTCGCCGGCCGGCCAACGGCTCAGCGTGCCGCGGGCGATCGGCGAGGTTCGACGGCCCACCCGGGCCGCAGGTCGGGCCGCAGCTCCGCGGCCCGCTCCTGCAGGATGCCCGACACGATCCGGAGATGCCCCCGGCGGCCCGTCGACTGGGTGGCTCGAAGGACCGAGCCGCATGCCCCGTCCACCGGATCCGGCAGCGCATAGACGAGGCCGTCGGCATCCGCCTGGAGCAGGGCTCCGAGGCACATCGCGCAGGGCTCGACCACGCTGTAGACCGTCATGCCGGAAAGCGATGTTCGCCCGAGTCGGGCGGCGGCCTCGCGGAGGGCCACGACGATCGCGTGCGCGGTCGGGTCACCGGTCGCACGGACCTGGTCGGAGCCGCTGGCAACCATCGCGTCGTCAAGGACGGCCACGGCTCCGTCGCCACGCTCCCCATGCGCAGCCGCGGAGGCCGCATGGGCGATCGCGTGGGACATGTACAGCTCGTAGTGCATCCTGGCCGCATCCTACACCTCGCGGACCGGCGCGCTACCATCCACCGGGCCCAGGATCGCACCGTGGCCGTCACGGTCCGAGCCTGCTTCACCGCCTCGTCCAAGGCGCCCGGTACAAGTCCCACGGAGCACCCCCATGACACGACAGCGGCGGATCGGAATCCTCACCGGCGGCGGCGACGTCCCCGGCCTCAACAGCGTCATCAAGAGCGTCACGTACCGCGCAACGGACCTCGGGTATGAGGTCTACGGCATTCGGCGCGGGTGGGAGGGTCTGACGCACCAGCGCCCCGGCGCGGCTCCGGACCCGAACTACGTCATCGCGCTGGATCGTGACAGCACTCGGACGATCGATCGCACGGGCGGCACGATGTTGCACACGTCGCGAACGAACCCGCGCAAGATGCGCGCCGACCGACTCCCGCCGCATCTCTCGCCCGACGACGCGGCCAGGATGGACACCGGCGGTGGGATCTACAACCTGACGCCGGTCGTGCTCGCGAACATCGAGCGCCTCGGCCTGGATTACCTGGTGCCCATCGGCGGCGACGACACCCTGAGCTTCGCGCAGACCCTCCACGAAAGCGGGGTGCCGCTGATCGCGATTCCCAAGACGATGGACAACGACGTCCAGGGCACGGAGTACTGCATCGGCTTCTCGACGGCGGTCACACGCGCCAAGGAGTTGATCAACCGCCAGCGCACGACGCTCGGTTCGCACGAGCGCATCGGCGTGTTCCGCATCTTCGGGCGAGATTGCGGGTTCACGGCGCTGTACACGGCATACGTCACATCGGGGCGCTGCCTCATCCCCGAGTCGCTGTTCGACCTGGAGAACCTCGTGGCGATCCTGGCCGAGGACCACCAGCAGAACCTCAGCCACTACGCCTTCGTCATCGCCGCTGAGGGTGCCATGTGGAAGGGCGGCGAGATCCAGGAGGTGGGCGAGGCGGATGCCTTCGGCCATCGGCACAAGGCGGACATCGCCGAGACGCTCTCGAGCGAGATCCGCAAGCGGACCCGGATCGAGACCGTATTCTCCGAGCTGACCTACGACCTTCGCTCGGGTGAGCCCGACTCGCTCGACCAGATGGTCGCCATCACGTTCGCGAACGTGGCGATGGACCTCATCGCCGACGGGATACGCGGTCGCATGATGGCGATTCGCGACGGCAAGTACGCGCATTCGCCGCTCCCCGATCCGGCACTCGGCGCGCGGCACGTCGACGTGGAGACGATGTACAACGCGGACCGCTACCGCCCGCGATACAACGGCCTCCTGGGTCACCCCCTCCTGCTCGGGGAGTCAATCGGCGAGTCGGGCTGACGGCTCTCGGCGAGTCGGACTGACGGCTCTCGGCGAGTCGGACTGACGGCTCTCGGCGAGCCGACTCGGGGGCCATCGGTGACGACCGGCAGCGCGAGCCCTGGTTGAAATACCGTCACGCGAGGCCTCACCGCCGCGGACGGCGCCGCATCCCATCGCGCCTCGGCCAGTGACGCCGCAGCCGCCATGCGCATCAGGGCATCGATGGCGGGCCCGACCCGGCCGGCGCCTGGGACGGCCAACCAGGGCTGGCGTCGTCCCGCGTCACGGGGTTTCGAGGCCCCACGCACGCGCGCCCGGCCGTGGTCGCTGTCCGCGACGTTCAGTGCGCCCAGGGTATGTCCTCAGTCGATGAGCGATGTCGTCCGGTGTGGTCGGGGGCGAGCGGCGGCAGATGTCCCCGGGAACCGCCGGTCAGTCGCGGCGGCTGGAGTGGCGAAGGCTCAGGAGAAACGACAAGATGAGGTAGACGAGGATCAGCAGCAGGCCGACGTGCACCACGTCATAGCTGATGCCCGTGGGCAGCCGATCCGGACATCGCCCGGGAAGGCCAGCACCACGTACAGCGCCGATCCGACCATGAGGGTGGCGACGCCCAGGCTGACCAGCCGACGGCGGGCGGCCCGCAGTCGCCCGGTGACCCCGAAGAGCGATGCGGTCCCGGCGGCGATGAACGGCTCCTGCGCCTCCAGGAACTCGAGGAACTCCATCGCCCGCTGCAGCCGCACGCCGCCCGCGTACAGCCGGTCGACCGTCGAGGCGCGGGTCGAAGAAGGCCATTCCCTGCTGCCGGACGAGCTTCCGGAAGAAGCGCAGCACGTGCCGCGGCAGGTCGTAATGGGTGGCCAGCTCATGGCGCAGCGTGCCGAGCGTCACCAGCATCTTGAGATAGGCAACGAGGCTGGGCGCCAGCGTCAGATCGTGCTCGCGGATGGTGCTCATGATGTCGACGGCCAGCCGCAGGTACGGATTGTCGGCGACGTGGTCCGAGCCGCGGCGCGCGACCTCGAGGGCGGCCGTCTCGCGTACCGTGTCGTAGAGGAAGGCCTGATGGACGCGGACGAGCTGCCATCGTGCAACCTCGCCACCGGCGTGCCGCGGAGGGAGCGAGCCAGCGCATCAGCTCCTCGACGGCCGACTCGACCTCACCCCTGAAGAGCAGCCAGCTGTAGCGTGTGAGTGAGGCGCGGACGCGGTCGGGCAGCTGGCCCACGATCCCGAAGTCGACGTAGCCGATGGCATTGCCGGGCAACACGTACAGGTTCGCCGGGTGCAGGTCGGCATGGAAGTAGCCGAACACGTAGACCTGGTTGAGCATGTTCCAGTCGAGGTGGAGGATGACCTTGTCGAGGTCGTAGCCACGCTCGACGAGGGACTGCAGGTAGCCGGTGTCGTTTTCGCGCAACGCCACGATGATCTCGACCAGCGGGATGCCCGTCGATGAACTCGGTGGTGAGCACGCGGGACGTGCTGAACTCCCGGTAGACGCGGGCGACGTGTTCGAGCGGGTCGCCCTTCGCGTGCTGGTAGAGCAATACCGCCTGGCGTGCCTCGACCGTGTAGTCGAGCTCGTCGGCAGTCCAGCGCGCGAACTCCTCGATGACCTGGCGGCTGCGGGTGGCGCCGAAGACACCCGTCCAGTCGAGCAGGCGGGACGTGGCGAACATCAGGTCGATGTCGGCCTGCAGCGCCTCGTGGATGCCCGGTCGCTGGACCTTGACGGCCACCCGGCGTGCCGTCGCGCAGCGTGGCCCGGTGCACCTGTCCGATCGAGGCGGCCGCGAACGACTCGTCGTGTGAAGTCACCGAAGATCGCCTCTGGCACGTCCCCGAGCTCCTGGCGCACGATCTCCCGGACCTGTCGGTATGGGAACGGCTGGACCTGGTTGAGGAGCTTGAAGAGCTCGTCGCAGTACGCCGCCGGGAGCAGGTCGAAGCGCATCGCCAGCATCTGGCCGAGCTTGATCCAGGCGCCACCCAGCGTCTCGAACGCCATGCGCAGTCGGACCGGTCCGCTCGGCGATGGCTCGTGCCGGAAGGGCAGCCGCGGCAGGACGTAGAATCGCACGAAGACGAGGATGAACTGCCACACCCGCCGTGGGTGTTTGAACAGCGTCCTCACGCGGCCCCCGAGCTCAGCTCAGGTCCGATCGAGGAGCGGCGTCGTCAGGGCGTGTCGTCGTCAAGCCGGATGCGGCGCTTCGCGCCGGGCCTGGTGGTCTCCTCTTCCCATTCGCGACCCGCTCGCATGAGCTCCGTGAAGGCGCGTCGCGACCATCGGGTCATCAGGCTGACCGCACCTTCCGCTGCGAGCTGCGACTCCCGCGCGTACCGCCGGCTGCGCCTTGCCAGCTCGTTGGCACGTGCCGTGGCGGCGTTCGCCTCTGCCTGCCGTCGCTCGCGTTCGCGCTGCGCGTACGCCTCCCGTTCCTCGGGCGTGGGCCCGTTCAGCCAGGCTTCGCGGCGCCTGCGTTCACGCTCGGCCCACTCGTCGATCTCTGCCTGGGTTGGTCCTGCGGTGTCGGCGTCGGCGGACACGGACGGACCGGGCAGGCTCTCGGGTGTCTCGGATGACATTGGTCGCTGCACCTCTCGTCATCGGGTCGGGGATCGCGCTGGGCGATCGCCCTGCCATCCGAGGATACATCGGCGTCGTGCCGTCAGGAACCACTGAACCATCCCTGACGGGCGCGGCCGAGTCCCGGTCCACGGAAGCTGGCGCGCCCGGCGGGACTCGAACCCACGGCCTTCAGGTCCGCAACCTGACGCTCTATCCACTGAGCTACGGGCGCACGCTGTGCCGGCCGCCGACTGGGACTGGCGGAGAGGGAGGGATTCGAACCCTCGGAGCAGGTTACCCCACTCAACGGTTTAGCAAACCGCCGCACTAGGCCTCTATGCGACCTCTCCGAACCGACGGGAGCGAAGGATAGCACCCACGACGGCCCGAGAGCAGTGGGACCTGGCCGGGGCTCGCACCGGCCGTGGCCTGGCGGCGGCCGGTGCCGCGGATCCGGTCGTCATACCCTGCCCGGCGGGCCACCGGGGACGTTACGGGACAAAGCGCACGGGGAGTGTGATCGGCCGTCAGCCCAAGCGGCACGCCGCCGGCAGCCAGCGAGGCGTATCATCGGATGCCACCGCCCTCGGGGGGCGTCTGCGCCTGCCGCGCCACGCGGCCGGTGCGGGCCGAGGGCATTCCACGGCAGCTCCCAACATTGACCGTGCCGGCGCCGTCGGCCGATTCTGGAGTGTGAACGCATGGCCAAGCGCGTCGTTCTGATCGGACATCCGGTTGCGCATTCGCTTTCGGGCGAGCTGCAGCAGGCTGCCTTCGACGCGTTGGGTATCGACGCCGTCTACGAGCCCCTCGACCGGCCTCTCATCGAACTGGCAGATACGGTCGCGCAGCTTCGAGGCGACGAGTACCTGGGCGCCAACATCACGGTGCCGTTCAAGGAACGTGTGGCACCGATGGTCGACCGTGTCACCGACGAGGCGCACGCGACCGGCGCGGTCGACACGATCACCCGCGACGGAACGAAGCTCATCGGGCACAACACCGACGTGCTCGGGTTCCGGCCGGCGCTGGACGCGCTTGTGGGCCGGCAGAAGATGCCGCGCCTGGCGGTGGTGCTCGGCGCCGGCGGCGGCGCTCGGGCGGTGGTCTACGGGCTCATCACGGCCGGCTTCCAGCGGGTCATCGTCTTCAATCGCCACCTCCATCGTGCGGAGGGCCTGGTGCGGCATTTCTCGCGCAGCGCCGCACACATGGAACTGCGGGCCATGCCGTGGCATGAGTCGGTCATCGAGGCGGAACTGGCCAAGACCAAGATCCTCGTCAATGCGAGTGCGGTCGGGCGCAACCCGATGGAAACGCCGATCCCGGCCGAGCTGATCCCGCCGGACCTGATGATCATGGACCTGCTCTACTCGCCGAAGGAGACGCGCCTGATGCGCGAGGCGAAGGCCGCCGGCGCGGCGTCCGTCGCCAACGGCGACGTCATGCTCCTTCACCAGAGCGCGGCCGCCTTCAAACTGTGGACGGGCCAGGCGGCTCCGCTGAGCGTCCTCACCGAGCGCCTCGAGAGCGTGCGCGACATCGCGGATGCCGTCGCCGTGCAACCGGTGGCCGCGGGGGAACCGTCCGCGGAGTGACGCGCGCGCATTCCTCCGTCGAGCGCAGGGTCGCGGTCGCGGCGGTGCGCGACGCGAGTCGGGCCTGCCGTGCCGTCCGGGAGGCGCTGCGTCCGGAGCAGGCAGCCGCGAAGCCCGACCGCTCCCCGGTGACCGTTGCCGACCTCGCATCCCAGGCGATCATCAGCCTGGCACTCGCCGACGCCCTTCCTGACGACGCGGTCATGGGCGAGGAGGACGACAAGCTCCTTACCGCGCCCTGGGATTCGCCGATCGCGGTCGCCGTGCTCGACCGCGTGACTGCGCTCAGGCCAGAGGTCGAAGCCGAGCGGATCGCCTGGGCACTTCGCCGGTGTGCCGACGAGGGCGGGCCGGTCGGGCGGCACTGGGAGCTCGATCCCGTCGACGGCACCAAGGGTTTCCTGCGGGGCGGCCAGTACGCCGTCGCGCTCGGTCTCGTCGAGGACGGCGAGGTCGTGCTCGGTGTTCTCGGCTGTCCCAACCTTCCCTTCGAACCCGCCGATCCGGCGGGCGGAACTGGTTGTGTATTTGTCGCGGAACTGGGCGGAGGAACCTGGCAGTTGCCGCTCGACGATGCGGGCGGCGGCGGCGAGGCGGGGGGACGGCAGGTTCGCGTCTGCGACGTCATCGACGCAGCCTGTGCGACCTGGGTTGAGTCGCTCGAGCCCGGGCATGCCGACCAGGCGGCGGCTGCCGCGATCGCGGAGATCCTCGGCGCGAGTCACGATCCGGTCCGGATGGACAGCCAGGCGAAATACGCGGTCGTCGCGCGGGGCGACGCGTCCATCTACCTGCGGATGCAGCGCGGCTCGTACATCGAGAACGCCTGGGACCATGCGGCCGGGAGCCTCATCGTCGCCGAAGCGGGCGGCCGTGTCAGCGACGCCGACGGCGTGGCACTCGACTTCGGGACGGGGCGCCGGCTGACGCGCAACCGGGGCATCGTGGCGGCGCCGGCCGCCATCCACGAACAGGTGATCGCGGCGGTGGCGCGCGCGATGTATCGATCGTCGGGTGCCTGAGGCGCTCGCGACCGAAGGAGGACCGCTCACGCCGCGCCTGGTGATCAGCCGGGCCGCGGACCGGCTCCTCCACACGACCGCGCTGCCCGGGCCACATCCCGTCGAGCCCGAGGCGGCCGACTTGCACAGGTCGATCCCGGTCGTCGATCTCCTCGTCGGGTCCGCGCTCATGCGCCCGGAGTTCGTGCGGCGCCTGCGCCACGGGCACGCCGACCTGCCGCGCCTGCGGGCGGGTGGGGTCGACCTCGTCGGCCTCACGATCGCCACGCGCCATCCCGACCGGCGCGGGACGCTGTCGCGCCCGTTCTTCTGGTCCCAGGGCATGGGGTGGGCGGAGCAGCGTTCAAGCATGGCGATCGTCCGCGCCATCGTCGACCGGATCGAGCAGTGGGAGGCGGCATCCGGGGGTCGCCTCCGGATCGTCCGCAACGCCGAGGACCTGGCCTCGGTCGGGCCGGAGGCCGGTTGGGTCGGTGCCTTCATCAACCTCCAGGGCGGGCACGCGCTGGCCGGCGACCCGGCCAACGTGGAACGGCTGCACGCGCTCGGCGTGCGGGCCTTCTGCCTCGCGCACGTGATGGATACCGACGTGGTGGGGTCGTCCACGGGCGACCGGAGGACGGGCCTGACGGGGTTGGGCCGCGAGGTGATCGGCGAGTGCGAGCGGCTCGGGATCGTCGTGGACCTGGCGCACATGTCCGTGGCCGGAATCCGTGACGCAGTGCCGTTGCTGCGGCGCCCGTTCGTGTTGAGCCACACGGGGTTTTCGGCGATCGCGGGCGGCACGAGCCGCTGGCGCCGCTACTCCCCTGGGACGCGCAACGTGGCGACTGGCGAGGCACGCCTGGTGGCCGAGGCGGGCGGCGTCATCGGCGTCACGCTCTCCACCGAGCTCCTCGGCGGCGACGACCTCGATGCGGTGGGCCGATCGATCGACTTCGCGATCGAGCTTGCAGGCCCGGAGCAGGTGGCCATCGGGTCGGACATGGACGGCGCGCTCCGCATGGTGGTCGACGCGGAGGGAATGCCGGCGGTCACGGCGGAGTTGCTGCGGCGGGGCCAGGAGCGCGAGACGGTCGCGGCGGTCATGGGCGGCAACGCGCTGCGGGTGCTCCGGGCCGTCATTGGCTCAGGCGGGTGAACGGCGTCGCCTCAGGCGTTATTGATACGTCGCCCCGTCAAATATCAGCCAGCCTGCGCGATGTTGGCCGCTTGGGTCGTGATGCGTCCAGTGGATCACGCCGCCCTCCGCGTTCCACTCGTACTCGCCGCTGAATTCGATCGAGTCCCCGGGCGCGAGGCCGTTCAGCCTCGGGGCGATGTCGATATTGTGGGCAAAGAGCAGCGTCTGACCTGATGCAAGCTCTACGATGAACCGTTGGTGGCGGCCACCGACATTGTCATCCGACAGAACACTGGTGACGACCCCTTTCCCGGTTACCTGAATCCCGCTCTGGTGGTTCTGAAATGCGCCTGCGATGGCCGCGTCGCCAGACCTCGACGGACCTTCAGTACTGCGGGTGCCGGCGACCGCTCCGCAGCCAGTGCACACCGCCGCGATGAGAGCGATGCATATCACGAGGACGTGCTTCGGCTTCATGCCATGCTCGCTGAACGGCCACGTGCCGCGCACCCGGCCGCCCCAGCGCCGTTGCCTGATGCGGCCAGGACAGCCATCGGCTCGGGGCTACTGCGGAAGCAGAGACAGGTCGACGCCGGACACGTCGCCACTGTCCAGTTGCCACACCAGCCAGCCGCCGGAAATGCGGACGTACACCGGCAGGCGGATGCCGGCGTCAAAGCATCGCGGGTCCGTGGATCCGACCTTCCAGACGCAGACGCCGGGATCGCCACTGGCCTGCACGTCGAGTCCGGACCACGCGACGACGTCCGCGCCCACCGCAATCCTCGTCAGGCCGACCTGGAGGTCTCCAGCGTTGAAGTACCACATGAGTCCCCTGGTCGTCTCGCCGGGCTGCCACAGGTTCGTCCCGTCCGCGCCGATCCACGCGACCTGCCCCGCGCCCACCGAGGCTGCGAGAACCTCGGGCGCGATCTCGACCGGAGCGGCACCGTCGGCGCTGACCACCATCAGCGGGCACAGACCCTCGAATGCGAGACTGACGTCGGGCCACCGGTCGCCGATTGTCCCGCAGTCCCGATAGGCCATCACCTCGCCGCTCATACCCAGCTGGTCGACCATTCCGGCGGTCAGGACGCTCCGGATCACATGTCCGTCGTCGAGCGATCGCACGACGATACGGTGCGCGAAGGGATGGGCGGTCGTGGGCGCCTCCTCCGCGTACGCGAACCGGTCGCCTTCCGCGGACATCGCCGGCGGATGGACGGTCCGCGGCAACTTCTCGTCATCGACCGTGCCGTCCTGGTTCGTGAGCTGGCGGTTCGTGCCCCCGGCGACCACTGACTGTGCGCCGCCGGGTACCGCGAATGCATTGATCGTCCAGTCGGTCGGATCGGTAGCCCAGGGCTCACCCGGGGAAGCTCCGGCAGCCGAGGACAGCCGCGGATAGACAACGAACACGCGCGACGCGGTTGCCGCCATTCCTCCCGGGTTGCCCTGCGGCGTGGTGCCGAGCTGCCAGTTCCCACCGCTCGCACCGCTCGCCAGATCGGTGGCCTGCAGGTCGAACGAGTAGATCCAGGATCCGTAGGAAGCGCCGATGTTCTCAAAGGCCGCGATCGAGTGCACTGCATCCGGCGGGACGCCCAGGGCTGCCGCCACCGAGATTGCATCGGCCGCGGTGGGCGGGGCATCGAATCCGGCCGGGAATCGCGTGAGGTATGCGAACGTTCCGACGAGCACGATGATGAGCGCCGCCAGGACCACCAGCCATCGGCTGGCGCGGGGCCGCCGGACTCGCCCGAGCTCTTTGGCCGGCTCCACAGGTGCATTGAGCCATGAGCCGTAGGGCCCGAATGAGCCGTCGCTGGTCGCCGTGTGTGAACCGGCCCGCGCGGTGCGGCGCCGGCGTGGAGGCGTCCACGGCTGGGAGTCGGCGTCGCCGTAGAAGATGGCGACCAGCTCCGTGCCCGCCCACCACTGTTCCACGAGTCGCCAGCCGCGTTGCTGCGCGATGGGCACGTCTT
Source organism: uncultured Chloroflexia bacterium (assembly GCA_963816905.1). GTDB lineage: Bacteria > Chloroflexota > Limnocylindria > Limnocylindrales > CSP1-4 > JAFMJV01. The sequence continues at coordinate 216,511 of CAWFMQ010000010.1, read as the reverse complement.
CGGACAGCCACCCTTCGGCGGCGGCGCGACGGCCTCGATACAGGACCTTGATCGATCCGTGGTCCACAGGTTCGTCGTGTCCGGTCGGCGGGCTTGAGCCATCAGCATGACGATGCCGGCGTGGGCCCGGACAGGGCCGGTCGGCATGTTGTCGTTGCAGGACAAGATGCCGCCGTCAGCGTGAAGTGGCGCCTCGAAGCGCGCGCACCAGTTCCGCCATCTGCTCGATGTCGCGCCCGTCGGGCCCGAGTGCATCGACCAGCGCGCTGGCGACGATGACGCCGTCGGCGAGCCTCGCCAGGCGACGGACGTGGGCGGGTCGCGACACGCCGAACCCGACGGCCACGGGAACGGGCGTGACGGCCCGCAGGCCGGTGAGGAAACCGCCGATCCCGGGCGGCAGCGAGCGGCGCGCTCCGGTCACGCCCGCGAGCGACACGGCGTACAGGAAGCCGCGGCTCCGCTCCGCGATCATGCGGCGGCGGTCGGGTGTCGTCGTCGGGGTGACGAGATAGACCAGGGCGAGGCCGAGCGGCAGGGCGGCCGCCTCGAGGTCGCCGCCTTCGTCCGGGGTGAGGTCGGCGACGATCATGCCGCTCGCGCCGGACCCCGCCAGGCGTTCGAGCAGCGCGGGGCCATGCATTCCGCCGAGAAACTGGTTGACGTAGCCCATCGCAATCAGGGGCGTCGCCGGGCGCGCGGCGTGGATCTCCGCCACGAGGTCGAGGGAGCGGGCGAGCGTTTCACCGTGGTGGAGCGCTACTCTGCTGGCACGCTGAAGCGTGAGACCGTCCGCGAGCGGGTCGCTGTACGGCAGCCCGATCTCGAGGAGATCGGCGCCGGCGTCGACCAACGCAAGGGCGATCGCGGCCGACGTCTTCGCATCGGGATAGCCGGCCACGGCGTATGGGATCAGCGCGGCGCGATCCTCGCGGGCGGCACTCGCGAACGCTGCGGCGATGGCGGGCTGGCCGGCGGAGGCCTCGGCGTCGGTGGAGACGGGCGCGATCACGGCGCCACCTCCAGCCGGTCGCCGATCGCGGCAAGGTCCTTGTCCCCGCGACCCGAGAGCCCGAGCAGCACAACGGCGCCGTCAGGCAGCGGCGCCAGCGGCGTCCGTCCGCCGAGCAGGTCGCCCAGCGCTGCGATCGCGTGGGCAGGCTCGAGCGCGGGCAGGATGCCCTCGGTTCGAGTGAGCAACCGGACGCCGTCGATCGCCTGCGCGTCGGTCGCCGCGAGCACCTCCATGCGCCCCGCGTCGTAGAGGGCCGAAAGCTGCGGCCCGATGCCCGGGTAGTCGAGCCCGGCGGAAATCGAGTGCGCCTCCAGCACCTGGCCCTCGGCGTCCTGGAGCAGGTACGACAGCGAGCCGTGCAGCACGCCGGGTGAGCCGCCGGCCAGTGCGGCAGCGTGCCGCCGGTTCAGCCCCTCCCCTGCGGCCTCCACGCCGATCAGCCGGACCGGGTCTCCCCGATGAGCCGGCTGAACAGGCCGATGGCGTTCGAGCCGCCGCCGACGCAGGCCACGGCCGCGTCCGGTAGCCGGCCTGCCAACGCCAGAACCTGCGCGGCCGCCTCGTCGCCGATCACCCGCTGGAAGTCCCGGACCAGCGCCGGGAACGGGTGCGGGCCGACGGCCGACCCGAGGACGTAGTGGGTGGTCGCGACGTTGGTGACCCAGTCCCGCAGCGCCTCGTTCACCGCGTCCTTGAGCGTGGCACTGCCGGAGGTCACCTCGCGGACCTCCGCCCCGAGCGCGCGCCATTCGCAGCACGTTCGGAGCCTGGCGGCGGATGTCCTCGGCACCCATGTAGACGACGCAGTCGAGGTCGAGCAGCGCGCAGGCAGTCGCCGTGGCGACACCGTGCTGGCCGGCACCCGTCTCGGCGATGACGCGATGCTTTCCGAGCCGCCGCGTCAGCAGCGCCTGGCCGAGCGCGTTGTTGATCTTGTGCGCTCCGGTGTGCGCGAGGTCCTCGCGCTTCAGGTAGAGGCGGATGGCGGGCGAACCGGCGCCCGCGCGGCGCCCCAGCTCCGCAGCGAGCCGATCGGCGCGATAGAGCGGCGTCGGACGGCCGACGTAGCGGCGGCCGAGTTCGCGCAGCTCCGCCCAGAAGGCGGGCTCTCCGCGGATCTCGACGTAGGCGGCCTCCAGGTCGAGCAGCGCCGCAATCAGCGTCTCAGGGACGAACCGCCCGCCGAACTGGCGGCTCTCGGCCCCACCGACCCCGAGCGTCGGGTTCGACGAGACCGCGGTCGACGGGCTGCGGCCGGCACTGGGCGGTCGGCAGGTCGAGCCGCGCGGCACGCGCCCGCTTGACGAACAGGCCGACACGAAACGGGTCCTTGACCGGCCTTCCGGCCGCGGTGAGGGCGACGGGCGCGCTCCACGCCGCCCGCCACGTCGACGCCGAGCGCCGGCACGTCGCGGAGTGCCTCGGCCACGTTCGCCGGTGTCAGGCCCCCGGCGAGCAGGACGGGAACCTGGTTCGCGACCGCGAGCGCCAGGTTGACGGCCGCGCGACGGCCGGTGCCACCGGGAACCGAGGGGTCTGCCGTGTCGAGCAGCAGGGACCAGAGGTTGGGCCGGGTCCGGTAGGCCGCGGCGCGCTGCACCACCTCCGTGGCAATGGCATCGACGGCCGGCGATGAGCCACTGCCGGCGTCGCTCGCGGCGGCAGGCAGGTGGAGGACCTTGATGACGGGCAACGGGATCACGTCGAGGTCGCTCGGGAGGCTCGGAGCCGCTCGAGCTGCACCGCGTCGAGGCCGAGCCTGGCCGCGGTGGCAGCGACGTCCGCAGGGTCGCGGTCGGCGAAGATGCCGACGACCCTGGGGCGGGCGGCGGCCTCGGCGCCGCTGCCTTCGAGCCACGCCAGGTGCGCGAGCGCCCCCGCTTCAGCCTCCGTCAGCGCACGCTTCGTGCCCGGGACCAAGTTGAGCCCGATCGCGTCGGCGCCGGCCTTGATCGCCGCGCGGAGCCCGTCGGCCTCGGTAATGCCGCAGATCTTGACGAACGGCCGTCGGCCATGGGCGGCGGGATCCTCGGCGGGCGACGGAGGCCGTCCCGCGGCGACGAGCGCCGCCGTGCGGGCGGCGACAGACACCGGATCCGAGCCGGCGCGCATCAGCTCCTCGCCGATGAGCGCGGCGTCGAAACCCATGGCCCGCCAGCGGCGCAGACGCGCTTCGTCTCGAACGCCCGACTCGGCGACCACGACGCGGTCGTCCGGCACCGAGGCACGAAGCCGCTCGGCCCGCTCGGGATCGACCTGGAGCGTCCGCAGGTCGCGGTTGTTGAGCCCGATCAGACGAGCGCCGGAGCCGAGCGCCGCGTCCAGGTCGCGGGCATCGTGCGCCTCGACCAGCGGCTCCAGTCCCAGGTCGAGCGCCTGCCGCACGAGTCGCGCCAGGACGCGAGCGGGGTGGAGCGCCGCAATCAGGAGCACGAGGTCGGCGCCGGCGGCCCGCAGCAGCGGCAACTGCCGCGGGTCCACCACGAACTCCTTGGCCAGGATCGGCAGCGAGGTCGCAGCTCGCGCCACCCGCAGATCGTCGATCGACCCGCCGAACCAGTGCGGCTCGACGAGCACGGAAATCGCGGCCGCCCCGCCGGCATCGTAGGCGCGCGCCCTCGCCGCGATGTCCGGCTCGCCTTCCGCCAGCGTCCCCGCCGACGGGGAGCGGCGCTTGAACTCTGCAATCACATGCAGGCCGGCCCGGAGGAGCGGCGCAAGCGCGTCGCGCGGCACCAGGGCCGCGGCGGCGTCGCGCGCCAGGTCGCGGGCGGTGCGTCCGGCCAGGCTCTCGCTCAATGTCCGCCCGGCGGCGCGCGCGATCTCCTCGAGCACGCCGCGGGCAGCCCGACGTGCTCCGCGGGGGCGCGCTGGAGCGGCGCGGGCACCGGCGGTCGTGCTCATGCGGGCCCGGGCGCCGTTGCCACCGCCTCCCGGCGGCGCCTGTTCGCGCGCCCGCAGGAGATGCAAGCTTCTCGGTGGCAGCGCCCGAGGCCGACCGTCTCACGCGCCAGCTCCACGCCATCCGCACCGTCTCGACCCTGCCGGCGACGACGAGCGCCGCGCCCGCATTGAGCAGCACCACCTCGGCCGGGGGACCATCGCGGCGTCCCGTGAGGATGGCCTCGATGAGCGCCGCGTTATGCCCCGGATCGCCGCCGACCAGCGCGTCGGTCGCGGCCCAGCGCAGCCCCGCGTCCTCGGGACGGACCTGGAGCCTTGTCACGCCTTCCGGGCGGACGTCGTACGCGACGCCGGTGCCGTCGAGCGGCAGCTCGTCGACGCGCTCGCCGTACACGACGAACGCCCGCTCCACCTCCAGCGCGTGGAGCACGTCGGCGACCCGCTGCGCCGACTTCGGGATCGGCAACGCCCACCAGCTGCCGGCGCGGGAAGGCGGGGTTGGCCAGCGGGCCGCAGAGGTTGAACGCGGTCCGGATGCCGAGCTCGCGGCGGGTGGGACTGGCATGGCGCATGCCCGGGTGGAAGGACGGGGCGTGGAGGAAGCAGAACCCAGCCTCGTCCAGCGAGGCTGCGGCGTCTTCGGGCGACTGCTCGACGGTCAGTCCGAGCGCTCCCATCACGTCGGAACTGCCGGATCGGGAGGTGACGGCCCGGTTGCCGTGTTTCGCGACCGGGACACCGGCGGCCGACACGACCAGCGCCGCAGCGGTCGAGATGTTGAAGGTGGCGTGCAGGTCGCCGCCCGTGCCGCACGTGTCGATCGTGCCCTCCGGTGATTGCACGGCGATCACGCGCGCCCGCATTGCGCTGACGAACCCCGTGAGTTCGTCGACGGTTTCACCGCGCATGCGCAGGGCCATGAGGATGGCGCCGAGCTGCGCCGGCGTGACCTCGCCGTCGAGGACGTCGCCCATGACGGCCTGGGCGTGGGCGCGGGAGAGCGTCTCGCGGCGCCACGACGGCGGCGAGGGCGGTACGGATGGCTTCACTCATGGTCCTGCTCCGGGAATCAGCGAGACCGACCTCGTCCGGTCGGGACGAAAGGTCGGTCCTTCCGCGGTGCCACCCGCCTTCGGCAACGCACGTCCTCGCGGAACACGGCCGCCGCGCTCATCTCGATCGGGCTCGCGGGTCCATTTCACCGACGTCCACGGCCGGCTCGCAGCGCCGCCGGCTCTCTGTTCCGTGGCTCCCTGCGTCCTCTGCGGCCGCGGGGCGCCGGGTACTTTCCCCGTTCATCGCCCGTCTTCGGTTGTGGCCGCGGAGCTTAGGTCGGGTGGGTCGGAGCGTCAAGCGCGGGCGGGCGGGCGGCGCGTCGCGGTGGTCGATCCGTTCCGGTATCCGCGTCAGCCGACGGCATATTTCGTCGCGCTGTTGAGGTCGGAGTCCTGGTTCGACTTCCCGAGGACCAGGTCGATGGTGGCGCCGGGGGCGATGGCGTGGGCCCACTCGACGTCGAGCGAGATCTCGCCGGACCATCCGACCTGGTTCCCATCGTTGATGTCGAACAGCGTCAGGCCATCCGGGGCGATGATGTCGAGCGTCGGGTCGGGCAGGCCGAACGTGGCGTCGAACATGGACAGGTCCGAGGCGATATACGGGTTCGAGAACGCATCCACGATCACGATGGTCCGAGCCGTCCCGTCCGTGCCGCCGGCAAGGATGGAGTCGACGCCGTAGGCAGCGCGGATCGACTGCGGGCTGTGCGTGGGCCGCGGCTCCCGCGGCCGCCAACCCGAGCGCCGGCCACTACCGGCAGACGTCAGCCGCACGCAGCCCCGCGGCATGCGTTCGTGGCGGGCGTCGGCGGTCCCTGGGGCTGATCTCGGTTCCCGCGGACATCGAGGGCGATCAATGGACTGCCGGCCGGCATTCCATTACTCGCACAATGGCTTTTGCGAGGGTGATTCTCAGTACCAGAGCGTTCGCATCTGCGTGTCGATGCCGAACGGATCGTCGCCGCGGTGGAGCGCGAGGACCGCATCGGCACGGGGGTCCTTCGCCGGCAGCGCGTGGGCGCCCGGGCTCACCCACCGATCCCATGCGGCCTGGAACGCCAGGGCGTGATCCCTGCGGGTCGCCAGGACACCGGGCACCGCGTGGTACACCACGTGGCCCGGAGCCGGCCTGTTCAACACGCGCCGCGCCAGGAGCACCAGCACGTCGAGCTCGGAGGGCGACGGTTCGCCGACGGCCCTCGGGATGATCCAGCGCGGGTCGGCGAGCGGGGCAAGGAGTTCATCCAGTGCGGTCGCGAACGTGGCTGCGTCGGGGCCGCTCGCGCCTTCCAGGAAGCAGCGGTAGTACCCGTCGGACTGCGGGGCGACCCGGACCGCAGCCGGACCCATCGTCGGCGAGGCGAGTCCGGTCGTCGCCAGTGCCTCCGCGAGGGCACACGCAAGGTCCTCGAGCGTGTCGCTCGGCTGCAGCCGGGAGATGGCCCCGCGTGCCATGTGCACCGTCATCGCGACGCCCGCGATCCCGATCACGAGCGCGGACAGCAGGCCGAAGATCGGCAATCCAATGGCCGCTCCCGCCACAAGGAGGAAGAGCGCGACGAGCAGAGCCCCGGCTGCCGCTCGGCCCAGCCGCGAGGGGGACTGACCAGCGGGCAGGTGGCGCAGCAGGCTCGCGCCGGGCAGGCCCATGGTCCGCGCCGCGTGCACCCGCACCGTCTCCGCCTGGACGTTCGCGTACGGGCGGCCGATGCCCCAGCGCGCATAGGTCGCCTCGCGCTGGTCGGCCCTTGCCAGCATCTGCCGGCCGAGGTCGAGGTAGGTCGAGGGATCCGGCGGCCCGTAGGGCGACAGCCCGGGGTCGACGTGCGAGACGCCCGATTCGATCTCACCGGTGGCGCTCAGCGCGAAGTAGGCCCGATGCTTGCGAACGAAGCGCACGTAGTCGGCGTCGCCGCGTGCGTGCTCGGGCGCCACGCAGACCACGTCCCAGTTGTCGGCGACCTTGTGTGGGAGAGCCGGATCGAGGCGGAGGCTGCGGCCTCGCATCTGGTGGACCGAGGTCGATGTCGCGGCAGCCGTGAGGTCGATGAGCACGTTGACGGTTCGGGCATCCCAACCTTCGCCGAGCAGGCCGCGCGTGCCAACGAGGCAGCGGCTGCGCCCTTCTTCGAAGTACCGGGTGACAAGGCGTACGTAGCGACGTGGCGTCCAGCGAGGGTCGTCGGGCTCGACCACGACCATGTCGCGCCACTCGAGGCCCCGGCTGCCCGCGTCGACGACGGCTCCCAGCGCTGCGAGGGCCGGCGCGATCTCGGGATCCGCGGCTGCCGCCCAGGCCACGAAGACCCGGGCCGTCGACCGCGAGCAGGCGACCGTCCGGCCGGTCATGAGGATCGGATCGAGTTGGGAGGTCGTGTTGTTCTCGAGCAGGGTCTGCAGCAGGAGCGCGGCGCTCCCGGCCTGCGGATCGAGCACACCTTTCAGGCGGAGGCTCGCGTCGTGACCGGCCACTTCGTAGTCGCAGAGCAGGAGCGCGCGGAGTTGATTGCCCAGGACCGTCAGCTCCGCGTCCAGGATCTGCACAGCGGCGGCTGCCTTGCTGCCGGACAGCGAGAGGACCCGATCGACGACGGAGGTCGTGCGGCGGATCCCGTTGCCGGCAAGCTGGTACCCGACCGACGGCAGGGCGGCCCGGATCCGTTCGCGGGCGGCATGGTCGATTGCCGCGGTACCCGGGTCGAGCGCCTCGCGCACGTACGGCCCCAGCATCGCGATCCAGTCGTCGGCCGTCGGCGCGCGGCGATGCTGCTCGCGCACCTGGGCATCTGGCGGGATCGGGTCGTGCCTGGTCCAGATGAGCCGCAGGGCGGCCTGTGCGAGCGCCGGCTCCTGGGCCTCGAAGCGCTCCCAGCCGACCTGTGCTCCTTCCGTTCCCCGACGTTGCACGACCCGCTGGTCGAGCCAGGAGAGGAAGGGCAGACTGGCGAACGTCGGATCGAGCACGTCCGACAGCAGGCCCTCGAAGCGCTGCTGCTGCGCGGCGATGTACTCCTCCTCGAGCGGCAGCGGCGTCGTCAGGAACGCCAGTTCCTGGTAGGGCGCGAGGTGGCCCTCCTTGACGACGGCCGGAGTGACGACCTCGAAATCGGCCCGGCCGAACAGCCGCTCGTAGAGTTGTGCCTCCACCGCGTCCATGTCGTCCGGCGGCGTCGCGGTGAGCCCGACGACGAACGCATCGGCGCCGATTTCCTCGAGGATGGCCTCCACGAGGTGGCCCCAGAGTTCCAGCAGGTGATGGCACTCGTCCAGCACCACGGTCCACTGGCCGCTCGCGGCGATGTGGTCGACGATGGCGCGGCCGTTGGGATGCAGCAGGCCGAGGACCTCTTCGCGCTCGCCGCCACGGGCGATCAGGCGGCGCCGGCGCGCACGCTCGTGTGCGTCGATGGGACCGTGGGCTGCCGCATCGGGTGACGGAGGCGCAGGCTGGCCGGCGGGTGCGCCCGTTCGATCGTCGTGGCCCGCCTCGTCGTCGGTCTCGTCGCCATCGGCCGGCCCGTCATCGTGGTCGAGAACGCAGACGGCCTGGTACGTGAGGACGGTGAGCGGAGCGGTCAGCTCGACTGCGGCCGACGCCGGCACGGTGTTCGGCAGGAAGTCCGCCCACTGGTCGAGCCACTGGGCCTGGATGGCGGTGTTGGGCCCGAGCACGAGCGTCGGGCGCCCGAGCCGCCGACAGACCTCCAGCCCAAGGACGGTCTTGCCGCTGCCCGGCGGCATGGCGACATAGAACCGGTTGCGGCCGGCGGCCCGCGCTCGCTCGAAGGCGTCGAGCGCGAGCGCCTGGTAGGTGCGGAAGGGATTTCGATACGCGGTCGACTGGAACCGCGCGGCCAGGTCGGCGGGCGAGCCGGGGCCGGAGGGCGCGGCGGGGCCGGAGGGCGCGGCGGGGCCGGAGGGCGCGGCGGGGCCGGGGGGCGCGGCGGGGCCGGGGGGCGCGGCGGGGCCGGGGGGCGCGGCGGGGCCGGGGGGCGCGGCGGGGCCGGGGGGCGCGGCGGGGCCGGGGGGCGCGGCGGGGCCGGGGGCCGCGGCGGGGCCGGGGGGCGCGGCGGGGCCGGGGGGCGCGGCGGGGCCGGGGGGCGCGGCGGGGCCGGGGGGAGGCGCGCTACGATCGGGCACGGTCGATCCTGACTGGGGCGTGACGGCAGCCATGACGCGATGGTGAAGCAGCGCCGGCACTCGTGCAACGTGGGGCCGCGTGAGAGGCGTACGTCAGGTTGTGACCCGGGCCTTCGCGTGCACGGGCCGGTGCGTCGATCTGACAGTGTTCGGTGTGGTGAGTGGCGGGGTACCAGGGTCGGTCCGCCCGTGGGCTGCGACCGCAGGCACCGCCTGCCCGGTGTCGGGTGTGCGTGGGAGGTGCGAGTTGGCCCGCATCACCCCGGTCGGGCCCGCGGGTCGGCGGGTTGGTGCATCCGAGATGCCACCTGGCCACCCAACCGGTCCTCTTGGGCGGACGCGTGCCGGACACGTGCATCGGGGGCACAGAACGGCCTACGCGGCGACTCCCGGGGGCTCCGCCAGCGCCAAGGTCGGCTGACTCGCAACTCTGGTGCACACCGCGGGCGCGCGGGGCGTTCGCCGCCAGCGGCGGTGGTCACCGGGGCGCCGACGCGGGCAGCCTCGGCCGACACAACGGTGCCGGGTAGCCGTGCACCGATCACAACACTGACGTGCGCCCCGTGTGGGCCATCCGAGGACAGGCCGTGGCGGAGTAGCCGCCGGGCTCGGACCGCCCTGCTATCGTGAGCCCGATGGCTGCCGTCGCTCCGCAGATCACACCCGACCATGAGCAGTCGACCGTCGAGGCCGTGCGCCGCGCCTTCGCCGACTCGTGGGGGGAGATGGGCGCCGCGTGGGGCGTGCAACCATCGGTGGCGCGCGTGCACGGCTACCTCCTCGCCCACCCCGGCGTCCTGACCGAGCGGGAGATCCGCGAGGCCCTCGGCCTCAGCCATCGCGCCGCGAGCCTGGCGCTCGCGGAGACCGAGGCCTGGGGGCTCGTGGAGCGGGTGCCGGATCCGCGCCGCTCCGGCAAACGCGGTCCCAGCGCCACCGCATACGCAGTCGTCGAGGACCGGTGGCGCTGGTTCCAGCGCATCGCCGAGCAGCGCAAGGTGCGCGAGGCAGATCCGCTGCTGCCGAGGATCGAGACCTGCCTCGCCTACGCAGAGGAGGCCGTCCGATCATCGCCCGGCGACGTCGAGGTCGTCCGGTTGCGCGATTGGCTGACCGACCTGCTGGGGTTCATGAAGCTGTTCGATCGTGCGGTCAGCCTGCTGGCCCGCGCCGAGTCGAACGAGATCGCCCGCGGTTTCTCCGTCCTCGCTCGCCTGTCCGACGACTCCCTCGACCGGGTCCTGCGCCTGTTCGGCTCGCTGCCGGAGGAGGATCTCGCGACCACGATCGACGCGGTCTCGCGGGTGTCGCCGAGCACGGCGCGCAAGGTGCTGGCGGCCGCGAAGCGGGTGGCGCGCCTGGCCCGTTGACACCGATCGGGAGCGGCCCGGCGACGGCCCGGCAATTGTAACCAATTCGATAACCTGCGGGCTTAAGGTTCAGTGCGTTCCGGCCCGTTGCGCATGCTGCCAACGCCCGGTACCGGGACCCGCGCATCAAACGGAGTCGTCCGAATGGTCGAACCGTGGTTCCAGTCACCATCCAGCGATCCATGGTTGCCCGGGCCTCCCCTGGGAGCCGGGCACGTGCCGCCTGATCTCGGCACTCGTTGGCCGTTCCCGCCCGATCCGGTCCTGCCGCAACCGCGCGCCCGGAGGCACCGCGCCAACCTCGCCCTGGTCCTCGTCGTGTCGGTGCTCGCGGCTGTCGTCGCAACCGCTGCCTCCGCGGTGGTCGAGGCGCCTGCATCCGCGCCCGTCATCACCTTCCCCGGTGATGTCGCCGGCAGGAACGGCGGCATCGTGTCGGCCGGCGGAGCGTCGTCGTCGGTTGCCTCGGCCGCGGCCGCCGACCGCGCTGCTGTCGTCGTCATCGACACGCAGATCACCGTCAGGGCCGTCGGCTTCCGAAGGGCACGGGAGATCGGAATCGGGTCGGGGTTCATCTACACCCCGAACGGGTACATCCTCACCGCCGCCCACGTCGTCGAGGGCACCTCTCGGGTAATCGTCACGCTCGCGGACGGGCGGACCTTCCGCGGCATCGTCGCAGCGCGAGACCTCGCTCTTGACGTCGCGGTCGTGAAGATCGCCGCCACGGGACTGCCGACGCTTGCGAGTGGAAATTCCGCCGATCTCACGGTCGGCGAGATTGCAGCGGCGATCGGCGACCCGCTCGGCAAGTCCCCGGGCTCGGTCACCACCGGCGTCGTGTCAAGCCTCGACGTCACCGTCACCGTCACCGACCAGCTGACGGGCAGGCCTCGCACGCTCACCGGCCTCGTCCAGACCAACGCCCCGATCTACCCGGGCAACAGCGGCGGGCCCCTCATCGACGCGTCCGGCGCGGCCATCGGCATCGTCAGCGCGGCCTCGTCCTCCACCGTCGGAATTGGCTTCGCGGTCCCGATCAACGCTGCGGCTCACGTGATCGCCGCGGCCGGCGGGTCCTGACAAAACACCAGTCGACTCACAGCTCGGCCGGCGCGCGCGGGTCGATTTCCACTGGTAGCCGCCGGCGGCCGTCGCTACACTGCCGCCCGTGCTCACGCGAGGGGAGCCTGGGAGCGCCGGGATTGCGGAGCTGATCGCGACGCTGCCGCTTGCGGCCGACCTCGGCCTCGGGCAGCCGATGGAGCGCGAACCGCCTCAGTCGTGCTCTGAGGCGCGTTCTTCCGCGACAGCTGGCGGAGCCCCCTGTTGTATTTGCGTGGGAAGTGGACCCCCAGGTGAGGCGTGCAACCCGACCGATGCAGCTGGCTGCTGGGGTTTGCAGGAGGGCTTCAGCCTGTCAGGGCGATCGGGTCCCGGTGGATCAGGGGTCGCGCCGGGAGCCGCAGGGAGCGGCCGCGGAGCAGTGAGACCTCAACGCCCCTCGAGCATTGAGGAAGCCACGATCATCGGATGGTTCGGGGCGTCCGAAGCCTTCCGCTCAGGCCGACGGCTCCTCGACGGACAACTGGCCCCGGCTCAGCCCGTGGACGCGGGGAGCAGGGATGCGATCTGGACCTCGGCTCGATCGTGGGCCGACCGGCGGTGTCGCGCCATGGCCGCTCGGCTCTTGGCCGGCTGGCTGAGCCTGAAGCAGTGCGGGCAGCCCGATCGCGACAGCGTCCGCGCGTAGACGACCGCGCGCCATTCGTGGCCCAGCCGACAGCGCCAATCGATCTCCCGAGCGGAGGCACGCGCCACCTGGTCGGGTCGCAGCGCGTTCTTCGTCGGGTGCCACTCCTGCGCCAGCCAGGGGAAGTAGGCCGCGAGCGATTCGGCGGGGTGGACTTTCACGCCCATGTGGTAGGGACAGAAGGAATGCCCGGCTAGTGCTCGTACGCAGCGGTAGCGCGGTCGGCGGTGGGCATCGCTCCAGCGAGCCGCCGTGAAGCCGTCGAGCAGGATTTGGGTGCCAGGGTGGGCCGGGCACTTGGGCCGAAGGGGCGGACGGTCGGGGAGCGCGAGCCATGCCCCAAGGCTGCCCTCGCCTCGTGCCACCTACGATGGCACGAGGGTCGGGTCAGCCATCGGTTTCCCACGCAAATGCCGCCGGCCCGCTCGGCCATCTCTGTGTGGTCGCTCAACCCCAGCCACTCGTCCGGCCCGCCAATGTCGAACCGGCGGATCGCCGCAAGCCACCTGATGGGCACGAACGCATACACACCTTGCCCGGGTCTTGCGGTGCAAGGCCTCGTTCCACGGCGCTCCCGGCAGGAGGGCGTGTGGCGCCCTTATCAACCATGCGGAGCGTCAGAGCCGAGCATGCCTGCGCGAGCTGCCGCGACCATGGATTCACGGCCTTCCCATCGCGTCTGGGAGGCGCAGACGGGCCAGCCCCTCCGCCCACGCGTCGCTGGTCCGCGGTTCGTACGTGTCCAGGCGCACCGATCCCGCGACCGCCTCGCGCCCCGCCTGGACGTCGTCGATCTCACCGTGGGCGATCGCCTGGACCATGAGGTTGCCGAGCGCGGTCGCCTCGACCGGGCCTGCGACCACGGGTACGCCGCAGGCGTCGGCCGCGAGCTGGCAGAGCAGCCCGTTCTGGCTTCCGCCGCCCACGATGCGGATCGTATCGAGACGATGCTCGACGATCTCCTCGAGACGTCCCAGCGTCGCTCGGTAGCGCAGCGCGAGGCTCTCGAGGCAGCAGCGCACCGTCGCCCCGACGCCGTCCGGGGGACCCTGACCCGTGGCGAGGCAGAAGGATCGGATCTGTGCCGGCATATCCGGGGGGTTGAGGAATTCCGGCGCATCGGGGTCGACGAGCGGCCCGAACGGGGCGGCCGCCCTGGCATGGTCCATCAGCTCCGCCCAGCCGAAGTCCAGGCCCTCTCGCTGCCACTGCCGGCGGCACTCCTGCACGAGCCACAGCCCTGCGATGTTCCTGGAAAGGCGGGTGGTTCCGCCGACACCGCCCTCGTTCGTGAACCCTGCGGCAAATGCTCGCTCGTCGACGATTGGTGCGGGAGCCTCGACGCCCATCACGCTCCACGTGCCACTGCTGATCCAGGCGCTGGTCCGGTCCAGGCCGGGAGTCGCGGCGACCGCGCTCGCCGTGTCGTGCGACCCAACCGCGATGACGCTCGACGGGCCGTGCAGGCCGGCCTCCTCGGCGACGTCTCGACGGAGCGTGCCGAGGATGGTCGCCGGCTCGACCAGTGGCGGGAACAGGTCGGTTCGAATGCCGAGCTTCGCGAGCAGCTCGGTCGCCCAACGCCTGTGGCGGACGTCGAGGCACTGCGTGGTCGTGGCGTGGGTGTACTCGGCAACCGGATCCGCACCGAGCCATCGGTAGAACAGGTTCGGGAGCGGCAGGAGCATCTGCGCGTCTGCGAGCTGCGGGTCCTCGGCGCGGACCATGCTGTACAGCTGGAATAGCGTATTGATCTGCAACGACTGGATTCCGGTCGCAGCGTAGATCGCCTCGCGGGGCACGGTGCGATACACAAGTTCGGGGATCCCGTCCGTCCGTCGATCCCGGTAGTGGTGCGGGTTGGCGAGCAGCCTGCCGCCCCGATCGAGAAGGGCGAAGTCGACGCCCCACGTGTCGAGGCCGATCCCGTCCAGCCGGGCGCCGTGATCGGCCCCGAAACGGGCGATCCCGTCCTTGATCTCGGACCAGATCCGCAGCACGTCCCAGTGAAGGTGGCCCATCACGGTGACCGGTCCGTTCCCGAATCGATGGCGCTCGCTGACCTCGAATCGGCCGCCATCCCAGCGACCGAGCAGGACCCGTCCGCTGGACGCCCCCAGGTCGATCGCCAGGTAGTGGCTCATTCGGGGTCGTTTCCGCTTCCCGGCCGGCTCACCGCCGTCCGTACAGGGGCCCGAAGTTGGCGCACGCGCGGTAGTCGGCGCCCTCGGGATCGGCAGTGCCGAGCGCACTCCAGGCGCTCGGGCGAAACACCTTCTCGGACGGGACGTTGTGCATGTTCACCGGGATGCGGAGCAGCGAGGCGAGGCTGATCAGATCGGCCCCGATGTGGCCATAGCTGATGGCGCCATGGTTGGCGCCCCAGTTGGCCATCACGCTGTAGACGTCCCGGAATGCGCCGGTGCCCGTGACCTCGGGGACGAACCAGTGGGTCGGCCAGGTCGGATCGGTCCGCTGGTCGAGTGTGCGGTGGACATCGGGCGGCAGGTCGACGGTCCAGCCCTGCGGCGAGCTGGATCACCGGGCCGACGCCGGCGACGAGGTTGATCCGGCTCATCGTGACCGGCATCCCGCCGCGGGAGACGAAGTTCGACGAGAACCCGCCGCCGCGGAAGTACTCGGTAGTCGCCGGGTACCAGGTGGTCACCTCCAGGCAGCGTCTGACGTCCGCTTCCTCGATCTCCCAGAACGGCTTCATGGCCGGCTGGCCATCACGCTCCATCTGGCCCGTGGCGTCGAGCGAGGCCGCGCCGGAGTTGATCAGGTGGATGACGCCTCCCGCCGCGCGACCCTCCAGCGCCTGGCCGGTCACGCGCTTCACTGCCTCGGGGCTCCAGTACGTCCGCACGTCGGCGAAGATCTGAGCACGTGTTGGTGAGCAGATAGCCCATCAGCATGGACGCCCCGTTGAGGCTGTCGTTCTCTGTCGCGAACACGTAGGGCGCCCGGATGCCGTTCCAGTCGAACGACGAATTCAGGATGGCCTCCATGAAGTCGCCGTTCGGGGAGTGGTCGGTCCACTGCCGCTGCCCCTGGAAGCCGCCGACGATCGCGTTGTGCCCGAGCGCCTCCTCGCCGTACCCGAGCTCGGCGAGCCGCGGATTGCCCGTCATCAGGTCGCGAGCGATCATGGCCATCTTGACGACGGTCGCCCAGTCGCGCTCCTTCTGCTCGCGGCTGCGCTGCTTGTCCGGACCGTTGCGGTCCTGGCCTTCGCGGCAGTTGGCGCGGGTCCAGGCGTACGCCCGCTCGAACTCCGCGGGATCGAAGATGTCCTCATCCATCCGGCGAGTCAGCTCGCTCATGTCGACGCTCTCGACGCGCATGCCGAGGTAGCGCTCGAAGAACGCCTGGTCGACGATCGACCCCGCGATCCCCATCGAGACGCTGCCGATGCTCAGGTAGGACTTGCCGCGCATGATCGCGACGGCCAGGCCGGCCCGCGCGAACCGGAGCAGCTTCTCCTCCACGTCGGGGGGAATCGTTCCGTCGCCCGCGTCCTGGACGTCGTGACCGTAGATGCCGAACGCGGGCAGGCCCTTCTGCGTGTGCGCAGCCAGCACGGCCGCGAGATACACGGCGCCGGGCCGTTCCGTTCCGTTGAATCCCCAGACCGCCTTCGGCGTGAGCGGATCCATGTCCATCGTCTCGGACCCGTAGCACCAGCAGGGAGTGACGGTGAGCGAGACGCCGACTCCCTCGCGGCGGAACAGGTCGGCGACTTCGGCCGCCTCTGCGACGCCGCCGATGCAGTGACCGGGTACCACGCATTCAGCCGGCCGGCCATCGGGATAGCGCAGTTCGGCGCTGACCAGGGCGGCGGTCGCCTTGGCCATCGCCATCGTCTGCTCCTCCAGCGACTCGCGGACGCCCCGGCGGCGCCCGTCGATCACCGCACGGATCCCGATCCTGGGCCACCCGCCGACGAACCGCGATGCGGCCACGACGCCCGTGACCGCCTGCTCAATGACCGCCATCTCTGTCTCCTTCCCCATTGGCCACATCCAGGAATGCTCCGACCGCCGCCCTGGTCGGCGGGTCGGCTCCCGCACGAGTGCAGTTGAGCGCTGCAACGGCAGCAGCGAACCGAAGGCCTGCTCTGAGATCGCCGGCCGACACGTCGGCGAGGGCAGCACGGGTCGTGACTCCGCCTTCGGCCAGCCAGGTCAACAGCCCGGCGTCAAAGGAATCACCTGCGCCGACCGCGTCCACGACATCGACGCGAAATGCGTCCCCCCGCATAACCTCCGGGGACCGCGCGGTGCCGCGCACCGCGATCACGCCGCCACCACCGCGGGTGACCACGACGAGCGCCGCCCCTGCCTCGAGCAGCCCGACTGCCGCGTCCTCGATCCCCTGCCCCGGCGCCAACCAGGCGAGATCCGCCGCGCTGACCTTGATGACGTCGGTCAGGGCGATCACGCGACGAAGCAGCCGGCGGTAGACGTCCTCGTCCGTCACCATTCGCGGACGCACGTTGGGATCCAGCGAGATCAGCGCGCGGTCCGACAGCTGCTCGCAGGCCGCCAGAACGGCTGCCGGGGTCGACCCGCGCAACAGGCTGATCGAGCCGACGTGGAGGATCGCGGTCTCACGAAGCAGCGCCTCGGGCAGGTCCTCTGCCCGCAGCAGCGTGTCGGCGGCCCCGTCGCCGTAGAAGCTGAAGACGGGGTCCCCGGTGTCCATCGAGACGAACGCCAGCGTGCTGGGCGCGGCCGCCTCGGCTAGCCAGCGGTCCTCGACGCCCTGGGACTCCACGTACCCCCGCAGGTACACCCCGAAGAAATCGGTCGAGACTTTGCTGCACAGTGCCACACGCCCACCGAGGCGCGCCGCTGCGACGGAGACATTGAGAAGCGACCCGCCCGGATGCATCCGGAAGCCGACAGTCCGTCCGCCCTCCTCGAAGGGGAGGAAGTCGACGAGCAGCTCGCCTATACAGGTGATCAGCGGCATCGCCGGGCGCACGTTCGACTCGCGCATCGGTCAGGCAGGCAGCACGACGCCGATGGTCAGCAGGAGATTGGCATAGATGCGTCGCTCGGTCGGGGTCGAGATAGAGCGCTTGCCGGTCAGCATCCCGATGCGCCGGTGACCAAGCTCGATAAAGTGCTGGACCAGCCGGTGGGCACCGGCCTCCGAATCCGAGCGCACTTGGACGACGGAGTTGGACGGCACGCGCCGGTCCAGGACGACCAAGGGAATGGGGTGGCTGCGGAGCAACCGGAGCAGTTGGACCGCCCTGGGCGGCATACCGTGGGAACCCTCATCACCTCCCGACGGCTCGGTTGGCTGGGGATCGGCTTGAGCGGCTCGGGGCTCTACACGGTTCGAGGTGGGTCCGCCGGGACGGCCGGCAACCTCGGCTCCTGTGGCGGCGGCAGTGGCGTCGTGATCGTCTTCGCGCACAAGATTCCGAACTGTACCAGTGGGCTACGCCGGCCGTCGGCGGTCGGCCGTCGGCTGACACCCGTCGTCCGATGGCAGGTTGCCCGCTTTGGGCGGCTATGAGAACGCACGAGGGACCGCGTGCCCCGCCGTGGCGCCACTGCTCGCGGCCAGGGAGGGAGCGCCACGCCACGGGAACGGCGGCGGCGCAGGTCACGGCAGTGGCCAGGAAGAGCGCGGCCGGGCCGAGCGCGTCATAGACCAGCCTCCGCAGGCATTGTCGGCAACGGCCGCGACGCCCGTCAACGCTGTCTGCCTCAGCGCCTGGGCCGTGGCCCGGAGGTCCGGCGGCGGCACCGGCCCGACGACCGGCACGGACGACACGGCGATAGCGGCGAAGGCGACGCCGGTCGGTGCGCGGCCGATGAGGATGAAAAGCGTCGAATCCGTGAGGGCTCACGAGGCGAAGGCCACGGCGTAGAGCAGGCAGCGGCGTGAAACCGGTCGATACCGTCGTGACAGCGACGCTCGTTCGCCCTAGGCTATTGCCCGTTCGGCCTCCCCGGCCTCACGCTCCCCTCGGCCGCAGTGGTCCGTCGCGCGGCCAGACGATCCGGAGCTGTCGCATGCCCCCACAGCCACTGCCGATCACGCGCGTTGAGACGCTGGACGTCCGATTCCCGACCTCGCGGTCGCTGGACGGATCAGACGCCATGAACCCGGATCCCGACTACTCGGCCCCCTACGTGATTCTCCACACCGACGACGATCGGCTGACCGGCCACGGCTTTGCGTTCACCATCGGGCCGGGAACGGAGGTCTGCGTCGCGGCCATCGATGCGCTCGCGCCCCACCTGCTCGGCCTCGACGCGCGGGCGCTGTTCGCGGACATGGGCGCATTCTATCGGCGCCTCACGGGAATCAGCGCCTTTCGCTGGCTCGGGCCGGAGAAGGGCGTCATGCATATGGCGATCGGCGCGGTACTCAACGCCGTGTGGGACCTCTTCGCGCGGGATCGCGGCGTCCCCCTCTGGAAACTCATCGCCGCCATGTCTGCGGAGGAGCAGGTCGGCCTGATCGACTTCCGCTACCTGACCGACGCGCTGACGCCCGAGCGCGCGCTCGAGCGACTGCGGTCGCTCTCGGCGACAAGGCCCGGGCGGGAGGCGCGCCTACTCGACATCGGCCTGCCCGCCTACACCACATCGGCCGGCTGGCTCGGGTACGACGACGACAAGATCCGCCGACTCTGCCGCAAGGCGATCGACGCCGGTTTTCGCCACGTCAAGATCAAGGTCGGGCGCGACGTCGACGACGACGTGCGGCGCTGTGCCATCGTCCGCGAGGTGATCGGGCGCGACCGTTTCCTGATGGTCGACGCGAACCAGGTCTGGAGCGTGCCCGACGCGATCGACTGGATGCGCCACCTCGCCTCGTTCGATCCGCTCTGGATCGAGGAGCCGACGAGTCCGGACGACATCCTGGGTCACGCCGCGATCGCTCGCGCGGTTGCGCCGATCCGCGTCGCCAGCGGCGAGCACATCCACAACCGCGTCATGTTCAAGCAGTTCCTCCAGGCCGGGGCGCTCGGCTTCTGCCAGGTCGATGCGTGCCGCGTCGCGAGCGTGAACGAGGTCCTCGCGATCCTGCTGCTCGCGGCGGAGTTCGGGGTGCCCGTGTGCCCCCACGCGGGCGGTGTCGGCCTGTGCGAGCTCGTGGTACACCTCGCCGCGATCGATTACATCTGCGTCAGCGGCAGCCTCGAGGGTCGCGTCGTCGAACATGTTGACCACCTGCACGAGCACTTCGAGGAGCCGGCGACCGTGGTCGGCGGCCGCTATCTGTTACCACGTGCGCCAGGGTATGCACGCATGCGCGCCGCATCGATCGATCGCCACCGGTTCCCGGGTGGTCCGGAATGGTCCGCCACGGCGACTCAGTAAGCGGCGCGCACGACCCCCACTGTCAGGAGCACGTTGGCGTAGGGCCGCGGATCGCCCGTCGCGACGACGAGCGCGAGCGACGGCGACGTGGTTGCCTCGTAGAACGCGAACCGGGGGAGATGCACGACTTCCGTTCCGGCGGGGATGGCCGCCTCGTGGACGGCGTGGACCGCCGGCCGGAAACCGCCCTCCTGCGGGTCCATGAGCGCCATCCGCTCCACCGGCAGGACCGGCAGGAGCACCTCGAGCACGTCGCTCACGGTGACCTTGCCGATCGCGAGGTTGAGGAACACGCGCGGCGCCCCTCGGTACGGCGCGGTCTCGTGCGGGAAGTTGCCGTCGGACACCAGCACCAGCGACCCGTGTCCGGCGCGGCCGAGGGCGTGCAGAATGTCGGGATGGGTCAGCCCCGTCTTCAGCATCGGTTGGAACCTCCTCTGGGTGTGGCGACGTGACGGCAATTGAGGCCCTCGAAGAGCGGGTCGATGCCCACCAGCATTTCTGGGACCCCACCCGCGCAGACTACGCGTGGCTGAGCGGTTCGTACGCGCCGATCCGCCGGCCGTTCGGCCCGGACGACCTTCGGCCCGAGCTGGACGCAACGCGCATCGGCCGAACCATCCTGGTGCAGACGCGATCGAGCCTCGAGGAGACGCACGAGTTCCTCCACCTCGCGACGCTGACCGACTTCGTGGCCGGCGTCGTCGGCTGGGTCGATCTCACGGCTCCCGACGTGGCAGACGTCATTGCCGATCTGCGCACGGGGCCCGGCGGCGATCGACTCGCCGGCATCCGCCACCAGGTCCACGACGAGCCCGACCCAGACTGGCTCGCACGGCCCGACGTCCGTCGCGGACTTCGCGCCGTGGAGGAAGCGGATCTGGTGTACGACTTGCTCCTGCGCCCGCGTGAGATGCCGGCTGGGCTCGCGGTGGCCCGCGCGCTGCCCACGCTCCGGTTCGTCATTGATCACCTGGCCAAGCCGCCCATCGCGACGGGACAGCTGGAGCCGTGGGCCGGCCTTCTGGCGCCCTTCGCCGGACTCCCCAACGTCTGCTGCAAGCTCTCGGGCATGGTGACCGAGGCGCGACTCGATGCCTGGCGCGTCGGCGACCTGCGCCCCTTCGCCGACCACGCCATTCGGGTATTCGGCCCGGAACGGCTGATGTTTGGCTCCGACTGGCCGGTCTGCCTCGTAGCCGCGACGTACCCGCAGGTGGTCGAGACCGCGTCGGTCCTCATGGAGGGTCTCGGCGACGACGCGGGACGGCACGTCTTCGGCGCGACCGCCCGTCGCGTGTACCGGCTCCCCGACGCGCTCGTTAACCCTTGAGGGCGCCGATCAGCAGTCCGCGCGAAATGTAGCGCTCGAGCGCGACAGCCATCACCACGACAGGGGCGATCATGATCAGGATCAGGACCGACATCGCCCACCACTGCGGTCCGCGCGTCGCGTTCTGTGCGGCCACCTGCAGGGGCATCGTCTGGGCGTTGGCGCTCGTCAGGATCAGGGCGATCAGGAACTCGTTCCACGCGAAGATGAGGACGATCAGGAACGTCGCCACCAGGCCTGGCACGGAGATCGGCAGCACGATCGAGCGAACGATGCGGTAGACCGACGCGCCGTCGACTGCCGCCAATTCTTCAAGCTCCCGGGGCAGGGAGGCAAAGTAGTCGCGCATCAACCACACGACGATCGGCAGGTTGACCGCGACGTAGGTGACCACGAGTCCCAGCTGGTTGTCCAGCAACCCGATGCGCTGGAACAGCACGTAGATGGGGATGGCGACCGCGATCGGAGGCATGATGCGCTGCGAGATCAGCCAGAACGCGATGTCGCTGTTGCCGAGCGCCCAGCGAAACCTCCGGCCGATCGTCTGCGCAAGGATAACGAATACGCCTCCCGCAGAAACCACTGCGAGCGGCCACGCGACGCCAAATGCAATGCCGACGAAGGCAAGCGCCACGCAGCCGAAAAATAGGGCGATGATGCCGACGCGCGGCCGGTACGTGAAGCGCACCAACGCGTAGGCTGTCGAGGCGCCCAGAAAGAGCGTGATGATCGCGCTGCTGAAGCCGACGATGACCGTATTGATGTAAGGTCGGATCGTATCGTTCCCGATCTCGACGAGGATGTAGTGCCAGGCGTCCATCGTCGGCTGGAAGTCCACGAAGGGGATGAAGAAGGGGCCTTTGTCGACCTCATAGGGCGTCTTGAATGACGTGACGACGAGCCAGTAGATCGGGAAAAGGCAGACGAACGCCCACGCAACGAGGAGGATGAAGCACACGACCCTCGCGGGCGTCGGCAGGTCGAGCGGGGAACGGCGCCGGAATGCGCCGAGAATTCGATTGCCACCCCTACGGCGCGCGGTGCTCATGCGTAGTCCGTCACACGGCGGCGCACGAGGCTCACATACGCGGTCGCGACGATCGTGACCGTTATCAACAACACGTACGCGATCGCCGCGGAGCGCCCGAGGTTGAGCGTGGTCCAGTCGAGGTACGCCTGTAGGGTCAGCGACTGAGTCGCCGTGCCGGGCCCGCCCCCCAGCAGGATGTTCGGCATGTCCACGATCTTGAAACCCTCGATCAGTCGTATGAGCACAATCGTCGTGCTTACCGGCACGATACTCGGCAGCGTGATGTGCAGGAACGACTGCCAGCGGCTCGCACCGTCGACGAGCGCCGCCTCGAGCACTTCCATGTCCTGAGCCTCGAGCGCGGCGAGCAGGACGATGAACACGAACGGCGTCCACTGCCACGTTTCGCCGATCACGACCGCGACGCGAGCCGCCCAGGGATCGGTGACCCAGCTGTAGTTTCGCAGGCCGGCCGCCACCCACAGGGCTCGAACGGGCCCTTCGAAGTGTCTGTCATCATCAGGAACATGTAGCCGATCCCGACGGGCGTGATCGTGAGAGGGATCAGGAACGCGACCCGAAAGAACCTGCGAAACGGCAGCCGCTGGAGCGCAAGCAGCGCGAGTCCGAGCCCGAGCACATACTGCAACGTGATTCCGGCGAACACGAAGATGAACGTGACCACGAGCGACCCGGGCCGTCCACCCTGACTCGCGAGGGACTGTACGCAGAGCCAGAGAAAGCCAAGGAACAGCACGCCGGCGATCAGGCGTATGGCGAGCCCCCCGGGGCTGACCCCGGATCGCGCAGCCCTGACGAACAGCCACACGGTGCCGGCAGCCCCGATGGCGAAGATCGCCAGGCCGACGAGGTTGGGCGGCCTGAGCAGTCCGAGGAAGTGTGTGCGCTCCGTCCCGAAGAACAGCACCGTGTAGTTCGCGAGTCCCACGAAGTCGATCTGGAGGCCGCCCTGCTGGAACACCAGGTGGGAGAGCGACAGCGCAAGGGATCCGATCAGGGGAAAGATCGAAATGAACAGGATGAGCAGCACGGTGGGCCAGATGAAGACCCACCGTGCTGCCCCGTCCGAACGCAACGCGCCGAGCGATGTGATCGCTCGGCGCGCGTATCCGTTTTCGACGTCCTCGGCCGGCCGGCCGGGATCCTCGCTGGCGGTTTGGGTGGAGTTATCGCTGGACGCCAAGGCTGGCGACGTATGCGGCGAGTTGCTTGGCCTTGCCCTCCTGGTCGGTGATCTGGTTCCAGCCGTCCGCGATGTTCTGCATGGTCGTCGCCTCGTCCTGCTCGCCCGCGAGATACGAGGCCAGCTGCTGGTCGAGCACGTCCTGTTCGTATTGCTTGGTCTTGGGGATGCGCAAATCCAGGATCATGTTCGGGCTCTGGAGGCTCGTCTTGATCGCCCCCAGGTAGTTGTCCGCGGCGGCCTGGCTCATCCCGGCGGCCAGCCACGGAGCCTGGTTGGTGAAATGTGAGGTCCGATATGGATTGAAGCCTGTCTTTCCGAGCGTCACGTCGATACTGGACTGCGCCGGCTGGCTCATGTACGAAAGGAAGGCATAGGCGGCGTCCTGCTGCTCCTTGGGAACCGCCGCATTGACAGCTCCAGACCACCCGCCGAAGGAGGCGAACGGCGCATAGTTGACGCCGTCGACCGCGTCGGGGCAGGTGGTTGCGTCGCAGGGGACGAGCTTGCCGGTCGAGCGGTCGAGCGTCTCCTTCCAGCCCGGCGTGATCGTCGCGCCTGTCTTGTCCTGCGCGTACGTCCCGAGTGCCAGCGTACCGATGTCGCCCCAGTCCAGCGACAGGGCGCAGCGCCCGGTGGTGAAGAGTCCGCGTGTCGCGCCCACGTCGTCATTGAGCTGGTCAGGTGGACCGACCGTCGTGAGCTGCTTGTACATCTGGAGCGCCTTGGAGAACGCGTCGTTGTTGAAGAGCGGTGTCATGTCCTTCGTGTCGAAGAACGCGCCCTGGTTCGTCCCCTGGTTCTGGAGCAGGCCCCCGGCGATCGAAATGATCCACCAGTAGCTCTGCGCGCCCTTCTTCTGGGCGATGCACGATCCGTAGTCGGGCTGGCCGTCGCCGTTCAGGTCCTGGCCCTGGTATTTCTGCGCGATGGTGAGGTACTCGTCCCACGTCTTCGGCGGCTGCAATCCGTCCTTTGCGAGGACGTCGCTGCGGTAGTACACCATGTGGAAGTCGCCGTCGAGCGGGATGGTGTAGATCTTGCCGTTGTAGGTCGCCGAGAAGTCACGGAAGAACGGCCCGATGTCGTTCCACTGGAGCGCCGTGTCGGCCTTCACGCGGTCCGTGAGATCTGCGAGGTAACCGGGCCCGACGAAGTCGCCCATCCATTGGGGATCAAAAACGTATGCGTCGAAACTGTTGGTCTTCGTCGCGGCGTCCAGGAGGGCCTTGTCGTAGATGGTCTGGAAGCCAGTGGCGATGACGTTGATGTGCGCCCCCGTCAGGGCCTCGAAGTCCGGTGCACGTCGCTGCAGCGGTTCAGCGACCTGCGGCCCGTTGAAAGTCAGGAGGTTGACGTTGATCCCCTTGAACTCGCCCGTGCTCGTCGGCGCAGGTGTCGCCGACGCCGCTGAACTCGGCGCCGCCGTCTCGGCCGGGGTCGCTGGCACAGCCGTTGCTGGCACAGCCGTTGCGGGCGCCGCCGTGACGGGTGCGCCGGTGACCGGCGCAGCGGACACGGGCGCAGGTGTCACCGGCGCCTGGGTGACCGGAGCGGTGGTCGCCGGGGCCGGCGTCGTCGTTGCAGAACAGGCGCTACCGATCAGCGCCAAGCCGATCACGCACACCGCTCCACGCATGAACTGGTGTCTCACCATCCGGCTCTCCTCCTCACCGTTCGGCAGTGTCCGGCGATTCCCTCATCAGGGATCGCCCCGCATGCGGCGGATCTGCGCCGTCCCGCTGGTGATGCGTCTCCGTCGGGAACCGTCGTGGATCGGCCCACATACTGGACGGCGGGCGGTATGCTGAACACTATTCTGGAAGGTGTCAAGGGGGAGCGCTCGGTCTGTCGACCGCTCGCTCGCGACACCCTTCCGCGCCAGAGCCGGAAGCGCCGGCTGGTGACGGGCACGGCAACTGAGGAGACATTGCGGGCGCTCGATCGATGACCAGACATGACGGGAGCGCGCCGGTGAGCGCGCCTGCCGACCGTTCATCGCCGGCGGCCACCGAGTCTTCTCTGGCCCCTGCCGTCACGCGGGCGGCCGCCGTGCTCGACGTGCTCGCGGCGTCGGGCGGCGAGCCGCTCGGGCCCAGCGAACTCTCAAGGCGCCTCGGGATTCCCAAGTCGTCCATCGCGAACGTCGGAGCCGCGCTGACGGAGGCGGGCCTGTTGCGTCGAGTTGGATCGAACTTCGCGCTGGGCGCGAAGCTGGTTGAGCTTGCCGGAGCCTACCTCGCGACCGTCGACATCGTCGAGGAGTTCTACAACGCCTGCAATCAGCTGGAGACCGCGTCGGACGAGACCATTCAGCTGGGCATCCTCGACGGCACCGAGGTCACCTACATCGGCCGACACGATGGACGCCAGCCGATCCGCCTTGCGTCCGACATCGGGCGCCGGCTGCCGGCCAGCTGCACCGCCATGGGCAAGGCCGCGCTCGCGTCGGTTGGTCCCGAGGGAGTCGCAGCCAGGTATCGCGGCATCCGCTGGCTTCCCACACTGACTGCCCGCTCCCATCGCACCCTCGACGCGCTCATCGCGGACCTCGAGCGGGTCCGATCCCTGGGATACGCCACGGACGACGAGGAGACGACCGACGGCGTGGCATGCTTCGCGGTGGCGCTGCCGACCCGTGGATCTGCCGCGGGCCCCTACGCGGCGAGTGTGACCCTTTTGAAGGCCCGCGCCACCGACGCGTATCGCGACTCGCTCGTGGCCGACCTGCACCGACTGTCGCGGCTGCTGTCCCACCGGCGCATGCCCAGAGCCGCGAGCTGCTGAACCGGCGGGTCGGAGACCGCTGGGGCCCGGGTGCCACGCTCGAACGGGTCGCGGTAACGCTCAATCCCGGCCCCGCCAGGGCGTCGTCGCGGTCCCTCGGCACCGGTTCGTACGGTCCGATTGACGCCGCGTCTAAGCTGAATCGGAGCGTTCAGCCTTTGGTGCGTGGCACAGCATACTGAACGATGGATGAGGTCGAGGCGCATGGACCAGGCGAGGCCGACGGGGTCGGCGGGCACGAGATGACCGAGGATCGGTTCCTCGTCACGGGGGCGCTCGGGTTCATCGGCGCCTGGACGGTGCGATGCCTCGCCCGCCAGGGCGCGGCCGTCGTCGCGTTCGACGTGGCCGCTGAGCCGAGACGCCTGAGCATGATCGCGGCGCCCTCGGAGCTCGGCCGCGTGGAGGTGGTGCACGGCGACGTCACCGACCTCCTGGCGGTCGAGCGAACGTTGGCGGCGCACAGGATCACCCGCGTCATCCATCTCGCGGCGCTCCAGGTCCCGGCCGCGCGCGCCGACCCGCCGCTGGGAGCACGCGTCAATGTCGTCGGCACGGTCAACGTCTTCGAGGCAGTCCGGCGCCTCGGGGACCAGGTGCGGCAAGTCGTCTACGCCGGATCGATCGGCATGTTCGCCGCGAGCGACGCCGACGGCCGGTCCGGACGGCTCGAGGCGGACTCGACCGCCCACCCGCACAATCACTACGGCGTGCACAAGCTCGCGAATGAAGGAACGGCCCGCGTGTACTGGCTCGAGAACGGCGTGTCGAGCATCGGGATCCGCCCGATGACAGTCTACGGTCCCGGCCGCGACTTCGGCATCACGAGCTCCCCAACGAAGGCCATCCTGGCCGCGGTCATCGGGCGCCCGTACACCATCGGCTTCGGTGGGCGAACCCTGCTGCAATACGCGTCCGACGTTGCCGAGACGCTCGTCAGGGCCGCTCGAAGCGGGGTCGAGGGCGCGCACGCGTTCAATCTTGGAGGGACCGCCGCCGACGTCAGGGATTTCATCGACGAGCTGGACACGGTGATCCCCGGCGCCGCCGGTCTCATCGAATGCACGGGCGAGCCGCTGCCGTTCCCCGACGAGATCGCGACCGAGGATCTCGCTCGGGCGCTCGGCCCCGTCCCGATCACCTCGCTGCACGACGGAATCGCGCAGACGGCCGCGTTCTTCAGGGAGCAGCGTGATCGCGGGATCCTGGTGCCGGCCGAGCACGGGCTGGAGGAGCCGACGAGGAAGACCGCCTGATGCCGGTCTACGCGGACCCGGTCGATGGGGCGACCGTCCCAGCGGCCGAACTCGAGAGCTGGACCGCCGCCCTGCTCGGAACGCTCGGTACGCCGGACGACATCGCGTCCGACGTTGCGCGGATCCTGGTCGCCTCGGACCGTCGCGGTATCGCGTCGCACGGCACCGCTCGCCTGCCCAACTACGTCGCGCTCGTGGACGCGGGCGTCGTGGACCCGGCCGGCCGGCCCGTCATCGAGCGCGAGCGCGCCGCGTTGGGGAAGTTCAACGGCTGCAACGGCTGGGGCCACCACGCGTCGCGCGTCGCCACCGACTGGGCGATCGAGCGTGCCCGGGACGCGGGCTCGGCGCTGGCCGTGGTGCGCAACTCCAACCATTACGGCATCGCCGGCTGGTATGCGCTGCGCGCCGCCCAGGCGGGAATGATCGGATTCTCAGTGACGAACACGTCGCCCCTCGTCGCGCCGACCCGTGCCATCAAGCCGCTGATCGGCACCAATCCCATCGCGATCGCGGCGCCGGCCGGCCGCTGGGGCATGTTCTGCCTGGACATGGCGACGTCCACCATTCCCCGCGGCCGCATCGAGGTGGCCGCGCGCCGCGGCGAGAGCCTGCCGGTCGGCTGGGCCATCGGGCCCGACGGACGTCCCGCGACGACCCCCGACGCCGCGATTGCCGGTGCGCTGCTGCCCCTGGGCGGGCTGGAGGAGACATGTGGCTACAAGGGCTACGGCCTCGCGCTCGCGGTCGAGCTGCTGACCGGCATCCTCGGCGACGCGGCCTACGGCCCGAACATCATCGGGCTCTTCAGCACCGAGGGGCAATCGAACCTCGGCCAGGCGTTCTGGGTCGTCGACCCGGCGGCGGTCGATGACGCCGGGGCGTTCGAAGCGCGGCTCGAGCACCTGCTCGACCAGCTCACTGCTGCTGAGACGGTGCCCGACGCGCCGGGCCGGGTCCTCGTCCCGGGCGAGCCCGAGCGCGAGGCGGAGCGCCGCGCCGATGCCCGCGGCGTCGCTCTCGACGCGCGCCACCATGAGGCGCTGCTCGCCCTCGCCGGCCGCTCCAGCATCCCGTTTCCGCAGGTGAACCCCGTCCGATGAGCGGCCGTCCGCCGCTCGATGCCGACGTCGTCGTCGGAGGCGGGATCGTGGGTCTCGCGACCGCGTACCGGCTCCGCGGCGCGCGACCCGACCTGCGCCTGACCGTCGTGCAGCGCGAGGCCGCGCTCGCGTCGCACCAGTCGGGCCACAATAGCGGCTGCGTCCACGTCGGCGTTTACGACGAACTCCACCGTTCGGGCGTCGGCCTGCACACCCCGGCCACGTTCCAATTCGGTCGGGCGCTTGAGGCGCACGCGGCCCGTGTCGCCGTCCTCGGGCCGCCTACGCCTCGCACCCCGAGCGCTTCGTCCGCGCCCGTCCCCGGCCGCCCAGCCTTCCCGCCGCCGCCTGGATCAATCCGACGCCAGAGGAGATGACGCCTCAGTAATCAGCGAACCGGATCTGCCTTACCCCAAGTCCACCGAACGAGCGTGCTGGCAGCTCGTCCCCCTCAAGCTTCGGCGGATTTGGGCTTACCCAGCTTGACAGGTTCCATGTCGAACGGCATGACGCCCGGGTTCGGTACTTACTCTCGGCGACTCGGTCAGACCGGCCCGGGAGGGCGTGCACCCGAGAGTCATACAATCCCGCCTCAAAGGTACCGCACCGGACGGTCCAGGGAGGGCAGCGACCATGCGTGAACCCGGGGATCCCATGCCTACGCAGTCGGGAGAAGCTGTTCGTGTCGGAGTCCTCGGGGCCGCAAGCATCGCCGAGAACGGGATCGTCACCCCGGCCCGCCTCACTGGCACGCGACTGGTCGCGGTCGCGGCACGGGACCGGAGTCGTGCGGAAGCCTTCGGCGCCGCCCACGGTGTGGAGCGCGTCCTCGGCTCCTACGCCGAGGTCGTGACCGACCCGGAGGTCGAGGCGATTTACAACCCGTTGGCGAACGGGCTCCACGGCCCGTGGAACCTCGCCGCCATCGCCGCGGGCAAGCACGTCCTGTCGGAGAAGCCGTTCGCGAGCAACGCCGTCGAGGCCGCGGAGGTTCGCGATGCCGGCAAACAGGCCGGCGTGGTCGTGGCGGAGGGCTTCCACTACCTCTACCACCCGGTCACCAAACGCCTTCACGAGCTGATCGCCCTCGGTGAGCTTGGCGTGATTGAGCGGGTGGAGGTGACCATGATCAATCCTCCGGTGCCTCCGGAGAATCCGCGGTGGTCGCTCGAGCTCGCCGGCGGCGCACTCATGGACCTGGGCTGCTACAGCCTCCATGCTCACCGCGTGCTGGCGCCGTGGCTTGGGGGCGAGCCCACGGTCATCGCTGCACGAGGGGGCGAGCGTGCGGGGCTGCCGGGCGTCGACGAGTGGGTCGACGCGGATCTCGTGTTTCCGTCCGGCGCCACGGGACTGGCGCGCTGTCACATGGCCGGTCAGGTCCAGCAGCTGACCTATCGGGTCGTGGGGCGCCGGGGCGAGGCGATGGTGGCCAACTTCATCCTCCCTCACCTCGACGACAGGCTGCTGGTGCGGACCGTCGCGGGGGAGCGCGTCGAGCGCCTTGGCACTCGCTCCTCCTACACCTACCAGCTCGAGGCATTCATCGCAGCGATCCGCGGTGGAATCGGTATGCCGACCGACTCTGATGATGCCGTGATTACGATGCGGATGATCGACCAGTGCTATCGAGCCATCGGGCTCGAGCCGAGGCCGCGGTCGGCGCCCGCGACCTAACGCCGGCCGCAGCGTGTCCGTCGGGCGACGTTCGACCGCGGTCCTCGGTGCCGAGCCGGAGCCTCGCCCACCTTGGAGGAGATGGGTCGTTGGTCGGGACGGTCAGCACGTCAATAGCCACGTAGCTCAGTGCTGGTCCGTCGAGGCAGGTCCGCGTGTGGTTTGCGCTGGAGCACGACGTATTCCAGGCCATGGGCACGGCAGAACTCGCGCTTCTCGGGTTGATCGCCGTCCTCGTTCACGACATACAGGTGCGGCATGATCGCGTCGATCTCCGGCTCGGCATCCATCCAGCCCTTCCCGGTCGATATGAGGCTGCGATGCACGCTGCGGACCGCCTGGACCATGTAGCGTCGTTCGCCCTGGCGCCGCAGGGGATGCCCTGGTCCCTTGAGGAACGCCACGTTCTCGTCACTGCCGACGACGACAAACAGGTTGCCCAGCGCGGCCGCATCCATGAAGAACTTGACATGCCCCGAATGGAGCCAGTCGAAGCACCCCGTCACCACGACCCGCCTCGCGCCGCTGGCGCTTTCGGCGGCTGCGTCATCGAATTGTCGAAGTCCGCCAAGATCCCCGGCACGAATCACTTGATAGCCGAGCCCGGCGGCGGCACATCGAGCGCGCAGGTCGGGATCATCCTCCGCCGCCGGAACCGCGAGCGAATCGAACCGGCCGGCGAGATCCCGGGCGGCAACCGCAGGCGGCAGCGACACGACGGCGGTGCTGTCAACGCTTCGCAACGCTCTGGCCAGGAAGAGCCTCTCCTTCTGTGGAAACGATGCCGGAGTCGCCGTGGTGGCCTCGACCAGTGCGTCTGACCAGAGCCGAACGTGGACGCTTCCCAGGCGGGCGGCCTCCTGGAGGAACCGAACATGGCTGACCTGCAGGTTGTCGAGGCTCGTCGAGACGACGACCCCGCGGTCGCTGCCGGCGTTGCCTCTCGCCAGCGGCCTCACATCAATCACCCTGGCGTCGTCTGCTGTGTCCTGACAGAGACCCGGAACGACCCGGGCACGTCTGCCGCGGACGCGACGATCAGATAGCCGCCGCCGCAACCCGAGTACATGGCGCCGTCGTACCTCACCTGGTACCAGGCCAGTACCGCTTTGAGGTCGAGGTCGATCGTCGGGTGCGCGAGCGTGTGAGGCAGCAGTACGTCCCAGCACGTCGAGCACTCGTTCATCGAGGCCCCGAGGGCGCCGAGATCCTGGCTGACGATTGCGTCGAAGCAATCTCTGCCGCTACGGCCCAACCGTCGCACCCAGTCCGGATCCAGGCGCTTCACCCCCAGCGGGGCATAGCCCGGCGGCCGCGGTGCGACGGGGATCAGGTGGACCACCCGTTCCAGCCACGCGGCGATATCCGTGTCACGGGTGTTCTCGACGTGGCTCGGGAACCGGCCGCCCTCGATCGCCGCGTCGTAGTCGAGGCGACTCACGCCCGGGTAGATGAGTCCGATCATGTCCTGCGAGCCCGAGGGGTCCGCCAGTCCCTCGTTTTCAGCCTCGTACAACTCGCGCACAAGGTCGAGGGGACTGCCGGCGGCGGGAATCAGTTCGCCCCACAAGGCTGCCGCGGTTAGGCGCGTCCCAGTGGCCATGCCGCTTCGGCTCATGTAGCGAACCGTCGGCTCGAGACAGACGACCACCATGGAACCGGGCGGTTCCGGGTTGACTCGCGACACAAACGGCTGATCGATCCAGCCACCCGCGAGCGCGAGGCGGTACGGCAGTCGGCCGATGATCTCTCCCAGCCCCGGGGCGACCTTCACGGAGTCTGCGTTGCCGATCGCGCCCGTACCGGCGGTGGGGCCAACGGGGTCCGCCGTCGGCCCCACGGGATGGCGCGACACGCGAGTTCAGCCCTCCACGACTGCACGGCCGGCCTTGCGCGCCGCGAATTGGTCGGCGATCCAGACATAGGTGGCCGCCATCCCGTCCCTCAGGGGCGTGTTTGGTTCCCAGCCGAGGACACTTCGAATGAACGTGTTGTCGCTGTTGCGGCCGGCAACTCCTTTGGGCGCGTCCAGGTCGTACGAGCGCTCCAGCTTCACACCGGCGATCTCCTCGACGATCGACACCAACTCGTTGATCGAAACGAGCTCGCTGCGAGCCGAGGTTGATCGGCGTCGCGATGAGCTTGTCGCTGTGCATGATCTGGTCGATCCCGGCCAGGCAGTCATCGATGAAGCAGAAGCTGCGCGTCTGCGTGCCGTCGCCCCAGATCTCGATGCGCATTTCGCCGCTGTCCTGGGCCTCGATCACCTTGCGGCACAGGCCGCAGGCGCCTTCTCCCGTCCTCCGAACCACGTCCCGTTTGGCCCGTAGACGTTGTGAAAGCGGGCGATGTGCGTCTTCGAGCCCGCGCTCAGCCCAGTATTCCTGGCAGAACATCTCGGAGATCAGCTTCTCCCAGCCGTAGCCGCGCTCGGCCATCGCCGGATAGGCGTCGGATTCCTTGAGAGCCTGGGCGTCGGGTGTCTTTTGGAGGTCCGTGTTGTAGGCGCAGGCGGATGAGGAGAAGAAGTAGCGCCGCACGCCTGCCCGATAGGCCGCCTCGATCAAGTTGGTGTTGATGAGGATGCTCCGCAGGCACATCACCCGGAAGCGCTCGATGAAGCCCATCCCGCCCATGTCGGCGGCAAGGTTGTACACCTCGGCGGCACCCTCGACCGCGCGGATGGCATTGGCTTCGTGGCTCAGGTCCATCGACAGGCATTCCACGCCGGGCACACGCTGGTACCACTCGGGGAGCGGCTTTCGATCGATCGCCCGGATCCGGGTGTAGCCGAGATCGCGGAAATACCGGACGAGGGAACCCGCGATGAAGCCGCCGGCGCCGGTGATGACGATCAGGTCATCGCGATCGAGGCCCCGTTCGATCTCGATGCCGGGCGCCCTGCCGTCGCGTTCGATGGTCATCGCTGCACTGCCTTTCGTGTCCAGTGGTCAAGGGGATGCCGGCTACCCAGTGCGCTCCCGCTCGAGCGCCGGACCACCAGTTGGGTCGGAAGGACGACTTCCTGGAACTTCTGCCCGGCGCCGACCGACAGACGATCGAGCAGCATTGCGACACTCCGCTGGCCCATCTCGTAGGCGGGCTGCGCTGCAACGGTGAGGAAGGGAAACATCACCATGGCGGGCGGCAGGTCGTCGAACCCGACCACGGCGACGTCCTCGGGCACTCGGAGATTCAGCTCGTCAAGCGCGTGGATGATGCCGATCGCGATGAAGTTGTTGGCGGCAAAGAGCGCCGTCGGGCGGGGCGTCACCGACATGGCCAATCTGGCCATCTCTCGTCCACTTTCGATCGTGTAGGCGCCACGATAGACCCGGGGAGGCTGAAGGCCGCCCTCCCTGGCGAACGCCTGCCGGAAGCCGGCAACGCGATCGTCCGCAGTGGACACCGTCCGGGGACCCGCCAGTACCGCAGTTGTCACGTGCCCGAGCGAGACGAGTAGCTGGCCGAGCTCGAAAGCTCCTCTTTTCGAGTCGCTCCGAACGACGTCCCCGACCCGCCCCCTGAGCCGTCGGTCGACCACCACGACCGGAGTTCCTTGCTCGCGACACATCCGGATTGCGGCGGCGCCGCCTCGAGCCGGCACGAGGAGGATCCCGTCGACCCGCCGCTGGAGAAGCATGCGGACGTACCGCTGCTCATCGGCGTCGCGCTCGTCCGTGTTGCAGATGATGAGCATCATCCCGGCATCGCTGACGGCGGCTTCGACCCCCCGCGCGATCGTTGTGAAGAAGGGGTTGGTCATGTCGGTGACAATCAGGGCGACGGTGTCGGTCCGCTGCGACCGCAGGCTCCGTGCGACTGCGTTGGGCACGTAGCCGATCTCGGCGATCGCCTGTTTGACCCGAGCTCGAACCTCGTTGCTGACCGGGCCCGAGTCGTTTACGACCCGCGAGACGGTGATCGCCGCGACGCGGGCGCGGTTTGCGACATCGACGATCGTTGGCATCCTCACTGTCCTGCGCTGCGGTGCTGGTCGTTTGCCCCGGATGCTGGGGTGGTACCGTTACCACTGGTGACGCTACCATACCCACGTCGCGGCCGTCCAGACCCAAATGTCGAAGCCGGGTCCGACCTCAACGCCTGCGCCGGTATCGTTCTCCCGGGCCGCGGCTGGCCTCTTGACGTCTGACCACGGCTCCCTGGGGACCGGCGACCTTGGGTGCGTTCGGGGCACGACGTGGCGGTCGCTCAACCTCCCAGATCGTGCGGCGCTGCCCGCGCCGCCGCGGCGACGCAAAGGGGGCGGAGCGTGCCCGCCGGGGGTCCTCGCCGGGGTTCCCCGGCGCCCATGACGCGCTGACCGACGCCTTCTCGGCTCGGCCTTCAGGTCGATCGCTGCCGATGTCGCGGCGGTCGCTTCCGGGCGGCGCGGGCGCCTGGAATTGCTCCTCATCGACGAGGACACGCGCCTCGCGGCGTTCAACAAGGAGATACGCTGGAACCAGGCCTACTACCGCCTGGCCGCCGGGTTCTAGGGAGAGGGAGGAGACGATGACTGGCAAGTACGCGATCGGGATCGACTTCGGTACCGAGTCCGGCCGCTCGGTGCTGGTCTCACTTGACGACGGCCGCGAGCTGGCGCAGGCCGTCTACGAGTACAGCAACCGCGTGATCGCCGACCACCTGCCCTCCGGCGGGCGGCGCCTGCCCCCGGACTGGGCGCTGCAGGACCCGGAGGACTACCTGCGCACCGTGCAGCGCACGGTCGCCGCGGTGCTGCGGGAGTCCGGGATCGATGCCGCCGAGGTCGTCGGGGTGGGGATCGACTTCACCGCCTGCACGATGCTTCCCACGACCGCCGACGGAACGCCGCTCTGCCTGCTCCCGGAGTGGCGGTCGAACCCCCACGCCTGGGTCAAGCTCTGGAAGCACCACGCCGCGCAACCGGAGGCGGACCGCATCAATGCGACCGCACGGCGCCGCGACGAGACATGGCTGAAGCGGTACGGCGGCAAGATCTCCTCGGAGTGGTTCTTCAGCAAGGCCCTGCAGATCCTCGACGAGGCCCCGGAGGTCTACGCCGCCGCCGACAGGCTCATCGAGGCCGCCGACTGGGTGATCTGGCGCCTGACCGGCAACGAGACGCGGAACCTCTGCACGGCCGGCTACAAGGCCCTGTGGTCGAAGCAGGACGGGTTCCCGGGAGAGGAGTTCTTTGCCGCGCTGGATCCGCGGTTCGCGCAGGTCGTGGACGAGAAGATGGGTCGGGCCGTCCGCGCCCTCGGCGAGTCGGCCGGCGGGCTGTCCTCGGAGGCAGCGGGCTGGACGGGCCTGCGAGCGGGAACGCCGGTGGCGATCGCCAACGTCGACGCGCACGTGTCGGTGCCCGCGGTCGGCGTCACCGGACCCGGCTCGTTGGTCGCGATCATGGGCACCAGCATCTGTCACATGGTGCTCGGCACGCAGTTGCACGAGGTCGAGGGGATGTGCGGTGTCGTCGAGGGCGGCATCCTTCCCGGGACCTACGGCTACGAGGCGGGCCAGTCCGGAGTCGGCGACATCTTCGCCTGGTTCGTGGACAACGCCGTCCCCGGCGCATACCGGGACGCGGCGTCATCTCGCGGTGTGGGCCTGCACTCGATGCTGGAGGCCGAAGCCGGCCGGCTGCGGCCGGGCGAATCGGGACTGATCGCGTTGGATTGGTGGAACGGCAATCGCTCCGTCCTTGTCGATGTCGACCTCTCCGGCATGCTCCTCGGCGCGACCCTCGCCACCCGGGCCGCCGGAGATCTACCGAGCCCTGATCGAGGCCACCGCCTTCGGCACGAGGGTCATCTGCGACGCATTCGACCGGCAGCGGTGTCGCGGTGCGCGAGATCGTCGCCTGCGGCGGGCTACCGGAGCGCAACCGCCTGCTGATGCAGATCTACGCGGACGTCACCGGGCGACGAATCCGGGTCAGCGCCTCGTCGCAGACGCCGGCGCTCGGGTCGGCGATGTGGGCGGCGGTTGCGGCCGGAGCGCGCGGCGGCGGGTACGACACGATCCAGGACGCCGCGGCCCGGATGGCCCACGTGCGAGACGAGGCGTACGAACCGAGCTCCGCCGATCACGCGACCTACGACCGCCTCTACCGCGAGTACGTCCGCCTGCACGACTACTTCGGGCGGGGCGAGAACGACGTCATGAAGACGCTTCGGCGGATTCGTGACGAGGTCACGTCCGATCCGGCTCGAACGCCTGGGCGATGAGGCTGGCTACGAGGGCACCGACCGCCTGGTCCGTGCGCGACAGGCGGGCGAGCACGTCCGGCGCCAGCACGAGCCCGATGCCGTCGGCGGTTGCGGGGCGATCCGCTGGGGGATGGCCCGCGCCGTGGTTGCCTTGTATCCGGCCGACTCGATGCCCCAGCATCGGAGCGCGCCTGCGAGGCAGACTTCGATCACGCTATCCGACCCGTCCCCCGCAACAGCCCGGTCGGTTCCCAACTGCGAGAGCAGCCGAGCTGCCCGCTCCGCTGGCCGAGCGGTCCGGTCGCTGGACACTGAGAGGGGATAGCGCCCGCCCGCGTTACTCCGAAGCAGGAGCGCGGTCCTGACGGCCTCGGGTTGCCTCCCGGGGCCGTCGCGCTTATCCGCAACGTGCTACCGCTCGGCGGCCCCAGGTAGCAGGTCGTGCGGGAAACGTTGGCGGAGGGGGTGGGATTCGAACCCACGAGACTTTCGTCCGGCGCTTTTCAAGAGCGCTGCCTTCAACCGCTCGGCCACCCCTCCGCGGGAACTCCGATTGTGCCGCGTTCCGCCGGGCCGTGCGCGCAGACGCGGCAACCACTGAATACGGCACTTACGCGAGCCCGGCCCGGGAGGACGCTGCGGGCGGCTTCCGTGGCCGGCTGCCGCGGACGAAGTCGTGGTTGTCGCCCCGCGCGATGAAGGCGAGGCTGGGAGGGTCGCCATGATCGGCGCGTTGATCACGAAGTTGGGCACATGCAGCTGCGTTGCCCCACTGAACAGGAGCGACGCGGATCACTTCATCGCTTTCCCGCGGATGACGTGGTGTTTCCGGGCCCACACGCCGCTTAGCTTCGACAAGACGACTGCATCCACGACGTCACCGGGAGCAGGTTCATCGACGTCTCCGAGATGCGCCGTGGCAAGCTGATCGCCTCGTGCACCGTCGAGCATGCCCACGACACCGGGCAGGCAATGGCAACTGTCGAAGGCTGAGGCCCCGGCAGCGGGTGGGATGCCTTGAACCGACAGTGGCATACGCGCGTCCGCGGCGCCGAACCTGGCGTGCTCCGGCCACGCGGGGGTGATGCGGACGGACCACGGCGCTGTCGTCCCTGTATCGGGCATTCACCGGCTTCCGTCCCCGTCCTTACCACCCATTCCCACATGGGGTTTGTGCACCGACAGCCTGCACCCGCCATATCTGCGGCCGGAAGGCGCCATGGGGGGGCCGGAATCGGGTGGTAACTGCCATTCCTCGCGCGGGTCGGCCGGCCACAGGCTGCTCCACGGCCCCGTAGCCCGGTTTCGGCGTCGCCGACACACACTCCGTGCGTATCGGCCAGACAGGGGTTGCGGTACCCGTTCCACGCTCCTCACCCCGCACCACCGAACCCGGGCCGCCCTCTTGGGTCCTGACCAGGCGCAACCGCACCGGGCTGGCGGCAGGCGCGCAGCCATCCGCAGGCGCCAACTGGCGTCGGGGCTTCCGTCGGGGCACATTGGCCCGTCATAAGGCCTCCGCCCGGGGCTAGAATTCGTGGTCTCAGCGAAGAGATGAGTGCCCAGGGAAGCGGGGGTGACCCGGGATCGTCATGGCGAGCGTCGGCCTCATCGTCAACCCCAGCGCCGCTCGGGATGTGCGGCGGCTGACGTCGCTCGCCCGCACGATCGATTTCCCGGAGCGGGTGAACATCGTGGCGCGCATCCTCTCGGGGCTGATCGCGGGCGGCGTCACCGCGATCCGCTACATGCCCGAGTCCGAGGGCGTCGTCGAGCGCGCGGAGAGCGTGCTGGCGGCGATGCCCGGCTCGGAGGGGCGCTCGGCGCCCCATGCCATCCCGGTGCGGCTACCCGACGATGGACTCGCCCGCGATGCGCGCGGGACGGCGGCCGCGGCGGCGGAGATGGCCGCCGGCGGCGTGGCCTGCGTCATCACCATCGGCGGCGACGGGACCAACCGGGCAGTCGTGGCCGGCTGGCCGGACGTCGTCATCCTTCCACTGCCCGGGGGAACCAATAACGCGTTCGCGACGCCGATCGACCCCACGGCGGCCGGGCTGGCAGCCGCCCGCTATGCCGCTGCGCCCGATCGGTTCGCGGTCCATCTGCGGCGCGCGCCGCGACTGGTGGTGAGCGTCGAGGACTCGGCGCCGCGGATCGCCCTGGTGGACGTCGCGGCGGTCGAGGGTGGGTGGATCGGCGCACGGGCGGTCTGGGAAGCGGCGACGCTGGTCGAGGCCGTCATGACGAAGAGTGACCCGTCGATCAGCGGGCTCGCGGGAACCGGCGGGTTCGTGCATCCGTTGGACGGGACCGCGAACCAGGCGCTCCGCGTCCGCTTCGGTGGTGACGGCCGGACGATCCTCGCACCGCTGGGGCCGGGTCAGCTGGTTCCGCTCGGCGTCCGCGACCACGAGGTGCTGGCGCCCGGGCAGCGGGTCTGCCTGCCGAGCCGGCACGACCCCACGCGCGGACCGCTGACGCTGGCGATGGACGGCGAACGCGAGATCACGCTGGCGCCGGGGGAGGCCGCGATGGTCGAGTTCGGGCTCGACGGGCCGTACGTCCTGGACGCAGCCGGGCTGCTGCGATCGGCGGCGAGGGACGGGAGCGGCGGCACCGCGCCCGTCACGGCCATCGGCGCCGCGGGGTTCGCGACATGACCGCCGATCCTTCGGCGGAGACCTGGCGCATGGCCGCCGATCCATCGACGTCCGTCTGGCGCGTGATCGCCGCGGGGTTCGCGCCATGACCGCCGATCCTTCAGAGGGGACCCGGCGCATGGCCGCCGATCCATCGGCACCCACCTGGCGCGTGATCGCCGACGACGGGGCGCGCGAGCCACGGCACAACCTTGCCCTTGACGAGGCGCTGGCACGGCTCGCCGGCCCGCAGCCGACACTGCGCCTCTGGCGGAACGCCCCGTGCGTCGTCCTCGGCCGGTTCCAGGTCGCCGACGCCGAGGTCGATCGGACTGCCTGCGCCGCGCTGGACGTGCCGGTCTACAGGCGCTTCACCGGCGGCGGTGCCGTCTACCACGACCCCGGCAACCTGAATGCCTCGGCGGTGGTCCGCAGGGACCATCCCCTGCTCGGCCCGTCCGCGAGGCCGCCCCTGCCCGACCTCTACCGGATCATCCTCGAACCGGTCGCCGCGACCGCGCGAACATTCGGGTCGGCCGCCGTCGCGACCGATCGGGACGTGATGGTCAACGGCAGCAAGATCGGTGGCGTCGCCGCGTGGATGGGTCGGGACGCGCTGCTTCATCCACGGGACGCTGCTCATCGACGCCGACCTCGCGACCCTGTCACGCGTCCTCGACGGCCCCGGCGCACCGGGCGACCCGCGCTGGGAGCGGACGAAGAGCCGGCGGGCGCGGGTGACGTCGCTGGCCGTGGAGGCGCGGCCACTGGCGCGCGCGTTGCAGGATCCCTCGGCGGATGCGACCGCTCCCGGCCGCGTCGACGCCGCGCTCGTATCGGCGGTGACCGGCGGCGCATGGACGCCGGCGGTCGTCACGGCGGAGGAGGCGGCACTCGCCGGGGAGTTGATGGAGAGCCGGTACGGCCGGCCCGCCTGGCACGAGACCGGGGTGCCCTGAAGGGAGGCGATGCCGAACGCTTGAGCCCGTCGCGTGAACGACCGCGTGTCGCGTGAACCGACCGCGCGAATCGAACGCGTGAAATCCGATCCCGCCGGAGCAGCCGGCGGCACCCTGCAGCAACGACGGAGGTGTGAACCGTGCCGAGCAACGAAGCGCTGCAACAGATGCACCACCAGATGGTCCGCATCCGCCTGTTCGAGGAAACCATCCAGAAGGTCTACTTCGAGGGAAAGACGCCGGCGTTCGACATCGCGGCGGGACCCGTCCCGGGCGAGATGCACCTGGCGGCCGGCCAGGAGCCCGTCGCCGCCGGGGTCTGCGCCCACCTTCGACCCACCGACGCCGTGACCGCCACGCACCGGCCGCACCACATCGCCCTCGCCCACGGCATGGACATGAAGCGACTGGCCGCCGAGATCTTCGGCAAGGACACCGGGCTGGGCCACGGCAAGGGCGGCCACATGCACCTGTTCGACGCGGCCACGAACTTCGGCTGCAGCGGCATCATCGCCGAGGGGATGCCGACGGCCGTCGGCGCCGCGCTGGCGTTCAAGAAGCAGGGGCGGGACGACGTCGCGGTCTCGTTCTTCGGCGAGGGCGCCGCCAACCAGGGCGCGTTCCACGAGTCGCTCAACCTCGCCGCGCTCTGGACGCTGCCGGTGGTCTTCGTCTGCGAGGACAACGCCTGGGCGATCAGCGTGCCGAAGGACAAGGCGACGGTCGATCGCCGAACGACAGCGACCGCGCCGCGGCCTACGGGATCCCGGGCGTGCTGGTCCCCGACAACGACGCGGTCGCGATCTACGAGACGGCCGGCGAGGCAGTCGCCCGCGCCCGGCGCGGCGGCGGGCCGTCGCTGATCGAGATCAAGACCGACCGCCTGTTCGGCCACTTCGAGGGCGACCC
The DNA here is from genome assembly GCA_963816905.1 of uncultured Chloroflexia bacterium. Taxonomy (GTDB): domain Bacteria; phylum Chloroflexota; class Limnocylindria; order Limnocylindrales; family CSP1-4; genus JAFMJV01. Next base: position 175,822 of record CAWFMQ010000010.1, on the reverse strand, counting down.
ACAGGTGTACCGGACGCGCCGAGGAGATGGCGCTGCTCAAGGAACGCGATGCCATGCGGGCCTTCGAGACGCGGCTGATCGACACGGGCGTCCTCGACGACGGCCGACGCGCAGACAGGTCTGGGAGACGGCACGCGCCGAGGTCGACGCGGCGATCGAGTTCGCCCGCGTCGAGCCCGCTACCCGGCCGCCCGAGGCCGCGCTCGCAGCACGTCTTCGCGTGATCGAAGAGGAGCCAGCGATGACAGTCGAAACCAGGCGCCTGCTGACGACCTCGAAGGCGATCTCCGAGGCGATCGCCCAGGAGATGGAGCGCGACCCGAACGTGTTCGTCATGGGCGAGGACATCGGCATCTACGGCGGCATCTTCGGTGCGACCGAGGGCCTGCTCGCGGAGTTCGGTCCCGAGCGGATCATGGACACGCCGATCTCGGAGACGGCGTTCATCGGCGCGGCGACCGGCGCGGCCGCTGTCGGGCATGCGGCCGATCGCCGAGCTGATGTTCGTCGACTTCTTCGGCGTGTGCATGGACCAGATCTACAACCACATGGCCAAGATCCACTACGTGTCGGGCGGCAACCTCAAGGTCCCGGTCGTGCTCACCACCGCGATCGGCGGCGGCTACGGCGACGCCGCGCAGCACTCGCAGACGCTCTACGGGACGTTCGCCCACCTGCCCGGGATGAAGGTCGTCGTGCCCGTCCAACCCGTACGACGCGAAGGGCCTGATGATCTCGGCGATCCGCGACGACAACCCGGTGCTCTACATGTTCCACAAGGGCATCATGGGCCTCGGCTGGATGACGCCCGAACCCGCGCGCCACGGCGCCGGTGCCGGAGGAGCCGTACACGGTCCCGATCGGCAAGGCCGACGTCAAGCGCGAGGGCCGCGACGTCACCATCGTCACGCTCTCGCTGATGGTCCATCGGGCGCTCGATGCGGCCGACGATCTCGCGAAGGAGGGCATCGAGGCAGAGGTCCTCGACCTGCGGACGGTCGTGCCGCTCGATCGCGAGGCGATCGTGGAGTCGGTGAAGAAGACGCACCGGCTGCTGGTCGTCGACGAGGACTACCGCAGCTTCGGCGTGACGGGCGAGGTCATCACGACGGTGGTCGAGGGCGCCTTCGACCACCTGGACGCGCCGCCGGCGCGCCTCGCCTACCCGGACGTGCCGGTGCCGTACAGCCGCCCGCTGGAGCAGTTCTGCCTGCCGGATCGCGAGAAGATCGCGGCGGCGGCGAAGGCGCTCATGGGCTGATTTGGGCGTGGGGATGCCGGGAGGGCGACCGCCCGGCATCCCTCTTCCCACGGAACCGCGAACGGCCCCTGGTGCCGAGCGGGGTCCTCCGATCGGCGCTCGTCGTCCGCGCCGCGGTCGCCAGTGTGCACGCGGGTTCCTGTCATAGGGGCAGCACAGAGCCACGGAATCGCCGGAACGCGCCAGATGTGCGCGGGGCGCAACAGGTGACGGGAAGTAGGGGGTCCGTCGGGTGACCATGGCGTTGTGGTACCCATCTGAAACGACCTGTGCGGCTCCCAGACACGTCACCTCACCCAGGAGGAGAGGCCATGCGCCACGAGATCGTGATGCCACGGATGTCCGAGGCGGTCGAGGAAGGGGTCCTGGTCACCTGGTTCGTCGAGCCGGGGGCGCTCGTCCGCGAAGGCGACCTGGTGGCCGAGGTGCAGGTGGAAAAGGCGGCCTCGGAGGTTCGTGCGCCCGCGGGCGGGCGGATCGGCAACCTGATGGCCGAACCCGGCGGCGTCGTCCGGCAGGGCGACTCGTTGACGACGATCGATTCGGTCGAAACGGTGCTTGTCGGGCCGGCTGGGCCGGTCGAGCCGGTAGCGAAGGCCGAGCCGGCGCAGGCGCCGGCCACGGCCACGGGAGGGGCGGCCGGCGGTCCCGTGGTGGCATCCCCCGCGGCGAAGCGGCTCGCGAGGGAGCTGGGGGTCGATATCGCGACGGTGATCGGGACGGGCCCGGGCGGCCGGATCCAGGAGGCCGACGTGCGGCGGGCCGCTGCCGGAGGGGCGCCGGCCGCGAGGCCCTCAACCACGAACGTCGAGCCGCTGTCACAGATGCGCCGGATCATCGGGGAGCGGCTGCGGGCCGGCCTCGCATCCACGGCCCAGTTGACCATCACGGCCGAGGCCGACGTCACCGACCTCGCGGCTCGGCTGACGGATTCCGGGCTGACGTACACCGCCGTCGTCGTGCGCGCCTGCGCCGTCGCCCTGCGGGACCACCCGCGCATCGCCTCGCGATGGACACCGGAGGGCTTTGTTCGCGCCGGCCGCATCGATATCGGGGTTGCCGTGGCGCTCGACGACGGCCTCATCGTGCCGGTCGTGCGGGACGCCGATGCGAAGAGCATCGAGGTCCTCGGCCGCGAGATCGCGGACCTCGCCGCGCGGGCGCGCCTCGGCCGGCTGGGGCCGGAGGAGACCGAGGGCGGCTGCTTCGCCCTGACCAATCTCGGCGCCTACCGGATCGACGCCTTCACGCCGCTCCTCAATCCGCCCCAGACGGCGATCCTCGGCATGGGACGGGCGCGGGCGCGGCCGGCGGTCGTCGGCGGCCTGATCGTCCCGCGCACGCTCTTGGTCCTGAGCCTCACCTTCGACCACCAGGCCGTCGACGGGGTGCCCGCGGCGGCCTTCCTCGGGGCAGTGATGGAGCGACTCGAAGCGCCCGACCGTTTGTTCACCTGACGGACGCGATGATGCTCGGCCAGCACGAGTCGGCGAAGGCGGGCCCGCCGGGCGCGGGCGGGCGGGCAGCCGGGGCCGGAATCTCGCCGGGTGATGCTCGGCCAGCACGAGTCGGCGAAGGCGGGCCCGCCGGGCGCGGGCGGGCGGGCAGCCGGGGCGCATCCCGTCCGGTCTGCTACCGGGGGCCGAGACCCCTCGCCGCCTTGACCAGAGCGGCCTGCGCGGACGCCACGTTCCTGTCGCTTACGAAGGTCGCCAGGGCGTCGTTGATCGCCGATTGCCACGCCGGGTTCGCGGCCTCACCCTGCTCCATGCTCGGGACGACGGCGGTTCCCGGGCTGCGCCACTCGTGCATCGCCGACCTCTGGTAGTCGGTGTACTGCGGCTGATCCGCGGGCGGGTTGCCGGCACGGATGTTGGCCGGGATGGAGCCCTTTGCGGGGTTGACGGCGTCCTGGGCCGCAGCCGTGGCGAGGAACGCGAGGAAGGCTTCCGCGCTCGCCGGGTCGTGGGCCTTCTTCGGTAACACGAACGTGTCGAAGACCGCCTGGTACACCGACCCGTTCTTGGGTGCGGGAGCCCAGCCGTACCCCGTGAAGCCCTCGGCGATGTAGTCGCCGAGGGCCCAGTCGCCCATGACCGTCATGGCGGCCGTGCCGTCGATCACCGCCTGGTTCGCCTGGTACCAGGTCAGCGAGGCGTGGTCGGCGTTCACGTAGCCGAGGACCATCTTGAGGGTCTTCAGGGCGTTGGTGACCTTCGGGCCGGCCCACTCGGTGTCTCCGATCCAGAGGCCGAGGAAACCGTCCGCGCCGAGCTGGGCGATGAGGGCCGTCTCGAAGATCATCCCGGCCGCCCAGATCCCGTTGTCTCCCAGGGCGAGCGGCGTGATCCCGGCTGCCTTGAGCGCCTGCGCATCTGCCTCGAATTCGACCCACGTGAGCGGCGCGCGCGTGATGCCGTTCGCAGCGAAGACCGCCTTGTTGTACCAGAGCATGTTGGCGCGGTGGATATCCAGGGGGACGGCGTAGATCGTCCCGTCGGCGCCGCTGACGATCTTCATCAGGCCCGCGGGGAAATCGGCGGGGTCGATGACGGACGTGCCGAGCGGCGCCAGGTAGGGCCCGGGCGCCGGGACGTTCACGAACTGGTCGAGCAGTTCGTGTCCCGCGTGGACCTGGAAGGTGTCGGGCGGGTAGCCGCCGAGGATCAGCAGCTTGAGGCGGGCCCGGGCCAGGTTCCCCATGCCGAGTTCGAGGGCGGTGTTGTAGGCGCACAGGTCCGGCTGCAGCTTCGCCATCGTGTCGAGCAGGCTGTTGAACGCCGCCGCGGCGCCCCCCGTCGTCCACCACGACACGGCCTCGACCGGACTCCTCCCCTGCTCGACACAGGATGCCCTGTCTCCCTCCGGCAATTCGAAGCGGAGATGGCCCATCTGGCCGGACCCTGAGACGCCGATCTGGAAGGAGTAGGTCGTGCCCTTGGTCGCATTGAAGTGCACGGCGTTAGAGCCACATGCCACCGGTGCGAGGGCGCTGCCGCGATAGACCGCGATGATGGCCGTGAGGGTGCTGCCGTACGTGTCGGCGGCCACTTCGGCGGTGCTGCCGGGCGTGAGCCTGAACCACACGGTGTGCGACACGCTGCCGCACGACGGCGTCGGCTCCGAGACGGCCGTGGCTCCCCGGGTGTCCTGGCCGTGACGGTAGCCGTGCATGGTCGAGACCTTGATCGCACCCGCCGGCAGGTCGTTGGTCGGCCGTTTCACGCGGACCGCGCGGACCACGAGCGACCCACGCGCCGTGCCCGAGCCGCCGACCTGGATGTAGTACGTGCGACCGGCGGTCGCCCTGAAGACGACGTCGGAGCCGGTCCAGGCGGGCCCAGGGCTGCAGGTGACGACCGTCAGCGCGGACAGGGAGGTGCCTCGGTAGACCGTAATCACGGTTGCGAAGTCGCTGCCGTAGCTGTCGAAGCCGATCGTTCCACCGGTCACGGGCGTAAAGAGGTACCAGGCCGTGTGGCCCACGGGCTGGTGGCACCCCTGGGGCTCTCCTGCCTGTTTCGTGGCGCCGCGCAGATCGATCGACCGGGTGAACGGGAACCCGGTGATCGCCTTGGCGTGGGCAAACGCGTCGTTTCCCGGTGGCGCGACGGTGGACATGCTCGCCGCCGCGGGCCCCGGCGCCCCAAGACAGGCGATGGCCGCGAGGACAAACAGGATCGAGCGGCAGCTGGTGCCGATCCGGGCGCGAGTCATCGCTCGCCCCTATCGCCGCGGGATCGCGATGACGACCGTGCCCGCGATCAGGTCGTGCCAGCCGCGGCGCCGTTCATCGACGAGGATCCAGATGAACCCGAGGTAGAACACGAGCCCGTCGACCCAATAGCCGATGAGTCGGAGGATCGCCTGGCCCCAGCTGAGCGGACCGCCGTCCCGGTCGCGGACGACCACCAGCCCGAACAGCCGCATGCCCGGCGTCTGCCCGCCGTGCACCCAGAACCACGGGAAGTACCCGAGCGAGATCACGAACAGCCCGATGAACAGCGCGAACGCGAGCAGGACGACGACCGCGAGATCCGACGCCGTCGACACGAGCGCCGCGATCGCGACCAGCGTGAAGGCGACCATGACCATCCCGATCAGGAACCCGTCGATGAGGTAGGCAACCAGTCGCGGGCCGTGCGGCGCGAACTCCACGCCGGGCGCCGGGCCGAGCGGAGTGCGCGGCGCCTCCCATTGCGGCGCGACCGACTCCCACGGCGGCGGGGCATCCGGCCGCGAGGGATTCGGCGGCGCCGAACCCTGATCCTGGTTCCCGGACGGCGTCTGCCCCCAGGCCATCTTCGTTCCCTCCCTCTCGGTCCGACCGCCCCGTCGGCGGTCAGGACGGTGTCAAGCGGTCTCCGAGCCGGGCCCGAAGCGCGTCGGGCACGCGCACCGAACCGTCCGGCTGCTGGTAGACCTCGAGGATCGCGGCGACCGTCCGAGCCAGCGCCAGCCCCGAGCCGTTGAGCGTGTGCAGGATCTCCGGCTGGCCCCCGGGCTCGGGTCGCCAGCGGATGTTCATGCGGCGCGCCTGGAAGTCGCGGAAGTTCGAGACGGAGCTGACCTCGAGCCAGTCCTCGCACGCCGGGCGCCCAGACCTCGAGGTCGTACTTCTTGGCCTGCGTGAAGCCCATGTCGCCGGTGGCCATCAGCTTCACGCGATAGGCCAGGCCGAGGCGCTGGAGGCAGATCTCGGCGCGCGGCGGTCAGCCATTCGAGCGTGTCGTTCGACTCGGCCGGCTTCTCGAAGCAGACCATCTCGACCTTGTCGAACTGGTGGACGCGCAGGATGCCGCGCGTCCGCGCGCCGGCCGCGCCGGCCTCGCGGCGGAAGCAGGGCGAGTAGGCGACGTAGCGGATCGGCAGCCGGTCCGCCTCGATGATCTCGTCGCGGTGGATGTTGGTGACCGGGACCTCGGCGGTCGGCACCAGGTACAGGTCGTCGCGCGTGACGACGTACATCTGGTCTTCCTTGTCCGGGATCTGCCCGGTGCCGCGCGCGGACGTCGTCGTTGACCACGGCCGGCGGCCAGATCTCGATCATGCCGTGCTCGCGGGTGTGCAGGTCGAGGAAGAAGTCGATCAGCGCGCGCTGCAGCGCCGCGCCGGCGCCCCGGTAGATGGGGAAGCCGGAGCCGGCGACCTTGGCGCCGGCCGCGAGGTCGAACATGCCGAGCGCGTCGGCGATCTCCCAGTGCGGCCGCTGCTCCCAGCCGCCGACGCGTCTCCCCGGCGCCCGCGCCTGCGCCCTCCCGCGCCCGACGGCTCCGCGTGCGGGGCGGGCTCGCCCCACGTTCGCGACGATGACGCTGGCCTCCTCGCCGCCGACCGGGATGTCCGGATCCGGCGGGTTCGGGATGCGCAGCAGCGCGTCGTCGAGCTGCCGTCCAGCTCTGCGACGATGCGTCGAGCGTCCTCCAGCTGGCGACCGATCTGCGTCGACGGGCGCGCAGCGCCGGCGACTTCCTCGCCCCTCGGGGTCGCGCGCCGCCCTTGACGGCCGCGCCGATCCGCGCCGCTGACCGTGTTGCGCTCGCGCGCGGAGCGCCGTCCGCCTCCCCGAGTGCCTCGCGCCGGCGCTCGATCGACGCGCGAGCGCCCATCGACGAGCGCCGGGATCCTCGCCCTTGGCGATCGCGCCCTGCCGGATGCGTCGCGGCGTCCTCGCGCAGGCGCGGCAACCCGACGCTCATGGGACGCTCCCTCCCGTACGTGCGGAGCACCGTCTCGCCGCGGGGCCGCCGCCTCGCGCAGCCGGACGACGACGAACTCGGGCGCTCGAGGCTGGCCAGCAGCCAACCGGCGCGCGGGCCGTTGGTCCGACCGAGGAACGCCGCATACAGCGCCGAACGCGTCGCCTGACGAGACGCCCCTGCACCTGGGCCGTGCGTGAAGATCAGGTCCTGCCACGCGTCGCCGGTGACCGGCGCTCGGCCTCGTCCGCGGCCTGCGAGCGACGCGCAGGAAGACGCGCTGCGCCTCGGAGAGACCTGCGACGGCCTCTGCCGGCAGCTGGTCCTGCACCTCCACCCGGTAGCGATCCGGCGCGAACGTCGTCCAGCCAGACCCGGGCCACGCGGACGCGCTCGGTCGAGGATGCGCTGCTCCGCCTCGTCCGAGCGGCGCGCCCTTCTCGGCGGCCATCCGCGCGTCGATGTCGACGCCGGGGATCTGGATCAGCAGCGCCAGGTGGCGGAACGGCGGGCCGGAAGCGCGCGGCCTCGGCGACCGGGATCGGCGTCGTCGTCGATCAGGCTCAGGCGCAGGATCCGCGCCGGGCTCCGGCGGCAGCTCCCCGCGCATCGGCTTCCCGGCGACCGCTGCGCAGATCCGGTCGAACTCGTCGAAGAGCCCCGGGATCGTGTCGCCCTCCGGGTCGAACTCGATGGCTCGGCGCGGCTTGTGCGCGCATGAAGAGGAAGCGCATCAGCTCGGCCGGCAGGATGTCGGCGATCTCGTGTGCCGCCGCGCCCGTGCCCTTGGACGTGCTCATCTTCTTGCCGCCGATGTTGAGGAACTCGTAGGGCACGTTGAGCGGCGGCTCGCGGTCGAAGACGCGGCGGCGAGATCGCGTCGGCGCGGTCGCGCGAACCGCCCGCCGTTGCCAGGTCCTTGCCGCAGCCCTCGATCGTGGCGCCGACGAGGCCCCAGCGCGCCGCCCAGTCGACGTTCCAGACGAGCTTGGCGCGGCCGCCGAACGGCGAGACCTTGCCGTGGTCCGCAGCCCGTGGCCCAGGTCACGAGGTCGGGCTGGCAGTCGTAGTCGACCTCCTTGCCGTCCCAGTCGGTGCGCGTGCGTCGTGCCGATCCGGCCGCAGTTCTCGCAGATCACGTGGACGGGCAACCAGTCCGGCTGGGTGGATGACCGTGCTGACCGTGCGGTAGATCTCGAGGATCACGTCGGCGTGGTCGAGCGCCCGCTCGATGTAGGGGTCCATGTCGCCGGCGGCGTAGCGCTCGCGACATCCAGTAGAGCTCGGGCTCGATGCCGAGGCCGGCGAACGTCTGCAGGAACAGGCCGGCGAAATGGCGCGCGTAGTTGGGCGCGCTGCTGCCCGTCGGCGCCGGCACGTGCGCGAGCGGCTTGCCCATGCTCGGTCGCGATCGCGTCGGGCGTGAGCAGCGCCTGGGCGTCCATGGGATCGAGATCCTCGATCCCGTAGCGGAACGTGACGGGGAGGCCGCGTCTCCGCGACGGCGCGACGGATGGCGTCGTGCAGCACGACGCCGCGCAGGCTGCCGACGTGGACGGTGCCGGACGGCGTCTTGGAGTCGTTGACGACCTGCGGGCCCTCGACGGACGCGGCGAGCTCGTCAGCCCAGAACGTCGGCTGCGCGGCGCCTGGGCGACGTGCCGCTGCGGGACGCTGCGGCCATGCGACGGGCCGCGTCAGGAGATGCCGACGATCTTGTAGACCGAGTCTCCCGCGGGAACCGATGACGGTGATCTTGTCGCCCTTCTTCCTGCCCAGGAGCGAGCGTCCGACCGGCGACTCGTTGGAGATGCGGCCCTCGAGCGGCGCAGCCTCGGCCGAGCCGACGATCGTGTAGCGTCTCCGGCCGTTCGCGCCCTCGAGCTCGACCGTCGAGCCGATCTGGACGTGCGAGGTCGAGTGCTGCTCGTCGATGATCACCGCGTTCTTGATCAGCGCCGAGAGCGTCTGGATGCGGCCCTCGACGAACGCCTGCTCGTTCTTGGCGTCCTCGTACTCGGCGTTCTCGGTGACGTCGCCGTGCTCCTTCGCCTCGTGGATGCGGCTCGGCGACCTCTGCGCGGCGCACGTTGACCAGCTCGTCGAGCTCCTCGCGGAGCTTCTCCAGCCCTTCTCGCGAGACGTATGCGGGCTTGTTGTTCACCGCTGGTTCCCCTGAAACGTGGGCTCGACCTGGGTGCGGCCGCGGGCCGCGCGTCCCGTGATCATTCGGGAAGTAAAGAACCCCTGCGCAACGCGGCACCCCGCGCGACAGGAGTTCCTTCGGGAGCGGGATTGTAGGCGCGGCCGCGAAGAGGCGTCAAACGTGGAGGCGGCGTGGCCGGCGGCGCGGCGGCCCAGGAGATCGGATGGTTCGGATCACAGCCGTGCCCAGCTCGAAGTCCCGGCTCTGCCAATGGGGCTGGCATCGACGGACGCGACCCGCGGCTGCGCCGCCGGCCGAGCGAGGCGGCCCTCCGTCACGCGCATCCGCGCGCGTGGGCGTTCATCGCAAACGTGTGCCCGCGGCCGGCGCGGGCGTATCCGCCCGGGTGGCTCGTTTCTCCCCGGTCCCGCGTCCGTGGCAGGAGATGGTGGACCCGACTTCACGGACGAATGCTGCGGTGCGTGGATGGCTCGGCGCCGTGGCGTCAGGGACGGGCGCCCTTCCCGCCGTTGAACCTCTGCCAAGGGCGTCCTCCGCTGAAGTTTGCGGCCCGAGCTTGTGAACCACATGGCCGGCGACCCGGAGCTGCAAAGCCCGAGGTTCGGGAGCGCGGGGGCGGCGCCGGCCGGCTGTCTTGTCTCAAACCGGACGCAATCGGCCGACCGAATCGCGTGGCGGGCCTCGACTTGTCACAGATCGGCGCTTCGAGGCCGGATTGGGAAGAAGTAGCGCCGCCGGCACAATTCCTCCGGACGGAAACGGCCGAAATGGGACAAAGCGGCCGGCGGGCACGGGACGACAGAGGAGCCCGCTTGCCTCAGATGTTGACCTCGGCGCGAACGCGCCGGCACCGGCTGCGGCCGCGGTTCTGCGAGGCGACGGAGTCGCGGGCCGAATGCTCCCGACAGAGAGGAGGGTCGACCAGCCTGCAGCGCAGCCGCCGGCACGGGAACCCCATTCAGTGGCCGCCCACCCGCCTCAGCCAGTGAAGCGATGGTTGTTGATCATCGCGTCGAAGGTCGGCTGCCCGCTGACGAACTGGTCGGAGACGGCGCCGAACGTCGTCAGGATGTCCGACTGCGCGCACGATCGTGTACGTGCGCAGGCTGACGGGAGCGCCACTCCGGACGGGCTGCACCTTGTCGGCAGCCGCCCGGGCCGTGACCAGACTTCGCGAACCCGCCGGCCAGGACGACCTGCCCGAGGGCCGGGTCCCAGGCGATCTGCGCGCCGCGGCGCGCTGGAGGTGACGCTGCGCGGGTCTTCTTGACCCAGTTGGTTCCGTTCCATAGCCAGGTGTCGGCGACGCCATTCACTCCGCCGAATAGGACGAGCCGTCCTCGCTTCGGGTCGTACGCCATTGCCGTCTGTGCGCGAGCCGACGGGTGAGCGGAGGGAGCGACACACTGGATATCGTCGAAACCGGCCTGCTGCGTTGAGCCGGGATCAGAGATCAAGCACGGCGTCCAGCCCGCGATGGACGCCGACGAGCGTCGAGACCTTGCGAATGGCGAGCAGGGCACCGTCCGCATAGGGACGTGCGCTGTTGCCCGAGTCGTGACGGATGGTCAGCCGTTGATCCGGCATTCCGAAGATGATCTCGGCGCTGATCACGTAACCGGGCAGGCGAACCGAATGCACCTGTGAGCCGGAGACGGTCGCGCCGCGCACCTCTCGCGGACCGACCGTCTCCGCCAGGGGAATCGCAGGCTCCGGGCTCCGCACAGTCGACAGGCGATACGCAAGCTCGCGGGCAGTACCGCTCGGTGCGTCGACCTTGTCGTCGTGCGCGTACTCGATGATCTCCCACTGGGGATCAGCCGGGCCGCGACCTCGGCGAACTTCTGCAGGAGCACAGCCGTGAGCGCGAAGTTGCCGCAGGCGAGCACCCCGCAATTCTGCCGGCGTGCGAAATCGTCAATCTGCGCGAAGTCGTTCTCCGTCAGACCGGAGGTTCCGACCACGACGTGCGCGCCGCGCTCGAGCGCGGCCAGGATGTTGGTCCTGGCACTGTCCGGCTTCGTGTACTCGACAACGACGTCGCATGGTTCGGAGAGGGCCTCGGCGGCCGAGGCGTAGACGCGACAGGTGAGGCGCGGGTCACCGAGCACCTCGCCCAGAATCCGGCCGGCGTGCCGTCGTCCGACCGCCGCCACAAGGGTGAGGTCCTCCGTCCCCGCAATCGAGCGCGCCAGCTCGGAGCCGGCCCAACCGGTCGCGCCCGCCACGCACACCTTGAGCACCATGGGACTTCCTTTCGACTTACGTCTGTGGGTTGGCCGACGAACGCAAGGGGGTCTGACCACCGGCATCGCGTGTGCGATCACGCGGGACCGACTCGGGCTCGTGTGCACCAAGCTGACTGGCAGAGAGGTGGGCGTGCCGCTCGTTCCGCTCAGCGACAGTCACAGCAACGCTTTGCGCCCGGACCTGCCCCAGCCCCCAGGGTGTGGGACTACTCCGCCAATCGGAGCAGGCGCTTGCGGATGCGCTGGAGTGCGCCGCGGTCGGGGAACGCGATGAATAGTGTGTCGTCCCCGGCGATGCTGCCGGCGACCTCCTGCCAGCGGGCCCGGTCAAGCGCAGACGCGATGGCATGGGCGCTGCCGGGCACCGCCTTCACCACCAGCAGCAGCCCGGCCTGCCGGATCTCGATCGGCAGTTCGTGAAGGAGCTTGCCGAGGCGCTCCTCCCCGGTGATTTCCGGCTCTTCCACGCGCGGCGGCACCGAGTAGACCTGGACGCCGGAACGGACCAGTTTGACGAGCCCCAATTCGGCAACGTCGCGGCTGACCGTCGCCTGCGTGGCCCTGAAGCCGCGCTCGCGCAGGGCGGCCGCCAACTCCTGCTGCGTCCTGATCGGGTGCAGCCCCAGCAGGTCGCGAATGGCCTGCTGGCGCAACTGCTTCATGACTTCCATGAAGACCTACTTGATGAGCAACTGGATGAGGATCGCGACGACGGCGGCGAACGCCAGGCGATACGCGATGAAGATGCCGAGGCTGTTGGTGCGCAGGTACCGCAGCAGCCAGCTGATAGCGACGAAGCCGACTATGGCGGACGTCGCGAAGCCAACCACGAGCGGCCCGTACTCGATGGATCCGGACGGCGCCGCGACCACCTCGCGGAGCTTCCAGATGCCGGCCCCGGCGATGACGGGAATGCCGACCAGGAACGCGAACCGAGCCGCGGAGTCGCGCCGCAGGCCGCGGAAGAGGCCGGCAGCGATGGTGATGCCGGATCGGCTGATGCCCGGAAACAGGGCAAGCGCCTGCGCCAGCCCGATGATCACCGCGTCGGCGAGGTTGAGGTGGTCCAGGTCCCGGTGCGGCCGTCCGTAGCGCTCCGCCGCCAGCAGCACCAGCGCGCCGACCGCCATGAGCACCGGCACCAGCATCAGTCGCTCTCGGAAGTACGTGTCGAAGAAGCTTTCGCCGGCGACGCCGAGCAGGCCGGCGGGGATGATCGTGACCACGAGCAACCATGCCAGCCGCCGGTCCGGATCGTCCGCGAAGCTGTGCTCCCGGAGAGCGGCCCACCCGGCGCCGATAAGGCGGATCAGGTCGCGCCAGAAGTAGGCGACGAGTGCCAGCAGCGTGCCCATGTGGAGCATCACGTCGAACTCGTTGCTGTTGAGGAACGGGTCGGTCCACCCCAGCAGCGGCGGCAGGACGATGAGATGCGCCGATGACGAGATCGGCAGGAACTCGGTGAGCCCCTGCACGATCCCGATGATCGCGGCCTGGATCAGGTGGTCCATTGATCAGCGTCCCAGGCCGGGATCGGTGCGGGCCGGTCCGGCGACCGGTCCCGGCGACCGGGATCGCGTTCCTAGCGGATGAACAGCGGCGCGAGCACCAGCGTGATCGTCGCCAGCAGCTTGACCAGGACGTGCAGCGACGGCCCGGCGGTGTCCTTGAACGGGTCGCCCACCGTGTCGCCGACGACCGCCGCCGCGTGCGTGGGGCTGCCCTTGCCGAGCACGTTGCCGGTCGCGTCGATGAGATGGCCCGACTCGATGAACTTCTTGGCGTTGTCCCACGCGCCGCCGCCGTTGTTGAGGACGGTCGCGAGAAGGACGCCGACGATCGTGCCGACGATCAGGAGCCCGGCCACAGCCGAGTAGCCGAGCAGGACGCCGACGACGACCGGCGTGGCCGACGGCCACGACACCCGGCAGGATCATCTCGCGCAGTGCAGCCTGCGTCGTGATGTCGACGACTCGCGCGTAGTCCGGGCGCTGGGTGTAGTCCATGATGCCCGGCATCTCGCGGAACTGGCGGCGGACCTCGTCGATGATCGACTGGGCGGTCGTGCCGACCGCGCGGATGGCGAGCGAGCTGAAGAAGTACACGAGCATCGCGCCGATGAGGGCCGCCGACGAACACCTGCACGTCGGCGAGGTTGACCGGACAGCTCGGCGGCTCGCCAGCGGTTCGCCGAGGATCAGGTTCACCTTGTCGAGGTAGGCGGTGAAGAGCAGGAAGGCCGCGAGGCTCGGCGGAGGCGACGGCGTAGCCCTTGGTGAGCGCCTTGGTCGTGTTGCCGACCGCGTCGAGGCGGTCGGTGATCTCGCGGGCGCCGCCCTCGGGCCTTGGCCATCTCGGTGATGCCACCGGCGTTGTCGGTGATCGGCCCGAAGGTGTCCATGGCGAGGATGTAGGCCGTCGACATGAGCATGCCCATCGTCGCGACGGCGGTGCCGAAGATGCCACCGACGTTCTGCCCGGTGGCGTTCGTTGAGGTCGGCCTGCTAGCCGAGCAGTGACCGAGCGAGGAGCGCGATGCCGATCGTGATCGCCGTCACCGCGGTCGTCTCGAAGCCGACCGCGGTGCCGATGATGATGTTCGTGGCCGGGCCGGTCTTGGACGCCTCGGCGATCTCCTTGACGGGCCGCCACGCGCCGGCCGTGTAGTACTGGGTGATGTAGACGAACGCGATGCCGGTGGCGATGCCGACCACGCCGCAGAGGAAGAACCAGTACCAGGCGGGAATGCCGTTGGTGCCGGTCAGGCCGTCGGTACCCATCATCACGAACGTACAGATCGCGAGGCCGACGACCGAGAAGGCCGTCATCGCCCAGTAGCCGCGGTTCAGGATGCTCATCGGATCCTCGTCCTCGCGGCCGCGGATGAAGAACGGCGACGGACCGATGATCGTGCGCGAAGATGCCGAACGAGCGCAGCACGAGCGGGAAGAAGATCCACTCGGATTCGGCCAGCCGGCCGTCACGCGAGTAGATGGCGACGCCGAGGATCATCGCGCCGATGTTCTCGGCCGCCATCGACTCGAAGAGGTCGGCGCCGCGGCCGGCGCAGTCGCCGACGTTGTCGCCGACGAGGTCCGCGATCACGGCCGCGTTGCGCGGGTCGTCCTCGGGAATGCCGGCCTCGACCTTGCCGACGAGGTCGGCGCCCACGTCGGCGGCCTTCGTGTAGATACCGCCGCCGAGCTGGGCGAAGAGGGCGACGAAGATGGCGCCGAAGCCGTAGCCGACGATCAGGAAGGGCGCCTGGGCGACGGTGTGGGTCGAGACCCGCCGTAGAGGGCGAACATCGTCCAGACGCCGAGGAGCGAGCAGCGACACGACGAGGAAGCCGGAGACGGCGCCGCCGCGCATGGCGACCTGGACGGCGCCGACGAGGCTGTGCTGTGCCGCGGACGCCGTCCGGACGTTGGACTTGACGGCGATGAACATGCCGATGATGCCCGACGCCATCGAGCAGACGGCGCCGACCAGGAAGGCGAAGCCGGTTCGGAGACCGAGGTCGAGACCGTAGATGCTGGTGTCGGCAACGCTCTTGCCTTCCAGCACCCCGATGAGGGCCGTGATCACGACCGCGCCGAGCAGGGCAAGGACGGCGATCGTCAGGTACTGCCTCCGGATGAAGGCAACGGCCCCTTCGTAGATCGTGGCGCCCACGTCCTGCATGGCCTTCGGACCCGGGTCCTGGCGCGAGCACGCTGCGCGCCAGGTAGATCGCGAACAGGACCGAGAGGATCCCGGCGATCGGAATGATGACGTTGATCGAGATCGTGCCAGGCACCTTGCTGCCAGCCTCCTCTGGTTCATCCCCTTGCTTGGGCAGTCATGGCCCCGGCGGGCCCCGTTGATCGGCCGAACGGCGATGCCGGCAACGTGCGCGCGGCCGGCGTTTGCGCATCTGCCCCGGTGGCAGGGCGGACATGAAAGAGGCCCCGACGGCTCGGGGCGGCTTTGGTCGGCAGACGCCCGGGAGTGTAACAAGACTGGAAGCGAATGGGCCAAAGCCTACACCGTCGCAGCGCATATATGCAGTCGGGTGGTGCGAGATCGACGGGGCTGGCGGATCGACGCGGCCAGGATCCCTGCGCGACGCCGGCAATGCACAGCGTGGTCGCCCCGGCGGGCCATCGGGCGAACAGTCCCGAGGGCCGTACCTGACCTGGGCCCTGGACGCGCAGATGGCTCCCGTCGGTTCGGGATCGTGGGCGCTCCTATACTCGAACTCTCGTGAGTCGCAAACCACTCGGCTGCCTGCTCGAGATCGCCGAGACCGTCGTTGTGACGATTCTCGTGTTCTTCGCCATCCAGGCGTTCGTCGCGCAGCCGTACCGCGTGGAACAGACGAGCATGCAGAACACCCTCCAGGACGGCCAGATGGTGCTGGTCGACAAGCTGACGCCCCGATTCAGTGGCTACGCGCGGGGCGACATCGTGGTGTTCCAACCGCCCGGGAGCGCCCAGGAAGGCGACACGCCGTTCATCAAGCGCGTCATCGGGGTCGCCGGCGACGTCGTCGAACTGAAGGGCGGCGCCGTCCTGGTGAACGGGGTGCCCCTGGACGAAATCGAGCTACGTGTTCGCCGATCAGCCGACCCGGCCGATCGGCGACCGGATACGCTGGGTGGTCCCCGACGGCATGCTCTTCGTCATGGGCGACCACCGGGAGAACTCGAACGACTCACGGGCGGCCGCACTCGGTCCGATCCCGGTGAGCTCGGTCATCGGGCGCGCGGTTGTGCGCTACTGGCCGCTGACAAGCCTGGCGATCCTCCAGGACCCGACGTATCCGGCCATCCCCCCAGGCCTGGCCGCACGGTGAGGCTCGATCCCTTCTGGCAGGCGTGGGTGCCTGATGGGCAGTTCTGGGCGGGCACACCGGAGGCGATCGCGGTCGGATTCATCCTGGCGGGCGGCGCATTCGCGGTGATTGCCCGCCGCCGCGTGATGCTGGTGGCCGGATTCCTGCTCGCCTGCCTGGGTGCCCCGGGAGCGGGGCGAGCCGTTCCTCCGATCGTCGTGTGGGCCGTGGCAGTCGGCTTCTTCGGGATCGGCGCCCTGTTCGCGACCGAGGTGTTATGGAGTGGCACCCGGTGGCGAGGTGCCCGCCTCGGGCGTGCCGCGCCCCTGCCCCGAATCGCCTGGCTGGCGCTCGAGGCGGCGGCGTTCGGGGCCGGGATCGCGGCATGGCCCGCCGCGGCGGTGGGCGCGAATCCCGCCCTGGGGGATGCGGCGGCAACGACGCCCTGGTTCGAACCGATGCGCCTGGCGTTCGGGGCATCGGCAGCCCTCGCGGCAACGATGCTCCCCCTGCTGTGGAGTCGCGATGCGCTCCGGCTGGCGGTCGGGAGTGCCTTCGGCTTGATCGCGGCCCTGCTCGCGGCCGTGTCGCTCGACCGTGTTGTCCCTGAGACGGTACTGCCTGCCATCGCGGTCGCGATGGTCGCTGCGGCCGCGGTCGGGGCATGGCAGGCTGGAACGGCGCGGTCCGAGGCGGTGCTTGCGCCCGCCGACGCGGTCGAGTCGGTCGAGTCGGTCGAGGGGGTCGAGGGGGTCGAGGGGGTCGAGGGGGTCGCCGCAGGGTCAATCGAAGGCGGCGTCGTGCCGGTGTACGAGATACCCGCGGCAGCACTCTCGTCGACTGCGTCCGGGCTCGAGGAAGCGGCGGTCGAAGAAGCGGCGGCGGCGCTCGAGGCCGGAGGGGCCAACCTGGTATTCGGGCTGGCAGCGGCCCGCGTCGCGAGCGCGGACGCTGGGGCCGAGCCGGCGACCGAGGAACACTGGGTGCCGGCCGAGCAGGGACAAGCTGTGGCCGCTACGGGGACCGTGGCCGTCCCGCCCGAGACTTCGGAGACCGGCGAGACGGTCGTAACGGTGGTGCTGGAGGAGGCGGCTGCGCCCAGGAAGCGAACGCGGGCGCCCCGGAAGCCGAAACAGGCGATGCCGGTTGAAGCCGGGCCGGCGACGACCGAGCAGGTGCCAGTTGGGACAGAGAAGTCCCCGCCGGCCGGCGTGCCTGCTGCCCCCGAGCCGGCGACAATCGCGGCCGAGGCAGGCGCGGCACCGCCGGAGCCGGAACCCGTGGTGGCAGCGCCGAAACCGAGGCGCGCGCCCCGGAAACCGAAGCAGCCGGTTGAGTCCGCGCCGACCGAGTCGGGGCCGCCGGCGGCCGAGGATGGCACCGGGCCGTATGCGGCCGGCGGAGTGGGCGGGCCGCCAGCTGAGGCGGTCGCGGCGCCGGAGGCCGAGACGGGCACGAAGCCGGCCGAGGTGCAGGCAGAGGGCGAGGCGGAGATGGTGACCGCACCACCAGAGCCGGTGCCGGTGGTGGCGCCGAGGAAACCGAGCCGGGCGCCCCGGAAACCCAGGCAGGCAAGATCGGCGAAGCCGACGGAGGCGGCCGAATTGGGGGAACTGCCGGCCGACTCGGGCCAGGCGGCGTCAGGCGTGCATGCCGATGCGGCCCGGGACGCGGTTGATCCAGCCGGGGACGCGGTTGATCGAGCCGGGGACGCGGTTGATCGAGCCGGGGACGCGACGGACTCGGCCGGGGACGCGGCCGATCCGGACGGGGACGCGGCCGATGCGGCCGGGGCCGGCTGAACCGCCCGCAGCCCATCGACCAGACCCATGGCCCCAGCAGCGATCGCCCTCATCTGTCTCGCGGCTTCCATCGTCGTCGCCATGACACGCCGATGGGAACGGATTTCCGGGTTCCTGGCGCTCGTCGGGTTCGGGACTGTGGCCGGAGTTGCCCTGTTTGCAGCGCCCTCGCCGGACGTCATGTTCGGCACGGCGACGTTCGTCGACAACGCCTGGATGCGAGCGTGGATCGGGATCGCGGCCGCGACCAGTGGCGGCGCATGGCTGCTCTCGGCGCTCGGGCGCCCGCTCTGGAAGGGGCGGCCGGCGGCGCTCGTGCAGGCCGGGGCGGCGCGCGGTCCGAACTGGTGGCAGCGGCTGGCCAGGTGGTGGCAGGGTCCGCCGGAGGTGATCGAGATCGCGGTCGAGAACCTGGGCGAAACCGAGACGGCGGCCGATGGCGAGGGTGATGAGCAGTACCAGCGTCCGGACGAGACACCGGTCGAAGTGGTCTGGGAGGTCACGGCCGAGGACGTGGAGGCGGCCGAGGGGAGCCAGACGACGGCCGACGGCGAGAGGACGGACACCTCGGAAGCCGATGTGGTTGCCCCTGCGGAAGAAGGTGCCGACTTCGAGGAAGCAGGAGCCGAGGCTGCAGCCGGTGCGCCGAGCGCCGGCGCTGCCGAGTCGAGCACCGCCGACACCGAACCGGGCGCGACTGCCACCGGCAGTCGCCGTCGCTGGGCGGCGATCTGGCCGTGGCGGCGCCGGTCGCCGGGTCCTGACGCTATATCCCTCGCCGATGCCGAGCCGACGGACGAGCAACCCGGGTCGGACGCACCCGTTGCCGGCGACGACGCGGACGAGGATCTCGCCGCACCGGATACGGAGCCGTCCGGCGACGGAGAACCCGACGTCGAAGGCCACCAGTGGGACTCCGACGACCCAGAAGATCGCGATCTGTCGAGTGCCGGTGCCGAGGACGATGACGCGTCCTCGGCCCCCGAAGACGACGAGCCCAGCGAGCCGCCTCGGGCCGGGGACAGGTCGGAGCCCGCCGACGGATCAGATACCGACAGTTCAGCGACTGCGGACGAGGGACCCACGGCTGCATCGCCGGAGGAGGCCGGCGCCACCCGACCCGGTCTCGTACAGCGACTTCGGGCTCGTTTCGCGGCGCGCGGGGCTGTCTCGCAGAAGGACGGCGAGCCTGACCCGGCTGCCGAGACTCCAGTGGAGAGCGGGACCTCGCCAGATTCCGCTGCAATCGGCCCGTCGGACGTTGTGCAGTCGCCACCGCTCGCGTTGGAAGAGGGAGCGGAAACGACAGCCGAAGCCGCCGAGGCGGCACCCGTCGGCGACGAGGTCCTCGTCCTCCCCGACGAAACGGGCGAGCCGCTCGAGCAGGCCGACGCGACCGAGGAGGAGACGCTCCCCGAAGCGATCGACTGGGTCGTGACATTCCCGGAGGAGCCCGCTGGACCCCCGCCACCCGAGTGGCTCGATCCCGTGCCGCCTGGTCGCCACGCGGACGGTGCCGCGGCCACCCTGCTCCTGCTGGGCGCGCTGACACTGGCGCTGGGTGTCGATCAGCCGGCCGTCGCCGTGCTGCTCGCATGTGCCGGCGGTTTCGGCGCCCTGGGGCTCGTTCGGTCGACCGGGGTCGGCGCGGATGTCGGCTGGGCCGTGCTGCCCTGGTTCCGCACGGCCGTGGTTGTACCCGGACTCGCCCTGCTTGCCGTGCTGCTCGTGCCCGCCGACTCGCCCGCGATCGTGGTCGCCTTCTGCCTGATGGCAATCGCTCTCGCCGTGCGGCTGGGCATCGTGCCACTGCACCTCGCGCCACTCCGGCTCGCGGCCGTGTCGCCCCTCCACGCCGCGCCGACACAGGCGACCTGGATCCCCGCGACCCTGGGGCTCGTCGCGCTGGCGTGGAAGGCGTCGATCATCGTCGTCCAGCCGATACCTGAGCCCGTTCGCTACACCCTCGTCGTGCTGGCGGGCCTGACCGTAGCGCTGGCGGCCGTCGCGATGCTGCTGCAGGACGATTACGGGCGGATGGTGGCTGCCGCGGCCGGTGCCGCGATGGCGCCCGCCATCCTGGCGTTCGCATCTGACTCGCCGGATCGCACCGCCGTTCGCACGCTGCTGCTCGTCGGTGCCACCGGCGCGACGGCCCTCGCCGGGTGGGCGGCGTGCGCCAGGCTGACGACGGCCGATCGGCGCAACTCCACGTCGGCAGGGTGGCTGCGCCGCAGGCCGTCGCTCGGGCTGATCCTTGTCGTCGTCGTGGCCGGCATGGCGGGCTGGCCCGGGACCGCGGTGTGGGAGGCGCGCCGGGCGATCGTCGATGGGGCGGTGAGCGGTCCACTTGAGACGGCGATCCTCGTCGCCCTGGTGCTCGCAGCCCTTGGGCCGTTGCGCCAGTTCATCGCCGGGTTCCGACACCCGATCAACCCCGACGCAGGTACTGGTCCCTGGCGGTCGCTGTTCGCGTGGATGATCGCCCTGGCGTTGGCGAGCGTGCCGCTGGTCGTGGATGCTGCCGGCCCGGCGTTCCAGGCCGCGGTTACGGCACCCTCGCTGTTCCCTCGTCTCTGACACGTAGATGCCCGAGCCAGGTTCCGTGGCCGCGAACGAGTACCCGCTGCCCAGGCACGTGGGTGCATAGGCATCGGCGAGGCCACATTCCCATTCTTCGTGGCAGCCCGCAGGGCGATGGGGGTCTGAGCGCGAGTCCTCCTGACGACGGCGGCGTCGGGGTTGCCCGACCGCCGCCGGTTCCGGGGGCCGCCGCGACCACGGCCCCGACCCCATCGTTCAGGCGCCGGGACTCGTCACCCAGGCGTCGATGTCCCGTCCGTACTCCAGCAACTCGAACGGCGCGAACCACAGCGCCAGTTCGTGGGCCGCCGTCTCCGCGCTGTCCGAGGCATGCACGAGGTTCTGTCCGGTCTCCAGCGCGAAGTCGCCCCGGATCGTCCCCGGGGCCGCTTCCTCGGGTCGCGTCGCCCCGTTGATCGCACGGCAGACCGCCACCGCGTTGAGCCCCTCCAACGCCAGCGCCACGAGCGGTGCCGAGGTGATGAACTCGACGAGTCCGGGGAAGAACGGCTTTCCGCGATGGATCGCGTAGTGCCGCTCGGCCAGGTCGCGGTCCACCTGGACCAGCTTGAGTCCGACGATCTTCAGACCTCGCTGCTCGTAGCGCTCGAGGATTCGCCCGACCAGCTGCCGCTGGACGCCATCGGGCTTGATGAGGATCAGGGTGCGTTCGCTCACGTCGACTCCTCGGATGTGGCGCGGGCCGGGTCGGGAACGGCCGGCACGGCGCGCATGGAGAGCTGATAGGCCTGCAACGCTTCGGCCTCGCGACCGAGCACGCGGTACGTGTCACCTCGCAGGAGATGGAGCGCCGACATGCTCGCATCCTCCTGCCCTGCGATGCCGATGACCCGGTCGGCCATCGACAGGATCACCGGCGCAAGCCCAGGGTCCATGCGGAGCAGCAGCGCGAGCCGTTCCGGGACACCCCGCGCATCCCCAGCCGCGACCTGGTCCCCGATCGACTCCAATTCCAGGCCGGCGGCTTGGCCGACATCGACCAGGTCGGCGATCGACGTCTGCGGCCCGACCGGCGTGGTCAGCCCGACTCGCCAGGGTCGTGCACCCGACGGTGCCGGAACTCGGGAGAGACCCGCACCGCCGGTCGCGGCCGACCCACCGGCCCAGCTCGAGTCGCGGCCCAGTGAGGCGGGCGAGGCCGGCTCCCAGGTTTCGCGGTCGGGGGACCCGACCTCGGCACCGCCCACGAGCAGGCCCCATCGACCGGGTGCTGTCGCATCGGCATACATGCGGCCGGGGGCTTCAGCCGGCCACGCCATGCTGCGCTCCTCGCCGGCAAACATCCGATCGAGGCCCGGCCCGACCCGTGCCACGACCTTCGCGGAGTGGCTGCGCGCGTCGATGAGGTGCCCATGTCGGTCGAGCGCCTCAGCCGTCACGAGGAGTGCCATCGGCTCCGAGCCACCTGCCGCAATGTGCGCCGCCGCAGCCTCGGCCGCGCCCTCAGTGTCGCTGCTGCGCCAGCGCGCTTCTGCGAGATCGGCGAGCGCCTCGCGGTCGAGCGTCCCGGCTCCGGCCATCTGCTCGAGTTCGGCCCGCGCGAGCGCGAGGAGGCCACCGCGCAGGTGCAGCCGGGCAAGGCGCGCGTCGGCCGTACGGGCAGGGTCGTCGGCGGCGAGCACACGGTAGGGCGGGAACGGCGCGTCGGCCGCGAGCGGCGCCGCCATGGTGAGCGGCTCGTCGGCCGCGAGCGGCGCCGACATGGTGAGGGGCTCGTCGGCCGCGAGCGGCGCGTCGGGATCGAGGGGCGCTCCGGGGGCGAGAGGTGCGTCGGGCTCGGGGGATGCGTCGGCGGACGGCGGCGCGTCGGCGGCGAGTCGCGCGTCCGAGGCCTGTGGCGCGTCGGCGGCGAGTCGCGCGTCCGAGGCCTGTGGCGCGTCGGCGGCGAGTCGCGCGTCCGAGGCCTGTGGCGCGTCGGCGGCGAGCGGCGAATTGGTCGGGAGTGTCGTCTCGACGTGGAGCCGTGCCCGCTCGTCATCTGCCGCGGCGACGCCCAGGCCCAGCGTGGGCTGCGAGGTCTGCTCGATCGCGGATTGTCGCTCGGTCACGGCAGGTGCAGCGCTGTTTCGAGGTGGCGGCCGTGTCCGGCCGGCGCGATGACCGCCAGCGACAGCAGTTCGTCGCGGAAGAGCCTCCCGGCAAGGGTATGAATCTGCTCCGGGGTGACTGCCTGCAGCTCGGCGAGCGCTTCGTCGACCGTGAGCACGCGGTCGTGGAGCGCCTCCTGTCCGCCCAGCCAGGACGCCATGTGACGGCTCTCCTCCAGCCGCAGCTCCAGGCGCCCGCAGGCGTAATTGCAGGCCTTGGCAAGCTCGGTGGGCGGGACGAGCGACTCGCGCAGCCGCTGGAGTTCGGCCAGCACCGCCTCCAGCGCGCGGGCGAGGTCGTGCGGGTCGACGCCCGCGTAGATCTGCAGCGAGCCGCAGTCGGAATAGTCGGTCTGGAAGGAGTGGACGTCGTACGCCAGGCCGGCCTCCTCGCGGACTCCCTGGAACAGGCGGCTGCTGGAACCGTCGCCGAGCACGGTGTTCAGGAGTTCAAGGGCCCACTGGTCGGGATGGTCGCGCGGGAGCGCCGGAACGCCGAGGCACAGGTGTGCCTGCTCGATCGACCCCTGGACCACGCTGATGCGCCCGGCAGGCAGGTTCGGCGCCGGAGCGTAGGCCGGGATCGTCCCGTTGCCGGTGCCGAAGCAGTCGCCGGTGAGCCTGACCACCTGCTCGTGCGAGATGTCGCCCGCGGCTGCCACCACCAGGTTTGCCGGCTGGTAGCCCTCCCGCCAGAACGTCCGGATGTCCTCGACGGAGAGGCTTCGGACGCTGTCCTCGTCGCCGGCGATCTCCCATCCCAGGGGCGTGTCGCCGAAGAACGTCTCGTCGAAGACGTTGTAGATGTACTGGCCGGGGTCGTCGCGGTAGGAACGGATCTCCTCCACGATGATCTCGCGCTCCCGGTTGATGTCCTCCTCGCGCAACCGCGGCCGGACCACCAGCTCGGACAGCACGTGGAACGCCCGCTCCGCCTCGCGGACAGGCAGCCGCGTCCAGTAGACGGTCGTCTCGCGGTCGGTCGCCGCGTTCGACGAGCCGCCCACGCCCTCGATCGCCTCGGACACCTCTCGGGTGGTAGGGAATGCAGCCGTCCCCTTGAACGTGAGGTGCTCCATGAAGTGGGCGACGCCTGCGCGCTCACGGCTCTCCAGGCGCGACCCAGCCAGGACGTAGACCGCCACGGCAAGGGACCGAGTGCCCGGGATACGGGCCGAGATGACGCGCGGCCCGCTGGGCAGCACGGTTCGCTCGAACATCGCGGGGAATGCTACACGGGCGCTCCCCCTCGCGAGGAAGCGCCCGCAACGTTGCCCTCGGGAGCGGCCGCGGCAGTCGCCCCGACCTACCTGGGCAGGTGCGCGGTCAGCCAGTCCTGGAGGAAGTAGATGCTGAGGCTAGACCCCGGGCGCCTCTTCCCCGGCCGCGCCGGGGCCGTCCGCGCCGTCGAGCGCCATCAGCTCCATCTGCACGTACTCCGGAGTTGGCTCGAGCCCAAGTGATTGCTGGGCCGACTCCTCGATCTCGCCGCGCGCCATGGGAGCGAACTCGATCACGACACGTTCGTCGCCCTGCACCAGGGTGTAGGACAGCAGCTGGTCGGGACGCGTCTCGAACTCCAGGTGCTCGAACGAGTCGACGTTGATGCAGATCGACAGGGGTGTGAAGTACGTGGACACCTGCGGCTGGTCGATCACGAGCCGCTCCACCCACCCCGTGCCGTGCGAAACCACGGTGCCGGCCCGCAGGTACCGGTACGTCACGGTCTGCTTCAGCAGGGGGCGCAGCAGGTTGTGGATGTCGGAGCTGCTCGAGACCAGTCCGTTGTTGACGAAGAACTTGGCCACGAAATCGCTCGACAAACCTCTCTCCAGGGCAGTCGGACCGTCACCATGGTGGCGCCTGGGGGCGCCTGGGGGACTCCGGCATGGTACCGCACCCCGAGGGGTCCCGGAACGGGCTCTTCGGTTGCGGTCGGGTTGCAGACGACGCCTGGGAGACCGTCGGGAACGCCGATCGCGCCGGTCTTCCGCCCCACTGCGGGCGCCTCGCCGAGCCGCTGCCCGCGGGGACCTACCATGCGTCCCGTGAGCATGCCGTTCTCCGCGGCCGGGTCGGTCGCGGTGCCGTGACAGGCCAGGTCCAGGCCGGGATCCGGTCGGTGCTGGCCGCCCCCATCGAGGTTGGCGGCCGCGCCGAGGTGCGCTGGGCGGCGTCCCGGATCATCGTCGTGTTCCTCGCCGCACGGCTGCTGGTCCTGGCCTGCGCGATCGGCGTGGAGACGTTCGCGCCGCCCGACCCGAACGGCCCGGGCGGTTCCGTCCTCCAGGCCACCGACGTGCCGGTCCTGTCCAGCCTCACGTCGTGGGACGCGGTCTACTACATCGACATCGCCGGCGACGGCTACCAGGCGGGCCCGGTCAACGGCCCCTACCCGGACGACGTGTTCTTCCCGCTGTACCCGGTGACCATCCGAATGGGGGCTGTGGTGGTCGGCAACGACCTGCCGCTCGCGGGCGTGCTGGTGGCGAACCTGGCGGGGCTGGGGGCGCTGGTGGTCGTCTACGCGCTGATGCGACGGCGACTCGCGCCCGGACCATCGATGCTGGCGACGACGCTGGTGGCGCTCCAGCCCGGTGCCGTCGCGTTCTCGATGGCCTACAGCGACAGCCTGTTCCTGCTGCTGGTCTGCGGAAGCCTCCTCGCCGCGGAGTGCCGATCACGTCCGCTGGCCGGCCTGCTCGCCGGACTCGCGGCGCTGACGCGGCTCCAGGGCGTCCTGCTGCTGGTCCCGCTCCTGATCCTCTTCGCGCAGCAGGACGGGCGGCGACCGAGGCGGTCGTGGCTCTGGTCACTCGGCGCGCCGATCGGGCTGGGGATCTTCTGCGTCGCGATCGGCCGCGTGACGGGCGACCTGCTGACGCCGATCCGGGCCCAGGCGGCCTGGGATTTCGGCGAGGTTCCGGGCGCGGTCGCGGAGCCGTGGGTCATCGTCGTGGCCGCGCTCATCTACGGCGCGACCGCGCTCGCCGAGGTCAAGCTCCTCTACGACCGGTGGCGGACCCGCCACGACACGGCCGGGATGAGCTGGGCACTGCTCAACTTCGGGGCGATCGCGGCCGCGCGTCGCGTCCAATCCCTGCCTCGGTACCTGGCGCCGGTGACCCAGGTCCCCGAGCAACTGGCCGGGGGTGCGTACCGGCCGGTGGTCGTGCGGACGATCCTGGCGGTCGCGGTCGCGAGCTACGTGGTCCTGGCGATCCTCGCATTCAGGCTGCTCCTGGCGCCCTAGACGTCTTCCGATTCACGGCGAAGGTCGCGCGTGCCGTGCCATCCTGACGACCTCCGGCAGATGGCAAGGGCCGGGCCGAGCGCCGGGTCCGCGGCCTTCAGCCCTCCCCGCCCCGAGTGCAGATGCTGCGCACGCGCCTCGGCGTGCAGCTGGGACTGGAGGTGCGGGGCGAGCGGCTCCGCCGCAACTGGAGCATGCAGGACCTGGCGGGCCGGGCGGGTCTGTCTGCCTCCGCCGTGCTGCCGGATCCCCGGTCGCCGCGCAGCGATGGTGACCATCCGCCCGCCGGCGCTCCCGGAAAAGACCCCACTTCGCGAATCGCCGTCAACCCCGCTCGGTGCGCACGAACCCCGCCTATCATCCGCACCATGGTCATCGCCATCGATGCCGGGAACAGCGCCGTCAAGGTCGCCCTCGTGCACGACCATCGAATCGAGGCCGCAGAGCGCCTGCCGACCTCCGATGCGGCCGCGCGCCGCGACATCGGCGAACTGATCGCGTCGCTGCTGGAGCGCGACCGGGCGGAGACCCACGCGCGCGGTCGCGATCGGCGCGGCGTCGTCCTCGTCAGCGTGGTGCCGGCCTGGACCGAGGCCGTGATGCACGCGGCAGTCGCCGCCGGCGTCCCGCTGCTCATCGCCGACCACGGCTCCATCCCGATCGAGACGCGCCTCCTGCATCCGGAGCGCGTCGGCCCCGACCGGCTGCTCAACGCCTATGCCGCCGAGCGACTGCACGGGTCACCCGTGATCGTCGTGGACCTCGGGACCGCCACGACCGTCGATGCCGTCGATTCGACGGGCGCGTTCGCCGGCGGGGCGATCATGCCCGGCCTCGAACTCGGGCTGCGGGCGCTGGCCGGCGGGACGGCCCTGCTGCCGCAGGTGGACACGGAGGCTCCGGCGCACGCGATCGGCGTCGACACGACCTCGGCGATCCAGAGCGGTGCCGTGTTCGGGCATGTCGGCGCGGTGCGTGACCTCGTGGCGCGGATGGCGACTGAGCTGGGTGGCGGCCGCCCGAAGGTCTTCGTCACCGGCGGGTTCTCGGCCGCAGCCTGGGCCCGGCTGTTCGTCGACGAGGCGGGCCCCGGGGGGCGGATCGCCGATCTCCTTGACCCGCAACTGACGCTCCGTGGCCTTGCGATCCTCCACGACGAACTGGCGGCGGTGCACGCATGAACCTCGACGGAGGCGGCCCCGCCGCCACCCGACCGCTCGACGGCCGCCTCATCCTCCTCGGCGTCACCGGCTCGATCGCGGCGTACAAGTCCGTCGAGCTGCTCCGGCTGCTCACCGGCGCCGGCGCCGAGGTCCAGGTCATGGTGACGAGCGCGGCGACCGCGTTCATCGGGCCGCTCACGCTCGAGACGCTGAGCCGGCGTCCCGTCATGCGGGACCCGCTCGAACTCCAGCCCGACCAGCGGATCGGCCACATTGTGGCGGCCGATTCCGCCGACGCCATCGTGGTCGCGCCGGCCACGGCGCACTGGCTCGCGGCCATGGCGAACGGCCTGGCGGACGACGTGATCACGGCGACCTGCCTGGCGTCACCGGCGCCGGTCGTGGTCGCTCCGGCGATGGACGGCGACATGTACGCGCACCCGGCAACTCGCACTAACGTGGCACGCCTTCGAAGTTACGGCTACACGATCGTCGAGCCCGGGGTCGGGCCGCTGGCCTCGGGCCAGACCGGACCCGGGCGGCTGGCGGACCTGCCACTGATCGTTGAGGCCGTCGAGCGCGCGATTCTCGGCCGCGAGCCGCGCACGGCGGACCGAGCGGCGCTGCAGGTCGACCGGGCGGCACCTCCGGCCCCGGCTTCGCCCGCGGGCGCCCGTGATCTCACCGGCTGGCGTGTCGTCGTGACCGCCGGGGGCACCGCCGAGCCCATCGATCCGGTGCGGTTCATCGGCAACCGTTCGAGCGGGAAGATGGGCGCCGCCATCGCGGAGGCGGCCCTGGAGCGCGGCGCGGAGGTGACGCTGATCGTGGGGACGACGAGCGTGCCGCTGCCCGCCGGGGCGCGCGTTGTCAGCGCGCCAACCACCGCGGAGATGCGGGGCGCCGTGATGGCGGCGCTGCCCGACGCCGACGCCCTCGTGATGGCCGCGGCCGTCGCCGATTTCCGGCCCAGCGCGCCGTCGGCGGTCAAGCTGGCGCGCGGCGTTGGGATGGACCTCCGGCTCGAACCGACCGAGGACATCCTGGCCGCGGCGTCGGCCTGGGCACACAGTCGCTCCGAGTCACCGGGAGAGGGCGGCCGGCCCGTGCTGGTCGGCTTCGCCGCGGAGACCGGGTCGTTGGGCCGCGTGGCAGAGAAGGCGGCCCGCAAGGGCGTCGACCTGATGGTCGCCAACGACGTCACGGAAGAGGGCTCCGGCTTCGGGACGGACACCAACCGGGTCACCCTGATCGTTCCTGGTTCGCCGCCCGAGCCGTGGCCGATGCTGACCAAGCTCGAGGTCGCGCACCGGCTCCTGGACCGGATCGTGGGCGTTCGCGCCGCCCCGGGTGCATGATCCGTCCATGAGAGCGACCAGATGAGTGCGACAAGCCAGGACCGCCGCCTGACAATCCTGGACATCTCGCGCATGTACGCGGAAGGGCAGCGCATCCCGATGCTCACGGCGTACGACTACCCGACCGCGCGGATCTTCGACGAGGCCGGGATCCCGATGCTGCTCGTCGGTGACTCGCTCGGCGAGGTGCTCCTCGGGTACGAGTCCACGGTCCGCGTGTCGATGGACGAGATGCTGCACCACACCAAGGCCGTCGTGCGCGGGGCGAAGCACGCGCTGATCATCGGCGATATGCCGTTCCTGTCCTACGCGACGGGGGACGACGCAGTGTCCAACGCGGGCCGCTTCATGCAGGAGGCGGGCACGGGTGCGGTCAAGCTCGAGGGCGGGGTGCGGAGCGCCCGGGTCATCGAGACGGTTGTGCGAGCCGGCGTCCCGGTCATGGGGCACATCGGATGGACGCCGCAGGCCAAATACCAGATGGGCGGCAGGACGCGCGTCCAGGGCAAGGACCGGGAGCGGGCACGATCGCTGCTGGCCGATGCGCTGGCGGTGCAGGAGGCGGGCGCCTTCGCCGTGGTCCTGGAACTGGTGCCGGAGCAACTGGCGGCCGCGATCACGCAGCGCCTGCACATCCCGACGATCGGAATCGGTGCCGGGGCCGGGTGTTCGGGACAGGTCCAGGTGATGACGGACCTGCTGGGGCTGGGCACGTTCATCCCACGGCACGCGCGGCCGTACGCGCACCTGGAGGGGACGATCCTGGAGGCCGCGAAGGCGTATGCCTCGGACGTGGAGGCGGGCACGTTCCCCGGACCGGAGCAGACGGTGCGGATGCAGGATGACGTGCTCTCCGAGGTCCTTGGGCGCGGCGCGCTCGACCAGCCCGCCGGCGGCGACATGGTTGCCTTTCCGCTCGACCAGGACCTCTGATCGGTGAATCGCCCCACACGGGGCCGCCGGGGGCCGTGGCCGTGGGCCGTGGGCGATCCGAATCCGTCGTCTGGGCCCATGGGCGATGGGGGTCAGTGGGAGAGGCGTGCGTCGTGCCATCGGCCTGAATCGGAACCCGCACGACCCTGTGCTCCACGCGCACGACTCGGCGAGGCCTGGCGGCCGGAACCCGACCGGACTGTCCTGCTCCGCTCCGTGCGGGCCGTATTCCCTCCGACTTGTGCTGCACACGCACGACTGGGCGAGGAAACAGGCCGGATCCAGGCGTTGCGAGCCCACGGGGCCCGCTTCAGCCGGGATTCCCTCCCACTCGTGCTCCACACACACAAACTGGCGAGGTCTGGGTGCCGAAGTCGTCGGAGGATCGTCCTCGACCCGGAATCGGCCCCCACTCATGCTCCCCACGCACAAACCGGTGAGGTCTGGCGCGTCGGATCCCGTCCGACCGACCCGACAGGCCCTGCCCACCCGGAATCGGCCCACTCGTGCTGGTTCGTGAATGCCCGCGGCCGGCGTATTTCGCGGCCGATCCCACCCTTCGTCGGTACCCTGCGGGCGAAGGGAGTGTGATCGGTGAATCGCCCCCAACGCGGCCGCCGGGGCGGCGGATGGGCTCGATTCCCTTGGTCCGCAGGCGCGTTGTGATCTCGCCTGTGAGTCGCCGCCGACGTGGCCGGCAGGGCGGCGGGCGTGCGCCGTTCACCTGTCCTGTGATCGCCCCGCGAGCGACGGGGGTCCGGGCGCAATGACGGCCGTGCTGCGCACGCGGTTGGAACTGCGCGCGGCCCTCGCACAGGCCGGGCGTCCGGTCGGGCTGGTCCCGACGATGGGCTGGCTCCACGACGGGCACCGGGCGCTGATCCGCCGGGCGCGCGAGGCGGACGCCACGGTGGTCGTCACGATCTTCGTGAATCCGCGCCAGTTCAACGAGGCCTCCGACTACCGGAAGTACCCGCGCAGCGAGGAGCGGGACCTGGAGATGTGCCGGGAGGAGGGCGTGGACCTGGTCTGGGCGCCGCCCGTCGAGGAGGTCTATGTCAGGGGCTTCGACACGAAGGTGACGGTCGGGGCGGTGGCGCAGCCACTCGAGGGGGTGGCGCGGCCGGGCCATTTCGACGGGGTGGCCACAGTGGTCGCGATCCTCTTCGGCCTGGTCGGCGCGGAGCACGCGTATTTCGGGCAGAAGGACGCGCAGCAGGTGATGGTCATCCGTCGCATGGCGCTGGATTTGGCACTGCCGACGGAGGTGATTGCCTGCCCCACGGTCCGCGAGGCGGACGGCCTGGCGATGTCCTCGCGCAACGTGCACCTCTCCCCGGGGGAACGGGCAGCGGCCCCGGTGGTGCGGCGGGCGCTGGTCGCCGCGCAGGTCCGTTGGGCGGCGGGCGAGCGCTCCGGCGAGGAGTTGCGGGCGGAGATGTGCCGCGTCCTGGCAGACGAGCCGCTGGCGAACGTCGAATACGTGAGTTGCGCGGACGGCGAGACGCTGCGAGAGTTCGACCAGGTGGACGGCCCGGCGCTGCTCTCGATGGCCGTTCGATTTGGGACAACCCGGCTGATCGACAACGAGCCGCTGGGCTGAGGGGCTCGCGCGCCGAGCGCCTTCCGCGGTCAGAGTCTGAGGCTGAGATCCCGGCGTTCAGCCGTGAGCCGGCCGGGGTCGCAGTGCGTACACCCGGCCCTGCCGGTGATCGAGGTCCTCCAGCTCGGTGGTGGTGCGGACATCGTACGAGGCGAGCTCGACCAGATCGGCGGTCGGGAGGTAGCGGCGGCCGGGGTCGCCGACCAGGATGTCGATGCCGCGGGCCTGCGCTCGGTGCAGCCACGGAAGGACGCGCTCGGCGAGTCGGGCTTCATACCAGCAGTCGCCGGCCAGGATGACATCGGCGTCCGGCGGCGCATCGTCCAGCACGTCACGGCACGCGACTGCGACCCGATGGCCGTTGGCACGCGCGTTGAGCTCGATCGATGCCGCCGCGAACGCGTCGATGTCGGTGGCGGTCACAGCCGACGCGCCGGCGCGCATGGCGGCGATCGCGCACAGCCCGGATCCGGATGCCAGGTCGAAGGTGCGTCGACCGGCCACAGACTCGGGGTGCTCCCGCAGGTAGCGTCCGATCGCGAGCCCTCCCCCCCACGCGAACGCCCAGTACGGCAGGGGTGTATCCGGGTCGCCCGTCTCGACCTGGAGGGCATGCCACAGCGGCAGCACCTCGTCGGCCAGGTGGAGGCGGATCTCCTCGAGCCCGGGGACCGGTCGCAGACGTGTCTGGCGGAGAACGAAGGCGCGTGGCGAGGCGGCCATCGTCGGACTCTACGCCACGATCGACCGGCAGCGAGGGCGGCGTGGGCCGTCCGCGCGCCACGCGCATTCATGGCGATCTCCCCGAGCCCGCATCTGCTGAACAAGGATTGAACGAATTGCGCGCCGATCGCCGACTGTCATCGGGACCGGTGGCAGGGGCGGCCCGGGCGACACGGCTCTGGCGCCGACCGGTCATGAGGGGCGACGATCGGTCTCGGCAGGCCGCAATCGACGGCAGTCACGGAGATCCCAGTGCCACTCGTTCTCGAAGGGCTGCGGAAACGCTTCGGCGACGTCCAGGCGCTCGATGGAGTCGGTTTCACGGTGGAGCCCGGCCAGGTCTTCGGCTTTCTCGGTCCGAACGGCGCCGGCAAGACGACGACGATGCGGATCGTCCTCGACATCCTGCACGCCGACGAGGGCTCCGTGACATGGAACGGACGCCCGGCGGCGAGCGCGGCGAAGCGAACCTGGGGATACCTGCCGGAAGACCGTGGCCTCTACCCCCGGATGAAGGTCCTCGATCAACTGGTCTTCTTCGGTTCGCTCTACGGTCTCACCCGCACAGAGGCTGCATCGCGGGCCCGCCATTGGCTGGCGCGGTTTCGCATCCCCGAGCACGCCGATCGCCGCGCCGAGCAGTTGAGCAAGGGGAATCAGCAGAAGGTCCAGTTCATCGCCGGCATCCTGCACGACCCGGACGCCCTGCTCATGGACGAGCCGTTCTCGGGCCTTGACCCGATCAATGCCGCGCTGCTCAAGGAGGCGTTCCTCGAACTGCGCGAACGAGGCAAGGCGATCGTGTTCAGCACGCACCAGATGGAGCAGGTGGAGGAGTTGTGCGACGCGATCGCCATCATCGACCGCGGCCGGCTCGTCGTCAGTGGGGCCATCTGCGACGTCAAGCAGGCGGCCGGACGTCGCATGGTCCGCCTCGGAGTTGCCGGTGATCCCGATCTCGCCTGGCTTGACGACATGCCCGGCGTTCGCATCACACGGTCTGGCGCCGACTACCACGAGATGGAAGTGCGCGACGGAAGTGATCCCGAGAACATCCTGCAGGCAGCCCTCGGGCGTCGGGCCCACGTCACCCGCTTCGAGGTGGCGGACCCGTCGATCGAGGACATCTTCATCGACCGGGTGGGCGTCGCGGGCACGGATGAGCGGACGCTTGCCGCCGCACCCCAGGTGGCGCACCGATGAGCGCTCGATTGACGGCCAACATCCGCAACATCGTGACTGTCGCTCGGCGCGAATTCCTGACTCGGGCGGGCACCCGGGGATACATCATCTCGACGCTGTTCCTGGTTCTCGCGGCCATCGCGATGGGCCTTGCCCCGGTCCTGATCAGCTACATCGACCGCAACACCACGCAGACCGTGGCGGTGTACGTGGGCGCGGTCGACCTTCGGGGGGATCCGGCCGGCACGCTGGACGCCCTTCTCAACGGCCCCGGTGCGGGCCAGAGCGGCTCGGCCGCCGATGGCAGCAAGAAGGAGTTCACCGTCGAGCGGGCTTCCGACCTCCCGGCCGGCCTGCTGGCCGTGCAAGACGGGAAGCTGAACGCACTGGTGGACATCGAGCGCGATGCTGCAGGGCAGCCTGTCTTCACCGTCTACGCCAACGATCCCGGGAGGAATCGTACGGCCGCACTCATCGCGCAGGCGGCAGCTCCCATCGCCATCGCCGACCGGCTCGGACAGGCAGGACTGTCGGCCGCACAGCAGTCCCAGCTCTTTTCGCCACCCCAGGTGACGGTCCGGTCGCCCGATCCGACCAAGCCCGTGGCGAGCGCCGAGTCAGTCGCGAACGAGATCAGCGGCTTCGCGGTCACGTTCGGCCTGGTGATGTTCCTCTTCCTCGCCGTCATCATGTACGGGACGTGGGTCGCCATGAGCGTCGTCGAGGAGAAGAGCAACCGCGTCATGGAGGTCATCCTCGCGGTGGCGACGCCGTTCCAGCTCCTCTGCGGGAAGGTCCTCGGCGTGAGCGCGACAGCCCTGCTCCAGTTCGCGGCAGTCATCGGCGCAGTGATCCTCGCGCTGCTCGTGCAGGGCCAGGTCGCCCAGGTGGTACTCGGCCAGTCGGCCGGGCTCACGCTGCCCGAGGGTCTGACGCCGGCCCTCCTCCTGGTCTTCTCGGTCTACTTCGTGCTCGGGTTCCTGCTCTATGCGGTCCTCTTCGCGGCGGCGGGCTCACTCGTGAGCAGGCAGGAGGACGTCAACCAGGTCGTCCTGCCGATGACGCTCGTCGCGACCGCCGGGTATCTGATCGGCCTCTATGCCTCCATCGGTCTGCTGGACGCCGGCGCATCGTGGGTCGTGCTGCTTTCGTGGGTCCCGTTTCTCTCGCCGTACATGATGCTGGGCCGCATGAACGCCGGCAGCGCGGCGCCCATCGAGATCATGGGCTCGATGGTGCTGCTCGCGATCACGATCGTGGGCGC
Organism: uncultured Chloroflexia bacterium; assembly: GCA_963816905.1. GTDB lineage: Bacteria > Chloroflexota > Limnocylindria > Limnocylindrales > CSP1-4 > JAFMJV01. Next base: position 141,658 of record CAWFMQ010000010.1, on the reverse strand, counting down.
GGTGTGGGTCGCGTCGCGCATCTACAGCGCAGGTGTCCTGATGTACGGCCAGCGACCAGGCTTCCGGACCATGTGGAAGGCAATCCGCGAAGCGCGCTGAGAACGGCCCTGGTCGCGCCCCGGCGACAATCGGTCACCGACGCGCCCGCTCGGCAGCTTCTCCGATCCGTCGCAGGCCTGCTCGGAACCCGCGCACGGCGCCCGCCGATCGAACATCGTGGCCCTCGTTCGGTCCCGTGTGCTCGCCGGCGGGCCTGGTCTCGTCGCCGGCCGGCCCGAATCGATCGAGCAGCGACCCCACGTCGACGTTCTCCGCGACCAGCCGGCGGATCTCCGCGATCTTGTCCAGGTCGCTCGGGTGCGTCTTCACCATCAGGTCGTGGATCTTCGACGCCGCCTGGTAGGTGTCCTCCTCGACGAAGTAGGCGAACAGCCCGGCTTCCCGGATCGCCTGGAGATCGCGCGGCCGAGGTCGATAGCCGCCGGTGAACACGAGCCCAGCGAGTTCGATGCTGCGGGGATTGAGCGGCCGCCGCCCGAACCGCGGCAGCTGCCGGAGCCGATCCCAGGGACCGGACCCGCCGTTCAGCGCGCGCTGAGCGTGGTTGGCGGCGATCACCGCGTGGATGAGGTCGTCGCGATCCCCGGGCACGATCAGGAGGCTGCCGGGCCCGATCCGCTCCAGCATGTGGTCCGAGCGCATCGCCCCGATCGCCACGTGCTCGATCGCGTGGTCCTGGTTCACGCTCTCGTTGAGCACCTCGCCTGGCATCTGCGCGACGAGCACGGAAAGCGTGGGGTTCGACAGCAGCGGGCGGTACGGGAGCGTGCCCAGCAGGTCGATGCCGTGGCGGGCGAGCCCGCGCCGCAGGGTGTCCGGGAGGCTCGGGTCGGCGTCCGCGTCGACCTTGTTCACAACGGCCCCGACGACCTCCACCCCGTGACGGGCGAACAGTGCCCGGTTCAGCACGATCTCATCGATGGGGCGGCCGACGCCCGCCTCGCTGACGATGACCGCCGGTGCGCCCAGCATCGACGCGACGATCGCGTTGGACAGCCCAATGACCGAGCCGACGCCGGCATGGCCGGTGCCTTCGATCAGCATCACGTCCCGGTCGGGCGAGAGACGCCGGTGCGCCGCGACGATGCGGGCCGGCAGGTCCTCCACGACATCGCCGCGGATGAACGCCCGGGTGAAACCACGCGGGATGTGGACGGGGCTCATGGCGTCCAGCGGGTCCGCGATGCCCAGCGCGCTGCGCATGAGGATCGCGTCCTCGTCGGCGGGGATCCCGTCGACGACCTCGTATCGCTGGCCGACGGGTTTGATGAACGCGGTCCGCAGGCCGCGGTCGATGAGGGCTGCCAGCAGCCCGAGCGCGAACGTGGTCTTGCCACGGTTCATGCCGGTCGCGGCGAGGTAGAGCTGGCGCACGGTGGCAGCCTACGTCAGGCGATCAATTACATGCGGCGCCGCCGCCGGGCCATCTCTGCCTTCCCTCCGGATTCCGGATGACGAGCGTGCGCGGGCGACCCAAATCGCCAGCAGTGACCGGTCGGGCGGGCAACTGGAGCCGGAATCGGGTGGTAACGGTTGTCCATCGTGCAATTCCGCCAGGGACCGCATCGATCCCGGGGTCGTTCACAGGTCGCGGCGGCGGGCGAGCGCACTATTCGTGCGTTTGTTGCCGGGCAATGGACCGGCGCCGAGGCCCAGACGCGCCGCGACCTTCCCTACGAACGATCCCTCGTGGCGACCTTGCGCTCGATGACGGCCACGGCGTCCTTCAGCCGGATGAGCGTGTCGGCATCGACCGTGTCCGCGTCCACGTGCGGCCCCAGGCGGTCGAGCACGTCCACGATCAGGCCGAAGAATACGTTCGCGTCGGCCAGGAAGAACTGCGGCTCGTTGTTGTAGCGCACCAGCGTCAGCCGGCCCTGGAGCACGCGCCGGTCGTCGACGTGGGCGATCTGCGTGGAGAAGTTGTGGCCCTGGATGCCGTCGGGGTTGTTGAGGAAGTTGAGCGCGTTGTCGATCGCCAGGCCGAACCGGGCGCGCCATGCGACCAGCCGTTCGTGGACCTCCGCCGGGATCCGAACCTCGGCGACCTGGTCGAAGACTTCGGGGGTGACGGTGAGCAGGCCGACCAGCGTGGTCCCGGCCCGTGCGCCGAGCATCACCTGGAGCGAGCGCTCCAGCGTGAAGACCTCAGAGTCGAAACGAGGGCTGGTGATGACGTCGGTCAGGAGGTCCTCCACGTTGTCGAGCATCCCCGGCTCGGACACGGAGTTGGCGAGCTGGAGGATCTCCTCCTTGAACAGGAACTGTTCTTCATGGTCGAGCACGGGTGGATCGTAGCACCGGGCAGGAGGGGATCGGAGTGCCGGGCAGGCCCTCGGGCTCAGCGCGTCCCTGCTGGCCTGGTGCACGACTGGGAGGCAAACCGAGGTGGCAGTGCGGTCTGCGGTGCTCGACGATGAGCTCCGGGTTCGGTTGTTGCACCCCGAGCTTGTGAACATATGTGCCAAGCGGGCACGCGTGTCGTCCCTCGACGTCGGGCGGCCGTGACGGCGGACGCCCGCCGGCCGCTTTGTCTCATTTCGGCCGTTTCCGTCCGCAGGAATCGCGCTGGCGGCGCTGCTTCTGCTCAATCCGGCATCGAAGCGCCGATCTGTGACAGGTCGAGGCCCGCCACGCGATTCGGTCGGCCGATCGCGTCCGATTTGATACAGGACAGCCGAGTGCCGCACCCCTGCTCGCGGCGGGCGACAGCGGCGGAGTTCCGCACCGGGCGAGTGGGCCCCGCGGCCAGGGCTGTCTCCCCGCCCGTCGAGTCGCGGCGGCGGGGGCTGCTCGTCATCGCGAGGGCTGTGCTCCCGAACCACCGGCTGCGCAACCCGGGCCGCCGGCCATATTGGTTCACTGGCCCGGGGGCACGAGTGGGAGGCAACGCGGAGGCGGATAGGCAGTCCGGCACGCTCCGCCCCGGCCGCCCCTCCCACTGGTGCACCCCGTGCAAGAGCGGGGCGGAATCCGGGGCAGAAGGACGGTCCGGCATGTCAGCCCGACGCACAATGCGGCCGAGCCTCCTTCACAGCGTGCGGAACGCGGCCAGGCCTTCGCATTCACCGACCGGCATACCCCTCGAAACGCCTCCTTCGGTCCTGAGGGAACGCCATGCGGGGCCGGAAGGGTGCCGGCGCAACGGCGTCCGGCCGCGATACGAAGGCCGCGACGTTTGCCCCGTCGCGGCCTTCGCTGTGTGGTTCGCTATTGACGGCGGCCGAGCCGCCGCGAGGTGTCTACGGGTAGAGGCCCCGGAGGGCGGTGGCGGAGGCGACGCGGTCGACTGCCAGCAGGTAGGCGGCCATCCGCATGTTGCACTCCTCGCGGAGGGAGATCGCGAGGGTCTCGCCGAACGCGCGGACCATGATCTCGCGGAGCTTCTCGTTGACGATCTTCTCGCTCCAGTGGTCCCGGTTGAGGTCCTGGACCCACTCGAAGTAGCTGACCGTCACGCCGCCGGCGTTGCAGAGGATGTCGGGGATGAGGAAGACGCCGTTCGCGTAGAGGATGTCGTCGGCCTCGGGCGTCGTCGGGCCGTTGGCGGCCTCGGCGACGATCTTCGCCTTGATGTTGCCGGCGTTGGCGGCCGTGATCTGGTTCTCGAGCGCCGCCGGGATGAGGATGTCGCACTCGACCTCGAGGACCTGCGGATTCGATGATGTCCTTCGAGCCGGGGAATCCGACGACGGTGCCGTGCTCGGCCTTCCAGGCCACCAGGCGACCGACGTCGAGGCCGTCGGGCTTGTGGATGCCGCCGGTGCGAGTCGCTGGCCGCGACGATGGTCGCGCCGAGCTCGGCCATCAGCTGCGCGGCGATCGATGCCGGCGTTGCCGAAGCCCTGGACCGCGACCGTGCGACTTCGCGATGTCGATGCCGAGGTGCTTCGCGGCCTCGACGATGCAGAACACGGTGCCGCGGGCCGTGGCCTCGTTGCGGCCCTCGGAGCCGCCGAGGCTGATCGGGCTTGCCGGTGACGACGCCGGGAACCGTGTACCCGACATGCATCGAGTACGTGTCCATGATCCAGGCCATCGTCTGGGAGTTGGTGTTGACGTCCGGCGCGGGGATGTCGCGCTCGGGGCCGATGAGCACCTCGATCTCGGTGGCGAAGCGGCGGGTCAGGCCCTCGAGCTCACGCCGCGAGAGCTTCTTCGGGTCGACGATCACGCCACCCTTGCCGCCGCCGAACGGGATGCCGACGACCGCGCACTTCCAGGTCATCCACATCGCGAGGGCCTTGACCTCGTCGAGGCTGACGTCCTGGTGGAAGCGGAGACCGCCCTTGGCGGGCCCGCGGCCGAGGTTGTGCTGGACGCGATAGCCCGTGAACACGCGCACGACGCCATCGTCCATCTTGACCGGGAAGTGGACCGTGAGCTCGCGGCGCGGCTCGCGGAGCACGTGGCGCAGTCCCGGATCCAGGTTCAGTTTCTCAGCGGCCAGGTCGAACTGGCGCTGCGCCACCTGCCACGCATTGATGGCGGGGGCGGCCTGCTCAGTAGTCATCGGAGTCGCGATCCTCCTGGGGCGAGCGCCGAGCCGCGTGCCAAGTGGGCGGGCAGGCTCGCCATACGGCGTCAAAGCGGCGCGAGTGTACACCGCAGAATCGGCGGCCGACCGTGCCCGAAGGCACGAAGGCGGTACCAAAATGTCACTGTTTTGCGACCTTGGACAGGTTACATCGGCATATGTCGCTGGACGGCTGCGAACGCACGTGGGCGGGCGAACGCGGAGCCCCTGGCCGGACGCGCCGAAGCGCGTCGATCAGTACGGCTTCAGCAGCAGCGCGGCTCCATAGGCGCCCGGGCCGACGTGCGGCGCGACCGACGACCCGATCAGCCCGATTGTCACCCGGTCGCGCGGAAGGCCGGTCAGCTGTGCAAGCTCATCGGCGAAGACCTCGATGTTGGGCGCGTGCGTGTGCATCACCGCGATCTCGTCGACGGCATCGGCCGCCAGCAGCTCGAGCAGCCGCGCCCGCGCCCGGGCCCGCGTCCGAGGCTTGTCGGCGGTGTCGACGACGCCGTCCTTGACGGCGAAGATCGGCTTCACCGACAGGATCGAACCGATCGCGGCCTGCGCGGCGCTGATCCGGCCGCTCCGCCGAAGGTTGTCGAGCGTCTCGAGTGCGATATAGATCACCACGTCCGACTTCCGCCCCTCGACGAGCGCCACGATCTCCTCGGCTGTGGCACCCCTCTCGGCGGCAGCCTGCGCGAGGAAAGCCAGGAGCTTTTGGCCGGCCGCGAGCGTGTCGCTATCGACCACGTGGACCGGCAGGCCCCGGAACGCGTCGAGCGCGAGCCTCGCGGCCTTCACGGTTGACGAGAGCCCGCCGCCAACCGTGATGCAGACGACGGCGTCGGCGCCATCCGCCAGCAAACCTCGGAACGTGCTTTCGAATACAGCCGGGCTGCACGCCGCGGTCGTCGGGAACGGGGCACCCGGCGCGACCAGCCTGCGATAGAACTCGTCGATCGAGAGCTCCACGCCCGAACGGAACGACTCCTCGCCAAAGCTCACGATGAGCGGCACGACCGTGATCCCGGCCGCGCGAGCTTCATCCACGCTGAGATCCGATGCCGAATCGGTGACGATTGCTACCCGGGTCATGCCAATCCCTCCCTCGTCCGGGCATGATAGGGGCGGCCGGGCGGGCCGGCGCGACCGTCGGCGACGCCCGCCAGCTCGCCGCGGCGGTCAGACCCGCTCGAGCGCCATCGCGACCGAGCCGCCACCACCCAGGCAGAGGGTCGCCAGCCCGTAGCGTCCGCCCCGACGCTTGAGCTCATAGAGCAGCGTGGCGACGATCCGTGCCCCGCTGGCGCCGATCGGGTGCCCCAGCGCGATCGCCCCGCCGTTGACGTTCACCTTCGACCATTCGAAGCCGAGCTCCCGGCCGTCGGCCAGCGTCTGCGCGGCGAACGCCTCGTTGATCTCGATCAGGTCGAACGCGTCGAGCGGCAGCTCCACGCGCGCCAGCAGCTTGCGGACACCCTCGACCGGTGCCAGGAAGAGCCACCTGGGCTCGACCTCCGCCTGGGCATACCCGACGATCCGGGCGAGCGGGCGAAGGCCCAAACGCTCGACCGCGCGTTCGCCGGCGACGACCGTCGCTGCGGCACCGTCGGTGATGCCCGGCGCATTGCCGGCGGTCACCGTCGGCTCTCCCGGCAGATCGCCCGGCTCGGGGTCGGGAACCGGGAAGACCGGCCGGAGCCGTGCCAGTGCCTCGATGCTCGTGTCGCGCCGCGGGCCCTCGTCCGTCGTGACCATGCTTTCGTCCCGACCGACACGCACCGGGACCGGCACGATCTCCGCGTGGAATCGGCCCGCGTCGATGGCCGCGATCGCCTTCCGGTGGCTCTCGAAGGCGAAGCGATCCTGGTCCTCGCGAGAGACGCCCTCGTGGATGGCCACTCGCTCGGCGTGCGTGCCCATGTGACAGCCCTCGACCGCACACCACAGGCCGTCCTGCACGGTCGAGTCCACGAGTTCGGCGTTGCCGAGGCGGTAGCCGAACCGCGCCCTCGGGACCAGGTAAGGCCCCTGGTTCATGTTCTCCATGCCCCCGGCGACCACGATCTCTGCGTCGCCCGCCCGGATCGCGGCGGCTGCGAGCATGATCGACTTGAGGCCGGACCCGCAGACCCGGTTGATCGTCGTTGCGGGGGTGGAGGCGGGCAGCCCGGCGTTGAGCGTGGCCTGGCGCGCGGGGGCCTGGCCGGCGCCCGCCTGGAGCACCTGGCCCATGAAGACCTCGTCGATCGAGTCGGGGGAAACCTCCGCGCGCTCCACGGCGGCCCGGATGGCGATGCCGCCGAGCACGGTCGCCGGGATGCCGGACAGCGACCCGCCGAACTTGCCGATCGGGGTGCGGGCCGCTGAGACGACGAAGACATCTGTGTCCCGGCCGGCGACGGGGTGGCGGTACGTGCGGTTCGTGTCCATGCGGCGAATGTACACCGAGGCCGGCCGGATTCGGTGGTCCGGGCAACGATTGCGGGAGGGCGCAACGGTCGGGCGGCGTCTACGATGTGCCCGTGAATCTCGACGGCCGTCCGACCTGCCTTGTCACCGGGGCTTCGTCCGGGATCGGCGCCGCAACCGCCGAACTGCTGATCGCCGACGGGTGGCGCGTGGTCGGGCTGGCGCGTCGCGCGCACGGCCCTGCCGGCATCGAGTCGGAGCCCGGGGACGCGGCCGATCCGGGGGTCCTGGCACGCACCATCGACAGGGCAACGGCAGGCACCGGGCGGCTCGACGGCCTGGTCTGTGCTGCCGGTGTTCCTCCGTCGGGGCCGTGGGATGACCCGGAGCACTGGGCCCAGGTCCTCCGCATCGACCTGACAGCGGCATACGAGGCCGTTCGACTGGCGATGCCGGCGCTGCGGGCGGCCGGCGGCTCCGTCGTCCTGGTCGGCTCGATCGTCGGGGCGGCGGAGGGTTCGGCCCGGTCGCCGGCGTACGCGGCAGCGAAGGCCGGGCTGGAGGGTCTCGCGCGCTCGCTGGCGGTCATCGGTGCTCCGGACCGGGTGCGGGTGAACGTCGTGGCGCCGGGGGCGATCGACACGCCGTTCGACATCGCGGCGTTCCCGCCGAATGCACGCCCGGACATCCCCCTCGGCCGGATGGGGACACCGATCGAGGTCGCGCGAGTCGTGCGTTTCCTCCTCTCCCCGGAGGCAGGGTATGTGACGGGGGAGACCTGGCGCATCGACGGTGGGAGGACCGCGCTCTCGCCGGCCGCGGCGGCAGAGCGGGCGATGTCGCGCTCCGGCGACGCGCGGTGAGCGAGGACGGCATCACAGAGCGCGACGCCAGCCCCACCGGCGAGGCGCAGCCCGAGGTCCGGATCGGTCCCTGGCTGCGCCGGTCGCGTCGCACCGCCTACCAGAACGCCTGGCTGACCATCTACCACGATGAGGTCGATCGCCCGGACGGCGCGCCCGGTATCTACGGTGTCGTGCACTTCGCCAACCTCGCGGTCGGGGTCGTGGCGGTCGACGGCGATGACCGCGTCCCGCTTGTCGGCCAGTGGCGCTACCCGCTCGACGAGGAGTCGTGGGAGATCCCGGAGGGCGGCGTTCCCCTTGGAGAGTCGGCCGAGGAGGGCGCCCGGCGCGAACTGCGCGAGGAGACGGGCCTCGAAGCCGAACGCTGGCGAGAGATCGGCCGGTACCGGCTTTCCAACTCGGTCACGGACGAGACGACGGTGCTGTTCGCGGCCGATGGTCTTCGCGGAGGCACGCCCGATCCGGAGGGCACGGAGCAGCTGACGATCCGTTGGGTGCCGTTCAACGAGGTGCTCGAGATGACGCTCGACGGCCGCATCAACGATGCGTTGACCGCCCTGGCGATCTGGCGGCTGGCGCTCGAACGGGCGCGGCGCCCCCAGGGAGGCATCCGGTTATGACCGAGTTGCACGTGCTCAAGGTGTTCATCGGACCCGACGGTCGGGGTGGCAACCCGCTCGGCGTGTTCCTCGACGGGCCGGCGATCGAGCTGAGCCGCCGCCAGGCGGTCGCCCGAGCGCTGGGATTCTCGGAGACGGTGTTCGTCGACGGGATCGAAGCGGACGGTGCGACGGCCCGAGTTGCGATCTTCACACCCGGCACGGAGCTGGCATTCGCCGGGCACCCGACCGTCGGCACGTCGTGGCTGTTGCGCGAGACCGGACGCGCTGTGCGCCGGCTCCGGGTGCCGGCCGGCGATGTCGACGTCTGGCCCGAGGCCGGCATGGCGTGGATTCGGGCACGGGCGGCGTGGGTGCACGAGATGACGATCGAGCGACTGGCGAGCCCCGCCGAGGTCGAGGCCCTGACAGGCCTTCCACCGGGCGAGGATTCCTACTACGCATGGGCATGGATCGACGAGGCCGGAGGCGTGCTCCGATCCCGGTACTTCGCCGGCGGGCTCGGCATCGTTGAGGACGAGGCGACGGGAGCTGCCGCGGTGGTGATGGGCGATCGATTGGGGCGGCCGCTCACGATCCGCCAGGGCGTCGGGTCAGAGCTGGTGGTTCGGCCGGGGCCGGACGGCTCTGTCGAGGTCGGGGGACGTGTCGCGCAGGTCGAGGTGCGGGAGTTCGAATAGGTCCGACGGCCGCGCGCGGGCTGCGGCGCCGGCGGCGACCTGTGGCGGCGCCCATCGCCATACGAGTCGGCGCCTGGACTCCGCCCCGGATCAGCAGCGGGCGGCGCTACGGCCGTCCATTCAGGTAGGTGCATAGCCCACGAGGGCGGGACGTGAATGTCGGTGCCCTCCCTCATGGTGGGGCGCAGACGAGCCTCCGGCGAGCTATCCAGCGATGCGGGCTGGCCCGCGACACGGGCGCCGGAGACGCTTGACAGCGACCTCCCCGGCGGCTATCGTCGCGGCACCGATGAAATCCTTCTTCTGGTTTTACGCCTAGCGGGTACGAGGCCGCCGAGTCAGATCTCGGCAGCAGAGGCGCTCGTGCCCGCTGAACGCAGGTGCCGCAAGGCCCCTGCGTTTTTGTTTTCCCTGGAAGGGTTCGACAGGACAGCGGCAGCCAACGGGAACCGCGAGGGGCGGTTCACAGCAGACGGGACGGCAACCAGATGATCGTGGTGATGAAGACCGGCGCAACCGGCCGAGGAGATCGAAGAGGTCAAACGGACGATCGAGGAGCACGGCCTGGAGGCCTTCCTCAGTCGTCGGAGAGGAGAGGACCGTGATCGGAGTTGTCGGTCCCGACGTGGAACGCGTACAGCACATCCTCTCCTTTCCCGGTGTCGAGCAGGTCATCCGCGTCTCCAAGCCGTACAAGCTGGCGAGCCGCGAGCACCACCCCGATCGCAGCGGGTGCGGGTCGGCCCCATCGAGATCGGCGGCGGCACGCCTCTCAAGGTGCTGGCCGGACCCTGCTCGGTCGAGTCCCGCGAGCAGATCCTGGCCACGGCACGCTGGGTCAAGCGCGAGGGCGGCGTCGGCGCTCCGTGGCGGTGCGTTCAAGCCGCGCTCCTCACCCTACGCGTTCCAGGGCCTCGGCATCGACGGCCTTCGGCTCCTCGCCGAGGCTCGCGAGGAGACCGGTCTGCCGGTCGTGTCGGAGGTCACCGACCCTGCGGATGTCGAGACATTCGACCAGTACGTGGACATGCTCCAGGTCGGCAGCCGGAACATGCACAACTTCGTGCTGCTGCGGGCGGTCGGGCAGAGCCGCAAGCCCGTCCTGCTGAAGCGCGGCTTCGGCGCCACGATCGAGGAGTGGCTCATGGCCGCCGAGTACATCCTGTCGTCGGGCAACCCGAACGTCGATGCTGTGCGAACGCGGCATCCGCACCTTCGAGCCGTCGCACCCGCAACACGCTCGACCTTTCTGCCGTGCCCGTCCTGCGGGGGCTGACCCACCTGCCGATCATGATCGACCCGTCGCACGGCACCGGGCACCGCTCGCTGGTTCGGCCGATGGCGCTGGCTGCGGCCGCGGTCGGCGCCGACGCGATCATCATCGAGGTCCATCCCGACCCGCCGCGCGCCCGCTCGGACTCCGAGCAGTCACTGTCGTTCCCCGAGTTCGGCGAGGTGATGGACGACCTTCGACGGCTCGAGTTCCTCCGCGAGCCGGCCGCCTTCCAGCAGGCGCCGATCCGCATTCCGGGCGACCTCGATCGGCTGCGCGGCCGCATCGACGACGTCGATGCGCGGCTGGCGGCCCTCCTGGAGGAGCGCGCCCAGCTTGCCGTTGCGGTCCAGCAGACGCGACCGACGGGCGACCACGGCCACGACGTCGGCCGGGAGCGCGCGCTGCTCGAGCGAGCGGCGACGGTCGAAGGCGGCGTCCTCACGCCCGAGGAGCGCGAACAGGTGTTCTCGGCCATCCTGCGCGTCTCGCGGTCGGCACAGCGACGGCAGGCGGCGCAGGCTGCGCAGATGTCGGCGGAGGCGACACCGTCCGGCTCCGTCGCATGAGCCTCGCAGGAGGGACCGATCCCGAGCCGGCGCTAACGGGCGCCCGGGTCGTTCGGCCAGTGCCCGCACTCCGCGGGGAGCTTCGGATGCCCGCGGACAAGTCGATCGCCCATCGCGCGCTGCTCTTCAACGCGATGGCCGACGGCGAGGCCGACGTCATCGTCGATCGGCCCGGCGCCGACGTTCGCAGCAGCGCGACCGCACTTGCGACCCTCGGGGCAATCGTCGGCGAGGACGCGTCCCCCGACGGCCAGATCCGATATCGGCGTCCGGGGCGGAGGAACCGCCGGCCGGGCCGCGTTGCCGGGAGCCGGCGGCGAGACCATCGACTGCGGCAACTCCGGGACGACGATGCGCCTCCTCTGTGGGGCGCTCGCCGGACGTGGAGGCAGGGCGGCGACACTCGTCGGGGATGCCAGCCTCACCCGCCGACCGATGGAACGGGTCGCCGTTCCGCTGCGGACGATGGGCGTCGCCGTCAAGACGAGCGACGGCCGGCCGCCGGTCCGCATCACCGGCCAGAGCGTCGCTGGTCGCGACCGAGCACCAACTCCCGGTCGCGAGCGCCCAGGTGCTCGGTGCCATCACGCTGGCGGCACTCGCCGCTCCGGGCCGCACGACCGTCATGACCCCGGGGCCGACCCGCGACCACACCGAGCGATTGCTCTCCTGGCTCGGTGCCCCGGTCGGCCGTGACGGAAACGTCACCACGATCGATGGCCCGGCGAGCCTGCGGTCGAGGTCGATCCGTGTCCCCGGCGACATCTCGTCGGCGGCCGCGTGGCTGGTTGCCGCATCGCTGCATGCCGGACGCGGCGGTCCGCCTCGTCGGGGTCGGCCTCAACCCGTCGCGGCTTGCCATCGTCGACGTACTGCGCGAGATGGGCGCGGATATCGAGTTCCGGCCGACCGACGACGATGCCGATTCGCCCGAGCCCGTGGGCGACCTGGTGGTCCGAGGCGATCGCGGGCTTGGGCGATCGACCTGGCGGCACCGCGCGTTGCCGCGTTGATCGACGAGTTGCCGCTGCTCGCGGTCGCCATGGCGGGCGCCGAGGGCACCAGCACCGTCCGCGACGCCGAGGAACTCCGCGTCAAGGAGTCGGACCGGATCGCGCTCGTGGTCGGCAACCTGGTCGCGATCGGTGTCGCGGCGACGGAACTGCCCGACGGCTGGCGGATCGAAGGCAGCGGGGCCCGGCACGGCACCGGCGCGACGGCACGCACCCCTGTCAAGATCGTCACCGCTGGCGATCACCGCATCGCGATCTCCTTCTGCGTCGCCGCGCTGACCGGCATCGCCGGGGAGATCGTCATCGACGATCCCGACTGCGTCGACGTTTCCTACCCCGGCTTCTGGAACGACGTCGAGGTGCTGACGACCGCGGTCCGCGCGCCGGCGCCCATCCTGCAAGTGGCTCCGGTTCCATGAGGCGCCTCCGCCTGCTGACCGCCGGTGAATCGCACGGCCCGCAGATGAGCGGCATCCTCGACGGCCTGCCGGCCGGCCTCGCGATCTCGACTGCCGCCGTCGACCGCGACCTCGAGCGCCGCCAGCACGGCTACGGCAGCGGCAGGCGCATGCTGATCGAGCGCGACCGCGTCGAGTGGACCGCCGGCCTGCGGTTCGGTCGCACGCTGGGCTCGCCGCTCGCCTTCACCATCCGCAACCTCGACTGGGTGAACTGGCAGGAGCGGATGTCGGTCGAGCCGATCCCCATCGCTCGCCGGCCGAAGCCCGTGACCCTTGCGCGCCCCGGCCACGCCGACCTCGCCGGTGCCATCAAGTACGACACCGCCGACATCCGCGACGTCCTGGAGCGTGCCTCGGCGCGATCGACGGCGCCGCGAGTCGCGGCAGGAGCCGTCTGCCGCCAACTGCTGGCCGTGGCCGGCGTGCGGATCTGGAGCTTCGTCGACCAGCTCGGGCCGTGCCGCGCGTTCGACGGCGCCGATGAGCCCGCTGGCGCACATCCCCGCCGACTGGCCCGAGCTCGACCTCGCGGATCCCAGCCCGCTGCGCTGCCCCGACCCGGAGGCCGAGGAGCGCATGCGCGCCGAGGTCGACCGGGTGATCGAGGCCGGCGATTCGATCGGCGGCAGCTTCGTCGTCGTCGCCGAAGGCGTGCCCATCGGGCTCGGCTCGAACGCCGAGTGGGACAGCGCGCCTCGACTCCGCGCTGGCGGCGGCGGTCATGGGCATCCAGGCCGTCAAGGGCGTCGAGATCGGGCTCGGCTTCGGCGTCGATCGCGCCGCGGGCAGCCAGGTGCACGACGAGGTCGATCCCGGGCGCACCGGCTGGGCGCCGGCGGACGAACCGGGCCGGCGGCATCGAGGGCGGCATGTCCAACGGCGCGCCGGTCGTCGTGCGGGCCGCCGTGAAGCCGGTCGCGACGCTGCGCAGGCCGCTCGACTCGGTGGACCTGCGTGACCGGGCTGCCGGGCCGCGCCCACATCGAGCGCAGCGACGTCGCGATCCTGCCGCGCGCCGCGGTCGTCGGTGAGGCCATGGTCGCGCTCGTGCTCGCGGACGCGCTGCTGACCAGCTTCGGCGGCGACACGATCGGCGACGTCCGTGCCGCGGTCCGGCGGCGCCGGGCGCGGTCCGCGGGGCCGGTCGGGGTCCGGCGGCATCGCGGCGGGGCACGGCCGACCTCCTTCCACCCGAGGCCGCCGCCGACGCCACGCTGCGTCAGCCGGAAGGATCCGAGAGCGAGACGTGACCGGCCTCACCGTTCCGGCTGCTCGGCCAGCGGATCGCCTACTCGGCGTCGCCGGCGATGATGCCCGCGGCGTTCGAAGCGCTCGGCCTGCCGCACCGCTACGAGCTGGCGGACCTTCCGGCCGACGGCCTGCCGGCCGCCATCGAGGCGCTTCGCGACGAGGCGTCGGCGGTGCCAACGTCACGACGCCGCACAAGCTCGCGGCGGCGGTGCTCGTCGACGAGCGCTCCCCGGACGCCGAGCGAATGGCGCGCCGTCAACACGATCGTCCGAGTCCGGGCGGCGCCTGATCGGCCACAACACGGACCTGCCGGCCCTGATCGCCGCGATCGAGCGGCTCTGTCCCGGCAACGGGGTCGCGCGCAGTCATCCTCGGTGCCGGCGGAGCGGCCGCGCGTCGATGGCTCGCGCTGGAGGCGGCACGGCGCCGACTGACATCGCTTCATCGTCCGCCGCGACGGCACGTGGAGCCACATGGCGGACCGCACTTGCGCGCGCGGACCTCGTGGTGAACGCCACGCCGATCGGCACGCAGCCGCGACGAGTCGCCGATTCCCGCCGAGTTGCTGCGTCCCGACCTGGCCGTGCTGGACCTCGTCTACCGGCCGAGCCCGACGCGGCTGGTGCGCGAGGCGCGCGCGAGTGGCGCCCGGGCCGAGGGCGGTGCCGGGGTGCTGCTCGACCAGGGCGTGCGCAGCCTCGAGCTCTGGCTCGGTGTGCCGGCGCCCGTCCGCGATGGCAGATGCGCTCGCGGCGAATTCGGCGAGGCGCCGACGTCGGCGACGCCCTGGAGCCGCCATGCCTGAGCCTGCCGTCGATCGCGCTCGTCGGGCTGTCGGGCAGCGGCAAGTCCGCGGTCGGGCGCTGCGTGGCCGAGCTGCTCGGCCGCCGTTCGTCGACCTCGACGAGTTCGTGCGCGAACAGACCGGGCGGCTCGCCGGCCGGATCTGATCAGCGCGCGAGGGAGAGGCCGCGTTCCGCGCGGTCGAGTCCGACGCCGTCGCGGTGGCGGCGGCGATCCGCGGGCGCGGTGATCGCCACGGGCGGCGGGGCGGTGATCGACCCGCTCAACCGCTGGACGCTGGGAACGGCGGCGACGACCATCTGGCTGGACGCGCCTGACGAGATCCTGCTGAGCCGGCTGGCGGCCGACGTCACGCCGCGGCCGCTGCTGCACTCGCGTCGCGCCGGCTCCTCACCGAGGCGCTCTCGCCCAGCTGCGGCACGATCGCGAACCGTTCTATCGCGCCGCGGACCTGCATATCGACGCGTCGGAGCCGATCAACTTCGTGATGGCTCACGTGACAGCCGCACTGGCGGGCTGGTGGTCCGGCAGCGACGGCCGTGGCGGCCTGAGTCGTGGCGATCCGGCCGCTCCACGGCGGCTCTTCGACGCCATCGTGCCGCGGGACCATCCGAACGGGCCGCCGGACGCACGGATCGTGCTGGGCCGCGACCTCGACGCTCCGGTCGTCACGGAGATTCTCGGCGGCGCCTCCACCGCGCCCGTCGTCGTGGCGGACGCCCGGGCGGCCGCGGCACTTCCCCGGCTGATGGCCGCGCTCCCCGGGGAGCGGCGCCTGACCATCCGCGCCGGCGAGCGCGCCAAGCGGCTGCGCCACGTGGAGCGGCTGCTGGAGGCCGGCGCCGCACTGGGCCTGGAACGCGGCGACCCTGGATCGCGGTCGGCGGCGGCACGATCGGCGACCTGGTGGCAACCGCCGCCGCGCTCTACACCGCGGCGCGCCGCTGTCCAGGTGCCGACCACCTGGCTCGCGCAGGCCGACTCGTCGATCGGCGGCAAGGTCGGCGTCGACCTGTCGCGGCGCCAAGAACGCGGCCGGCGCCTTCTGGCCGCCGGTCGCGGTGATCTCCGACGTGGCTCGCGCTGCGGACGCTGCCGCGGTCGCGGCTGCTCGACGGGATGGCCGAGTCGCTGAAGTGCGGCCTCATCGGCGATCCCGACGCTGTGGCGCCTGATCGAAGCGCGCGGCCGCGGAGCGCTCGAACCCGGCACGCCCCGACGAGGCGGCGCGCTACGCGATCACCGAACGGGCGGCCCGGCTCAAGCTCGGCGTCGTCGAGCGCGACCCGTACGAGCACGGCGAGCGCCGGCAACCTCAACCTCGGCCACACCATCGGCCACGCGCTCGAGATCGAGAGCGGCTACCGGCTGCCGCACGGCCAGGCGGTCGTGCTCGGCCTGCGAGCGGTCGCCTCGCATCGCCGCCGGACGCGGCGCCGAGCCGGACCTCGCTGCCGAGCGATCGACGACGTCGTTGCCCGCCTCGGCTTCCCGACTGCGCCGCCCGTTCGACGCCGCGCGGTCGTGCGCGCGGCCCTGACCAACGACAAGAAGCGCGTCGGCGGGCCGCCAGCGCTGGATCCTGCCGATGGCGGTCGGCCAGCGTGCACGAGGTCGACGACGTCACCGAGGCCGAGCTGGATCGCGCGCTCGCCGCGATCTCCGGCCGGATGAGGAGGCGCCTGCGTCTGCTCCTGAACGGCCCCAACCTCGGTCGCCTCGGGCTGCGCCAGCCGGAGATCTACGGCATCGACCACGCTCGCCGAGGTGGTCGACGGCCGTACGGGCAGCGCGCCGAGGCGCGCGGCTGGGACGTCGACGACCTCCAGTCGAACCACGAGGGCGGCCTCATCGATCGGCTGGAGCAGCGCGACTACGACGCGCGTCGTACATCAACCCGGGCGCGCTCGCCCACACGAGCTACGCGCTGCACGACGCGATCCTGTCCGCCGGAGAAGCCGGTGGTCGAGATCCACGTCAGCAACATCCGGGCGCGCGAGCCGTGGCGCGCGGTGTCGGTGATCGAGCCCGCGGTCGCGGGCCAGGTGATCGGCAAGGGCTGGCAGGGCTACCTCGAGGCGACGGACCTCGCGATCGACCTGGTCGGAGGCGACGACACGACTGAGCGCACTGGCAACGCCGCCGACGCGAGCGACGCGGCATCGATCGTGACGGTCGAGGTCAGCGCCGACACGCTGACCCCGGTCGGCGCCGCGCTGCGGCTCCGCGACCGCCTGGCGTTCATCCTCGAGAGCGTCGAGGGCGGCGCGCGGTACGGCCGCTACTCGTTCGTCGGCGTGCGCGGCCGGACGGTCGTCGTCAACGGCGACGAGGCGATCGTCTGGGACGCCGACTACCACGAGCTTGATCGCTTCACGGCGTCCGACCCGCTCGAGGCGCTGCGGCGCGTCCTGCCCCGCGGTCGACGGATCGATCGCCGTTCCCCTTCCCGATGGACGCCGGTGTCGGCTACCTCTCGTACGAGGTCGCGGCGCGCTGGGAGCGGCTGCCGGTTCCCGCGGCCGATCCCGTCGGCCTGCCCGAGGCGCTCTTCCACGTGCCGGACGTCGTCATCGCGTTCGACCACCTCGCGCAGACGGCGACGCTCGCGACACGTGGCCGACGACGGGGCGCCGGCGCGCCTTGCAGACCGTTCGCCACCGCCTGTCGCGCAGCGGTGGACGACGAGCGACCGGATCGCCGTGCGGCCCGGACGCGCAGCCGCGTCGCGCCCGCCGGCGCGCGACCCGCGCTACGAGGCCGGCGTGGCAGGAGCTGGTCGACGAGATCTACGCCGGCGAGATGCTCCAGGCCGTGCTGGCCCGGCGCTTCACCTTCCCGTTCGCCGGCTCCCGCGCTGGAGGTCTACCGCGCGCTCCGGCGCATCAACCCGTCGCCGCACCTCTTCGCGATCGACCTTGGACCGGGCCGTTCGATCCTGGGCGCGTCCCCGGAGCTGCTGGTGCGGGTCCGCTGACGGCGAGGTCGTCACGCGACCGATCGCCGGGACACGCGGCCGCGCTCCGCGGATCCGGTGCAGGACGCGCAGCTGGAAGCGGACCTGCTGGCCGACGAGAAGGAACTCGCGGAGCACGCGATGCTCGTCGACCTGGCACGCAACGACGTCGGGCGGATCGCCGCGGTCGGGCTCGGTCGAATGGCCGCTGCTCTACTCGGTCGAGCGCTACTCGCACGTGATGCACATCGTCGTCGGAGGTGCGCGGCCGGCTGCGCGACGGGCTACGACGCGTTCGACGCGGTCCGCTCGACCTTCCCGGCCGGGACGCTCTCGCGGCGCCCAGAAGGTGCGCGCGATGGAGTCGATCGCGCGGCTCGAGGGTGAGCGGCGCGGCCCGTACGGCGGCGCCGTCGGCTTCTTCTCGCCGACCGACGTGGAGGCGGCGATCACCATCCGCAGCACTCGTCCTGAAGGACGGCATCGCGTACGTCCACGCCGGTGCCGGGATCGTCGCCGACTCGGTGCCGGCAGCGAGAATCGGCGGAAGTGGCGGCCAAGGCGGGCGCCGTGCTGGCCGCGCTGTCGGAGGCCGAGTCGGCCTTCGAGGCCGACAACCCCGACGCCGCATCGCGACCGGAGAGCCCGGTCGATGAGCCGCATCCTGCTGATCGACAACTACGACTCGTTCACCTGGAACCTGTACCAGCTGCTCGCCGGGATCGGGCGCCGACGTGACGGTGGTGCGCAACGACGCGATCACCGTCGACGCAGTCGCCGCGGAGCACGACGGCGTGGTGCTCTCGCCCGGGCCGTCGCGGCCGGAGAAGGCGGGCATCTGCGTCGAGCTGATCCGCGCGGCTTGGTCCGAACATGCCGATGCTGGGCGTCTGCCTCGGGCACCAGGCGATGGGCGTCGCCTACGGCGGCGAGGTCATCACGCGTCGAGCCGGTCCACGGCAAGCGATCGACGGTCGAGCACGACGGCGCGGGCCTGTTCGAGGGCGTCCCGTCGCCGCTCCAGGCGGCGCGCTACCACTCGCTGGCGATCGCAGCGCGAGTCGCTGCCGGCCGGAGCTGGAGCTGGACCGCGTGGTCTCCGGACGGCCTGGTCATGGGCATGCGCCACCGCGCAGCATCCGGTCCAGGGCATCCAGTTCCACCCCGAGTCGATCCTGACCGACGACGGCGCGGCGCTGCTCCAGGGCTGGCTGGAGCGCGTGGGCGTTCGGCCCGGCGGGGGCGAGGGCACGGAGGCCGCGGGGGCCTAATTCGCGACCTCGGGGCGCGCACCTGCCACAGCCGGACCCCGCCACGTTGGGCGTTCCTCCAGGGCTCCGATGGCGCTCGCCACCCGCCGGCCGGCACGCGCGTCGGGCCGGTCGTTGCCGTCGATTTATGTCTCTGTCGCGCATCGATCGTGCCGGAATCGAAGCGCACGTGCCATTTGGCCCCCTCGCCCGGGGCCATTCGGCCCGTGCATTTCGCCGGTGGCTGAAATGAAACTATAAGTACTTCACTTATGGTTTCTCGCCCGCCGAGGGGGCCGGCGGCCGAAACGAAAGGACAGGTCCGATGCACCGGGCACTGGTACGCGCTCTTCTCCTCCTCGCCGTGGTCGCCGCTTTGAGCGGCTGTGCGGGGACCGGCACACCGTGGACATTCGCCCCCGGCCAGGCGGGGATCCACCAGGCCGCGGCGCAGGTGACTCTCGCCCCGGCAGCCTCCGGCATGCCTGCGACCTCCACCGCGAGCGCCGCTCCCTCCACGGCACCGAGCGAGATGCCGGGCATGAGCATACCCAGCACCGCACCGGCGGCTGATCAGCCACCGGTGCCGCCCGAGGAGTTCAACCCCATCGTGCCGCCGCTTCTGCCCGGCACCGCCCACGACATCGATCTGCCCATCGAGGACAGGATCATCGAGGTCGCGCCCGGCAGGACCGTCGCGGCGTGGACCTTCGGTGGCACCGTGCCCGGCCCCGTGATCCACGTCACGGTCGGCGACACGGTCCGTGTCCACCTGACCAACGACACGCCCATGTCGCATTCGATCGACTTCCATGCCTCGCAGACCGCAATGAACGACCAGATGGTCGAGATCAAGCCCGGAGCCACGTGGACGTACACCTTCACGGCCGACTACGCGGGCGTGTGGATGTACCACTGCGGCACGGCACCGGCGCTCCTGCACATCGCGAACGGCATGTTCGGAATGGTGATCGCCGAGCCCAAGGGTGGGCTGCCGAAGGTCGACCAGCAGCTCGGGATCGTGCAGAGCGAGTGGTACCTCGGCCAGGACGGGCAGCCCAGCGACTACACGAAGGCGAGTGCCGCCAACCCTGCCCCCGACTACGTCGTCTTCAACGGCGTCGCGAACCAGTACAGGGACCATCCGATCCAGGTCGAGCCTGGCCAGCGGCTTCGCTTCTTCGTGCTGGACGCAGGACCGAACGAGCCCAGCTCATTCCACATCGTCGGCACGATCTTTGATCGAGTGATCAGCGAGGGCGTGATCATGGACGCCTCGACGAACGGCGGCTGGGCAAGCCAGGCGGTCGACCTCGCGCCGGCCCAGGCCGCGATCATCGAGCTGACAATCCCCGAGAGCGGGATGTACACGATGGTGACGCACGCCTT
Organism: uncultured Chloroflexia bacterium; assembly: GCA_963816905.1. Lineage (GTDB taxonomy): Bacteria > Chloroflexota > Limnocylindria > Limnocylindrales > CSP1-4 > JAFMJV01. Next base: position 121,528 of record CAWFMQ010000010.1, on the reverse strand, counting down.
CAACTTCGTCGGCCTTGGGGCGGTCGGCCAACTGATGGCCGGGGACGGGAAGCCGCCGACGCACTGACCTTCGAGCCAGGCGAGCTGCCGCCGGGGAATTGCGCCGCAGGTACCCTACGCGGCGGGGTGCTGCTTTGTCCTGGGACATCGGCTCGTTGCCGCGCAAGTCGAGGAGTCTGCCGTGCTCGCCATCAGCCTGTTCGGTTTCACGTTCTCCGGCCGAGAAGCCCTGGTCCTCGTGGTCGTTGTCGTGGTGGTGGTCGCGGCGGTGTGGTTCGTGCTGGCACGTCGCCGCAGGTGAACGGACAGGTGAGCCCGATGAGCCAGGTCGGCGGCCTGCATCCGCTCCCATCGATTATGGCGGGACCGCCGGGCGAGCTCCGCCCGACGGTCCAGGGCGCTGCCCGGTGGCCGGTGTGTCGCTGATCGCGCAGTAGATCGCGCCGAGGAACCTGCTCGGGACGCGGCCGCCGAGGCGCGTGGCTCCGAGGCCGACGGTCGGCGCCAACCGCGACCAGGTCGCGAACGAGATCGGGTACGGCACCCACGGGTTGCCGCGGTCGGCGTCGTACTCCACCAGGACGAAGCGACCGGCGGGTCGCACCCGCGGCAACAGGCGTGCCAGGGCCGCGACCTTGTCCCGCACGAAATGCAGCGAGTTCGCCATCAGCAGGCCGTCGAGCGCCGGGAGGTCGAGCGAGGCGGTGAAGTCGGCCGCCACGTACGTCACCGGGGTGTCGGGGAAGGCCGCCGAGAGCCTGCGACGCTGCTCGTCGAGCGCCCGACCGTCGCTGTCGACCGACACGATCGAGCCCCGATCTCCCAGCAGGTCCGCCAGCGCCAGCGTGAACGCGCCGGTGCCCGAGCCGAGATCGGCCCACGTGCCCGGATGATCGGCAACGCCCGGCCGGATCAGCGCGAGGTGGTCGGCGTGGTCCATCGGCCGACGGGTTCAGTGCCCGACTGCGTCCCGGAGCGCTGCGACCGATCCGACGAGATCCTGCGGCAGGCGGATCGGCGGCCGGTCGTCCGATGTCCAGGCGGCAGCATCCGGGGCGGCCTCGCCGCCGAACGCGATCACGAGTTGCGGGCCGGCCGCCCGCAGTGCAGCGGCAACCAGGATCGCCGGCTCGCGGTCGGCATCGACGACGCTGCCGATGACCGCCACCAGTGCCTCGGTCTTCTGCGCGGCATCGACCCAGTCGGTCACCGGCAGATCCGCGCCCAGGTACAGCACCGGCAGGCCATGCCGGCGGGCAGTCACGGCGAACGCGAGCGCCCCCAGTTCGTGGCGCGCACCCGGCGGCAGCCCCACGAGCACGACGCCGCGCGTCGCGGGAACCCCGGAGGCCTGGTACGCGGCTGCGAGCCGCCGGAGAACAGCCTGGCTCGCCGCGTGCTCCGCCGAGACGTCGATCCGACCCGCTGCCCAGGCGTCGCCGAGCGCGCGCAGCGCCGGGATCAGGCGGAGTTCGGCGACCGACTCGAACGAGCCTCCCGCGAACATCTCGTCCAGAACCGACTCGAGCGCCGGCAAATCGAGGCTGCCGGCAGCGTCGACGAAACGACCGACCAGGGCGCCGGGGTCATCGCCGGCCGGTGAAGGAACCGGCGCCTCCGCGGGAACCCGAGCGATGGATGGTCCGGCGGCGGGTTCGGCCCGCGCCGCTGTCCCGCGCAGCACTGCCCGAACCGCATCGTCCGTGGCCTCGCGGAGCGATGCCGCAGCGGCGCTCGGCGACCAGCCCTGGTCAACGAGCGCGCGCATGGCACGGACTCGCTCGATCGAGTCCTCGTCGTACAGGCGGTAGCCCGAACCCGTCCGTTCCGGGACGACGATCCGGTATCGACGCTCCCATGCGCGGAGCACCGGGACCGTGACGCCGGATCGGAGGGCCGCCTGCTTGATCGTGTACATGGTGTGTCACAGAATAACACGGTACAGACCGTGGACAGACGGGGCACTGGTGGACGTCGCGCGACGCCGTCGGCGCCGATGACCTGCCGGTTATGGCCGGCAGGCCAAGGATCCATCGGCTTCTCGACACTCCTGTACCAAAGGCCTACGATCGTGCCCGATTCGACCCGCTCCGCAATGGCCCGCTCGACGACGACACTGCCCATTGGCGGATCCGGTGACGGCCTTTCACCGGCGGATCACGTCAGCGCCAGAGGGTCTACGGATGAACGCGCCGTCGAGCGGGTCGCGGTCGTGTGCGCAATGTGGCGCACCGTTGACCCCAACTGCCATTTCGTGCCCCAGCTGCGGTCGCCGCGTGCCCGCGTCGCAGAACTCTGTGCCCACGGCGATCGTGCGGCCGATGACGACGCAGGTGCCCACGTCGGCGGGTCAGCCGTCTCATCAATCGCCCCGCCTGTGCTGCGCGGTCTGCGGGTCACCGCTGTTGGACAGCGGCGAGACCTGCTTCAACTGCGGGGCGTCGGAGCAGGTCGCCCTCGACGTGCAGGCGCCCGGCATTTCGACGTTCGCCCGCCCGGCACCTGTGGTTGGGGCCCCGAAGCCCCAGGTCGCCAGGGCGGCCCCGGTGGCGGAGGCCTCGGAACCCGTGGTTGCCCGCACGGTGCCGGCCGCTCAACCCGGGAGGCCGCCCGTCGCCCCGGAGCCGGTGGTCGAAGACGGGGAGCCCGTATTCGAAGACCCGGAGCCCGTACTCGAAGACCCGGAGCCCGTACTCGCGGTACCGAGACCGGCAGTCGTGGCATCGAGGACGCCTCTGGCGGCACCGAGAGCGGTGGTCGACGTCCCATGGCCGGCCGTCGATGCAGCGAGGCCGGCAGACGCGCCGTCGCGGTCGTCACAGGCGCCACCAGCGGCCGCCGGTGGCGGCACCGACCGCGCCGTTGAGCAGCCGCCTGCCGCAGCTCGCGCCGAGCGCGCCGAGCGCGCCGAGCGCGCCGAGTGCACCGAGTGCACCGCTGGGCGGCCGGGCGCCGCGGGTCGACTCGACCGCGCCATTGAACGCGCGCCCGCCGCAGGGCGCCCCGACCGTGCCCGTCACGGCCACCCTGCCACATCTAGCCGAGGATGGGCCCGTCCCCTCGGCAACTCGCAATCGCTGGCGGCCGGGACGCAAGGTGCTCGCCCTGGGGGTCGCCGCCGCCGTGCTCGTCGGCGCGGGCGGCGTCCTGATTGCGGGCCCCTGGCTGGTCACCGGGTCGGGATCCGGCTCCGGCGCGGCTCCGGGAGCCTCGGCGTCGGGCCCGATCGGAACCGCGGATGCGAACGGAGCTCCGTCCGGCACTGCCAAGCCGTTTGTCAATGCCTCCATCGCCCCGACCGAGCCACCTGCAGCGCTTGCAAGCGCCCCGGCCGGCCCGGCGCGGACCGGAAACCCGACGGCTCTGGCGGTCGCGGCCTGCCACGCGAATCCCGTGCAGGGCGTGCGGCAGCTTGCGGTCGAGTCCCTGTGGACGACCGGCGCGGAGGCGACGGGCCTCAAGGAACTCCTGGACAAGTTCAACGCCGACAACCCGACGCTGTGCGCCTACAACGCCCTCATCGGGATGACCGGCACCGTGGTTCAGGATCGCGTCAAGCGGGAGGTACTCGGTGGCACGCCTCCGGATACGTTCCAGATCCACGCAGGCCACGAGTTGCTGGACCAGTACGTGTATGTTCCCGCCCCCGGCCCGTACGTGGCCCCGCTCGACCTGAACATCCTGAATGCAGCCGATTTCCCGGCGGGCATCCTCAAGATCATTGCCGGCAGGGACGGCCGGCCGTACTCCGTTCCGCTGGGTGTCCACCGCACCAACGCCCTGTGGTACAGCAAGGCCGCCTTCAAGAAAGCCGGCATCGCCGGCCCCCCCACCAGTTGGGCGGAGTTCAAGACCGACGCCGAGGCACTCCGTGCAGCCGGCATCACGCCGCTCGCCGTCGGCGACAGCGGTATCTGGGCGACGGGAATGATCTTCGAGACCGCCCTCATCAGCGAGCTCGGCGCGGACGGATTCGAGGGCCTCTGGACCGGTGCCACCAGGTGGGATGACGCGGGCGTGCTCCGCGCCGTCGGCGACCTCAAGATGGCCCTCTCATTCGCCAACTCCGACCACGCGTCGCTGAGCTGGGCGCAGGCGGTGGACATGCTCATCAACCACAGCGCGGCGATGACCATCATGGGCGACTGGGCCGACACCGAGTTCCTTGCCATGGGCTGTGCCGACTACGGCTGGGCACCCGCGCCCGGCAGCGCTGGCATCTTCCAGGTCATGGCGGACTCATTCCCGCTCCCGGTGAACGCGCCCGACCCGGACGCGGCAAAGAAGCTGCTCGCCTACATGAGCACGGCCGAGGCGCAGGACCTCTTCAATCCATCGAACGGCTCGATCCCAACCAACCTCCACGCCGGACACACGCTCGCTGGTGTGCAGCCGTACACCGTCTACCAGGGATCGACATTCTCCCAGTGGGTCGATCCCGGACTGAGGATCGTCCCGAGCATGGAGCGAGGGGCCGCTGCCGGCCCTGCGTGGATGTCCGCGATTGAAGATGCCCTCACGGCGTACGAATCGGACATGAACCAGGGCGCCTTCATCAGGGCGCTCGTCGGCGCCGCAGGCCGCTTCGTCACCGGCCCTTGAGTGCGCCGCCGGGTGCCAATCCGCCGCGTACCGCTTCGTCACCGGCCCTTGGGTGCGCCGCAGGGTGCCAATCCGCCGCGGACCGCCGCCGCCGGGTGCCAATCCCGCCGCGGACCGCCTGCCGCGGACCGCGTGGCATCCGTCAACCATCAACGCGCGGCGCAGGAGGCGTTCGGTGGCGCGCGATGTCAGGCAATCCCACGGGCCCCGGGGCAGTGCCACGCGCCCACCGCGGGGCGACGGTTACCCCCTCGTCAGAAGCCCGCGACAAATCATGCTCGGGGCGAATGACTGGGATAGGTTCCAGGCTCTGAGGCCGGCTGCACGGCGTGCGCGCGGTTCCCCCGCGACGAATCATGCTCGGGGGCGAATGACTGGGATAGGTTCCAGGCTCTGAGGCCGGCTGCACGGCGTGCGCGCGGTTCCCCCGCGACGAATCATGCTCGGGGCGAATGACTGGGATAGGTTCCAGGCTCTGAGGCCGGCTGCACGGCGTGCGCGCGGTTCCCCCGCGACGGTTCATGCACGTAGAGCATGACTGAGAGTGCCATTGGCCCCTGGTGCCGACAATTCCCGGGAGAGCGCCGCTCACCCTCGCCGAGTCATTCGCCTGGAGCAAGAATGTGCCCGACTTCTGGCCATCGGGCCGGCGATACCCAGGCTCGCGCCGCTCACCCTCTCCGAGTCATTCGCCTGGAGCATCAAATGGCGCGGTCGCCGGCGTTACCTCGCCTACCGCCCCTCGGCCGCCCGCCGCAGGACGTGCTCCGCCACGATCAGCCGGTGGACCTGGTTCGTGCCCTCGTAGATCTGGGCACCCTTGGCATCCCGCATGTAGCGCTCCACCGGGAATTCCCGCGAGTAGCCCGACCCGCCGAAGAGTTGCACCGCGTCCGTCGTCACGCTCATCGCCGCGTCCGACGCGGTCCACTTGGCCAGCGACGATGCCTCCGCGATCGGCTCACCGCGGTCCTTCATCTCTGCCGCCGCCCGCGTGAGGGCCCGCGCCGCCGCCACCTTCTGCGCCATCTCCGCGAGCATGAAGCGCAGCCCCTGCTTGTCGGAGAGCGGGCCGCCGAACGCCTGCCGCTCCGTGACGAACCGCGCCGCGGCGTCGAGCGCGGCCTGCGCAAGCCCCACGCATGCCGCTGCGATCGAGATCCTCCCCTCCCCCAGGGCCGACAGCGCGATCCTGTACCCCTGCCCCTCCGCACCGAGCCGGTTCGCGACCGGCACCTCCGCACCGTCGAAAACCAGCTCGGACGCTGTGTCGGAGCGGATGCCCATCTTCCGCTCGCGCCGCCCGATGCTGAACCCCGGCGTCCCCGCCTCCACGAGGAACGCGGTGATGCCGCGCGTGCCGGCGCCGGGATCGACCGTTGCAAAGACGAGGTACCGCTCGGCCTCCCCGGCATTCGTGATCCAGATCTTGGTTCCCGTCAGCCTGTAGGGGCTGTCCGAGGCCCGGCCTTCGCCTCCGTCGACCTTTGTCGCGCGCAAGCGCAACGCCGACGCATCAGAGCCGGCAGAGGGCTCGGTGAGCGCAAAGGCGCCAAGCGCCTCGCCGGCCAGCATCGGCGGCAGCCAGCGGGCCTTCTGCTCGTCGGTGCCCCAGGTCACCACCGGGTACTGCGACAGGATGTGGACGCTGAGCGACACGGCCATCGCCATGTCCGCGTACGCGATCTCCTCCATCGCGAGCGTCCAGGCACGGTAGCTGAAGCCGGCTCCCCCGACCGACTCGGGAAACGGCGCCGCCGTCAGGCCGAGCTCGCCCATCTTGCGGAACAGGGACCGGTCGTAGCGCTCCTGCTCGTCGCGCTCGGCGGCCCCCGGCGCGATCTCGCGGCGGGCGAACTCGCGCGCCGTCTCCTGGAGCAGGCGCTCCTCCGGCGTCAGGCCGCCGGTCCCCTCGGGTGCAGCGACGGCGGCCACGCGGAGGCTTCCCGACCCTCAGCCGCGCGGGTAGGCGTAGAAGCCGCGGCCGGTCTTCTGGCCCAGGCGGCCGTCGGCGACGAGGTCGCGAAGCACCCTGGGTGGGGCGAACTGCTCGCCGCCGATCCCGTCGTGCAGTACCTCCATGACCGAGAGGCACACGTCCAGACCAATGAAATCGGCCAATTCGAGCGGGCCCATCGGGTGACTCAGCCCGAGGCGGGCGCCCGTGTCGATGTCCTCGGCCGTGCCCGTACCCTCCTCGAGCAGGCGCATGGCCTCGGCAAGGAATGGCATCAGGATGCGGTTGACGAGGAACCCGGGCCGATCGCGGCTGACGATCACCTGCTTGCCGAGTTCCGCGGCCAGGGCACGACCCTCGGCCTCCGTGGCGCTCGAAGGTCTCGGCGCCGAGCACCAGTTCCACGAGCGGCATCACCGGCACCGGGCTGAAGAAATGCAGGCCGACGACCCGGGACCGGCGCTCGGGCCGCGTGGCGTCCGCGAGGCGGCCGATCGAGATCGAACTGGTGTTGGAGGCGAGGATGGCTCCGTCGGGCGCCGCGGAATCCAGCCGGGCGAACAGGTCGCGCTTGACCGATTCATCCTCGAAAGCGGCTTCAACCGCGAGGTCGACCCCGGAGGCGGAGGACTCGAGCGAGTCGGCAATGGCGATACGGGCGAGGGCGGCGTCGCGGGCCTCGCCGGTGATCTTCTCCTTCGCCACGGCACGATCGAGGTTGCCGGCGATCCGGCGCAGGCCCGCTTCGGCGCGGGCGCGCTCGGGCTCGAAGACCAGGACATCGTGCCCGGCCACGGCCATCACCTGGGCGATCCCGTGTCCCATCAGGCCGACCCCGCACACCAGCACCCTGCGCGCCTCCATGGCGCAGACCATAGCGCAGCGCAGGCGCCGCGGGGAGTGGCCCCGCGGCGCCTCATGTAACCCTTGCCGACGGATCGGCACCGGCACCGTCACCGGTTCCTGCCGGCGGCTTACCCCCTGCTCACGGCGCCGCGGGCTGCCACGGCTGCACCGCGGAGGCGCCTCGTTCCACGACCGCGAACTGGTTCGGCGTCACGTTCATCCACGGTCCGGTCTCGCCGTCCGGCCACTGCACGCGGACCTGCACGCGCATTGCTCGTGCCGAGGCCGAAATGGCTCCAGCCGAGTTGCCCGCCGATGTGGCCGCCGCCTACGGTCAGCTCGCGCTGCATCGTCGTGTCGCCCAGCTTGACCGAGATCCAGGCGCCGATGGCGTCGCGGTTCGCGCCCGGCTGCGTCAACCGGATCGAGAGCCAGTTGCCCATCGGCGCGGGCGCCGCGGCATTGCCCGACCCGACGTTGCGCCAGATCCGGACCGGGGCGCCGTAGAAGACCTCGACGAGGTCGGGCAGGCCGTCGAGATTGAAGTCCACGAGTGCGGCACCGCGGCCGCGCTCGAATCTCACCATGCCGGCGGAATCGGCCGCCTCGCGGAACGTCCCGTCCGGCTGGCCGAGGAACAGGTCGCTGGGATCCTTCTGCGCGAAGTCCGGCACGGCGTCGACGTTGCCCTTGGAGATGAACAGGTCGATGAAGCCGTCGTTGTTGACGTCCTGGAACTCCGGGTGCCAGGCCGTCGAGGGAAGCGGGTCACCTCCGGTGAACGGACGCGTAGCGTTCACTCCCCGCTTGAGCCCGATATCTCGATAGGTCGGCTGACCCGGTCCGCTTGTCAGGGTCTGGAGTCTGTTTGCGCCCTGGGTTGTCAGGAACACGTCCGGGTAGCCATCGCCGGTGACGTCGTAACTGCCGATGCCCATGCCCTCGACCTGCACCTGCACCCAGCCGTCCGCGTCCGTGTACAGGCGTGGCGGCTCGCCCTTCGCGACGCGCCACAGCTGTTCCTCGCCCAGGTTCGCGTCGTAGTAGTGCGCGTCGTTGCTCACCCGCAGGTCGCGCCGGCCCGATCGATCCCAGTCGCTGAACAACATCGACAGGGTGCAGTAGCCGGGCGTGAGCGGAATCGGAGGTCCGTATGCGGTGCCGGCCGCATCGGGTCGCAACAACGCGTTGTCGGCACAGTCGAACGTCTCTGCTCCAGATGCGTCAAGGCGGAGATACCGGCCGATGGCAAGGGTTGGCAGCCCCGCAGCGCTTTCCCATGTCGCGCTGAACGCCGTCGCCATCCCGGTGCCTCCGTCGAAGGACCAGGCCTCGTTCGCCTCCTCGAAACGGCAACCTCCGAGTCCGCGGAGCAGGTCCACCCCGCCGACGCGCAGGACCGCCAGGTCGACGATTCCATCGCCGTCGATGTCGATGGGATAAGCGCCCATGACTCCGGTCAGATTCGTGACCGGGTTGGGCACCGCGACGAACTTCAATGCGCCGCCCGTCGGGCTGTCGTTGCGGTAGAGCGACGCCGGGCCGCTCCCACCGGCGAGATACAGGTCCGGCCGGCCGTCGCCGTTGCAGTCGAAGGCTGCGACGCCACCGCCGACGGCGTAGGTCGAGTCACCGTTGTAGACGTGGTCGATTCCGGCGGTGGCCGTCTCGTCGACGAAAAGGGGTGGTCTCAGGGCCGTGGTCGGAGCCGTTCCCCCGGGGCGGTTGCCTGCCACGAATGCAATGGCGAGCACGACGACCGCAACCGTCGCCGCGCCGCCCGCGAGCGCGATCGAGCGTCGCCTCACGCGATCGGCCGGCCGGGTCGGGACAGGCCGGTCCTGTTACTCCGCTTCATGAGCCGGCCTGGCCCGCGTAGTAGCGTCGTGCCAGGGCCCATGCAGCCTTGCCGCACTCCGAGCCTATCGTCCGACCGGTGAAATCGTCGACCTGGACGTGGATCCCGCCGTAGAGCCGCGACTGGCCGGCCTGGTCGGACGCGTCGTAATACGTCGCCCACTCCAGCCGGATGTCGGTCGTCGGGCCCGCCTCGAACTTGAGCGAACCGGCCTTGATCGTGTAGCCGCTGATCCCACCCGGGAAGTACCCGCTGCCGGTGAAGCCGGTGAGCACCTCGGCGGCAGCCCGGCTGAACGAGCTGTGCCCGGAGACGTACCCCTGGAAGGCCGGCGTGACGAACGTCGGGAGCTGGTATGGCACCCAGGTGGCGGCGAGGATCCATTTGACGCCGCCGATCTGGGTCTTCGGGTCCGAGGGATTGCCCGCCCAGGCCCGGATCGCGATTTCGCCTTCGTGGCCGGCGAGTGCTGCCATCGGCCCCCCCGGCGCAGTCTGGGCCTTCGTCACCAGCTCGATGAGGCCGGGGACAAGCGGCAGGCCCACCTTGCTGTAGGACGGCAGGGCAGGGTCACTCGACTGGCCCGACTCGCCCATGTACCGGATCATGGAGATCGGGCGAGTGCCGTCGTAGTCGCCCTTCAGCCCCCAGGCGGCGATCGCGGCGTCGTGGACCGCGCCGTTGAGCGCGAAATACAGCTTGACATCCCACTGGAGGCGGTCGACGACCGGGCCGGTGCCACCAATCCGAAGGTTCTGCCCGAGCTCGTCCGAGACGAGGTTCGCGAGCACGTTCCAGTGCCCGGGCGGCGTCTCCGACCTCGGGCCATCCGCCCAGAATTCGGCCATGACCCGAGCGAAGTCGCCCTCGTTGACGACGTCCGGGGGGTAGGGCTGGCCGGTCGCTGGATTGACCTGGTGCCCGTGGCCGTCATTGGTCCCGAGCGTGTTGTTGCCGCGCGCGCCCGGCGAGATGTCGAGCGTGAGCCCCTCCGTCGGGTCGAGCAGGCTGCTGTCCCGGATGACCTCGACCGCCTGGTCCTTGAACGTCTGGTCGGTGGCCGGATCGCCGAGCCGCGGGGGAGGACCCGGGTCTATCGGCACGCCGTTGGCTCCGCCGTCGGGTAGCCCGAACCCCTTGACGTGGCCCCAGTACGGCCCAACCGCCTGTTGCACGCCGTTCACGACCGGGATGCCGTTCTGGGAGATCATGTGTTCGATCTGGAGCGGCTGCCACCGGTTGGGGTCGTTCATCACGGTTCCCGGCTTGGCCACGACGAGGGGCGGGTTGACTGGTTTGTACGTCGGGTCGGTGTATCCGGCGGCCTCGTTCGACCCGTCGGTCAGTCCGTAGGCGAGGATCGCCCTGGCGATCCGGTTCCCGACCGCGGCAGGTGAGCTGCCATCCGTGGTTGTCACGGTGAGCGGATAGCACAGCCCGTCCATCAGGTCGTCGAACTCCGACAGCGACTGGTCGCCGCCAACGGCCTTGATGTACCTGGCGCTGAGGACGCGGTATGCGGCATAGCTGATCGCCTCATTGCGGGCGGCGGTCACGTCGGAGGCAGTGTCCTTCTCGTTGACGATGTAGCCCGCGGCCGTCGGGTCGTACGCGGCCCACGCGTCCCACATCGCGGCCGACGTGTGGAACAGGTTCCGGGCATGGACCGGCGGGTTCGGGAGCGCGCGCCGGATCGCATCGAGGAGCGCTTCGTTCCATCGCCGGGCGACGGACCACTCCGGGTGATCTGCCATCGGCGCACACGCCACCGGTGTGGACCACGGCCGAACGACCACCACCCCCACCCCAACCACCGCGAGGACGGCCAGCGCCGCCAACGACCCAACAGTCACCCTGCGCCCAGGTCGGCGCATCCTGCATGCCCCTCCTCACCGGCGGCGCCCCTGCCATCCGCAGGCGAACGCGCGCCGTCTATCGGGACCCAACGCCTTTCACGCGCCGGCGTCGTTGGACACGGTGTCCCGCCGGCAATCTGTATGCTGCCGGGTACAGGCCGCGAGATCGGCTTGACAGCAACCGACCCATTGTAAGACTCTATGACAAACAGCCGGCGACGAGCGCTCGCGCGCCGTCGTGGTCACTTGGGATGCGGAGCGGCCGCTGACTCTGAACACCTGACAGGGGACCATCTACCACGATGCTGGACTGAGGAGGGCGATGGCGTAGACCGAGCCGTGTCGTGTCAAGCATGACCTGTAGGAGGAGCTGAGGTGATGGTAAATCGTCGTTTGGCGGCAATTGCGAGTGCCGCCGTGATCTTGCTTGCGGCGTGCTCTGGCTCGAATGCCACCACTCCCCCCGCCGCGACCCCGACGGCGCCCCCCGCCGCGACCACCGCCGCGACCACCGCCGCCACTCCGGCTGGATCGGCTGCCGCCAGCGCATGCACCGTCGGCGTCTGCATGGAACAACTTCCAGCAGCCACGCTGGGCGGCGCACGACAAGCCGAACATCCAGAAGACGGTCGAGGCCGGTGGCGGCACCTACATCGATGCTGACGCGAACCTCAGCAACGAGCAGCAGGCGACGGATATCACCACGATGATCTCAAAGGGCGCCAAGGTCCTGATCGTGCTCGCGCAGGACACGAAGGCCGTCCTTCCGTCGATCGCCGCGGCCAAGCAGGCCGGTATCCCGGTCATCGCATATGACCGCCTGATCGAGGATCCGAGCGCCCTGTACATCACCTTCGACAACGTCGCCGTCGGCCAGGCCCAGGCGGATGCGGTCATCAAGAAGGTCCCGACGGGCAACTACGTCCTGATCAAGGGCGACCCGGGCGATCCGAACGCCAGCACGTTCCTGCCCCAGGGCTGGGACCTGGCCGGCCTCAAGGACAAGGTCGCCTCGGGCGACATCAAGATCGTCGGCCCGGCGACAGGCACCTTCACGGATGCCTGGAAGACCGAGAAGGCCCAGTCCAACATGGAAGCGATCATCGACGCCGCGAACTCGTCGAACACGAAGATCGATGCGATCCTCGCCGAGAACGACAGCACGGCCCTTGGTGTGGTTGGTGCACTCACCAGCAAGAGCTACGGATACCCGCCGCTCAGCGGCCAGGATGGCGACCCTGCCAACCTCAACAACGTTGCGCAGGGCAAGCAATACGTTGACGTCTTCAAGAACGCCAATGAGCTGGGCAAGGCCGCAGGCGCGGCCGCACTCGCCCTCTGCGCCAACGGCGGCAAGATGGAAGGCCTCACGCTGGCCAGTGGCCTGATCGATCCGAAGGTCGCTCCGGTCAAGGGCCTCACCGCTGTGCCCTTCACCACACCCGGTGGCAACACCGTCCAGTCGTTCGTCCTTCAGCCGACCCCGCTCACCGCGGATAACCTCCAGGTGGCGATCGACGCCGGCCAGATCACGAAGGACGCACTCTGCAAGGGCGTCGACCCGACAAAGGCGCCGCCCGCCTGCAAGTGACGGTCTCCGACCGTTGACCCAGGCATAGGACACCCGCGTCCCCGGAACCTCTCCGGGGGCGCGGGTCGCTTCGCGCCAGAGAACCTGCAGGCCCGCGCTGGGCGAACGTGTGCATGTGGCCCAGCTACCGGGTCAGACCAGCCCCCGACTCAGGCATCGCTTGGTCCTACACCACCGACCTCACCAAGCCGGCGTGAACAGTGGGACCGGGGATCTTGTATTCGTGGAGCAGGAGGCGTTGACGGATCCGAACCCGTGTCCGCGCATCGGGTTCCGTGGCAGACCGGGAGGTTGTAAATCCCCGGCCTGACTGCAAGAACGAGGATCGAGCGTGATCAGAACGTTGAGGTCCGACCATCTCACAGCCACGCGGACGAACAGTGCTGATCGCCGCGATGCTCCTCGTCAGCTACATCGTCCGGGGTGTGCAGCCGGTGACCGCGATCGTGGTGACGATCGCGGTCATTCCGATCGTGGACCGACAAGGCGGCTCACGGGACAATCGCGTCGGGGCAGAGACATGACCACGAGGCCGTCACAGGGTCAGCAGAGGACCCGTCGAGCCGCCGAGGACGCAGCATGAACGTCGTATCGCGCAGTGGCTGGCAGTCAGCTCCGGACGGCCGCGGTCCCGCGAGTGGCGTCGCGCTTGCGCCCCATGGCGCTCGGCTGGTGGCGTTCATCGTCGATAGCTTCATTCTCGGGATCGTCACGACGGTCGTGATGCTCGTTGCTGTCGTGCTGGGGGTCACCGCGGCCCTGACAACCAACGGCGCCGCTCTGGTTGGCTTGCTCGCTCTGCTGTTCGTGGTGCTTCTGATCAGTCTTGGCTACTTCCCCTGGTTCTGGGCGCACGGTGGTCAGACCCCGGGGATGCGCCTCTTCGGATTACGCGTGGTCCGCGCCGTCGATGGCGGGTCCGTCGGCGGCGGGCAGGGCATCGTTCGTCTGATCGGGTACTGGGTTTCTGCGCTGGTCTTCTACATCGGCTTCGCCTGGGTTCTTGTCGACGGACAGCGCCGAGGGTGGCACGACCTGATCGCAGGAACGGTCGTCATTACGGACGGAGCGGGTCCCGCGATGACGTCGGAGCGCGCGCGCCGTCTGTTCGCGGCGACGGAGATCGACCTCCGGCTGTTCGGGATGCTCGCGGCCCTCGTGCTCATCCTGTTCGTCTTCAACGTCCTGAGCGGCGGCAAGCTGGTCCAGCCGGCAAACATGATCACGATGGCGGTCCAGGCGGCCGGCATAGCGATCATCGCGACGGGCATGGTTTTCGTCATCGTCTCGCGCAACATCGACCTGTCGGTCGGTTCGCTCGTCGGGCTGATCGCGATGAGCTACGCGATCCTCATGACGGATTGGTTCCCGAACATTCTCGGGATCGGCGCGAACGTCCCGTTCCAGTGGGCGCTGGCGCTCGCGCTTGGAATCGGGCTCGGAGCCGCGATCGGCGCGCTCCAGGGGTTCATCATCGCCTACGTCGGGGTGCCGTCATTCATCGTCACGCTCGGCGGCCTGCTCTCGATCCGTGGCCTCGTGTGGTACCAGTCGCAGGGCGCGGCCGTGACCGGCCTCGATCCGACGTTCGACCTCATCGGGGGCGGGGCGTTGGGGTCCATCGGCGCCAACCTCACCTGGTTGCTCGGCCTCATCGGTGGCGTCGCGATCGTCGGGCTGCTCATCAACGGCCGCCGGCAGCGCCGCCGCTACGGGTTCCCGCTCCGCCCGATGTGGGCCGAGGTGCTCATCGGAGGTGTCGGCTGCGCCACCATGCTCGGGCTCGCCTGGTTCGCCAACAACAACTTCTGGCCGAAGGGCCTGGCGGAACAGTACGCGCAGGATCACAACATCCCGATCCCGCCGGGCGGCCTGCAGATCCCGTCCGGTTTCCCGCTCCCGATCGTCCTGCTCATCGGAGTCATGCTGGTGATGACCTGGCTGGCCACCCGTCGGCGCTTCGGACGGTACGTGTACGCGTACGGCGGCAACCCCGACGCCGCAGAGCTCGCCGGCATCAACACCCGCTGGACGATCCTCAAGATCTATGCCCTCATGGGCGTCCTGTGTGCACTGGCTGCCGCGATCGCCACCGCGCGACTCAACGGGGCGACACTCGACATCGGAGTCAGCTACGAGCTGTACGTCATCGCTGCGGCGGTCGTGGGCGGGACTTCCTTCGCCGGCGGGATCGGGACGATCCCCGGTGCCGTCATCGGCGCGTTCGTGATGCAGTCGCTCTCCTACGGGCTGAGCTTCCTCGGCGTCAACTCGCCTGGCCAGAACGTCGTGGCCGGCATCGTGCTGATCCTGGCAGTCGGCTTCGACACCCTGAACCGGAGGCGCGGCAAATGACCGCCATCGAAACACAACCGGCGACCGTCGCCGAGCGCACGCCGCTCGTCGAGATGCGCAACATCTCGGTCGCCTTCGGCGGTGTGCGCGCTGTCAACGACGTGACCATCGACCTGTACGGGGGCGAGGTCATCGGCCTCGTGGGCCACAACGGCGCCGGCAAGTCGACGCTGATGCGCGTGCTTTCGGGGGCCCACCCGGCCGACACGGGCGAGATCCTCGTCGGCGGCAAGCCTGTCTCGATCAAGAACCCGCGCGATGCCAAGGCCCTCAACATCGAGACGATCTACCAGACGCTCGCCCTCGCCGACAACCTCGACGCACCCGGCAACCTGTTTCTCGGCCGGGAGCTTACGACCCGCCTGGGCTCCATGGACGACTCGAGCATGGAGTCGGAGACCCGCAAGGTCATGGGCCGGCTGAACCCGAACTTCACGAACTTCACCCAGCCGGTGAAGACCCTGTCCGGCGGCCAGCGTCAGGCGATCGCGATCGCCAAGGCGATCTACTTCAACGCCAGGGTGCTGATCATGGACGAGCCGACGGCGGCACTCGGACCCGCCGAGACGGCGCAGGTGCACAACCTGATCCGCCAGCTCAAATCGGAGGGGATCGGTATCTACCTGGTCAGCCACGATATCCACGACGTGTTCGACCTGTCTGACCGGATCTGCGTGATGTACCACGGCCGCGTGGTCGACGTGGTCACGCCGTCCGGCGTCACGCCGGACGATGTCCTGGGCATGATCATCCTCGGCAAGAGGCCGGGCGAGGTCACCGCGACCGAGCGGGAGCAGCTGCAACTCTGAGGTCGGCGGTCCCTGAAGGTCAGGCGCCGCTCGCGACGATCGGGCCGCGCCGGTTCGGCTCCCCGTCCGGGAATGCCGCCGGTTCGTGCGACGGCCGCACTCGGACCGGATGAGACGGCGCAGGTTCGCAGTCTCATCCGGCAGCTGAATTACGAGGGCATCGGCAGTCGCTCAGAGTCTGAGCGCGCGCCGTCTGCCCTTCCGGGTGCCCAGAGTCTCGATCGGGTCTCGATCGCGCGCCCGTCTCCCCTTCGAGGGGCTCAGAGTCCGAGCGCCCGCACATCCGAGAGCGCGCCGTGTCCCCTTCCGGCCGGTCAGAGGCTGAGCGCGCGCCCGTCTCCCCATCGGGCCGGATCGCCGCCGCGGCGCCGGCCCGGGATGCTACCGGGCGCCGAGGAGCAGGTCGACGACGAGTTGATCCAACCGGTCGTTGGCATAGCCTCGAACCGCGAGGGCATCCATGTCGAACTTCTCCGCCTTCAGCGCGGCTGCGCCCTGCGGCGTGTACCGTCCCACGGTCGGGCGCGCAAGCTCGGGAACGCCAGATTCCACGAGCGCCGCCTGGATCTCCGGGTCTTCGTCGAATTCGGCGTGCCTTCTCGGCCAGGAGGAGATACGTGCGCATGCAGCCGGCGGCAAAATCCCAGATGCCCGCCTCGTCTTCCACGCGATACGGCCGGGCGTCGAAGTGCCGTGGCCCGTCGTAGCCGCTCTTCTCGAGCAGGCGCACCAGGAAGAACGAATCCTCGATCCCCTCTGATGCGAAGCGCAGGTCCTGGTCGTACCGCCCGATCTTCTGGCCGTTGAGATCGATGTGGAAGAGCTTCCGCGCCCAGATCGCCTGTGCCACCGCGTGATAGAACGAGAGGCCGGCCATCGTCTCGTGGGCGACTTCGGGATTGACGCCGACCATATCCGGGTGCGCCAACTCGCCGATGAAGGCCAGCATATGGCCGACCGTGGGCAGGAAGATGTCGCCGCGGGGCTCGTTCGGCTTCGGCTCCAGGGCGAAGCGCATCGGATAGCCCTGGTCGAGCACGTACTCACAGAGGAAGTCGATTGCCTCGCGATACCGGTCCAGGGCGTCGGTGGCCGGTTTTGCCGCCATCGCCTCCACGCCCTCGCGACCGCCCCAGAACACGTAGATCGGCGCGCCGAGCTCGGCGCCGAGGTCGATGCCGCGCATGACCTTGGCAATCGCGAGGCGGCGCACTCCGCGATCGTTCGAGGTGAATGCCCCGTCCTTGAAGGCAGGGTGCCAGAAGAGGTTGGTGGTGGCCATGGACACGACCATGCCCGAGGCCTCGAGGGTCCTTCGGAAGCGACGGACGATCTCGTCGCGCTCGGAGGACGATGAACCGGGGGGGACGAGGTCATCGTCGTGGAAGCAGACGCCGTAGGCACCGAGCGCGGCGAGGTGCTCGACCGCGTCGATCGGATCGAGCCGCGGGCGGGTGGCATCGCCGAACGGGTCGCGGCCCACGTTACCGACCGTCCACAGGCCGAACGTGAACTTATGCACCGGACTAGGCAGGTACCGTTGATCGGGTTGCGTCGCGGGCAGGGACTGGATCGTCATCGATACCTCCTTGGCTCATGGGTTGTCCGCCGCGGCGGCCATGGCGCGCGGACGCATCCACGACGCCGGGTCCGCGAGCAGTGGCTCGAATGCAAGCTCGGCGGCGCCAAGCAATGGCGCGTCGGCCCCGAGCGTGGCCGGTCTCACATTGATCAGGGCACGCGAAGCCGGCAGCGCCCGCCGATCCAGTTCCGCGTGCATGGTCTTCGCCACCATCGGGTGGATCCTGCCGAACAGGCCCCCGAGCACGATCAGTCGCGAGTTGAGCACGTTGACCAGCCCGGCCAGACCGAACCCGAGCCAATGGCCAACCTCCTCGAGCGCGCTGACCGCGGCCGGCACGCCGTCGGCGGCTTCCGCAAGAACGGCGTCGACCTCCTGTCTGCCGCCGGCCGAGGGATGACCGGCGCGGAGGAGCAGGGCACCCTCGCCGACCTCGGTCTCCCAGCAGCCGACCGAGCCGCACCGGCACGGCGCACCATTCGGGTTGACTGGCATGTGCCCGACTTCGCCACCGTATCCCGCCACGCCGGTGAGCGGACGCCCATCCACAATCAGGCCGCCGCCGACACCCACCTCGCCGGAGACGAACAGGACGTTGTCGTAGCCCAGGGCTGCGCCACGCCGCAGTTCGGCGAGAGCCCCGAGATCCGCCTCGTTTGCGACCGAGATCGGGAGGTCCATGCCGAGCGCATCGGCGAGGCAGGATCCGAGAGGGACGTCGCGCCACTCGAGGTTCGGCGCGAGCGGTACGAACCCGTCGGCTCGACGAACGATTCCGACGACCGCCACACCGATCCCGATCATCGACCTGCGGCCCGGAGGCAGTTCGCGGACCAGCCGCGCCAGATCGGCGATCGTCCGATCGACCGAGACCCGGCCGCGCGGTCGATCGATGCGCACGTGGTGATGCACCTCGCCGCCGAGCCCGACAACGGCCACGGCGATGGAGTCAACCGCGATCTCCAGCGCCAGGACGACGGCGCCGTTCGGGTTCGGCCGGACCAGGGGCGAAGGCCTTCCCGGGATCCCCGTCGGGGCCGACCGCTCCTCCGTCGCAAGGCTTCCGGCGACGAGCTCGGCAATGAGCGCGCGGATGCCACCCCGGGTGAGGCCGGTCCGCGCGACAAGCTCGGATCGTGACAGCGCACCGCTGACGTGGAGCTCCCGCACGATGGCGCTGAGATTCGCCCGGCGAACGGTCTCGCTGCGCTGTCCGAGGACGTCGCCCCGCAGTGCCATGGAAGAAGGTGATCCTCTCGTGCGAACGTTTGTGTTAGCCTGTTACAAATACCCGGCGCTGTCAAGTTGGTCCGGAAGCCGGGTCACCGCAGGCGTGCGCTCGGAGGCAGGACATGGCGGATGGCACGCTCGTTGCAGGGGTCGACTGTTCGACCCAATCGACCAAGGTCGTGCTCGTGGAACCGGAGTCCGGTGCCATCGTCGCGATGGGACGCGCCGCCCACACCGTGTCGGGCGAGCGCGGCGCTCGCGAGACGGATCCCCGCGAGTGGTGGGCGGCCCTCCGCGATTTGATCGCGCAGACCGGACGCGCCAGCGACGTGGGCGCGTTGTCGATCGCGGGCCAGCAGCACGGGCTTGTGGTGCTCGGCGAGGACGGTGAGCCGCTTCGCTCGTCGATGCTGTGGAACGACACGCGTTCGGCGCCCCAGGCGGCGCGGCTGATCGAGGCACTCGGGGCGGACCGCTGGGCGGCGATTGCCGGCAGCCGCCCCACGGCGTCGTTCACGATCACCAAGTGGGCATGGATCCGCGAGCATGAACCGGCTGTGGCGGACGGAGCCCGCGCAGTGCGGCTCCCGCACGACTACATCACAGAGCGTCTGACCGGCCGGGGAACCACGGACCGGGGAGACGCCTCGGGTACGGGCTGGTGGTCGACGGCGTCGGGCGAGTACGCAGCCGAGATACTCGAGCTCCCGGATGTGCGCCTGTCGTCCGAGCTGCTTCCGGAAGTGCTCTGTGCCCGAGGAGCGGCCGGAACGGTGTCTCGGGCGCGGGCGGAGGAGCTCGGGCTGCCGGTCGGCGCCATTGTTGGGCCTGGCACCGGCGACAACATGGGAGCCGCACTCGGCCTGGGCCTCGGCGTCGGCCAAGCGGCGATGAGCCTGGGAACGTCAGGGACCGTCTTCGCTGTCTCCGAGCGCCGGCCCACCGATGCCAGCGGCGTCGTGGCCGGATTCGCGGATGCGACAGGGCACTTCCTCCCGCTCGCCTGCACGCTCAACTGCACGCTGGCGGTGGACCGGGTGGCGGCCTGGCTGGGCCTGAATCGGGACGACGTCGCACCGAGCGGCGATGCTGTGGTGTTGCCGTTCCTCGACGGCGAGCGGACCCCCGACCTCCCGCAGGCGGCGGGCATGATGGCAGGCCTGCGCCACGCCACGAGTTCCAGCCAGATCCTGATGGCCGCGTACGAAGGTGCGGTGGCATCGCTGATCGAGGCGCTCGATGCCATTGCCGTGCAGGCCGGCGGCATGGATCCGGCCGCACCGCTCGTGGTGGTGGGTGGCGGAGCGCAGGGACGGACGTGGCGCGAGGTGGTCGCGCGGCTCTCCGGCCGGCCACTGCTGATCCCCGACGCGCAGGAGCTGGTGGCGCTGGGTGCGGCCATCCAGGCAGCCTCGGCCTGGCGGGACGAGGATCCGGCTGCGATCGCGGCGCGCTGGGGGACGAACCGCGGCACGTTGCTGGATGCGAGGCCGCGCGACGGGGAGTGCCTCGCCCGGATTCGCGCCGTTCGCGACGCGGTCGCGGCATCACCGGCCCTCTCGTCGGCGGTGCCGGGAGCCTGACTCGCGGTGGCCGCGGGCCGAGTGGGTTGGCCACTCGGCGGGCCGAGCGGAGTGGCCGCAGGCCGAGCGGAGTGGCCGCGGGCAGAGCGAGTGGTGCCGCAGGCAGAGCGAGTGGTGCCGCAGGCCGAGTGGGTTGGCTGGTCGCCAGCTGGCACTGGGGTGCCGAAAGGGAACCAACGCGGCGAAGGCCTTGTGCATCACGCCACCAGACGTACCGGGGCGGTGTGCAGATCGGGTTTGCACCGCATCGAAACTGTGCGCCTACGCCCGGGCCACCAGCAGCGGGACGAGCAGCTCGTCCTCGTCCAACGCCCCGTGCTGGCCGATCAGCTTTGCCTCCCACGGCGCGACGGTCCGCTGGAAAATGCCGACCCGATCGGCTGCGATCGCGAGCAGGTCGCCGATCCGTGAACCCGCATCCGGGAGCACGGTCGGGCCGAACAGCCCCGAATCGACGGCCTCGTCACGGGTCATCACCAGCCAGCGGTCGGCGAGGCGCTCGCGCCATCGGCCCAGGACCTCCTCGATGGCGCCGCGGTTGACGAAGATGTGCCGCATGCGCGGCTCGCCGGCCACGCGGCGGATGCCCGACCGAAGGAGCGGTTCGTCGGCAAGGTCGATCTGGGAGGCCGGGCCGACCTCCACGTCGACCATCCCGTGGTCGCCGACCACAGCCAGCAGCGAGCTCGGCGGCAGCCCATCCGCGAGCGCTTCGGCCACGGCATCGACCTGGCGCAGTGCGTCGAGCCAGGCGCCCGACGAGACGCCGGAGGCGTGGCCGGCCGCGTCGAGCCGCGGGTCGTAGGTGTAGACGAGGGCGCGCTCCGAGCGACCGAACGCGGCAACGGTTCGCTCCACTCGTCGCCCGGTGTCCTCGAAGCGGTCGAGCGCCTCGAACCGCGCGCGGCCGAACGCCGCCCGGGTCAGGCCCGAGTGCTTGTGGGCGCCGAGGGTGACGATCGTTGCCGGTATTCCGGCCGAAATCCCCCGCTCGAAGGCCGTTTCGTGCGGCTGGATCGCCTCCGGGGGCAGTTCGGCACGAAGATCGCGGCCGCCGGGGTACTGGCGCCAGCCGAGGAGGTCGAGGACGCCGTCGAACGCCGGCACGACCATGGTGTAGCCCACGAGGCCGTGTTCGCCCGAGGGCCGGCCGGTCCCAAGCGATGTGATGCTCACCGACGTGCTCGTGGGGAAACCGGCGGTGAGTGTCTGCGCCCCGGGGAGCAGCGAAGCGAGGAACGGCGCCGCTTTCCGGTTGCGCTCAAGCAGCCGCAGCCCCAGCCCATCGATCACGAACAGGCAGGCACGGTCGACGCGCGGAAGGTCGAGTGCGGCGGGCTCAGCCTCCACGCCGAGGGCGCGGAGCAACGAGGGCATGACGTTGGACAGCGACGCCGCGTCGTAGCGCGGGATCGCGAGCGGCGCGTGGTTGCCGCGCCGGCTGCCGGGGATCGCCCGCCAACGCGCTCACCCCTCCGCCTCGTCTTCGGCGATCGACGCAAGCATCCGGTCGGCGGCCGAGTACGGGTCCAACTCGTGCGCGGCGATCGCCTGCAGGACGGCCCGCGTCTGCTCCACGCGAGCAGGGTCGTGCAGCCGGTCGCGAACCCGTTCGGCGAGGATCCCGGAGAGTTGCGCGTCCGCCCGCGCGAGGCGTGCTCGTTCGGCCGACGTTCGGCCGTTGGCGCCGGCGGCTTCCGCGGCGAGGCGCTTCGCCTGGCGCCGGTCCAGGGCCGCGAGCAGCGCCGGCACGCCGGCACCGGTCAGCCCGGAGACCAGGAGGACGTCGGGGTGCTTGGGGTGCGGCCGATCGCCCATCTCGGCTGCCCCCGACGCGCCGATGGAGAGCATCGCGCGCAGGTTGGACGCCGCCCGGTCGGCTCCAGGACGATCGCCCTTGTTGACGGCCACGATGTCGGCGACCTCCAGCAGACCCGCCTTGATCGCCTGCACCTCGTCGCCCATCTCGGGAGCCTGGACGACGAGCGTGGTGTCGGCGATGGCCGCGACCTCGACCTCGCTCTGGCCGGTGCCCACGGTCTCGACGAAGACCAGCGGAAAGCCGCAGGCATCGAGCACGGCAGCGGCCGCGACGGTGGACGTGGCCAGCCCGCCGACGTGGCCTCGGGACGCCATGGATCGAATGAAGACGTCGGGGTCGCCGGCGTGCTGCTGCATGCGCACCCGGTCGCCGAGGATGGCGCCGCCGGTGATCGGGCTGGAGGGGTCGATCGCGATGACGGCAACGGGACGAGCCGTCGGACTGCCAGGCGATGGCGCCTTGCCGCCGGGCGTCCGCGCCTCCGCGACCAGCGCCGCGACCAAGGTGCTCTTCCCGGCACCGGGTGCCCCGGTCACGCCGACAAGGTGCGCGCCGCCTGCCATCGGGTAGAGGATTCGGAGGGCCGCTTCGGCAGCCACGGTCCGGTTCTCCACTTCCGTGAGCAGTCGGGCCAGGCTTCTACGGCTTCCCGCCCGTGCCTCCTCAGCAAGCCGGCGTCCTCGGTCGGCGGCGGTCGAGACTGGCGTGCATCACCTGGGTCACGCCGCCATCCGTGGTTCGTGCAGCGGGCGCCCGAGCCCGCCCTCACGCCTCGCGCGGCCGGACGTTCGCGCGCAGGTAGTCGGCGACCTGGCGGATCGTCGTCCCAGGCCCGAAGACCTCGCTGATGCCCGCTTCCTTGAGCGCCGGGATGTCGTCGTCGGGGATGATGCCGCCGGCCGTGACCAGCACGTCGTCGAGACCCTGCTCATGCAGTTGGGCCGTGATCCGCGGGAGCAGCGTCATGTGCGCGCCGGACAGGATCGACAGGCCGACCACGTCGACGTCCTCCTGCAGCGCCGCCGACACGATCATCTCCGGCGTCTGGCGCAGGCCGGTGTAGACGACCTCGAACCCCTCGTCGCGGAGACCGCGGGCGAGCACCTTGGCACCCCGGTCGTGGCCGTCGAGGCCGGGCTTGGCGATCAGGACCTTGATGGGGCGCGTGGGGGCATCGGGCATGTCCGGATGATACGAGCGGCGGCGGCCGAGAGTGCGCGCCGCGATGCCGGCCGGCTCACGCTCGCTGTCGCAGGCGGGCGCGCAGCCACGACGCAAGTCCGTCCTCGGCCAGGTCGCCCGATGCCAGAGCGAGCATCGTCGCCACGACCTCGCGCTCCTCGGCGACGACGTCGAACCCGTTGAGCGCGAGGAACACGGCCATGGTGACGAACGCGGTGCGCCTGTTGCCGTCGACGTACGGGTGGTTACGCGTGATGCCGCACGCATACGCTGCTGCCAGGCTGGCGAGGTCGGGATCGTCGCCGAACTCCCGACGCTGCCGGGGCCGGGCCATCGCCGATTCCAGCGAGCCCTCATCGCGGACGCGGGCGAGCCCGCCGTGTGCCGACAGCATGTCCGCGTGGATCGCGTCGACGACCAGCCTCGCGACCCACCGCGGCCCCGGCTCCGGGTCCGGCACGGCGGCTACTTGGCCAACTCGCGCAACGCGTTTCGATAGGTGCGTGCGACGTCGCCCGCGATCGCGAGCGCCTCTTCGACCTCGGGATCGTACGGCGTCAACAGGATGCCCCGCTCCATCTCGATCGCGATGACCGTGTCGCCGGCCTGCAGTTTCAGCCTGTCGGCCATGTCCTTCGGCAGCGTCGCAGCGATGGAACCGCCGGCGCGGCGCAGCTTCACTCCCTGGGTCATCCTCAGCTCCATGGTGCGGTTGGGACAAGGTAGCACAGATGTGCTACTGGTCTCGGGTCATGGCCAAGCGGACGGGTCGGTTCGACGGTTGGACTCATTCGAGCGTGCGTGACCAGCGGCCACCCGATCGACCATTTCTGCCGCACCGCGAGCCCGCCGCGGCGGCTATCATCGCCCGACAATCCCGCCGCACACCTGTACCGGATCACGGAGGTGTTGGCGATGGGCGTCTCCTTCGAACGCCGTCCAGGGCACGGCGTTGCCGCGGCAGTGAGCCCGCGCATCGGGCGAGTCGAGGAGTCAGACGCCGGTCCCGACCCGGACCTGATCGAGGCCTCGCCTGGCCGACGCATCGGCCCGTCCTCCGGCGACCGTGTCGCTCCGACCGCGCGGCTCGACATCGATGAAACGTCGCGGCAGCGTCCGACCCACCGGTGGTCGGACGCTGCCGGGTCCGCCCGCCGGCAGGCATTGGGGAATGCCGGCCCCGCCGCCGTGTGCCGAAGCCAGGCCCCCGCAGGCGGCTCGGTCAGGCCTGCGAAGCTGATGGATCAGGTCCACGAGGCATTCCGGGTCCGCCACTACAGCCGCCATACGGAGGAGAGCTACTGCCGCTGGATCGTGCGCTACATCCGCTTCCATGGCGTCCGACACCCGGCGGAGATGGGCGAGCAGGAGATCAATGCGTTCCTGACGGACCTTGCCGTCCACGGGAAGGTCAGCGCCTCAACCCAGAACCAGGCGCTCGCGGCGTTGTTGTTCCTCTATCGGAACGTGATCGGGCGCGACATCGGCGACCTGGGCGAGGTCATCCGCGCTCGCTCGCCGGCGCACCTGCCGGTCGTCATGACCCGCGACGAGGTGAAGGCCGTGCTCTCGCATCTGAGCGGCGACCGGTGGCTGATGGTTTCCCTGATGTACGGGACCGGTCTGCGCCTGATGGAATGCCTGCGGCTGCGTGTCCAGGACATCGACTTCGGCGCCAACGAGATCGTCGTTCGTGATGGCAAGGGCGCGAAGGACCGGGTGACGATGCTGCCCGCCCGGCTCCGGGGCCCGCTGCGGGAGCAACTCGCGAAGGTCAGGACTGTCCACGAGCGCGACCTCGCCGACGGTTGGGGCCGCGTGCTGCTCCCGGCAGCGCTGGACCGCAAGTATCCGAACGCTCCCGCCGACTGGCGCTGGCAATGGGTCTTCCCGCAGGAGCGTCGCTGGGTCAATCACGAGACCGGGGCGCAGGGCCGACACCACGTCGATCCCTCGCTCGTCCAGCGGGCCGTGAACGACGCCGTGAGCGCTGCGGGCCTCACCAAGCGCGCCACGTGCCACACATTCCGCCATTCCTTTGCGACTCACCTGCTGGAAGCGGGCTACGATATCCGGACCGTTCAGGAACTCCTGGGCCACCACGACGTGAAGACGACGATGATCTACACCCACGTTCTGAACCGTGGCCCGTCAGGCGTCCGCAGCCCCGTCGACGCGCTGTGAGCCGCTGGTCCCGGGTCCCGATGGTCGTCCCGCGGCCCTGCCGCTTATGCTGACCAGCAGAAACGCCCGGCATAACCGGCGCGAGCGGATTACCGTGAACGCCTCGTCGGTTTCGACGTGGCCCGACTGTTCCGTTATGCCGACGGACACATCCGTCTTTGCCACTGCCGCGGATCGGCACAATCACTGTTAGCGGGACAGCCGATGACCCTGGCGAGGAACTCCGGCTTGGCCACGGTGGCTTTCCCGAACCCGTGATCCAACCCGAGTCTGGCTCGGGCGACCTCCTGCACGTCGACGCCCGGTATCGAGCAGCGCTCGGAGCACCGGCTCGGCCTCGCCCGCTGCCCGGTCAGCATCTGCAGGCTCGGCTTCGGTGACCGTCCGGTGCGCATAGGCTTTCCGAACATGCGGCCCGCCAACCAGCCGCTCGATCGGACCGGCCCGGACCGCTCGGCGCTGTCCCCGGCGCCGGCACGACCCGAACGATCGCCGTCCCACCGAGCGCGAGCGAGCCGGCTGCTCAGCGCGATCCGTTAGGCGGAAGACCAAGGCAGGACTGACTGTCGATGTTCGGAGACCCGGCGACTCTCCTCGCCATGTTGGTGCTGTTCGCGCCCTTCGATGCGCTGCTGGTGGCGGTGTGGCTTGTCGCTGTGGCTGCTGCGATGCACAGCCTCGGCCTCGCGGGCGCCGGTGACGCCGTGGCCGCCACTCGCGCCTCACGCGCGGCGGTCCTGAACATCGCGCTGGTCGTCCTGAACGTCGGCTTCGGACTGCTGGCTGCCCGTGACCCCCTCACCCCGGGCTCCGTTGCACCTGCCGCGGTGGTGCTGCTCCTGATATTCGTCACCTATGCCTACGGCGCCCTCATGATCTGGCGCATCCAAGGCAGCGTGACGCGACGTCAACGAACTCGCCTGCTCGCTTGGGTTTGGGCATCGCCGCCGGTGACGCTCCTGCTCTGGGCAGCCTGCGCCATCCTGGCCGTCCTCACGAGCCTGCCGATGTTGGGCTATTGATGCCTGCGCCCACTCACTCCCGCCTAACCGGCGCTTCCAGCGGACTCGTCATCGTGTGGGTGACGGAGTACCTCGTCCATCGGCTCGCCGCTGACGCGCATACTCGTTAGCGGGACAGCGCAGGACCCTGAGAGGGAACTCAGGCTTGGCAACTGTGGCGTCTTCGGACCCGTGATCCAGCCCGGGCTTGGCTTCGGCAACTTCCTGCACGTCAGCGCGCCGGCATCGACCGTGCGCTCGGAGCACCGGCTCGGCGTCGCCGGCCACTCGGTCAGCACCTGCGAGCTCGGCCATGGTCGAGGGGAACCGCTGAGATCGACTGGCGGCGAACTACAAGCCGCCTGATCACGCAAGGTGCGGATCGGGACGACGCACGCCATTGCGAATATTCGCCACGAGTTGCACGCGGCTCACCGAACGCCTGCCGGACGGTATGCCGTTCGGCGGTGAGGGCCGCTTGCCCGAGTGACGAAGCGCGCTTTTCGGGATCAGGGCTCAAGAACGAGGGTCGCATCCGGGGCCGCGTAGCATGTCGGGCCGCATACGGGACCGTTGGGCTGGGAGTGTTGATAACTCGGAGTGAAAATCCCGGCCGCAGTCTGTCGCCCGTCCCGAGTGACAACGAGGTCGACATGCTCCGGCGCGATGGTTGTGAAGTCGATCCCCTCGATCGTCTGCTCGCCTGGGGGAAGCCCACAGCCCGACTCGATGACCGCCCAGTCATGCGTGCCCGAGCACACCGGGTCCACCTGACAGGACGTGAATGGAAGCGGGCACCGTGCAACTTGCAGTGGTTCCGTCTGCCGTAACCACGACGCCGTAGACGCCTGATGGCCACCGACCGTCGGACGGGGCAAGGTGACTTGAACCCGTTCGCACAGCCCATCATCGTGCAGGTGCAGCTTTCCAAGCCAAGTAGCGCGGCGATGCCAAGGGCCGCGAGGCTCCGACCACGCGCGCCGAACGCCATCTTCTGTCCCCTCTCTTGGTGAGCGAAGAGGCGGGACCGCCGAATGCTTCGACGGTGTTCGTCGGCCCACCGCGACTCGATCATCGGCCGGGCCGGCGTCGCGCACAAGAACCGATTGGCCCGATCTACTGGTCCGCCACGCGCCGCCCTTTCTCCGCCGCGCGCTGATGGCTCCCCCAACTCGTCCGCCTCCCGACCGCTTCGAACCCGCGGGGCATGAGGGTGCCAGCCGCAAACGTCCCGCGGTCCCGTCCGGCGGCCGTCAGGATGGAGGATCGGCGTCGCTGTGCACGGCCCTGTTCACCCGGTTTCCCAAGTCAGTTCGCTCTTGCGACCCGTCCCCGCTGGCTCGGCGGACCGCGTCGTTCGTCGGCTCGCCGCTGAAGCGCATCAGCGGGACAGCACATGACCCTGCCACTGACTCCGGGCTCGGCGACTGTGGCCTTCCCCGAACCCGTGATCCACTCCGGATTGGCTTTGGCGACTTCCTGCACGTCAGCGCATCGGCATGGAGCGTGCGCTCGGAGCACCGGCTCGGCGTCGCCGGCCACTCGGTCGCATCTGCAGGCTCGGCCATCGGTGACCGCCCGATGGGCATAGGCTTTCCAGACATGGGGCCCGCCAACCAGCCGCTCGATCGGACCGGCCCGACCGCTCGGCGCTGTCCCGGCGCCGGCACGACCCGAACGGTCGCCGTCCCACCGAGCGCGAGCGGGCTCGCCGCTCAGCGGCGATCCGTTCTGTGCGACCCCGAGCCGCTGTGGTCCAGGCTGTCCGACTGATGTTATGTTGCCTCCCGACGAGCAGGAGGCAGTCGTGATGACCAACCAGGGCATTCGATCGGATCCGACGGTGATGATGGGCAAACCCGTCGTCGAGGGCACCCGCATCACGGTCGAGCTCATCCTCGAGGAACTCGGCGGGGGCCAAACGCTCGACCAACTGCTGGAGGCCCATCCTCGGCTCACCCGTGAGGGGATCCTGGCCGCCGTGCGATTCGGGGCCGAGGCCCTGCGCGCGGACGTCACGTACCCGATCTCGAAGTCGGTCGCGTGAGGCTGCTGGCGGACGAGAACATCGACGCCGCGATTGTCGCGCGCCTTCGGGCTGACGGTCACGATGTGCTGTACGTCGTGGAACTGGCACCGGGCGTCACCGACGATGAGGTGTTCGACATGGCCCACGACGACCAGCGCGTCATCGTCACCGCCGACAAGGACTTCGGCGAGCTGGTCTTTCGCCTGCGGCGTGCCGCCCGAGGCGTTGTGCTGCTTCGTCTGGCCGGGCTACCCTCGGCCGACAAGGCGGGCATCACGTCGCAGGTCATCCGCGAGCACGGCGATGACATGTCCGGCCTGTTCACGGTGGTCTCGCCAGGACTACTGCGGATGCGCAGACCGCTGCCCTAGCCTTCGCGCACAGAACCAGCACATAGAGCCGACGCGGTTCCCGCGCCGCTGAAGCGCATCACGTTCGGCCAGATCCCGCGGGCGCTGTCGGCTTGCCGGTTGGCCAGACGGTGTACGCTAAGGGGTACAAAGAAGCGTACCAAGAGGCGAGCGTGCAACCCCTTAAGCTCGACGAGGATATCCGCCCACTCTCGGAGTTCCGAGCCGGCGTGGCCGCGTTCGTCAGGCAGGTCAATGAGACGCGCCGCCCGATGGTGCTCACCCAACATGGCCGGGGCGTCGCCGTCCTGGTCGACATCCACGAGTTCGAGGCCATGCGCGAGCGGCTGGCAGTTGCCGACGACATCGCCATCGCGGAGGCGCAGGTCGCGGCTGGTCAGGTCACCCCGCATGACCAGGCCAGGGCTCGGGCGCTGCAGAAGCTCGGTGCATGAGGATCGAGTGGACCGAGTTGGCGCTCGGCCGGGTGGATGAGATCGCGCTGCACATCGCGGCCGACAATCGCGACGCCGCCATCCGCTGGATCATCGGCCTGTTCGATGCGGTCGATCGCCTGGCCGAGTTCCCCGAGAGCGGTCGCGTCGTCCCCGAGCTCGAGACGCGACGTGCCTCCAGCACGACGTGCTCGACCGGCTCCGGCTGGTCCGCCAGCCAGGCGTCGAGGCGGTTGAAGCCGTCCCGGCTCTGGGCCAGGCGGAACACCCGCTGATCGGGCTTCGCCTCGCCCTGCCGGCAGCGCGCCACCACGTGCATGCGGCTCCCGACATCGATCCCGAGCGTGGCCATGGGGCAACCTCCCTGCGAGCTCTGCGACCCGTCGGGTACCCGCGCACTCCGCCCCACGTCACCTGATGGTCCGATCACCGGTCACGCCGTCGGATCCCAATCACCGTTCAGAGTCGGAGGGCGGGGGCCGGTCTCTAACGTCAACGGTCACTCGCCGGATAGGCGGAAACCGGTCTTCCCACCGGGGTCCGTGACATCATCGGACCCACAGGAGATATATCAGGCCGCACACACGCTTCACGACCGCCGTCAATTCCCAGGAGGAGCACCATGGCCAAATACCTGATCTCTTTTCCAAGCGCGGCAATGGTTGTGCCCGATGGCGAATGGGGAGCGGTAGGCCGCGACGCGCACGAGGTGATTGATGAGGCGAAAGCCGCCGGTGTTTACGTCTTCGGCGGCGGAATCGACGAAGACGCACCGCCCGTGCTCGTCTCTGCTGACGGCACGGTTGCAATGGGCGGCTATCCTTGGGCGCCCACGCTCGATGGCGGCTTCACCGTGTTGGAACTGCCTTCGCGCGACGAGGCCATCGCGTGGGCGGCGCGTATCGCCAAGGCCTGTCGGTGCGACCAAGAACTGCGCGTCTTCGGGTTCGACCCACAGTCCTGAGGGCGACACTGAAATGGCGCGGCAAGTGCGGCCTAACAGTGGAAACAGAAGAGGGCCTCGGGCGGCAGCGCCAGTGTCCAGCTGCGCCAGGCCGGCTCGGCGTTGGCGGCCGGTTCGAGACCGTTGGTCTCGGCGATGCCCACGAACCCGCGACCATCGCTGGGAGACGGCTCGACGGTCACCGGCCGGGTCCGCGGCAGTGCCGCTCAACGGCTGCGAGTAGCTCATCGATGTCGACCGGCTTCGAGAGATATCCGTCGAAGCCCGCATCATTGAACCGCTCACGATCTCCCTTCATCGCCTGGGCGGTCACGGCCAGCACGGGGATCGACGCGGTCCGCCCGTCCATCCGCAGCCGGCTCAGCGCTTCCACGCCGTCCATGTCCGGCAGCCGGATGTCCATCAGCACGAGCGCCGGACCGTGCTCGGTCGCCAGCGTCAGCGCCTGTCCGCCGGTCGATGCCTCGAGCGTGCGATAGCCGGTCGCTCGAAGCACGTCGCGAAGCAGGCCCATGTTCTTCGCGTTGTCCTCGACCACGAGGATCAACGCGCCCGCCATCGTCATGCCGGCGGCACGGGCAGCGTGAATACGAACGTGCTGCCCCGCCCGATCTCGCTGTCGACCCAGATGTGCCCTCCGTGCAGCTCGACGAGGCGCTTCGAGAGCGCCAGTCCGAGCCCTACCCCTTCGCCGTGCTCCCTGCCCGCGGCAGCCTGCTGGAACTCCTCGAAGATCCGCAGGTGGTCAACCGGGGCGACGCCGGGACCGTCATCGCTGACGGAGACGCGCACCTCACCGTCGACCCGCGCGGCAGCGATATCGATCGAGCCCCCGGTCGGTGTGAACTTGACGGCGTTCGAGAGCAGGTTGAAGACCACCTGCCTGATCCGGCGCTCGTCACCGACGACCGAGTCGACACCCGGATCCGACGACAGCGAGATCCGGATGCCTCCCCGCGTCGCTCGCTCGCGCACGATCACCACCCCGCGCTCCAGGGTGGCCGGCAGGAAGAACGGCGCGACCTGAAGCTCGATCACGCCCGCCTCCACCTTCGCCAGATCGAGAACGTCGTCGATCAGCGACAGCAGATCCCGGGCCGAAGCGAGGATGTCGTCGAGGTACTCGGACTGCTTGTCGTTGATCTCGCCGAACAGTCCCTTGCGCAGCACCTGCGAGAACCCGCTGATCGCGTTCAACGGAGTCCGCAGTTCGTGCGACATGTTGGCCAGGAACTCCGACTTGTGGTGGCTGGCGATTTCCAGCTCGCGGCTCTTCTCGTCCAGTTCGGCCAGCGTACTGGCCAGCTCGCGGGTCCGCTCCTGGACCTGCTGCTCGAGCCCGGCGTACGACGCCTGCAGCCGTGCTGCCATCCGGTTGAACTCGTCGGCGAGGGCGCCGAGTTCGTCGCGGCTGGAGACGTCGATCCGTTCATCGAGCGACCCGGAGCCGATCTTTGCCGCCGCGAGCTGGATGGCCTCGATCGGCCTGGCGAGATTCCGCGCGAGCAGCACGCTCGTCGCGATCGCCACCAGGAGGAACACGATCAGGAGCACCGCCGTCCGCCACAGCGCCGCCTGGATGGGTGCGAACGCCTCGCTCAGCGGTTCCTCCACGAACACCCACCACCCGGGCGGGTCGACGCCCTGGAACGCGCTCAGCACCTCCACTCCCTGCGGATCACGTCCGTTGGTGACCACGCCACTGCCGGCCGTTGCGGCGCCGGCCAGGGCGGCGTGCACCTGCGGGAGCGCCCCAAGGTTGGTGTCGGCGAGAACGAGACTGATGTTGGTGGTGTGGGCGATGACCTGGCCGTTTGAATCGATGGCGTAGGCATAGCCCGCGATGCCGATCTGCGCTCGGGCGATCGCGTCGATGACGGAGCCCAGGTCGACGTCGGCGACGATCACCCCCTCGCCCGGCGGTGCCTCAGCCACCGCGATGATCATGTGCGGCCTGCCATCGCGCTGGCTGAATTCGACGCTTCCGAAATACCGTTGCTCGGCCCTCGCGCGCCGAAACTCCTCGCTGCTGGATCGGTCGCCCCCGCACGTCAGACTGTTGATCTGGTCGATCTCGTTGGAGTACGTATGCACGCACTCCATGCCAGTCGCATCGAGGTACGTCAGCGCGCTGATCGCCCGCTGGCGCAGGAAGAGGTTCTTGAATGACCGCTCGCGCTGCGTTCCGGAGGGGTCGCCCGAGATCGGCTGGGCCACGCCCTCGAGGTCGCTCTCGAGTTCCTGGATGAACTGGCGGATCGAGATGGCGGCGGACGAGGCCTTGTCTGCCTCAACCTCGGTCACGGCCCGCTGGCTGTCCTCGTACGAGAAGTAGGACTCGCTGATCCCGACCGAGATGATGGCCGCCGCAACCAGAATCCCCACGACCGCCACGTATTTCCAGACGAGACGCTGATGCGGCCGTGCCTGCGTTGCCACCGTCTGATCCAGCTTCGCGCTCGGCTATCGATAGACCAGGTCGGCCTGGGCGACGACGTCATCCGGCACGACGATCCCCAGCTCCGCGGCTCGCCTGAGACTGATGGCGAACTGGACCCTCGGCACCTCCTGCGCGGGCAGGTCGGCGGGCAGGGCTCCCTTCAGGATGCTGTCGACGAACCGAGCGCCCGCGGCCCCGACGGGCGCGAGATCGACTCCGAGCGAGAAGAGGGCGCCGTTATCAGCCAATTGCGGGTCGACCCATTCCCTGCGGTGGGCCTGGACTGGGAGGTTCGCTGCTGCCGCCAGCCCGAGGATCTTCTTAGAGAAGTTGAGCCGCAGGCTGGGCGACAGGATGAACGCGCCGTCGACTGCGCCCGGCCGAAGCGACTGGAAGGCGGCTTCGAGACCAGCGTCGTCGGCCGCCTGGACCTCGTCCAGGTCGATCCCGAGCTTGCCGGCGGCATCGCGCGCCTCGGCCAGGAGCGGAGGCGTCGCCGTTGTGTCGGTCGGATCGACGAGCGTCAGCAGGCGCAAGGGCCGAGGTCCGGGCAGGATCTCCCGGTAGATCTCGAGCTGCTTCGCGACCGGATCTCGCGCGCCCCACACTCCGGTCAGGTTCCCACCCGGATGCGAGAGGCTTTCCACCAGGCCGTCGCGGACGGGGTCCGACGGGTGCAGGAAGACGACCGGGATCCGGTTCCCAGGATCCGCCGTCGCGTCCTGGGCTGCGCGAATGGAGGTGTCCTCGAACGCGACGATCAGGTCCACGCGCTCACGAACGAATTCCCGGGCCTGCTCCTCGGCCTGGTCCGGGTCCAGGTTGCGCCAGATCAGCTCGATCCGCTTGCCGACGTACTGCCCCTGGACCTGCTTCATCCGGCCCTGCACCGTCGTCCCGTCGCCGATGAGCTGCTGCATCACCTGGCTCGCCGGGCCGTCGAACCAATCGAGGTCGCCGAGCCCCGCCACCAGCGTGGCCAGGGAAGGAGGGTTGTGGTCCGTTCCGACGTGCATCAGGCCCACCCGCGGAACGGGCTGGAGTGTCGGAACACTCCCGGCGGAACAGGCGCCGAGGAGGACGGCACAGACGAAGACGGCGCAGAGGTTGACGCTCAGCAGCCGCCGCACCGATGCACAGGTCTTCATCGGGACCCTATCCTCCTGCGCAAGCGCCCGCATGGAGATCACGGAGACTACTGCATGGGTCTCCATCTCGATAGGGATGGCCCCCGGCGATGCCGAGGGCCATCCGGCTGCCGCTCGAGGGCGGCGAGGGCCTCCTTCAGAACGAGCAGTGGCCCGGATCTGGGGCGTCCTGCCGTCGTATGGCGCCGGTCGGGGTGAGTTGGACCGCCACGGTCTGTGCGACAGCACCGGTCTCGTTCCGGACCAGGTGCACGACCCCGCCGCCGACGTCGATGAACGAGTTGTTCGACGTGTTGGCCGTATAGACGTGCGGCGTGCAGGACGGGTCGTCGCCCAGGTAGACGGTCACGCTCCCCTGGGTGACGATGACGAAGCTTGGGCCCGGGTGCGTGTGCCAGCCGGTGCTGCCACCGGGCTGCCACGTGTTCTGCTGAACGTAGAGGTCGGACGCCCCCTCCGTCTGGATCTCCTCGTTCCAGGACTGCGGGCCCTTGATGTGCACGTGCGAGAAGATGTCGCCGAACGTCGCCTTCGCGAGCGTGATCCCGCTGAACCCCGTTCCGGGCGTCGCGACGACGCTCCCTGCGTACCCGGCGAGGCCGAGAGCGACGATCGCGATGGCCACCACCAACTTGGATTTCACGTCTCTCCTTTCCGCACGAGACCGCCGCTGGCTCGTGTCCCCGCGGAGCGTCTGCGTCCGCTTTCGCAAACGTAGGAGGATCCCGACCGCGAGCCAACCGTGCCTGCCTGCATGTGGCGGGGGATGCTGGCACCCTGGCCGGCGACGGCGAGCGTCCGCGCCGCGGGTCAATCGTGAGTGCGGGCGCAGAAGCGTCGGACCAGGTCGGGAAATTCGTCCACGTCGATCGGCTTGGCAATGTGGCCGGCGAACCCAGCCTCGGACAACCAGTCCTTGTGCGCGTCGAGCCGCAGGGCCGTCATCGCCACGACCGGTGTGCGCGAGGTCCGCGGCTCCGTCCTGAGCGCACGTACGGCCTCCGCGCCGTCGGCATCGGGTAGCCGCAGGTCCATGAGGACGACGTCCGGCAGATGCTCGGACGCCAGCGCGATCCCCTCCGCGGCCGTCGCCGCCTCGAGCGTCCGAAACCGGGCCGCGCGGAGCACGTCGCGAGCGAGCTTCCGGTTCCTGTCGTTGTCGTCGACGATGAGGACGAGCGGGAGATCCGACATCACCGGCGTATTCTCTGCCCATGGCGATTCGGCTCGTGCTCGCCGAGGACCACTACCTCGTCCGCGAGGGCGTGCGCAGCCTGCTCGAGGCGGAGCCCGGACTCGAGGTCGCGGCGGTCTGCGGGGACCTCGACTCGTTGCTCAAGGCCGTCGAGCGCGAGAGCCCGGACGTCGTGGTCACCGACATCCGCATGCCGCCGGGCCATTCGGACGAGGGAATCCAGGCCGCGAGGCGACTTCGGGAAACGAACCCGGGTGTTGGCGTGGTCGTCCTCAGCAACTACGCCAACCCGAGCTACGCCCTTGCGCTGCTGGACACCGGCAGCGCCGGGCGCGCCTACGTGCTGAAGGAGCGCGTCCATGACCTCCATCAGCTGGTCAGCGCCATCCGCGCGGTCGCGGAGGGGGGCTCGCTGATTGACCCGAAGGTGGTGGAAGGGTTGGTGGCCGAACGGGCGCGAGCTGCGGCGTCGCCGCTCGGCCAGCTGACCGCGCGGGAACGCGACGTGCTGCGGAAGATGGCGGAGGGCAAGAACAACGCGTCGATCGCCGGCGACCTTGTCGTGACCGAGCGGTCCGTCGAGAAGGTCATCAACTCGATGTTCATGAAGCTCGGGTTGACGTGGGAGCCGGCGGTTCACAAGCGCGTCAAGGCGGTCGTCCTGTATCTGGCCGAGAGCGATGTCCGTCAGCGCGACAGCGGCAGCCAGCCCTGAACACGAGAGCCGCCATCCTGCCCGTAGTCGACGCTGACGCGACCTTCGAGCGCTTCGATGCGATCGCGGAGGCGGTCGAGGCGCTCGTCCGCGAGGTGTTGGGCGATCGAGATCTCGAAGGTCAGCCCGCCGTCCGCGTCATGCGCGCCGACCGTTGCCGGGGACCCGCCT
Source organism: uncultured Chloroflexia bacterium (assembly GCA_963816905.1). Taxonomy (GTDB): domain Bacteria; phylum Chloroflexota; class Limnocylindria; order Limnocylindrales; family CSP1-4; genus JAFMJV01. Next base: position 85,603 of record CAWFMQ010000010.1, on the reverse strand, counting down.
GACGCAGACGACAGCGCCTCGACGCAGGACCAGTAGACGGCCGCGGCGATCTCGGGTGGGTAGTCGGCACCCGCCGTAATGTCGACCAGGACCGCGACGCCGGCGCCCTTCGCCGCCGACCTGATGGCGCTGGCGAACCCGCGCACGTCAAGCAGCGGCGGATAGATCCTCTGGGCCAGCTCCGTCGACTCTTCCAGCGCCTCCCGCATGTGTGCAGCCACCTCGTCGAGCAACGCCTGCGCGGCTGCAGGATCACGGCCGACCAGCCGGGCCAGGCGCTGCAGGTTGACGGCGAGCGCGACGAGGTGTTGCTGGACACCGTCGTGGAAGTCGCGCTCGATCGCGCGGCGTTCGGCGTAGCCGGCTTCGGCGAGACGCCTGCGCGACCGACGGACGGCCGCCACCTCATCCTGGAGTCGATCGACAACCTTCTGCAGCTGCTCGTCAGAGCCAGCGTTCGACACCGCCCACCTCCTCATGGGGTCGTCGGTCAATGCCCGACTGCAAGCCGCGCGGGTCTGATCGCGATGATGAGTGTCGCGGCCAGAGCAGGCACTCGAGCCTTCCGACCGGGCATGGGGACGCCGGTACGGCTCGGCAGGTCCCCCGATTGTCGGCCCCGCGGACGCCCACCTCCGACGGAGTGTGCGTCGCTCGACCGGCTCGTTACAAGCCTTGCGCATCTCCGGTCTTTGGAGCCCAGGACTCGGAGATGGGTTCGTCGACGATGTCGAGCACGCCCTCGACCAGATACGCGCATTTCCGAAAGCCGCCCCTGTTTCGAGCGGCTATCGAGACCGCTGCCCCAGCCTTCCCGCACAGAACCAGCGCGTCGAGCCGACGCGGTTCCCGCGCGGCTCATTCGCATCACGTTACGCTGCCTTATCACTACTGGAGGCCTTAAGTGATGCGACCCCTTCGGTATTCCATCAACGTCACGTTGGACGGGTGCGTCGATCATCGCGCAATCCCCGCGGACGAAGACGTTCATCGTCACGCGGTCGAGAACCTCGAACGCGCCGATGCTCTCATCTTCGGCCGCGTGACGTACGAGATGATGGAGGCCGCCTGGCGGCCGTCGGCGCGGACGGAAGCGATACCTGATTGGATGCAGCCCTTCGCCCGGACGATCGACGCAGCAAGAAAGTACGTCGTGTCGAGCACCCTGGACCGGGTCGATTGGAATGCGCAGCTCGTGCGCGGGGATCTGGGAGAGGCCGTTCAGCAGCTCAAGCGGGAGCCGGGCAAGGGGCTGCTCGTGGGCGGCGTGAAGCTCCCGCTGGCGTTGACGGAGCTGGGATTGATCGATGAGTTCGAGTTCATGGTGCAGCCCAGGCTGGCGGGCCATGGGCCGACGTTGTTCGCGGGGCTATCGAAGCATGTCGACTTGAAGCTCGTGAGCCGGCTGGAGTTCGGCTCGGGGGCGGTGGCGATGCGGTATGAGCCGAGAAGGTAGCCGAAGGGCCCTGGTTTTGCGACCAAGCTGGGGGCCGCCTAACCGGCGCTTCCAACTGACGCGGCCCCGCCGTGGGCGCTACGCTCCGGAGGTGGCGACTGCGCCGTTGAAGGGCATGACGTTGGGCAGACGGAGCGAAAGGGGGCAAGGCCGTGATCCTTCCCAAAGATCGCGACCCCAGATTCATCACGGTTCGCCGCGGCGGCACGCTGCAAGACTCCGACCACCGGCTTCTCGCCGAGTGGGCAGCCGACTGCGCGGAGCACGTGCTGCATCTGTTCGAGGCGGTACAGCCTGCTGACGCGCGACCGCGCCAAGCAATCGAGCAAGCACGAGCCTGGGTACGGGGCGAGATCACGATGTCTCAAGCCCGCACGGCAGCCGGCCATGCGCAAGCCGCTGCACGGGATCTGTCCGGTGCCGCGAGGCATGCGGCGTATGCTGCCGGGCAGGCCGCGGCGGTAGCTCATGTCGCCGCCCACGAACTCGGCGCAGCGGCCTACGCAATCAAGGCGGTACGCTCTGCTGCGCCAGACGGCGAGCGTGAACGCGCCGGTCGGCAGGAATGTCAGTGGCAGCGCGGGCAGCTGCCGGATGCGATCCGCGATCTTGTGCTGGATGACCAGAGGTTGCGAAACGAAATCTGCTGGTCGGTGTTCGACTGCTAGTCGACCATTGCGTCCACGACCACTGCCCAACAATCGCTTCCCGCGGACGCGGCCCCGATCGGTTGCCGGAGTTCTCATTTATCGGCTCGCCGCTGAAGGGCATCACGTTCGGTGGCGGAGGCAGACACCGGCGATGAAGACGCGGCTTCGTTGCGAGGATGACGGCTGGACGGCGCACGGGCGCCAGAGCACCGCGCCCGAGGCGCTCGACGCCATCCGGCGGTGCTTGGGCGGGCAGGCCCCGTCATCGTCGAGCACTGGTTGTACCGAGGTTCGTGCGGCCCGGACGGCGCGGTGGTCGACAAACGCAGCATGTTGGGGAAGCGGCGCCACGCGGCAGCTCCAGTGCCGCCTCCGCCTGATGTCGGCTCGACCAGCATCTGCAGGCTCGGCCATCTGTGACCACCCAGATGGGCATACGATTTCCAGACATGGGGCCCGCCAACCAGCCGCTCGATCGGACCGGCCCGACCGCTCGGCGCCCTGCCGGCTGCTGCCGCCATCTGACCGCTCGGTGTCATGCCGAGCGCGAGCGGGCCGGCCGCTCAGCGGCCAACCGTGATTGGAGGGTCGTCATCGGTCGTGACCGGCGTGCTTGATCGACAGGAAGGGGAGACGCATGTCCAACGGTTCGAACCCAGCCCGAGCGACGCCAGGAGCCTGCGCCGGACCTGGGATCCGGAACGATGGGAGCTGGCGTTCATCTCGAGCCGGGCAAGATGGCCAAAGCCGCGGGAGGCTTCTACCTCGCGTTCGTCCTGGCTTCCGTAGTTGCCGGGGTGCTGGGGCACATCGGTATGGGCGGGGTCGACGAGGTTTACCAGGCAATCGCCACGAACGAGGGGGCGTTTCGTCTCGCTCTTGCTGTCGCGCTGATATCAGCATTCCTCTTCGTCATGGCTGCCTGGAGTCTCTACGTCCTTCTGCGGCCGCTGAACGGGCCGCTGGCGCTGCTCTTCCTGCTGCTCAACGCGATCGGCGTCGCCATACAGTGCGCAAGCATGTTCCCGCTCATATCCGCGTTGTTGCTGGGGGACGGAGCCAGCCGGATGCAGGCATACTCGGCGTCGCAGCTGGAGGGACTGGCCTTCCTGTCCATCAACCTCTACAAGACGGGCTTCGTCACGGCCCAGCTGTTCTTCGGCACGTGGTTGTTCCCGCTCGGCTATCTTGTCTACAAGTCCGGATTCATACCCAGGTTCCTGGGCGTCATTCTGATGCTTGACGGAGTCGGTGTCCTGATCTGGTTCCTTCAGGCTCTCCTGCTGCCGGCCTACCCCGCGATCAGCTATCCGGCGTTCGTCCTGGGCTTTATTGCTGAGGTCGGGTTGGGACTGTGGCTCGTCGCCAGGGGTGTGAAGACCGTGGATACTTCGCCGCGCATGGCGGCCTGATCGGAGTGAGGTAGTCTCGAGTTCGAAGCGCGAGGCGGCTTGTTGCGGCTGATGCCGAACAACGTTGGAGGGGCAACCATGATCCGGAGGGTGAATTCCGCACCCGAGCACACTCATCGATGACACGATCGCGAAGACTCCGGACTGGCGCGGGAGGACCTTGGCAGAACTCCGCGGGATCATCCACGACGCCGATCCCGAGATCACCGAGGAAGTGAAATGGAAGCGGCCCAGCAACCCCGCCGTGACCGGCAGACGTCGGGGAACATCGTTGTCCGCGTCGCGTAGTTGCGGCCGCGATCGCCGGCCTCCTCGGGGTCGAACAGCTCCCTGAAACTGCGCGTCATGTCGGGCCGGGCAGGCACTGAACAGAGGGAGAGATCATGAGGGCAGTCATCCAGACCGGTTACGGTTCCGCGGACGTGATGGAGCCCAGGGAGCTCGAGAAGCCGGCCCCCGGCGGTGGACAGGTGCTCGTCCGCATTCGCGCGGCCAGTCTCGGCGCCGGCGACTACTTCGGCATGCGCGGCACGCCGTTCCTCATACGCTTGTTTGTCGGCTTTCCCAGGCCCAGGAAGGACCACGTTGTCGGACTCGACTGTGCGGGCATCGTGGAAGCGGTCGGCCCGAACGTGAGCCACTTCAGGCCGGGTGACGAGGTCTACGGCGAATGCCGCGGCGCGTGCGCCGAGTACGCGCTCGCCAAGGAGGGCGGCCTCGCGCCAAAGCCAGCGAACCTCTCGTTCGAGCACGCCGCCGCCGTGCCGACATCCGCGTGCACGGCACTGGAGGGCCTCCGTGACCACGGCAAGGTCCAGCCCGGCCACAAGGTGCTCATCAACGGTGCGTCCGGGGGAGTGGGACCGTTCGCTGTGCAGATCGCCAAGGCGCTCGGCGGCGAGGTGACCGGCGTGTGCAGCACGAGGAACGTGGAGATGGTCCGTTCGATCGGCGCGGACCATGTCATCGACTACACGAGGGAGGACTTCACGCGAGGCGGGCCGCGCTACGACCTCATCCTCGACAATGTTGCGAACCGTTCGTTCTCAGACTGCAGACGCGCGCTCATCCCTGGGGGGACTCTCATACCCAACAGCGGCCACGCCGGGATCGGCTACGTTCTCAAGGCGTCCGTGCGGTCAGCCTTCGTGCGGCAGCAGGGTCGCCCGTTCGTCTCGATGCCGAAGACCGAGGATCTTGTCGTTCTGAAGGAACTCATCGAGACCGGGAAGGTGACGCCGGTCATCGACAGGACGTACCCGCTGAGTGAGACTCCCCAGGCTTTCGCCTATATCGGGGAGGGACACGCTCGAGGCAAGGTCGTCATCACCGTATGAGGCAGGGACGACCAACCGAGAATTCGGCCGAGAGAGACCGGCTGAAGCCTTGGCCGTATCTGGACGAGGGGCACGTCCAGGAAATGGTCGTCATCGCCGGAGAAGAGGTGAGTGAGGCATGGTGGATGTGAGGGTCACCCTCTCGGGACTGTGGGTGGCGGTGATGCTGACCTTTCTCCTGGGCGACGTGCTCCGCATCTTGGCGGGGGACGTCATCCCGGGAGAGATCGCTGGTCGGAAGGCGACCCAGGGAATGTGGCTGCTGATCGCGGCGCTCATGTTGACGCCGATCATCATGGTCGTCCTGTCCCTGGTCTTGCCGTATCCCGCGATTCGCTGGACCTGCATCGTGGTGGCAGTACTCTGGGTCATCTTCAATCTCATGGGCTTGCCCTACGCGGGGGCGTACGACAACTTCCTGATCGTCGTGAGCTTTGTCTTCTGTGCGCTGATCGTCTGGTACGCATGGACGTGGCCGGCCCCTGTCTAGCACCGGGCGGGAGTGCCGCAATCTGATGGCCGGCCAACGGCCAGCCCAACCAGCGGATGTCAGGCACAGCCATGCTCGAGCCACGTCGAAGCCGTCGGAGGACGGCGCCGGCAATGGCCGATCCATGATTGTCGGCGTCCACGTTTGACCAGATCGGGTCCGTTCGGCCCTTGCAGCGCCGGGCGCCCTCGGTCACGTTGCCCGACGGGCGACCGCGGAGCGAGGAGCACCTTGCGCGCCGCGCCCGGAGCGAGGGTGGGATCGGGCGATGCGGCGCGGACTCCGGGCGGCGATCGGCCTGTTTGCAGCTGTTCTGCTGGCGTCACCCATCGGCGCTGCTGCGTCGGCCGCTGGCGCCTACAACGGGCTGGCCCGACCCCGCCGATGGGTTGGAACGACTGGAACGCCTTCGGCTGCAACGTCAGCGAGGACGCTGGTCAAGCAGACCGCGCGGCGATGCACCGTCACTCCGGCATGAAGGCGGCCGGCTACCAGTACGTCAACATCGACGACTGCTGGATGGTGATCTCGGGTCGCGACGGCCGGCGGCCACCTGGTCCCCGACCCGATCAAGTTCCCCGACGGCATCACCGGCGTCGCCGACTACGTGCACTGTCTGGGGTTCAAGCTCGGGCATCTACGAGAGTGCCGGGCACCGCGACCTGCGCCGGGTACCCCGGCAGCCTCGACCACGAGGCAGTCCGACGCGCACCGATTCGCGGCCTGGGGCGTCGACTACCTCAAGTACGACAACTGCAACAACCAGCGGAACGGGAGACTGGCAGGAGTACATCGCCCGGTACAACGCGATGCGCGACGCGCTGGCCGCGCACGGCGCGGCCGATCGTCTACAGCCTCTGCGAGTGGGGCGAGACAGGCGTGCTGGACCTGGGGCGCCGGGCACCGGCAACCTGTGGCGCACGACCGGCGACATCAACGCCGCGTTCGCCAGCATGCTGTCGCATCTTCCACGACAACGTCGGGCTCGCCTCGTCTGCGCCGGCCGGGCTGGCTGGAACGACCCGGACATGCTCGAGGTCGGCAACGGGCGGGATGACGACGCTGGTGGCGCCGGCTGCCGCCGGCGAAACCAGGCTCAGGGTCGCGAGCGTCGCGGATACGGCCGTCGGCGGCGCGATCTCCATCTCCGACGGCTCGACCGTCGAGAGCGGCGTGGTGGCCGCGGTGGGTACGCCCGCCGGAGCCCCGGCGAGCCTCTACTCGGCCGCCCGCGGCGGTACCACCACCGTCCACGTCGGCAGCACGAGCGGGTTCAAGGTCGGTCAGCCGATCGTCGTCGGCACCGGCCCGGCCACCGAGGTGCGAACCGTCGCGGCCGTCGGCACGGCTGCGAGCGCCGCCACCACGATCATCACGGACGCGGCCGCCGGTGACACGAACCTCCCGGTCGCCAGCGTCTCGGGCCTTGCAGTCGGCGATCGCCTCGTCATCGACGACGGTTCGAATGCCGAGACCACGACGATCATCGGAATCGGCACGCCCGCCGGCACCGCGACGACCACCGTCGCCCCCGCTGCGGCCGGCGCCACCACCATCCGAGTCGCGAGGATCTCCGCGGGGTTCACGGTCGGAAGGGCGCTGGCCATCGATGGCATGTCCGGCACCGAGACCGCCAAGGTCACCTCGATCGGTACCGCTGCCGGTGCGCCGACCACCCTGTTCGCTTCGGTCGAGGCAGGGGCCACCAGGCTCCATGTCGGCAGCATCGACGGTTTCGTCATCGGCCAGCCGGTCGCCATCGATCGTGGCGGCGACTTCGAGCAGGGGAAGGTCACCGCGATCGGGACGCCCGGTCGCAGCACCTCACTGGCCGGCGGCAGCACCTTCCTGGCGGCCGCCAGCACCTCGCTGTCATCGGCGGCGCCCGCCGGCGCGACGGCCATCTCGGTCGGCAGCGCCGCCGGTTTCGTCCCCGGCCAGGCGATCGTGATGGACGACGGCAACCCCAGCAGGGAATCCGCCGTCGTCGCGTCCGTCCCGAGCGGCGGCCGGGGCCTGACGCTGACTGCGTCGTTGGCGCGCGGGCACCACCGAGGAGCCCGCGTCGCCGCCGTTCAGCCCGCAGCCGTCACCGCGCTCGCGCTCACGGGCGTGACCGGCTTCGCCGCCGGCCAGCACGTGGCCATCGACGCGAACGCCACGAGCGTCGAAACCGGCGTCATCGCGCGGGTCGGCGCTGGCGGATCCACGACGCTCGGACTCCGGGCGGCTGCGGGCGAGACGACGATCAAGGTGCCCAGTGTCCGCGGTTTCTCGGCGGGACACACGATCTGGATCGGCGCGGGCCCGCGCCTCGAGATCGGGGTCATTGCATCGGTGGGATCGGCAGGCGCCACAACCCTCGCGACGCCGTCATCGGCCGGCGCCACCAGGCTCAGGGTGCAGCGCACGACAGGCTTCGCGCCCGGCCAGACGATCTCCATCGGCAGCGGCAGCAGCGCCGAGTCCCGCGTGATCGCAGCCGTCGGCACCCCCGGGGTGACGGGGACCGGCCTCATGCTCTCGGCCCCGACCAAGCTCGCCCACACATCCGGCACGCCGGTGAGTGGGAGCGGCATCCGGCTGACCCGGCCGCTCGCACATGCCCACGGCGCCGGGGAATCGTTCAGCGGGAACGGCCTGATCCTGGTCAAACCCACCGCACTCGCACACGCCGCGGAGGCCGCCGTGGTCACCGTCGCATGGGCCGGTGCCACCAACATCAAGGTCGGGAGCGTGGCCGGTTTCGCCGTCGGCGAATTGATCGCCATCGCCGACACCGCCGGTCTCGTCGAGACACACCGGATCACGGGGCCGGTCAACGCGCACGGCATCTTCGACGGGACGGCCGGTGCCACTGGAACGGGCGTCGACCTCGACGGGCCGCTGGCCGGGGACCACGTCGGCGCACTCGCGGTTCGCGAAGCGGGAACCGGCATCACCGTCACTCCCCCGCTGGCTCGGGCGCACACGCAGGGCGCAACGGCGCGCGGCCTTGGCACCGGCATCGGCATCACGCCGCCGGCGACGGCCCACGCCGCCGGCGTGTCGGTGCGTGCGACGGGCACCGGGATCACGGTGCGTCCGTTGACCCGCGCGCACCCGAGCGGCGCACGGGTGCGCGACCAGGACCGGGCGGGCACGGGCATCGCGTTCGCCCCGGCCCTCAGCAGGAGCCACCCCGTGGGCACGCCTGCCCGCGGAGGCGGGACCGGCATCACGCTCACAGCGCCGCTCCGCCGCGCGCTCGCCGCCGGTGCCGGCGTGAACACGAGCGGCATGTCGCTGACCGAGAGCCGGACCGAGTTCAGCCTGTGGGCGGAAGAGGCGGCCCCCCTGATCGCAGGCACCGATATCGTCCACATCGCCGCAGCCAACCTGGCGATCTACAAGAACGCAGAGGTCATCGCGATCGATCAGGACGCGCTCGGCGTCCAGGCGCGTGTGGTTCGGAGCGCGGACTCGCACTGGATCCTGACCCGGCCGCTGGCAAACGGCGACACGGCGGTCCTCTTCTTCAACGCGGCCTCGACGGCGTGGAATCCGGTGGCGAGTCCGTTCGCCTCGATCGGACTCGATCCGCACACGACCTACGTGGCGCACGATCTCTGGACGCACGCCTCGTCTCGGGTGACCGGCGCACTGGACCCGGCGCGGATTCCGCCGCACGGGATGGCGATGTACCGCCTCTCCCCGGCGACCGGCATGAGCGCGGTGATCCCGGCCGACCTGGAACTGCCGAGCGCCGGAGTGCCGAAGCCCGCGTCCCTGCCGGGCGGCACATATTCGGATTCGGCCCCCGCCCACCCGGCCAGTCAACGCTCGGCTCCAGGTGTGGACAGCCATGCGCTCGCCGCTGATGCGCGTCACGTCCGGGGAAGACCCTTGATCCATGGTGTCAATTCCGGTCGACCGGACGATGGTCGGAGGTCGATGGGTTTACGAGTCCCGGATCGTCCGTCGTCCCCGGCGTCGTCGGGATCCGCAGCAGGGGGAAGGGTCGGATGCAACAGCAGGGCAGGTTGACAGAGTGGAACGACGAGCGGGGCTTCGGGTTCATCACGCCGCTCGCGGGCGGGCCCCGTGTCTTCGCGCACATCAGTGCGTTCCCTCACGATGAGCGTCGCCCCCTCGTCAACGATCAGCTCCTGTACTCCGAAGCGCGGGACGAGCAGGGTCGGCTGCATGCCGAGAATGTCAGGTACGTGGCGGCCACGCATTCGGAGAACATCAGCGACGTGCCGGCGGCGCACTCGGAGATCGCGGCTCCGCATGGGATTCCGCCGGCCGCGCTCGCCATCCCGGCGGCGTTCTTCCTCCTGCTGATCATCCTTCTGGCGCTTGGGCGCATCCGCCTGCTGCTGATCGTCGCGTACGCCGTGCTGAGCGTGATCCTGTTCGCCATGTACGGTGCCGACAAGGCGGCCGCACAACAGGGGAGGTGGCGCACGCCGGAGGCCACACTGCACGCGGTGGCGATCGTGGGAGGGTGGCCCGGGGCGCTCCTCGCGCAGCCCGTCTTTCGGCACAAGACCAGGAAACAGCCGTTCCGCACGATCTTCTGGCTCACCGTCGTTGCGAATTGTGCGGCGCTCGCCTGGCTCGTCTTCGGGACGAACATGGTGCTCGGCTGACCGGCATCGCGAGATCGCGGAGATGATCGGTGGAGTGCGGCCACAAAGCCGGTCTGAGTCGGCGACCGGGGCTCGGCACATCGGCCCCGGTATGCTGAACCGCGTCGTCAGCCAGCCACCGGGGATCGATCTCGATTCGCGAGTACTTCATGCGCACGTCGCGACTCGGGTTCGGCCGATGGTCGACGGGTGATCTCGCCCTGGCGATCGGCCTGTGGGGGGATGCCCGGGTTACGCAGTTGATCGGCGGTCCGTTCTCGCAGCCATGGATCGAGGATCGGCTTGCGCAGGAGATCTCGACGCAGGCGGCGCTCGGATTCCAGTACTGGCCGGTATTCCGACTCGCCGACGACGCGCATGTCGGATGCTGCGGGCTCCGGCCCGTTCCCGGCCACGATGGAGTCCTGGAACTCGGCCTCCACCTCCGCGCCGATCATTGGGGCCAGGGCTACGCGACGGAGGCGGCCCGCGCGGCGATCGACTACGCGTTCACGAAGGTTGGAGCCCTCGCACTCGTCGCGGGACACCATCCTCGCAACGAGGCGTCTCGCAGTGTCCTTCGGCGGCTTGGTTTCCGCTACACGGGCGACGATTTCTACGCGCCGACCGGCCTCAACCATCCTTCGTATGCCCTCACGGGGGAGGAGTTCGCGCGCGGCGCATCGCCGGCCGTTGGAATGGGCCGCTGAGCACGATGAGCGTCTGGATCACCGACGTTCGCCACTTCCTGGACTCGGCCGGACGGGTTCCCATCGGCCTGCCGCCGCTGGCCCGGTACCTGGGGGCCATCGTCGCCGAGACGACCTCGCGTGATCTCGGCGACGCCCACCTGCTCCGGATCCGGTGTCGAAGGCGTCCCCGGCACATCTCGTGTCCGGGAAACATCCTCGCCGCGGTCGACGGTGAAACCGGCCGGATCAGCTGGCAGTGCCCGGTCTGCGGTGACCAGGGCTTCATCTCCAACTGGCAGGGCTCGCCCTGGGATCGGCAACAGGTGCAGGGTCGATCGCCCGGTCCATCGGCCGTCGCGACGGTTTCGGGCTGGGAGCGCCTCCCGCCCGAGATCAGGATCCGACTGCTGAACAACGCGTTCTGTGTGACGTGTCGCTCCGTCACATCGATGGCCCTGGAGGCCGTCACCGCGTCCGGAAAGGACCTCGTCCTTCGGGGATGCTGCATCAGGTGCGGCGGCGAGGTCGTCCGAGTTCGTGGAGGAGTCGGGCAGACCATGACGATGCGCCTGTTGCCCAGCTCACCGCAAAACACGCCCACGAGACGCTCCTGCGCTACCGCCTCCGGTAGACTGCGCACTTCCTGCCCGAACGCTGGAAGCAGACACTCCGACGCATGACAGCGAGAGCGACGACGATCGAACGGCTGACCCCGCCGGCCGACGACGCCGACATCCGCGGGCTCGCGGAACTGCTCGTCGACACCGTCGAATCCGGCAGCGCCGTCAGCTTCCTCTCGCCGCTCACCGTGGATGCCGCCGAGGCCTGGTGGCGCCGGACGATTGCCGGCTCGGACGCGCGTGCCATTTTCCTCGTCGCCCGCGATGAGGCCGGGGTCGTCGGCACGGTCCAACTGCATCCGGCGTGGGCGCCGAACCAGCCGCACCGCGCCGAGGTCGTGAAGTTGATCGTGCATCGTCGGGCACGCGGGGCCGGCCTCGGCGCCGCGCTGATGCGCCGGATCGAGGCCGAGGCACGCAAATCGGGCTTCCGCCTCTTGACCCTGGACACGAAGCGGGGCGTCGCCGCGGAACACCTGTACCGGCGGCTCGGATGGACGGTCGTCGGAACGATCCCGGGGTACGCGTTCGATCCCGACGGCCGCACGCCGCATGACGCCGTGATCTTCTACAGGGAACTGTGACGGGGCCTGGAGGGCCCGCAGGAGGCAATCAGATGGCGAAGGAACCGTCCGCAACCTCGATCGACGACTACATCGCGGCATTCCCTCCCGGGACTCGCGCCGCCCTGAACGACGTGCGCACGCAGATCCGATCGTCGGCTCCCGAGGCGACGGAGTCGATCAGCTATGCCATCCCGACCTTCGACCTGAATGGCCGGCATCTCGTGCACTTCGCCGGGTACGAGCACCACGTCGGCCTGTATCCGGGTGGCAGCGGGATCGAGGCGTTCAGGGACGAACTCGGGGCGTACAGGACTGCGAAAGGATCCGTCCAATTCCCGCTCGACCAGCCGATGCCGGTCGCGCTGATCGGGCGGATCGTCGAGTTCCGGGTCGAGGAGAACAGGCGAAGGGCCGCACGATAACCGGCCGGCGGCGAGGCCCGAGACGGTTCGTCCACCTTCTGGCGCCCGACGGCCGGTGTCGACACGACACACGGGAGGACACCGCTGCGCAGGGTCATCGTGAGCATGCGCCTCACGGTCGACGGCATGATGCAGGCGCCGGGACGTCCCGACGTGGACACGCGCGGCTGCTTCCGGTACGGCGGCTGGGCGCTCCCCATTTCGATCCGGTGATGGCCGGGTCGGCGGCAGGAGGGATGGCGACGGCGCCCGAACAATCGGGAACCACTGCGTCCATCGGGCCAGCCGCGAGAGATGGAAACTGGAGCGCGGCAGACGGCCAACGTCATTCCGAGAGCGGGCGGAGATGCCAGCGTCCTGGTTCTCGACCCTGACATACACCGTCGTATGGCTGGCGGTGATGCTGGCCTACAGCCCAGTCGCGGCCGTCCAGCAGGCGTGGCAGAAGTACCGCAGCGGCGAGCGCGCCGACCTCGCGCCGACCGCCGGCTTCTCGGCCGCGGCCGTCCAGCAGGCGTGGCAGAAGTACCGCAGCGGCGAGCGCGCCGACCTCGCGCCGACCGCCGGCTTCTCGGCCGCGGCCGTCCAGCAGGCGTGGCAGAACTACCGCAGCGGCGAGCGCGCCGACCTCGCGCCGACCGCCGCCACCTGCACGACCCCTAACGGCCGACCCGGACCACGCAGCCGGAGGAGACAGCTCCCTGGAAACAGGGGCCATCTCCTCCGGCTTTCAACGTGCGCAACGGGATCGGTTTCGACGGAGTGCCCGCCAAGGGCCACGTCATCACGCCCGGGATTTCGGACTCGTCGGTTGCGGGCTTCCAGCGCCATTCGAGCAGCGACGCCGGAGCCGCGCCGGGGGAGGACCGTTGGCCGTGCGACGCGACGGGCGCGGTTTCCTGTGCGTCGGGCGCGCGATCGTACCCTCAACGCAGCCCTGGAACCTCGAGGATGAAGGCACCTGGCAGAGCGTCTTCGCGCTCAAGCCCCACGAGCCTGCCGAGGGCAGGCTAGGGTTGGACCGGCCGAGATACCCAGGCAGCGCCTCGCGACCTGCCCTGATCATCGATCGTCCGACCGACGGCCACGAGCGTCCCGTCCGCGAGGGCGTCGACAGCCACCATCGTGCCCCCGATGCGATCGGCCGGTACGACCTGCCACGTCAGCCCTCCGTCGATCGAACGCCAGCCGGTCGCCCGGCAGTCCGCCCAGCACTGCACGTCCCCGGCAGCATCGTCGCCGACCATGACCAGGGTGTCGCCCACGGCGATCATGTCCTCGCCGACCGTCGTCAGGCCGCGCGAGCGGAGCGTCCAGGTCGACAGGTCCGCCGAGCGGTACACGCCTGTGCTCGGCTGTCCCACCCGGGTCGGTGGCGGTGTGAAGTCCCGGGACGGCAATGGCCACGGTGAGACCAGCGTGTAGAGCGCGTCGCCGAGTGGGTGGAGCGATCCGATCCCGGGTAGGTCGGTCTCCACCCACGTCCTTCCATCCGTCGATGTGAGCACGGACCGTGGGGACCCGAGAACCTGCTCGCCGCCCACGGTCCGGACCGCATTGGCCCACAGCCGGTCTGTAGAGGCGACCGGCTGCGCAGCACCATCGACCCCCTCGGGCAGAGACAGCTTGATGATGTCCCAACTCAGGCCATCCGATGAGGCCCAAACCCGCTGCGGGCCACCCTCCATGCCCGGCGCCTCGGAGCCGTAGACCAGGAGTCCGCCGTTCCGGGCGATGACTGATCCCATGATCGAATACGCGAACGCGGGGTTGTCGGGCGCACGCCGCCAGGTCATCCCGTCGACGGACGTCCAGACAAGCGCGGTGTTGCCCGCCCCATTTCGGTAGTAGGCGCCGACCGCCACATAGCCCGGGCCGCCCGCCGTGATGTCGTTCACCCAGCCGGGTTCACGCTGGTCGGGGTCGGCATCGATCGGGGCCTCCACGGTTGCGGAAGTCCATTGCAGCCCGTCCGCAGTGGTCCAGATCTGGGGCCCGGCCCCATACACAAAGCCCCACGCGATCGCGCCCGGGCCACCGCGGATGGCGCCGGACATATCGCTGTAGACCGGGAGTGAAGCCAGATCGGGGTCATCCACCCGGTTCCACGCGAGACCGACCAGCGTGGCGGCAGTCGGCTCGGCCGATGGCGCGGGCGATGCCGTCGCCGATGTCGACGGCGACGTGCCGGGCGAGCCGGAAGCGTCCGCAATGATGGAGGCCAGGGCCGCGCTCGGTGCCGGTTGCGGCCGGACCACTGTGGTCCCGAAATAGGCCAGCGTCCCGGCGAGGCCCACGAGAAGCGCCGCTGCCATGAGGAGGAGTGGTCGCGACGAGCGACGCGGGCGCTCCTGCTGCCGTTCCGCCGACCGGCGGGCCGGTGAGTCGGCCCACGTCGGGTGCGGTCCCGCGGCCTGGTCGAGGAGCCGGTGAAGCCCGGCTTCGAGGCGTCGTTCGAACCGTTCGTCAGCGGCCATGGCCCGCCTCCCCTGCTCCGGCCGCGGCACCCGCCAGCGCCGGCAGTTCATCCCCGTCGTCCAGTTCTATCCGCAGTCGATCGAGCGCCCGGCTCAGGAGCGAACCCACGTTGCCCGGGCTGGTTTCGAGGATCGAGGCGATCTCCGCGTAGTCGAAGTCGTGGTAGTAGCGGAGCACGATCGCAGCCCGCTGGGTCGGCGTGAGGACATCCAGCGCCCGACGCAGGTCGAGCGGCGCGACGGCGTCGGGGGGCAGCCAGGGCTGGTCGTCGCCGAGAGCAGCTTCGGCTGGTCCGATCCACGTGACCTTGCGGTGACGCATCCCCGCGATGGCGGCATGGACCACGATCCGGTGGAGCCAGGCGCCGGCGGGAGCCTCGCCGCGGAAGTGCTCGCGTTCCCGGTAGGCCGAGAGATAGGCATCCTGCGTGGCGTCGGCCGCGAGAGCTGGATCGCCACAGATGGCCAGGGCCGTGCGGAAGGCGACCGGATATGTCCGTTCGTAGAAGGCAGCGAAGTCGATCAGCTCGGCGCGGAATGCCACTGCTCTGCGCTCTTTCCACGTGCGCAGCCACTCTGCTGCGCCTCACATCCATACAGATGCGCCGGTGGGCCGATTCCTTGCATCCGAATCCGGTCGGGCCGTACCATCGTGCGCCGATCAGTCGCCACAGGGAGGACGCAGACGGCCTCTTCAGGGCGTGCCGGTGGTCCCGAGGCAGGTGGCTCATGCACCGCCGCCTCCCCACTGCGCGCCCCGCGCGTGCCCCTACGGCTTGAGCACCACCTTCAGGCCGTCGCGGCGCGTCGCCGTCGCGAACGCACGCTCGAACTCGGCCAGGGGCAGGACGTCGGTCACCAGCGATCCGGCGTCCACCCGGCCGGACTCGACCAGGCTGATCGCCCTCGCATGGACTTGGTTCATGCGTCGAGAGAACTTCAGCGTCAGCCCCTTCCGCCGCGCGATCGAGGGGACGATCTCCATGCGGTCGACCGCGGGGATCCCGGCGATAACCACGATCGCAGCGGGTCGGGCCAGCGCGATTGCCGCCTGGATCGCGTCATCCTCGCCGGCGACCTCGAACGCGACGTCGACACCCCGGCCCCCGGTCGCCTCGAGCAGTTCGGTGCGCTCCTCCCCGCCCCGCACGAGGGCCGCTGCCGTGGCACCCGCCCGGCGGGCCGCCTCGACCCGATTCGCCAACAGATCTGTGGCGACGATCGTCGTCGCACCGGCCGCCCGAGCCAATTGCACGAGGAACAGCCCGATCGGCCCGCAGCCGAACACGCCGACGCTGTCGCCCGGCCGAACCTCGCCGAGCTCGAGCGCGTGGATCGCGACCCCGAGCGGCTCGAGCATCGCGACCTCGACATCGTCGAGGGCGTCGGGCACCGGCACAAGGCAGCGCTGGGGCCAGGCCGCGAACTCGCGAAAGAGGCCGTCCGTCTCGCCGTGACCGGCAAACCGGATCCGCAGGCAGAGGTGCCCGCGGCCCAGGCGGCATGGCTCGCAGGTTCCGCAGGGGATCTGTGGGTCGATCGCCACGCGCTCGCCGGCCCGCGGCCCCGACGCGACCACGCCCCCGGCCTCGTGCCCGAGGACGAGCGGCCGGCGCAGGACCGCGTCCCCGATCCCGGATTCGGCGTACCAGTGCAGGTCCGATCCGCAGATCCCGACCGCCGTGACGCGTACGAGCACCTCGCCCGCGGCGGGCTCGGGCACGGGTTCGTCCGCCATGCGGAGATCGCCGACGGCGTGGAGACGCAGGACGTTCATCGACGCAACGGTACCGCGGCTCCCACCTGAGCGGCCGGGGCCGGCGACGCCGGTCCGGATCCCTCGCCGCCTCTCACGGGCGCACGACGCGGTTGCCCGGATCGTCGACGTGGGTGACGTCGACTCGAACCGGGAACTGGACGTCGACCACCATCCGGACCAGGTACCCGCCGTGAACCGCGACCCACAGGTCGACGGTTCCGGGGGTGGTAGGGCCGTCGGCGTCGATCGAGGCTCCGGCGGTACTGACAAAGTGCCGTACGAGCACGCCGTTGACCTGCTCCGTCCCGACCACGGCGTGGAACGCTTCGACGGGCTGCTCCCCCAGGATCGAGAGGTCAGTCAGCATCGCGAACTGGCACTGGATCGGCCTCAAGCCCGGGGATACGAGGGAGGCCGCGCACTGCTCGGCGCCGGAGGGGGCGGTCGAGATCCACCGACCGCCGGCTTCGCTCGACCACACGACGCCGGCGACGAGTCGCACAGACACGTCACCGGAGAGATGCTGCAACCGTGCATCCTGTTCGGCGGCCAGTTTCGGGCGATTGACGACGATGCGATCGACGGACGTGAAGGCCGACGCGCCACCTTGGATCGTCATTCGATACGAACGGCGCATGCCCAGCGCGGCGACCGCGTCGCCGAACACGGTCGTCAGTCCTCCGCGCGGCGTAGCGGGCGGCCGGGCGATCGGCGGCTCCTCGATCGTGTTCGACGCATCATCAACGCCGACGATCGAGAGGTCGAGGAAATCGACCTCGACCTGCGGGCCGATCGGCGATTCAACGGGGCCCAGACCGACGGCGCGCCCGGCGACGAGCCGGCCATCATCAGCGATCCAGGCGTCGAGCGAGGGCTGGGCGCCGGGCGCGGGACCGGCGGTCGAACCAGTGGGCCTGGGCGCGGGCGTCACCACGATCTGCAGGTGCTCGACGCTGCGGCCATGCCTGGTTTCCCGGCCGAAGTCGGTGATGGAGTACCCGTTCGCGACGGCGCGATTGAGCAGCTCGTGGAGCACATCCATGAATGGCGGCTTCACTCCCGACGGCGTGGCAACGGGTGGGAGCACCTGGCGAAAGCCGGAACTCTCCAGGCGTGTCCAGCGGTACGGGCCGATCGTGAGCAGCGAGACAGCAGGCGAGCTCGGGCTCACGGTCTCGATGAGGATTCGCGTCGGCACCGCGTTGATGACGGTCCCGGTCGTCGTGAAGCCTGCGCTGTTCGGGCCGCTGCCGGCGAGAACGAAGCGATACGAGTGGACCGTCCGAAGCGCGTCGAGCGCCTCCGCGATGGTATCGGCGCTGGGCGTGCGCGATCCTCGCCCGTGGCTGGGCGGCTCCGCGGCAGGGGACACCGAGGGCGGCGCACCGCGGGTCGGCACAGCCGCGACGAGGGCGGCCGGCGACTTCACGACCGACGGCGACGGCGCAGCCGCGCGTTGGCCGAGGAGCGCCAGCCCCGCGATGGCCCCCACACCGAGCAGGACGGCCAGTACCGGCAGCAGACGACGTCGCTGACGCACACGGACAAGTTCGGGAGGGCCGAATGCGCCCCGGGACCGGTCGCCAGGTTCCGGATCGAACCAGGTCGGCGTGTCCGCGCGTCTGTCCCAGTCGTGCTCGGGCGCATCGAAGGCGCCCGAACGATCGCGTTCGACCGGTTTCACGGTGCCCCGGGCGCTGGGCGAGCCAGGTGGGAGAAGAACTCGGCGCGGGTCTTGTCGTTCGATCGGAAGACGCCGAGCACCGCGCTCGTCGTCATGATGGTGCCTGGCTTGCGGACGCCGCGCATCACCGCGCAGAGGTGCGTCGCCTCCATCACCACGCCTACGCCGATCGGGTTGAGCCGCTGCATCAGGAAGTCGGCGACCTGCTGCGTCATGCGCTCCTGGACCTGCAGGCGACGCGCGTACATCTCGACGACGCGCGGGATCTTCGACAGGCCGATCACCCTGCCACGGGGGATGTACGCGACTCCGGCCGTGCCGAAGAACGGGAGGAGGTGGTGCTCGCAGAGCGAGTAGAACGGGATGTCCTTCACGATCACCATCTCGCTGTAGTCGACGTCGAAGACGGCGCCGTTCACGAGCCGGTCGGGATCGACGTGGTAGCCGGCGGTCAACTCCGCGTACATGCGGTGCACGCGCGACGGGGTGAGCTGGAGGCCCTGGCGGTCGGGGTCCTCGCCGATCTCCGTGAGGATCTGCCGGACCGCGGACTCGACGGCCCCCGCGTCGTGCGTCTCGGCGACGCTGTGCCACGCGTCAGAGCCGTCGATGTCGCTGCCGGTCAGGCGGCTCTCACCGATCTCGCGTTCGATCTCGTCAACGAGGTCGCGGACGTTCTCCGGAAGTTCAGGCACGGCGGCATGCTACCCCACCGGGGACGCTGGCTCGGTAGACTCCACCGCCATGTCGAGCGAGACGAAACCCAACGAGGGGAGCCGGACCGATCCGGCGGCGCCGATGCAGCCGAGCCTCCAGGAGACCTACGCGCCGGGGACCATCTGCTTCGGCTGTGGTCCGGCAAACCCCGACGGCCTGCACATCCGTTCGTTCGAGGTCGGGGATGGCCTGGTCGCGGACTGGGTGCCCGTGCCGAATCACGAGGCGTTCCCGGGGACGCTCAACGGTGGGGTCATTTCCACGCTCCTGGACTGCCACAGCAACTGGACGGCGGCGATGCACCTGATGCGGCAGCGCGGCGCCGACAGGCCCCCGCCCACGGTGACCGCGGAACTCCACGTCTGGATGCGCCGGCCGACGCCGAGCGACGCCCCGGTCCACCTGGAGGCGCGAGTGGTCGAATTGAGTGAGGACCGGGCGACGGTGGAGACGGAGCTGTCGTCGGGCGGCGTGGTGACGGCGCGGTGCAGGGCCACGTTCGTGGCGGTCGGCCCCGGGCACCCCGCGTACCACCGCTGGTAGAGCGGGAGGGTTGCGGCCGCGTGCTCAACGCGTCGGCACCGCGATAGCCGGCGATTCCGCCTCGGACCGACGGTGCGCCACAGAGCGCTCAGATCGGGCAGCGGGGCGTCTGACCCACGGTTACCACGTGGAGTGCCGGTCAACAGCCCTGTCAGGGGCCAGTTCGTTGACGCTCACGCCGGAGGGGCCGTCTTGGCCCGTTCCTCGTGCCGTTCCTGGACCCAAGCTCAACATGGCGCTCCAACGACCAGCTCCCCACCTGTCACCCGGTTGCGGAGCCCAGCAGCCCGAGGATCTCGGCGGCGACCTTCCCGGGCACGTACCGCATCAGGTTGTGGCCGACACCCGCGAACCGGACGGTGCGCGGCGCGGGAAACCCCGCGCGTTCACGGGCTGCGACGACGTCCTCCAGCGCAAGCCGCCGCTCACGAACGCTCTCGTCGTCCGCACCGCCGGACTCCGCGACAAGCACCAGGAGCGGACACTCGACCCGCGGCAGCACCTCGTCGGGCCGGTAGGCGAAGGTCGAGTCGACCAGCAGCCGGATCGACACTGGACGGGTCACCGGCGCCACGTGGCCCGCGTACTTCTGCTCGACCTGCGAACGCGCCGCCCGCTCCTGGTCGACGTCCCAGGTCGCCGGGTCGAAGTCGCGCCGGTCCGCGAGAAAGGTCTCCATCGAGGCAAGCACCTCGGGTGGTTCGGCGATCGCGGCGAGGTACTCGGCCGGAGAGAGCCGCGTCGCTTCGCCCACGTCCTCCCACCCGCCGTCCACCAGCGCGACGCCGGCGATCGACTCGGGCCGAAGCGCTGCCATCGTTGCTGCAACCTGCGCTCCGAACCCATGCCCGACCACGACCGCCGGCGGCCCTCCGGCGTCGCGCCCCAAGCCGTTGGCGGTCAGCACCGTCAGCATGTCCATGGCCAGCGACTCAAGATCGTAGCCGGAGCGCGGCGCCTCCGACAGCCCATGCCCGCGCAGATCAGGCGCGACGACCTGGGTGGCCCGGCACAGCCGGCGAGCCACCGGCACCCAGATCCACGCGGTCTGGGACAGCCCGTGGACCAGCAGAACCGGCGGCAGACGCCCGCCCGGGCGCCGGCCGGGCGAATCGCTTGGTGCCCGCGACTCGCTCCAATCGAGGTAGTGGATCTGCTCGCCGGTATCCATCCGGACCACCATCGACTCCGGCTCGGCGGTCAGGTCCGGCGCCGGCGTATCGATCGGCGGCGCGTGCTCACCGCTCCAGCCGGTATTCGCCTCGATCATGCCGCCAGTTTGGGCCCCGGGACACCCGGCCGCACCGGAGACGCTACCGCGGTCCGCCCTCGACCAACCACCCCTGGCCCGGGATCATCCAGCCGCTGGAACCTTCGCGCCGCACCAGGACCCGGATATGGCCGCCTTCGACGACCACCCCCACCGGCGTCATCTGGTAGTCGCCCGGCAGCCGTCGGGTCGTCCAGCCGCCCGTCCCCAGTGTGGCCTCCGCCATGCGCCCGGACCATGTCGAACCCACGATGGTGGGACGCCCACCCTGGTCGAGACCCATCGCCACCCTGAGGAAGTCGACCGGGACAGTCCGACTCGACGGCGTGGAGCCGTGGATCTCCCGGAGGTCCGCTCCGAGGAAACCGGTGAGGACCCACGCCGTGCCGTCGGGGCCTACCGCCAGGTCCGCGAGGTCGCCCCGGTAGAAGTGCGTGAGTCGCTGACCGTGCCAGGTCCCATCCGACGCTCGCCAGCCGTGGCGGAGCCCATCGGTGGACGAATCGCGGTCGTATGGAGCGTTGCGATCCCACGCCTGATGCGGCATTCCGCCGGGACTCACAGCCAACGGCCAGACGTGCACGTCGAGGGACGCCGCCCGATCGGGCGCCGGCCCGACCGCGCCCCGACACCGCCCACCCGGCTACGATTGCCCCATGCCCATGCGCAGGCGCGGCGGCCAGGCCCGCCGCCATCCCGAACGGCGCCACGCCACCGCCCCGCCGCGATCCGATCGCTTCGAACGCCTCGTCGAGCGCGCCCTCGACTCCCTGCCCGACGAGTTCCAGGGCCTCCTGGAGAACGTGGCCATCGTCATCGAGGACGAGCCCCTCGACGAGGACTACGACGAGCGCGGCAATCCCGTAGCCCTCTACGGCCTCTACCAGGGCACCCCCATCGTCGAGTACGGTGCCGACCTGGTCGCGTTCCCCAACAAGATCAGCCTCTTCCGCATCCCGCTCGAGGAGGATTTCCCCGACCCCCGCGACCTGGAGGACGAGGTCCGCCGCACCGTCATCCACGAACTCGCCCACCACGCGGGCTTCTCCGACCGACGACTCGAGGAGCTCGGGTACGACTGAAGGGCGGCCCTGCTCGCGCGCCCGGCGCCCTGCGGACCCGGGCCGCCTACCAGGCTTGGCCGCCTGCCGCGTGTGCGCTCGCGGAGTCCGCGAGCGCGGGGCGATACCGGGGCCACGTCTCCACCAGAGGCCTCGACGCCGGTGCGGCTGCTCCGCCTGACAGGCTACGCACATTGCGTAGGATGGGCCTCATGAACCGACTCATTGCCGATCGGTCTGCTAATCGTCGCCTTGGCCGACGCGCGCGAGGGCCTCGGTCTTGCGGACGTCGGGCGGGCGCTCGGAATTCCCGTGTCGAGCGCACAACGCGCGCTCACCTCGCTCATGGCAGCCGGCGTTGTACGGCGAGATGGTGGCCCTCGTCCGCGATACCGGCTTGCGCCGGACGCGCCGGTTGACGCCCTGCGAAGTGTCGCGGAGTGGGATCTCGGTGTGAAGGAGGCTGGACGCATCCGAGCATCCGGCGCACGCCTCCGGTTGATGCGGAGCCTCGCCGCAAAGAGCGGTACGGTCATGCCCACGGCCATCTCCGCGCTTCCGCTCACCCCGGCCGCCGCCGAGGCGCTTCCCATCCTGAGCAGTCGGATCGTGGAAGGCTTTGCGCCGCTGCAGGTCATCGTGTTCGGGTCCCAGGCCCGCGGTGATGCGAAGCCGGACTCGGACATCGACCTCCTCGTCGTCATGCCCGACGGGACGGGTAAGCGGGAGGCCAGGGTCGCGATGTACGGGACCCTGCGCGGGATCCGCGTCGGGACGGACTTGATCGTCACAACGCCATCGGACATTGAGACATACGGCCACCTGGTCGGGACCGTGCTGTGAGACGCGCTCACTGAGGGAGTCACGATCTATGACCGACGATCCGCCACTCACGCTGACCAGGCAGTGGCTGAGGTCGGCCCGAGGTGACCTTGGCGCCTGCCGCACGCTGGTTGGGCGACCGAACGGCGAACCAGGCATTCACGGCCTGCTTTCACGCCCAGCAGGCGGCGGAGAAGGCGATCAAGGCGATCCTCGTCTTCGCGTCCGTCGCGTTCCCGCGGTCGCACGCGCTCGTCGTGATCCAGGATCTCGCCCTGAACTGGCAGGCGACAGATCCTGCCTCGCCCGAGCCGACACCGGAGGAGCACGCCATCGCTGCGGAAGATCGCGAGGCATTTCGCCGGCTTTTGATGACGCTGCCGCAGCTGCAGCGGGATAGGGACGTGGCCGTCTGCACCTTCCCGGTAACGAGCGAATCGGGTGGTGAGCGGCTGCCCTACGGGGACATTCGTCCGCGCGCTCGATGCATCGAGCCTCAATCCGGCGCGAAGATCATCGCCTGCATCGGCGCGAGGTCGACGGGAAGGGCGGCGATCGTCGCCTGGCTCGCGGACCCGCCCGGATCCCAGATCGTGCCGGCCACGAGGTCGATCGATACACCTGCTGCGCCCCCGCCGGCACTGTCGTACGCGGGGCGCATCGTCCGTCCGCCGCGGCTAACGTCGAGGTCGACGAGCACCGAGCCGTGGAACCGCGTCGTCGGGCTGGTGTTTGCGACCACCAGCACCTCGCGGTCGTCGAGCACCCTCGAGAACGCGACGATCCCACCGGCGCCCGTCGAATAGCCGAAGTCCCGGCCGTTCCCGGAGACCTGCCGGAAGTACAGCCGCCCGTAGCGCAGCGCGGGCTCCGTGGCGCGGACCGCGGTCAGCCGGCGCACGGCAAGGTAGAAGCGGTTGGCTGGGTCGAACGCGCCGGCTTTGCCCCACAAGGCCTCGCGCACCGACTCGAGGCTCGACAGGTCGGGGTTCCCGTTCGAGTCGACCGTCCCGGTGAGCCCCTGCTCGGTACCGTAGTACAGGCACGGGATGCCCTGCAGGCAGTAGAGCAGCGCCAGCCCCAGTTCGACCTGGTCGGCCTGCGTCGACGGGTGGTGGAAGCGCTCCTGCTGGTCGTGGTTGTCGAGGAAGCTGACGAAGTAGCGGCCGGCCTCGCCGTGCGAGCTGACGAGCGCCTGCTCCGCCGCCTTCCGGGCGAGGAATACCTGGCGGAGCGCTTCCACATCGGCCAGCGCCTTGGCCACGCGCGGCAGTGTGAAGAACAGGGGGAAGTCGAGTGCCGCATCGATACCGAAGCTGTCGACCTCGCTGCTGTGCCGGCCCACGAACTGGTCAATGGTCGCCTCGTCGTCGTAGATCTCGCCGAACGTGAAGAAGTTCGACTTGCCGATGCTCAGCGCGAACTCGCGGATTGCGTTGCCGAAGGTCTGGACTGCATTCGGGTCGACGTACTTCACGGTGTCGACCCGGAACCCGTCCACGTCGAGCAGCGCGATCAGGTACTGGTAGCCTCGGACCAGGATCTCGAGGACCGGGCTTCGACCATATTGCGCGCGGAGAGTCTCCTGGCCGGGCACGGTCGCGTCGTACTCGGCCACCAGCTGGCGCATGCTGCCGAAGTCGCCCTTCGCAAACGGGGTCGCCGCGTCCGAGAGCTTCGAGCCCCGGCGCCGGAAGAACTCGGCGCGCTGGAGGTCGGCGGGCCAGACGGCATCGTCGGGCGAGAGCTGGCTGGCGGGCGGCAGCGCGTTCTGCCAATCCGCGCGCGGGAACCCGAGGCCGTTGAGCCACTCGATCGGCGGCTCGTCGCCGAGCGGCCCGTTCATGACCCCGGCGTCGGCGAAGCTGTCGACCACGCTCCCGTCGCGGGCATAGTCGAACACTCGCGCCGCATGGTTGATCACCATGTCCAGGATCACGTAGAGGCCGCGGGCGTGCGCTTCGTCGATCAGCTCGACCAGCTCCTGTTGCGCGGTCGGCGAGGTGCCGTCGGACCCGAAGCGCCCGTCGATCGAGAGGAAATCCTGCGCCGCGTAGCCGTGGTAGTTGTACTCCCAGTCGGCGGGCGCGGAGTTCTTGACGACCGGCGAGATCCAGATGGCGCCTGCGCCGAGCCCTGCGATGTACCCGAGCTGCCGCTGCACGCCCCGAAACGTGCCGCCCTGCCGGAACCCGAACCGCTGGTTCCAGGCGATCGGCGGGGCCAGCGACTCGGAGCGCGGCGAGGCGTCCGGGTTGTTGAAGCGGTCGAGCATCAGGAAGTAGATGGGGCAATCGCGCCAGTCGGCGGGCGATGGAAAGGGGCGCCGGATGGTCACGGCGTCGCCGTCCACCGGCACGGTCCTCTTCGATCGTGCGCCGGCGGCCGACTTCGCGGCGCGCAGCGTCTGGGTGACGTCAGGGCTGAAGATCTCGGTGGGCATCGCATTTCCCCGCTGCGGTCCGGACGTGGCCCGCCACGGTGACGTCGGACCGGGCACACGTCAACCCCCGGGTGGCCGGCGATCTCGGCGGCCGACGCCACGACCGCACCGCGGCGGCGGTGCGTCCGTCCGTCATCGGGCCGGCTCCGTCGCGATACGATCTCGGTGGCGAGCGGCCCGCGCCCTCCGGTGGCTCGCCCGGCAGCCAGATCGGTCGATCGAGCGCGTTTCACCCCTGGAGAACCGATGCCAGCCTTCACCCCCTTCACGAACAACTACCGCGACATCTCGGATCAGCACGGCTACCAGTTCGAGTTCCTGTGCGACATCTGCGGCACGGGCTACAAGAGCCAGTACCAGCGATCGGCGATGGGCACCGCCGGGAGCCTGCTCGACGGCGCGAGCTCGATCATCGGCGGGATCTTCGGACGGGCATCGTCCGTGGCCGACCAGGCGCGCGACCTGACCGACCGCGGCGCGAAGGACCAGGCCCTGCAGAAGGCCTCGAACGAGATCATGCCGCTCTTCAAGATGTGCCCTCGTGACCATCGCTGGGTCGACGAGACGTGCTGGAACGAGGAGCGGGGCCTCTGCGTCAACGACGCCCCGAAGCTGGCCGTCGAGATGGAGGCAGAGCGGGCCTCGGTCGAGCTCGACCAGATGCGCCAGGCGATGACCGCGCAGACGGTCTTCAAGGGCGACCTCTCGACGCGGCAGACGGTCTGCGCCAACTGCGGCAAGCCGATCGGGTCCGAGAAGTTCTGCGCGAACTGCGGCACGCCGACGGGCATGAACAAGTGCTCGAAGTGCGGCGCGGATCTCGCCACGGGCGCCCGCTTCTGCGGCAACTGCGGCAACCAGGTCGGCTGACCGAACGGTGGGTGGACGAGGAGACCACCCTCCAGCCCGCAACTCCCTGGCACGGCAGCGCTGGCCCGCGCCGACCTGGCATGACGGCCGGCGTCACTTTGCCAAATGCCGCTACCAGCGACGTTAGACAGCGGCCGAGACGTTCCGAGCACGCCGGATGGTCCCCGTCACGCTCAGTCTGTGCGAGAAAGTGGCACGAATTGGGCTTTGCCGCTGGTTAACGTCGCCCCCAGCGACAAATGTCAGGGACACCGGGCCGGGGGATCATCACACGTCCGGTTCGCCAATCTCCGGACCCGATGCGCGATTTCACGCTCGATCTCGCCGTTCTGGCGCCCTCGCCTCCGGAGCGGCGCGCGATCTTCGAGTCGTCGGGTCGCGGGCCGCAGGAGCGGATCGACCGGTTCTCCGGCGTCATCACCGGTGCAGTCCCGATCGCCGAGCTCTTCGGACCGGCCAACCTCATCGCGATGGTGGGGCTCCGCGGCACGGTACGTCTCGCCCTGGGCCGGCGGCGGACTGCTCGCCCGATCCAATGGTTCGAGGCTCAGCCGCGCAGGTCCACGCGCACGGCGACTGGGCCAACGACCGGACCGCGCCTCCACTACGCGGGGTCGCCCACGACTCGAGGGTTGCGGTCAGAGCGGCGCGAGTGTCCCGCAGGTCGTGCAGAAGCGGGCTCCCGGGGTCAGCGGCGCGCCGCAACCGGTGCAAAATGACGGCGAGGGGCCTGGTGCCGAAGGAACAGGTCCGGCGGGCGGAACGGGCTCCGGCGGCGGACCGTAGTTGGTTGGCGGCGGACCGTAGTTGGGCGGCGGCGGACCGTACGGACTCGGGGGCGTCGGCGCACCCGGGGGTTGCGGCGGCGGACCGTAGTTGGGCGGCGGCGGACCGTACGGACTCGGGGGCATCGGCGCACCCGGGGGTTGCCCCCACGCCGGCACTGGCGGCGGCGGACCGGGCGTCTGCGGCCGGCCGGTTGCCTGCGGCGGCGGCCCGCCTCCCGGACCCGCCGGGGCAACCGGCATTCCCACGACGGGGCTCGGTCGCAGGTCGACGCCGCAGGACGGGCACACGATCCACGCGGGATCATCCAGGACCTTCCGGCAGTTCGGGCAGCGTCGCGGCGCGAACGGGTCCGTCGTTGCGCAGTACGGGCACCGTGCGACGTCGCGGTTGATGAACTTGCCGCACCACGGACAGGGATGCTTGAATGTCGGCATCAGGGACTCCCGGTTGGCAACTGGTTGTCGATCGCGGTATCGCTGACGAGGGCCTCCTGCCCGGCGCGACCCGGCCACTCGGCGGCGTCGTCGCGGCAGGCGCCATGCCACGCGATGCAATCGTCGAGCGCTGCCGCCCAGCCCGCCTCGCTGGCATGGACGAGTCTTGCAACGAACCCCCGGCGCGCGGCCTGGAGCGTCGGCAGCGACGCGACCGCGACCCGGTAGTCCCGGTACCCGCCGAGCTGGAGCGCGGACTCGGGCAGCGCGATCGGCTCCCGCAGGAACCGGATGTCGACGAGCGTGTTGGAGATCGCGCGCACCGCGCCACTCGCAGCCGGGACCAGCGCGCCCGGCGGTTCACCGCGATACGCCGCTCGCGGCACGATGCGGAACAGGTAGGTGGCATGCGCCCCCTCGCTGAGCAGTTCAAGCGCGACGAGATTGCCCGGCAGCCCGACGAACGTCCAGGTCTTGACCTCTCGCGCACCCGGTTCGACCGGCGCCATCGCGAGCCACGAGGGCGCCGACGAACCGCCCGACCGAGCCTGGAGCGCCCGGTAGGAGGCCATGAACGTCGGATCGACAAGGAAGGCAGCTTCGACG
Organism: uncultured Chloroflexia bacterium; assembly: GCA_963816905.1. Taxonomy (GTDB): domain Bacteria; phylum Chloroflexota; class Limnocylindria; order Limnocylindrales; family CSP1-4; genus JAFMJV01. Next base: position 57,870 of record CAWFMQ010000010.1, on the reverse strand, counting down.
ATCGGCCAGGCGTCGCCGAGCCCATCCCGATCGACCGGGCGACCGTCGACGAGCAGCGCGCTCGCCTTCTGTCGGGCGCCGAACGGTGCGTCCGGCATGAGCGTGCCGACGTTCGCCGCAGCGTCGAGCGCGGCGCCATCGCGAAGCGCGGAGATCCTGTGCGCCAGGGAACCAGCGCCGCCACCCAGCGCCGGCAGGGCAACCCGGATCGACCCGTCGGTGCTCGAAACACGGACCGTGCCCGTCGACTCGTCCAGAGCGACCTCGCCGATGTCGACGCGACGGATGTCGATCCAGGGCTGCCGTTCGTCGATCGGCAGCAGGATCAGACCCCAGGGATGGATCGCGAGTTGGGCGACTCCGCGGACGCCTCCGATGTCTGTCTCGAGGAGCGCCAGCGGCTCGTTTGGCAGTGTCACGAGTCGATCATCGAGGCGCTGGCGTGCCCGGTTCTCGCGGACGATGCGGGCGAGCGCCCCGAGCCCGGTACCGAACCGTTCGAGCAGGAGCGTGACCTCGCCGCCGACGACGATGACCGCGATCCCCCGGTCGAGCGCGATCGTGGTGACGTCGCGGTAGGCGGCGACGATCGGCGCTGCACCTTCGCGCTGGATGGTCAGGTCGGACGCGGCAAGGACGACCCGGCAGGCGGCTGCGACCTGGTTGGGGCCGGCGAGGCGCGCCTCACCGGTGAGGACCATCGGGGCGTCGGTCGAGCCTGGGCTCACCGGTCGGCATCCATCAACATCGACCGCATCGTAGCCGAGCGGGCGCTGCCGAACAGGCGCTGCCGAACAGGGTGATTGGGGCTCGCCCGGAGTGCGGCTCGGGCGAAGCCGGTACGCTCGACATCCACGCTCGCTCCGGGCCCGCGGAGCATCGCGCGTCCAGTCCTGCCGACGGCCGCCGGCAGGCTACTTGCGCACTTGCGCAAGTGGTGGCATCATACGGTCCGATGCCGTCACTGATTGCGCCAACCGAATACCAGGCGGTGGGATGCCCCGACGTTTCGCCGGAAGCGGACCGCCAGCGCTATGCGGCCGTCAGTCGCGCGTTGTCCGACCCCAAGCGGCTGTGCGTGCTGGAGGTTCTTGCCCGAGGCGAGCGATCGGTCAGCCAGCTGTCCCTGGAGGCCAGCTGCCACGTGCCAAACATGAGCCAGCACCTCGCCGTGCTGCGGGCTGCAGGGCTCGTGGCCACGAGGCGCGATGGCAATACCGTGCTGTATCGTCTCGCGGATCCCCGGGTCCTCGAGGCCTACCACCTCATTCAGTCGTTGGCCCGCTGAACGGGCCGCAGAAAGGAATCTCGATGGGCGCCATCCGGGAAGTGACCGACGCAACGTTTGAGCAGGAAGTGCTGAACAACGAGCGGCCGGTCGTCGTCGATTTCTGGGCGACCTGGTGCGGGCCGTGCCGCATGGTCGCGCCGGAGATGGAGAAGCTCGCGCACAAGTACGCTGGGGCAGTCGACGTCGTCAAGGTCGACGTCGACGCGAATCCCGGCCTTGCGCAGCTTTTTGGCATCATGAGCATCCCGACGATCGCCTTCTTCCGGCAGGATCACCAGCCGCAGGGAGTCATCGGGGTCAATTCGATGGAGAGGCTGGAAGAGAAGTTCGGCCTCACGCAGTTCGCGCCGGTCAAGACGGCCTGAACCGGGTCGCGGCGGCAACCGCGATCATCCAATCAAGAACACTCCTCACGAACGCCCCGGCCCCCTCCCGGGGCGTTCGTCTGTCCGGTGACGCGGAGCTTCGGACCCGTATCGCGAGGGACGTTCCGTTGCCGGTCAGATCGACCGTTCCGCGGAGCGCCACGCGGTCGTGAGCCAGGCCCGCAAGCGGTCTTCCGCATACTGGTCGAGTTCCGTCGGCAGGAACGTGATCCAGGCCGCGCCACGCGGCGACGAGCCCGTGCCCGGCGTTCGGAGCGCGGCCTCCGCGATGTCGGGCGGCAGACAGATCTCCACGGCGTCACCGACGAGCACCGCGAACAGCCGGGCACCGCGACGGAGTTCGAGCGCCGTGCCGACGTCTGTCTGCGCGACGCCCGAGAGCGTCGCGGCCACTTGCCGCACGATGTCACGAAATGCGGCGGGCGCGCCGCCGTTCGCCTTCGGCCCATTCATCGGTCGGCCAGCGCCAGGATGGCCTGCAGGTCGGGCAGATGCTCCTCGTCGTGCTCCAGGGTGTTCTCGGCAAAGAAGCCCTGCATCTCGGCGTTCTTGATCCAGCGCGTCTCGGGCACCACCGTCAGGTACCCTCGCAGCTCTCCGGGGAGTGCCTCGGAACGTCGGCGGATCTCCTCGATGGGAACATCTCGCCATTCGTCGAAGAGGCGGGCGTTCAAGGCGTCGCTCCCGTCGTTCCACGCATCCGTGACACGGCGCCAGGTCGCGCTGGTCTCGCCGAGCGCCAGGTCACGTGCCACGTCGAGCGAGATCTGCCGCCAGGCGAGCATGTGCACGAGCAGGTCGCGGCCACTCCAGCCGTGACCGGGCGAGTTCGCATCCGTCGTGCGTCGCAACTGGTCGTCGCTGAGCCGGCCGAGCGATTCGTAGGGTCGCCAGGAATTGCGCTCGTCCTCGAGGAACTCGAGCGCCGCCATGTACATCGCGCAACCTCTCGTCGGCCGCTGGGGGTTCCCGTGCGCCGCGATCATGCCTGCGGCGACGGCTCCATGCTAGCCGGGTTTGGGCCCCGGTTCGCCCCTATCCCGGTCGTCATCCCTATCGTCCCCAGCTGATGATGCTCGCCGGAAGGACCTCGATGACGACCGGGTCGCCGCGTGACGCCATCCTTGACGCCGTTTCGATCGGCGGCCGATCCGGCTGGTAGCGCCGCACCTGTGGCACGCCGATCTTTTCGTACAGCGCCCGACCCTCCTCGCCCGACAGCACGACCGCCGTCCCACGGGCGAGGATGCCGCGCTTGCGACGGATATCCCCGTCGATCTCGATCGCCGCGCGCCCCGTCCGGATCACGTTTCGCACCTTGTGATCGGCCGCATCCGCGCCGACGTAGAAGCGCTCCCCGTCCCAGTGGTACCACGCCGGTGTCACGTGGGCGTACCCGTCCGTGTCGACCGTGCCGATCCGGCACAGGTTCGGCTCCTCGAAGAATCCCGCGAGCAGGTTCTCATCGACCGCCCAGCCCGTCACCTTCATATGGCCACCTTTCAGTGTGTCGAAACGCCGAGCGTGAACACGATCCCGGTGCTTCCTCCGGTCGTGGGTGCGAACAGCTCCGTGTCGGTCGGCCAGGCGAGCCCGATGCCGCGGGCTCCATTGCCGAGCACCTGGTCGGCCGGCTGCTCGACCAGGACATGCTCGGGCCCGCCTGAGATGTCACGCACCGCGAGCTTGTAGCTCGAGCCCGAACGGAAGGTGTAGGCAACCTTTGTCCCGTCGGGCGACAGAACCGCGCTGATGACAGGCAGGTCCGAACTCCCGCGGAGCGCCGCTGGTCGGACCGGGTCGAGCGAGCCCTCCGCGACGTTCAGCGTGTAGTACGTCTCGCCGGAGTTGCTGAACGCTGCGGCCGCCTGCTCGTAGTCCACGAGCGCCAGGGAAAAAGTCGTGTTGATCCCGACCAGGTACGGAACCTTCTTCACCGGATCGGGTCCCAGGACATGCCGCGAGGTCAGGCCGTCGGCGCCGATGAGGTAGATGCCACCGGACGGGTCCTGCGCGGTGCGCGGATCCAGGGTGATCGCGATCTGCGACCCGTCGGCAGAGACCCGGGTCCCGTAGAACACGACCTCGGGTTCGGTGGACACGTGCGCGATCGGCGTCGGCTGCGCGCCGGCGGTCGCATCGATTCGATCGATCTCGGTGGCGTGCGTGCTCGCGGGAGTGCGCGCAAAGACGATTGCGGCGCCATCGGGCATCCAGGCCGGCACGACGTCGAATTGGGCGTTCGGCGGGACCGGGAGCGCCGGCCCGCTGACCCCGTCGTCCGTCAGGTCGGTCAGCCCACCCGAGGCAATGTCCATGGTCCAGATATCGCTCTCAAACGCGTACACGAACAGGTTCTCGGTGAAGGCGATCCTGGTCGAGTCGGGGGACCAGGCCACCGATCGAAGGTCGACGTTGCGTGGCAACGGCGTTCCGCCCCCCGACTGCGGGCTGCATGACACCTCTTCAAGGGAGGGCAATCGGTAGACGCAGAGCCGCTTCCCATTCGGATCGTAGGCTGCCAGCTCGGTGCCGTCGGGCGAAGGACCGACGATCATCTCGTTCGGCAGCTTGACCGGCGTCTGCCCGAGGACGGTGAGATCCGCGGCGGGCACGGCCGACGGCGCGGGCGTGGTGGCCGGGCCCGTGGACCGCGAGGCCGGCGGACTTCCTCCGGGCGACGGCGATGCCGCGAGACTGGGGGCGGGAGGCGGCTCCGACGGTGAGGCTCCCGTCGTGGGAGCCGGCGAGGGCGAGGCGACCGGCGAGGGCGAGGGGCCGACCGAGGGCGAGGGCGATCCAGCCGTTGGCGACGGACTGGACGCCGCAGCCGTGGAGGGGTTCGGGGTCGAGGGCACGCTCGAAGCACCGGGCGACGTCGTCGACACCCCCGCCGAACACCCCGCGCCGACCAGCGCGATCCCGAGGAAGGCCGCCGTGGCTCCCATGACGTGCCGACGCATCGCTTCCGCCCCTCGACCCTGTCAGGCCGTGACCGGCTCGTGGTACTCGCCGAAGACGCGGCGGAACACGCCGCACATCTCGCCGAGCGTCGCGTACGCGTTCGCGCACTCGATCAGCGCCGGCATCACGTTCGTTGCCGACGTGCCCGGCCGCGCCGACAGATCGGCGAGCCGGGCAAGGGCCGCCCCGACGGCCTCGCCGTCGCGATCGCGGCGCGTCCGTGCGAGCCGCGCAAGGTGCCGGTCGCGGCTGGCTTCACTGACCTGCAGGAGGGGGATCGCCAGGCGTTCGTCGGGGTCCACCCAGGCATTGACGCCGACGATCTCCCGTTCTCCGGCGTCCAGTTCGCGCTGGAACCGGTAGGCGGCATCCGCGATCTCGCGCTGCGGATACCCGGCGGCGACCGCGGCGACCATCCCGCCCAGCCGGTCGATCTCGTCGAGGTACCGCCAGACCCCGCGCTCCACCTCGCTGGTCAGCGACTCGACGAACCATGAGCCGCCGAGGGGGTCGACCGTGTTGATGACCCCGCTCTCTGCCGCGATGACCTGCTGCTGGCGCAGCGCCAGCAGCGCCGCCTCCCCCGACGGTACGGCCCATGCCTCGTCGTAGGCGTCGGTGTGCAGCGACTGCGTGCCGCCGAGCACGGCCGCCAACGCCTGGATCGCCACCCGCGTCAGGTTGTTGAGGGGTTGCTGCGCGGTGAGCGACACGCCCGCCGTCTGCGTGTGAAAGCGCATCCAGGTCGATCGCTCGTTCTCTGCGCGGTAGCGCTGGGTCATCAGCTTCCACCAGATACGCCGCGCCGCCCGGAACTTGGCGATCTCCTCGAAGAAGTCGCTGTGGCTGTTGAAGAAGAAGCTGAGTCGCGGCGCGAACTCGTCCACCCGCAGTCCCCGCCGGAGCGCCTCCTCCACGTAGGCCATGCCGTCGGCGATCGTGAAGGCGAGTTCCTGCACGGCCGTCGAGCCGGCCTCGCGGATGTGGTAGCCGCTGATCGAGATGGTGTTCCAGCGCGGCATCTCCCGCGTCCCGAACTCGATCGTGTCGGTCACCAGTCGCAGCGACGGCTCGGGCGGGAAGAGGAACTCCTTCTGGGCGATGTACTCCTTCAAGATGTCGTTCTGGAGCGTGCCCTCAAGGGCCGCGCGCGGGAAGCCGCGCTTCTCCGCCGCCGCGATGTACATGGCCCAGATCGGCGCCGCGGGCGAGTTGATCGTCATCGAGGTCGACACGCGGTCGAGCGGAAGCCCGTCGAGCAGGATCTCCATGTCCGCGAGGGAGCTGACCGCGACACCGCACGTGCCGAACTCGCCGTCGGCCTCCGGGTCGTCGGTGTCGTAGCCGTACAGGGTCGGCATGTCGTACGCGATCGACAGGCCGGTCTGGCCGGCGTCGAGCAGTTGGCGGAAGCGCGCGTTGGTGTCCTCGGCGGACCCGAAGCCGGCGAACATGCGCATCGTCCACGCCCGTGTCCGGTACCCGGTCGGGTGGATGCCCCTGGTGAACGGCGGCTCGCCCGGGAATCCCACGTCGCGGAGCGAGTCGAAGTCGGCCCAGGGCCCCGGCGCGTCCTCCGGGTCCGAACCATCCCAACCGCGGCTCCTGAGTGGATCGCCGAGATGATCGATCGCCGTCGGGCCGCCGCCTCCGGCGCGGCCGCCCGCCAGGTCGAGTGGCGTGTAGAGACGCGCTACCTCGATGTCGCTGATCGTCGTGAAGTGCGTTCGCCGCTCGGGCGCCCGTTCGCCGGCACGCCGAAGCGTCGTCTCGGCCCAGCCCTGCGCCCGATCACTCCACGTATCGGCCATCGGCGGAAACGGTAGCACGTGCCTGGTTGCCGGCAGGTACTGCAACGCGACGCGAAACGCGCATTCGGACCGTTCCCGAGCTCCAGGCGGCGATGCTCGGTGAGTTCGGCACGACGCCGCACGAGATCGCCGACGTCGTTCCCGAGCGAGCCGGCCGACCACCAGGCGACGACCTATATGGGCTGAAGTCCGGCTTCCGGCTGTGAGCGACCACGCGAACGCGTTCTACGCCGCGTGCAGACAACCGATTCAGGGAATCGGGATGGTCAGCGCCTGCATCGAGCCCGGCTTGCCGTACAGCACCAGGTAGCCACGGCTGCCGGCATCGGCGAGCACGGAGAACGGCCCGCCCACCGGGTCCTTCGAGCAATCGGCATCAGAGCTGTCGTGGATCATCAGGTCGAAGGCTCCGGGGTCGTACGCGAACGCCACGATCTGCGTGCCGCCGACCAGCTCGGTGGGCTGCTTGACGCCCTTCGAGCAGCCTGCCTGGCCCGGCCGCGCCACGCGCAGCCCGAAGTCGGCGCCCTCCACGGGGTCGGCGAACGCCAGGATGGTCACTTTTGCGGGGTCGGCCGGCGGCATCGCGTTGGCGTACCTGCCGATCGCGTCCGCGTCCGGGTACTCCCACATCTCGTACGTTGCAGCCTGACCCGCCGGGGTGGTAGCGGTCGAGGACGGGTCACCGTAGACCACGATCGTGCGCTGCTTTCCCTGCCCGGAGGTCGTCGAGGCTTCGACCACGAAGTGGTCGCAGTTCACAACGCACGTGGGACTGCCGGTCCCGGACGGCATCGCGACCACCGTGCCGGGCTCGGGCGGCGCGAAGTAGTCGGTCAGGTTGCCGAAGACCAGGGCGGCATCCTGCCGGTAGGCCGTCACCACTCCATCGGTCCGCACGTAGACCTCGAGGTCGGGCTTCCCTCCCTCGAGCGTGCTGAACAGGTTGACGACCCGGTAGGTGATCGATCCGGGCTGATAGTCGGCCGACCCGGTGATCGTGGCGGTCGATGTCGGCGTGCCCGCCGGTGTCGAGAGCGGGGTCGTTGCCGGCGTCGCCGCCTGCGTGGGAGAGCCGGCCGCGGGACCGGCGGTTGGCCGGGTCGTGACGGACAGTCCGCTCGGATTGGGGGTTGGCGAGGCACTCCCGGTGCAACCAGCGAGCAGGCCGATTACTGCAGCCATCGTGAACAGGGCGCGCGCAGGACGCGCCGTGATACCGGTGATCATCTGGATCCCTCCTCACCCCCAGGGACTTGGACCTGCCGCGACTGATGCTACTCGCCCGGAACGGGTGTTTTCGGCCGCGGCGGCGTCCGGCGGCCGGGCCACGCTCCGGGAACGCTGCGATTCGACGGCGCGAAGGGCACCGGAATGCGTGCTCCGGCCCGCACGACCACCGGCGATGTCACGCGGATGCAACGCCCGACTGGATGTTCCACCGTGAATGCAATGCGCCCCCTGGTACTTCCGGGTATATTCCTCGCGTGCCCTATCCACCGCGAGGGCGGCGCGCCGTGCGTCCCCTCTCTCGGTGGCACGCTGCACGGGGAACCGGGGCGAGAGCCCTGGTTGTAGCGTTCGCCACCGTCATCGCCATGGTGGGCGCCATGGCTCCGCGTGTCGGAGTCGCGGCGAACACTCCAGACGTGACGATAGCAACGAACGACCAGTCCGTGATTGACGCGGCGCTCGGCGTTGCGGCGCAGGTGCCCCAAGAGGGTCCTTCGCCTGACGCCACGGGTGACGGCATCGCCGTTTTGCCGGATCCGGCGTCGGCCGCCACCGCCGATGTCGCCGGCGGGCACTCGGAGGTCGATGTCGACACGTCGCCCGATGCGCTCACAGTTGCGCAGCAACTGGCCCACCTGTTCGACGGCAGTCCCCTGGTCGGCACTGCGCCCGAAGGCGCCTTCTGGGCTGCGTTCGAGCCCATGTACTCGTGGAGTTACACCACGTCGGACCCGTCGGTCGGTCTGCCCGTCGCGCCGTCAACCTCGCTCGGCACCGTTTCCGGTACCAGGGTCACCCAGCGCATCACGCCGGCGCGCCGATCGCCGCAGGCGCGCGGTTCGCGTGCCACCACCGCGCCGTCTGCCGGGGGCGCCTGGCACGTCGCGCCGATCGTGACGTGGTACGGCCCGGGCTTCTACGGTCACCGCACGGCATGTGGTCAGCGGTACACGCGACGAATCATCGGCGTGGCCGCCAGGACGCTACCCTGCGGCACGCTCATCCAGTTCAGGTGGCACGGGATGACCGCGGTCGCGCCGGTGATCGACCGCGGGCCGTACGCGTCGGCGGCCTATGTCTTCGACTGGAGCGCGCAACTCGCCTGCAACGTGTTCGAGCCGAAGAGCAAGCAGAACATCTGCTTCACCCGCTTCAACGTCCAGTGGCGCGTGATCAGGATGGGCCACTGAGAGCACCGCGGGCACCGACAGACTCGGGCTTCGCCCTCGCCGGTCCCCGCTGATCGCCGGATGGCCTGACCGGCAACGGTACGCAAATGCCATAGTCGCGGTTCGGGCGGGGGTCTACGGTCCCACATGCCGTCGTCCTCGACCTCGGGATCGGCCCCGGGCGTCGATCACGGGCCCGGCGAACGACGCGGTCCTCACGTCACCTCGTGGCGCTGCCTCCGGCAACGCACGACGAGGGCCGCGCCGATCCGGACCACGAATCGAGTAACAGCAGCGTATCGGCCTTTCCGGGCCACCCGCCGTGGGCGACGGCGCCATCCTCTCTACCCGCGGATCGCCGCGGCTGCGGCGACTGACGCGGCCGTTCTTCTGTGCCGTAGCCGCGGTGTGCCGCCGTGCCGCCGTTGCAGTCAGTCCCCCGCCGCGAGCGAAGGACGTCCTCGGCCGCATCGAAGCGACTGTGTCGCGCGACTACCCGTCCGCCGCCGGGTTCCCGAACCCCGGTCGGGGCGGCCTGGTCTGGCGCTCGATCCCACGTTCGTCCAGGTCGGCCTGGATCACCCGTGCACGGGCGACCAGGTCCCCGTCTCGCGTGATCGTGCGGGCGATCCAGTCGATGTACGTCGGCTCCAGGACGGCCACCTGACCCAGCGTGAACCCGTGGAACCGACCGAATTCGAGCGATGTTGATCGCGCCTCCTCAAGGGAGGGCATGCGCGAGCGAGTTCCGTTGCGGCGGCGCACCGGCCCTGTCGGCGTGCTGGCGCGACGGTCGTCCGGGGCCGCATGGCGTGTCCGCCGATCGATCGGGCGGCTGACCACGCAGCCACGAGCCGCCGGAACTCGTCGTCGCGTTGCGCCGGTGATACGCGGCGCTCGTGTCGAAGCGCGCGGTGACCGGTCGGGTCGGCGGTGGCGGCGGCGGCCCCGCCCGGTCGGCGCCTGCCGGTGGCATCGAACGCGGCGGCACGGTCCCCGCGGCTCGCGATTCGGTTCCGGCGACGCCGTCCCCGGCCGTATCGGTCTCTCGTGCCCGACGTGCCTGCGGGGAGGCGTCGTATCGTGCCCGGCGGACGGGATCGCGCAACAGGTCGTACGCGGCGTTGATGCGCGCCATGCGCGAGGTCATCTGCTCGGCTTCGGCCGGAGTCGCCCGCCGCGCGATCCGGGTGGTGCTCCCGGGCGAGCTCGCGCCAGCGGCGCTTGATCGCGTCGATGGTGGCATCCCGGACACGTCGAGGACGCGGTACGGGTCGCCTCGGAAGGTCGGCTCGGGCATCCCCCGAGGCTAACACGCCGGCCGCAGGCTCGAATGCGCCCGGCGGGTCGACCCGTGTCGCGGCTGGCGCGAACGGGTCCATGCGTATCCTCGCCGGCCCATGCGACGCTTCCATTCGAACCACCGCTGGAACCGATGCTCGCCAAGGCCGCCGACGTCGCTCCCGACGGCGCCGGCTGGCTCTTCGAGCCCAAGTGGGACGGCTTTCGCGCGCATCGTCTTCCGCGACGGCGACGAGGTCTACATCCAGAGCCGCGACCTCAAGCCCGCTCGATCGCTACTTCCCGGAGCTGGCCGCGCCGCTCCGCGCGTCGCTGCCGGAGCGGCTGCGTCGTCGACGGCGAGATCGTCATCGCCGGCGCCGACGGGCCTCGACTTCGAGGCGCTGCTCCTGCGGATCCACCCGGCGGCGTCGCGCGTCGCGATGCTCGCCGGCGCAGTCGCCGGCGTCGTTCGTCGCGTGGGACCTGCTGGCGCTCGGCGACCAGCGACCTGCGCGACGAGCGGCAGGCGCCCGGCGAACGCGCGCTCGAGACGGCCCTCGCCGAGCGCCACGCCGCCGGTCCACCTCACGCCCGCCACCGCGCGACCGGGCACCGGCGCAGGACTGGTTCGAGCGGTTCGAGGGCGCCGGGCCTCGACGGCGTCGTCGCGAAGCCGCGTCGGCGCCGCCGTACCAGCCGGGCAAGCGCGCGATGCTCAAGATCAAGCACCAGCGCACCGCCGACTGCGTCGTGGCCGGCTTCCGCTGGCACAAGGCCGGCGAGGGCGATCGTCGGCTCGCTGCTGCTCGGCCTCTACGACGACGCCGGAACGCTCCACCACGTCGGCGTGACGCTCGTCCTTCACGATGGAGCGGCGCACGCGCGCTGGCGACCGAGCTCGCGCCGCTGCGCGAGGACGCCATGGAGGGCCACCCCTGGTCGCGACTGGGCCGACTGGGCGGCCGAGCTGGTCGCGAGCGGCCAGCGAGTCCCGGGCGCGACGAGCCGCTGGAACCGCGGCCGCGACCTGTCCTGGGAGCCGCTCCGCGTCGAGCGGGTCTGCGAGGTCGCCTACGACCACCTCCAGGGCGCCCGATTCCGTCACGGGACGACGTTCCTGCGCTGGCGGCCGGACAAGCGCCCGGAGAACTGCCGGTACGACCAGCTGGAAACCACGGCACCGTTCGAGCTTGAGCGGATCTTCGGAGCCCAACGGGGGGCGTGAACGCGGCTGGACTATATCCGGCGGGGTGAGCGATCGGTACACTGGTCAGGGGATACCGCAGCAGAGGGATGGGCATGACCGAGGCGCAGCGACCGGAAGATACGACCAGCGCGGGACCGACTCCTGCCCCGACGCCACCGGCGGAGAGCGCATCGAGCTGGGGCGTGAGCCAGCCCGTGGCATCCTCGGATAGCACCGCTTCGACACCGGCGACGCCCGACGCGACGTCCACTCCGGCGGCCTGGACGCCGCCGGCTCCTCCGGCCGCGCCGCCGACGCCCGACACGACTTCCACTCCGGCGGCCTGGACGCCGCCGGTTCCTCCGGCCGCGCCGCCGACACCGCCGACGTCCCCCGAGCAACCGGCGACCACGCCCCAGTCGTGGACACCTCCGGCAGCAGCAACGCCCACGTCCGCATCGACTGCAACACCGGCAACCGGGTATCCGACCGCTGCCTGGTCAGCGCCCGCCGCGGCAGCGTCTTCCGCAGAGCCGCCCCAGGCGCAGGCGTGGCCGCCCCAACCGACCTACCAGCAGCCTGCGGCACAGCAGCCCGCGGCGTCGTACCAGCAGCCTGTGGCACAGCAGCCTGTGGCACAGCAGCCTGCGGCACAACAGCCGGCGGCCGCGCCGTACCAGCAGCCGACGCCGTCGGCCTACCAGGCGCCGGCGACGGGCAGCTATCCGCAGGCCGGACAGACTGCCTATCAGCAGCCGACCGCGGCATACCCGCAGTCGACGCACTCCACTTACCAGACCCCGGCGACCGGATACCCGACGCCGACCCAGCAGTCATATCAGCAGCCGGCGGCAGGGTACGGGCAGCAGGGCTACCAGCCGGGGGCGGCATACGGACAGCAGGGCTACCAGCAGCCGGCCGCGGGGTACCCACAGCAGCCGTACCAGCAGGGCGCCTACCCGCAGGCCGGCTACGGGCAGCCCGCGCAGCCGGCGTGGCCGGCCGCTGCGGCCGGCTGGGGTGCCGGCCAGCCGGTCTACGGGTACAAGGCCTCGGCGATCACCGGCGTTGCGGTGGTCCTGTCCGGCCTCATCCTGTTCCTGTGGGGGATCCCGATCTTCTTCATCGGCCTGTTGTCCGTTGGCGGCCTCGCCGAGGTGAAGAAGTACACGCCGGTGGACTCGCCGGTCACGATCATCGCCTTCGCCATCCTGCTGACCGGCATCTTTGCCGTCGTCTCGGGGTTCGGGATCTGGGTCCACAAGCAGTGGGCACGGATCATCGGCATCATCATCGCCGGACTTACGCTCGCCTCATTCGGCTATCTCGCGTATCTCGTCAACCAGTTGCCGGCCGCGGTCGGCGGCGGGAAGGCGTGGATCGTGACCAACCAGCAGGGAGACACCCTGACCGTCGTCTTTCCCGGCATCGAGGTGTGGCTCGCACCCGTCGTGTTCTGGGGCCTGATCGTAGCGGCCCTCGTATTCGGCGGCTCCTACTTCCGCAGGCTGCGAATCGCCTGACGATCTGGGCGGCGCGCTCAACGTCGTCCACGGAGTCGCAGTCGAGCGAGATCCCGACGGCTGGGGCGAAATCCCCGTGCAGTACCACGTGATATTGGCCGAGGATCGGCGGTCCGGGGTGACCCGGCCCGCCTGCCTCGACCCTTCGCAGACTCAGTGGATGTTCACCAGGACGTTCACCGCGCGGTCCTCGACCGTGCAACCGGCGTACGCACTACTGATGTAGACGTTCACGAAGTGGTTGCCGGGGCCGATGCCTCTCCGGAAGCCGGTCATCCCGACCGAGACCGCATCGGGCTCGGCGGCCGTTCCCCCTCCGATCAACTGAACGTTTCCCGGCGCGAACGTGGCATCGGATGTTGCGCCGTCGAGCGTGAAGGCGCCAAAGCAGTACGCGTAGGTGCCCAGGTTGTGGGCGACGGTCGCGGAGAAGTTGGCCTGGACGTCGGCCGTCTTGCCCGAAGGCACGCTGATCGACGTGGTCAGGACCTTGAGCAGCGCGGTCGAGCCGGACACGTTCACATATGCGTTGCTCTTGGCGGACGACATGCGGATCGATCCAGCCGAGAAGGTGCCGTTGGTGGAACTGCCCACTGCAAGCGCGCTGGCGCTGATTGCCAACGTGGCAACCAGTACTCCCAGGACGACCAGATGGCGGAGTGTCAACTTGGAATCCAGAATGCCGGACATAGCTGGGTTACGCCTCCCGTTGGTGACTGCTGCGACCAGGCCCCGCTTCGTGCCCCTCCGGAATGCAATGCCCCGGAATCAGGGACGGGCACGTGGCAGTGATCATAGGGGTGGCGTCAAACACCACGCATCTGGGCTTGCCACGGAGATTGGCCGCCGAGCCGGGCTACCCTGCGCGCACCTCCAACCCGGAGCCCCTGACGCCGCCGATGATCGAGCTGGCGCAGCGGACTGCCCGAGGACAAGTCCATCAGTGACGAGACCGGGGACTGGGCGGCGGAACCTCCGGCTCCGGTCGCCGTCGTTGACCACCGGCCCCCGCGTCGGCTCGCCCGCCCTCAAGTTCGCCCGAGCGATCGAGGCCCTCCCATTCGACCCGCGGGTCGTAATCCGGATCGAGCGCCTCCTGCGCCGGGCGATCGGCCTCCGGGACGTGCTGAAGGTTGACGCGGATCCGGGTCCAGGTCTTGTAGCGCCCCCGCATCGAGTCGACCAGGACGTCGGCGGTCTCGAGGTGCGAGGCCGCCTCCGGATGCCTGGCCTTCCAGCGTTCGAGACCAGCGAGGGCGTCGTCCTTCGCGGCGGCTCGTGAGATCTCGATCACCGGGATGGACGTGCGGCGGCGGCCCGTCGGCGTCGGGCGCGTGCCGGTCCATTCGGGCCGTTCGGCGAGGGCGGCTGCCCAGCGCGCCCCGCGATCCGGGTCGGACGGGCCGTATTCGGAATCCGGCCGGCGCTGCCTCGACGGCTGGACGCGCGGAGGCTCGCCGGGGGGCTTCTCGTAGTGCGGCGGCCACGGGGCGTCGCCGAGCCCCTCGGCCGCGTGCCGCGCCGACAGTTCCAGCAGCGAGTCGAGCGACCCCACCGCCTCGTCGATCCCGGCGTGCGCGTCACCATGCTCGGCGTAGAGGGCGGGCACCGTGGCGAGGGTGAAATCCTCCATCTCGACGGCCGGCACGTCCGCCCACGTCAGCGGCATCGAAACCCGCGCGTCCGGCGTCGGGCGGACCGAGTACGCGGAGGCGACCGTCCGATCCTTGGCGTTCTGGTTGTAGTCGAGGAACACGCCGTGGCGCTCCTCCTTCCACCACTTGCTGGTGGCGATGTCCGGTGCGCGCTGCTCGACGTCGCGCGCCAGCGCCAGGGCGGCACGGCGAACCTCCGGGAACGTCCAGCGCCGTTCGATTCGAACGTTGATGTGGATCCCCCGCGAGCCCGAGGTCTTTGGCCAACCGACGAGCCCGTGCGCTTCCAGCGACTCCCGGGCGACGAGGGCGACCCGGCGGATCTGGTCCCACGACACGCCCGGCACGGGATCGAGGTCGACGCGAAGCTCGTCGGGGTGGTCGAGGTCATCAGCGCGGACGGGGTGCGGGTTGAGGTCGACGCAGCCGAGGTTCACGATCCACAGGAGTTGCGACGCGTCCCGCAGGACGATCTCGTCTGCGGTCCGGCCGGAGGGGAAGCTCAGTTCGACCGTCTCGATCCAGTCCGGGCGCGACTCGGGTGCGCGCTTCTGGAAGAACGCCTCCCCGGCGGCCCCGTTGACGAACCGCTTGAGGGCCATGGGCCGGCCGCCGGCGCCGCGCAGCGCGCCGTCTGCGACGGCGATGTAGTAGCGAACGAGGTCGAGCTTGGTGTAGCCGTGCTCGGGAAAGAAGACCTTGTCAGGATTGGAGATCGAGACCTGCCTACCCGCGATCTCGATCGTCTCGGACTTCGCGACCATCGCGAAACGGTAGCAGGGTCGGCATGGTGGGTACGCTTGCGAAGGCGACGCACGCGGCTGCGCCGCCGGCTGACGTGGAGCGGTTCCTGGCCCGGCGCGTTCGGCCCGCGACCCCGACCATCGCGGAAGCGTGCCCGCGGCCGGGTCGGCGCTTCGCGCCGGGCGGGCCACTCCTCCGCGCCGCGAGGGCCACCCCCCTCCGCGGCCTGTGCGTCACGGGTGCGAGTCAGCCGATCACTTCCGCGAGCGGTTGCGCTGGCGCATTCGCGACTGCCATTCGGTTCGTTTGGTGCACCATTCTGACCCGCGGGCTCCGTTCTGATCGTGTGGCGCACCATCTGGCCGATCAACCGGCGCGCGACGCCGGAAAGCACGGGCCTGTTGGCTGACTCGCTCTCCACATGCACAGGCAGCCAGCACCCGTCGTCGGGTACCGTGGCCTCGACAAAGGGCGCTCGCGTCACGGGGCGTGAGACGTTCCAGGAGGTTCGCTCGATGCTCACCCAACGCGTCCCGGCCGGTGTCGTGCCGGTTACTCCGGGCCCAGGCCAGGAATCCGTCTGGGACTATCCCCGGCCGCCGCGGGTCGAACCCGTCCCCGAGCGCATCCGCGTCCTTATCGACGGCCGAGTGATTGCAGACTCTTACCACGCCCTCCGCGTCCTGGAGACGGCGGGGCCGCCCGTGTACTACCTGCCGCCGGAGGATGTGCGGATGGACGGGCTGCGGCCGACGACCCGCCACACGATCTGCGAGTGGAAGGGCGAGGCGAGCTACTACGACTACGTCTCCGGCGATCGCGAGATCCGCTCGATCGCGTGGACCTACCGGGACCCGAAGCCGGGGTTTGAGGCGATCCGCGGGTACCTGGCGTTCTACGCCGGCCGCGTCGACGAGGCATGGGTGGGCGATGAGCGGGCG
Organism: uncultured Chloroflexia bacterium; assembly: GCA_963816905.1. Taxonomy (GTDB): domain Bacteria; phylum Chloroflexota; class Limnocylindria; order Limnocylindrales; family CSP1-4; genus JAFMJV01. The sequence goes on along the minus strand of CAWFMQ010000010.1, from coordinate 41,683 downwards.
ACGCCGCAACCCGGCCGGTTCTATGGCGGCTGGGTGACGAGCCGGATCGTCGGCCCGTTCAAGGGCGAGCCGGGCACGGAAGGCTGGTAGGGCCCGGGCGGTCGGCGGTAACGGGAACCGGCAGATCGGGCATTGACGGCTCCCTCGAGATACCGGGCGGGGCGTGCCGGGCGGCCTCCCGCAACCCATCGTGTGACGCGCCACCCTCAAACACGATGTTACGGTGCTCTCCAGCCACCCGTGACGGATTCGCGCGGGCCCACCGCCCATCGGCGGATGACTCACCATTGGAGCCGACGCGCACCCGCAGCCGAACGCAGAGAGGAGTCCAACGTGGAGTGGCCGATCCCCGACATCACCGACGTCCTCATCGCCCGGCGGCGCATCGCGCCCCATCTCCACCCGACTCCCCTCTACGAGCACCCCGCGCTCTCCGACCTTCTCGGCACCGAGGTCTGGGTCAAGCACGAGAACCACCAGCCCGTCGGCGCGTTCAAGGTCCGGGGCGGCATCAACCTGCTCGCCACACTGACCGAGGAGGAGCGGCGCCGGGGTGTGGCCGCCGCCTCGACCGGCAACCACGGCCAGTCGGTCGCCTACGCCGCGCGGCTGTTCGGGGTCCGTGCCGTGATCGTCGTGCCGATCGGCGCCAACCCCGTGAAGGTTGCCGCCATGCGCGGGCTGGGCGCCGAGGTGATCGAGCACGGTGTCGACTACGACGAGGCCCGCGAACGCTGCGCCGCGCTCTCGGCGGAACGCGGGTTCCGCTACATCCACTCCGGGAACGAGCCGCTGCTGATCGCCGGCGTGGCCACCTCGGTGCTGGAGATCTACGAGGAGCAGCCGGAGATCGATGTCCTGATCGGACCGGTCGGCGGCGGCAGCGGGATGGCCGGCGCCTGCATCGTGGCGCGGGCGATCCGGCCCAGGACGCGGCTGATCGCGGTCGGAGCGGCCGCAGCGCCGGCGGCTCACCACTCATGGCAGGCACGGGCGCTGGTGGAGGACCGGATGGAGACCGCCGCAGAGGGGCTCGCGACCCGCACGGCGTTCGAGCTGCCGCAGCGGATCCTCTGGGACGGCCTCGACGACTTCCTGCTCGCGTCGGAGGCGGAACTGCTCCGGGCCACCGCGCTCATGATCGAGACGACGAAGACGCTGGTCGAGCCGGCCGGGGCGGCGGCACTGGCGGGCGCATGGCAGATCCGGGATCAACTGAAGGGTCGACGGGTCGTGCTTGTCTGCTCGGGCGGCAACATCAGTCCCGCGCAGCTGCGCGTCGTGCTTGAGGCGCGGGCGGCCGCATCCGGTTGACCTTGGGGTGCGCGGGACCTCCCTGTCACATGGGCACCACAGTGCGCGCGTAGCCGCACATCTGATCGGATTCGACGATTCCGTGGCTCCGTGATGCGCATCGGGCAGCATCTCGGGAACGGCACCAGGCTCCCCTCCCCGCGCCGCTACTCCGCCTTCCGGCCGATCACCCGCTCCACGATGCCCAGCCGTCGCCGCTCCACGAACTCGATCGTGAAGCCGGCTGCCACCAGCGCCTCCTGCGGCTCACGGAGCAGGTGGTCGCCGCCCGACCGCATGGCCAGCGGCTCCAGCAGGTGCTCGACCGCACGGACCAGGGGATTCGGGCTCCGGACGTGCTCGACGAGGATGAAGCGTCCGCCCGGCCGCAGCACGCGCCAGGCTTCCCGCACCGCCGCCCGGTCGTCGGGGATCGAGCACAGCGAGATCGTGCAGATCACGCAGTCGAAGCGCTCGTCGGGGAACTCCAGGCGCTGCACGTCACCCTCCCGCAGGTCCGCCTCCAGCCCCAACTCGGCCGCCCGCTTCCGCGCGATCGCCAGCATCCGCGGACTCAGATCGACCCCCGTCAATCGCACGCCCGCCGGGTAGAAGGGCAGGTTCTTCCCCGTCCCGACAGCGATCTCCAGCACGTCGTCGCCGGCCTGTCCGCAGGCCCATTCCCGGCCGTCCTGGAGCAACCGGCTCGAGCGAGTCGGGCCCTCCGCGTACCTCGCCGCAGATCGGTCCCAGTACGCCCGGACTCGGGCCGTCTCCGGGTCGAGTGCCTCCGGGCCAGGGAGCGCCTCGCCGCCCACGGGCGCTTCCCGGCTCACGCCGGCGTGCCGGCCGCCTGGTTCGTCGCCCGCTGCCGATCCTCCAGCAGGACCTCGCGAGCCCGGTCGACGTCGTGCCAGCCGATCACCTCGACCGCCTTGTCCTCGAGCAACTTGTACGTCTGGAAGAAGTTCTCGATCTCGATCAGCCGATGCGGTCGTACCTGCGACAACTGCTCCACGTGCGACTGGTGCGGATCCGCGACCGCCACGCACAGGATCTTGTAGTCCGGGCCCTGTTCGTCGCGCATCTCCAGCATGCCCACCGGGCGTGCCCAGACGCGGCACCCGGTGAACGTCGGCTCGTCGATCAGCAGCAGCGTGTCCGTCGGGTCGTTGTCGCCGGAGATCGTGTCCGTCGCGAACCCGTAGTCGAAGTTGTAGTACACGGCCGACGACAGGACCCGGTCCAGCCGAAACACGCCTGCCCCCGGGTCCCACTCGTACTTGTTCCGGCTTCCGCGCGGAATCTCCACGACCACTTCGATGATGTTCGGAAAGTCCTTCGCGTGCGATGGATTCATGCGGCGCACGATAGCGACTCGTGGCCGGCCCCGAACACCGGACTTGCGGCAGACTTGCGCCATGGACACACTCGACGCGATTCGCACCGTCCGGACCGTGCGCCGGTTCAAGCCCGATCCCCTCCCCGACGACGCGCTCACCACCATCCTCCACGCCGGCCGGCATGCCGGCTCGTCCAAGAACTCGCAGCAGTGGGCCTTCATCCTCATCCGCGATCGCTCGACCCTGGAGCGGCTCGCGAGCGTCGGGCCCTTTGCCGGTCACCTGGCCGGCGCCGCCGCCGCGATCGCGCTCGTGACGCCCCGCCCCGACACGACCGACGCTCCTCTCTCGGTCATGTGGGACCTCGGCCGTGCCGCTCAGAACATGGTGCTGGCCGGGTGGGACATGCGCATCGGCTCCGTGCCGGCGACCGTCTACGACCAGCCGCTCTGCCGCGAGATCCTCGGCTACCCCGACGACCAGCACTGCGAGTTCCTGCTCAGCTTCGGCTGGCCGGCGCGCGAGGAGGACCTGGATCGGCCGCCGAAGGCGGGCGGTCGCCGTGGCCTCGACGAGATCGTCCACCAGGGGCGCTGGTAGGTCACCCCGGCTCGACGATGATCACGAACGGTCCGTCCCTCGGCCCCGCTTCCAGCCGGCCCATCCGGCCGAGCGCGGTCCGGACCGTTAGCTCGCCGATCTGTCCCGACCCGTCCTCGACATAGCGGACCGCCATGCCTTCGCCGTGCCTGGCGAGGAATGCCGCGAGCCTCCCCTCCGTGATCGGTTCGAGAATGACGATTTCGATTGAATCTGCGCGCAGGCGTGCGGCTCGGGCCCCCAGCGCGGGCTCGACGTCCAGCACCGGCTCGCTCGCCGCCCCGGGTTCGACGGCGGCAAGGTCGGCCAGCGTCCGCTCGATGTCGACCGTCGCCCACCCGATCGCGAGCACGGGCGATTCGACCGCCCGGAGTGATGAGACGAAATCGGTATTGCCGCTCACGCGCAGATCATCCCAGACGCCTGCCCCCGACCGTTTCGCCGGAATGTGCTACGTTTCAGTAGCACCTTTCTGCCGCACGTGAAGGATCGCCACCGTCATGGCCGCCCTCGGTCGTCGCATCGGAATCGGACTTGCCGCTCGCGGTGACGTGGAAGACGTCGTCCGGTGGGCAGGCGACGCCCGCCGCGGGGGCCTCGATTCGGTCTGGATCCACGACAGCTACTTCGAGCGCGACGCCGTCAGCTACGTCAGCGCGATCTCGTCGGCGCTCGGCCCGGACGAGCGCGACGACGGGTTCCGCATCGCGCTCGGCGCCGTCAACCCGTTCACGCGCCATCCCGTCGTCCTCGCCATGACCGGCTCCGCGCTCGACGAGATGGCACCCGGGCGCATCGTCATGGGGCTCGGGACCGGGCTGCCGCTGCGCCTCAAGCAGATGGGCGTGCCCTATTCGCCGGACGGGGCGGTCGAGGGCGTGAGCCGGGCCATGGACGAGATCCGCGCGCTCTGGGCCGGCGAGCGGGTCCCCTCCGCCACGCCGGGCCTGCCGCCGATCCAGCCGATGTTCGCGCCACCCCACCGGATCCCGCTCTTCATCGCCGCATACCGGAAGGAATTCGTGGCGCTCGCGGGCCAGAAGGCGGACGGCTACCTGGCGCGACCGGCGGAGTCGGTCCCGTCGCTGAAGGGGATCGTCGGGCGGCTGCGGGCGGCGGCGACGGAGGCGGGCCGCGACCCGCGCGCGATCGAGTCGGCCGGCTACCTGCTGACGCTCGTCGACGACACGCGGCGCGAGGCCCTCAACCGGGCCAAGCGCGAGCCGTTCGTGATCTACATGATGTCCGTGCTGGGCGACGTGTCGCTGGCGCGTGCCGGTTTCGACCGTGACCTGCGGGACCGGATCGCGGCGGCATGGCGCGCGGAGGACTTCCACACGGCGGGGAAGCTGATCCCCGACGAACTGCTGGACGCGTTCATGCTCTGCGGGACGCGCGAGGACGTCGCCGCGGGCGCGCTGCGCTTCAACGCCGAGGCGGACCTGGAGCTGCCGCTCCTCCAGCCGGTCCTCCAGGAGGACGACCAGGTCGATGAACTGCTGGCGGCGGCGAGACTCTATGCCGCGCTGCCGGGTCCACGGGAGGCGACCGCGCCGGATGCGGCTCACCCGGTCGAGATGACCACAACCTCCGCGCTGCCCGTCACGGCCGGCCCCGTCGCGACGACCACGCTCGCCGACGATCGAGCCCTCGGGCTGGGTTCGCGCATGCGCCGCCGCGTCGGCACCGTGTGGGAGATCGTGCGGCCGTTCGCCTACACCGCGTCGATCATTCCTGTTGCCGCCGGCGGGGCGCTCGCCTGGGCCGACGGCCGGTTCGACCTAGGGGCGTTCCTGCTGGCGCTCGTCGGCGGCGTCGCCCTGCACTCCGGCACGAACATCATCAACGAGATCTTCGACGTGCGACAGGGCATCGACACGATCACCTCGCCGCGCGCCAGCCACGCCATCCTGAAGGGCCGCGTCACCGAGCGCGGCGCCTACCTGCTGGCGATCGGGCTTCTTCGGGATCGCGGTGCTGGCGGGGCTCGGCCTGACCTGGCTGCGCGGCTGGCCGATCGTCGGCCTCGGGCTGCTCGGTCTCGCAGGCGGCTACTTCTATACCGCACCGCCGTTCCAGTACAAGTTCCATGCGCTCGGGATCCCGCTCGTGTTCCTGCTCATGGGGCCGCTGATGACGGTCGGCGGCTACTTCGCGATCGAGCGGCGCCTGGTCGATCACGTCGCTGTGGCTCTCCATCCCGATCGGCCTGCTGGTCGCGGCCATCCTCCACGGCAACGAGTGGCGCGACATCAGCGAGGACACGCGGGCGGGGATCAGCACGCTGTCGTCGCGGCTCGGCCGGGAATTCGCCCACAACGCGTACCTGGTGCATGACGCTCGGCGCGTACATGACGCTCGCCCTGGCGGTGGTCGTCGAGGTCCTGCCGGCGCAGGTGATGCTTGCGGCGCTTTCATTGCCGCTGCTGGCGGTCGTGATTCGATCGGCGGAACTGGGTGCCGGCGGCCAGGCTCGGGCGATCGCGATGATCGACCTCCAGACGGCCCGGCTCCACATGGCATTCGGTGCCCTCCTTGTCGCGGGCGTGCTGCTCTCCGGCACGGTCTGGTACCGATGATCAGCCGCACGCGGGACAACGTGCGCACCACTCCGCCGGGCCGCTGACGTGCCCTCCCTGCCGATCCCGAAACATGCCCGCGTCCCGCTCGGGCTCGGGCTGGCGCAACTCCTGTTCACGGCGACGTTTCGCGGCCCTCGCGAGCGGTTCTGGGAACGGATGACGATCACCGGGCTCGCCCTGGGAAGCTACTCGCTGCTGCCGGGCCACCAGCCGAAGCGGCCGCACATCGGCCCGCTCGAGGTCGCGCTCGGCGCGGCCTCCGCGGCCACGCTCTACGCCACCTTCCAGGTCGGCGACCGGTTCGCCCGCCGCTTCATCCCGACGGGCGGGCGCGACATCGAGGAGATCTACGCCCTGCGCGAGCTGGCGCCGCACTCGGAGATCGCCGCGCGGCTGGCGACGATCATCGGGCCGGCGGAGGAGCTGTTCTGGCGCGGCTTCCTGGAGAGCGCGCTGATGGAGCGGTACGGACGCTGGCCGGGAGCGGCGGTGGCGGCCGCGGCGTACGCCGGCGTCCACATCGTCACCGGGAACTTCACGTTGTTCGGGGCCGCCGGCGTGGCCGGAGCGCATTGGTCGGCGCTCCACGCGCTGGGTGCCCCGTTGGGCGCGCTGATCGTCAGCCACGTCTGCTGGGACGTCTGGATCTTCCTCGTGCAGCCGACGAACGCGGGGGTCCCCGGACTCGCGGCCGTCTGAAGCGCCGCGCACCCGTTTCGCATCAAATCGGACGACAGCGTCCTACCAGGCGGGGCCTGCGGCTCCTCCCCGGCCGCGGATTGAGTCATTTCGGCTGGAATGCGCCGTCCTGACACAACCCAACGCGCGGGGTGAGCGTCCAGGTGAGTCCGGCGCTCGCCACGGCGGACGGAATCGTCCGATTTGATGTACGGCGATCGGCCGGGCCGCATGCGACGCCCGAATCAGCGGCCTGGCGCCCAGGGATGCGCGCCAGGTGCCGGCGGTCGGTCGCGCGGCTCCACGGCGCAGAGCCTCATGCCAGGGCCTGTCGCGCAATCAGGCTGCTGATGATCGCCACGCTGATGCTCGCAAGCGTGCCGAGGAGGTAGTACTCCGCGAACTCGCGGTCGTCGAGTTGCCTGAACCGGGCAAGCGTCTTTGCGGCGACGACGAGCCCGATCGCGTCCAGCGCGCTCGCGAGGGTGAGCGCCGCCACGATGATCCGCTCCAGCACCCCGATCGTCGCACCGATGCGTGCCTCCGATGGCGTGCCCGCGCGGTCGGCCGCGTGGTCCGTCGCCCGGTCATTCGCCCGGTCGAGCCTGGGGCGCGGTGCCCGGACGAGCGTCGCGACGAACAGCGACGCCGCTCGAACGTTGACGATCGCCAGGTCCGCCAGCACGACGAGAACCAGCACAGCCCGATGGAAGGCCGCGGGGTCCGTGCTGCCGAGCAGCCGGTTGACGAAGTCGACCCAGGCGCCCAGGGGAGCCGCTCCGGCGAGCAGGATCGCCCAGGCACCCACGAGCACCGCGACGTGCGCGAGCTGGTCGGCGATGAAGAGCGCGGCCGGTCGCGACGTCCATGCCTGGTCGAGCGCCGGGCCCTCGGAGGCCGCCGGAGGAGGCGCGTCCGGCTGCGAGGGCCCGACCGGCGATGGCGGCGCGTCGGGCTGCGCCGGCCCGTCGGACGTCGGCGACGACGACGCGCCCGGCTGCAACGGCGCGCCCGGCGGTCCGCTTCCAGCCCCGCTCGGCGCGCCACCGGCCGTGCGAATCGTCAGGTCGATCTTGGCCCGGTCGATCACGAGGTGCGCGCCCGTGACGACGGCGGCAAACACCGCACCCGGCACTCCGAACACCACGATCAGCGGCAGGTTCAGCAGTCCCACGATGCCCACGTGGATCGCCAACGCTCGCCAGGCCCGCCGGTCGTTCCCGAACTTGCCGATCGCGACCCCCTGCGTCTGGAAGACGAAGTCCGCCAGCAGGTGGGCCAGCACGAGCCACGCAAGGACCAGCGGCGCCGCGTTCATGCGACGGCCTCCCCGTGACGGCTCCCGGTTCCGCGTGTCATGCCCCAGCCTCGCACATGCCCTGTGCCACGTCGCGCGTCACAGCTGCGCCCCGTCGGTGGCCGCGCGTTCAACACCCTCGCGCCAGATGGCCCGCAGGGCGTCGGCCATGCGCCCGAGGTTCCGCACCCCACCCCGTGCCCAGGACACCGACACGGTGGCTCGCGCGACGCCCAGCCGATCCGCGATCTCCGACTGCCGCAGGCCATCGACGAGCGCCAGCCGCGCCACCTCGCGCTGACGGTCGGTCATGGCCTCTGCCATCGCGGCAAGCACGGGCGCCAGTCCGTCGAGCAGTGCGTCGGCACGCGGGTCGCCAGTGGCGCAGCGAAGTCCATCGCGATCCGCGCTCGCACCGTCCAGCGTCTCGCGGGCCCGGATGAACGCGGCCCCGGTTCGCCGCGTGGCCGGTCCATGACCGGGATCGACCTGGCCGGCGGCGATGGCCCAGCGCATTCCGGGTACTGCGCCGCTTCCCGCGTGTCGCTGCAGCGTGGCGTGGAGCACGACCCGGAACGGATCGGCACCCGGGACGAGCAGGCCCTGGATCTCGTCGCCCTGCGTGAACTCGAAATCGGCGAGGCGCTCGCGCCCGTACATCTCGTCGAGATCGGAGCGCAGCTGCTCGAGCCAGGCGGTCGATGCCGTCGGCGCACGCCGCGAATGCACCACGTCGCCGAACACCGCGATCCCCCAACCGCCCTCGATCATCGGTACAGGCTAACTCTGCGTCAGATAGCCGTCAATGGCTAACTGAAGTGCGAGTAGTCGTAGACGGCTATTTCCTGCACCCGCCAGAGCGATCGAGCACCGGTCCTTCCGCGTTCGGTCCGGCTGGGCCAGATGGCCCGTGGCTCCGCGCACGAACAGGCGCTTCGGCCGCCGGATTCCCTCCAAACGGTGCCTTGACCGGGCCGGCCTGTGCGCCATGCTCGTCTGGTGAGCGAACAGAAGGCGCGACCCGGCGTGCGCCGCGCAGCCAGCGGCCCATCTCGCGCCCCGCAACACCCTCGGCGTCCACCCGACCCGAGATCGCACCACAATGGAGCCTCGACCGTGCCAGTAGCGCCGCCTCCCGAGCCCACTCTCGTCACCGAATCCACGCCTCCGTCCGTCCGGGGCGCGCACGGAATGCCGCCGGCGCCATACGACGCGCTGGTCGCCCGGATTCCCGCCGTGATCGACGTCCACGGGACGAATCTGCTCAACGCACGCCTCCTCAACAAGGACCTGGCGTTCAGCGCGGAGGAGCGGCTGGCGTTCCAGCTCCAGGGCGTCCTGCCGAGCGCTGTGCTCACGATCGAGCAGCAATGCCGGCTCGAGCTCGAGCACCTCCGTCGCAAGTCGGACGATCTCGAGCGATACATCGGGCTGGCCGCGCTCCAGGACCGCAACGCGACGCTCTTCTACTACCTGCTCATCCACAACCTCGAGGAGTTCCTCCCGATCGTCTACACGCCGGTGGTGGGGCGGGCGTGCCAGAACTTCAGCCACATCTTCCGCCGCACGCGCGGCATGTGGATCACACCGGCCGATGTCGATCGCGTCCCGGAGATCCTCCGCAACTCGGTGTACAAGGACGTTCGCCTCATCGTCGTCACCGACAACGAGCGGATCCTCGGCCTGGGCGACCAGGGAGCCGGCGGCATGGGCATCTCGCTCGGAAAGCTGACCCTCTACACGGCCGGCAGCGGCATCCACCCGTCGGTGACGCTTCCGATCTCGCTCGACGTGGGCACCGACAACCAGGCGCTGCTCTACGACCCGCTGTACATCGGGTACCGGCAGCGGCGTCTCCGCGGTCGCGAATATGACGCCGTCGTCGAAGCCTTCGTCCGAGGCGTCCAGGAAGTCTGGCCCGGCTGCCTGATCCAGTGGGAGGACTTCAAGCAGCAGAATGCGCTCCGGATCCTCGACCGGTATCGTGACCGGGTCCCGTGCTTCAACGACGACATCCAGGGCACGGCCGCCGTGGTCGTCGCCGGCGTGCTCGCGGCGGCCCGGAAACTGGGCGTGGCGCTCCGGGACCAGCGAATTGTCCTGGCCGGCGCCGGCGCGGCCGGGATCGGCATCTGCCGCCTCCTGCGACTCGCGATGCTGGACGAGGGAGCGTCCGAGGCGGATGTCGAACGGGCGATCGTGTTGCTCGATTCCAAGGGCCTGGTGCACGCTGCGCGGCCGGATATCGACGAATCGAAGCGCAAGGTGGCGTTGTCGAAGGAGAACGCCGCGGCCTACGGGCTGCCCGCCAAGGTCCCGCCCCCCGACCTGCTCGACACCGTCAAGTCCGTCCGCCCGACCGTTCTGGTCGGCACGACCGGTACCGCCGGGACGTTCACCGAGTCCGCCGTTCGAGCGATCGCGGCGAACACCGATCGCCCGGTGATCATGCCACTGTCGAACCCGACGTCGAACACCGAGGCGTTCCCGGCCGACATCCTGGCCTGGACGGACGGGCGCGCCATGGTCGCGACCGGCAGCCCCTTCCCGGCGGTCGTGCACAACGGCGTCCGCCACGAGATCGCCCAGGCAAACAACTCGTTCGTCTTCCCGGGCGTCGGGCTCGGCGCCATCGTGACCGCGGCGCGCTCCGTGAGCGACCGCATGTTCCTCGTCGCGGCGCGCACGCTTGCGGCCGAGGTCACCGACGAACGCCTGGCCACGGGTGCCCTGTTCCCGTCCGTCTCGGCGATGCGCCCCATCTCGCGGAAGATCGCCGTGGCCGTCGCGCGCGAGGCAGTCGAGTCGGGCCTGGCCCGCGTGCCGTCCGATGTCGACTGCGAAGCCCTGGTCGATGCGGCCATCTGGGAACCGGAATACGTGCCGTACATCTCCGACGAGGGCGTTCGCCTGCCGCAGCACGAGTGACGGACGGGGGCCGGCGTGGTGTCCGCGCAGGCCTCCCGAACGAGATGCGAAACGAGCCTCCGGGTCACTCCGGGGGCTCGCTTCATATCGCCGCGCTGGATGACTGATCGCCGGGTGGCTTCCCGGCCGCGTTTACTCGTGTGCCGAATATCCCTCGGCCGGAAGCTGCGAGCAGCGCAGCGGCCGGTCCTCCCGATAGCCGAGCAGGTAGTCGGCCTGGATGAGGGTGTGCAGCTGGCTCGTGCCCTCGTAGATGACCGCTGCCTTGGCGTTGCGCAGGTAGCGCTCCACCGGGTACTCGGTCGAGTAGCCGTACGCGCCGTGGACCTGGATGGCGTCCAGTGCCGCCTGCACCGCGTGGTCCGTGCAGAACCACTTGGCGAGGCTGGTCTCCCGCGTGTTGCGCAGGCCCTGGTTCTTCAGCCACGCCGCCTGCCGGCACAGCAGCCGGCCGGCCTCGACGCCGGTGCTCATCTTCGCGATCAGCTCCTTCACGAGCTGGTGGCGACCGATCTCCTGGCCGAACGTGCTCCGTTCGTGCGCGTACCTGACCGATGCGTCCACGCACGCGGCCGCAAGCCCGACGGCCCCCGACGCGACGGTGAAGCGCCCCTGGTCGATCGCGGTCATCGCGATCGTGAAGCCTTCGCCTTCCTCGCCGATCCGGTGCTCGATCGGGACGCGAACGTCGTCCATGAAGATCGTGCCCGTGTTCCCCGCGTGGATGCCCATCTTGCCGTGGATCGTGCCGGTGGAGAGCCCGGGCATGCCACGCTCCAGCACGAAGGCAGTGATCCCGCGATGTCCCAGGTTCCGGTCGACACTGGCGAACACGAGGAAGTGGTCCGCGAGGTCCGCGAGGCTGATCCACATCTTGGAGCCGTTCAGGACGTACGAGTCGCCGTCGCGGCGGGCGGTCGAGATCAGGTTGGCCGCGTCCGTGCCCACGCCCGGCTCGGTGAGGGCGAAGGTCGCGAGCTTCTCGCCGCGCGCCTGCGGGACGAGCCACCGCCCCTTCTGCTCCTCGGTCGCCCACTGCATGAGCGTCAGCGAGTTCAACGCGGCGTGGACACTCATGACGACGCGGAACGCCGTGTCGCCGCGTTCCAGTTCCTCGCAGAGGATGCCGAAGCTGACGTAGTCCATCCCGGAGCCACCCCAGCGCTCCCAGATGGGCGCGCCCAGGAACCCGAGCTCGCCCATCAGTTGGAACACTTCTCGGTGGGCCTCGCCTCGCTCGTCCCATTCGCGGATGTTCGGCTCGATCTCGGCTGCGACGAACTCGCGGGCGGCGCCCTGAACAAGCCGGTTCTCGGGCGTCAGCGACAGGTCGATCGGCATGTCGGCGGTCCTTTTCGGGCAGCAATGGACGGGAGCGATTCTCGCGCAGTCAGCGGCGTACGCACGAGCCGAACGCATTGGCGTGGGCGGCGACCATGCGCCGGCCGGGTGCGCCGGCGCGTCGACATCGTGCCCAAGCTCGAGTGCCGTGGGCGATGCGTGCCTGGGCTGGCCGTTCATGTCCGTGAACGACGACGGACGTGTCAGCTGGCATCAGGTACCTGGCGGGACATCGGCGATTCCCCGCCGATCTGCTGCTGTTGCCGGGCTTTGGCCGAGCGTCTGGTTACCTTCAGTGCGGCCACCGGGCGGGAATCGGGCAGGCAGGCAGGGGCGCGCCGAGCCCGGGCACCTCGAGATGCTCGGAACGGCACCTGTCCGAGCCGCGTGCCCTGTTGCGCCACGGCCCCGGCCGCGCACCCGGCGGCCGCCCCAGCCTGCGTGTCCGCCAGCGCCTGACCAGGGCCGGAATGCGCGCGCTCGTTCTTTGAGCGACGCCGCGTGCTCGGACGCGCCGCCCGCACCAAGGGCCGCGCGCCACCTGCGACGCCGCCTGTCGGCGCTCGCTGTGCATCAGGGTTGCGAGTGGACCACCGACTGCGCCGCTGGGCCCTTCCGGCACCTCCGCGTCGGTCGTTTGGTGCTTCTGATGCACGGCTCCGGCAGCGGGGCGACCCTGGAGGCCGGTCGAGCGGTCAATCGGCACACTGGAGGCACAACCCGGCGCACTGGCGTGGCCCACCGGGTGCCGCCGGCCGACTCGCACCTTTCATGCACAGACGACCGGCGCCGGACCCGAGACTCGCAGGGCCGCCCGGCGCGAAGCGCCCGTCCGGCCGCGGGGAGCCGTCTGCGACCGGCCCTGACGCGTGCCGATGTCGCGTGAAGAGGAGCGGGCAGGACCAGCCGGCGGCGCAGCCGCGTTCCGGCAGCAGTTCGGTGGATCCGGGCATAAAGAAGCGCCGCCGGTGGGCCGCCGGCGGCGCGTCGAGGGAGGGAAGCGCGCGGCAGGGTCCGCGCTCGATGTGATGCTGCGCTAACGGTTGCGGGCGAGGAACGCCACCACGTCCTCCTGGCGGAAGCGTCGATCGCCCCGCTTGCAGACGCGGTAGAAGGGCAGCTCGCCCCGGTCGCCCAAGCGCTTGACGGTGTTGACGTGCAGGTGGAGCAGCTCGGCCACCTCGCTGGCCGTCAGCATCGGCCCGAGATCATTGACTGCCATCGACGCCATCGCGGTGTCTGCCTCATCGTGGGAGCTGTTGGTGGGGACGGCCGCTCGGAGCCTGGCACGGCGCGCTCGGAGAACGCGTGCTTTGGTGTCGACCGGTTCACTGGTGCAACAACCGTTGCGGTGGGCCGGGGTGACGGGCGAAATGCTGCCGTCCGGGAGGGAGAACGCAAAGCCGTACTTCGGTCTGCAGCGTGCGGTACCGAGGGTGTTGCGTCCTGTCACAACGCGGCGGCGGGCGCGTGGGCCACAGGAAGCGTGCAACGAGCTTTGACGCCGGAGCGCAGCGACGGACGGGTGCCGACCGACTCCCCAGGCTTTCGCCGACTACCCGGGCAACCCGATGGGCCGGCGTCACGACCAGGATGAGCCGCGTCCGATGTCGGGCGCGACCCCGATCGCATGGTCGTCAGGGGACGAGGGCAATCCGGTCGACCCAGTCGCCGGCGGTGGGTAGTGTGCAACTCAGGTAGAGGCGGTCACCTGAGCGCAGGTCCATCTTGGCCGTGATGTCGCGGCTGAAGCTCTTGCCGGCGCCGAGATGGCTGCTCCACCAGAAGTCGCGGGACCAATTGGGCGCGGATGCCTCGGCCCAGAAGTCCGCGGCGACCACGCAGGTGCCGGTGACCACGTCCGTCCTGGCCACCCCCGTGATCGAGACCGCCGGAACGACGATGTCGGCAAACGGATCGGGCGCGCCGGTGAGTCGTGCCTGCACATGGTCCCCAGTCGCGGGACTCACCGTCATGCCATCGGCATCGAGGAAGTCGGTCCACGCGTACCCGTCGCGATCGGGCGTGAGCCGTGCCTCGCCGTTCGGCGCCATCGAGGTGTCCAGCAACTCGACATCGATGTGCATGCCCGGGCTGGCCCACCCCCACACTCCCGACATGCCGCGGTAGAACCCGATTCGGGGCGCAGAGACGTCCATGCTCACGGAGTCGCCCGAGGCGTTCCGCCACCGCACGGACGCGCCGCTGCGGCCGTCGACTACGGCACCGTCCGCCCCGAAGTCATGGCTGAAGGCGCCAAGGGCGTCGGTCGTGACCGCCGCGTCGTAGCAATCGCCGGTCGTGCCCAGGTACAGGTCGAGGCTGGTGTTCGCCGGACCGCGCCCACTCGCGACGCCGCTCGGCCGATCCAGGCGGAGACTCAGCCGGGGCACCGTGAACGTCCTGGTCCACGTCCCGATGGTGGCCTTGACGGTGTCGCCCGGCGTGACCTCGAAATCGTAGATGAGGTCAGGCGTGCTCCAGTGTCCCCCCGCATTGCTCTTGACGGTGACCTTCTGGCGCACGTCCCCGGCACTGCTCTTCCAGAGCACGGCGATGTTCGTGTTCGCCGGGCCCTGGCCCGACAGGCTGTAGCACCCGATGCACAACTGGACTGTCACCTTGGGTGCCGCCACAGCCGTTGCGGGCAGCAGTGCCGCCAGCAGGCCGCAGATGATCACCGCCGTCCACAGTCGCGCCGGGCGCCACGAATGGAGGCCCCTCCCGATCCTTCGCATCTGACGCTCCCTCTGCATCGGGACCGGAGACGGCCGACCGGCGTGATGGATCACACCACCATCCGGCCCAGCGACCGGTAGACCCGACGGACAAACAGAGTATGACTCGCGTGGATGAGGCGTGTACCGACTCGGACGCGCCGGGCCCGTCAGCCCAACAAACCGCGGCTCCGCAGCTCCGTTCGCAGGTCCGCGGTCGAGTGGACGTGAATTGCATCCATCCCGAGCGTCCGCGCCTGCTCTATGTTCGCCGGTGAGTCGTCGAGGTAGACGGTGGTCGACGGATCGAGACCGAAGCGATCCAGCAGGACACGGAAGATCCGCTCGTCCGGTTTCGCCACGCCCTCGCGACCGGAAACCAGGACGTCGATGAACCAGTCCAGGAACGGGAAGTCGGCCCTCGACTCCTCATACGTTTCCTCCGACCAGTTCGTCAGCGCGTAGAGGCGGGTTCCGCGGTCGCGAAGTTCGGCAAGGATCGCCACGTTTTCGCCGTACGTGCCGCCGAGCATCTCGGGGAACCGCTCGCGGTAGGCTCGGATGAGGTCGGCGTACTCCGGGAACCGTGCAGCGAGTTCGCGGATCGCCTCGTCCCACGGTCGCCCGGCATCCAGGCGGGCGTTCCACGCAGGGGAGCACACGTTGGCGAGGAACCACTCCATGCGTGCGTCGTCCCCGTCGAAGAGTTTGCGGTAGAGGTGGCGCGGGTTCCAGTCGATGAGCACGCCGCCCAGGTCGAAGACGACGGTTGAGGTGGCGGCGCCCGCGGAGGAGGCTGCAGGCCCGTCGCCCTCCGGCCTCATCGCCGGGCCGGGCAGCGGGCTGATCTCCATGCCAAGGGCGATCTCCCCGTCCGACAGGATGTCCGCGCGAATTCCGGCGCGATGCACCAGCGGCACGAGCACCGCCCGACCGAGCATTCCCTCCAGGTAGGCGCACGGCTCGGCACGCCGGACGGCCAGGCACTCCACGTCGCCGATCCTGAAGCGGCCACCGAGCAGGTCGTCCAGCCGGATGCCCCGGGTCGTCAGGTTGCGGCGCGTGGCACCCGGCGGCAGCTCGAGCCCGTGGTCGGTCGCCAGGGACTCGATCACCTCGGCCTCCACGAGGGTCAGGGCCCGCCCGGTCCCCAATCCGGACGAGAAGTGTCCCGATCCGGTCGCGTATCGGTCGCCCTCGAGCCCGACGCCGGAGATCGCACGAACTCGTTCGACCGATTGCATCGTCAGGCCGGCGACGGCGGTGATGTGGATGGCCTCGACGCAGCCAGGGGACGCGACTGGACCGGCGGGCGCGCGGTCGGCCTCGACGCGGCCCGGGGACGCGACTGGACCCGAGATCGCGGCGGCGGCCTCGATCACGCGCGGGGTCGACTCCGTCGTCACCGTCCCGCCCCCGTCCTGGTCCCGCGGTGGGTTGGACCGGCGCCTGCGCCCGTCCGCTCGATCGCCGCCGAGATCTCGTCGAGGTCGGCCTCCGCCAGGTCCAGCGACGCGGCCCCGACCCATCCGTCGACCTGCTCTGGCCGTCGTGCGCCGACGATCGCGCCGGTCACGCCGGGCCAGGCAAGCGTCCACGCGACCGCGACCGCCGCGACCGTCCTCCCGTGTCGCTGCGCAATCGGGCGCAGCGCGTCGCGCAGCGCGAGGCTCCGCGACAGTGCCGGCTCCCGGAAGTCGTCGTCCCTTCGGCGCCAGTCGTCCGGCGCCAGCGAGGCCATCCGCTCGACGGAGAACACCTCGGTGAGGAGGCCCGACTGCATCGGGCTGTAGACGATCACGCCGGTCCGGTGCGCAGCCGCCCACGGAATCACGTCCGCGCCCGACTCGCGGTGGATCAGCGAGAACGGCGGCTGGAGCGACTCGACGTGGCGGACCTGGTCCGCGCGCTCCAGCAGCCCGACGTCGTGGTTGGAGAGGCCCGCGGACCGGACCTTGCCGGCGCCGACCAGGCGGTCCAGCTCCGCCCACGAATCCTCGATCGCCGTGGCGTCGTCGGGCCAGTGGAACTGGTAGAGGTCGATGCGCTCGACGCCGAGCCTGCGCAGCGACGCCTCCACCTCGGAGCGGATGGACGCCGGTGCCAGGTCGTGGTGGGGCTCGGCGTAGGGATGCTCGGGGTCGCCGATCACGCCACCCTTGGTGAACACGAACGGGCGCGACGCGACCGGCATCGCCCGCAGGGCCCGGCCGACGACCTCCTCGGAGTGGCCGAGCCCGTAGATCGCCGCCGTGTCGATCCAGTTCACGCCGGCGTCAACCGCATGCCGGATGGCCGCCACGGAGGCGTCGTCGTCCTGCGGACCCCATCCGTAGGTCCAGCCACCGCCGACGGCCCAGGCACCGAACCCGACGGTCGTGATCTCCATGTCGGTCGTCCCGAGGCGGCGTGTCCGCAACGTCATGTGGCTGCTCCTCCGTGGCCGTGGCCGATCGTTCGTGCGATTCCGGCCCCATTGTTCACCAGCGGGTGCCGGGGGCGCATGGAGGGCCGCGCTCGCCGTGCCGAGGCGCCGCCGAAAGCACCCCGCTCAGAGCGGAAGCGTCCGAATTGATGCGAGATCGTCGGGCAGATCAACGGATCCCGAGGGAAGGGATCCCGGTCCCGACGTGTAACCGGCGCCGGACCGATGCAGGCGCCGGACCGCTGCTTGACGTGGGCACGCGCCAGCCCGACAGTGGACGCAGCAGGTTGGGTCGTCGGAGTGGGGTCTCGGCGGCCGCCATCCAGAACGCGGGAGTATTCGAGTGTCCATGCGAGCGTCGGGGCCGTCAACCCGTGCGTTTGTTGTCGATCGCCGTTGGGCCGTCGTGGCCGTCGTCCTCCTCATCGTGGAGTCGCTCGTCGCGGGCGTGCTCTTCTTTCCGGCCCGCGCCGGCGGCGACCCGCAGGCGACCGTATGGCAACAGATCACGTCGGGCGTCGCCGCAGACGGCCGGGTGCCGAAGGACGTCGCGCTCCAGGCGTTCGCCTACCTGTACCGAGTGGACATCCCGGGGGTGCACGTGCCCGCGGGAGTCGAAGGTGGCGACGCGCCCACGTCCGGGACGGGCGCCATGCGCTGGGTGCAGGCGAACTGGAACGAGTTGACCCCCGACCAGCAGGCGGTGATCAACCGCTACCGCACGGCGGGGCCCAAGGACCTGGTGATCCACATCGACGCCACCACCGGGTCGGCCCCGACCCGTCTGGCCGGGGCGAGGCCCGGTCCGTTGCAGGGTGTCCTCGCCGTCGACCAGCCGCTCGCGGACGCCATGAAGGCCGAACTCCTGGCCGACGTCCGCCACATCGGGCCGAAGCTCGGCATGCAGGTCATCGAGGAAGGGACATTCTTCAAGGACATCACGCTGACCCTCAGCGACACCGACGGCGGCAACACGCTGTTCACGACGCTCGCCCTCCAGGGGCCGCTGAAGCCCTATACCCCCTGCAACGTGACAGCGTGGAAGAACGCCTGGTCCGGCCAGAGCGTCACGAACGGCAAGGTTTCCGACTTCCTGCACGTGACGATGACCCACGAAGTCGTCCACTGCTACCAGAACGTCATCTGGGGCGACACGGATACCGGGAACGCCATCCCGTCCTTCATCACCGAGGGAACGGCACTCTGGCTTGCCGCGGACGACACCGGCATCGAGGAGCCGATGATCCCGTCGATGTGGAAGAACGGCTGGTTCGGAAGGCCGGAGACCGCGCTGACGAACCGCACGTACGACGCCTTCGGGTACTACGCGCTGCTCGATCACCTCGGCCGAAACCTGTGGAGTCTCATGGCGAAAGCGTGGAAGGCCGCATCGACGTCGGCCGGCAACCGGTCGGACCCGTTCCTCGCCGTCCTCGACGGGGACGCCACGGACGTCAGGGACGCGTGGCCGTCCTCGCTGCTTCGCCGGGGCGACTGGCTTGACCCGTGGATCGCGTACGGGTTCGGGCTCCCGTCGGACGCAGCGGTGTTCCAACATCCCATCCAGGCGACGAGCATCGGCTGGACCGGATCGCTCCAGAGTCGGTCGAACACGGTCGACCAGGTGACGGATGCCCAGGGCGAGGTCGTGACGGTCGACACGACCGGCCTCGCCAGCGCGCACGACGAGTCGGGGAACATGGCCCTGAGTTCCCAGTCCGAACACCTCTGCACGGTGGACAGCTGCGTCTGCCCGCCGGGCACTGCCCGCGCCGGCGAGGACATGGCCGAGCAGCACATGCGGCTGCCGTTCATCCTGGCGTTCAACGCGCCGGAGGGAGGGAGCAGCTACGTCGTCACGGCGATGAAGCTGGACGACCTCTGCGGCAGGCAGACGCCCCCACCGACGGCGCAGCAGTCGGCCGGTCCGAGCGCTCCGAGCGGGCCGCCGTGCGGAACCGGCGGCTGCGCCGGCGACAACGGCGATCCCCACCTGACGACGGTCGATCAGAACCATTACGACTTCCAGGCTGCCGGCGAGTTCACGCTGCTGCGCTCTTCCGACGGGAGCCTGCAGATCCAGGGCCGCCAGGAGCCGTGGCAGGATTCGAACCACGTGAGCATCAACACGGCGATCGCGACCAGGGTCGGGACGCACCGGGTCGGTGTCTACTTCACCGGCCACGCGCTGGAGGTCCATCTCGACGGCGCCACGGTCGCCGTGACCGCGCCGATGGACCTGGGTTCGGGTGCCCGGATCGTCCCGTACCCGAAGGGTTACGAGATCGACTTCCCAGACGGCACGGTCGTGTGGGCGCTGTCGGTGGGCACCTACGGGATCAACGCGCAGATCCGGCCTTCGGACGTCCTGCGCAAGGGCGGCGTCGGGGTCCTGGGTCCGGTGCTGCCCGGGGGCATGGGCGTGCCGCTTCTGCCGGACGGCACGCGGGTGCCGCGCGCCGAATCGGCGCACCAGCGTTTCGTGGGGCTGTACCAGACGTTCGCGGACGCCTGGCGCGTGACCGACTCGACGAGCCTCTTCGACTATGCATCCGGGACGTCCACGGCCGCGTTCACGCGGCACGACTTCCCACAGGAGCAGGCGGCGGTGACGTACTCCGATCTCACCCCGGCCCAGCAGGCTGCCGGTGCGGGGGCATGCGCCGCGATCACCGATCCCGAACTGCTGCAGGAATGCGTCTTCGACGTCGCGATCACCGGCGAGTCGGGCTTCGGCGAGGCGTACCAGTTGACGCAGACGTTCCAGGCCCAGGGCACCGACGCGCTCGGGCCGAAGGGACCGGCATCGCCTACTCCGACGCCGGCAGCGGTTCCGGCCGGCGTTACGCAGGTGATCCCGACGATGAGCGGGCTGCAGGGCCAGGCGCTCGGGCCGGACGGGACCCTGTACGTCTCGATCTCGCAGCCGAACGACGCCTATCAGGTGGTGGCCATCGACGTCCACGCCGGGAAGGTCCTGCGCCAGGTCGACGCAAAGGGCGGCGGTGTCGTCGAATTCGCGGCGGGATCGGTCTGGGTCGGCAACTTCGCCGGCGGCACGGACTGTTCGATCACACGGCTCGACGCGAGCAACCTGGCCGTCCAGGCGACGATCCCCGTGCCCTGCTACGTCTCCTCGGCGTATTTCACGGCTGCCAACGACGCGGTCTGGTACTACGACATCACGACGGCCGGCCTGGACGGGAAGGGCGGGACGATCCGGCGCATCGACCCGTCCACGAACAAGCCGGCCGAAACCGTCACGCTACCGTTCCTCAACGGGTACCTGACCAACAGCCCGACATCGATCGTCTACACCAACACCGACGATCGGGGCACGTTCCTGCTGGCGGCCGGCGCGACGCAATTGGTCTCGATCGGGACGCCCCAGACGCAGGTCTATCCGGTGAGCAACGGCGCGTGGGCGTCGGACAACAACACGGCGACCTTCTACGGTCTCGGGGGGACACAGCGGACAGTGGCGGTCGACGGTCCGGTGCTCGCGGCCGACGAGAACGCGCTGTACGTGGACGGGGCGTCTCTGCCCGACGGGTCAAGCACGCTGTGGCGGTATCCGGTGGACGGGGGCAACCCGGTGATGGTGGCGCAGGTCGCCCCGTCGCTCGCGACCGCCAACGGGAACGCCGACATCTACTACTTCGACAACGACCCGCCGCTGGTCGGTGCGGGTCATCTCGTCAAGTTGTGGCACCCGACCTCGGCCACGGACTCGAAGCTGCAGGCGCTCTACGTGCAGTGGGTGCCGCTGCCGTGAGGTGACGGTGCCCGGGAACGGCACCACCGCGGCCGCATTACCAGGTTACCCGGAGCGACGAGAGGCGAGAGGCGAGAATACTGCGGTGCCGCCCTCCGGATCACTGCCGTCGTTCGAGAATGCCTACGGCGGCGTGCCGACCTGGGACATCGGCCGGCCGCAGGGGGCCGTTGTCCGGCTTGCGGAAACCGGGCTGATCCGGGGATCGGTGCTCGACGTCGGCTGCGGCACCGGCGACAACGCGCTGTACCTCGCGAGCCGTGGCCACGACGTCGTCGGGATCGACTTCGCGGCAGGGGCCGTGAAGCAGGCCGTCGAGAAGGCCCGCGCTCGGGGGCTGCCGGCGATATTCGTGGTGGGGGATGCGCTCGATGCGGCGTCGCTCGAGGCGGCGTCAGTTGGGCACACCCTCGACACGATCATCGATATCGGGCTCTTCCACTGCCTGCAGCCCTGGGAACGTGATGTCTACGCGGCCGGGCTGCGCGGCGTGATCGGCCCGGCGGGACACTGTTTCGTCCTCTGCTGGAGCAACGAGAACCCGTTCGGCCGGGGCCCGAGCGGGATCACGCGGCGGGCGCTGCGTGGCGTGTTCCGGTCGGCGACGGGCTGGCGCGTCGAATCGATCGAACGCGAGGTGCTGGAAACGAGGCTGCCCGAGGGGCAGGTCCTCGCCTGGCTGGCGCGCCTGGCGCCGAGGTAGGCCCGGCGCCGAACGCTTTCTCGGCGGTCGCCGCGTCGCCGGACCCCGCATCGCCGGACCGCCGCGTCAGGCGCGCCGTGCGCGGGGTCGTCCCTCGCCGAGTGATGCGCAGGGAGCACGACTGGGAGACGGAATCGGGCCCGAGGCGGCCACTGGACGGGGCGGGGACCTCGAGGCGCGTCGATCCCTCGCCGAGTGATGCGCAGGGAGCACGAACCGGGAGACTGGAATTCGGGCCCGAGGCGGCCACTGGACGGGGCGGGGACCCTCGAGGCGCGTCGTCCCTCGCCGAGTGATGCGCAGGGTGGCAGTCTGCTGCAACCCGTAAGTGCGTCGTCACCGAGTCGTTGCGCCGTCATCGCCGACGCTAGACTCGAATCCGTTTCCTTGCCTGCTGGAGGATCCGGTGCGCCCATTCGAGATCGGTGTCGTGCTTGCCACCTGGCGGTCCAGCGCAGACCCCACAACGGTCCGCTGGAACGAGATCCGCGACCTTGCCCTCCGTGCCGAGGAGATCGGCTTCGACACTGTCTGGAGCCCCGATGAGCTGCTGGGGCGCCTGGTCAAGGATGGGCCCGTGTACGGGTTCTGGGATGGCGTCGCGATGCCGTCCGCGTTGGCGGCAGTGACGACGCGGATCAAGGTCGGCACGTGGGTCCTTTCCGCGCTGCACCGCAACCCCGGGATCATCGCCAAGGCGGCTGCGACGATCGATGAGATCAGCGGCGGCCGGTTCGTCTGCGGTCTCGGGGCCGGTCACGCCGGGAGCGGCGCCCACGCATTCGGCCTTCCGGAGGACCGCATCTACGAGCGGTTCGAGGAGGCCCTCGAAATCGTCGTCCCGCTGCTGCGCGCCGGCCGATCCGATTTCAGAGGGATATACCACCTGGCCCGCGACCTGGAGCAGACTCCGACCGGCCCGCGCCCGGGTGGCATCCCGATCCTGATCGCCGCCCACGGCCCGAAGGGGTACCGCCACGCGGCCCGTCTCGCGGACATCTGGAGCTGTTATGCGATGGAGCGCAGCGACGTCGCCGAGCTTGGGCCGCGGGTCGTTGCATTCGAGGCGGCCTGCGCGGAGGTGGGCCGGGATTCGGCCATCATCGGCCGATCGGCCGGTGTCGTGGTCGCGCCGTTGGCCACGGCGGAGTACGCCGGCATGTTCGGGTCCGCGATCACCGGTTCCGCCGATGAAATCGCCGACAGGTTCCGGACGTTCCGCGACGCCGGGTTCACCCAGCTCGAGTTCATGTTCGAGCCGCAGACCCGCGAGGCGCTGGACGCCATGGCCCCGGTGCTGGAGAACCTGGACGCCGGCTGATCAAGGGGCGGGGTTGGCCGGCCGTCCGACCGCGTCTGCGCGTCGGCGAAATCAAAACGGGGTGGCCGTTCACTGCCGGCCACCCCGTCGCCGAGCGCGACTGTGCGCGCCCGAAGGTCTGCGTTCCCTAAAAGACGCGATAGGCGATCTCTGCGGGCGCCAGGAGCAGTTCCTTGAGCTCTGCGTCGACCTTGAGCAGCGAGATGTGCGCGCCGGCCATTTCGAGCGACGTGCAGTACTCGCCGACGTAGCTGCGGAAGACCGTGATGCCCTTATCGGCCAGCTTCTTGTGCGCGACGCCGTAGAGCAGGTAGAGCTCGCTGATCGGCGTGCCGCCCAGGCCGTTGACCATCAGCGCGACCTCGTCACCGGACTTGAACGGCAGGTCCGGCACGATGGCGTTGAGGAGGATGTCCACGATGTCGTTGGCGGGAACGAGCTTGGTCCGCTGCCGGCCCGGCTCGCCATGGATGCCGATGCCGACTTCCATCTCGTCGTCGCCGATCTCGAAGAGCGGCGTTCCGCGGACGGGCGGCGTGCAGGACGAGAGCGCGATGCCCATCGTCCGGACGTTGGCGATGACCTTCTCGCCGACCGCGACGCACTCCTCGAGCGTGCCGCCCTTGTCGGCCTTGGCCGCTACGGCCTTGATGACGAAGAAATTCCCCGCCACGCCGCGCCGGCCGATCGTCCAGGTCGAGTCCTTGACCGCCACGTCGTCGTTGACGAGCAGGTAGCCGAGCTTCTGGCCCTCGGCCTCGCACAGCTCCTTCGCCATCTCCCACGCGGCCCGGTCGCCGGTGTAGTTGTTGACGATGTAGAGCACGCCTGCCGGCGTGTCCATCAGCTTGGACGTCTCGGTGACGAACTCCACCGGCGGGCCGGCGAATACGTCGCCCGGGCAGGCGGCATCGAGCATGCCGGGTCCGACGATCATCGTATGGGCCGGCTCATGGCCGGACCCGGAGCCCTGGATGATCGACACCCGATCCGGCTTGGGCATGTCCGCCCGATAGATCAGGTTGTACTTCGGCTCATACTTGAGTGTCCCCCCGCTCGCAAGCATGATGCCTTCGAGGAACTCCGGGACGAACTGCTTGGGGTCGTTGAGGAACTTCTTCACGCCTCGTTCCCTCCGTCTGCTGAACCGTACTTCTCGCGCCACGCGGCGCTGATCGCCTGGAGAATGACGCCGATCGCGGTCGCACCGGCGTCGACCGACCCGATGCTCCGCTCGCCGGTGTAGGCCGCACGACCGCGCATGGCCATCATCGACTTCGTATCTTCGGCAGCCTTGACGGCGACGTCGGCCGCCTGCTGAATCGCCGCGACCCCGTGGTCCTGCACGGTCGCAGGATCCTTCAGGCTCGCCTCGAGGCTGTCGGTCGCCGGCACAAGCGCGTCGAGCAGCGTCTTCTCGCCGAGCGACGCATTGCCGCGTGCCATGATTCCGGTGATCGCGGCACGGAGCATGGCGATGACGTCCTCGCCGGTGAGTTCCGTCTTCGTGCCGGCCGTGATGCCCGCGCGCAGGAACGCCGTCCCCCAGATCGGGCCGCTCACGCCGCCGACCTTGGCGGAGATCGTCAGGCCGATCTTCTTGAGGATGGCTCCCACACTGGTGCGGTCGAACGTGTCGTAGTCGCTGAGTACGACCTCGAACCCATTCCTGAGCGAGTAGCCGAAGTCACCGTCACCGACGATCGAGTCGAGCTGCGCGAAATAGACCGCGTTATCGACGATCGTCTGGGCCATCGTCTTCAGGACGAGATCGACATCGTCGAGCGACGACTGTGTCATCCGGACCTCCTTTCTGGGGTGGATTGCACCCTCGTCCGCCACCGCCTACGAGGCCAGGCAGGCCTCGAGGTCGGCAAGCGTGATGTATTCACCCGGCCGCGCGGCGCTTCGGTTGGCAATCACACGCGTCCGTTCACCTTCAGGATCCCCAAGTGAGCTCACGACCAGGATCGCGTCGCTGTTGTCCTCCTCTTCTGTGTAGCCGTTGACCGTCATCAGGCTGCGCAGCCCGGCAGCGGCCGCCGAGACGATGCCATTGTTGGAGTCCTCGATGACCAGGATGTCCGAAGCCCGGACGCCGAGTCGGTCGAGGGCCAGCAGGTAGATGTCCGGTGCGGGCTTCTTGTGGGTCACCACGTCGCCGGCGAGGATGAGATCGAAGCGGGCGGCTCGCTCCGGGCCTGCGGCGTAGTCGAGGATCGCCCGAACGGACGGCTCGGCGGAGGTCGAGGCGACGGCCATGGTCCAGCCGGCGTCCTGGGCATCGGAGATGATGCGGCGGATTCCCGGCCGGGGCGGGAGTTTTCCGTCCGTGACCATCTCCGTGTATATCTGGGTCTTGCGCTTGTGCCACTTGGCCAGCTCGGCCGCCTGGCCGGCCGGGTCTTCCGGGAGGCCGTTCGCCCTGACGAATTCGGGCGTCAGCAGGCTGGCCATCCGTTCCTTGCCGCCGGCGATGAGGAGTTTGACCCCGTACTCCTCCACCGACCACTGGACCGGGAGCCCGAACTCGCGGAACGTCTGGTTGAATGCGGGCAGGTGCCCATACCGCTCGGTGTCCGCGAGGACACCGTCGCAATCGAAGATGACGGTGCTCACCAGGCCTTGCCCTCGCTGCCGAACAACCGGATGTGCTTCCGCGCCACCTGCATCGCGGCCGCACGCTGGGCCTTGAAGATGGCCGGCGGATCGTATTCCCCGGGGTGCTCGGTCATGTAGTCGTAACCCGACTTCATGAAGCCGATCTTGAGCGCGGTCGAGATGTTGACCTTGGCGCAGCCCCGCTCGATGAGATCGCTGAACTGCTCGGGGGTCATCCCGGTCCCACCGTGGAGCGCCACCGGGATCCCTGTCGCCTTGACGATGTCGGTCACCCGCTGGGAATCGAGATGGGGCGTCGTCTTGTACGTTCCGTGTGCATTCCCGATGGCCGGCGCGAAGACGTCGACCCCGGTGTCGCGGACAAAATCAACCACCGTTTCCAGCTTCTGGACGTGCTCGGCTTCGTCGCCCGTCATCTCCTCGGTCCGCTTGAACCCCTCGATCTCACCCTCGACGTGGGCACCGTAGCGGCGGGCCTCGGCGACGACCTCGATGCACTGGCGCTTGTTCTCCTCGACCGACAACTTGCTGGCGTCGAACAGGACGGAGTTCCAGCCCGCCGCCAGGCAGGCACTGATCAGCTCCCGGTCGGGGCAGTGGTCGAGATGGAGCGCGGCGGGGACCGAGACCTTCTTCGCCATCTCCACCCACATCGCGTACATGACGTCCACCCCGGTCATGACCACGTGCTTGACCGAGGTCTGGACGATGATCGGTGCCTTGAAGCTCTTCCGCCGCAGACAGGACGGCGTCCATCGTGAGGTCGTTGACGACGTTGATCGCCGCAACGCCGTAGTGCTCCTTGAATGCTCGATCAATGATCTCCCTGGTCGATACGACCGGCAAACCGCACCTCCTCCGTGGAAACGGCCACCTGCCCGCAGGCGGATGGACGTGCACTGCGTCTCGATGGGCCACCGCCGGCGGCATTCCTCCGGCCCGGCACACCTGTCATGTTGCAGGTCCGGCGTTGGCCGGGCCATCTCACCCTCGCGTCGCTGATCACCTCCTCCGCGCTGCTCCGCTCACGCCGTCGACCGTCCCTCATCCGTGCCGGACGCTGTCCCGCCGGTTGCCCCGGCCAGGCCGAGCACGGCACGAGCGTTGACCTCGTCGACGATGAGGACGTCAATGACGCCGGCACGCAGGACCCCGAGGATCGCGTGCGGCTTCTCCGATTCGCTGACGACCGCGACCACGGTCTCGATCCGGCGCAGCTCGTCGATCGAGAGGCTGATCAGGCGGCCGCTCTCGGGTGACGCGATCAGCTTCCCCTCCGCGTCCACGTAATTGCCCAGCACGTCGCCCACCGCTCCCCACCGGCGAAGCCGAGCGATCTCCTCGGTCGAGAAGCAGCCGCTGCGCACCATCGTGCAGGCATCGTCGGTGCCTCCGATGCCGACGAGCGCGATGGTCGCCCCGGCGGCGATTCGCAGGGTCTCGGCGACGGCGTCCTGCGCCAGCAGCCGGTCGCGCATCTCGGCACTCTCGACGTGCGCCGGCGCGTACAGGCTGACGGCGCGGCCCCCGGATCGCTCGGCCAGCGCCCGGCAGATCTCGTTTGGGTTCGTCGGTGCGTCCACCAGCGGCGAGCCACCCATCGCGCTCACGAACGTGCAGTCGAGACGGCGTCCGGGCCGAAAGAACCGGGGCACCTCGCCGGTGTCACGGCCATGGCTGACGGCGACCACGCATCCATCGCTGAGGCGGCGCTCGAGGTACCGGGCGGCGCTCCGGGCCACCTCCTCGCGCCGTGCCTGGGGGTGCTCGCGGGCGGGGCTGACGATGGCGTCGGAAAGCTGGAACGTCTCCCGCAGGTGCGCCTCCAGGTCGAGGTTGAGCCACGGAGGCGCCTCGACGTGGATGTCCACGACCCCCGACCAGCGTGCCCGCTCCAGGAGTCGCTGCACCTTGGGCCGCGAGAGACCGAAGTCGCGGGCGACCTCTTCCTGCGTGCGCCCATCCGCGTAGTAGCGGTGGGCGATGCGGGCGAGGAGCTCGTACTCGTCCTGGCCGAGGTTTTCAGGCAACAGCCGCACCCCTGGGGATTGGGTGAACAAACGCTCACGCGTGGACAGATGTGAATTGTACGCCGAGCCCCGGGAAGGTGGAAGCCGGATACTGCGCGGTCAGCCCGGCGCGCCGGCCGCTCCGGTCGAAAGCGTCGAGCCTGTGGTCGTGAGACCCGACGTAGACGACGCCGTTGGAGATCGCCGGCGAGGAGTCGATGACACTGCCGGTGGCGCGCTTCCAGAGCGGCGAGCAGGACCCTCCGGCGCCGGCGCAGCCGACCGCGACGGCGGACCGGATGCGGCGATCCTACGCGGCCGGCGCCCCGAAAAACGATGTCAGGGGGGAGTGCCGGGTGCGATGATGGCATTGACGGGGTTCCGTGATGCGGAGAACAGCGATGTCAGAACCTCCGAACGCCATCGAGATTGCGGGTCGACTCGAGACGAACTGGCTCGCACTGCGCCCGATCGCGAACCGCGACGTCGAGATGCCGGGGGTCGCCGTGGAGGACCCCCGCGAGGGCCTCATCTTCGATATTCCGGCCATCGTCCGCCAGGCCCTGGTTGATGCCGCATCCGCGGACGGACCGCCGCTGAAGGTTCTCAAGCTCGCTGAGATCGTCAACGGCGCGCTCGTGCGGTTGGTCGACGACGGCACGCCGCTCCCGGGTCCGGATGTGGTGCACCTCGTGGTCAATGTCGTCACGATCCACGGCGACTCGGCGGCGTCCAGCACGTACGAGGTGGTGGCACGGCCGGCTGACGGGCGGGAGTCCGCGTCCACGGTTCCCGTTCCCGCGTCCGACCAGGATCCCGAGTGCGGCCCGTCGGACGGCGCTCGTCCAGCGTGAACGAGACACCGATCGTCGCGCGCTGGACGGACACCACGGGCCTTGGGCGCAGCGATCAACTGATCGCCCGTGGGGACCCGCGCAGCGACCCGGATGCAGCCGTCGTGATCCTGCTCCACGGAACCAACGGGACGATCGACGACATGCGCGACCCGTCGCTGCACGCGCTGTGGGGGTTCAACGCGGCAAGGAAGTATCCGGACCCGGTACCGCGGGGGGACCACTCGTACCCCGGGCTCGGCGTGTGGGGATTCGGCCTCGACGACGCACTGGGGACGCCCATGGGTTGGGAGCCCGCCCTCGGGGAGGCCGGCCTAATGACCGTCAACTACCAGCAGGTCGAGCCGGGTGGACGACTGCAGACGGCGGACGGCGCTCCGGGCAACCCGATCCGGCAGTTGAATGGCGTGGTCGAGGCGGTGATCGCCGCGTTCCCGGGTCGGCGGATTGCGTTCGTCACCCACAGTCGCGGGGGCATTCTGCTGCGCGCCTGGCTCGCCGGTAACGGAAGGCGTCCGGACATTGCCGCGCGCCTGTCCGCGGTGGTCATGCTCCATGCACCCAACAGCGGAACGTCGGTCGCCAACGTCGCAAGGCGAGTGGACGCGGTCGTGCAGGTTCTTCGAGAACGTGCTCGGACCCCTGAAGTTCATCACCTGGCTCAGGGGCCAGACGGGCCTTCCCGCGTACGAGGACTACAGGGTCGGCAGTGCCCTGCTTGCCTGGCTGGAGCGGCAGGTGCCCCCGGCGGGCGTGAACGTCCACACGTTCGGGGGCACCAGCACGACGCTGACGCACGTGCACCAGTGGAACTTCACGCTGGACAGCGCGATCCCCGACATCCACGTGGGCGGCACCGGCGTCTCGGTTACGTTCCACTGGGCAACGGCCGACAGCCCGCTGCTGGGCATCAGCGCGCTTGCCGACGACCTCGGCGGTCTGGGTCTCCCGGAGCTGACCGCCGGCCTGGGTGATGTCCTCGTGACGAACGAGAGTGCGACGCTGCCGTTCTCCCGGCACCATCAGCACGCGGTCCACCATGCGCAGTCCCTCTGGGATCCCGAAGTCCTTGCCGACGGGGTCCAGGTGTTGCGATCCGCGCGAGGCATGCCTTCCGGCCCCGCCATCGACGACGCGTGGATCGAGTTCATCGGCGTTCCGACGCGGCTGCGTCCGTCTGCCCCCTTCACGGTCCGGTTGAAGCTTGCCAACACCGGCACGAGCGCGTGGGACGGCCGATCTCGGTGGTCCTCGACGACGGCTTCGGCCATCCGGAGTGGGGCACTCCCTCGGGCGCCCTGCCCGCGGTCGTCAGGCGCGGGAGTCCGTGACGGTCTCGCTGGCGCTGGCCGCCCCCGCGACTCCGGGAAGCTATCTTCTGCGCGCCCGATTGCAATGCCCGAGCGGCGTGACCGGCCGATCGGCCGGCTCGATGGTCACGGTCTCAGACTCAGGGGCCTGACCGAAGAGAGTCCATGCCGGGCGTTGTGCGGACGAGGTGGGGCTCGGGATCGAGGTCATGTTCGTGTCCGTATTCGACACGCCCACCACACAGGGACTTCCGGAAACCGGCCGGCGCCGGTCGGGATCGATCGAGACTCGGGGGGCGCGGACGGCGGATAAGGTCCGCAGCGCCTCAAGGGTGCGACCGCATGTAGCATCCCTGCCATGGAACGCCGCTCGATCTCTTTCGCCGTCGCCGGCCTCGTGCTGCTCGCCGGATGCTCGAACGCCGCTGCGGTGCCGAGCAGCGTCGGCCAACCGACCGAACACTCGACCTCGGGCGCGACGGCCGCGGCCGCACTCGCCACGCCCGCCGAGATCGACATGTGCGCCCTCGTGCCCGTCGGCGACGTCCAGGCCCATTCGCCGTTCAGCAATGCCCTGGTATCGGCCAAGACGAACGTCGTGCCGGGCATGTGCACCTACGCATCTGCCGCCGGCGCGGGAGATCCGGTGGGCGTGCTACTGGCGGCAACTGCCTTACCAGTCCGCGTCGGAAGCGATGGCCGCCCACGCGGTGCACGAGCAGGATGAGGTCAACCTTGGGACCCCGCCAACGCAGATCGGCGGCCTGGGAGACGCCGCGTCGTCGGCAGGGCAGGACGAGGTCGGGGTCCAGGCCGTGCAGGGGAACCTGGTCATCGACGCGAACCTGAAGGGTGAGTGGCCGGCCGTGACCGACACCGCGAAGGTCACCGCCGGTACGGCCCTGATCCGACTGATCATCAGCCGGCTCCCCTGACTCGGACGGGCGGTTACCGGCACGGGCCCCAGTCAGACCCCCGTGTGAAGCTCGACGGTCTCTTCGCGCGCGACCTCGTCGCAAGAGCGACCCCGGAACCTCAGCGAGCCACGTCCCGCCGGCGCATCCCCCAGCCACCGAGCGCCAAACCACCGGCGGCCAGGACCAGGCATGCCGCAACACCCGCGAAATCCCAGGCGCCGACCATCGGCTGTCCCAGGTGGGCGGTGAGTGCGAGTTGATGCACCAGGTCCGGGAGCTTCATCGCGGGCGCGAGCAGGTCGATGAGGTACATCGCGATCACGACGAGCGCCACGATCTCGGCCGCGATGGTGGTCCTGAACAGGCCGCCGACCGCAAAGCCGACGCCGGCCAGGCCAGCCGCGTAGAGCCCCAGCGTGATCGAGCCCGTCATCGGGGTGAGCGCATCGCTCCCGGCGATCGCGGCGCCGATCCCTACGGCCAGCGCGATGATCGCCGTCATCAGCGCGATCGCCGCGAAGACGCCGAGGCCGCTCCGGATCGCCCATTGCGCCCGGGCGAGCGGCGTCGTGAGCAGCATCTTGAGCCTGCCTGACGTCTCGTCGGAGGCCCAGCCGGAAACCAGCGTGGCAGCGGCGAACCCTGCCACGATGAACATGAGCTGGATCATCAGTCGGAGGCGCCGCCGGCCGTCGCGAGCTCGAAGTTCGGGAAGACGCTGCGGAAGGTCGCGGCATGTTCGGCGACCTCGAGGATGCTCGTCTGCCAGCGTGCGGCTGATGGCGGCCATGACGAGCCCGAAGAACCCGATGCCGAGGCCCCAGGCCAGGGCGACCGAGAGCCGCTCGCCGAAGGCGCGCCCGATGGGCCCGCGCAGCCCGAGCGTGACGGCCGGCAGCCCGGGCGTTCGCACGGAGGTCGACGCACCGAGGTCCCGGCGTGCGAATGCTTCGATCCCGACCGCGAGCAACACGTAGAGGGCGAATTCGCCGGGCAGGTACCCGATCCGCCGGTGGATCGCGACCGGGTCGACGGTCGTCTCGATGCCGAAGACGGTCGCCCGCCCGCTCGTCGGGCGGATCAGGTCGAGCAGCAGGCGGATGGTCGTCGTCTTGCCGGCACCGTTTGGCCCGAGAAAGCCGAACACCTCACCCTGTTCCACGGTGAGGTCCACGTCGACGATTCCGCGGTGCGACCCGTAGGACTTGGTGAGCTGCTCGGTCTGGATGATCGCGGTCATGGAGATCTTTTCGCGGGGTTGCCCCGTCAGCTGAACCAGAGGCGCAGGGTCGCCTCGTTGCCGATCGTCACCCGCGCAGCGCAGCGACGCGCAGCGACGCGCAGTGCAGCCGCCCCTCGGCCCACCGCCGCTGCTCTCGCCGACTCGACGGAGGAGTGGAGCAGACACACGCAGAGGGCAGCGAGCCGCCCCCTCCCCGCGGCCCGCTCCCGCCCCGCCGCCCAGCCCAGGCAGCGCAGCGCAGCTCCGCTCCCCGCGGCCCGGCGCCGGACGCGCTCTGCACCCGTCCTGTCGGAGGATGAGCGCTCTGCACCCCCCCATGTCGGTCGCACGCGCAGTGGCAGCACCGCCCGCCACGGCAGCGGGCGCGGGCGGCGGCGGCCCGCCCTCCCTGCCGCCGCCGCCGCCGCCCCCCGCGCCCCTGCACGCCATGTACGCGTCGCAGCAGCACATGGCGCAGCAGCATCACAGCGGGCATGGAGGAGCGCCCCTGGCCATGGCCATGGCGCACACGCAGCCGCAGCCGCCGCTCGGCGCGCTGCACGCGCAGCCCCTCCTGCAGCCCCAGCACCCGCACCTGGCGCACACGGCCTACCCCGCCTCGCCCCTGGAGCTGTTGGGCAGCCATGGCAACGGCGGGAACGGCATGAGCGGCAATTTGCAGATGCATTTGCACGGCATGCATGTGGCGGCGCACCATCTGCCGTCGCCCAGCCACGCCCTGCAGCCCTACGCTCCGCACGCCTCCCTGCACTTCGCCGCCCCTGCCAGCATGGCACCGCAGCCGCACATGGCAGCGCAGTCGCACATGGCAGCGCAGTCGCACATGGCAGCGCAGCCACACTTGGCCCTTCCCGCGTCGGGGCCCAGCCATCTGCACTCGCCCGTGAAGGCCGTCCTCCTGGCCTCCCCCGCGTTCCCTCGCACCCGCACGCCTACGCCGCGCACGCGCTCCCCTCCCCCGGCCCCAATCCCACGCTGGCACGCCGCCCCTCTAGCACGGTGGGCACGGCAGGCGGCAGCAACGGGGGCACCAACGGCGAGAAGGTGACGGTGATGATGGCCACGGTCGTGGACGGACCGCCCGCCGCCGCCGCTGCCGCTGCGGGGGGCCGCGGCGTCAGCAGCGTCGTCACCCATCCCAGCCAGCATCAGCGCACCAACAGCTCCCAGCACGCAGCCGCCGCCCCAGCCACCACCGCTCGCTCCTACTCCTCCAACGCCACCCCGCACCGGCCGCCCCCTGCCGCCGCGGCCGTCGTGCCCGTCAAGCTCGTCACCGCCACCGTGCTGGATGAAACCAAGGCGCACGCGCACTTGGTGCTACCCGGCTCCCACCATCCGCCCCCTTCCGCTCATCACACGCAGGGCCAAGCGCTGCCACACCGCGGCCCCGTGCCCACCTCGTGCAAGGTCGTGACGGCGACGGTCGTTCCCGCGCCCGCCACGGCCACGGCCACGGCCACGGCGCTCAAGCACCCTCCTCACGGCGTCGCGACGGCAGCTGTGCTCGCCACGCCTGTGCAGGCGCTGGCCGTGGCAGCAAATACGCAGGCGGCAAATGCACCGCGACAGCGACAGCGCAACCGCAAGCGCGCTCCTCGCGGCGCCGCGGGCTCGTCGCGCAGCAAGGCGAGCGCGCCGGATCCGCTGGATGCCGTGGAGGAGGAGAGCGTGACTCGTTGTATCTGCGGTTCGTCCGAGGACGACGGCTTCATGATCTGCTGCGAGGGCTGCTCCGCGTGGCAGCTACCCGACCGGCGCGGGCCTCAGCCCCGAGCAGCCCCTGCCCGACGAGTGGTTCTGCGAGCAGTGCGAGCAGGAGCGGGTGGACGACGGAGACATGGCCGCAGATGGGAAGCGAAGAGGCGAAAGCGCACGCGGGTGAGCCTGGAGAAGAAGAAAAACGACGCAGCATGGCACGGGTGCGGGCTCCAGCGGCAATTACTCGCGCCAGGGCCGCGGCCACATGGACGACGGCAGCGACGCCAGTGCCAGCCACTCGGACGACGAGGACGACGACGACGTCGCTCCCTCCCACTCGAGCGTGAGTGGCGATGGCGTGGACGGGCACAGCGCGTCGACGCGGCCGCGCGCCGCCAGGAACCTCAAGCCCGTCGTCGTGGGGCGCGTCGTCTCCGGCTCCTCCAGCTCGCACGGCACGCGTCGTAGCAGCGGCAAACATTCTCTGGGCAGCGCGTCTGCCGGCGCGGACACCAGCATGATCGCGTCGCCCACCTCGTCCGACGGCGATGGGCAGTCGACGTCGCCGCGCGACTCCTCCACGCCCGTCGGCCGCGCGGCGGCCGACCAGCTCATCCTCTCCCCGACGAGCGCGGCCATGGCGGGCACGCTCAGCGGCGGGCAGACGAGCACGGGTGCGGCTGGCCACGGTGGCTCCAGCACGGTGCCGACTTCGAGCGAGGTGACGCCCGCCGCCTCGCCCACCGGCGAGACGAAGCTGCGCTCGCTCATCTTCACCATGGAGCAGCTGACCAACGGGCAGCTCACGTCGCCCATCGTCACATCCACGGGCACGACTATCAACAATGCAGCGCGATTCGCTTACCCTGTGCCTCCGGGCGCCAATGGCAGCGCGGCAGCAGCTGCCCGCCGGCAGTCCGGGTGTGGATCGCTGCCTCCTGGCGTATCCTGCCGTCGTGCGTCAGGTGAGCGAGAACACGGCCAACATGGCGCGCATGCTGCAGAGCGGATTTTCAGCCACTTCGGTGGCAGGGTCGGCGGGCGGATCGACCGTGATGCTCGAGGCATTCAGCCCCGTGCTGCCCGCGCGCCTCATGGGAGGAGACGCGCCCGGCGGCGCGGGACTGGGGATGGAGGCAGGCGCAAGCGGGCAGCAGCGGCAGCAGCAGCCGTCGTTCATGCATGTCGCCCTCCCCCCCTCGGCGCTAAGTGCGCACGTGCCCGCCATCGCGGCCCCGTCCCCCCTCGCTCCCTCCTCCGCCCTCGCTGCGGCGTCGTCGTCCGCGGGTGTCGCGGTTGCTGCGCCGCCGCTGGTTCCTTCGCCGGAGCACATGCTGCTCTCGCCCAACACGCAAGCGGCCGTGGCCACGCTGGCGTCGGTGATCATTCCTGCTCGGGCGCACACCGTCGTCAGCGCCAACTAACCAGGGCAGCAGGGAGACGGACTCGCCGCTCCTGGCACACCGCTCTGCCACTCTCTGCGGCGACACATCGCGCGCACCGGCCCTCCTCGCGCACGAGCACGCTCCTTTGAGGAGCGTGTCGTCGTGCAGCGCGGATCCATCGCACTCGCCTCCTTCGCGTTTCCTGTTTTAATTTCATCCTTCTTTTGCGCAGTTGATCGCTCTTCCTCCTCCCCCCCTCCCTTCGCTCTCCCCTCCCGTGGCCTCCGCTCTGCCTGCTGTGCTGCTGCTTCGGAGCCGTCGCGGCTGCGTCTTCGTCGAGTGCGCCATTGCCGCCCCCTCTGGAGCCGCCCCGCCCGCTCTCGTGCCGCCACCCGGCCCATCCGTCTGCCGCCTCTCCCCGCACCCTGCTCCTCCTCCTGCTGCTGCACTCGCTCCCACCAGCGCTCCACCCCTCCCGCACTCCTTGCCTCCCGCGCCCACGCCCCCTCCCCCTCTGCACTCTGCACTGCGCCTCCCCGGCCTCCACAGTTTGGGTGGTCGTGCCGCTCCCTCCCGCTCCCTCCCTCTGCCCTCCCTTTGCGTTTCACTCCTCTTTAGTCTCTGCTCCTCTCTAACGTGTTCGTTCTCCATATCTCGCCCTCCTCTCAGCGCGGCTCCTCGCACCTTGTACACGTACTGGTTTTTCGAACCGAACCCGCCCCCTGCCCCCTCCGCCGATCCTCACGGTTCCAACTTCAAGCTCAAGTCCAGCGCGGAGATGAAGGCAGCTCGGCGGCTCGATGTATGTTCACAAGCCCTCTAGCGCCGCAATGCGGGATACAAGGACTGCGTGTGTTCGAAGCAGCGACGGCAGGAAGATGTTCTCGATCGATGGGGTTGAGCTCGAGCTCAGGCGACAGGGCTTGCGCTTGCTGACATGTCCACCCTCCGCCTCCCGCCGCTGCGGTGGTCGCCCCTGGGCCCCCTCCGCCTGTCGCTGCCTGTAGGGTGTGGGTGTTGCTCGTGTTTCAGGCGCACCAAGTTGAAGGACGGAGGGCATGCGCATGGATTCTTCCTGTCGCCCACGATCGCCGTCGCTCGCAGTCGCATGGGGGTTTAGCTCATATGGTAGAGCGCGACTTTGCAACACGAGGCAAAGGGATCGATACCCTTAATCTCCAATTTCTTTTTGCCGGAGGACGCCGCGAGGAGGGCTCCGTTGACTGCTGGAGCCACGGGGCTGCAACTCAAAGACTGACGAGTCAGAACTGACTAGCTCCTGCTGCGCGTGCTGTGTCGAGTGTCAGGTGACTGCGGCTGCAGCTGAAGCAGTGAATTGGCCCAGAGATTCCTCTGCTGCTCACTGTTCCCTCGCCCAGCGACTCGCGTGCAGTGCGCCTGCCTGCCCCCCCCCCCCCCCCCCCGGGGAGCGCCACTCGCCCTGTCCCACGCAGCTCCACTGCGGGAGCGCTGTGGGCTGTGATCACCTCGCCGCGCCGACTGCAGGGAGCGCCGGCCGGCCGGGGCGCGAGGGCAGCGGCAGCGGCAGCGGCCTCGAGCGCGCAGCGATGAGCGAGGCCGCGGGGGCCGCCCTTCGGAGCAGCGAGGCGCATGGCAGCCCGCCGTTCGCTGCCTCCTCCGCCTCTGGGGTCGGCGTGTCGTCGCGCGCGCTGCCCCCTCCGTCGACGGGCGCGTTGCTGGCGCGTCTGGGCGAGCTGGGGGAGCGCGCGCACCGCCACTCGTCGCGCGCGCGCCGCGCCGCAGTGGCTGTCATCCTGCGCCTGCGCCATCCACACGACCCACCCTACCATGCGCTCGCACGACCCACACCCAAGGTGAAGAAGGCGCGGAAGGCGGCGCCGGCAGCAGCGAAGGCAGCGCGCGCCGCGGCCGCGGCGGGGAGCTCTCCGCGCCGCCCTCGTCGGCCGCCGTCGCAGTCGCCTCGCAGACGCAGGCGCAGACGCCGCGCCCCGCGCCCAAGCTCACCGCAGCAGCTGCTGCGGCGGCCCCGCCTGTCGACGGCGCCGACACGCTGACGCGCCAAGCGTCGTCGCTGTCGGCGGCCCAGGCCGCGCGCACCCGCCAGCGTCTGCGCTCCCTGTCGGAGGAGGTGTGGGCGCGCGAGAGCACGCTGGAAGTGCTGTACATGCAGCGCGCCAAGAACGCGTCCGACCGCTGGAGCGGGCAGATGAGCTTCCCCGGCGGACGGCAGGACGAGGGGGAGACGGACGAGCAGACGGCCGTGCGCGAAGTGCGCGAGGAGATCGGATGGGACCTCGGAGACGCGTCGGCACACACGCACGACAGAGAGGAGAGGAGAGGAGAGGAGAGGGCGACATCAGGGGCGTTGGGCATGGCTCATCGTGCTGCGTGGTGCTGCTCCGCTGCCAGCTCGCGCTTCGTGCGCGTTGGCCAGCTGGACGACAAGCCGATGGACGGACTGAAGAACGTCAAGCCGCTGGCCGTCGCCGTGTTCGGTGAGTGGGAAGGCACGCCACTCGCAGCGCGGTCGCAGCGCCCGGCTCCTCACGCGCCACTGCACTGCGGCGTGTGCTGTGCTGCGCTGCTCAGTGTACCTGCAGCTGACCCGCTCCAGTCCTCCGCTGCGCCTGGAGCCCAGCGAAGTGTCCGCCGTCCTCTTCGTAGCCGTGCCCTACTTTCAGTCGCTGCGACACGGCCACGACTTCGGGCGCATCTACCATCCGCTCATGCTACAGATATTGCAGCCGCGACAGTCCCAGCCACAGCAGCCGGCGGCCATTTCAGGCGCGTCACCCGCCTCCGCTGCGCTGGCTCCCGTCGCTGTCA
Source organism: uncultured Chloroflexia bacterium (assembly GCA_963816905.1). Lineage (GTDB taxonomy): Bacteria > Chloroflexota > Limnocylindria > Limnocylindrales > CSP1-4 > JAFMJV01. The sequence goes on along the minus strand of CAWFMQ010000010.1, from coordinate 3,831 downwards.
CTCCGAAGGTGTTCGATCTGCGCCTGATCGGCTTCCCGCACCGTCGCGAGGGCAAGCTGCTGAAGGAGGTGCTGAGCGGCGAGAGCGCGCAGGCGCTGCAGCGACTGGAGGCCGCGCAAGCCGACCAGCCGACCGATGTCGACGAGACGCCGTTCACGCCGCCGTCGCCCGTGCTGCAACACATGCGCAACAAGCTGCAGGCACTCGCGCACGAACTGCCATTGGCGCTGCCGCCATTGCCGTCGCAAGTGCGCGCTCGCCTCCAGCAGCAGCTGCCGCACCTCCCCCATCTGCCTCCTCTGCCCGCTGCCGTCGCTGGAACAGCTGGCGAGCCTCCGTTTCCCAGTGTTCTTCGCCGGGCCTGCGGGTCAACGCCGTCGGGCATGGCGGGTGCAGCACGCAGGACGACGTGCGCACCGTGGCGCACGGGCTGCTGCTGGACTCTGCGGGAGCTCAACCTCAGAGCGACGCGAGCGCATCGCGCCCTGCGACTGCCGCATCGTCGTGTCCACCGCCCTTCATCTTGTGGGGCATGACGGTCCGCCTGCGCTCGCGGTCGCGGTCGCCTCCTGCGGGGGCGGGAGCTCGCTGCCCAGTGGGTCTCTGCTCACGGCCTCCTGCGCGCGTGTGCTTGGTTGGTGCAGCTGGAGCGCACGTGCGACCTCATGCTCTTTCTCGGCCATCCGTTCATGTTCGACCACTTTCATCGCGGCAGCGAGAAACGGTGAGCGCACGCCGCACGCGCAGCGGAGCACTCCTGTGGGCGGGGAGTCGGCGTGCTGAACGTGTCTGTCCCTGCGCGTGTCGCGTCTGCTCAGTCGTCGTCTGTACGCGTGGTGGTCGAATGCGGGCGAGGTGCGCTGGAACGTGGAGCGGCAGGTGGAGTCGCTGAAGCACCGACTGCCGCACCTGCCCCCCTCGGCGCACAGCGGGGGGCGACCGGCCAGCGGAAGCGCGCCATCGCCCGCGCAGCCGCTGGCACAGATGCCCGCCCTTCCGCCGGATGCCAGCACCACCGTCCTGCTGCAGCGGCTTCGGACGCGCCGCTGCTCGCTTCGCTCTACTCCACGCCGCTGCTGCTCAACCGACTGCGCGAATCGCTCCAACCGCACAAGGAGCGCGCGCGAGAAGCGTGGCAGCGGCAGAAGCTCAAGCTGCAAGTACCGCCAGCAAACTTTGAGCATGCGTCGCTCGCGATCGCCTCAAGCAGAGCCAGCCTCCTTCGAACTCGTGGCTCGAGTTGCAGACCACGGCATGCGCGCTGCAGCTCGAGCTCGCTTGCCTTCAGCTCGGACGCGCCCTCCGCGCCTGCCTAGCCTGCAGCGCTAAGACGGCCGCGGTTAAGATAGACCAACCGAGACACCAGCGCCACATGTCATATGACTTTCATTGAGGTCCATCGATGCTGCCTGCCTGCCTGTCATGCTGCTGCTTTTGAAGTTGACAGAGGAACGGTTTCCTGGGTTAACCCGCGTTCAGCGGCGTTGCCAGATTCTGCCTGCCACTGCGCCCTCCGCCTGCCCCATGGCGCAGGCAGCACTCGCACAGCCAGCCGAGGACACCAGCATGGAGCTCGCTGGACAGCGCTACCGACGACCGCTGTGGCAGACCCCGCCGCGCGCCGCTGCCGCCGCTGCGCTCGTCGCACTTCCGCAGGCAGGCCGTGGGTGCCGCAGGTGGGTTAGCACGCAGGTGGAGGGCATAACACCACTTAACACTGAGCTTGCAGGGCCCTCACACTGTGTCCTGGTCCGTGCATGCGTGAGTGCAGAGGCATCCAATGCGCAGGCGTGCGTTGGCCCACGGCGGGAACTCCGACGGGCAGCAGATCTGTGAGCTCTGTCCCGTTCGCCTGTCCAAAGCGAAGGGAAAGCTACACAAGCACGGCGTGGGGAGAATCTGCACACGCTGCTACAACCGGCGTGAGGGCATCACGCCATCGGCAGCTCCTGCCGCTGCTGCTGCTGCGTCTGTCACACCACGCAAGCGCCGTGCACAGTCCGATCCAGGTGAGCAGCTAGCGCGCTCGCCCTCGCCACGCCGTGTGCGGCCCACCACCCATCGCGTCACTCCTCCCAGGCCCGCACCGATGAAGAAGCAGCGCTGTGCACGCTCGGAGGAAGAGATCATGCGCCTGCTCGACGAGACGCACGCTCGACGCATGGACGCGCAGCAACAGTGACAAGACAGGTGAGTGCGCGCTCACTCGCGTGCGGTGCATGGTGCTTCGCTGTGCGGTGCAGTTCTGACGCACGAACATCTGCTCCTGGCTGCGCACTGTGGTGAAGAACAGCGGCACCGGTGTGCAGGGACACGCGCGCATGCCTGTGGAGAACGCACGCGCCCTGCTGCACGTCGCTGCGCACCAGCAGCGTGGCGCCTCCTTCGATGCAGCCATCAAGGCAACTGCAGTTGCTGAGCCTGCCTCGCCCTCCACACTGCGCGCCGTTGCGTTGCAGTTCGCCGCCTCAGGCATGCTGCCTGATCCCTCCGCCGCACAGCGCGGCACGCCATGACGCGCACGCCATGATCGTGCACGCCATGACGCGCGACGGCATGCTCGAGACACCCGGTGCTGTCGCCACCAACCTGCTGACCGAGCGAGTGCCCACCGCGGAGCTCATCTTCGAGACACTCGGCACCGACGACGACTACCACACCGCCATGGACAGCGATCGATACCTGCTGTGGCTCGAGAACCGCCTGCTACCCGCATTCGCCGCTCATTACCCCGGCAAGCGCATGACGCTCGTGCTGGACAATGCTGGCTACCATCACATCCATGGCTACAACTGGGGCACGCCGTCGGACACGACAATGTCACCGAATGCGTGTCGTTCCTTAGCCATCATCGCGTCCGCAGCCTCGACACACCGCGCGGCACGTTTGCAGCCGCCACCTTCGGCCAACGCGACAAGAAATCCGCGCCGGCTCCCGACTCGTCCCAGCTGCAAGCGGCTGTACGCGCGCACCTCGAACTCGCACCCGGGCATCAACCGCACCGAGGTGGAGAAGCTGATGACTGCGCACGGCCACTCGCTCGTGTACACGCCGCCGTTCTTCGTGTTCCAAGCGCAGCCGATCGAGTTGGCCGGGCACGGTGAAGAATCGCGTCGCGCGGCAGTACGAGCTCAACCGCAGCGTGAAGTCACGCGCGAGCAGACAGAGTCGGCACTGACGGACGTCACTGCGGCGCAGTGCAGCAGCTACATCGCGCAAGCACACGCCTATCTCCAGCCTCATGCCGACCAACGCGGCGCTCCACCTCAGCGAGCATGCCACGCTGCAGGCGTTAGTCGACAGCATGCCCCGCGCAGACCACCAAGTCGCACCCATGCTCCTCTGTTGTAGCTCAATTCGTTCTCACCAGACTAAAGTGCACTATTTCTCAATTTCTCGCGCATCGATTCGTTCTCGAACCAGTTTGAACTATCTTAAGCGCGCTGGTCTTTACCTGCCATCGCGCCCGCTTGCGCTGCATCGACTCTCGAGCGAGGCAACGACATGGAGGCGAGGAGGGGTGGCAAACAGACGCAGATGATACGAGGCAGCGAGACGAGCAGACAAGGCGCGCTACTGTGCGCGCGTGCGGCTGCTGCCAGTGGCGCCGCCTCGCTGTCTATCCTCGTCCTGCTGCTCGCTCCTCTCGTGCCCGCTTGCGGTTCGCCGATAGCTCTTGTTGCTCCTGCTCCTGGCGCGCGTAGTGCGTGTGCTGGATGTACTGGGCACGCGGCACGCGGAGGCGCGGCGCGGCGCGGCGCGGCGCAGGGCAGGGCAGGGCAGGGCAGTCCGCAGAGCAGGAGCGCGTCAGCCGCTGTGCGATGTCCGATC
>CAWFMQ010000009.1:0-365805 GCA_963816905.1 uncultured Chloroflexia bacterium | reverse complement strand
GCGCGTCGCGCTCCGCCATCAGCGCGAGGGGCGCGAGGAAGTGCTCGCAGAACTGGCGGTATGCCACCCACGGGGCATCCGGTTTCGCTCGCTCGAACGAGAGGTGGTCGATGAGGACCGGCCGAACGCCGCGGAACTGGACGTTGTAGGCGGACGCGTCCTTGAGCGTCATCCCGTCGTCGAGGGCGGCGAGTTGCACGTCGAGCGTCAAGAGCGCGGCCTCGCGGAGTTCGCCGAAGGTCCACTCGTAGGGGTGCGAGATGAAATCGAGCGCCTCCGGCCGGATCACCGCGTGCGCCCGTTCGTCAAACCGATCGTCAAGCGGGGCGTCCCCCCACGGCAAGATCAGCCCCCGATCGACCAGCCGCGCCGCCAGTCCGCTCTCCGTGAACGCCTTCCACTCTGGGGAGTACACGGCGTTGACCTGCCGGAGGACGACCCCGTCGCGCCGGAACACGAACCCGGAAGGGTCCCGGTACGAAGCCGGGTCGCGGACGGCGTCAGGAGCCGTGGCGGCGCCGGGACCAGTGCCTGCCTCGGGTGCCCCTCCGCCCCGGGCGGTGACGGAGGAGGTCACTCCTTGGTCGGCGGCGTCGTCGTCGGAGCTGGAGTTGCAGTCGGCGTCGACTCGGCCGGATCGCGACGGCCCATCCGTCGAACCGATCGCATGCCGGCGGTGATCTTTTGCCGGCCGACGAACACTGCCGCGACGCCGGTCGCGATCGCGCCCTGGATCAGCAGGCTTCCCGAGCCCGGGTCAAGGTAGGCAAAGACATGGTGCACGGCGTGATCCTCCGCTTTCGCGTGTTTCCTCCCTCCTGTATAGCATGCCCCATCTGCCTGGAGAGCCGTTGAAACAGGATTGGAAGGACCCGCGCGGCCGGGCGACGCACGCCGACGCGTCGGCACGGTTACCTTCGACCTAAGAAAGCTTTCAGGACGATGAGGCACGGTTTCCTCATGGACAAGCGGACACGGGCCTGGCCCGTCCACCCGCTCCCGATCCACCCGCTGCTCCTCGCGGCCTACCCGGTGCTCTTCCTGTTCGCCACCAACCTCGGCGAAACGAAGGTGAGCGAGCTGGTACCGCCGCTCGGACAGGCGGTGATCGTGGGAGCCACGCTGGCCGCCTTCGCGGCCCTCCTGTTCAGGGACCTGCGGCGAGGTGCCCTGATGGGCTCAGCGCTGCTCGTCGCCTGGTTTGCCTATGGGCACGTGGCTGACCTCCTCGCACCGATGTCCGTCAGCCGGAACCTGCAACTTGCCGGGTGGCTCGCCTTCCTGGCAGCCGCGCTCGTGGCGGCGGTGTTCCTGACCGAGCGATGGATTCGGCGGGCGACGTCAACGCTGAATGTCCTGGCCGTGGTCCTTGTCACCATGTCGCTCATCCAGATCGTGCCGTACCAGCTCTCGCGGCCGGCGGCGGCCGCGGACCCCCCGAGCGCCACCGCGTCACCACCGGCCGGCGCCCGCGACATCTACTACATCGTCCCCGACGACTACGGTTCGAACCTCGCCCTCCAGGACCTGGCGGGCGTGCAGGATGACCTGTCGAGCTGGCTCGTCTCCCAGGGCTTCTACGTCGCGACGGACTCCCGGGCAAACTACATCCGGACCACGATGTCGTTCGCGGCAACGCTCGGAATGCGGTCGCTGAGCACCATTGCGCAGCAGCAGGGCCGCTCCAGCGGGGACCTCGGGCCCCTGTACGACCTGATCCAGAACAACGCCGCCGGGGCCTTTCTCAAGGCGCACGGGTATCGCTATATCCACGTGGGGTCGTGGTTCAATCCGACGCAGTCGATCCAGATCGCAGACCAGAACCTGTTCCTCGGGACGACCTCCGATTTCAACGCGATCCTGGACGACACCACCTTCGGGCCGACGCTCAACCAGCTGATGGGCTCTCCGGTGATCCCGCAGAAGGACGCCATCCACCGCGACAACGCGATCTTCCAGTTCTCGGCGCTGGCGAGCGTGGCCGAACAGCCCGGGCCCAAGTTCGTCACGGCGGACATCCTGCTGCCGCACCTTCCGTACGTGTTCAACGCGGACGGGTCCTACCCGACGCCGCAGCAGCAGGCCTCGCGGACGGAGACGCAGAAGGCGGAGGAGCAGCTGGACTACACGAACGGCCAGATCCGCAGGCTCGTCACGCAGCTGCTCTCGGTGCCGACGGACAGGCAGCCGATCATCATCATCCAGTCCGACGAGGGGCCCTATCCCGACGCCTACGCTGCCGACGAGAACAACTTCAACTGGGACACCGCGACGCCGAACCAGTTGGAGACGAAGTTCGGGATCCTGAACGCGATGTTCCTGCCCGGCGACCCTCCCCCGGGCGCCCCGGCACCCTACCACTCGATCTCGCCCTGGAACACGTTCCAGTTGCTGTTCGACCGCTACTTCGGGACGGCCATCCCGCTGATGCCGGATCTCAGCTACTCGTCTGCCGGCTATGCCCGCCCATATGACATCACCGACATCACGGCGCGCCTGCAGGGGCGCGACGTGACGAACCGGGCAGGGCCCTGACGAGAAGGGCGAGAGCAGCCCTGTTGCTGCCTCACCCGAGATCCACCGAACCACACCGGATCCGCCCTGGACCTGGGTGGCCGCCGCTCAGCGCATTCGTTGTGCACCCGAGTTGCGAGTCGGCGGGCGCGTGCGGCGCGGGGCCCACCGGTCGCCGCCGCGTCGGTCGTTCTGTGCTGCTGATGCACCGCTTCGCAGCCGGGCCACCCTGGAGGCCCGGGGAGCGGCCCATCGGCACATCGGATGCACCACCCGGCGGACGGGCGTGGCCGATACCGTGTGCCGCCGGCCCATTCGCACCTCCGATGCACAGGCGACCCCGAACGCACGAGGCGCCGCAGCGCGTGGCGCGCAGCGCCCCTCCGGCCGCGGGGAGCCGTCTGCGAGCGGCCCATGACGCGTGCCGGGAGCGCGTGACGAGAGCGGGCAGGAGCAGCCGGCGGCGCAGCCGCGTTCCGGCATTGGTTCGGTGGATCCGAGCTTACCCCGGGACCGCCTCCGCCCCGGGCGCCTCGATCGTGCCGGCCGGCGCTTCCGGAACGGCACTCGGCACGTGGCTGCGCTCGGCCCCGCGGAACCATCGCCAGTAGAGGATGGTGGCAATCGAGTACAGGCTGATGATCGTGACGAACCCGATGCTGTACCCCAGGCTGAAGCCGAATGTCGCCTGCAGGAAGCTGTACCAGGGCCCCGCGATCACCCAGCCGAGCGACCAGAGCGCGCTCATGGCGGCGGCGAGCGTCGCGCGTTCGACCGGTCGGACCCGCTCCATGGCGAACGCGTTCTGAATGGGGTTACCGGCGTTCATCAGCGAATTCCGAATTGCCATGGCGATGACGACGGTCCAGAGGACCGGCGAAAACCCGAGGATGACCAGGAACGGGATGCTGACGCTCTGGACGATGACGACCGAGGCGACCTTGCCGTATCGATTGGCGAGCGCCGGTTGGAGGAGGATCGCCAGCATCGTCCCGAAGCTCGTCAGGGCATAGATGGCGCTCACGCCGGCAAGGTCGATGCTGAACTTCCCGGCCACGAAGAGGTTCAGGAACGGGATGATCTGGCCGGCCCCGAGCGAGATGAGGAAGCCGGGCAGGAGCAGTCGGGCCCAAAGGCCCCGGTCGGCGATGGTGACGCCGAGGGTCAGGCGGACGCCAGGGCGCGCGCGGCCGAACCTGTGAGGTCTCGCTGCCGGCGGCCACCGGCCGGTCGTTCGACAGCCGCGTCATCACGACGACCCCGGCGAGGGTGAACGCGAGTTGGACGAGGAGGACAGCACGGTAGACGGCGATCCCATCGCTGCCCGTCCCCTTCGCGGCGGCGGCGGCCACGAGCCCGCCGAGCAGGCCCGCCCCGATGGAGGTGGCCTGCACGATCGCGAACTGCAGCGAGAACAACTCGCTGCGCTGGTTCGGGCGGCTGTGCTCGGTCATGAACGGCGTCGACACGACGAAGAACGTCTGTTGTCCGGCCGCGTACGTTGCGCCGAAGACCGCCAGCAGAGCGAGGGTGCTCGTCGACAGCAGACCAACGAGCGCAACGGCCATCAGGGCGCCGCCGAGAAGCATCACCCGCTTGCGGCCGATCCGGTTCGACAGGCTGCTCATCGGGAAGGCGACGAGCGCCGAAGCCAGCGACGATCCGGTGGCGATCAGCCCGATGGTCGCGGTGTCATGGCCCAGGGCGGCCAGGTAGAGGTTGAAGTCGATCCAGTAGAGGCTGATGCCGACGCTCGCGAGCAGCGACCCGGCCAGGAACACGCGGGCATCACGCCCGAAGCCGCGGAAGCGATTCACGTAGTCGCGAACGCGGCCCATGATCCCGCGAGGTTACCTCTTGCGTCTTACTCGTGTTCGACGCACACCTTACTCGGCGAGGCGGCGGTGGCGCATGGGCCGAATGTCCCGTTGCGCCCGAGCATCTACACGGCGCGCATGCGGTTGTTCTTCGGATTGTGCTCGACCTCGGCCAGCCCGAGCGCCTCCAGCACTGGCGGCACGTACATCCCGAACCGGCCGCGATAGCCCTTGCGCAGACCGTACCAGCCGCCCACGGGGTTATCCGCCGAGCGCCCCCAGGCCTCGACAGTGCCCTCGGCCGCCGGTTTCTGCTCGTCTGTGCTGCCGAGCGGCACCCAGTCCCCGTTCGCCCTGAGCCAGGCGTGCAGGTCCTCGATGCAGCGCAGCTGATAGCTCAGCTTCGTCGTTCCGACCTGGCATACCAGCGCCGGCGGGTCGACTGCGTCGTCGCGGTACACGGTGTACTCGGACGTGCCGCTCGGCGTCTTCAGCTGCCACGGATACTCGCGCATGCCGCTGCCGCTGACGTCGCTCGCTGCCATGTGCGCCCTCCCTTTCGTCTGTGGTGAGGCCGGCTGCCGCTCCGCGACGGGCCTGCGTGGGAGCACCAGATTGACGTGGGCGTCAAGGGCGACTCGGCCGGCCAGCGAAGGCTCGGCCTGGGTCTGTCGCGTCGCGCTGCTGCACTGCACGGGTCATCTGTCCGACTCCCTCGCCTGTTTGATGCGCCCGGCGAATGACTGCGACAGGGTCCCTCCGCTCGCACTGATGGAGCCGGGATTCGGCACGCTCACCCTCGCCAGTTGATGCGCACGGCACATGACTGCGACAGGGCCCAGGATCGGAGGGCGACCGGAACGGGCGCCGCGGCGGCAATCTCGACCGAGTCATTCTCCGGGCGAATGAACGGGACACCGATCCACTCCGGCGCCGGCTGCCCCGGGCGTCGCGCCCGACGACCTCGACCGGGTCATTCTCCGGGCGAATGAACGGGCCAGGGGCGGACACGGCGATCAAAGGGACCTCGTCGGGCAGGCCGACTCGGTGCACCAGCTCGCGTACCGAATGCACCGAGTCGAATGGATCGGGTTCCACCGCCCGCCACCGTGGCGCTGCGCCGCGCTCTCCGACTGTCCCTCACGCCGCTTCCTCGAACGGCCGGCCGGCGAGTGCGGCCTCTCTCGTCGCCTCATTGCGCGCTGGCGCGTCCGTCCGGCCCCGGTCGAAACGACCTCTCCACGCGGAGACGTCGGCGCGATGGCCCGGGCTCCGTCGCCGCGCTCCCCCGACCGTTTCCCCAACCTTGCCGCGACCCGACCGAGGCGCCCGTCCCCGTCGGGTCGATTTCCTCTCCACCTTCACTGTTACGTTTGACATAATCATTATGATCGGCATAATGAACGCGGTGGATGCCACGCAAACCCATGATCTCCCGGAAAGCGACGACGCCGAGGCGATCGCCGACGAGATGATCGCGCTCGTCGCCCGCTCGCCGATGGAGGCCATGACCAAGTGGCGCGCCCAGTCGCTGAGCATGGACCAGGTGCACGTGCTGATGGCGTGCCGGTCGCTGGGGGCCATCACCATGTCCCACCTCGCCGAACTTCGCGGGGTTTCCCTCCCGAACGCCACCGGGATCGTCGGCCGGCTCGAGGAGCGCGGGTTCGTCGAGCGTATGCACGACGAGCATGACCGGCGGCTCGTCATGGTGCGCCTGACAGCGGCCGGCATCGATGCCATCACCGAACTGGAGGTGGCGCGCCGCAACACGCTGATCCAGGTGCTCCGCGAGATGCCCGCGGATGACCGCCGGCTGCTCGTCAGGGTCATCCCGCGCTTCATGGAGGCCAGCCGCAGGGTGCGTGCACGGGACACGGCCTCGGCACTCGTCAACGACGCTCCCGATCGCATGCCCGACCCCGCCGATGGGGGTCACGTCAACCACCAGGCCGCGTCGCATCCGACCGGCCGAACACAGCCAGGAGACTCGGAATCATGACGGAAATCGCCCAGGTGGCTGCAGGCGGGGTGATCGAGATGGCGCATCCCGCCGTCGAGGTCAACCACCGCGCGCGCATGGAGATCCTGTTCGCGGTACTGCTCGCGATGTTCCTCGGCGCGCTGGACCAGACGATCGTCGGTCCGGTGCTGCCAAAGATCGTCACCGAACTCCAGGGCGCGGACTACTACACGTGGGTCGTCACCGCCTACCTCGCTCACGAGCACCGTGACGATCCCGATCTACGGCAAGCTCTCCGACCTCTACGGGCGCAAGCCGATCCTCATCATCGGCATCAGCATCTTCCTCGTCGGCTCGGTCCTGTCCGGCCTCAGTCCAGACGATGTGGCAGCTGATCCTCTTCCGGGCGGTCCAGGGCTCGGTGCCGGCGCGCTCTTCCCGATCTCGCTGGCGGTCATCGGCGACCTCTTCACGCCCGCCGAGCGCGGCAAGTACCAGGGGCTGTTCGGTGCCGTGTTCGGTGTCGCATTCCTCGTCGGACCTTTCATCGGCGGCTTCCTCACCGACAACCTACAGCTGGCACTGGATCTTCTTCGTCAACGTGCCGATCGGCCTCGTCTCGCTCTACGTCATCGGCCGCTTGCTGCCGACCGTCACGCCGAGCGGGCGCGCGTTCTCAACATCGACATGCCGGGCGTGCTGACGCTCACCGGCACGCTGGTGCCGATCCTCATCGCCCTGACGCTGGCCGAGACGACGGCATGGACCGACCCGTGGGTGCTCGGCTGGTTCGCGCTTGGGCCGGTCTTCCTCATGGCCTTCCTGTTCGCGGAGACGCGTGCCGAAGACCCGATCATCCCCCTCGACCTGTTCCGCAACCGGACGTTCAGCGTGTCCGCGGTCGCCACCTTTTTCGCGATATTCGGGTTCGCGACGGCGATCATCTTCCTGCCGCTCTGGTTCCAGGTGGTGCAGGGCGCCAGCACGACCGCGTCCGGCTACGACCTGATGCCGTTCCTTATCGGTTTGATCGGCAGTTCGATCATCTCCGGCCTTCTCATCAGCCGGACCGGCCGTTACAAGTTGCTGATCGTCGTGGCGATGGCGATCATGACGTTCGGCCTGTACCTGTTCACCGGCCTGCGCGCCGATACGCCCACGCCGGTCCTGTGGGTCTGGATGCTCGTGGCCGGCATCGGCGTCGGGCCGATGATGGCCGTCTTCACGCTCATCGTGCAGAACGCCGTGAAGTTCAGCCTGCTGGGCACCGCCACCAGCGACATCACGCTGATTCGGCAGATTGGGACCTCCGTCGGGCTGACCGTGGCGTTCACGCTCTTCCGGAACAACCTCGACTGGAACCTGTTGCGCACGTCGATCATCGGCGCCGGAGCACCGGCGGCGCTGATCCCGGTGACCAAGCCGCCCGCCTTCGACGCGGGCCAACTCGTGTCCGTCGGCGGGAACGGTCTGAGCTTTCTCTCGCAGGTCCCCGCGCAGTTCCAGGGGGCGTTCATCACCGGCTTCCACGAGGCGTTCTCGATCGCCCTGGCCAACTCGATGTGGATCGGCGTGATCGCGGCTGGCGCGGCGTTCGTCGCCACGCTTTTCCTCCACGAGCTTCCGCTCCGGACGCAACACGCACCGGGCGCGGCGATGGCGCATCGCCCGGTACAGTCGGCGGCCGTCGGAGAGGCACAACCGGCAACGATGACGGAGCAGGCGCAGCCCGCGCCGATGGGGGAATAGGCGCGCGATCCTGCGGCCTCGGCGGCGACCTCGTCGCCGACCGCGTGTCAGCCAAGGGGGATTGCTCCCGCGAGCCGGCGGACCGTACAGTGAACGAGCGGTGATCTCGGCTCAGCCGGCAAGGAGGCGGTGATGACGAACGGCGACGGACCTCGCACGGGCAATGCCATCGTTCCGTCGAACTGGGCGACCTTCTTCGGACAGACCCACGTCCCCGCTGCCGTCCGGGTCGGCGACACGCTCCACGTGACGGGGCACACGGGCGAGAATGCGGACGACACGTTTCCGGTGGACCCCGAGACACAGATCCGGCAGACGTTCGCCAATGTGGCGGTGACGCTGGCCGAGGTTGGAGCGACGTGGGCGGACGTTGTCTCGATGACCACCTACCACGTCGGCCTGAGCAGTCAGGCCGCGATGGTCCTCGATCTTGCCGCCGAGTTCCTCCAGGCGCCGTATCCAGCCTGGACCGCCGTGGGCGTCGCCGAGCTATGGGACGCCGAGGCCATCATCGAGATCAGCTGCATCGCCATGCTCCGTAACGGAGCCAACCAGATCCGACCAGGGGGTGAGACCCCGGCGGCGAAGTCTGGGTAGGCATCGGCTCCTGGCCGTCACCCGAGGCGACGTCAACCGACGGCCGGCGAACTCGCCACTGCCTCCGCCTATGGCTCGTCGGCGACCGTCAGGTCCCAGAAGCCGCCGGCGCCATTCGGCATGTTCAGGCCCGGTGGCAGGAGTCGCGCGTCCTCGGTGGCGAGTCCTCTCTCCCTTGGTGGGGAGTGTCGCGTGGTAAGAGTCGCGCGGCCGCGGGTGTTCCCGCTGCGGCGTCTCGACGGCTCAGACCGCCAGATCGCGTCTCAGGAACGCCCAGAGCCCGACGGCCGCCACGGCGGCCGAGAAGACGAGCAGTGCCAGCTCGTTGCCAGGCTGGAAACCGTTGACCACCGGTCGGCCGTCGGCGTAGTAGAAGAGCATCGAGAGCGGCTTCAGCGAGTTGAGCGCCGAGACGAGCGGCGCATACGCGTTCACGATGTAGCTCACGATCGCGACTGCTGCCGCGATGCCGCCCGCCGTGGCGCGGCTTCCGGTCGCCGCGCCGAGCGCCAGCGCCACCGAACCGATCGCCAATGCCAGCAGGGCGCTGTTGGTCGCTGCGGCCAGGACGTTGACCGGGTCGACATCGGCCTTGATGACGGCTGCCATGACGACCGTGGAGAGCCAGAGCGCCAGCGCGGTGATCAGGACGGCGACGACGAAGGCGGCGGCCTTCTCGATGTAGACGCGGGTCCGGGTGACCGGATTCGAGAGCAGCAGGTCGAGTGTGCCCCGTTCCTCCTCGCCGGCAATCGCGCCGCTTCCGACGACGATCCCGAAGGCCATGAACAGCAGCGGTCCGGTGATCGAGAACAGCTCCGAGTTGAGGTAGTTGGCCGCGTTGGACATGTCGGCGTCGCCGATCAGCGCCTTGACCGCAGGCGGGAGGCCGTTCAGCAGGTCCTGCAACCCGCCCGTGCTCTGGATAGTCGGGTAGAGGCCGATGATGTACACGCCCAGCACGATGATCGCGACGATCCAGATGATCAGGCCGCGGCGGCTGTCCCTGATGGTCTTGGTGAAGACGTCACGCAGCATCGCGGACCTCCGGGCCGTTCTCGGTCCCGGTGTAGTAGGCGAGCACGATCTCCTCGAGGCTGGGTTCCTCGCTGACCACGTTGCGCACCTCGTATCGCGCGGCGGCCTTGACGACCGCATCGAGAGAGCCGATGACCGTGCAGCGGAGAACGGTGCCGGTGATGCGCACGTCCCGCACGCCCGGCAGGCCGGCGAAGTCGGCGGCAGACACGGGTCCGGCAAAGTCGATTTCGAGACGGCGCAGGGCTCGCGCCTTCAGCTCGTGGACCGGCTGCACGTTGAGGAGGTGCCCGTCCCGGATGATCGCCACGCGGTCGCACACGCGCTCGACCTCCGCCAGGTTGTGCGAGGAGATGAAGATGGTGCGGCCATCAGCCCGGACCTCTGTGACCAGTTCGTAGAACTGTTGCTGCACCAATGGGTCGAGGCCACCGGTGGGCTCGTCGAGGACGATGAGTTGCGGCCTGTCCATGAACGCCAGGACCAGCCCGACCTTCTGCTTGTTGCCCTTCGACAGCTGTTTGATCCGCCGGGTGAGGTCCAGCCCGAGGCGCTCGGCGATCCCGTCGGCGTCCTTCGCGGCTTCGGGGCTGCCGCGGAGGTTGGCGAAGTACGTCGCCAGCTCGCCGCCGGTCATCCCGTCGTACAGCGTGAGTTCGCCGGGAAGATACGTGACGCGGCGTCGGATTTCGAGGCCGTCCGACCGCGTGTCGTGCCCGAGGACGGTCGCGCGTCCGGACGTCGGTCGGATGAAGTCGAGGAGCGTGCGGATGGTCGTGGTCTTCCCGGCACCGTTGGGACCGAGATACCCGAACACCTCGCCGACATCCACCGTCAGGTTGAGATCCTCGATCCCGGTGACGCGCCCGTAGCGCTTGGTCAGCCCAATCGTCTCGATCGCGGCGGTCATCGGCCCCTCCCTTCTGTTCTTCCATCCGTCGCCGCCGGCCGCGGGCGGATCGATTCCGGTGGCCTCGTCCGCGTGCCGCCACAGGGCACGTGGTGCGTGATCCGGGCATCGATCCTCGGCCGGCGTGATTCGACGTCCCGGGCTCGTAGCGTATGACCGCGCCATTGTGAGCGAAGGGGCGCCCGCCGATCGAACGAGTCGGTCGAGCGTCGGGCTGCGGCAGCGTTCCGCCGCTCACGACGAGCGAACGCGGCGGTATCCGAATCGGGGTCACCGGCAGCGGGCGGTATCTCAGACGGTACGAGTCGGCCGCCTGGCGCGTCCCCGTGGACCCGAGGTGCCCCATCAGATCTACCCGCGACCCATGCCTGGGATCCATCGAGCGGCACCGAATCCGCCCTGTCCGGCGAGGCTGCGGGACAGCGTTGTGCACCGGAGTTGCGAGTGGACCCGCGGATCCGCTGCCGTTGGCCTCGGGCGTCTCAGCGCCAGTCGTCCTGTGCCCCTGATGCACGGTTTCGGCAGCGGGGCGACCCTGGAGGCCGGTCGAGCGGCCAATCGGCACATGGGATGCACCACCCGGCGGACGGGCGTGGCCCACACCGGGTGCCGCCGGCCCACTTACACCTCCCATGCACAGAGACATCGGACGCGCGACTCGCAGCAGCCCTCGGCGCGAAGCGCCCCTCCGGCCGCGGGGAGCCGTCTGCGAGCGGCCCATGACGCGTGCCGAACGCGCGTGACGACGAGCGGGCAGGACCAGCCGGCGGCGCAGCCGCGTTCCGGCAGCCGTTTGTAATCAACGGGCAGGGATCAGGGATCGCCGTTGCCATTCGACCCGGCCGCAGGGCGCGAACTGGCCCCGCGTCGCCGGAACCGCGAACGGGCCGAGGCGCGTCGCGGCGACAAGGCGGCGGCCAACCCGGGCGGCCACGACCCGGCCGCGGGCGCTGCAGGGCCGTCCCTGCGTGCCGGATCGGTACAGACGGCCCACTGCCGGGAGCGGCTCACACGGGTAGACTCGTCGACGGCCGAACCTCATCGAGGACGGGGGAACCACCACCAGGGGCGAATCGCGGACCCACCGCGAAGGCTCAAGGAAGAGCCCAGCCCGACAGCTCACCTCGCAGGCCGTGGATTTCGGCATGAGGTGATCGGTGGTGGGCTTCGGGGCCGTCGTCCCGTCGAGGAGTGCGCCGCTGCTGCGCAATCTGACGCTCGACATGTCAGCCGCCGTCGGCGTCGGCGCCACGACAGCGCTGGTCGGCTCGCTGTTGCCGATCGTCGCCCGCCGCGGAGGGCTCGATCCGCTCGGGCTCGCAGTCCTTGCCTGCGCGCCGTTCGTCGCCAACTTTCTGGGCATGCTCGCGGGTCGACTCGGGCCACAGTCGCCGGGCCAGCTGGCCGTCTGCCGCGCGAGCGGCGCCCTGGCGCTGGGGCTCCTCCTGATCACGCCGGCGCCGCCGGTGATCATCCTTGCCGCGTTCGCCTTCTGGCTGTCGTATTCCTTCGGATTGCCGCTCCAGCTCCGGCTGTGGAGCGGGATGTACCCCGGTCGGATCCGGCTGCGACTGCTCGGTGCCCTGGGCACGGGACGCGCGGCGGCCGGAGGCGTGGCCGTGCTCGCGGGCGGTCTGCTCGCGGACAGGATCGGCGGCGCGACGGCGGTCGCAATCGCCGGCATCTTCGGTGCCGCATGTGCCCTCGCGGTGGTCGGCCTGCGGGTCCCGACGCCGGCCAACGCTCCCGGCTATTCGGCGGCCGGCTCGATGCGTGCCATCTGGACTCGCCCGCCGCTGCGCCAGGCCACGATCGCCCAGCTGTTCTGCGGCGGCGGCCTCATTGCGGCAGGACCGCTGTACGCCCTGGTCCAGGTCGACCGGCTCAACCTCTCCATGGGCCAGGTCGGCGTCCTGGGTCTGCTGACGGCCGCGGCCACCACGCTTTCCTATTTCGCGTGGGGGACGCTCGCCGACCGGCGCGGCGGGCCGATGCTGCTGGCGCTCGGCGGGATCCTTGGCGCGGCCTGCGTGCTGGGCTATACGTTCGCGTGGAACGCCTCGCTGCTCTGGGTTGCCGCCATCGCGATCGGGCTGTCGAACGCTGCGATCGACCTGGGCCTCCAGGCGGTGATGATGCGGCACGCCCCGTCGGAGGATCGCGCGGCGGTGATGGCGGGGCTGAACTCCCTGACGGGTGCGCGGGGCATCGCAGCACCGTTCGTCGGCAGCATCCTGGTACAGGTGGGCCTGCTCACTGTGTCGCAGGCGCTGTTCCTGTGCGCCGTCGCGGTCGGCATCGGGACCGTGTTGTTCGCCCGGATGGGCACGGTGTCGACCGAGCCTGCGCTGAGGCCGATCCGCCGGCTGCTGGCGCTTCACCGGGCCTGAGGCCCGTCGCGACTGTCGGGCGGGTCGGCGGTCCACCGGAGGATGTCGCCCGGCTGGCAATCGAGCACCCGGCAGATCGCGTCCAGGGTGGTGAAGCGGATCGCTCGGGCGCGCCCGTTCTTCAGGACCGCGATGTTCGCCGGGGTGATGCCGACGGCCTTGGCGAAGTCGCCCACGGACATCTTGCGCCGGGCGAGCATGACGTCGAGATCGACGATGACGGCCATCAGATGACCTCGTCGAGCTCGGTCCGATCGGCGATCGCCGACTCGAGCAGGCCTCGCATGACGATCATGAGAAGCACGAACGCCACCCCGCAGGCGAGGCCGGCGACCAGCCAGAGGATGATGCCTGGTCCGCCGCCATGGACGGTGAGCAGGTGGATCGACACGCCCGCGTTCAGGGCCGTGGCGACCGCCCCGCAGACGGTGATGATGTCCACCCAGCGCAGGGCGCGGCGGGTGAAGATGACCCCGCCGCTGATCAGGGACAGCAGGCGCCAGATAGCGAGCAGCGCCACCTGACCGCACGCGATCACGAGGATGCCGGCCAGCGAGTACGGGACCACGAGGTAGGCGACTTCGGGAAAGACCTTTCCCTCCTCGGACGCGAACACCGGCACGAGGAGCTGTGCGAGCACCGACCCGAGCAGGAGGACGACCAGGGCTACGCGCAGGAGCCGGATGACGAACTTGTTCATCTATCGACTATCGATGGCATTCCATCGACGGTCAATAGGCCGTTCGGCATCAACATCGGTGCGTGCGCGCGCATCCCCGGCAGGCTCGCCGAACGCCCGGGCCAGGCCGGAGAGTCGGACTGAACCGCAGGTCATCGCTCGGCAGTGCGGGCCGCGTCGACCTGTGGCTCCGCCATCGAGCGTGTCGACCGTCCAGGGTTCGGGATCAGCCCGCAGTCGCCGTTCCGGCCCCGCTCGCTGCGCCTGCGCAGTCGTAGAGTGACGTCACCGTCCCGTTGATCGTGACCGCGCTGCAGCTCGACTGGACCCAGCTGCTGATGCTCTGGCCGCCCGTGTCCCCGCCGACGCCGCCCGGGCCGAAGCCGCCTCGCCCGAACCCGCCGCCGGGGCCGCCGCCGCCCACCAGCACGAACCGGAGCTCGCCCGAGGCGACGTAGCTCTGCAGCTGTGCCAGTGTCGGCGCAGGGTCGCCGCCGGAGAAGCCGCCCATGGCCATGACCGGCTGGCCGCTGGCGAGCTCGATCGGCGCCGCCGAGCCGGACCCGTCCGCCGCGACGATCCATGTCGCGGTCCCGCGGTTGGCGACCAGATAGTCGACGAGCGCCTGGTCGACCGAGCCGCCATCAGGCGCGCCTCCGCCGCCGGGGACTCCGCCGGCGAAACCGCCGCCAAACCCTGGCCCACCGCCGCCGAAGACACCGCCGAACCCGCCCGCCGAGGCCGACGGTCCGGCACTCACCGTGCCGCCCGAGTAGGCGGTGTTCATCGTGTACATCGAGTACGCCGCGGGTCCGACGAGCATCGCGGCAACCCCGAGCACCAGGCCGCCGGTCGTCACCCAGCGGCGCCCGAACGAGGCCGGAATCGCCACCAGCAGCGCCGCGCTGGCCGCCAGCGCGATCGCGGCGATCCCGATCCCGGGCAGGAAGTCGGGCGTGCGATCCAGCAGTTGGGCCGCCCAGACCGCGGTGACCAGGATGCCGCCGGCCAGGAGCACGCCGCCGACGACGGACCGCGAGCGGAGCCGCCACAGGTCAACGATCCCCGCGCCGACCAGCGCGGCCACCGCGGGCGCCATCGCCACCACGTAATAGGAGTGGATGATCCCCGTCATGAAGCTGAACACGACGATATGAACGGCCAGCCAGCCGCCCCACAGGAGGTAGCCGGCCCGGGCGGCATCGGTTCGCGCCGCGTGGCGATGGATCCAGAGCCCGCTCACGAGCGCCAGCGCTGCGAACGGAAACAGCCAGGCGATCTGGCCGCCGAACTCGGCATTCACCATGCGGAACAGCCCGGCTGCCCCGCCGAACCCGAAGCCGCCGCCGGGTCCGCCACCGCCGCCGGGGGCGCCTGCCCCTCCCGGCCCTGCGGCGCCGAAGATCCGGCCGAGGCCGTCGTAGCCGAAGACCAGGTCGAGGACGCTGTTGTTCGTGCTGCCGCCGATGTAGGGGCGTGACGTCGCCGAGATACTGTCCACGACGATCGCCCACCAGCCACTCGTGATGACGAGCGTGACCGCGGCGGCGACGAGGCCGGTGAGCCGCCGGCGCCACCCGCCGGCAGCGGCGACCGCGTAGACGAGCGCGAATACCGGCACCACCAGGAACGCCTGGAGGTACTTGGTGAGGAAGCCGAACCCGACCAGTGCGGCCGCCAGGACGACCCATCGGATCCGACCGTGCTCGAGGCTCTTGAGGAACGCCCACGCGGCGCCGACGAGGAGCAGCGTGAGCAGCGCATCGGGGTTGTTGTAGCGGAACATCAGCGCGGCAACCGGGGTCAGCGCCATGACGAGGGCGGCGATGACTCCCGCGGTCGACCCGAACGACCGCCGCACGGCCGCGTACAGGATGAGGACGGTCGCCATGCCCATGAGCGCCTCCGGAAGCAGGATGCTCCACGAGCTGAGGCCGAGCAGGCGCACGGACAGGCCCGTGACCATCGTGGCCAGGGGCGGCTTGTCGACGGTGATGAAGTTGTTCGCGTCGAACGAGCCGAAGAACCAGGCACTCCAGCTCTGCGAGGCGGCGAGGGCTGCCGCCGAGTAATAGGTGTTGGCGAACCCGCTGATGGCCAGGTTCCACGTGTAGACGACCGCGGCGAGGACGGTCACGCCGAGCAGCGCCGGACGGGTCCACCCGGCCTCCCCGGCGCGGCCGCGAACGAGGCGCAGCAACATCGGGAGGTGCGCGGCCTCGTCGGGAGTCGGGGACGTGTCCTGGCCGAAGCCCGGCCTCGTGATGGTGGTCACTGCGTGATCCTATCGAGTCGCGGCACGCGCGCGGGTCGGTCGATCCAGAGGCGGAGGAGCAGAAATCGCGCCATGGTCGCCAGGACGTTGGCGGCGACCAGGACGACGAGTTCGAGGGTGCGCCCCGCGTTCGGCAGGACGGCGTCGAGACCGGCGATGGCCGCCGTGGTGATCGCGAGCGCGACCCCGAATGCGATGAGCCCGGCCGCCTGGTCGCGCAGCAGGCCCTCTCGCCCGCGCACCTCGAACGTGAAGTGCCGGTTCGCGGCCGTGTTGCCGATCGCGGTGAGAACCAGCGCGAGGGCATTCGCCGCCGTGGCCGACATGACGCCGCGAAGCGCGCTGTACACGAGGATGTAGGCGAGCGTGCTCAGGACACCGATCACGACGAACCGCTTCAGCTGGCGGAAGGTGGCGGAGACCGGGGCGGGCGGTCGCAGGTCGTCGAAGTCGGGAAGACGCGGGCCAGCGACCTTTGCCCGCATCAGCCGGGCAACACCGCGCAGGTCCTCCAGCGCCGTCGACGTCACGTCGACGCGCGAGTCGGGATCGTCCACCCAGTCGACCGGCACCTCGTGGATGCGCAGCCCGGCTCGGCCGGCCAGCACCAGGAATTCGGTGTCGAAGAACCAGGCCTGGTCCTGGACGAGAGGAAGCAGCCGGCGGGCCACGTCGGCCCGCATCGCCTTGAAGCCGCACTGCGCGTCGCGGAACTTCACCCGCAGCGTCGTTCGAAGGATCAGGTTGTAGCAGCGGGAGATGAACTCGCGCTTCGGCCCTCGGACGACCCGCGCACCGGGCGCCAGCCGGCTGCCGATCGCTACGTCGCTGTGGCTGGAGATGAGTGGCGCCACGAGCGGCAGCAGCGCGTCGAGGTCGGTCGAGAGGTCCACGTCCATGTACGCGACGACGCCGGCTCGGCTCTGCGACCATGTCGTCCGCAACGCGCGGCCGCGGCCCTTCTGGTCGAGGTGCAGCGCGTGGACGCCGTCGAGTTCCGCCACCAGCCGCTCCGCGATCGCCCACGTGCCGTCGGTACTGGCGTTGTCCGCGATCATGATGATGGCGTCGAACGGGAATCGTTCGTCGAGGTAGGCGCGCAGCCGGCGGACGCTTCGTTCGAGGTCGGCTTCCTCGTTGTAGACCGGGATCACGATCTCGACGGCCGGGGAGGCGGGACCGGGACCGGTAGGGGACTCGTCACGGAAGCGAGAGCGGGAGCGGGCGGGGGGGACGGCCCGCTCCGCGCTCGTCGAAGGAGTGATCAGGTCGGACGTCATGCGCGCAGATTCGAGCGTCGACCTTTGCGATCGGGTTACGCACATGCCGGGCCGGCGAGCGTTTTCGCGGCTTCGGACCCGACCGGGATGGCGCAGCCTGGGTCGCCGGCATGCGCGGGCTCTTTGCCTATCCGGTGACATGCGCCACGACGTCAAAGTGCGCACCACGCTTGGTGAGCGACGGTACGCCGAACCATTTCTGGACATCACTCGCGCTCGCTGACGGGATCCTCTACGTGGCCGACTCCGGGGGCGTCCACTCGGGGAGCGGTGCCACGCCAGCCGGCAGCCTGTACGCGATCGAAATGGACTGTGCCAGCGACGGCCATCCGTGCTCCGCGTTTCCGGATTACTGCGCACCCGGCGAGCATTTGGAGGAACATCGGCCGCCCGGCGCGGTTAATGCGCGCCGGGCGGGAATTCGGGGGGATCTCGGCCCTCGACTTCTTCGTTATGACCGCCGGATGGGAATCCGGACATGTGTCCGACCAGGCGCGGACGAGAGCCGCCCGGATGTCTTCGGTTCAGCGCGAGGGAACCGTCAGCCGCCGCACTCCGCGATACGGCCGTCGCCGCGGCTCGCCATCGGGGCGAAGTCGCGCTTCGTGTAGCCCGTGTAGATCTGGCGCGGCCGGCCGATCTTGGTGTCCGGATCGGCCATCATCTCGCGCCACTGCGCGATCCAGCCGGGCAGCCGGCCCATCGCGAAGAGTGCCGGGAACGTGTTCGTGGGGAAGCCGAGGGCCCGGTAGATGATGCCGCTGTAGAAGTCGAGGTTCGGGAAGAGCTTGCGCTGGATGAAGTACTCGTCCGCGAGCGCCGCTTCCTCGAGTTGCAGCGCCGTCTGGAGCAGGTGATCGTCGGCGCCCAGCCTGGCGAGGATCCGCTGCGCGGCGACCTTGATGATCCGGGCGCGCGGGTCGTAGTTGCGGTAGACGCGGTGGCCGAACCCCATGAGCCGGAAGTGGTCGTCCTTGTCCTTCGCGCGATCGATGTACTTCTGGACGTTGCCGCCGTCGGCCGCGATCTGCTCCAGCATCTCCACGACTTCCTGGTTCGCGCCGCCGTGGAGCGGGCCCCAGAGCGCCGAGACTCCGGCCGAGACGGAGGCGTACAGGTTGGCGCGCGCCGACCCGACCATGCGGACCGTCGAGGTCGAGCAGTTCTGCTCGTGGTCGGCGTGGAGGATCAGCAGCTGGCGAAGCACGTCGGCCACGTCCGGGTCGACGACGTACTCCTCCGCCGGCACGGCGAACATCATCCGCAGGAAGTTCTGGACGTATTCGAGGCCGTTGTTCGGGTAGACCGGCGACTGGCCGATCGAGCGCTTGTACGCGAAGGCGATGATCGTAGGGACCTTGGCGAGCAGCCGGATGGTGCTGATCTCGACGTCGTCCGGATCGTACGGGTCATCGGTATCCGGGTAGAACGTGCCGAGCGCGGCCACCGCGGAGGCCAGCACGGCCATGGGGTGCGCGTTGCGCGGGAACGCATCGAAGAAACGGCGAAGGTCCTCGTGGAGGAGGGTGTGGTGCTTGAGGTCCGCGGTCCACCTCGAGCATTGGTCGGCGGTGGGCAGTTCGCCGAAGATGAGCAGGTACGCGACTTCGAGGAAGTTCGACTGGTCGCACAGCTGCTCGATCGGGTAGCCCCGGTAGCGGACGATCCCGGCGTCGCCGTCGATGTACGTGATCGCGCTCCGCGTCACCGCGGTGTTCGCGAACCCGTAGTCGATGGTGACGGCGCCGGCATCCTTGAGCAGGCTGCCGATGTGGATGCCGCGCTCCTGCTCCGAGCCCTCCTCCATGCGCAGCGGCAACTCCTTGCCGTCGACCGTCAGACAGGCGGTCCCCACTCCGAGAGATGCGGTCTCGCTCATGGCGTTCCTCACTCGATCCTGGCGGTCGTACCGGGTCCCGGACCACATCTCGCAGCGAGCGTCCGGTGTGGGCGCCCACCGATCCCCGCAGTCCATGTTCAGGGGAGTTTGGTTCGAGCGTGCGCCGCTCGAAGTGGCAAACGGCGGGGTTCGGACGGGTCAAGTGGCCCGAATCGCCGAGTGCGGTAGCGTACCAGCAGTTCCCGACGCAGACGCGGGCATGAGCGCCCCGCGGGGACCCGGGGCGACCTTCAGGGCGAGAGGGCCGCTCACGCGAGTGCCCCTCGCAGCCGTGCTCCCCCAGCACGACTCGGCGAGGTTCGAGCTGCCGGCCGGCCTCCGCGCCGCCTCTGGCCCCCGGGCCGGGCCGGAATCCCTCGCACTCGTGCTTCCCCAGCACGACTCGGCGAGGTTCGAGCTGCCGGCCGGCCTCCGCGCCGCCCCTGGCCCCCGGGCCGGGCCGGAATCCCTCGCACTCGTGCTCCCCCAGCACGACTCGACGAGGTTCGAGCTGCCGGCCGGCGTCCGCCCCTTCGGCTCAGCTCGGGCGAGGCGCGGTTGCCGAGCGCGTCGACTCCGTGCCCTCGCGCGACGCCGTGAACGATCGCGCCCAGGTGACCGACATGCTCGCGCCGCCGGTCGATGACTCGCCGATCCGCCAGCGGCCACCCGTGGCACGCACGATCGCGTCGGCGATGGCGAGACCCAGGCCCGATCCCCCGGGCTGGTCCGTCGCGCGGTGGAAGCGGTCGAAGATGCGTTCGCGTTCCCCGACCGGGATGCCTGGACCTGAGTCATCGACGGTCAGCCGGACCCGGTTGCCGTCGCCGGCAACGGCCACCCGGACCGCGCCGCCGTCGGGCGAGTATTTGCACGCATTGTCCAGCAGGACTCCGAGCAGCCGATCCAGCCATTCGGCCGGCACCGACACCACGTTGGTGCCGGGCTCGGCGCGCGACTGGAGGGCCAGGTGGCGCGACTCGGCGACGGCATGGAAGCGATCGACCGCCTGGGCAGCCATCAGGCCGAGATCCACCGGTTCTGCGGCCGGGTGCGTGGTGAGCGAGTCGAAGCGTGCGAGCCAGAGCATGTCCTCCACGAGCCGGCGGATGCGCTTGCTCTCGCCCTGGACTCGGACGAAGGCGTTGCGGTACCACGCCGCCTCCCGATCCTGCGAGAGCGCCAGGCTCGTCTGCGCCTCGATGACCGAGAGGGGAGTTCGCAGTTCATGGGAGGCGTCCGCGGTGAACTCCAGCTGGCGCTGGCGTGCCCGCTCGATGGGTGCGGCCACCCGGCGGCCGATTGCCACCGCCCCGAGGAAGATCACGAGGAGCAGTGCCGGCGCGATCGCCAGTTCGGCGATCAGGAGCGTGGCCTGCGCCTGCGATACCGCGTCCATCGTCTGCCCGACGACGACCCAGGCATTGCCGACCGGCGTGCCCACGACGCGCACCGGGAATGTCGCCGAGGAGGTCGTGATGTTGACCGTGGTCGGCCCGACCGTGCTCCAGTACGCAGTGGGCAGGACCGCGTCCGCCTCCGACGAGAAGATCGTTCCGTCCGGGAACACGGTCCACACGATGATCGGCGCCCCGAACGGCGCGTCGGGGCGGGGACCCGGCTCGAATCCGCCGTGGCCACCCGAACCGCCACCCGGTCCCCCTGTGAGCCGGCTGATCGTGTCCGTGAGGCGCGCGTCGATCTGGCCAGTGAGGTTGGTCGTGACGATGGCGAACACGGCCACGCAGATCACCAGGTACGCGACGGCCACGACCGCCGTCGCCATGAGCGCAACCCGGATGGAGGCCGCTCGGACGCCCGGCACGTGCATGCCCGCTGCGGCGCCGCGGACGCTCATGCTGCGGCGCTCACTCGGCTTCGAGCCGGTACCCGGCGCCGCGAACGGTGACGATCTTCACGCCGCTGCCGACCAGCTTCGCGCGCAGGCGGGAGAGGTGGACGTCAATTGCGTTCGAGCCGAGCGGGTCGGTCTCGTCCCGCCAGGCATGCTCGGCGATGGCCTTCCGGTCGACGACGGCGGGCGATCGGCGCATCAGCACCTCGAGCACGTTGTACTCCGTGATCGTCAGCGACAGTGGCTCGTCGTTGACGGTCACCTCGCGGCGCACGGGATCCAGCGAGAGCCGGCCGCGCTCGTAGACGGGGCCGTCGATCCCGCGCGGCCGACGCTGCAGCGCGCGGATCCGAGCCACGAGCTCGCCGAAGTCGAACGGCTTGATGAGGTAGTCGTCGGCTCCGGCGTCAAGTCCCTGGATTCGGTCGGGCGGCGCGTCGCGCGCGGTCAACATCAGGAGGGCGGTCGGACGCTTGTGACGACGCGCCCACGACACGACGTCGATCCCAGGGGCGCCGGGCATCCGCCAGTCGATCACGGCGACGTCGTATTCGTACCACTTGAGCTGGTCGATGGCGTCGTCTCCGCGCTCCACCGCATCAACCTGGTACCCGGCTTCTTCCAGGCCGAGCACCAGGACCTCGCGAAGTCCCTGGTCGTCCTCCGCGACGAGGATGCGCATGGCGGAGCCTCAGCGCCAGCCGCTGGGTGGCCGAATCGCGGTGGCCGACCGGACTCCGGCGCCCGCGCGCACGCTGGTAGCGGCAGCCGCCGGCGACGAGGGCGCCGCGCCCATCGGTCTCCCGGCTGCCCGGAGCCGCAGCGCCACGACCGGGCAGGAGTCGACGGCTCGGCGCGCGTGCGCGAGCACGCTCTCCGGCACCGGAACCGGGCGGATCATGGGATAGCCCCAGTCGTCCAACGTGATCAGTTCGGGCAGCAGTTCGGCGCACATGCCGTATCCGTCGCAGGCGATCGGATCGACGGCCAGGTCAAACCCCGAATTGGGGTCGGCGTAGCGGGACGTGCTCGTCCGCGGCAGGGCCATCAGGCCACTCCAGTGACGGTGCGCGAGGCGACGCACGGTCGTCCGCGCTGGTGGCGCCCGAAGTCCTCCGCGAAGACACGCAGCCCCGATTGCAGCAGCCCGATCGCGCCGTCCGGATGGCGGCAGCCGCCGCGGCCCTTGATCATGCCGGACCAGCGCTCGATCCGGGCCAGGTCGTCGGGCCTGGCCGTGGCGCCCGCAAGCCGCTGGAGCGCGTCGGCGACCGACGCCAGCCCGAAGACACACGGACCGCATTGCTTGGCACTCTGCCCGGCCATGTAGGTGATTATCCGCGTGGTGGCGAGGACGCCGCACGTCTCTGCCGGCAGGAACGCCATGACCCCGCAGCCGAACGAGCGACCGGCCTGCCGCAGCCCGTCGGGATCGAGCGGGAGCGACCACGCCTCGTCGGCGGAGATCCATGACCCGAAGTAGCCCCCGAGCAGGACCGCGGAGACGCGACCCTGGTCGACCTGAGCTTCCTCGGCGACCTCGGCGAGGGTCGTCCCCAGTTCGACCTCGCGCACGCCGGGCCGGGCCGCGGCGCCGCTGACCGTGATCAGTGCCGTCCCGCGGGCGGGCCCACGACCCACCGACCGGTACCACGCGTCGCCGTACCGGCCGATCAACGCCGCCTGGGCGAGGCTCTCCACGTTCTGGACGACGGTCGGGAGCCCGCGCACGCCCCGCTCGAAGGGCCGAGGAGGAACGGCCGTCGGGCGCGCGTCGCGTGCGTTGACGTAGTGGACCGCGGCGGACTCCTCGCCGGACACGTAGCCGACCGGTGCCTCCACGACGCGGACCGGCAGCCACAGCTCTCGGCGTCGCTCGGCGATCGCCCCGGCGAGTGCCGCCCGCGCGGCGACGTGCTCGGTCCCGACATACAGCACGATCTCGTCCGCGCCGACCGTGTCGGCGGCGAGGAGGGCACCGTCCAGCACCAGGTGGGGCCGCAGTGCCATGAGCGAGCGGTCCTTGCGGCTGATCGGTTCGCCCTCCGCGCCGTTTGCCAGCACGACCGCGCCGCCCGAGTTGCGCTCCGCAACGGTCCGCCACTTGCGCCCGACCGGGAAGCCGGCTCCACCTCGGCCGAGGAGGCCGCTGGATTCCATGACTCCGACCAGGCGGCCGCGGCCCGGCGACGGGAGAGGACCCAGCCGTGAACGATGGGCGGCCAGCGACTCGGCGCCGGCGGACGGGGGCGGGCCGGCGAGCAGCCGGACCGATGACGCCGGCTCGCCCGAGAGGGCGCCGCGGACGATGGGCGGTCCGTAGCTGAAGCCGTCGGCGGGCAACGTGCGCGACGGCCGGGCAACCGCGCCGGGCTCGACCGGCGAACGGATTGCGCCTGCGCGCAGGGAGATCGTCATGTCAGCGGAACTCCCCGATGTTGACGGACTGCGCGAGCGCCTCCTTGGTCGGCCGCACAGCCAGCAGCCGCCAGGTGACGGCAGCGAGCACCGCGGCGATGCACGCGACATCGATCCCGCGCATCCAGATCGTGGATGTGTCGGTCCCGGTCCCGATGCTGTGCACGACCGCGAGCGGCCACGAGGCGTATGCCAGCCAATGGACGGCTCGCCAGGCGCGGTGGCCGATGCGGGCACGAAGCAGGCTCGTGATGGCGATCGCCAGGAAGATGTCGAAGGAGAGGACGCCGAGCCCGAGCCACAGCTGGCGGTAGGTCGATGAGAAGGGCACGATCGTGGTCAGCCAGCCGAGCGAGACGTAGGGGTCGATGATGGCGGCCACGATGTGGACGGCGAGAAATACGACCGACAGCAGTGCGATGTTGCGGTGCAGCCCCGCGGTCAGGAACCGCGGCCAGTGCCGGCTCTGCCAGCGCATCGCGGACAGCACACCGAGGCAGACCACGCCGGTGAACAGGAGCAGGGAGACGACGCCGGCGCCGCGAGTGGCGTACCAGAGAGCGGTGTCGGTCATGCCACGGCCGCCGAGTACCTATCGGCCTCGATCGGAGCCGGCGGCCAGCCGCCGAGGCGCTGAACTGTCCCGTCGTTCGCAACCAGGCGCGCAGGCAGTCCGACCATCGTGAGCCAGTCCAGGGCGGTCTCGCCTCGGACGATCGCGGCGGTTGCAGCGGCGTTTGCGTCGGTGCAGTTCCCCGAAACGACGCTCACCGTGCGCCACGGGCCGTCGGCCGGAGCGCCAGTGGCCGGATCGATGATGTGATGGAGGTCCGTGCCGTTACGCGTCCATCGCCGGACGGTCGTACTTGACGTCGCGACTGCGCCGCCCTGCAGGCAGATGACCTCTCCCGGCTCGTCCGGCGGTGCGCTGCTGTCTTCCGCAACGTGGATCCGCCAGCCGCCCGCAGGCGGCTCGCCGGCAGTGGCGATGTCACCGCCGAGGCTCACCAGCACGCCACCGCCGACTGCCCGGTGCACGGCGTCCGCGGCGAGGTCCGCGGCGAGCGCCTTTCCGGTGGAGCCGAGATCCAGCTCCACGCCGTGCGGCAACCGGACGGTCCGTGACGCGCTGCAGAAGCCCACGGCCTGCCAGCCGGGAACCGGCTCCAGTGTGAGGCGCAGCACCGACGTATGTCCTGCCAGCCGGACGAAATCACGGTCATAGCCGGTCAACCGCAATGCACGGCCGACCGTGGGATCCACGGCTCCATCGGTCATGCGGGCTGCCCGCAGCGCAGCCTCGATCGCCTGTGCCAGGAGGGTGCTCACACGGATCAATTCGTTCGGGCGGGCGTTCAGCCGGCTCAATTCGCTGTCGTCGCGGAAACGGCTGTATGCCAGGTCGACGTCGTCCAGCAGTCCGGCGACGAGGTGCTCTGCGCGGTCCGCGCGCGCCTCGCCCTGGACGAGGACGTGGACGCTGGTGCCGAGTGCCTGCCAGCTGCGTGTCGCGATATCCATCACGAGCCTCCCGTCGTGACCCGCCCACCGCCGAAGCCGCCGTTGACCGGCGGCACGTACGGCGCGAACGTGGGGGCCGGCGTCGCGGCCGCGCCGGAGGTCGAACCGCCGCTCGTACCCGAGTCGGTGGACTGGGAACCCGACGTGGACTGGGTGGGGGCCGTTGTGGGTGTCGTGGTCTGGGTGGTGCCTCCGCCGCTGGACGAGGTCGACTGGTGTGTCGGACCGTTGGCCGCCACCGCAGCGACGCCCAATGTGGCGAACAGCCCGCCGATGGCGACGCCGGCGGTCAGCTCCCGGAGCCGCCGGACCGAGCGGTCGCGTGCGTTTGGTGAGAGGTGTGCTGGTGTCGTCATGCCCAAAGCCTCGCGGTTCGACTCTTGCGAAACGGTTACGCGCCCCCGGGCGCGCAACTGCCGAGCCGACAGGTTGGGCGCATTGGAGATTGAAGTGTGCCGATTCAGGCCGCCCGGCGGGCCTCCATCGAGCGATGGGACACTGACCGCCTCTGGTCGGCCCCGCACGACACCAAGACCGGCGGGCCCGTCAGCCCGCCGGTCGGATCCGCGCCTCTTGGGGATTGCAGAGCGAGTCCTGGGAGGACTTCCGGAGGGAGGAGGGGCTCCGAAAGCGGGAGGGTGGACTCACCGTGCAGCGCGTGGTGTGTCAGGAGCAGAGCCCGGGTGATCCCGAGCAACGGTTCATAGGCTGGTCCCTCGTTGCGACTTCCTGTTCGTCCGTGTCTGCGTTGGTTTCAAGTGCTGGGCGCAGTATCGAATGCCCTTCCTTGCGAACCCATTACAGAACCGGGCTCTCCGCAGAAATCGCCAAATTCCTCGGCCGGGACGGCGGGCGAGCCGCCGAGCCCGACCAGCAGCGCCGCAGGGTCAGTTCTCCGCGAGGACGATCACCTTGTCCCTGGGTTCGAACGTCATGGGCACCGACTTGTCAGGGTTCACCAGCACGCCGTACGACTGCGTCGCGTCTCCGAACAGCGCGTGCCGGCGGTACCCGATGGCAACCTGCCCCTGCCGCCGAGCCGACTCCACGACCGTGTAGAAGGTGACCGGACGGCCCGTCACCACGTAGTCGCTCGCCGGGCGCAGGAAGATCTCCGAGCCGGCTGCCCCGAAGAGGTCGTCGAAGACCGCCCCGAGTTCCCTGGTCTCCGAGATCTGGCTGAGGTAGAGGCTCGTGAGTCGATCGCTCACGATGAAGTCATCGGCGCGGGTCACCTCCGCCACGGCTCGATTCCGCAGGTCGAGCATCTCGCTGACCATCGAGAAATTGCGTCCGGCGGCTGCCCCGATCTCGCGAAGGTGGAGCAGGGTGACGAGCGTTCGCGCGTCCGCGCGCTGGCGTTCCAGCACGTCCGAGTAACTCAGGATGACCACGTGATCGAACGTCTCGACCGCGAGGGTGTCCAGCACGGACCGGTCGGTCGTGCTTCCCTGGCGGACGGTGACGCGTTGGTTGACCGCTGCCTCGGCGAGCGCCTGGGCCGCGGCCTCGGCGTCGGGCTGGTCTGCCACGACCATGACCTCTGAACCCGGAGCCACGTAGTGGTCGAGCTCAGCCAGGATCCGTGGTGCTCGCCAGTTCCAGCCGAGCACGAGCGTCCGCTCGGGATGGGCCGTGCGTACCGGCGCGGAGACGATTGCATCGAGGTCGATGGTCGGGGCGCCCGATCCGGAGACCCGGACCGTGTCGTCGTCCTCGGCGATCACAACCACCATGTCGTCCGGACGGATCACCGTCTCCATCGGCGGGTTCAGCTTCGGTGTGCCGTCCGACCCGAGGAGACCCACCAGCGCCGAGTCCTCGAAGCGCAGCAGCGCGTCGCCGAAGGTCACGCCGGCGACCTCGGGCAACCGCTGGACATACATCTCGTCGCTGACGAAGTCGAGCAACTCCGTGTAGACGACCGAGAGGCCCGGTTGCCGGCAGGTCTGGGCCGTGATCCGCGCGATCAGGTCTCCGGACAGCACGAGCTGGACCTCGTCGCCGCCGGCCGAACGCGCGACGTCCAGGTTGCCCGGCTCATGGATCTCGGCAACCACGTGGTACGGCGCCGCGCGGCGCGCCGGGTCGTTGATGATCGCCAGGATGATCTTGATGACGTCGATATCGGGATCGTCAGTCTGTGGCGCGAGCACGAGGATCGAGCGTGCCGACTGGACGTTCGCGATCACGAGTTCGGCGAGGTCGATCGGGTCGCCGGTGCGGCAGACGACGCGCGTCCCCTTGGTGTGGCGGATCCGTGCGTGGATGGCGTCCTCCATCTCGACCTTGTCCATGTCTGCGAGGACAACGATGCAGGACCTGCGACGGTCGACATTGGCCTCGACCAACTCGGCGAGAATCGTGAAGATCTGCTGCGACCAGCCGAGGATGACGACGTGATCGCGTTCGATGACGCGCGACGTGCCCTTCCGCAGCTGCATCAGCCGGGTCTGGATCCCGTTGCTCACGATGCCGATGAGGAGGGCGACCACGAAGATGCCGCCGAAGGTCAGGACCAGCATGGCGAGGATCAGCGGAAGGGGCTCCCCGATGTCGCTCTCGATATAGCTCGAGTCGAGGGTGTGCAGGAGGGCCGACCAGAGACCGCCGATGAAGGTCGTGTCGCTCGTGCCCTTCCAGCCGGCCAGGGCGCCTGCCAGCCAGACGAAGACCGTGGCGCCGACGACGAGCAGGATCGAGGCGACGAACAGGGCGGCGACGAGGGCGGCCGTGCCCCGCGACATGAATTTGTCGAAGGCATACCGCGCGCGTTCCTTCCAGGTCGCCTTCACCTGTCAGACCTCCCAGCTCCCTCGTGGCCGCATCCTGCTTCAACGTCGCATGCAGCATACCGAGCGCCGCCCCCGGCGCGCCCGATTCCCGGGTGACCCAGGGGGTGACACAGGGGTGACACGGGCATGACGCGGCCTGTACCGTTGCCACCGGTGGGCGCATGGTGGCGGGGGCGCACTGTGGAGGCTTGGGCATGGACGGACTCGCGGCGGTCTCCTGGGGCCCTGGGCGCATCGACCTGTTCTGGCGCGGCGCAGACGATCAAGGGCTGTGGCATCGCAGCTGGACGGCGAATGGATGGTCGACGCCCGAATCGATGGGCGGCGCCCTCGCCTCGAACCCGGCCGTCGTCACCTGGGACGTCGACCGGCTCGAGGTCTTCGCCGTGTTCGACGACGGCGAGCTCTGGGACCGCTACTGGGACGGGACCACGTGGCACGGGTGGGAGTCGCTCGGCGGCGAGCTGGCCGGAGACCCGGCGGCTTCGGCCTGGTCGGCGGGCCGCCTCGACGTGTTCGCGCCGGGACGCGATGGCCGGACCTGGCACCGCTACTGGGATGGTGCACGGTGGGTCGACTGGGAGCAGCTGGCGTGAGCCGGGCGCCCATCGGGTTCGTCGATGACCCGCACGGTCCGGGGGCGTCCCGGCCGGCGGGCGCGGTCCATCCGCCCGCGACGGAGTGACCTTCGGCACTCACCGCCACCGGCACCAGGAGCCCAACCTTGCAGCGCGAGCCGGAGGATGCCCACCGCCGGCCGTGACCGGCCGGGCGGGCCCGAGGGGACAGAGCAGAATGAGGGACCTACAGGCGCTGTTGCAGGACGCGACGCCGGCGGCCGGCGCGGACCCTGCGCCTGCATCGGAAGGAACCGACGCGAGTCCGGTCGAGCGGCCGCCCGCCGGCGAGACGCGGTATCGCGAGCTGTTCGAGCTCGCCGTCGAAGGGATCTTCCGCACTGCTGCCGGCGGCCGAACGATCTCGATCAACCCCGCGGGTGCGCGCATGTTCGGGTACGACTCACCCGGTGAGATGTCTGCGGCCCTCCGGGACGCGCAGGCCCTGTGGGCAGAGCCGGAGCGACGGGCCGAGTTCATCGAGCTCCTGCGCAGGACGGGCTCGGTGTCCGACTACGAATTCGAGGGCCGCAGGCGCGACGGGTCGACCGCGTGGTTCTCGATGAACGCCCGAGCCGTGTCGGACCCGGATGTGCCGGAGATGGAGATCGAAGGCATGCTCTCCGACATCACGCGCCGGCACGAGGCCGAGGCGGCCATGCGCGAAAGCAGCGAGCGCTACCACGCCCTCATCGAGCACATGGCGGAGGGCGTCGCATATTGCCGGATGCTGTTCGACGAGTCCGGTAACCCGACGGACTGGATCTACCTGGATGTCAATGCCGCCTTCGGCCTCCAGACCGGGCTGTGGAACGTCACCGGAAAGCTCGTCAGCGAGGTCATTCTCGGCCTCCGGGACACGAACCCGGAACTCCTCGAGATCTACGGCCGTGTGACGAGGACGGGCGTCTCGGAGCAGTTCGAAACCTACCTCCCGGCGCTCGGCCGGTGGTTCCGGATCAGCGTGTATCGGCCCGTTGCAGAGCATTTCGCGGCTGTCTTCGAGGACATCACCGACCGCAAGACGACAATGGAGGCCCTGCGCGCCAGCGAGCAGCGCTTCCGGGCCGTGGTGGACAACCTGGTCGAAGGAGTCGTGGTCCACGACCGCGATGGGTTGATCGTCAGTGCGAACCCGGCGGCCCGGGCGCTGCTCGGGCTCAGTGTCGACGAGATCACCGGCCGCACCTCCTTCGATCCCGCCTGGCACGCCGTCTGGCCAGACGGGACTACGGCACCCGGGGAGGAGCATCCGGCGACCGTGGCTCGCACACAGGGCCGCATCGTGACCGATGTCGTCATGGGCGTCCGGCACACGTCGGGGGTCACGCGCTGGATGCGGGTCAACGCCCACCCACTGCATGACTCGCCGGGCAACGAAGTGACGGGTGCGGTCATCTCGTTCCACGACGTCACCGAGGCTCTGCGCGCCGAGCAGGCGCTCCGCGACAGCGAGGCCCTCCTCAACCAGGTCCAGGAGCTCACGAAGCTCGGCGGCTGGTCGTACGACGTCGCCAACCAGAAGCTCACGTGGACGGACGAGGTGTACCGGATCCGCGAGTTGCCCCGCGACGGCGGACCACGCAGCATGGCCCAGGTGATCGAATCCTACGTACCGGAGGACCGCCCGCGCGTTGCCGAAGCGTTCCGGCAGGCCACCGAGCATGGCCGGCCGTACGACTTCGAGGCTCGATTGGTGACGGCGAAGGGACGTGAGCTGTGGGTCCGCACGATCGGGCAGCCGCAGCTTCGGGACGGTCGAGTCGTACGCGTCTACGGCGGCGTCCAGGACATCACGGAGCAGCGGAGCGCCGCCCTGGCCCTGCTGAGTGCCCAACAGCGCCTGAGCCGGTTCGGCGACGCGAACATCGTCGGCACCGTTCTCGCGCGCCCGGATGGCAAGGTCCTGGAGGCGAACGATTACTTCCTGCGCCTCGTGGGGTGCACGCGAGACGAACTGGAGCGCGGGGAGGTCGATTGGCGGACGCTCACGCCACCCGAGTGGCGTCGCGCCGATGAGCGCGCGCTGGAGGAACTGCGGGAGACCGGTGTCTGCACGCCCTACGAGAAGGACTTCGTGCGGAGAGACGGGACCCGGGTGGAAGTGTTCGTTGCCGATGCGATCACGCCGGGGCCCGGCGACGAGATCGCCGCCTTCATGATCGACGTCACCGAGTAGGACCCCGGCTGCGCGGGGCTCGCGGGAAACGGCACCGCGCCTACTCGGGTCTCGCGGCAAGCTCGGCGGCGACCTGCCCGAACAGCGTGCCCATGACGCGGGCGGTCGTCGGGAAGGCGTGAATCGTGTCTGCCAGGACGCTCAGGGGGACGCGCAGCTTCACCGCGAGCACCGCCTCGTGGATCGCCTCCGACGCGCCGGGCCCCGCGATGAAGGCACCGAGTAGGATGCCCGCCGCGCGGTCGACGACGAGCGTGACGTGCCCGGTCGACTGAGTCACGTAGCCCTTCGCGGCGGTCCCCAGGTCGATCCACCGCTCGAAGGCATCGAATCCTGCGCCCTGCGCCTCCTCCAGCCGCAGCCCGACCGAGGCGGTCTCCGGGTCCGTGTAGGTCGCTCTCGGGATGGCCCGGTAATCGGGCCGGACATCCTCGCCCAACGCGATCCGGACCGCCAGGTCGCCCTCGTAATGGGCAAGGTGCGTGTGGAGTTCCGGTCCCGCGGGGTCGCCGATGACGAACGTGTTCTCCGCAATCCGGAGTGAGGCGTCCGGTCGGGGCATGCCGCCATCGATCGACAGGCCGAGCGACTCGAGGCCCAGGCCTTCGACCGGAAAGGCCCTGCCGATTGCCACCAGCACTTCGTGTCCTTCCGCGAAGGACCCATCGGTCAGCTCGACGCGGTGGGCGCCGCCTGCCCCGGCGTTCGCGGAGACGCGCACAGCCCGGACGCCCAGGCGGATCGTGGCTCCTTCGCGCGCCAGCGCCTCCTCGAGTGCGGACGAGTTGCGCGGGTGATCTCGTGACACCAGGTGGTCGTTGGAATCCACGATCGTCACGGGAACTCCGTAACGCAGGTAGACCTGCGCCAGCTCCACACCCGTCGGCCCTCCACCCATGATCAGGAGGCTTCGGGGGAGCGTTCGCGCCGACGTCCCGTCGCGGTTCGTCCAGTAGCTGACCGAGTCAAGCCCCTGCATCGGCGGGATGCGCGTGGTCGAGCCGGTCGCGATGACGAGGAACCGCCCCGAGAGCCGGCGCTCACCACCGTCGCGCGGTTGCACGTTCACACGACCCGGACCGACGATCCGGGCTCGTCCACGGATCGGAACCGCGCCGACCTCCACGTAGCGCGCCGCGTGGCCACCATCGTCCGGATAGTCGGTGCCCTCGCGGTTGATCATCCAGTCGCGGAAGTCCGACGCCTTCTCCCACGGGAACTCGCCGCCGCCGTGGTGGACCGCAGCGGCGTGAAGGAGCGCCTTCGACGGCATGCACGCCCAGAACGCGCACGCCCCGCCGAAGAGGTCGGATTCGACGATGGCGACGGTCGCCCCCCGTGCCCTCGCAGTCTCGAGCGCCGATTCGCCGGCCGCTCCGGACCCGATGATGACGAACTCGAAGTGCTCGAGGTCCGGCATGGTCGCGCGCGGATGCTCGTCCGCCACTCAGTGCTCCTTTCCGCTCGCGTCGGCGAGCGCGGTGTCGAAGGCCTCCGGGCCGAGGCGGTCCAGCTCTGCCGTGAACGATGGCCTCGCGGCCCGGTGGATTGTGCCGTCCACGCCGCCCCCGCCGGCACGCGAGCTGTCCGCGGCGTTCACGGCGTGCGTCGCGAACGTCGCCGCCGTGACCCGCGCGAGGGCGGTCTCGAAGGTCATCGCGGCAGGCTACGCGAGCGAGGCGCCGGGGCGCAACGGTCACCTCGAGCAGAAGGGCCGTTTGGCGGCTGATTTGGGGGCCGTTTGGCGGCCGATTGACTGAAATGCGGGGTTCACCTTTGGGGTGCGCGGCGGTACATTCTCGTAGTTCGCCGGTCGTCCCCGAACCGGCGTTCTGTTCGCGTCTCCAGCGGCGTAGAACCTGGGAGGTCGGGAGGTCAGGATGGGAGACCGAATGAAGCGAAGGCTAGTGCCAGCCGTCGTCGCGGCAGTGGTGCTCATCGCGGCACTGGCGCCGTCAGCATCTGCGGCCGGACCTGCGCGATTCGGCAGGGTCGACCTCGCAAACAGCAAGATCACGCTGGGCGATCTGCCCGGCCATTCGAACCCGGCCCAGCTCGTGGACATTGCGGTCGAGGTCGCCGGCCAACCCGTCAGCGCGTATGTCGGCGCAGCCCTCGACAACGGGGCAAACCTCAGCGAGGTCCAGAGGACCGGCATCCGGCAGACGCTCGTGCAGCGCCAGTCGGTCGTGTCGACCAAGCTGCAGGCGATGGGCTTCACCATCGAGAGCCGGTTCACGGATGTCTTCAACGGTTTCCGCCTCCGCGTGCCGGCGGGCAAGATCC
The DNA here is from genome assembly GCA_963816905.1 of uncultured Chloroflexia bacterium. Classification (GTDB taxonomy): domain Bacteria; phylum Chloroflexota; class Limnocylindria; order Limnocylindrales; family CSP1-4; genus JAFMJV01. Next base: position 333,043 of record CAWFMQ010000009.1, on the reverse strand, counting down.
CGACCATCGCCCGTCTCGCAGGCGTGACGCACATCTACTCGGTGCCGATCGAGACCCGCGACAATGCGAACACGGACAACTTCCTCGGCGTGCCCACCACGTGGGGAGCGACCGGGTTCACGGGCGCCGGGGTCAAGATCGCGATCATCGATACCGGCATCAACTACGACCACCTCGACTTCAACGGTCCCGGTGCGGCAGCCTTTGCCGCCAACGACGGGGTGACGATCGGTCCCGGCATCTTCCCCACGGCACGGGTCCAGAAGGGTTGGGACTTCGTCGGCGACAGCTATGACGCCGAGAGCACCAATCCCGCGGACCAGATCCCGCAACCGGATCCGAACCCGCTCGACTGCAAGGATCCGGCCGCCGACCAGCACGGCACCCATACCTCCGGCACCGCCGCCGGAAACGGCGTCCTGTCGAATGGCTCGGTGTACCTCGGCCCCTACAACGCGGCCACACTGACGAGCCACTCCTTCCGTGTCGCCCCCGGAGTGGCGCCACAGGCGACGATCTATGCCTACCGCGTCTTCGGCTGCTTCGGCTCGACCAACATCGTCGCCGACGCGATCGAGCGTGCCGTCCAGGATGGCGCGGACGTCATCAGCATGTCGCTGGGATCCCCGTTCGGGAATCCCGGCAGCCTCGACGCCATCGCCAGCAACAACGCAGCAATGGCGGGCGTCACCGTCGTCGCCTCTTCCGGCAACCAGGGCCCGAGCGCCTACGAGACGGGCGCGCCGGGAGTTGGTACGAGGGTGATCTCGGTCGGTGCCCTGGACGCGCAGCCCGGGTTCCCGGGCGCCACCGTCCAGTTCACCAGCGGCACCGCGAACGGGATCAACGCCAACGGCGCGACGACACTCCCGGTGACCGGCGTCATCAACCGTTTCGCGGATGACCCGAGCACGCCGGGCGACCCGGACACCGGTGTCGGCTTCGAGAACCTCGGCTGCGATCCGACCGCCTACACCTACAACGGCTTCGTCGCCGGCCAGATCGCGGTCGTCGACCGCGGCATCTGCGATCGGATCCAGAAGGCGCAGGTGGGGCAGACGCAGGGCGCCGCAGCCGTCGTGATGGTCAACAACTCGGCCGGCTTCCCGCCGTTCGAGAACACCATCCCCGGCGTGACGATCCCGTTCATCGGCGTGTCGAACGCCGACGCGCCGGCGTTCGCCACCAACAACGGCACCTCCGCAACGATCGTCTCGGCGGGGCTCATCGCCAACCCGGCCTACCGGCACAGTGCCACCTTCACGTCGGCGGGTCCGCGCCGGGTCGACGACATGATCAAGCCCGACGTGGTCGCGCCCGGCGTGTCGGTCTTCTCGGCCGATGGCAGCACGGTCGACCAGGGCAAGGCCCTCTCCGGCACGTCGATGGCCGCCCCCGCGACCGCCGGCGTCGCGGCGCTGGTCAAGCAGGCGCACATGACGTGGACGGCTCGGCAGATCAAGGCAGCCATCATGGGCACCGCAAGTGGCGACCAGGTCGTCCCGTACGACGTTCGGCTCTCCGGCGCCGGCGTCCCCCAGCCGATTCTGGCCGTCAGGACCAAGGCCTACGTCTATACGGATCCCGGCTCGTCGAGCCTCACCTTCGGGTACAACCAGGCGCAGAACCTGCCCGCCACCACGATCGCCTACCAGGATACGCGCGCCTTCACGATCAATAACACCAGCAGCGCGCCGATCACCTACTTGCTCGCCAACGCCTTCAACAGTCCCGACGAGGGCCTGGTCGTCAAGATCAGCCCGTCCACCGTCACGGTCGCGGCCAACAGCTTCAGGTACGTCAACGTCACCCTGACGCTGAGCAAGGCGGCCGCCGCGCTGCTGCCGAGTGTCGCGCCCAACCACGCGCCGCTTCTCGCCGTGGACGACTTCGGGCAGCTCTACTCGCCGCTCGGCTACATTGCAGGGGTGATCACGGCAACTCCGAGCGCGGTGAAGACAGGTGTCGTCCCGCTCCGTATTCCCTGGCTCGTCGCCACTCGCGGCGTATCCCAGCTCATTGCGCTCGGCGGAACCAAGCCGCCGTACGCCAAGTCGGGCACAAAAGCCACATCCAGCATCGTCGTCAAGAACTACGGCGTTCACAGCGGCATCGCGGACCTGTACCAGTGGGGCCTGCAGGATGCCGCCGAAGGCCTCGCGGGCATCGACATGCGCGCAGCCGGCGTGCAGTCGCTGCCGTCGGACGTCTGCGACTCGAGTGCCAGCCCGTCAGACCGCTGCCTTGTCTTCGCCGTCAACACCTGGGGTCGCTGGAGCAGCGCCTCCGAGAACGAGTTCGACGTGAACGTCGACATCAACGGCGACGGCATCGCGGACTACTCGGTCGTCGGTCTCGACTTCGGCTGGCTGACGTCCAGCGGGCCGTCAGGCATCGAATACTCGCTGATCTTCGACGCGCACACCGGCGACCTCCTCAACGGGTACTTCGCGACGGCGCCCTCGGACAGCTCGACACTGCTCCTGCCGGTGCTCGCGAGCGACCTCGGGCTGTCGTCGACGGGCACCAAGAAGTTCGACTACTGGGCGGAGTCGTTCAACGTCGCCGACAACGACGCACAGCTCTTCCAGTTCGACCTCATGACCACGGGCATCGACCCCAGCGTCGGCTCGCAGCTCGCGAAGTTCAACGCATTCAACCCGGCGCTGAGTACGGGCGACTTCGTGCCGCTGTCCCCCGGCCAGAAGGCCAAGATCCCGCTCAAGGTCGACCTCAACCAGTTCAGTGCCGGCAAGTACGGCCAGCTCGGCTGGCTGGTCGTGACGCTCGAAGATCCGAATGGGGCCGCCCAGGCCGACATGGTGCCGGTCGGGTCGGTGCCGCACAAGTAGGGCGCGAGGCGCCACCCGGCGCCCTCAGCTCACACGACTCGAAGGCCCCCGGCAGCCCGCCGGGGGCCTTCTCAGACCCTCCCCGGTTGCGCGGCCCCTCCCCGGTTGCGCGGCCCCTCCCCGCCGAGAGGCGTCTCGCTCCCCGCCTCACCCGAACAGTGTCTGCTGCTCCGGTGCGGCGCCGCTCGTCTCCGCCGCTGCGAGCGGCGCGATCAGGTCGGCACCGTTGTTGCGCACGCTGTTCACCCGGTTCGACACCGCGTACGAGTTGAGCGTGCCTGTCGGCGCGGGCCGAAGCAGGTCCATCAACCCATCCGCATCGGTCCGGCGGGGATCGAGCCAGGCGCGCCAGTCGTCGCCCCGAAGGATCACCGGCATGCGGTCGTGCAGTGCCGCGATGTCCTCGTTGGCCCTCGTCGTGATCACCGCACAGGAGAGCCGCCAGATGCCGGTGGCGGGATCCTTCCATGGCGACCAGATGCCGGCCATCGGAAGCAGACCGCCGGACTCCACCTCGTGCCCGCTATGAAGGAAGAACGGGAGGCGTCGCCCGCCGACGCGTTGCCACTCGTAGAACCCGTCCGCCGGGACGACGCATCGCCGCTGCCGGAACGCGACGCGGAACGCCGGGCTGCCAAGGATCGTCTCGGTGCGCGCGTTGATCATCCGTGCCCCGATCGACGGCGAGTCGGCCCACGATGGGATCAGGCCCCAGCGGTGCCGCTCCACGACGCGGCCGTCGTCGCGCTGCACGATCACGGTCACGGGATCTGTGGGCGCGACGTTGTAGCTGGGGACGAACGACTCGTCCTCTCGCAGCTCGGCGTCGAAGATGCGTGCCACGTCGGAGGGAGGAGTCTGCTGGGTCATGCGGCCGCACATCTGTGGATCGTCGCACAGCGACGCGCCATGGCGCGGCTGCACATGAGAGGGCCGCGGCACAACGATCTCAACGACTTCCGCCGGCCCGCGGCGGCACTGCTGGAGACCCGTGCCGGCTGGTCCTGAGGCCGCAGCCCACCTATCCTGTCTCCTCTCATGAGCCCAGGACCGTTGTGACGTTGCCCACCGAACCTGCCGTCAAGGTCACCGACCTGCGAAAGACGTTCAGCGTGCCCGTGCGCGAGGCCGGCCTGCGAGCCGCCATGCGCAGCTTGGCGCGCCGCAAGACGCGTGACGTGCGTGCCGTCGAGCGCATCAGCTTCCAGATCGAGCCGGGGGAGATCGTGGGGTTCCTCGGGCCCAACGGGGCCGGCAAGACCACGACCCTCAAGATGCTTTCCGGCCTGCTCTATCCCACCTCCGGCGATGCCCGCGTCCTGGGCCACATTCCGTCACGACGGGAATTGGGCTTCCTGCGCCAGATCACGATGGTCATGGGCAACCGCAATCAGCTCCAATGGGACCTGCCGGCGCTCGATTCGTTCGAGCTCCTCAGGTCGATCTACCGGATCGAGCCGGCCGACTTCCGGCGGGCGCGCGACGAATTCATCGAGGTGCTCGACCTCTCCGACCTCGTCCACAAGCCGGTGCGCAACCTGTCGCTGGGCGAGCGCATGAAGGTCGAGATCTGCGGCGCCCTGCTGCATCGACCCCGGATCCTGTTCCTCGACGAGCCCACGATCGGCCTGGACGTCACCATGCAGAAGCGGATCCGGGCATTTGTGGCCGACTACAACCGCCGGTACGGTGCCACGGTCCTGCTGACGAGCCACTATATGGCGGACGTGCAGGCGCTCTGCCGGCGGGTCATCGTGATCCACCGCGGGCGCATCCTGTTCGACGGCGCCCTGGCCGGGCTCGCGGCCCGTGTCGACGCGACCAAGACCATCGGCGTCGTCCTGAAGGAGGGACCCGCCGACCTGTCGAGCTACGGGACCGTGCTCGGCTCCGACGACGACAGGACGACCCTCCGCGTCGCCCGCTCGGAGGTGCCGGAGGTGACGACCCGCCTGCTCCGGGATCTTGCCGTCGTCGACATCACGATCGAGGACCCCCCGATCGAGGACATCATCGAGTCGGTGTTCGCCGGCGCCGCGGCGGCCGACGATGAGGCTCTGACGGAAGCCGATACCGGGGACTCCGAGCCATCGGACGCCGGGCCGTCAGACGCCGGGCCGGACGAAGCCGACCGGCTCATCGAAGCCTCGCAGTGACCACGCTCGAGCCCGGTCCGGCGCTCGACACGGCCGTGTCCGGGGCCATCCCTCCCGCACCGCGCCTCGTGCATCCGCTCCGTGGGCTGGTCGACGTGTACGTCAACGAGGCCCGGATCTCGATTGCCCAGCAGTTCCAGTACCGGGTCGCCAACTACCTCTACATGATCGGGATGGTCGCCGAGCCGGTGATCTACCTCGTCGTCTGGTCGACCATCGCGGAACAGCAGGGAGGCTCGGTCGACGGGTACACGCCGGAGACGTTCGCGGCCTATTACATCGTCTGGACGCTCGTGCGGAACATGAACATCGTGTTCACGCCCTACGGCTGGGAATGGCGCATCCGGGAGGGCCAGCTGTCGGCGCAGCTACTGCGGCCGCTTTTCCCGATCGTGGAGGACCTCGGCGGATTCGCTGGATGGAAGTTCGTGGTGATCGTGCTGTGGCTGCCGATCGCGGCCGTCCTCACGCTGCTCTTCCATCCGCAGTTGAACCCATCGCCCCTTGCCATTACCGTCTTTGCCGTCGCGATCTGGGGCGCGTACCTCATCCGTTCGCTCAACCAGTCGAGCCTGGGCCTCGTCACCTTCTGGACCACGCGGGTCGGCCCGATCTTCGAGCTGTACATGACCCTGGAGCTGCTGCTCTCCGGCAGGCTGGTTCCGCTCGCCCTGATGCCCGACTGGGTCCAGCGCCTCGCCGACGTGCTGCCCTTCAAGTGGACCTTCGGCTTTCCGATCGAGGCCCTCGTGGGCGGCCTCTCGGACGCGGAGCTACTCGGGGGTCTCGTGGCGCAGGCGTTCTGGATCGCGGTGGGCGCGATCGTGGTTCGGATCGTCTGGCGCCACGCGATCCGTCGCTACAGCGCCGTCGGAGGTTGAGGCGCCGTGCGTCCCCTGAAGCTGCTGTGGATCTTCTTCCGGATCGGCGCGCTCAACGAGCTGCAGTACCGCGCGAACTTCGCGATGCAGGTGTTCCAGTCGGCCATCGCACTCGGCACCGGCCTGGTGGTGCTCGCGCTGGTGTTCGGCCACACCTCGACGCTGAACGGCTGGACGCCGCCCGAGTTGCTGGCAGTGATGGGCGTGTTCACGCTGATGGGCGGGATCATCGGCATGAGCATCCAGCCCAACATGGAGCGCCTGATGGAGGACATCCGCCAGGGCACGTTCGACTTCGTGCTGACGAAACCGGACGACCCCCAGGTGCTCGCGAGCGTGCGCGAGGTCCGGATCTGGCGCGGCGTCGACGTGATCGTCGGCCTGATCGTGCTGGGCTACGCCGTGAGCCGGCTGCCGGGCGGCCTGGGCAGCGTGCAGGCGCTGGCCTTCGCGTTCGCGCTGGTGCTCGGAACGCTCATGATCTACTGCTTCTGGCTGCTCCTCACGACCGCGGCCTTCTGGGTCGTGCGAATGGACCAGATCGCAGAGCTGTTCGACGGCGTCTACCAGTCGGGACGCTGGCCGGTGACGATCTACCCCGGCTGGCTGCGGATCAGCCTCACCTATCTCGTCCCGATCGCGTTCGCGGTCACGGTTCCGGCCGAGGCGCTCACGTCCCGGCTCACGGTCGATACGTTGGCATTCGCGACGGGGTTCGCGATCGCCCTGATGCTCGTCACCCGCCGGATCTGGCGGATCGGACTGCGCCACTACTCGGGCGCGTCGGCGTAGCCCGGCGGGTATGTCGCTCAGTTCCCGCGAGTTCCTCCCCGCAGCACGGCGTCGAGCGCGGCGCGCTCGTCCGCGCTCAGCCGCCACCCGGAGGCGGCGACGTTCTCGCGCACCTGCTCGGCCGAGCTGGCGCTGGCGATGACCGTCGAAACCGCGTCGTGGCTCAGCAGGAACCCGAACGACAGCTCCAGCAGCGAGTGACCGGCATCGGCGGCGAAGCGCCCGAGCCGGTCGAGCCGGTCGAAGTTCGAGTCGGTCATCAATTCCACCTCGCGGGGCGTCCCGGTGAGCCGGCCGTCGGTTGGCCTCGCGTCGCGCCCGTACTTGCCGGTGAGGAACCCGGAGGCGAGCGGGTAGTACGGGATGAAACCGAGGCCGAAGGCGCGGCACGCCGGCAGGACCTCCACCTCGACATCCCGGCGCAGCAGGTTGTAGTGGCCCTGCTCGGATACGGGCTGATGGAGGCCGTTCACACGGGCAGTCCAGTGGGCATCGGCGATCTGCCAGCCGTGGAAGTTGCTGTGGCCGATCCATCGAACCTTGCCGGCCGACACCAGGTCGTCGAGCGCGCGCAGCGTCTGCTCGATCAGGGTCGCCGAGTCCGGTCCGTGCAGCTGGTAGAGGTCGATGTGGTCGGTGGCGAGGCGCCGGAGGCTGCCCTCGACCGCCTGCATGATCCAGCGCCGCGACGCGCCACGGTGCCCCGGGTCGTCGCCCATCGGAAACCCGAACTTGGTGGCGATCAGCACATCGTTGCGTCTCGGCCCGAGCAGCCGGCCGAGCAGCGTCTCAGACGCGCCCATGCCGTAGATGTCCGCGGTGTCGATGAAGGTGATGCCGGCGTCGAGCGCGGCCTCCAGGACGCGCCGGGCCCGCGTTTCGTCGAGCCTGCGCCCGAAGTTGTTGGTGCCGAGCCCGAGGGAGGACACTTCCGGTCCGGCAGTGCCAAGCGTTCGATGTTCCATGCGATCAGTATGCGACCGATGGTGATGGCAGCCGCCGTGCCCGGGCCCGTGGCGCTCGTCGGCGGGGACGAGTTCCGTCCCGGCAACGAGCCGCAGGACGATGTGCTCGTCGCGGCGGCGCACGCGCTCGGACGCGATCGGCCGGCGTACGTGATCGCCACCGCCGCGGTTCGACAGGATCCGGTTCGAGCCGTCGAGAATGCGCGTCGCTGGTTCTCGGGCCGCCGGCTCGCCCTCGCCGAGTTGCCGCTGCGAACGCGCCGGGCGGCGACCCTGCCCGAGACCGTGGAGGCGGCACGCCGCGGCGGCTTCTTCTATCTCTGCGGAGGCGATCCCGGGATCGTCGCGACGACCCTTCGCGACACGCAGACGTGGGCCGCCGTGCTCGGCGCGTGGCGGGTGGGGGCTGCACTCGCCGGCTCGTCGGCCGGTGCGATGGCGCTCGGCGAGTGGACGCTGACCCGGGCGCGAATGCCCGGCGACATGCACCGGGAGGCGCGTCCGGGCCTCGGGGTCGTGCCGCGCCTCGCAGTGCTGCCGCACTTCGCCGATTTCGGGCACCGATGGGTGGAGTCGGCGCAGGAGGTCCTGCGTGGCCGCGGCGCGGTGCTCGTGGGGATCGACGCGCGCACCGCCGCGGTGTGGGTCGACGGGGAGTGGCGCGCGATGGGTGCCGGGGGAATTGTGGTGATCACCGCCGGCGAGTCCCGCCGCCACGCGGCCGGCGAGCGGATCGAAGGGATCCCGTCGCCGCTCGGGATCGTGCCGTCGCGGTCCGGAGAGTGACCCCGGCGCGACCTACCTGGCGAATGCCAAGGTGAAGGGCGCGTCCACCGCGCCGCCGTTCTGGTCGAAGCACCGCACGCCGATCTTCATCGGCTTCCCCGACTTCGGGAGGCTGGTGAGCATGCAGCGCGGGGTGCCCAGGCCCGCCTCGGTGACCTGCACGCTGCCGCCGTTGGGCTGGCCCGGAAGCGTGACCACGTACGTGCCGGCACGCACGCGCCTGATGAGCGGCGACAGGCCGCTCGTGGAGAAGCGGTACTTGGCCTTCGGCAGATAGGAGGCCGTGTGCGGCCGGTCCGCCCGAAGGTACGCGGTGTGCGAGCCACGGTAACCCTTGAGCGCCAGGCCCTGCATGAACGTCAGCCCGAACAGGGAGTCCAGTGCTGCACCTGACTGACTGCGGCACATCACCTGGACGATGAGCGTCGTGCCGCCGGATCCCCAGCTTGCCCGGCAGGTGGCATCCGTGGCGACGGCGGTGATCTGCACGTCACCTCCAGTGGGCCCAAGCCCGGGGATCACCACCTGGTAGAGGCCGGTCGTCGGGCGAGAGATCGTGATCGTCCCGCCCGCGCCGTCGTACTGGTCGATCAGGCGCGGAATGTACGGCCCGACAGTGGACGGCTGATCCGCGTACACGTGCGCGATCCTGCCCGGGCTCGCGATGGCGTCGATCAGGTTCACCGAGAACGCCGAGTCGTTCTGGAAGCCCCCGAGGTCGAAACAGTCCACATAGACGAGTTCGTCAGGCGACGCCGGTCCCCAGCCGCCTGCGGTACAGATCCGCGGGATCGTGCCGAGTGCGGTGACATGCACCACGCCGCCGGTCGTGCCCAGTGACCCGAAGTAGACGGTGTACTGGCCGGGCCCATTGCGGCGGACGGAGTTCGTGCCGCCGTTCGAGTTGCCCTGGTCCTTTGGCGCGGGCGTGTACAGCGACGCTGTTGGGTTGCGCGCGACGACGTAGCCCCACCGCGGAGCGATGTAGACGGCCGGGCCGGCCGCCGGTACCTTTGCCACGACGGTCGTGGCCGAGACGAGGAGGACCAGGCAGGCGCCGACGACGAGGCCCCCCAGACGCGTGGAATGAAACACGGCCGTGAATGCCTCCCGCTGGCAGATCCGATGGTCAGAGGGGCACTATGGAACGACCCGGCAGGTGCGTCAATCAGGAGCTGGCGGTGGCGGCCCTACGCCGGGACAGCGCTTCGGTCAGCAGTAGTCTCGTGCCGCCAACTGGATTGCGATGAACTCGTCGCGCACCTCGGGCGGGATCGGGATCGGCTTCGCTGTCGCGGCGCGGACGATGGTCACCGTGCAGCGCCCGTTCGCCGGCGCGACGTCATCGTCGGTCGTCGGGCGGATCCGGAGCGCCATGTCGAACGACGACGGCCGCACCTCGGTGACTGAGGCGGCGAGCCGGATCGGGCTGCGGCCGTCGCCGCCGGGCAGCGCCTCGACCTGCTCCGCAGAGACCATGAGAACGGCCGACTCGGCGCGAAGCAGCGCGGCCAGTCGCGGACAGCGTTCGAAGTACTCCTCTCGGGCCGTCTCGAACCAGGCGGAGGCGCGCTCGATCGGCGACGCGCGACCACCATCGCCATCGATCTCGAGGACGACGCCCCACGTGGTCAGCACCTCGGCGCACATGCGGCGCATCGTACGCGCCGTGGAGCTCCGGCGGCGCAGCAGGGGTCAGGTTGACGGCTCGAGCCGGAATTCCGATAATGGTGGTCAGGATTAGCGGCGACCTTCGCGATGGCACCCGCCACGGGCAGGCCCGGCGCTTCCCAGGAGACTCCATGACAACAACCACGCGAGACCGTCCGCGACCGGCGCGACGAGTTCGCCTTCCACGACGACATCGTCTACCTCGCCCAGATCAAGCGCGGCCTGACGCGCGCCACCGTCGAGGAGATCAGCGCGTTCAAGCACGAGCCCGACTGGATGCTCCAGTTCCGCCTGCGCGCCTACGAGCACTTCCTCAAGCGCCCGATGCCCGTCTGGACCGACGGCCTGGACCGCATCGACTTCGACAAGATCGTCTACTACCGCAAGCCGTCCGAGCGCGAGGAGAAGTCCTGGGACGACGTCCCGGACCAGATCAAGGACACCTTCGAGCGCCTCGGCATCCCGGAGGCCGAGCGCAAGTTCCTGGCGGGCGTCGGCGCGCAGTACGACTCGGAGGTCGTCTACCACTCGGTGCGCGAGGAGCTGTCCAAGATCGGCGTGGTCTTCATGGGCACCGACCAGGCGCTGATCGAGTACCCGGAGATCTTCCGCAAGTACTTCGGCACGGTCGTGCCGCCGGAGGACAACAAGTTCTCGGCGCTCAACTGCGCGGTCTGGTCGGGCGGCTCCTTCGTGTACGTGCCGAAGGGCGTGGAGGTGCCGCTGCCGCTCCAGGCCTACTTCCGCATCAACGGCGAGAACACCGGCCAGTTCGAGCGGACGCTGATCGTGGTCGATGAGGGCGCCAAGGTCCACTACATCGAGGGCTGCACTGCTCCGATCTACGCCACCGAGTCGCTCCACGTGGCCGTCGTCGAGGTGCTCGCGCTGGCGGCTCCAAGGTCCGCTACACGACCATCCAGAACTGGTCGAACGACGTCTACAACCTGGTCACCAAGCGGGCGCACGCCTACGAGGACAGCACCGTCGAGTGGATCGACGCGAACACCGGCTCCCGCAAGACGGTCAAGTACCCGACGCATCTACCTGCGCGGTCGCGGCGCCACCGCGGACATCATCTCCGTCGCCGTGGCCGGCAAGGGCCAGCACCAGGACACCGGCGCCAAGGCGATCCACCTCGCGCCGGACACCGGAGCCGCATCGTCTCCAAGTCGGTCTCCAAGGACGGCGGCCGTGCCACCTACCGCGGCCACGTCAAGGTCGCGCCGGGTGCCACCAACGTCGTCGCCAGCGTCCGCTGCGACGCGCTGATGCTCGACGACGATCAGCCGCAGCGACACCTACCCGTACATCGACATCCAGGAAGACGACACGACGCTCACGCCACGAGGCGACCGTCGGCAAGATCAGCCAGGACCAGGTGTTCTACCTGATGAGCCGCGGCCTCACGGAGAACGAGGCGCAGAACCTGATCGTGCAGGGCTTCCTCGAGGTCTTCACCAAGGAGCTGCCGATGGAGTACGCCATCGAGTTCAACCGCCTGGTGAAGCTGGAGATGGAAGGCGCGCTCGGTTGAGCGTCGCGCCGCTGCGAGCTGCCGTTCCTCGACCGAGGCGGCGGCCGAGACACGTCGCGAGTCGCTGGAGGAGCCGGACTGGCTCCTCGACCAGCGTCTGGACGCCGTTCGGCTGGTGCGAGACGCTTCCCGCCGAGTCCAACCAGCTCTTCACGCCGTACCTGGACCTGCGCTCCGTTCGCTTCGGCGAGATCGAGCCGTACGCGGCCAGCCGGCGTCGACGCCGACGCCGGCGACGCGCCCGCTCGACGGCGCCTCGGCGCTGCTCCACGTCGACGAGGACGGCATCGTCGCGCGGGTGCTCGGCCCGGACGCGCAGCGCGGCCGGCGTGTTCATCGGCACGTTCGCCGAGGCGTCCTGCGCGACCGACCCGGAGCTGCTGCGCGACCTCGATCGGCGACGGCGACTCGCTGCCCGCCGACGACGCGTTTGCCCAGGTCGTCGCGCGCCGGCTTCGCGCTCGGCATCGCTCGTCCACGTGCCGGCCGGCGTCTGACGCTCGAGGCGCCGATCGTGCTGCGCTGGAGCATGGGCCGGCCGGCCGCGGCCTGCTCACCCGGACGGTCATCTCGATCGGCGACGACGCGCACGTCGACCTGCTCGAGGAGCAGGCGCCGTCGGCCGACGAGGCGCGCCTCGACGCCGGGAGGCCGCCCGGACGCGCCAGAGCGCTCTGGTGGGGCACCGGCGGAGGTCCGCCTCGGCGAGCGCGCCACGCTCGACGTCGTCCGGCATCCAGGACTTCGGCCCGACCACGGTCGCGATCGTCAACCGCGCAGGCGCGCTCGGCCGCGACGCGCACCTGCGCTGGACGCCTGGCGAGCGTCGGCGCGCTGCTGCACAAGAGCCGCATCGACAATCGGCTCGACGGTCGCGGATCGACCGTGCACCAGGTCGAGATCGGCTTCGGCTCGGGCGCCAGCTGTTCGACCTGACCAGCTACACGCGCCACATCGGCCCGGACACGACCGGCGACCTGCTCAGCAAGGGCGTCTTCCTCGATCGATCGCGCGGCTACATCAAGGGCCTCATCGAGATCCAGCGGACGCGCGAAGGGCACGGACAGCTTCCTCGGCGAGTTCTCGATGCTGCTCGACCGGAAGGCGCGCTCGGTCACGATCCCGAGCCTCGAGATCGACCAGCCGGACGTCCGCCGGGCCGCCCACTCGAGCTCGGCCGGGCCGATCGACGAGTCGCAGGTCTTCTACCTGATGAGCCGCGGCATCGACCGCGAGACGGCGCGCAAGTTCATCGTGCTGGGCTTCCTCGAGCCGGTCGTGGCGCGCGTGCCGCTGGCCGACGCGCAGGATCGGCTTCGCGAACTGCTCGAGCGGAAGTGGCCGGGATCTGCCGGAGCGGCAGCGCCAGCGGCCTGAGCGATGCCTCCGCTGCCCCGGGTCGTCACGTGGGCGGAGTTCGAGGCTGCCGCGCCCGAGCTCGCCGAGGCCGGCCGCTCGCTGCTGTTCCAGTTCGGACCGGGGCTCGCGTTCCTCGCGACCGTGCGCGGCGACGGCGGGCCGCGCCTCCATCCGATCGGGGTCGTGTTCGCCGGCGACGGGCTCTTCGCGGTTCTGAGCCCTTCGCCGAAGCTGCGCGACCTGCGCCGCGACCCGAGGTTCGCGCTCCACAGCTACCCGCCCGAGCACGTCGACGACGAGTTCTTCGTGCGCGGCGTCGCGGGCGTGGTCGACGAGCCCGACGCGGCTCGCCCGCGTGGCCGCCGCCTGCCGAGAGCCCATCAAGGCCGACGACGTGCGTGTTCGAGCTGCGGATCGAGGCGGTGCTGCTGGCCCGCTACCGGTTCCGCGGCGACTGGCCACCGGCCTACACGCGCTGGCGGGCGGCGCCCGAGGCCCCGGCATGAGACGCATTGCGGTCGCCCGCAAGGACGAACTCCCCGATGGGACGATGCTCATGGTCCAGGTGGATGGCACGAACATCCTGCTCGTCAACCAGGACGGCCTGCACGCCATGCAGGGCGTCTGCTCGCACGAGTACTTCGAGCTCGACAAGGGCTTCCTGACCGGCGACTCGATCACCTGCGCCCTGCACCTCTCGCGCTTCGACCTGGCGACCGGCGAGGCGCTCGATCCGCCCGCGGAGCTGCCGCTGGCGCTGCTACCCGATGCTCGGTCGAGGACGGCAAGATCGTGCTGGAGCTGCCGGACGGGCCGGTGCCGGTCAACGAATAGGAGCCGTCGCTGGCTGGCGCCACCCGTGCGCCCGCGTGGAAGTGCGGCGACTCGTCCGAGCGCCCACCCGGCGACCCGGCGACCCGTCCGACCCTCACCCTGACGCATGTCGCCACCAGCCCACAGCGCCAGTGGCGGCTGGTAATCCGGTGGGCCGGAGCTGTCCCAGGCCGGCAGAGCCGGGCCGGCGAGCGGCCACCTGAACACCGGCCGTTCAAACGGGCGCGGGAGGGCGGAACCCGTGTCGATTGGAACGGCGGGCGTTCAAACCGGCGCCCGAGGAGCCGAATCCCGGGCAGTTGGAACGCCCGGCGTTCAGGCCGGGCGCGGCAGGGGCGGAACCCGTGCTCGGCTGGAACGCTGGGCGTTCAAACCGGCGCCCGAGGAGCCGAATCCCGGTCAGTTGGAACGCCCGGCGTTCAGGCCGGGCGCGGCAGGGGCCGAACCAGTGTCGGTTGGAACGGCGGGCGTTCAAAGCGGCGCATGGGGGGCAGCATGGACACCAACCGCGGGTGACGCGGAGCGCCACCAGCGACGGTGGCCAGCGTCCGGCGCCGCTCGGACGCTTCCATGGCCCGCTGTCAGGTGCTTCCCGCCCGCGAGCCACGCTCAGCCGCGCTGGCTCCTGCATGGGTTGAGGGGCGCACGGCCTCTGCCGCCGGATAACGTGCCGGAGAGTGTCGCCACCAGCGACACCTGGCATGAAGGCCGGCGTGGCCGCCCCGACGACCGTCCCCGGCCGCGCGACTCAGAACAGATCCCAGCTCGCCGCCATGTCGTCGCCCGCGGTCCGTGCCCCATCCTCAGGCCATCGCGGGCCGATCCGGAAGCGGCGCTCGTCCTCCCCGTCCTGCGCTCCCTCAGGCGTACCGTCGAGCCGCGCCACCAGGTACTCGCCGATCCGCGGGCCGTGCTTGAACCCGTGGCCTGATCCGCCGCCGGCGAGCCAGACGTTCTCGTACCCGGGGTGCCGCGCCAGGAGAAGGTGACCGTCAGGAGTCGACTCGTACTGGCTCACCCGCGTCCCGATGATGGGAGCCTCCCCGAGGTCCGGCAGGCGCCGACGGAGGTACAGCCGCGCCAGGCGCGCCGACTCCGGGTCGACCACGCGCTCGCCGTTCGACGGATCGAAGACCGGCCCGTACCGGTCGGGCGCGATCTTGACGCCGAGCGTCGCTGTCGCTCCGATTCCGTAGTACGCGGCGTCGTAGTCGCACCATGCCGGCATGCGGTCCCAGTCGAACCGCCGGTCTCCAACAGGTGGTCCCATGAAGAGCACGTCCTGCTTCGTGACGCGGATCGCGCTCGACAGCAGCCGTGGAAAGAGGCGCGGCAGCCACGACCCGCACGCAAAGACGAACTGGTCGGCAGACCAGGTGGACCCGGACACATCGACGACCTCGAGCAGTCGGCCTCCCTGGCCCCGTCCGGGGCGTGCACCTGCAATCGCGAACGTGCCCCCCGCGCCCTGGAACGCCCGCACGACGGCCCGGCAGCTTCGCCTGGCATAGATCACGCCGCCATCCGGCTCGTAGAGGCAGCCGGTCACCCGATCGGCACCGATCTGTGGCCACCGGTGCACCAGTTCTGCCGCCGTGAGCCACTCGTACCGAACGCCCTCGGCCGACAGGACGGCCGCTGAGCGAGCCTCGAAGCCATCCGAACGACTGCCGAACCACAGCATCCCGCTCGGGAGGAAGAGCTCCAGGTTCCATTCGCTCTCGAACCGGTGCCAAAGCTCGAGCGAGCGCCTGGCCCAGCGGGTATAGAGCGTGTCGTCGCCGTGTGCCGCGCGGATGGTCCGCGTCTCCTCGCCGCTCGAGGCGCGCGGGTTTCCGGGACCCCAGGCGTCGAGGAGCGTGACCCGGCGCCCGCCGCCGGCCTGCGCCCAGTAGGCGGTCCAGCCCCCCATGGCACCCGCGCCGACCACGACCAGATCCGCCGTGCGCGGCGGATGGACGCTCGGCCCCGGCATCGGCTGCGTCCTGGTGTCGGCCTGTCGAATTGGGTTCGCAATCATGGGGTCGACATCGGGATCAGCTCTGGCTCCCGGCTTCCTTCGTCGCAGCCGGCCGCGTCCCCGCCTCCGTCGCCCGCGGCCGGATCTCGGCCGGCGACGCCGGTGCCGCAGCATCCGCCCCGAGGTCCACGCCGAGTCCGCGTGCTTCCGCGGTGCGAAGGATGGCGTCTGCAAACACGACGTCCGCCAGTCCGACGCCCAGGTGCGTGACGACGACTCGGCCCTCGGCCGGCCGCGGCATTGCGTGTAGCAACGCCTCGCCGATCGTCGCGCCGGGATCCGGGTAGCCGGCGAAGATCCCCGTTGCGCGATTGGCCAGGAACTGGCCCCGCTCGTCAACGAGGAATAGGGCGGCATCCGACGCCAACGATGCGGGGACGCACATGTCGTAGTCGACAGCCACGACGAGGGCCCCTGGTGCGAACGCGCCGGCCGGGATGGCCTGGCGGTCGGGCCCGAAGGAGACCAGCGTCAGGACCACGTCCGCGCCGTCCACTGCGTCGACGGCGTCCGTGGCGATGCGTACCCCGTCGAACGCGTCGGAAACTCGGGCGGTCTCGGCGAGCGTCGCAGCGGCCGCGAAGACTCGGTCATGGACCGCCAGGCTCGACCCGGGCAGCAGGTGCGCCAGGACCGGCAGGTGACTGCGCGCCTGGACCCCTGCACCGACGATGGCGACACGCACGGGCCGGGCCGGCCGCGGCGCCCAGGCCCGGATTGCGACCCCGCTGACCGCGGCCGTGCGATGCGCCGTGATCGGTCCCCCGTCGAGGATCGCGCGCGGAAGGCCCGTCACGGGGTCGCTCAGCAACACGGTGGCGTGGATCTGCGGCAGCCCGACCTCGCGGTTGCCCGAGAACCCCACGACCCACTTGATGCCGAGCAGGTCCTCCGAGCCGTCGGTGGCCGGGCCGCGCAGCAGTGCCGGCATCGCGTGGCCGAACGACTCCGGCTGTCGCGGGTGTACGCCGATCTTGGGAGGAAGCTCGGCATCCGCGACGAGCGCAGTCATCGTTCGGCCGGCAAGCTCGAGCCGTTCCTCGACGGGCGGCATCGCTGCTCCGACGTCGGCGGCGGTCAGGTATCGCAGGGGCGGCGCCAGGCTGGGATCGGGCATCGCGCCGAGTGTACGGCCCGTGTGGGGCGTTCGTCGGGGTATTGCGCCGGACGGCCCTTCGTGCATCCATCTGGGCGTCGGCCGTGGCCTCCGGTCGACAGGGCGCAATCGTCGGGTCTCCAGGCTTCAGATGTGACTCATACTCCTGCCAGCGGACCATCCCCGCTGCGTCGGATAGGATGCGGTGGATGAGCCGTGTCGGGGTAGGGAGTGCGATGCAGGCGAGCCGTTGGAACCGCGAGGCGGAGATTCGGCAGCGCCTCGCCTCCGAGGGGTTGGGTACCCAGGCCTGGTCGAACGGGCCGGGCGACATCTACGGCGCACACCGCCACGATTACGACAAGGTCATCGTCGCGGCCGTCGGCTCGATCGCCTTCGAACTCCCTGAACTCGGCGATCGCATCTCCCTGGCGGCGGGTGATCGGCTCCACCTGCCGGCCGGGACCCTGCATGCGGCCGTCGTCGGTCCGGCGGGCGTCACCTGCCTCGAGGCGCACCTGCGGCGCGGTGCCCTCGGCAGCGATCCCCAGCACCTCCCCGGTTGGGCCGACACGGCACAGGCGGCGAGTGAAACCGACGGGATCGAACGGGCGTAGCCACAGATGGAGGCGGATCGGGCCAGTCGCTCAGATGCCGTGCTCGTGGCGGCGGTCGCCGCGGGGGATGCCGATGCACTCGCCGCAATCTACGACCGCCACGCGGACGCGATCTACCGGACCGCGTTTCGTCGCCTCGGCGACAGTCAACTGGCGGAGGAGGTCCTGCAGGACGCATTCATGGCACTCTGGAATCGCGCGGAGCTGTATGACCCCGCGACGGGGTCGCTCCTCGCGTGGCTCTCGACGATCGCTCGCAACCGGGCGATCGATCGGTTGCGCGCCCTCGGCCGGCGTCCGGCAGCGATGCCGCTGAGTGCATTCTCGACCGACGATGACACGGGGGACGAGCGCGGATTCGACCGCGCCATGGCCCGTGGGGACCTCGTCGGCAGCGGGGCCGCGCCGCCGGACCCCCAGGAGTTCGCGGAACTCCAGTCGACGCGCGCCGACATTCGGGCGGCGCTGAACGAGCTACCGCCCATGGAGCGCCAGGTCATCGAGCTTGCATACTACGAGGAACTGACCCAGGCGGAGATTGCGGCGCGGCTCGGCTGGCCGCTGGGTACCGTCAAGACAAGAACGCGCCGCGGACTCCTGCGGCTGCGCAGCGCATTGGTCGGCGTGCTCGGCCCGGAGATCGCGCCGAACCTCCAGGTGGAGGCGGCCCTCGAGGCGACGAGTCGCGGCGGCGCGGATGACCTGGTCCTCGGCGACGTGAGGGGGGGGATCGATGGATCACGCTGAGGCATTCTCGCGGCTCCAGGACGCGTTCATGGCACCGGGGAAGCTCCGCTCGATCGAGACAGATGACTCTGCCGAAGGCCTGGAACTGCGGCACCATCTCGGGACCTGCGAGCCGTGCCGAGCGGAGCTGCGTGCGCTGCGGTTGACCGGACTCGCGCTCGCCGCGGTCGCACCGGACACCATGCGAGCGCCGGTCGAGGCGCGGAGCCGCGTGCTCTCAGCGGTCGCGGCGACGGGCGTTGCGCGCGCGCCGGTTGTGCCACACTCCATCGCGCCCGCCGCTTTGCCGCCCGCCGCTTTGCCGCCCGCCGCTTTGCCGCCCGCCGCGCCGGCCTCGGACGCGTTGCCGATCGCCGCGCCGGCCTCGGACGCGCTGCCGACCGCCGCGATGGCGGCCGAGGGACCCGCGGTCCCGTCTCACCAGACCGCGCCGAGCACGGTCGGCCGCATTCCGCCACCGCCCCCATCGACCGGGAAGAGCGTCTTCGGCGGCCCGGTTGCGCTCCCCGCCGCACCGGGCGCGGCGCTCCCCCCTGCACCCGGCCCGCGCTCGGTCCCCGGTACGGGGCCGGCCCCGGTCGGGCGTGGCCGGGAGTCTTCATTCCGCTACAGCTGGGTCGCGGCTGCCGCGGCGGCTGCCGTCGTGCTGTTCGTCGGCGGCGCGCTGTTCGGGGGAACGCTCGGCCTGACGCCGACCGCCAGTCCGAAGGCCGACCTTGCCGCCGTGGTCAACGCCACCGACCACATCCTGCAGCAGCCGGGACACGTCCAGCTCGCACTCCAGGCCGCCAGCGGCCAGGCCGGCGGCTCGATGCTCCTCGATCCGGCGTCGGAGGAGATCGTCGTGCTGTCGCAGACGCTCCAGCAGGAGAACGGCGCTCCCTATGACTGCTACGCGGTCAGGAACGGCCAGCGGACCTGGATCGGTCCGATGTTCTTCGAATTGGGGATTGCCTACTGGGCGGGTACAGTCAAGGCGCTCGCCAACTTCGGTCGCCCGGGTGACGTTCTCGAAGTGCGGCATCGCGGAACCACAGACGCGCCTGCGCTGACAGCCACCTTCGCGGGGTGATGCCGCACCGTTCGTCGGCACCGCTCCGTTCGGCACCACCGGCACCACGAACCGGGGCGACGGTGGACGAATCGGGCATGGCGCGGATGTTCGACGACGTCGCACCCGTCTACGACCGCCTCAACACGCTCATGACAGCCGGACTCGACCGCAGATGGCGGCGGCGTGCCGTCATCAAGGCGCGGCTGCGAGCCGGCGACAGCGCGATCGACGCCTGTTGCGGCACCGGCAGGATCTCCGGGCTGCTCGCCGAGGTCGTGGGTCCGTTCGGCCGGGTCGAGGGGGTCGATCTGTCGCCGGCCATGGTCGAACGAGCATCCCGGACGTACCGACCACTCGTGCAGGCGCATTTCCAGGTCGGGAACGCCCTCCATCTGCCCTTCGAATCCGGGCAGTTCGACGCCGCGACGATCGGGTTCGGGCTGCGCAATCTGCCCGACTTCGAGGCGGGCTTCCGCGAGTTGGCCCGCGTGGTGCGGCCCGGGGGGCGCGTGGTCTGCCTCGAATTGTCGATCCCGCAGCACCGGACCTGGGCGCGCGTCTACCACGCGACGTTCCGCCGGGCCGCGCCGCTGGCCGCGCGCCTGCTTGGCGGGCCCGGCACCGCCTACGAGTACCTGCCGGGATCGCTCGACGGGTTCCCGAACCCCGACGGGCTCGCAGCCGTCATGCGGGCGGCAGGCCTGGCGGATGTGCGTTACGCCCGCATGGCCACCGGAGTCGTCTGCCTCCACGTCGGCACTGTGGCGGCCGGCTGAACAGGCCAAAACCGAGCGGGTCGCCGCTCTGGAACGCCTCGCGCATGTGCGAGCGGCGCGATCCGGTTGCCGGCGCGTCCCCGCCGATCAGGCGCGGTCGGCCTCCCGGTCCGCGTCGGAGACCTGGACAACGGTCCTCCGCTGAGCACCCGCGTCGCCTGCCCCGGCCCCGGCGCCGGCCCCGGACGGCGGGACGCCTGCCCCGGCCCCTGTAACGGCTGCCCCGGCCCCTGTAACGGCTGCCCCGGCCTCCGGAACGCCTGCCCCTGCGGCGCCGCGATCGACGCCCCCGTTCGATCCATCGCCGGCATTCGCGAGAACGGGAACTGCGGCCGTCGCGGCGTCGGCGCCCTCGACAGCCGGCGCCTGCACCGGAATCGTCCGTTGATCGGGCGCCTCGTAGCGCGCCATGCCCTCCGGTGGGGCGACCCGATCGGCCCGTACGCCGGGCACGAGTGCGGGCTCATCGGGTAGAAGCAGATCCTGGGGCGGCTCCTGCACCGGGCCCGCGATGTACTGCCGGTGCAGTTCCAGCACCTCCTCGACGAGCGGCTGCGGCGCCACCCCGCCGTAGGCATTGATCGTGCGGCTGATCCAGCCCGCCTCCACGCCGACTTCGTCGTCGCTGACGTCGTCCTCGGTCCGGGGGAGGCGTGCCATCACCATCCAGACCACCGCCATGCCGACGGCAATGCCCAGGATCACCAGCCACCACGAGAAGGCGCCATTCATCGGTCGGCAGTATAGGCGGCGCCTCGGCAGGAGCCGGGCCGCATCCGCAGGTCCCGACCGCGGAAGGCCACTCGGCGCCGACGGACAACGCGGCCGGCTCGCCGGCTCCCACCCGGCCGCACGCGCGGCGCCCCTTCGGTCCCCCGTCCCCCTCCCTCGACCCGGCCGGCGGGGCGGCCGAGCCGCTATGCTGCCCGCGTGCCCTTCGGACTGATCAGCGTCACGCCCGACCCGATCATCTTCGAGATCCCCGGCACCTTCGTCCGGATCGGCTGGTACGGCCTTGGCTACGTCGTGGCCGTCGCCGTGATGATGTGGGTGAGCCAGCGGGAGGCCGTATGGCGCGGCGTCGATCCGGGCCACATCCTGAACGCGCTGATCATCGTGGCCGTGTGCGCCATCGTCGGGGCTCGGCTGTACCACGTCATCGACCAGTCGGGGCTACTACAGCCAGAACCTCCCCGCGATCGTGCTGCCCCCATACAGCGGCCTCGCCCTCTACGGCGGCATCGCGGGCGCGATCGTCGGCATCCTGATCTACACGCGGCGCCACACCATATCGCTCCAGCTGGCGCTCGACATCTGCGTGCCGGGCACCCTGTTCGCCCAGGGCATCGCCCGGTGGGGCAACTTCTTCAACCAGGAGCTGTACGGCCCGCCGACGAACCTTCCCTGGGGCATCACCATCGGCTGCGACCATCGGGTCGCGCCGTACTACTGTCCCGGCGATCCCAACCTGGCCGCCGGCGCGGCCGCCTACCCGGTCGACACGACGGGATTCCACCCGCTGTTCTTCTACGAGTCGGCGCTGGACATCCTTGGTGGCTTCGTGGCCCTCTGGCTGTCCCGCCGCCACATCGACCGCCTCCGCGACGGCGACCTCGCCTCGTTCTGGCTGATCTGGTACGGCTCGGTCAGGTTCATGCTCGAGACCTTCCGCTTCGACTACGACTGGAAGCTGCTGGGCATCATGCCCACGGCCATGGCGATCGGGGTGTTCGCGGTGGCCATCGGCATCGTCACCATCATCTGGCGCCACCGCTCCCCGCGGCCGGTCGAACCGGAGAGCGGCGAGCCCGAGTCGGGCGATCAGCCGGAGTCCGACGATCAACCTGAGGCGGACATGCAGCCTGGTGCGCCTCGCCTCCCGGAGCCTGCCGAGAGCGGCTGACGCGCATTCGCTGCGGTTCGCGGGCATCCACGCCGGCTCGGGTTCCGGCCGCCGGCACGGGCGCAGCTGTCGCCTACCTGAGCCTGCGGGCGATCGGCGGTCGGAGGGCAGCGGGTGGGCCTGCCGCGGGCCAGTGAGCCTTCTCCGGCAGCGGGCCCTCCGCGATGCTGGCCGGTCGGATGGGACGATGGTCGCTGGCTGCGCCATGGGTTCAACAAAGCCGTCTACCAGGGCGAGATCGGCTCCGCACCAATGGATGCGCGGTCGCTCCGCCGGGCGCGGACGCTCTTCGACCAGTCCAACGAGGCCTTCCGCTGACGCGGTCGGTCGACAACCGATGGTGGCACGGCGCGGCGCCGACGAGGACATCGCGGCCCCGTTCGGACCTGACAACTCCACCAGAAATCACGCTTCCGGTCGTCCTCGCGCTCCAGGCGGGCGAGTTCGAGTTTCGAAATCCGGACTAAGTCTGGTTCCCGCGTATCACGCGACGCACAAGCCCAGGGGAGCGTGCCCGACCGCCATGGTAGGTGTCGCCGTGGCGGGAGCCGTCGTCGGTTGGTGTCGACGCCCGGCGCTCGGACGCGACGCAGCGGTCGAGCGGATGGCGCGGTGTCTCGTCCCACGCGCTCGCCAGCGGTCGGCGTCGATGACGTGGAGCGGCAGCGGGAACTCGTTGAGTCTGGGCGGGCCGACGGCCTCCGTCAGTCTCCGTGCCGCCACTCGTCGCCGGGCATGATCCGGCGCATGAACTCGTCGAACAGCGGGACCGTGAAGGCCGTGTCGCCGTGGGCCGGGCTCCAGATCATGCCCTTGCCGATGAGCGCGCTTCGCGTCGGGCGCGAGCGAGGTCACCTTGCGCCCGAGGGCGTGCGCGATGTCGCCGGAGCGGTGCGGCGCCGGGTCCGAGCGCGGCCATGGCGCGCAGGTAGCGCTTCTCGGCCGGCGTCAGCCGGTCGAAACGGACGCCGAAGAAGCTCGCGTCCAGCGCGGCGATCGCCGTGGCTCTGCGCCGCGTCGACGTCGTGCGGCCGTGATCGGCGACGCCGTCCGCGGCGTCCCAGGCGTGCTTGCCCCACTCCTGGAGGAAGTACGCGTAGCCCTGCGTCGTCCGCGACGATCGTCGCGAGCGCGTCCGCGCGTGATCTCGGCGCCCTCGTCGTGGATCGGCTTCGCGACGGCGCGCTCGGCCGCCTCGCGGCGACAGCGGGCCGACCTCCGGGAAGTCGAACAGCCGCTCGGCGTACGACTTGGCGCGACCCATCCGACCGCGCAGCTGCGGCAGGCCGGCGCCGACCAGCACGACCGGCAGCCGCGCGCTGGGCGACGCGGTGGAGCGCCGTGATGAGGGCGGCGAGCTCCTCCTCTGGCACGTACTGGAGCTCGTCGACGAACAGCACGAGGGCCGTGCGCGGCCGCCTGCGCCGCGTGCGCCGACCGCCTCGAGGAGGTCCTGGAGGTCGTGCTCGAGGTCGCCGTTGTCCGCGAGGCCCGGGCTCGGGCTCGAGGTCGATCCGACCTCGATGTCGTCGTACTTGACCTTGAGCGCCGTGGCGAACCCGGCGAGCGCACGGAGCGCCCGGTTGGCCAGGTCCTTGGCCTGGGCGTTCCGAGACAGACGCAGCAGCGCGCGGCGCAGCTCCGGCGCGAGGAGCGCCGGCAGCGACCGGTTCTCGGGGGCCTCGATCCGCACCGTCTGCACGCCCGCCGCCTCGGCGTCGTCGCGCATCCGGTCGAGTAGCACCGTCTTGCCGACGCCGCGGAGCCCGACCATGCAGCACGCTCTTGGCGGCTCGGCCCGCCCGGATGCGAGCGATCGCGATGCGCACGGACTCGAGCAGCTCGTCGCGGCCGGCGAGCTCCGGCGGTGCGGTACCGGCACCCGGCGCGAATGGGTTGGTCGCAGGATCCATGGTTGGTCTATGTGCTTCTTAAGGCACTTTATGGTCCGCCGATAACATGGCAAAGATCATCATAACCTGCGTCCTCGGTGACGGCACGCGCGGTACGTGATGGAGCGGTACGGCAACGAACTGTTCGACGAACTGCTGGGCGATCACGGCCGCGGCGTGAACCTGGATGCGCGGTGGGGGCTCCTTGTCGCCTCGCTCGCGGCCGTGGAGGAAGTCGCGCACGACGCCCTGGGATGCGGTCGTTCGGCTCGTACCACCTCGATGAACGTGCCTGTCGTGAGCGCACTGGTTCGGAAGGTCGCGATGCCCTGTTCGGTGCCGACGCCATCCGCGACGTCGTGGACGCGATCATCGAGCCACGCGAAGCCGGTCGCGCACCATAGAACGCGCTCGCTCCACTTGCCCGGCGGGCATCGAGCGACCCCTTCGCCACGACCCACGTTGTTCGCAACACTGCCCTTAGTCGCCCGGTGCATCGTCGGTAGGGCTACTGGGCATTTCCGAAAGGCCTCACCAAGACCAGGTCGTCGGCGTTGAGTCCGTCCGTCACGAACAGTTCTGGTGTCGACTCCTCCGGGATCGACTCCAGCATCAACGCAGCCAGCGCCTGCTGGAATGCCTTGCCCACGGATAATCCGAATCCGATGGCTGAGTAGAACTGCGCCGCAAACACGCGCGCTGCCTCATCGCCAACCGACGTGTTCATTCCGATCGCGGCAGGCACATGCTTCACGACGGCCTCGGCCTGGCCCTGCGAGTAGCAGGTGTTGAAGAACACGAGCTGGATGTCGCCGGATGCGGCTGCCATCGTTTGCACGATTGCTTCCTTTGACACCAGCTTGGTGCGACCTTCATTGTCTTGGAACACTATCTCGTCCGCGCTGGACCCATGGCCGCTGAAGTGGACAATTCGCGGTTGGAGTTCGTTGAGCGCCTGGAGCAAATCCAGTGGGCGCAGTGCCCAGCGAGACTCGAACCGCACCGCATCGCGGTGTTCGGCTTTGCGAATCATCTCGGCAATCGCGCGAGCCTCCTCGTCGAGGCGGAGGGTCGCCTGATCGATTGGGTTAGCCGCGACGAAAAGAACCGTGATCTTGTCTGGGAGTTGTTGCAGTCTCTCGATGGCGATCATGGCGACCTCGTGAAGCCGGTCGTGGTGGGCGAGGCGCCCGGTGATGTTCTGCATGCGGCGCTCGTGTTCGCGCTCGGCCCGCTGCTGGCTGCTGAGTCGCTTACGATCCGCCTCGTTCTGCGCCGTGGCAAGCCGCTTGCTCGCTTCTGTCAACTTCCCCTGTTCGCGCGCGATGTTTCCCTCGATCTCCGCGACCCGCTTTTGATGGCGGACGGCGGCTTCCCGATAGCGTTGAGCGTCCCGGCGCTTCGACTGCCGGGTCGACTCGCTGGCGGCTCTCGACGCCGCGTCCTCCGCGGCGTATGCACGCCGAGTCTCTTCCGCCGCCTCGCTAGCCGCCCGCCCCTTCTGCTCCTGAAGTCTTGCGAGCGCCTGCTGGTACGTTTGGATCTGTCTTTGATGGTAGTCCGTGCTCACAGCTTCCGTCCCTCAAGTGGCGATGTCCGTCGACGCTCGTTTCCCTCGGTTCCGGCCCGTAGTCGCAGTCGGCGCAATCCAGTTGCGGCCTGACCCGTTGCGAATTATCAAAATGTTCTGGCCAGCGTGGTGCGTTTCAGTGACGCGCAGCCGTGGAGTCCAGCGCTCGACGCGGGGAAACGTCCGCCGGAATTGCTCGCTAGACGCACACGCTTCGGCGTGGCATCCCTACCTATAGGCTCCCCTTCTCGCCCGATCACGATGTGGCCGAAAGTCCGGCTTGGCTGCGCGCGCCTGTCCAGCTGTGGCAGGCGGTGAGTCAGTTGAGATGGCGTCCTCCGGCAGCCAGTCGCCGGGCGAGGTGGTGTCACGTGCGAGTTCGGTCAAGGTGGCCTGAGACTGAGAGGGTTGCGCCGTTGAGGAGGCGGGCGACGGCGGGGTTTCTGCGGCACGCCGGCGGGCAGGGGCGGGCCCCGGATACTCGATGACGTTTGGCGGCGCGATGCGCGGCGGATGGGCGACACGCGGGTCGGCGGGGGGCGGGTCGAGGAGGGTCTGGTAGGGGTTGCGGGTCGCTATGGCGTTGGCGAGGGCGTCGTACCGGTCGAGGATTGTGTGCTTGGTGCGGTATTCACCGTACGTCTTCTCGTCGGCGCGGCGGACGATCGGGAATGTGTCGAGGATGTAGTCGGCGTCGTCGCGGGAGACGCCGTACAGGTGGAAGAACGCAGCGTCGAGCTCGCAGCGGAGCAGGAACCGGCGGGCGGGATCGTATCGGAATGGCGGGCCGGTCCAGCCGAGGTCACGGGCGAACGGGGCGAGATCCCATGCGGTGTACGTGAGTTCGAGGACGCGGGCGGCGATCCAATCACGCACGGCAGTCCCGGGCTGCCAGGGAGCATCGACCGTGTACGCGGCGGGCGGCAGGACGGGCAGCTGATTGAGGACGAAGTAGTTCAGGTGCGTGCCGCCGACCTTCTGTCGGGCGACGTAGTCGAGCACGATCGAGTCAAGGCAGGCGAGGAGGCACGCCGAGATCGTGGCGTCGGTCCCGGAGAAGAGCAAGCGGCATCTGATGTCCAACGCCGACTCGCGGGACGACGGTCGCGATCACCGTGCGAGCGTCGGTACTTCGGCAGATGTCGCGCCAGCCCATCAGCCAATCCGCGGTCCCAGCGGTCCGTCGAGCCGGGCCGCGACTTCGTGCTCCGGAACCCAGTACCTCGGCTGCGGGCGGTACTCCGGGTCGGCCAGCTGCTCGATGGGGACGTCGGGGAGCTGCGTGTCCTCGCTGCCGTCGGGCGCATCGCGTAGTCACCGAAGCGATGGTCGAACTGGTGGACCATCTTCGCTTCGTACAGCGGCACGTACGGCTGCCGCGTCGCGCTCGAGCTGGTCCCGGGTCCGAAACAGGCCCGAGTCGTTCGCCATGTCGAGCATCGCGCATGAACGAGACGCCCCACGGGTTCCTCGGCCTCCCCTCTCGCCTTGTCGACGAGCACCGGGACGCGGCGATAGATCGCCTTCGTGATCTCCGCGTCTCGGGCTGAACGGAAGATCGGGCAGGTCCGCGTGTTCGGATTGAGGAGTTCGAAGTCGGGAGCGGCCAGCGTGACGTGGCGCTCGCGGTCGTCGAGGTCCGAAGCCGCCACGGCAAAGAAGAACAGGTCCGCCTCGGCCGCGCAGCCGGGCGTCCCGACGGTCAGCAGGCAGAACTTGAACCGGCGGTGTCCGACGTCGTAGAAGAGCGCGTCGTTGTTCCGGAAGTCGAGCAGGCTGACCAGGCGAATGTGACCCGACGAGATCGGAGAAGAAGTCCTTCGTCGTGTCGTCCGTGGCGATCGCCGTCGGCACGATGATGCCGGCCCGGCCGCGCCGGCGCAAGCAGCGTCGCGCATCGTCTCGGCGAAGACCGCGTACGTGTTGACATCGCCGCGCCCGGTCAAGCGGATAGCGACCCGAATCGCGAAGCAGGTGGCTCTCTCCGTCGCTGTGGCGAAGCGCGTCGCGGAATGCCTCCGACAGCGCGGGATCGGCACCTCCGAGCGCCGCGATCATGCGTTTGCGCGCGGCCGCGTTTGGCGGCGCCGGCAATCTCGGGGCTTCGCTCGGCAAAGAACTCCTGCTCCTGGAGCTTGACGCGTTCCCACGGCGGATTCCCCAGCACCACGTCGAAACCGCCGTCTCCCGCGACCGGAAACACCTCCGGGAACTCGACGTGCCAGTGGAAGAAGCCGTACTCCGTCGCCAGCCGGTCGATCTCCGCGAGCGCCGGCTCGCCGATGCTGGCCGGGTCGCGCGCGATGCGCCGCAGCACGCTCTCCGTGATCGCCGGCGCCTGGGCGATCCTTGCGGATGACGAACGCCGCGCACCAGGCATCAGCGAGCAGACGCGCCCGTTGGTGCGCATCCGATGCGGCGATGGCGCGGAAGCGAGACTCCTTCGCGTGGACCTCGGCCGGGCTCCCGTCGGGCAGGGCGGCAAGTGCGGCGGCCTCGGCGGCGAGATCCACGCCCAGGTCCGAGACGATCGCCTCCTCCCATGCCTGCTCGCCCTGTCGTTCCTCCTTGTTGCGCTTCTTCAGCGCCCGGGCCGTGGTCTCGTCCCGCTCCAGCGGCTCGAACGCGGCGTCCGGGATGCCCGCGGCGAGGAGCGCCGGCGTCGTGCCGAGCAGGCTGTTGCCGCACCGGATGTGCGCGTCGAGGAAGGAGAGTGGTCGGCCGGGCTCGAGCGCCTCCAGCCACAGGCTCACCTTGCACAGCTCGACTGCCATCGGGTTGATGTCGACCGCGTAGATGCAGCGGGAGATGACGTCGCGGAGCGCGTGGCGCACGTCGGGAGGCGGCGGTTCTGCCTCGCCGGAGCGGACCGCCGCGAGTCGTTTGGCCATCCGATGTGCCGCGGCGACGAGGAAATGGCCGGATCCCGACGCCGGGTCGACCACGCGGAGGGCGAGGATCGCCGCCTCCGGGTCGGGTGCGCTGTGCAGCCTCCTCCAGCACCGGATCGAGCGCCGAGTCGAGCAGGCGGTCGATGAGGCTCGTCGGCGTGTAGTAGGAGCCCGTCGTCTTGCGCTCGTGCCCCGGCGCGGACGCCAGCGAGAAACGCGGCGGGGTGGCGTCCATCTCCACCCGCGGATGCAGCTCGAGCAGGCTCTCGTAGACGCTGCCGAGCTCCTCGGCGCCGAGGTTCTGGTAGTCGACCGGTCGCAGCCGGCGGTCCTGCTCGATCGTCGCCAGCGCGCGAACCGCGTCCAGCAGGTCGGCGTTGCCGAGGTCGGCGCTGTCGAGATGCGGGCAGGCCTCGCCGCCGAAGAGGAAGGAGCCGAGCGCCGGCAGCGCCAGGGTCGGCGCGCCGGCATCGCTTCCCAGCGCGGCGATGACCCGCCGCAACGGAACCCACAGGTCGGCGTGGCGCGTGCCGCGTCGCCGTGCGGCCAGCGTCCGGAGCCGGGCGGTCGAGTAGAAGCGCCGGTAGCGCCCGACCGCGTCCTCGGGGGCGCCGGGATCGAGCAGCAGCTCGCGGCCTGTCTCCTCGTCGTGCCGGTCCTCGGCGGTGAACAGGAAGATCAGTCGGTAGACCAGGCGCAGCAGCTCCCGGTAGTAGTCCTGGCGGTCGAGCGCGCCACTCCGCAGCGCCTCACGAAGCGGCCCGTTGGCCGGGTGCGCCAGGAACCCCGCGCCGAGCGTCTCGATCGCGGCGGTAACCCCCCGTCGCAGGTCGTCGAGCGCGCGCAGGCCCTCGCCGGCGGCCATCTGCGACCAGCGCTCGATCAGCCAGTCGGCCTGGCGCTCGCCTCCGAAACGCGTGGCGTGGCAGACCAGCCAGAGCAGGCTGAAGTCGGCGTAGGCGTCGCCGTCGAAGATGGCCTCGAGGTCGAACTCGAGATACGCCTGGCGGGTGAGCGACGTGTTATCGCGCAGCAGGCGGAGCGTCCGACCGTTGCTGAGAACGCCCCATAGGTGGTCGTCCGAGCGATTGAGCAGCTCCTGGACCATGGCGTGTGGAGCAGCTCCCGCCGCGCCGCGGGCGCCCGGCGTCCGGTGGTCGAGCGCCACCCCGTAGCCGAGCAGGTGCATCGGCACCGCGCCGGACAGGTGGCTGACCGGGTAGGTCTTGCCCTCCACGACGATCGAGCCGGCGACGGGCGGCCGCCCGAAGCCCAGCTCCTCGAACAGCGGCAGCAGCCAGCGGTCGCGCGTCAGGCCGGTCAGCGCCGCCCCCTCCGGCATGCCCTCTCGCTGCCCCGCGAAACCGTCCCACAAGGCGTCGAGCCGGTTCCAACTGCGGGTGATCGCCTCGCCGAAGCGCAGGCCGGGCTCGATGCCATAGTCGGGCTCCCCGAGGCCGGGGATCACCTTGTCGCCGGCCGCGATGCGGAGCAGGAAATCGGCCGGCAGCAGGCCGCCCTCGGTCCGGATGAAGGCGCTGATCCGGCCGCGTCGCAGCTCCATCGATCAGATCCTGGGCACGAACGTCGGCCGGAAGCGCCGGCTATCCGGCGGAGCCGACAAGGGAACGGACGGCAATGAGATCCTGGTCAGCAATGGCTCGCACGTCGGCTTCCTTGAGTGTTACCACGGCCTGCGTCCTGCCCGACGCAGTGACGAACTCGACCTCCAGCCCGTCCGGCTCGTAGATCTCCACGACCGCTCCCAGGTCGCCGCGCCGGAGGTCGCACTGGGGAACATCGCGATCGAGGACAACTGTCTGGAGCCTCTGGAAGTTCATTGCTGTGCTCCTGGAAAAGCGTGGCGATCAGCCGCGGCCCGATGCGCCGGCAGGTGCATCGCCTTGCTGGACGGTTGATCCCTCGGTTCGCCTCGCCGACCTCGCAGAAAGCGCCTTGTCAAGTCGGTCTGCGAGGTTTGTCTGGCCGATGCCACGGAGCTGATCGGGGAGTTCGGGTCGCGAAGCGGGAAACACTCGTGCCTCTGCCAAAGCCGCACGCGCCAGATGCGTCAGGTACGAGACATTCAGATCAATGACGGCGTCGTCGTCTCCTGCGGCGCGCATGGCGTCCAACTGAGCTCGAACCTTGTCTGCCCTGCTCCTAGCCACAGAGACGTCTGGCATCGGAAGCCGGGCAGCCCAGCGTCGAGCCACGTCTGCCCAACGTCCATCCGGATCGTACAGGGCCTGACCATATCGAAGAGACCAGGTCAGCAGGTCATGGCCCCCGCGCACTTCTTCTTCGATCCGACCACCGTCGAAGGATCGCAGGTCGACTTCAATCGGCGCCTTTTCACGCAGCAGTCTCCGATCACGGCAGATCACGATCAAGTCGAGGTCGTCCGAGGTCACCGACGGTCGAATTGCCGACCCTACGACGATGACAGCCAGCACATTGGAGTCCTGACGTGCGCGGCGAAGGAACGAAGACAGCCACTCTCGAGCGTGTGTCGTCGGCCATCGCTTGATGACGGCGTCTGCCGCGGCGTCGGGCGAGATGATCGCGTTCACCGCTGTTTCCCAAGCAGTCCGCGGACGCGGTCGATGAACGACTCGATCTCGGACGCCACGACCTCCGCGTCCAGGTCCGGGGCCTGAACGTCACCGTACGCCTCACTCTTCCTGGCCTCATTGAGATCCCGGAGCAGCACGGAGACGTCCGGCAGGCCGTGCTGGCGATGCAGCGTCTCCGCAGCCTCGACCCGCACCCAGTGGCTCTTCTGGACCGTTATCCCGAAGTGCAGTGACGCCGCCTCGACGGCAGCCTCGAGGGCGTAGAACCCGTACAACGACAGGTCGGCCCAGTCTGGAGGATCCCAGGCTGCCTGTACCCGGCCGAGGTGACGCTCTGCCAGCTCGAGCTTCTCCTGTGCTGTTGCCATCGAGCTACACCTCAGATCGCCGTGCCCGTGCGTGATGATTGCACCCGGTTGCCAGCGCGTCCAGCGCAGGCTCGAAGCGGCCGACGGGGTGGGGCATCGGACCGCAGGTAGCCGCGGAGCTTGGCTGAGGGCCTGTGGCCGAATTCCCCCGTTCGGAGCGGCCGTTGGTGACAGAATGGTGAATCCGCTTCCGAGGGCAACAAGGGCAATGCGCGATCTGACCGCGGATCTCTTCGTCAGCCTCGACGGCTGTGCGAAAGGAGAGCATGCCGGGCCGTATTTCGACATGTACGGCCCCGAGCTCGGGCGGTGGATCGACGAGCACCTCGCCGAGCCGCAGGTCCTCCTCATGGGCCGGGTGACGTACGAGGTGCTCTCGCCGATGGCGCGGTCGTCATCGACGGCAGGTGCGCAGCCGAGCCGGATGGATGAGCTGCCGAAGATCGTCCTGTCGCGGACGCTGCGCGAGCCCCTCGCCTGGCCCAACGCGCGCGTCGTGGCGGGCGACCTGGCGACGGTCATCGATAACCTCAAGCAGGGCGATGGCGATCCGCTGCGCACGATCGGCAGCGTCTCGCTGGTCCGCGACCTCATCAGTCTGCGGCTCGTCGACCGGCTGCGGCTGGTCGTGTTCCCGATCGTGTTGGGTCCGGACGGCCGTGAGCCGATGTTCGCCGGTTATCCCGGGACGGCGTTCGAGCTCGTGTCCAGCTCTGTGCTCGATGGGCGACTCCTCCTGCTCGAATACCGGCCCCGAGCCCCCTGATCCCGCACCGTCAACTGGAACCGCGCCATCGGCCTTTGCGGCGGCATTGGACGTCATTCAATCTGAAGCAGGCGCTCCACCATGCCGCCGTCGGTTGGCGGACCGAATTCGGCTGCAGGCCCTGAGTCGACCGTGGCCGCGCGAGCGTATGCCGGCTCGTGGGACCGAAGCCAGTCCCGAAGTGCCGCATCAACTCGGGTTTGCCACCCTTCCCCCGTGGCGCGGAAGCGCTGGACCACCTCGGGCGAAAGCCGGATGGTGATCCGCTCCTTCGTTGGCGCCTTCTGCGGACCACGAATAGCGACCTTCTTGCGCACCGACGCCGGCAGAGCCTCGCGAGGTGGCCGGAAGGCCTTGAGGTCAGCGGTTTCGATCTCCCGCACCCTCGCCGTGGACGTCAACGAGTGCTTTGGACTTTGGCATGACGGGTTACCTCGCGCCGGTTCGCAACGTCTTGTACATACAACCAGATCACCACGCGACTGCCACCTCGGTCGGCAAGCCACGCCGGCGGCCGATGCGCGAACCGTCAGATCCGGGGCACCGGCAGGAAGACGTAGATGCCCAGCACGTCGACCGGCAACTGCGGGACCACGTCGGTCCGTCCGCGCAATGCCGCGACCTGCCGGACACGATCGTGTTCGACCTGGAGGTCCGCCGCCCGCTCCGCCGACAGGCGTTCGAGCGCGGGCCGGATGTCCTCGAGGCCGCCGAGGAGGCGCTCGATCGCGTCGCGGCCCTGTTCCGGGAGCACGTTGCCGGTCGGCGCGAGGTCGAGCAGCGCGTCGGCAGCCGCCGGGTCCAGCCAGTCGGGCTCGCCCGGGTCGCCGGCGAACCCCGCGATGCGGATCTCCTCGGCGATCGCCGAGCGCTCGGTGGTCCCGCGCGTTCGTGTCCGGAGGTCGAAACGCAGGCGCAGGAGCAGCGCGGTCGTCCGCCGGGTGACGGATGCGGTGCGGATCACCCCGGCCCGGCGGGCGATCGGCTGTGCCTGCGGATCGAGGGCACTATCGATCAGCTGGTTGGCGAGGCCCCCGACGATCGGGTGCGTGCGGCCGACCAGCGTCTCGCCCTCGCCGACCGGCGGCTCGAAGCGCAGGCGCCAGGCCTTCCTGGTGTCCATGCCCGACCTGGTCGAGCAGGGCTTGGGCGACCCCGCGCGACGTCGACGGAGACCGAACTCGTCGGGCGCTCGGTCACGACGGCGCCGTTGGCGCGCAGGGCGTCGATCGCGAACCGGCGCACGTCGATCCCCGAGCCGACCGCCGTCCGCGCCGCGTCGCGCGCCCGAACCACCTCGTCGATCGGGAAGGCCTGCTGGGCGAACAGGGAGCGTGACCGCTGCTCCCGCTGCGCGACCCGGTCCCACTCCTCGAACAGAGCGCCGGCGCTCCGGGTCGATGACCTCGCGCTCCCAGAACGTCGAGCTGCTCCGCGCTCGCCTGGTCGTCCGCGCCGCGCATCAGGATGCCCTCGAGGATCGCCTCGAGGACGGCGTTCGAGTCGACGGGCACCGGCACGCTGATGCCGAGGCTGTCGCGGATCGCCTCGTGCTTGCGCAGCAGGACCGAGAGCACGATCCCGTCGATCGGGTTGTCGGAGCCGTAGAGGGTGATCGACCTTGACCTCGGGCCGCCGCTGGCCGTAGCGGTCGACGCGGCCCTCGCGCTGCTCGTGGCGGGTCGGGTTCCAGGAGAGGTCGTAGTGGACGACCGCGTCGAAGCGCTCCTGGAGGTTGATGCCCTCCGACAGGCAGTCGGTCGCGACCAGGACGCGCTTGGGTGCTCGGGCCGAGCTCGGCGACGCGCGCGCTCGCGCTCGTCGGCCGGCAGCAGCGCCGGTCACGGACCTCGACCTCGACGTCGGCCGGCAGCGCCGTGCGGAGCGCGTCCGTGACGTACTCGGCGGTCGCGATGAAGCGGCAGAAGACGATCGGGTGCGTAGCCGTCGGCGACGAGCTCCTTGACGAGCGCGATGCCCCTGGCGAGCTTCGCGTCGTTCGCTGCCGGCGAGCGCGTCGGCCTCGCGGGCCAGCCGCAGGAGGCGCGCAGCGGCGTCGTGTCGCGGCGGGCCGGCTCGGGCTCGCTCGGGGTCGGCGCCCGGGCACGACGTCCGTGCCTTCGGCGCTCTCGTCGTCGATGGTCGAGCACGGTGCGCCGGCCGATCGCGTCGGCCTCCGTCCGCGTCGGCGGCCTCGGCGGTCCGGCTCCGCTCGCGCAGCGTCGCGGCGGCGGCGGCCGGGCTCGAGCCGAGCGCGCGCAGGAGCGCCGAGCGCCGACCACCAGCGGACGCGCTGGCGCTGGACGCTGCCGGTCCGGGTCCGTGACGGTCTCGCGGGCGTAGGCGAGCACGCGGTCGAAGAACGCCTCGTACGGCGGCGTGAGGGCGTAGGTCTCGTCGCTCGCGAGTCGCGTTCCGGGAACGGCGTGTCGGCGTCGAGATAGCGCGGATGTCGCCGCCGCGCCGCTGGACGAAGTGGCGGGCGAGGCGCTGGCGGCTCGGGCGGTCGCGCCTCGCCCGAAAGGTCGCTCGGGCAGCGTCGAGGAAGTCGCGGTCGAGGTAGCCGAGCAGCGCGCGGAAGGCGTCCTCGTTGCCGGAGTGCGGCGTCGCGGTGACGAGCAGCAGGTGGCGGGTCGGCGTCGGCGGCGAGCTCGCCGGACGAGCTCGGCGCGCTGGTGGCGGCCGCCGCGGCCGGCGCTGGCGTCGGCGCAGGTGTGCGCCTCGTCGACGATCACGAGCTCGGGCGCGGTGCGCAGGAACTCGTCGCGGTGGCGGTCGCTCTTGATGAAGTCGGTCGAGACGATCACGTGAACGGGTACGCGCTCGAAGAGCGACTCGCCGAGGCGCAGGCCGCGCTCGAGCCGGGCGGCGGTGGACGGCAGGACGAGCTCGGCGTCGATGTGGAACTTGTCGCGCATCTCGGCCTGCCACTGCTCGGCGAGGTGCGGCGGGCAGAGCACGGCGAGCCGCTCGATCTCGCCCCGGTCGAGCAGCTCGCGGGCGATCAGCAGCGCCTCGACGTCTTGCCGATGCCGACGTCGTCGGCGATGAGGAGGCGGACCGGGTCGAGCCGCAGCGCCATCAGCAGCGGCACGAGCTGGTACGGGCGCGGCTCGACGGCGATCCGCCCGAAGCTGCGGAACGGGCCGGCGCCGTCGCGGACGCGACAGCCGGAGGGCCTCGTGGAGCAGTCGCGCCGAGCGCGTAGTCGCCGAGGTCGGCCGTGGTCGGCGGCGCGAAGCGTGGCGGGCGCGACGTCGTCGCCCTCGAAGGCCAGATCGAGGCCGGTCGACCTCGTCGTCGGTGCCGCCGAGCGGCCGAAGCACAGCAGGTCGTCGTCCGACTCGGGCAGGACGACCCACTCGCGCCCGCGCGCGCGGACGAGCGAACCGGGGGTGAAACGGGCGGCGGTTGTCGGGGGCGGCGGTGTCATGCCGGCCTGGGCGGGCTCGTCAGCCCTCTCCACGTGCGGCAGCCAGGAGCGCCGCACATTCACCCCGCAACACGGGGACATCGTGCTCGGCGATGAGCCAGACCAGAGCATCGTCGACCGTTGCGTACGAGTGCGTGAGCTGGTTGCGGAAATCGACGATTCGACGAGCGCGAGTGACCTGGGCGAAGACCTGCGGCGACACGCGCGACAGGGCAGCCACAGCTTCTCCGATGATGATGAACTCGCGTTCCACGGAAGACCGCACGAGCCTGTTGGCACGGTATGCGGCGAGATCGAGCTCCGACAGAGCCCTCTCGATGGCAGTGCAGGCCTCGACGATGTCGTTCAGGTAGGCGCGATCGTCACGCTGCATAGAGGAGCCGCTTCTCGCGCTCGATGGCTCGCGCGATGTATGGGTTCTTGACTGCACCGACCATCACCAGGTCGACCTCGCCCAGCAGCGAGCGCAGATCGTCGAGGAGACCGAAGTAGGCATCGACCAGGGCATACGACTCCAAAGGTTCGAACTCGACCAGGAGATCGACGTCGCTCTGTCCGGGTACGAAGTCGTCCCGCACTGCTGAGCCGAAGGCCTCCAGCCGCACGACGGAGTGCCGCGCGCAGGCGGCGGCGATCGCGTCGCGTTTGCCCTGCAGCAGTTCGATCACGACATACCTCCCGCCAGTCATTCCGGTCATGATGCGTCGCCCTTCCCGAAGACGCCCGGGTACCGCGCGAGTACCGCGGGCCAAGTGCTCTCGTCCGACCCGAACGTGATGACCAGGTACCCGGCGTCGTCGAGGGCGGCGCGGACCTGCGCGTCACGCTGCGCGATGTTCGGCGTAGTCGTGTACCGGCCCGTCGATGAACACGACGGTACGTGTGCCGGTGTCATACAGGAAGTCCGGCCGGGCGCCGTACGCGGCCAGGAGGCGCTGCGCGGTCGTGGGCAGGACGTAGCCCGTGAGCGTGCAGGAACTCGAGCCAGCGACGTTCCAGCTCCGAGCCGGCCAGCGCCAGCAGTCGCGCCAGGTGCTCCGCCGGCGCAGCGGGGCCGGTGGCCGGGTCGACCCGGCCGTCGCGAGCCGCAGCAGCAGGTCGCGGATCGCTTGCGGTCGAGCAGGCGGTGGTCGCGCTGGTTGCCGTAGGTCAGCAGGCAGTCGTAGCAGGCGGCCTCGCAGTCCTCCGTCGCGCGCGGCGCCCGGCCGCGATCGTCGCCGGTGTCGGGGTCGAAGTGGCAGAGCTCCAGCGCCGTCTGCGCGACGCGCCGGCAAGGCGTCGGGCTCGTCGACCAGGCGCCGCAGCACGCCGGCGCCGCCCTCGGCCGACTCGTAGAACAGGATCAGGCGGCGGTCGTCGTCTGACGGCAGCGGCTCGGCGGCGAGCTCGCTGTCCTCGAGCTGGAACTCGACCTGGATGGCGCTCTTGAGCGCCGCTGCGAGCGAGGCCATCTGCCTCGGTCGTGAGCGGCTCGGCGGGCGTGACGAGCAGGACGTTGCGGCGGTCCTCGACGTAGGGGATCGACCCGCTCGGACGCGGGCCGACATCGGGTCGTCCTGGTCGTCGTCCGCCGGATCGAGCTCGTTCTTCGGCCAGTAGCCGCGCTCGGTGTCGAGCACGAAGCCGAGCCGTTCCTGGTCCTTGCGCCGGCGCCAGCCGACGTTGATGCGCCAGATCGTCGCCGCGGGGCCGTACGCCAGGCGCAGGAGCGGCTCGTCGTCGACCGTCGCCGAGGTGACGGTGGACCGTCGGGTGGTCGGCGGGACCGGCGAATGCGACCGCGCTGCGGACCTCGAAGCCCTGGCGCTGGCGCTCCTCCTCGTCGGAGTTGATCCGGTCGCGCCGCCTGCGTCGACGACGTTCTGCGAGGCGGAAGAGGCTGCTCGAGCTGGCGCGTCGAGCGGCGCGCCGCAGCGCTCGCACAGGTCGAGGCCCGGCGCCGTCGCCGTCGACCGGGTGCAGGTAGCCGCACGCGTCGCAGAGCTTGGCGCGCGTCGAGGACGAGGCGGTTGTCGTCCGTCCGGTCGGCCGGCAGGATGACCCGGTTGATGAGGTAGCGGCGAGCCCTCGTGGTAGACGATGCTGCGCGGCCCGAACTCGGTGATGGCGAGGAAGCGCGGGCGCGACAGGAACTCGTCGCGCTTGCCGGGACCCGCCGCGGCCCGGGATGAAGGCCGACAGCGGCAGGCGCGGGAAGCTGTAGCCGGGCAGGAAGCCCTCGCTGGCGAAGTAGCGGTAGCTGTAGAAGTCGGACTGCATCGTGCCTGCTTCGACCCTCGCCGCGCAGCAGCTCGAGCTGGCTCTCGGCCTCGCGCGCGCAGCGCGGCGCGCGCTTGTCGCGGTCGTCGGGGCTGCGCGAGGCGTCGCCGATGACCTTGTTCTGCGTCGCCCGCATCTCGAGCGCGGCCGCGGTAGAGGTCGCGCCAGCGGTCGCAGGCGCGGTCGAAGCGCGAGCGGCGCCTGCGTCGAGCACGTCGTCGAGCCAGCGGTCGGTGTACCAGTCGGCGTCGGCGAGGTCGCGATCGAGGCGAGGAACGCGGCCGGCGGCGGCCCTGCGCGCGCGGCTTCGCGCGTCGGGAGTCGGATCGCGTCGCGTGACCGCGGGCAGCAGGGCGAGCGTCGGCTCGTCGCCGGACAGGTCGAGGACGTCGGCGAGCGAGCGGCCGAGGCTACTTGTCGGCCTCGCGCGAGCCAGATCGGCGTGGACGTGGGTGCGGACGAGGTCCTCGTTGGCGAGGTCGAGCCGCGGCGGGCCGGACCTGGCCCGCGACCATCAGCTCGGGCCGCCGGAAGAAGTACTGGTCGTGCGGGCTGCCGGCGGAGCAGTAGGTGAAGACGAGCGCGGGCTGGCCGCTGCGGCCGGCGCGGCCGGAGCGCTGGGCGTAGTTGGCCGGCGTCGGCGGCACGTTGCGCATGTTGACGACGTTGAGCTCGGCGATGTCGACGCCGAGCTCCATCGTCGGCGAGCAGAACAGGACCGGCAGGCGCGCCGTCGCGGAAGGCGCTCCTCGCGCTCCTCGCGCTCGCTCGGCGGGACCTGGGCGGTGTGCTCGCGTGGCGTCGATGCCCTTGCCGTCGGCGGCGACCTCGCGGTAGAAGCGCGACGAAGAACGGGTTGGTGCGCAGGCCCTCGCTCGGGGGCTCGTTCGGGACGCGGATCGGGTCGTGGAACGCGCCGCGTGCCGTCGCCGGCGACGCCAGCGCATCGCCGCCGAGGCGAGCTGGTAGCCGGGCACGGCGCCCGGCTCCCTCGGCTGCGTCGACCACGAGCGACGAGGCCTGCGACCCGCAGCAGCTCGCAGCAGCTCGCGGATGATCAGCTCGCGTGTCGTCGACGCGTCAGGCGCTGGCCGGTGTCGGCGAGCACGTCCGGGCGCGCGCAGGTACTGGCCGAAGCCGCCGAGCGGGCGAGAGGTAGACGTTGCCGCGCGTAGTCGTGCGCGGCTCGTCGTGCGGCCGCGCGGA
This sequence comes from uncultured Chloroflexia bacterium, assembly GCA_963816905.1. GTDB lineage: Bacteria > Chloroflexota > Limnocylindria > Limnocylindrales > CSP1-4 > JAFMJV01. Next base: position 294,036 of record CAWFMQ010000009.1, on the reverse strand, counting down.
TAGGCGATCGCGGCGTGCTCGAGGATCTCGTCCTCGTCGATCGCCCAGGGCAGCGATGAGGCGCTCGTTGGAGCGCTGCTTGATGCCGTCCTGGCAGTCCGCGCGCAGGTAGTCGACCTTGATCGCCAGCTCGCGGCGCAGGAGGTCGAGCAGCGCCTTGCCGACGTCGACGCCGCTGCTCGGGCGTGGCGGCCGCGAGCGCCGGGTGGGTCGACGCCCACTCGTCGTCGGCCGCGGCGAGCTCGTCGAGCGACTCGTAGTGGATCTCGAGCAGCCCGCACTGCTCGAGGTTCGGCGAGGTGACGCGCCAGCCGCGCTCGAGGTCGCGGTAGAGGCGGTAGCCGAGCACGTCGCGCAGGGCCGCGTCGGTCTGGCCGCCTTGGCGGCGAACTTGACGGCCGGGTCGACGGCGTAGAGCTCGGCGGGCGAGGGCGAGCGCGTCGAACACCTTGCGCGGCGAGCTCGTCGTGGCGTGAGGCCGTCGGCGCCGGCGCGCCGCGGCCGCGCGGTAGAGCGCCGAGCGGAGCAGGCCGACCTCGACGAAGTCGTTGAAGTGGCCGGCCTGGAGCGAGGCGTCCTGGCGGTTGTCGGTGAAGGTGAGCAGCTTGCGGGCGCTCGGGCTCGAGCGTCGTCGTCGCGCGCGCAGGCGGCGGATCGCCGTCAGCGACAGCAGGCGTCGTCGCGCGAGCTGCGGCCGCCCGAGCCGAGCGTCGCCGAGCTTGCCGAAGTCGCGCGTCTGGCGGCCGCCGTACGCGACGCCGCAGCGCAGGCAGAAGCGGAACGGCGCCGGGACGAAGGCGACGCGCAGGCCGCCGGCCGACTCGACGCCGTCGGGCGCCGACGTGGACGATCGAGGGCAGGTCCTTGCCGGCGGTCGCGCTTGACCGCGAGCCGCCGTCCGCCGTGCTCCTCGAGCCAGTCGTCGGGGACGCGGCTCGAGCTCGCCATCGGGTCGTCGGGCCAGGGCTGGTCCGTGCCGAGGTAGAGGAAGCCGCGGTCGCGGTCCTCGTCGGCCGTCGACGTCGGACGAGCTCGCGCGGCTCGAACGCGTACGCGCCCGCCGAGGTCGCTTGCGCCGGCCGACCGTGTAGTACTCCTGGCCGCACTCGCGGCAGAACGCGAGCGGCAGCAGCACCCGGTCGCGGTCGCCGGGGACGAACTGCTGGCCGCTGCGTGGTGAGGTAGCGGTCGGCCTCCGGCTCGAGGGTGGCGTAGACGGTGTCGCCGCGGCTGAAGAACTGGTGCAGCCGGAAGGCGAAGACGGGGAAGCCGGTCGCCGGGATCGGTCGGCGCGGCCGCCCGCAGCGAGCGTGTCGCGGATCGACGCTCGCGCACGCGGTCGGCGTCGACGCCGGTCAGCGCGGCGAGCTCGGCGGCGGCGCCGTCCGGCCCGTCGATCGGTGCGCGGCGCGGCGCGGACGAGGCGGCCGGTGCCGGGCTCCTCGTGCGAGGCCGAGCGTGCGTCTCGATCCAGGACGCGAGCGGGTCGGCGACGAACGCGCGCTGGAGTCGGCGGGCGGCGGTCGCGGGCTCGCGGCGCGCTCGCGGAGGCGCGGCGACCCATGCCGGGTCGCTCGGGTCGCGTCGGCGCGGTCGCGCGGCGCAGCGTCTCGCCGATGACGTGCTCCGGGCTCGACCGTCGGCGCCGAACAGGCGGCTGCGCGACGCGGGCGACCTCGGCCTGCTGCTCGTCGACGTGTCCCGGCGCCGGCGAGCGTGGCCGACGTGCCGACGAGCTGGAGGCTCGGTCGCCTTGGAGGCCTCGCGGACGCGGCGGACGAGCAGCGCGACGTCGGCGCCCTGGCGGCCGCGGTAGGTGTGCAGCTCGTCGAGCACGAGGAACCGCAGGCCCTGCGCGGCCGTCGACGAGCCGCTTCTCGTACGGGCCGGGTGAGGAGCAGCTCGAGCATCACGTAGTTGGTCAGCAGGATGTCGGGCGGGTTCGCGAGGATCGCCTGCGCGCTCGCTCGTCGTTCTCCTGGCCGGTGTAGCGGCGGAAGGTGACCGGGCCCTTGCCGTTCGGGGAAGCCGTGGCGCGAGGAACTTCTCGAGCTCGCCGGCCTGGCTGTTGGCGAGCGCGTTCATCGGGTAGACGACGATCGCCTGGATGCCCTTGCCCGGCCCGTCGCGCAGGACGTGGTCGACGATCGGGACGATGTAGGCGAGGCTCTTGCCCGAGCCGGTGCCGGTCGTCAGGACGTAGTTCGCGCCGGTCGCGGGCGACGCGGATCGGCGTCCGCCTGGTGGCGGTGCAGGCGGAGCGGATCGCTCTCCGTCGGAGGCGGCCTCGGTCTTCCGCTGGCGGAAGATCGGGTCGCATGCCGGCGTGGAGCGTCCCTTCGGCGACCAGCTCGTCGATCGGTCGCGCCGGCTGCGAACGACGGGTTGAGCTGGATCAGGGGCTCGGGCCAGAGCAGGCCCGCGTCGAGCTCCGGTCGTCGACCTTCGCGCGGACGTGCTCGTCGCGGAGCGTGATGAAGCTGCGCGTGAACTCCTCGTAGTCGTCGACGAGCCGGTCGCGCAGATCGAAGACGTCCAAACCGATGCCCCTGAAGGCGGTCTCCCTCGGCTCCATTGTAGAGAGCGCGGTTGACCGAGGTGACAGGTCGGGCGGCGTGCCTTGCCTGAAGAGCCATGCGACTTACGCTGCGGCCGCTCCTGTTGGTCGTGGCGACCTGGTGCTGTGTCGCCGACCTGGATGCGGCAGTCCGCCGGCTCGGCTCGCGTGCGCGTTGCCGGCGGAGCCGCCGCAGGACCCATGAGGGCGGCGAGCCGCCCTCAGTTGGTCGACGCCGCTGCGCCGGAAAGGTCGTAGAGCGTCCCGCTCGACGTCCCGCCGTAGTCGACGACGATGCCGTTGGCCTGGACCCACGCGCTGATCGCGCTGGACGTTCCACCACCCTGGCCGCCGCTGTCGAGGATGATGAACCGGAGCTTGCCCGTGCTGACGTACGCCTTCAGCTGCTGGAGCGTCGGGGCCGAGTCGCTGCCGGTGAAGCCGCCCATCGCCATGACCGGCAGGCCGGTCGCGAGTTCGATCGGGGCCGCGCTGTTCGCCCCCGAGACCGCGACGAGCCACGTCGCGTCCCCGCGGTTGGCCTCGAGGTACTGGACGAGGGCGCTGTCCGCGGTCGCGCCGCCACCACCAAACCCCGACGGCGCCGCTGAGACTGTGCCGCCCGAGGTTATGCCGGGTCCGCCGCTCGGCGGCTGTGCGCCGGCGAACGCACCTGCGCCGCCCGCGAACGCCTGGCCGCCTGAAGGAGCGCCGCCGCCGAACCCGCCCTGGCCGCCGGGACCGCCCTGGTCGGTGCCCGTCGACGGGCCCGCGCTCACGATCGACCCGCTGTACCCGGAGGCCACGGTGTTGAGCGTGTAGACCGCCGGGCCCGCCAGCATGGCAGCGAGGGCGAGCGCGCCGGCCGCGAGCGGCGCCCACCGGTACTGGTGCACTGCCGGGATCGCCAGCAGGATCGAGGCGCCGAACGCCACCGCGAGGATCGCGATCCCGAGACCCGGCAAGAAGCTCGGCGTCCGATCCAGCAATTGGGCCGACCACCACGCCGTCACGAGGACCCCGGCCGCCAGGAGGAGCCCGCCGATGACGGTCCGCGACCGCATTCGCCAGAGATCGACGAGACCGGCACCGACAAGCGCCGAGATGGCCGGCGCCATCGCGACCGAGTAGTACGAGTGGATCGTGCCGGACATGAAGCTGAAGACGAGCGCAGTGACCGCGAGCCAGAGACCCCAGAGCAGATAGCCGGCTCGCGCGCGATCCGTCCGTGGCGCCCGCCGGTGGAGCCACAGGCCGCTGACGAACGCGATCGCCGCGAACGGCAGCAACCAGCTGATCTGGCCGCCGAACTCCGTGTTGAACATGCGGAGCAGGCCGGTGACACCGCCGAAGTTCGCGCCGCCACCGCCACCGGCGCCGCCCTGGCCGAAGATCCGGCCGAGGCCGTCGTAGCCGAAGATGAGGTCGAGGACGCTGTTGTTGGTGCTGCCCCCGATGAAGGGCCGCATGCTCGCGGGCACGAGTTGCACCGCGACGACCCACCAGCCGCTGGCGACCAGCACTGCAGCGCCGGACACGAAGAGTCGGCCGAGCCGGCTCCGCCAGGAACCGTGGGCGGCGATGGCGAACGTGATCACGAACGCTGGAAGCACCAGGTACGCCTGGAGGTACTTGGTCAGGAACGCGAACCCGACGAACGTCGCGGCAAGTACCGCCCACCGCAGGCGCGTGTCGTCCAGCGACCGGAGGAACGCCCAGGCGGCCGCGACGAGCAGGAGGGTGAGCAGGGCATCCGGGTTGTCGAACCGGAAGATGAGGGACGCGATCGGCGTCAGGGCCATCACGAGCGCGGCAAGGATGCCCGCGGTCGGGCCCGAAGGAGCGGCGCACGGCGCTGTAGAGCAGGACGACGGTCGCCACGCCCATGAGCGCCTCGGGCAGCAGGATGCTCCACGAACTCAGCCCGAAGAGGCGCACGGAGAGGCCCATGACCATGGTGGACAGGGGCGGCTTGTCGACGGTGATGAAGTTGCCCGCGTCGAGCGAACCGAAGAACCATGCCGACCAGCTCTGGGAGGCCGCGAGCGCCGCCGCCGAGTAGTAGCTGTTGGCGAACCCGTTGATCGCCAGGTTGAAGGTGTAGAGGAACGCCGCGAGCACGGAGACACCGATGGCGGCCGGCCGGACCCAGGCCGCGTCCTCGAGCGACCCGCGGAGGAGGCGCGACAGCGCCCCGGCAGGATCGAAACGCCGCGCCGAAACGCCCAGGCGCGGATGGGCAACCGTGGTCATCGAACGACCACCGGTTCGACTCGGATGATCGGAGGGAAGCTGCGGGAGATGTACGGCTGTGCGTTCATGTGCCGAGGATTGCGCGCGGTCTCTTGCCGAACCGTTAAGAGAATCTGCCGTTCATAGGACTGACATGTGATTTCGACCACACGAGCGTTCGTGACCGGCACACGCAATCGCGCCCCACCGGCAATGGTGGGGGCGCGACTGTTGCGTCGAATGTCGGCGCGAGTTCCCCGCTCTCCGGGCGAGCGGGGACTGAGTTGGGAGTTGGCTACGGGGTCGTGGTCGCTCCGGGGGTGGTGGGAGTGCCCAGCCCGGGTCCCCGCATGCCATGGCCGCCCATGCCCGGCCCACCGAACGCGCCGTTGACCTGGTCGGTCACACGCTGGGTGATGCCGGTCTTTTCCTGGTCGGCCTGCGCCTGGGTCAGTGCACCGCTGCTGACCTGGGCTGCCAGTTCGCTCTCCGCGTCGGCAGTGAGCGCGTCGATGACCACTTGCACGTCGACGTTGTTGGCCGTCGCCACATCCGCGATCGTCTGGCCCTTTGCGAGTGCCGCCGTGAGGTCGGCCTCGCTGATGCCGATTGCCTTGGCCGCCACCGAGGTGTCGGTGACGGTCTCGTGGGGACCGCCGAAGCCGCCGCCGTTCGGGCAGCCCCCTATCGCCTGGGATGGGGCAGTCGACGCCGACGGTGCGTTCGACGCCGAGGGAGTCGCCGCCGCCGATGGCGTGGCCGAACTCGTCGGATCCGCCGCATTGACCGAGGCGGCGAGGATCACCGCACCGATGCCGCCGGTCAGCAACGCACCGGCAACCGCGATGGCGGCGATTCTGCCGCCGATCCTTCTGCGCGTCGTGTTCGGAACGAGGGCGTCCAGGCCATCCGGGGCGGCGAATGGATCTTCGAGTTTCATTCCATTCCCTTTGTTGCGGGATTGATCGGGATTGCGCGACGCTGCCTGCGCCAATTTATCAACTCATGGCGCCTCCAATTACCCGACTGCGTCGATGACGTTGACGCAGCCCCGCTGATTGACGGGCTCACCATGTACGCGCGACGCTTGCGATCGGGTGAAGTCCCGCACACGAATGTGGGTGTTCTTCCGGCGATGACCGGACACTGCCTGCCCGGGCGGACTCGGCCGTGTCGCCCGAGGGGAGCCCGGCAGTCGCCACTGTGCCCGACCTGGTTCAGCCCTCGCCCATCGACCGGACCAATGCCGGGACGTCGGTCATCACGAACGCGACGCCGGCCGCTCGGAGTTGCACGAGCCGATCGCGGTCGTTGACGACGTAGCAGCCGACCGACAGCGCGGCGTCTGCCGCCGCCGCGATCGCGCGGCCGGGATCGTCCCCGAGATCGCCGTCGAATGGGACGATCGAGGCGTGACCGTCCCTCGATGCCAGCGCGATCCCCGCCCGGATGGAGTCGCCCGACTCCAGCAGCAGGCCGGTCGGGATCGACGGCGCCAGTCGCCTCGCCGCCTCGATGGCCCGGGGATCGAACGCGATGAGCCGGACCGTCTCGGAGGCGCTCACCCGCCGTTCCAGGATCCGAACGATGGCCGGGACCGCGGCCGGGTCCTTGATGTCAACGACCAGGCCGCGATCGGCGGGCAGCCAATCGACCACCTCCGCGAGCGTCGGCACCCGGACGTCGGCCGATTCCCGGGGCAGGGGATCGCCTTCGGTCGCGCGGGACCATCGCGCCCCGGCGTCGGCCACGGCGATCACCGCGGCGTCCAACTCTCGGACCAGCCCCGAGCGATCCGTCGTCCGGTCGAGCGTCGCGTCGTGGATGACAACCGGGACGCCGTCGGCGCTCAGGCGCACGTCGAGCTCGATGCCGTCGGCGCCCTGTTGGAGCGCAAGTCGGAACGCGGCCATGGTGTTCTCAGGCGCGTCGGCGGAGGCGCCGCGGTGCGCGTGGAGCCAGGGTCGCGCGCTCATGACGGGCGACGCGCTCGCTCCGTCGGCGCTCACAGGTTGCGCGCCTGGGCCAGCTCGCGGACGGTGCGTCGGAGGAAGTCGATGACGAGGGCGCGCTCTGCCGGATCGAGCGCCCCGAGCGCCCGCTCGATCGCCTCGGATCGCCAGCGATACGAGGCTTCCACGCGTGCCCGCGCCTCGGGCGCCATCGCGACGTAGACGACGCGGCGGTCGGTCGGATCCGGGGAGCGCACCGCCATGCCCGCGTTCACGAGTTCACTCACCACCCGGCTCGCCCAGCCGTAGGACACGTCGAGATTGGCGGCCAGTTGGCCGATCGTGAGCCGGCCGTGCTCGTAGAGGTGGACGCCTGCCCGAACCGCGTGAGGCGTCAGCGGGGTCGGCGGCGGCGTTTCGACGCCGGCTGCTCCGTGCGCGGTCCGCAGCCCCCCGCGATCGCCCCCGGCCGCGTGGAGCAGTTCGAGCAGCAGGCGGCTGATCTCGAAGGCCTCTGGAGAGAGCGGCGGCAGGGTCGGGGCTTCGGGACCCGTCGATCGGGGGCTTGTCGGCATCTCCACCTGATGCTATCGTATCGAAACGTTTTCGTGAGGCAAGGACCTGCGCGCGGGTCACCTCACGGTCCAGAACGCACGCGCCACTGGAGCACGGAGCAGCATGTCGCAGGATACGGTTCGGACGGCCGGCGGAATGGATTCGGCGGGGCGCGGTCGCTGGCTGGGGTTGGCCATGCTCAGCACGGGCGTGGCCATGATCATCGTGGACGCGACGATCGTGAACGTCGCGGTGCCGTCGATCATCAAGGACCTGCACCTGACCGCAACCCAGGCGGAGTGGGTCAACACGATCTACGCGCTCGTGTTCGCCGCGTTGCTCGTCACGCTCGGGCGGCTGGGGGACGTGCTCGGACGCCGACAGATGTACGTCGGCGGCCTGCTCGTCTTCATGGCCGGGTCCGTGCTGGCCGGACTCGCCGGAAGCGGCACCATGCTGATCGGGGCCCGCCTCGTGCAGGGTGTCGGCGGGGCCATGATCCTCCCGTCGACCCAATCGATCCTGAACACCAACTTCCGTGGTCACGACCGTGCGATCGCCTTCGGCATCTGGGGCGCCGTGATCGGCGGCATGGCGGCGCTGGGACCACTGCTCGGTGGCTGGCTGACCACGAACCTGTCGTGGCGCTGGGCGTTCTACATCAACATCCCGGTCGGAATCCTGGCGATCCTCGGCACCCTCCGGTGGATCGGCGAGTCGCGCGATGAGCACGCGGAGCGGGGCTTCGACCTCCCGGGTTTCATCCTGATCACCCTGGGGCTCGGGTCCTTCATCTTCGGTCTCATCGAGGGCAACACCTACGGCTGGTGGGTTCCGAAGCAGACGTTCTCCGTCCTCGGCTTCGAGTGGCCGTTCACGTCGATCTCGGTCATCCCCTTCGCAGTCGGGCTCGGGTTGGTCTCGCTTGCGGCGTTCGCCGGCATCGAGACGTGGCGGGCGCGCACGGGCAGGTTCATCCTGTTCGACTTCGGGCTCTGGCGCTGGCCTTCGTTCCGATACGGCAACCTGGCCGGCACGATCGTGGCCCTCGGCGAGTTCGGCCTGCTGTTCGTCCTTCCGCTGTTCCTGCAGGCGGTCCTCGGGCTGTCGGCGTTCGACACGGGGCTGATCTTCCTGTCGCTGGCCGTCGGCGCGTTCTTCGCGGCCCCAACGGCCGGCGCGCTCGCGAACCGGTTCGGGGGCCGGCGGGTGGTCCAGCTCGGGATGGCCCTGGAGGCCATCGGCATCCTGGCGACGACACTGGAACTCTCGACCAGCGTGTCGGGCATGATGCTCGTGATCCCGCTGTTCGTGTATGGCCTCGGCGTCGGGTTCGCGACGGCGCAGCTGACGAGCATCGTGCTCTCCGAGATCCCCATCGAGAAGTCCGGCATCGCGTCGGGCGCCAATTCGACGCTGCGGCAGGTCGGATCTGCGCTCGGGATCGCCATCCTCGGCACGGTTCTGGTCGTTTCGCTGGGGAACGGCGTCCCTGCAAAGCTGGCAGAGGTGCCGGGGCTGCCGGTCGAAGCCGCCGCCGGGCTCGCGACGGCGATGGAGAGCTCCGCCGGCCAGGCGCTCCCCGCGATCCGGCTGCAACCGGGCGCCGAGCAGGTCGTCCCGGCGCTGGAGTCGGCGTTCGTCGATGCCGCCAGGCTCACGGGGTTTGCGGCGGTCGGTTTCGTGCTGCTCGGCCTGCTGTTCAGCCTGCTGATCCCGAAGACGAGCCCGTTTGCCGTCGGCGCCGCAGAACAGGTGGAGGACAAAAAGGAGCAGGTCGGCGCCCCCGAGCCGACGGTCGTCGCGTGACACCCGGATCCACTGATTTGCTGGCGCACGCGGCTGCGCCGCCGGCTGGTCCTGCCCGCTCCCCGTCACGCGCCCCCGGCACGCGTCATGGGCCGCTCGCAGACGGCTCCCCGCGGCCGGAGGGGCGCTGCGCGCCACGCGATGCTGCGAGTCTCGCGTCCGGCGGTCCGGGGTCGCCTGTGCATGGGAGTTGCGAGTCGGACGGCGACAGGCGGGGTGGGGCGGGCTCGTCCGCGGGATGGTGCATCCGATGTGCCGATTGGCCGCCCCCGGGCCTCCAGGGTCGAGCGGCTGCCGAAGCAGTGCATCAGAAGAACAGAACGAGCGACGCGGAGGCGTCGGAAGGGCCCGGCGGTGCGCGCGCCGGCCGACTCGCAACTCGGGTGCACAACGAATGCGCTGAGAGGCGGGCTCGCGGGTCCGGGGCGGATCAGGTGCGGTTCCGTGGATCCCAGATAACGAACGGCCGCTCTGCGACGGGAGTAATTGGGCCGACCGACCGTTGATCCGGCCGATAAGGCTGCCACTCCGCAGCGGTGTGCGAGCAGCCAGGGAGATCGGCCCTGCGCGGTGCCCGCTGGTCCCTGAAACATTCCGGCCGCCACCTCGCACAGCAGTTCGGTCGGCCCCCAGCGTTACAAGCGGTTGGTAATCCGGTGGGCCGGAGTTGTCCCAGGCCGGCAGAGCCGAGCGGGCGAACGGCCGGCTGAACGCCGGCCGTTCAAACGGGCGCGGGAGGGGCGGAAACCGTGTCGGTTGGAACGCTGGGCGTTCAAAACCGGCGCCTGGGGAGCCGAATCCCGGGCAGTTGGAACGCCGGGCGTTCAAACGGGCGCGGGAGGGGCGGAAGCCGTGTCGGTTGGAACGCTGGGCGTTCAAAGCGGCGCATGGGGGCAGCATGGATGCCAACCGCCCATGACGCACATGAGTTCGGCGTCCCCTTGACAGAGCCGATCACCATGCGCCAAAGTCTGCGCATGGCTGTGCGCATAGCGACGAACCTGACCCTGCCTCCCGACCTCGTGTCCGAGATCGACATGGTGGCCGGGAAGCGCAACCGCAGCGCATTCGTCGAGGATGCGGTGCGACGCGCACTCCGGCGCGAGAAGCTGCGGCAGATGATCGAGCACGAAGTTGGCTCCTGGAGCGGCGTCGGGCCGCCGGGGTGGACCACCTCGGAGGGCGTGGTCGCCTGGGTGCGCGCTCTGCGGGCCGAGGTGACCGACGCGGCGCCGGGACCCTGACTGTGCGATACCTGCTCGATACCACGTTCGTGATCGACTGCCTCCGGGGCGACCGGGCCGCAGCCGACCGTCTGCGCCGCCTCTTCGAGGAGGGCGACGAGCCGTTGGTCAACGAGATCGTCGCCTGCGAGACGGCGACCGGAGCGCCCCGCCACCCGGACCCGAACCTCCTTGCATTCCTGGAGCCGTTGGAGTTCATCCAGCCGGGGCCGGACGCTGCGCTCCTCGCCGGCGAGTGGCGCGCCCGTGCCCGTGGCAGCGGCCGGACGCTGAGCCTGGCCGATTCGCTCATCGCGGCGGCAGCGGTGGCTGCGGATTCAATCGTGCTGACGCGGAACGTGCGTGACTTCTCGCTGACGCCGGCGCGCGTCGAGTCGTACTGAGCGGTCGGACCGACAACACGGCCGAGTCGGTGGCGCCCACAGCGGACACAGCTCGCCGTCATCGATGCGCGGCAGCGCGGCCTGACCGTCAGACGCCGCCGATCCGCTCGATTCCGGCTACGTGGTCGAGGTCGCGATCGAACGAGGCGACGGCGGCCGGTCCGGCTTCCAGCGCCTGCGCAGCGACGTACGCGTCTGCGAAGTCCAGCCGCGGTGACGCGACCTGCAGTTGCAGCGCTCGACGGACGACGGCTCGGTCAACCACCACTACCCCATCGACCTCGATCAGGTCCAGCATGACCCGCGGCACGTCCGCGCGCGACCGACCCAGCGCCGCGCGAGCGGCCCACGCGATCTCCGCGACCACGACCGGCGTCAGGATGAGTCGCAGCGTCCCGTGCTCGACGGCATCCCAGAGATGCAGCGACGCGGCGTGGGATGGATGGGCGTCGCCGGCCAGCAGCGCGAGGACGACGTTGGCGTCGGCGTATGCGCGGCGCGCCGTCAGGCGGGGTCGGCCCATCGCCCCATCAGCCGTTCGCGCTCTCGGGTATGTCCTCGATCTGGCGGCCGAGTCGCTCGGCGTAGGCCTCTCCGACGGCCGTCTCGACCGCGTCCGCCAGGAACTCCTTCGTGATCACGCCGGTCGGAGCGGTGTCGGCGGCGATCCCGGCGAGGTCGCTCACCCGGACCCGGGCGCGCCGGTGGAGCACGACCTCCGGCCCGCGCAGCTCGAACACGATGTCGTCTCCCGGCAGAGCTTCAAGCACGTCTCGAACGGCCCTGGGGACGGTGATCTGGCCCTGCCGCGTCAGCCGGGCGCGCAGCCCGTTCCCGTAGGCCGTGGGCGTCTCACTCACCGGCAGGCAGTATCACGTCTTCATTACTGCGCGATCCGCGAAACTGAGCATGCGCGGGATCTACCGATCGGCGCCGTCCGCCGGACCGGGCACGTCGAGCCCGAGATGGTGGCGCAGGGCCTCCCGCACGGCGGTCCGGATCGATCGAGCCGAGACGACGCCCACCGGTGTCTCGGCGATCCGGCGCATCGAGATCGTGCGCACCTGGCTGCAGACGATGACCCCATCCTTCGTCTGGCCTCCTTCGCCCGCCGGAATGGCGACGTCGCCCGGGTATCGCGGGTCGGTGCGAGCCGCGGTGATCGGGCAGACGGTCATCAGCCCGGAGCGGTGAAACGGCTCGTACGACACGACGAGCGCCCGACGCTCCCCGCCCTGCTCATGGCCCTCCACGGGTTCCAGGTCGACAACAACGATCGACCAACGCAGCGGCGCCGCGCTCACGGCGGCCAGGACTCCGCGTCCGTCTCGCCATAGCAGGCTTCGAACGCCGCGACCTCGGCGCGGAACGCCGGGTCCTCAGCGGCCGTCGCCCAGACCTCCGCCTCGTGCGCCTCCAGGACACGCCGGCGCAGTTCATCGACCGCCATTTCGATGACGGCGTCCTGGGACGGGGCGACGCCGTATTGCTCGGCGAGTTCGCGAACAGCGGCCACCGTGCCTTCTGGAAGGTTGTACGTCCGCTTCATCCGGCTCATGGACCCGGATCGTACACGTCGATGTGACGTGTGTCAACCGAAACACGCCTCAGGGTCCCGCGTCGACCACCACGAATGCCCGGCGACCGGAGTCCCAGGTCCGCAGCCGCAGGTCGACGACGTCGTACACCCACCCGTGCAGCCGCAGGCTTCCGCCGTTGACGGCAGCGGACACCGCGGGGAACGTCATGAGGTTGGTGAGCCCTTCCACCACGTTCTCCTCGACAGCGCGCCGGAGGCGTCGGGCTGGGTCCGCCTCGGCGGCTCGAGCACGTGCCGTCACCGACCAGAGCCCGCCGAGCCACGACCACTGCTCCGACGAAGGCGTGATGTCCCGCAGGTCCCCGAGAGCCGCCTTGATGCCGCCGCAATCGTCGTGACCGCACACGACGATGTCGCGCACCTTGAGTTCGCCGACCGCGCGCTCGATGCCGGCGCCCACGCTGGTGTCCGGGTGCTCCCGTCGAGGCACGACGTTGGCCAGGTTGCGAATGACGAAGATGTCGCCGGGAGCGGCGCCGGTGATCAGTTCGGGGATCACTCGCGAGTCCGCGCACCCGATCAAGCAGACCTGCGGATGCTGGCCTTCCGCGGCAAGGCGCTGCAGCGCGGCTCGTTGCTGCGTCGCATACCCCGATCGAAAGCGAGCGTGACCGGCGAGCAGGGCGTCAACCATCAACCGGCATCGTAGCGCCCTGCCATACCGCCGGCGCGACGATCAAGGCAGGCGCGCAGCGTGCCGGACCACGACCGGCGGCTCCGACCTGACAAAGGTGCGCCCCGGATGGCCCAGATCAGCACCGACCCCGTCCCATGCGAGACCAACACGGACCTCGGCTCGTAGCCCGCTGCTCGAACTCGACGGTGATCACGACCGTTCGACGATCATGGGCGCGTCCCGAGCAGCAGGAACAGCGTGAACGGGTGACCCCGGTGTTCGATCTCGGCGGCCGATCGAGCCTCCACCGCGGTGAAGCCGGCAGCGCGCGCCAGGTCGGCGAGCGCCGCCCTGTCGAAGCCCTTGTGATGGATGCCTTCGGCGTCCGGCTCGTGGTACGAGCCGTCCTCCTCGTCGAGGTCGGCGAGGGCGATCCGACCGCCGGGGCGGAGCAGGTCGTGGATTGCGGACAGTGCGGCCTGCGTGTCCTCGAGGTGGTGCAGCACGAGCAGCGAGACGGCCAGGTCGAACGGACCGCCGGGCGGTTGATCGACCTGCAGGTCGAACCGGAGGGCACTGGCGTGGGTCAGGCCGGTGTCCGCCAGCTTCTCGCGCGCGACTTCCAGCATGCCCTCGGACGGCTCGGCAAGGACGAGCTCGCCGATGTCGCCGGCCAACGCCAGCCCGAGCAGGCCGGTGCCCGCGCCTATGTCGATGACCCGCATGGTCGGGGTGAGCGCGACGCTCTCCCGGATTGTTGCGGCCACGGCCTCCGCGCGCCACCGGCGCTCTGGGGTGTCCCATTCGCGTGCCCGATCATCGAAGCTGCTCATGCTGGGATGTTCGCGCATGCGAGCCGGGCGCGCCACGGGCTCCCGCCCCGCCAACTGGCCTTCCTGAGCGCACCTTCCTCGCTCGGCCGAGTTCCCGTCAACGAAGCGCCCCCCGGCAGCCTCGCGATCACGACCACCGATGCAACGTCGACGCGTATCGACACGTCGGCGAGCCCCTTAAGCAGACTCTAGCCGGCGTCCACAACGCAGAAGCGGTTGCCTTCCGGATCGGCGAGGATGATGTAGTCGGCGTCCGGCGGTCGCTTGTCCCAGTGGACCTCGGTCGCGCCCAGCGACTTCAGGCGCTCGACCTCTCCTGCCTGGTCCTCCGCGTACAGGTCGAGATGGATGCGCGGCGGCACCTGCAGCCTGGAGTGAACCCGGTCGAGGGAGATGTTCGGCCCGACGCCGTTTCTCGGACGAAGGAGCACGAAGTCATCGCTGTCGTCCCGGCGAGGCACGTAGTCGAGTGCCGCGGCCCAGAACTCGGTCTGGCGCTGCAGATCGTCGACGCGCAGAACGATCGACCCGACACGAATCATTCGCATCAATGTACACGGCAGGGCGAGGGGCCCCGCTGCGGGCAGTCGACGGGCGGGGTGGGCTTCGCAGGCCGAATATCATGCGGCCTCAGAAGGGAGTCTCGCGTGGGCCGTGGGCGCGTCTGGTTCCTGGTGCCGGTGATGGTCATGGTGCTGGTGGGGTCCGGGTGTTCGTCACAGACGGCACTGCCCACCGCGATCGTCCGGGGGCCGGCGCCCTCGACCGGCACGATACCCTCACCGGGTGGATCCGCGAGCACGCCGGGCAACGGCCCGACTGCCGAGGCGACTCCGGTCCCCGGTGGGCCGGGAGCGCCGACGCCGGCGAGCGGCGGCGGGACGCCGGCGAGCGCCCCCCGCCGACCTCGGCCCGTGCCGCGACCGATCCGCTCGATGCCGGCGCGCCTCCCACGCCCCAGCCGGACCCGACCACGTCGCGGGACCTGATCGCAGCCGCGCTGGCCGCCGGCCAGATCGACTGGCCGACCTCGCTGCTCGATCGCATCTGGGCGCAATGGGGCGATCCGCGGCTGCCGAGCGCGCTCGTGGCTCCGGGATCGAGCACCGGAGACGACCTCGGGATCGGCATCGACTCGTTCCTCTTCCGCAAGGACATCCCGGACGGCGTCTACGCCAGCATGCAGCCGTACCTGGTTCGCCCCACCGATCCCTCGAGCGCCTTCTATCCAAAAGGTCGCACGGCGCTCACCGCCCTGGGGGCCGGCGTCGCGCCGGCCGTCGCCCGGCCCGCCTCGGACGTGGTTACCGCGCTCGCGGACTGCGGTCCATCTTCGCCCTGGGCGTCGCAGAACGGGCTGCACGCGTTCAAGGTCTGGGCCACCTGTACCGGCAACTACGCGGCTGACATCGCCGCTGCAGTTGCGGAGCTGAACGACGTCTGGGGACCGGAGACCAACCTGATGGGCCAGCCGCTCCCCGATGACGGCACCGGCGGCGACAGCTCGATCGACGTCTACCTGGTCGACAGCACGTCGCAATGCGCACCGGATCGCAGCCCCTGCGCGACGCTGCCCGCGAACGCGGCCGGCGCAGCGATCGAGGCGCCGGCCGCGCCGGGGCACGAGAAGCCGCTGGCGACCAGCGCCTTCCTCATCCTCCCCCGATCGCTGGTTGCCGATCCCAGGGTCCTGAAGCTCGAGCTCATCCACGAGCTGTTCCATGCGCTCGAATTTGCGCACAACATCAACGGGCTCAAGACCCAGGCGGCCACGTACTGGCAGGTCGAGGCCGACGCGAAATGGGCACAGGCCTGGCTCGGGTCACAGCCGTCGCAGGGGATCGCCGACCAGATCCGCTACTGGATCTACACCCCGTACTTCGTCAACAAGTTCCAGTTTCGTGACGTCCCGCTCAATCAGCCGAACACCGAGGCGGACCACGCCGCATACCGCGCCTTCATCTGGCCCTTCTTCGCCCAGCAGGAGAGTGGCGGGCCCCTGGTGGTCGGCCAGATCTGGAAGGCGCTCGAGGGCGTCACCTCGTTCGGCGCCGCCGACGACGCGACCGACCGCGCCTTCTCCTTCTCCGACCATTTCGCCGACTTCGCGTTCCGCAACCTCAACATGGAACTGAAGCCCGGCGACCCGGTGGAACCCCGCTACAAGGCGCTGGACTCGACGTTCCCGGATGGCTTCGGCCCGTGGGGCGACCGGCGCAAACCCCAGGTCACCGTCACGGTATCGCCGCCCGGTGTGACCAACGACATCAACGAGAAGCTGGCCCCGCTCACCAGCCATTACCGAACCGTCACGATCGACCCATCCGTGCACCGGCTGGTGCTCGACTTCTCCGGGTTGACCGGCGGCGACGTCAAGCCGGACGCGGTCGTGGAGCTGAACCAACCTGACGGCTCGACCGTCTGGCAACGCCGGACGCTGTCGCCCGGGTCCACGACCTGGTGCCTCGACGACCCGGACAATCAGATCACGGCCTTCCTGCTGATCCTCTCGAACGCTTCCTACCGGGCAGACGACAATGCCGCCGGCAAGTTCAGCCTCACCGGGAGGGACGCCTGCGCCCAGGTTCACGGCCCGATCACGTGGACCTACCACCGGTACCAGACGCCGGGTGGACCCCTGTCCGACAACGTGACGGTCATCCTGGATGTCGAGGCCAAAGAGACGGCTCCGGGCTTCTTCACCGATGAAGGCTCGACGTGGAGTGTCAGCGGGACCGGGACCGATGGCTGCAACGTCATCACGTACTCCGGCCACGGAACCTTTCCCCGCACGATGGCCCTGGGTGTGGACCCAACAACGCATGTCGCCCAGCTCTACGCGCAGATCGCCGGCACGGCGCACTCCGAGCCCGTGGCCGACTGCGGCTCGGTCCAGGACGTGCCCTACGCGCCGGCGCTCTGGTGCAAAGCACCTCCCGATAGCCTTGAGCTGGTCGGAACGGCGAGCGCGGACGGGACGACCCTGGACTTCAACTGCCACGACAGCCGCACCCACGAGGCGCCGCCCATCACGGACCACGAGGACGTGACGACCACCGGGATCCTGCGCGTGAAGCCCGGTTCGCCCTGACGGTTCGGGTCGCGGGTCGAAGATGATGTGCGACCCGTCGGGCCGGGTGGGCCCGCCTACAACGGGTTGAGGCGCGCACCGGCGGGTGCGCTTCGGGGCGTCGCCGACCGCGCGAGCACCCGGCCCGGCGCAGCCCGCGCCCGGTGTCCCCCTTCTGACCGAAAGGCCTCAGCCCACCGCCGATAGAATGGTCGCCCATCACGCGCGACAGCAACCGAGTGCTCCGCCGGCCAGCGTGTTCGCGCACAATCGAGGAGCGCAGCGACCATGGCCCATCCGCTCGTCACCGTGATCGGCGCCGGGAACGTCGGCGCCACGACGGCCCAACGTATCGTGGAGGCCGGCCTGGCCGACGTCGTGCTGGTCGACATCATCGACGGCCTGCCGCAGGGAAAGGCACTCGACCTCGCGCAGGGTGCTTCTGTCGTCCTCCACGACATGCATGTTCGCGGCACGAACGACTATGCGGATACCGCCGGCTCGCAGGTCATCGTCGTGACCTCCGGTCTTGCCCGGCAGCCCGGCATGAGCCGCGACGATCTCATGGCAAAGAACGCCGGGATCGTGCGATCGGTGGTCACGCAGGCCATCACGCACTCTCCGAACGCGATCATCGTCGTCGTCACGAACCCACTCGATGCGATGTGCCACGTCGCGCTCGAGGCCAGCGGCCTGCCTCCGCGCCGGGTCATCGGCATGGCGGGCGTGCTGGACTCCGCCCGCTTCCGGTCGTTCATTGCCTGGGAGCTCAACGTGTCGATCCGCGAGACGGACGCGTTCGTCCTCGGCGGCCACGGCGACACGATGGTTCCGCTGCCGCGCTACTCGACGGTCGCGGGCATCCCGATCACGGAACTTCTCCCTCCGGATCGCATCCAGGCGATCGTCGATCGGACGCGCAACGGCGGCGCCGAGATCGTCGGACTCCTCAAGACCGGCAGTGCGTTCATGGCGCCGTCTGCCGCGGTGTTCCAGATGGTCGAGTCGATCGTGAAGGATCGCAAGCGCGCGCTGCCGTGCTCCGTCTACCTCGTCGGCGAATATGGGATCCGTGGCCTGTTCATGGGTGTGCCGGTCCGCCTCGGTTCGTCCGGCGCAGAGGGCGTCATCGAGATCCGCCTGACCGAGGACGAGTGCCGCACCTTCAAGTCGTCAGCCGCCGCGGTGCGCAGCCAGGTGGAGAAGATGGCCGAGATGGGCGCCGTCAGCGTCGAAACGGTCTCTGCTGCGAACATCGGTTCCCCGCTCATGTGCGCAGGGGCGTCCACAGGTTCGACGCTCCCACAGGGTTCCGTGCTCGCCAATCCCGCCACGAATCCGGCACCCTGAGCCTCGGGACGGCGGAGCGGCGTGCCGATCATCACGATCTCCCGGACGTTCGGCGCCGGAGGCGCCCCGGTCGGGCGTGAGCTCGCACGCCGCTTCGATGCGGAGTTCCTCGATCGGAACATCGTGGCTGCCGTGGCCGAACGGTCCGGCATCCCGGAGGAAGTGGCCGAGGGCTACGACGAACGGCTGCCGGGCGTCTGGCAGCGCGTCGCCGCAGCCCTCGCGACCAGCCCGATGGAGATGGCCATGCCGCCGCTCCCCGCGGATTCGGTGCTTCCGGCGGCGGCCATGGAGGAGCGGCTCGCGGCCCTGACGCGCCTGGTGATCGAGGAGGCGGCTGACCGCGGGAATGCCGTGGTCGTCGGTCGTGGCGCCCGTTTCATCATCGGCCGGCGTCCCGACGCCGTGCACGTCCAGTTGCACGCGCCGCTCGATGTGCGCATGCGCCACCTCCTCGCGAAGATCGAGGACATCCCGAACGACACTCGTCCCGACGAGCGTTCGCTGGCAGAACTCTGTCGCTCGGTCGACGCGCGCCGGGGCGACTACATCCGCCACCTGTTCGGCCTCAACTGGCTGGACGTGTCGCACTACGACCTGGCGATCGACACCGGCAGCTTCTCGCTCGATGCCGCAGTCGATCTCATCGAACTCGCGGTTCACCGCCGAACGACAATCGGAGGACAGCCGCCCGGGACGGGCGGGACGGAGGTTCGATCCGACAGCGAGGGTCGCCCGGGCGAGACCAACCGGGAGGCCGAGCATGCTCCGCCGACCGGCTCGCCGGCTCAGCCCCCCGCTGCGGACCAGACCCGGTGACGGCGACAGCTTCCCCTGCGCGGGGTCGCCGCCTGCCCGAAGGGCTGCGGGCCTTCCGTCACCGCAACTTCCGGCTGTTCTGGACGGGACAGCTGGTCTCGCTCATCGGCACCTGGATGCAGGCGGTCGCCCAGGGATGGCTCGTGCTCCAGTTGACGCACGACCCGGTCGTGCTGGGATTGCTCGGTGCGGTCCAGTTCCTCCCGGTGCTCGTTCTCGGGCTCTTCGGCGGCGTGGTTGCCGACGCCGTCCCGAAGCGACCCGCGCTCGTCGTCACCCAGTCGTCGGCGGGAATCCTGGCGCTCATCCTCGGCCTCCTGGACGCGTCGGGCAATGTGCAGGTCTGGGAGGTGTTCGTCCTGGCAGCCTGCCTTGGGCTCGTGAACGCGTTCGACATGCCCATCCGGCAGTCGTTCGTGGTCGAGATGGTGGGCCGTTCGGACGTCGCGAATGCCGTCGCGCTGAACAGCGCCGTCTTCAACGCGGCGCGCATCGTGGGTCCCGCCGTCGCCGGCATCCTGATCGCGATCGTGGGGATCGCAGCCTGCTTTCTGCTCAACGCGGCCAGTTACGTTGCCGTGGTCGCCGGGCTGATGCTCATGCGGCCGGCGGACCTGCGTCCGCCGCCGGTCTCTGCGCTGCAACGGACCTGGCACTCGGTCCTGGGGCAACTGGCCGAGGGTCTGCGCTACGTGCGCAATACCCCGACGGTGCTGCTCGCCATCGTCGTGATCGGTATCGTCGCCACGGCCGCGCTGAACTTCCCGGTCCTCCTGCCGCTGCTGGCGCAGGATGTTCTGCACGGCGACAGCACGACGTACGGCTTCCTCAGTGCCGCGGCGGGCGTCGGAGCGCTGGTCGGTGCGCTCGCGATCGCGTTCGGGAAGCTGCCGACGATCCGCAGCCTGCTCGTAGGGGCCACGGTGGTCGGGATCGCGATGCTGGGGCTGGCGGCGTTTCGCTGGCTGCCGCTCAGCCTCGTCATGGTGGCGGCCGCCGGCTGGGGCACGATCGCCATGGCCGCGACGACCAACACGATCATCCAGCTGACGACGCCGGACCAGTTGCGCGGACGCGTCATGAGCGTCTACACGACGGTCTTTGCGGGCTCCACGCCGATCGGCGCGATCTTTGCGGGCGAGGTGGCAGGAAGAGCGGGCACGCCGGCGGCCTTCGCGGTGGCCGGCGTCATCTCGCTCGCGACCGTCGGCTTGGCCGTGGCATGGTGGAAGCTTCGCGGGACGCAGCACGCCTCGGCCACTTCGCGCGGCAGCCCCGCGGCGGTGGCCGAGGCGCCGGGTGAGTCGGCAGCCGGGCTTCGCGGGCGTTGATCATGCCCGCGGTCATCGTGCTCGACTTCGACCCATGGCTGCGCGTGGCCGGCCTGTCCATCCGCTGGCAGGCGATCGCGCTCACCGTTGTGATCGCGCTCTCGCTGGCGCTTCTCGCCTGGTCGCTGCGAAGACTCGAGGGCGGCGCACGCGTGGATGACGTCGCGTTCGTCGTCCTTGGAATCCTGCCGGGTGCCGTGGTGGTCGGCCGGTTCGTCCACGGGCTCGACTACGTCGGAGCCTACGGGGCGGAACCGCTCGCCCTGTTCGACCTGTCACGCGGAAGCCTGTCCCTCGTCGGGGCGGTGCTCGGCGGCGCGCTGGCGGCGGTCTACGTTGGTCGCGCGCTCCACGTCCCGGTTGGCCGCTGGGCGGCTGCCGCGGCGATTCCGCTGCTGCTGGCGATCGGGCTCGGCAAGCTGGCGATGGTCCTCGGCGGCGCCGGACAGGGAGCGCCGTTCGGCGGGGACTGGGCGCTGGCCTTCGGCGGCGACTGGGCGTGGACGAGCACCGCGCCGGGCATCCCGGCCCATCCGTCCCAGGTGTACGAGGGACTCTGGGCGCTCGCGGGCATCCTGTTCCTGCTTGCCGTGGCTCGCCTCGCGCGCGACCGCGTGCGAGGTGGCACGTGGCTGCTGATCGCGCTTGCCTGGTGGCTGGCGGGACGGTTCGTCGTCGCGTTCACGTGGCGCGACGAGCCGGTGGTGGGTCCATTCGGCGGGGAGCAGTTGGCGACCCTCGTCGCGCTCGTGATCGTGGTGTTCGCCATCCCGATCACGATCCTTGCGCGATACAGCGGGTCCAGTGACGGCCCGGACGCGGCCGACGCCGACACGCACCAGGCCATGCCCGCCGGCGTGTGAGGTCCAGGGGCCGCCCGGATTCGGCCGACGCCGACACGCACCAGGCCATGCCCGCCGGCGTGTGGGTCCGGGAAGGGCGGCCTTCGCGCCCGGACTGGCGTCCACGCGGTATCGTGGCGCGACATTGCGCCTGTGGTCGCGCCGTGCGGGGTGCCGGCAGCAGAGCGCACGGGGATGAAAGGACGAACGATGACGCAGCTGCTCGAGCCGCAGGCCGTCGCGGGCACCGCCGCGGCTACCGAGCGGGTGAACCACTGGATCGGCGGACGGATCGTGCCGGGGACGTCCGGGCGGAGCGGCCCCGTCCACGACCCGGCGACCGGGATAGTGGCGCGCCGCGTCGACTTCGCATCCGCCGGGGAGGTCGATCGGGCCGTCGCGGCAGCCGCAGCCGCGTTCCCGGCCTGGCGGGCGACATCGCTTTCGCGCCGCACGGAGGTCATGTTCCGGATCCGCAACCTCGTCGAGCAGCATCGACGGGAGATCGCCGCCCTGCTCACCGCCGAGCACGGCAAGGTCCCTGCCGACGCGCTCGGCGAGGTGGCACGCGGCCTGGAGAACCTGGAGTTCGCGACCGGTATCCCGCACCTGCTGAAGGGCGGGTACAGCGAGCAGGTGTCGACCGGCGTCGACGTCTACCAGATCCGCCAGCCGCTGGGGGTCGTCGCCGGGATCACGCCGTTCAACTTCCCGGCGATGGTGCCGATGTGGATGTTCGGCAACGCGATCGCGTGCGGCAACTCGTTCGTGCTCAAGCCGTCCGAGAAGGACCCGTCCGCGTCGATCTACATGGCGCGAGCTGCTGGCAGAGGCCGGCGTGCCGGACGGCGTCTTCAACGTCGTGCAGGGAGACAAGGTCGCCGTCGAGCGGCTGCTGGAGCATCCGGACGTGCGCGCCATCAGCTTCGTTGGCTCGACGCCCGTCGCGAAGCACATCTACGAGACCGGGACGCGGCACGGCAAGCGCGTCCAAGCGCTCGGCGGGGCGAAGAACCACATGGTCGTCGCTGCCCGACGCCGACATCGACATGGCAGCCGATGCCGCGGTTTCGGCCGCGTACGGCAGCTCCGGCGAGCGCTGCATGGCGATCTCCGTCGTGGTCGCGGTCGGGGAGATCGCCGACCCGCTGGTTGCGGCGATCCACGCGCGATTGCCGGGGATCCAGGTCGGGGAGGGCGGCGACGGGCCGGCCCAGATGGGCCCGCTGGTGACCCGGGAGCATCGTGACAAGGTCGCCTCGTATCTCGACAGGGGACGCGAGCAGGGCGCGACGGTCGTCGCGGACGGGCGAGAGCACCCGGCCTACGACGAGAAGACCGGCGGTTTCTACATCGGGCCCTCGCTGATCGACCACGTCACGCCGGAGATGGACTCGTATCGCAACGAGATCTTCGGGCCCGTGCTGGAGATCGTGCGCGTGCCGACGTACGCGGACGCGGTCAGGCTCGTCAACGACAACCCCTACGGCAACGGGACGGCGATCTTCACCCGCGATGGCGGGGCGGCGCGCCGGTTCCAGTTCGAGGTCGAGGCGGGCATGGTCGGCATCAACGTGCCGGTCCCGGTCCCGGTCGCCTCGTACAGCTTCGGCGGCTGGAAGTCCTCGCTCTTCGGCGACCTGCACATGTACGGGCCGGAGGGTGTCCAGTTCTACACGCGGGCCAAGGTGGTCA
The DNA here is from genome assembly GCA_963816905.1 of uncultured Chloroflexia bacterium. GTDB lineage: Bacteria > Chloroflexota > Limnocylindria > Limnocylindrales > CSP1-4 > JAFMJV01. The sequence goes on along the minus strand of CAWFMQ010000009.1, from coordinate 271,148 downwards.
CGGCACGCTGGCCGGACCCGGGAACGAGCAAGGTCGACCTGGGCTTCCCTCGGACGCGCTGAACCATCCGACCGGGGCAGTCGGCTGGAACCGCGCCGCGGTGGCGATTTCCGACACCCGCCGGTTTCGAGAGATCCTGTGGGACGCTGCCGAGCCGGCTTCTCTGTCAGATGTCGCTGGTACCGACGTTAGCCGGCGGCGAAGGCAGTTTTGCGCCCGAATCCGACCGGGGCTGAGCGTGAACCGTGCCCTCGAACGGCATTCAAGAGCGGCGGCCGCTGGCTTGCGTCGCTGGTGGCGACGGATGTCAGGGGCGAGCCCGTGGCGACCCCGCCGTCCGCTGTTGCAGGCGCACCGGCCTACTCGGGTGCGCCCGGCGACGCCACGGTGACTCCGACTGCCCGTGCTGCCTCGGCCAGGCGCACGTCGTAGGTCACGACGCAGTCCAGGTCCTCCACGAGCTCCAGCGCGGACGCGTCGGCCCGAGGGGAGCCCACCGCCCGGGTCCGCCTATGGGACCACGACCCGGATACGGTGGTTGCCCTCGTCGCCGATGTAGAGCGCGCCGTCATGGACGGCCAGCCCGTAGGGCCCGGACAGCTGCGCGGCGACCGCGGGTCCGCAGTCGCCCGAGAAGCCTGCGCGGCCCGTCCCCGCGACGGTGGTGATGATCCCGGCCGTGTCGATCCGGCGCACCGTGTTGGTGCCCTGGTCGGCGAAGTACACGTTCCCCGCCGGGTCGACGGCGATCGACCGGGGTTGCTCGACGGTGGCGGCGGTGGCCGGCCCTCCGTCGCCAGATGACCCAGCCACGCCGGTGCCCGCGATCGTGGTGATGACCCCGGCGCGATCGACCTTGCGGATCCGGTGGTTCCCCTGGTCGCCCAGGTAGACGTTCCCGTTGGCATCGGCTGCGACGCCGAGCCCATCCTTGCCAAGCGTCGCCGAGACCGCCGGCCCGCCGTCTCCCGAGAAGCCCGCCGTCCCGGTGCCCGCGAAGGCATTGATCGTGCCGCCCGGATCCACGGTCCGGTCGGCGTTGAGGTCGTCGAAGTAGAGGTCCCCCGAAGGACCGACAGCCACCTGGAGGACTTGGATCTCGGCGGCGATCCCAGGACCGCCGTTGCCCGATGAACCGCTGACCCCGGTGCCCGCCACCGCGGTGACGGTGCCAGCCGGGTCGATGCGCCAGATGCGACTGGCGGCGTAGTCGGCCACGAACAGGTCACCGGCGGCATCGATGGCCAGACCGGTCGGCTGGATGAAGGGGGCGCGCGTGGCGTGCCCCGCGATCGTCGTGATGATGCCGTCGGTTCCGATCCGTCTGATTGCCGTGAGGTCGGCGACGTAGAGGGCACCGGACGGATCGACGGCGAGCATGTCTACCGACAGCCAGAGCGTCGCCGAGAGCGCCGCGCCGCCGTCCCCGGCGGAACCCTGGCTGCCGGTGCCGGCGACTGTGGCGATGGAGCCGCTCGCGAGCGGGGACCCTGGTGGACAGGCAGTGGGCAGTAATGATCCCTGCTCGAACGTCGGTTCCGGCGATCTGCGCGCACCGGGGCCAACCACCACCGACAGCGCCAGTAGGACGGCGGTCACCAGCGCGACCATGATGAGGAGCAGCAGTCGTCGCGGGGCCCGGAGAGCCAGGCCGCCCACTGCGAATCGCCGCCTGCCGCGTGGGTGCCGGACCGCGACCTCGTGCGCGATTGCAGCCGCGTCGACCGGTCGGAGCGCCCGACCGCTCAGTGCGTGCAACTCTCGCCCCAGCCGGCGGCCGTACGCATCCATCACATCGGACTCGTGGTCAGTCATCCCCGAGGTCCTTCCTGAGTCGATCGAGCGCTCGTGCGAGCCTTGAGCGGACCCCTGTCGCCGAGAGCCCCGTGGCGTGGCCGATCTCGGACGAGCTGAGGCCCAGGTCGTAGCGCATCGCCACGACGCCCCGGTCCTCGGCCGATAGCCGCCCGAGCGCGTTGATGAGGTCGATCTCGCGAGCGCGGTCGTCCATCCGGGTGCCATGCGGCTCGGCCCCGGCCGGCCAGGTCTCGACGGTGATCTCCGTCACCTGGCGGCGACGTCGCTGGCGCAGCAGCTGTCGGGCCTCGTTGGCGGCGATCGACACCAGCCAAGGGCGGAGCCGCTCGGGATCATGCAGGCTGGCCAACTTGCGCCAGGCGATCTGCCAGGCGGACTGGACCGCATCGTGGGCCAGGTCGACCTCACACGCCACGAGATACGCGACCCGGACCATGTCGTCGTGGTACGCCGCGACGATCCGCGCGAAGGCGACCTCGTCCCCGGCGGCGGCGGATGCCACAGAGTCGGGGAGAAGCTCTCGCTCGGCGATGGTGGTCATACCCTACAGATGCATGGGAAGGCCCGAGTGACGCAGGCGCGCCAGGAATCGTTGGTGCTGCCGCCCGGTCGACTCCGGCGGCGCGCCAGATGACCTGCCTCCGGCTTCCACCGACGGCGCACGTCCGGCCGGGCGCATCGCGGGTATTGCGAGCCTCCTCCCGTTCCTGGTCTATCGCGTAGCCGCGACCATCCACAGCGAAACGACGCGGCCCGTCCGTCGGGACACCTTCCTGCGCGCTCAACGCGCGCTGGCGACGTCGAACCCTTCATCGACACCCTCGATGAGCAGGCGCGGCGTGCCACCCTGCGGGTCGATTGCGTAAAGCGACCGCACCGGGGAGGCGTCGGCGTGTCCCACGAACAGCAGATCACGTCCGTCGGCAGACCAGCCCACGTCGGTGATGATGTCGTCCGGCCTTGCTGGGGAAGGGGGTGACCCGTGGATGGTGACTGGGTGCGAGAGCGCCTCGGTCCCGCTCACCAGGGCGTATCCGCTCGCGCTCACCCACGCCGTGCCGTCAGGGGACCAGACCGGAGTCCCTCCTGGGTTGGCCAGGCTCGTGCGCCCGATTTCCGAGCCATCCGCTGCCAGGGCCACGATCTCCCAGGAACTACCGCGTTCAGCCTTCCCCAACTCGAGTCGCGAGTCTGGTGTCCACCCCTCGCGCGCTAGGTAACCGGACACGCTGTTCTCCAGCCAGTGCCAGCCCGAGCCGTCGGCCGCCACCAGCAGGATGTGTGGATCGAACTTGATGTCGCACGGTGACGGTGGGGTGCAGCCGAAGACCGCGATCCAGCGTCCGTCGGGAGACCACGAGCCAAGGTCGGGCAACCATCCCCATCGGAAACCGTCAGGTAGCGCCAGGGTGCGCATCACCTGCCCGTCCAGCCCGACGATGGAAAGTTCTGGCCGAGCCGCTGCCAGCGACATCACCAGCCGGTCGCCGTCCGGGGCCCAGCTGGACCACGGTAATGTGTTCGGGCCGAGCGCGCGTGACCCGAGGGTCCGTCCGTCGGGTGCCACGAACACCAGCTCCGCATCCCGGTCACTCGCGAAGGCCAAGGCCCGGCGACTCGGCGCGAAGCCGAAGGCACTGATCTGGTGTGTCTTGAGGTCGCCCTGTGCGACCTTCACCTGGTCGCTGCCGTCGGCGGCAGCGACGTAGAGACTGCCACCGCGGGTGAAGGCGATGCTCCCCGGCGTGAAGGTGAGCGGCAACGACGGTGGCTGGTCAGCCACTGCCGGCGGCGCCAGTAGGACGACCCGGATACGGTGGTTGCCCTCGTCGCCGATGTAGAGCGCGCCGTCATGAAGCGCCAGCCCGTAGGGTTGGGACAGCTGTGCGGCGACCGCGGGTCCGCAGTCGCCCGAGAAGCCAGGGACTCCCGTCCCCGCGACGGTGGTGATGATCCCGGCCGTGTCGATCCGGCGCACCGTGTTGGTGCCCCAGTCCGCGAAGTACACGTTCCCCGCCGGGTCGACGGCGATCGACCGGGGTTGCTCGACGGTGGCGGCGGTCGCCGGACCTCCGTCGCCAGTTGACCCAGCCACGCCGGTGCCCGCGATCGTGGTGATGATCCCGGCGCGATCGACCTTGCGGATCCGGTGGTTCCCCTGGTCGCCCAGGTAGACGTTCCCGTTGGCATCGGCCGCGACGCCGAGGCCCTCTGCCCGAGGGCGGCCGAGACCGCCGGCCCGCCGTCTCCCGAGAAGCCCGCCGTCCCGGTGCCCGCGAAGGCATCGATGGTGCCACCTGCGTCCACGGTCCGGTCGGCGTTGGCGTCATCGAAGTAGAGGTCCCCTGCCGGACCGACGGCCACCTGAGCGGGTTGGATCTCGGCCTTCAGCGCCGGGCCGCCGTTACCCGATGAACCGCTGACGCCGGTGCCGGCCACGGCGGTGAGGGCGCCACCCGGGTCCCGGCGCCAGATCCGGCTGGCACCGAAGTCGGCCACGAAGAGGTCACCGGCGGCATCCATGGCCAGACCGGTCGGTTGGATGAAGGGAGCGCCCGTGGCGGGCCCCGCGATCGTCGTGATGATGCCGTCGGTCCCGATCCGTCTGATGGCCTTGCCGTCCGCGACGTAGAGGACACCGGACGGATCGACGGCGACCATGCCGTAAAACGGCGAGAGCGTCGCCGAGAGCGCCGCGCCGCCGTCCCCGGCGGAGCCGGAGGCACCTGTGCCGGCGACTGTGGCGATGGAGCCGCTCGGGAGCGAGGTGCCGGACGGGCACGCCGTCGGTGGGAGTGACGACCCGGCGTGGGTCGCAGCGGACGCTCCGCTCGCGGCGGGGCTGGCGCCCTGGGGCGTCGGCTGAACCACCGGCGCGGGGGTGATGAGGATCGGCGTCGGCTGAACCATCGGCGCGGGGGTGATCACGATGGGCGTCGGCTGAACCACCGGCGCGGGGGTGATGAGGATCGGCGTCGGCACCGGCGCGGGTGTCGCCGTCGATCCGCAGGCCTGGGCCACCAGCCCGGCTGCTGCGACTACGATCAGAAAGCGCTTTCGCATTCGACTCCTCCCTTGGGACAGCAATCGCTGCCCAATTCCTCCGAGCGAGCGCTCGGGTAACACCTGTTCAGGCGGTGAGAGTTGACGGCAAAGGTCGTTCGCTCACCTCCTTCCCGAGCGAAACGCGGACGCTCGTGCTCGTCCGCCCCGTGCGGGCCAGCAGTAAGGCCCCCACGTGCCGGCATCGGCACCGGGTGGCAGGACGTTGACGAGATCGGCCGGTAGCTCCCCGGCGGTCTGGGCGCACGTGGCGAGCAGGCACGTCAGGCCGTTGGCCAGGGCGACGGGACTCGATCGGTGACCGACCATGGGGGACTCTTCTCTTCGCCGGCGCGGTGCTCGATCGGGCGATGTCGGGGAGGGCCCGACGAGGCCCAGGTCGTAGCGCATCGCCACAACCCCCAGGTCCTCGGCCGATGGCCGCCCGAGCGCGTTGATGAGGTCGAGCTCGCGAGCGCGCTCGTCCATCCGGGCGCCATGCGGCTCGGCCCCTCCGGCCAGGTCTCGACTGTGATCTCCGTCACCTGGCGGCGATGTCGCCGGCGCAGCAGCTGTCGGGCCTCGTTGGTGGCGGTCGACACCAGCCACGGGCCCACGATGCGGTCCAGTCCGCCTGGCCGACCGCCTGGTCACGAGATACGCGACCCGGACCATGTCGTCGTCGTACGCCGCGACGATCCGCGCAGAGGCGACCTCGTCCCCGGCGGCGGATGCCACAGAGTCGGGGAGCAACTCTCGCTCGGCGATGGGGCCCATACCCTACAGATGCGTGCCAAGGCCCGACCGACGCAGGCGATCCGCAGATGGCCGCGTGCGACCGTCCCTGGGGAGCCGGCGGAGGCGGGCATGGTCGGCATCAACGTGCCGGTCGCCGTCCCGGTCGCCTCGTACAGTTTCGGCGGCTGGAAGTCCTCCCTGTTCAGCGACCTGTGCATGTACGGGCCGGAGGGTGTCCAGTTCTACACGCGGGCCAAGGTTGTCACGGCACTGCAGGCCCGACCCGGGAAGGAGCACCATCGACCTGGGCTTCCCTCGGACGCGCTGATCGCTCACGCTTTTCGGACAACTCCGAGAGGTGCTGTCGCGTGTCGTCTCGCCGATGCCGAGCTGCTGGCGGCAGCCGCGATCGAGCCTGTCGCGACGCAGGCGCGTAAACCTCGAGCTGGCGCGGTGTGCGGCGTCGGGGAGTAGGAGCCCACGGCGTACAACCCGGCTCGGCAGCCTCGCATCGCAGATCGCGCGCGCATCGGGGTCACGGCGATAGCGGCGATCGCGGCATCGCGTTCCCGCTCGATCCGCGCGAGGCGACCCGGTCGAGCGATGCCGGCGCCTCCGAGACGTCCGAGACGACGTCGACATGGAGCGAGATCCGGGAGGCATCGCGGCCATTGCCCTAAACGCTGCCGGTAGGGCATTCCGACCGAGAGGCTCGATCTCTGCGGTCAGTCCGCCTCGGCGGCCAGAGAATTCCGCATCGTCTGCAGATCCCATGAAGCCCATTGTCGGCTCGCTCCGGCCCGGAGGAGCGATCTCGCGGCGCTCCTCGACCAGCCCACTTCCGACGACGCGGTCCTTCCCATTCCCGACCACTTTCTGCGCGGTCCCAAGCTCGGCGTCGGCCACCAGGCGGTCGTGCTCATCGTAGAAGCGTAGACGCGACGCCTCGACGTACGCATCAGATAGCTCGAAACCGAGCCAAGCGCGTTCGAGACGCTCCGCCGCCCATCCCGTGGTCATCGATCCGCCGAAGATGTCGAGCACGACGTCACCGGGATCTGTCAGGAAACGGATGAACCACTCGGGGAGTTGACCGGGAATCGCGCCGGGTGAACCTTGACCGCGCCCCGTCAGCATGGCGATTTCCGACCGTTGGAGTCGTTGTTGCCCATTGTCAGGACGTTGCCGGGGATCGCGCCGCCGAGGTCCTTCTGCCACGACGCCTTCGCGAGGTGCCCGCTCGGTCGCTTCTTAGCTCGGAAGCCTCGATCGATCAGGCGGACCATGTCGCCCGAATACGGCACAAGCACTTCGAGGTTCGACGCCTTCGGTCGCTCGGTCTTCGACAACCACCAGCACGGCTCGACCGAGTCCTTCACGCGGATGCGCTGGACGTTGACCCATTCCGCGGGCGTCGGCATCTTCGCCGGGTTGTGCCAGTAGATCTCCTGCGCCAGGAAGAACCCTACCGTCTCGACGAGATCGAGCAGCAGGCGAAAGTGGTACAGCGAGCGGACCGGGTGGCCTTTCTGCCACGCCCCTCCGACGTTCACGACGAACGATCCGTCCGAGCGGAGCACGCGGCGGACTTCGCGCGCGAACGGCAGGAACCACGCGACATACTTGGCCTGCGGCTCGTTTCCGTACTCCTTCTTGAACTCAAGCGCGTACGGCGGCGACGTGACCACGAGGTTGACCGAGTCGGCCGGCATCGCACGCAGGAGTTCGAGTGCGTCGCCTGCGTAGACGGCGCCCCGGCGCGTCGTGTACGCCGGGCTGACGCCTGGCAGGAGGGACGCGGCACGCTCCGAGAGCGAGTTCCCGACGTCAAGAAGCAGCGAGTCGGGGAGGGTCGTCGACAGACATCAGCCCTGGTCCCATCCAAACCGCCTGGATCAGATCCGAACGGACGTTCGGATTGTACCAGCGCGGGACGCGTTCGCCTTGGCATCCCGCCCGGGTCCCTCGGTGGGCCTCATCTCGGCGCCTCCACGAGCGCCGGCGTCTCGGCGACCTCCGCGACCGGCGGCGATGCCCGCTTCACGCCGCGGACGAGGTGAAAGGCCATGCGAGTCGGCGCACGCGTGACCGAGACGTCGGCGAAGCCGGCCTCCTCCATCATCCGCCGCGCATCGTCCGCGTTCCACTGCCACTGGCCGAACGCGTCGATCTCGCCCGACTTCTGCGGGTCCCTGACCTCGTCGTCCAACGTGAGCACGGCCCGCCCACCGGGCCGGAGGACCCGGCGCATCTCCTGCAACGCCTTCTGAGCGATCCGGCACGAACTTCAGGCAGTTCAACGAGCCGACGACGCTGAAACGGCCGTCCTCCCACGGCAGCGCCATGGCATCGCCCAGGACGATCTCGGCCGTCCCGGCGGCGATACGGTCGGCGAGGCGCCGTCGCGCCATGCCCACCTGAATCTCCGATGCGTCCAGACCGGCGACGTGGCGGACGTGCGACGCCTGCTCGGCCAGCAACCTCGCGGACCCGCAGCCGACCTCCAGAAGGTCGTCGTCGGGCCGGAGGTCCAGTTGCTCGGCCATCATCGCGTAGAGCGGCCGCACCATGATCGGCATCAGCCGAGCGCCGACCGACCCAAGTGGACCGCGCGGCACCCCGAAGAACGGGAACCAGAACGACCTGCGCAGACCCATCGCGAGTCCCTCCCACCCCGATCGCGGGTCGGTCTCGCCAGTGGCTCGGCGCGGTCCCGGCGGCCGGAGCGTGGCCGCGTGTCAGAGCCTCCCGTCGGGTCCGACGATCGCGCCTCGGCCCGGGAGCGCCAGTGCCGTTGGTCGAACCCGCCCGTCTTGCAGAGGGATCCTGTAGGACGCCGCCGAGTCGGCTTCACTGCCAAATGTCGCTGGTAGCGACGTTAACCGGCGGCGGAGGCGGATTTGCGCCCGATTCAGGCCTTCGCTGAGCGTGAGCCGCGCCCTCGAACGGCATGGAAGGGCGCCAGCCGCTGGCTTGCGTCGCTGGTGGCGACGGATGTCAGGGGCGGCCCGCCGGGACCGGTTCAGTGGGCGGGGTCGTCCATCGTCGCCGGCGCATGGGCCTACTCGAGTGTGCCGGGTGACGCCACCGCAACGCCGACTGCCCGTGCTGCCTCGGCCAGGCGCACGTCGTAGGTCACGACGCAGTCCAGGTCCTCCATGAGTTCCAGCGCAGACGCCAGGTGGATCGCATCGAGCGATCGGAGACCCGGAGGCTGGAGGGTCCCTGCGCGGGCGGCAATTGCAGGATCGAGCCCCATGACGTTGACGCCGGCAAAGACCGAGGCCACCGGACCCGTGGTCTGACCCTGACGCCGCAGCGCGACTCGAGCGACCTCAACCGTCGCCACGACGCTTGTTGCGCGTTGAGGATGGGCGCGGAGGAACGATCGGAGTGCATTGCTCTCGGATTCGGAGACGACGAGCTTCGTAAGCGCAGAGGCATCCAGGTAGACGGTGGCTGGTGTCAAAACTCCTCCTCGTCGCGCATCTCGAGGAGGATCTCGGTCAGCGACCGGCCGGGGCCCAGGTCGAGCGGCTCGAAGTCGAGCAGGTCACGTGTCGCGGGGATGACGCGCCCCTCCGCGATCAACTGCTCCATGCGGCTGCGCCGCGGCGCCGGATTGGGCGTCAGGCGAGCCACCGGATGGCCGTGCTCGGTCACCTTCGAGCGTCTCGCCGGCCTTCACGCGATCGAGGTAGATCGACAGGTTCTGGCGCAGCTCGCGGACGCCGACACGCGCGGGAGCCTCGCTCGGTTCGCTCATGTCGCACAGAGTAGCACAAATGCCCCCGGCCCTTCCCCCTGGCCCATTTGCGGCCGGGAGGCGCGTCTCCCCGCCTGACGCGTCTCCCCGCCTCGTCCCCCGCCTGACGCGCCTCCCGCCTGACGCGTCTCCCCGCCTGACGCGCCTCCCGCCTGACGCGTCTCCCTCGCCCGTCCAGCCGCGGCCTGTAATCGTTTGCACAATCCCCTTGACAGCCGGCCGGCCCGGTCGCAGGATAGCCATGTAATCGTTTGCACCGATCCGTGCGCCCGGGCGCTCACCGGGGGAACGGGCACGGACCGACGCGCGTGGAGCGACCCCGCGAGCCGGCAATGCAGAACACAGGGGACCGTCGCCCATCACGCGGCACGCCATGCCTGCCGCCATTCACGAGGAGCACAGAACAGTGAACTTGGGAATCGCCACGATCGAAGTCGCCCCGGCGCGCCGGGAACGCACCCAGGCCCCTTGCCGGCGCGACGATCGGCATCAACCAGATCCTGTGGGCAAACGACGATCTGCCGGAACTGACGCCGCCGATCGACGCGCTCACGATCCTCGACGAGATGGCCCGGCTGGGGTACCGGGGCAGCCAGCTCGGCAGCACGTTCCCGCGAGGGGAGGCGCTCCAGGAAGCGCTGCGTGCCCGCGACCTCCGCATCTGCGAGGTCTACGCGTGCATCGAGTGCACCGTCGACGGGCCCGTCCCGGGCGCCCTCGAGATCGGCCGCCAGAAGCTCGCCGACCTCCACGCCGCCGGCGGCGACGTCCTCGTGGCGGCCCTACCCATCTCCCCTGAGCGGATCCCGTTCGGGGGCCGGGCGGACGGTCCGGATGTGCCACGCATGACCGACGAAGGGTTCGAGAAGCTCGCCCGCCTGCTGGAGACGCTCGGCCGGGAGTCGAACGCTCTCGGTCACCCGCTCGCGTTCCACAACCACGTGGGCACGTTCGTCGAGACGCCGGAGGAGGTCGATCGGCTGTTCGACATCTCCGATCCCGAGCTCGTCGGTGCGTGCCTCGATGTCGGCCATTACCAGCTGGGAGGTGGCGACCCCGTCGCTGCCCTCCGTCGCTACGGCGAGAGGGTCGTCCACGTCCACCTGAAGGACGTCGACGCCTCAGTTGCCCGGCAGATGCGGGCCGGCGAGGTCAACGGCTTCCTCGATGGACTTCGCCAACGCATCTTCACCGAGGTCGGCTCCGGGCTGCTCGACGTTTCCGGCGTCCTCGCCGCCCTCGCGGAGCGCGACTACCGCGGCTGGATCGTCGTCGAACACGACACGACATGGCGAGCGCCGTCGGAGAGCGCCGCAATGTCGTGGGCGGTCGTCCAGTTCGCCATCCGCGAGCTGGCGCGCTGAGGGTATCGACCGAGCAGGGAAGCGCCTGGTGACCAGGCCAGGTCCCAGAGTGGAGGACAACGTGAAGATCGCACTGCTCGGAGCAGGCAGGATCGGGCAACTCCACGGCAAGCTCGTCGCGAGCGAGCCGGATGTCAGCGTCGTCGTGTACGACGTGGATGCCGGTCGGGCCCGGCAGACGGCGGAGGCCATCGGTGGGACGGTCGCCGGCTCGGCGGAGGCGGCACTCGACTCGGCCGACGCCGCCCTTATCGCCGCATCGACCAATGCCCATGCCGCGCTGGTGCGGGCAGCCGTCGCCCGGAAGCTCCCGACATTCTGCGAAAAGCCGCTGGCCTTTGACCTGCCCGAGACGGCCGAGCTCGTCGAGCTGATCGAGGGTGCCGGCGTGCCGGTGCACGTCGGGTTCCAGCGGCGCTTCGATCCGGCGTACCTGGAAGCGCGACGCCTGGTCGAGACCGGTGCACTCGGGACGGTCTACCTCGTGCGCCTCATCGCGCACGACCACGAACCGCCGCCCGACGCGTACATCCCGGTCTCCGGCGGGCTCTTCCGTGACTCGTCGATCCACGATTTCGATGCCCTGCGGTGGGTCACCGGCCAAGAGGTCGTGGAGGTCTACGCGACCGGGTCGGTGCGGGGCTTCCCCGTGTTTGCTCGCTACAACGACGTCGACACTGCCGGGGTCATCCTTCGCTGCGCCGACGGGACCCTCGGCGTGCTCAGCCAGACGCGTCACGATCCGCTCGGCTACGACATCCGGATGGAGGTCGTCGGTTCACGCGACAGCGTGGCCGTCGGGCTGGCGGCGCAGACGCCGCTCCGCTCGCTGGAAGTGGACGCACCACCAATGGCCGGGCCGCCGTGGACCACGTTCCTCACCCGCTTCGAGCAGGCCTACCGGGCCGAACTCCTGGCATTCCTGGGCGTTGCGCGAGGCGCGACGCCCAGCCCCTGCACCCCGCGCGACGCCCTGCAGGCGATGCGCATCTCGATCGCCGCCGGTTGCTCGCTTGCCGAGCATCGACCGGTCCGGCTGGACGAAGTCTGAGGACGGCGTCCGTCCGGGCGGCGGAGTCGCACGCGTTCGTGCCGATCACCGCACATCCCCTCCCTGGCCGCCGGGCTGCGCAGGCAGCCCGGCGGCTAAACCCGGTCCGACACCGCGGCCGGGCGGGAGCGCGGGGCGTCCCCGGCCGTGGATGACAGCCGTGCGGCGCCGACGATCCACGACGTGGCCCGGCGTGCCGGCGTGTCCACCGCGACCGTCAGCCGGGCACTCTCGGGCAACGGCAGGGTACGGCCGGGTACGCGAGACCGCGTCATGGCAGCGGTCGGGTCGCTCGGCTACCACCCGTCGGCGATCGCACGCTCGCTCAAGCTCCGTTCGACGCGAACCCTCGGGCTGCTCATCACCGACATCGCGAACCCCTACTTTCCCGAGATCGTCAGGGCAGTCGAGGACGCTGCGCTGCGGCGCGGCCAGGCCGTCCTGCTCTGCAACGGCGCGGATGATCCCGAGCGAGAGGAGATGTACCTCGAACTGCTGGTCCAGCGGCGCGTGGACGGCATCATCATCGCCTCCAGCGGACTCCAGGAGCGCCACCGGGACTGGCTGACCGAGTCGCGCGTCCCCGTCGTCCTCGTGAACTGCACGTCCAGCGGGGCGCCACTGGACGCGGTCCTGACCGACAACCACGTCGGAGGCCGATTGGCGACCGAGCATCTGCTCGCGCTCGGACACAGGCGGCTCGGCCACCTTTCCGCGCCCGATCGGTACGCTGCGGCCGGCGAACGGCTCGGCGGCATCCTTGAGGCCGCGGGCTCGGTCGACCCTCCCGCGCAGGTCACCGTCGTCGAGGCAGATGCCCGCGTTGAAGGCGGAGAGCGCGCCACCGAGGAATTGCTCGGCCGCGCCCCCGACGTCACCGCGATCCTCTGCTACAACGATCTCACCGCGATCGGCGCCCTTCGGGCGCTGCGGGCCGGCGGTCGAGCCGTCCCGGGCGACATCAGCGTCGTCGGGTACGACGACATCCCGCTCGCCGCGTACGTGGAACCGCCGCTCACGACGATTGCCCAGCGCACCGCGGACATGGGCCGGTGGGCCGTCGAGCGACTCCTCGAGCGGGTCACTTCGCGCGCGGAGGATCCCGATGCGGCCGTGCCCGCCGGTGAGGTGTGCCGTCTCCCGGTCGAATTGCGGGTCCGCGGCAGCACGGCGGCCCCGCGGCCCGGCGAGCCGGCCGGGTCAACCCACGACGGTGCCCCGCCGCGCCGGGAGCCGGCTCTCCCCCGGGTCGGGCAGCGCATTCGCGCCGGCGCCGGCGGTTGCTCCACGGCGTCCCTCGCGGACGAACGCCGATGATCTCCAGGCCGACCAACCCACACTTCGCCGGCGGCCACAGGGACCGACCGGCATCAACGCGGCCCTGCGCCGCCCGAGGCACTGCCGGGGAGAGCCGACGATGACGATGACCCTTCCGATCAACCAGATGATCGACTGCCCGCTGCTGCGCACCGTGCAGGGAACGGCGACGGACTACTGGAACGATTCGTGCGCCGTCGATGAACTCGCCTACGCCATCGAACGTGGCGCCGTCGGCGCGACCTCCAACCCGACGATCGTGCTGGAGGTGATGCACAAGGAGAAGGCGCACTGGACCGAGCGCGTCCGCGACCTGCGCCGCGAACATCCCACCTGGACCGAGATCGAGCTCACCTGGGCGACCGATCGAGGAGATGGCCGTCAGGGGTGCCGGGATCCTGCGCGCCCGTCTTCGAGCGGGAAGGTGGACGGGCCGGCCGTCTGTCGCTCCAGACAAATCCGACCTTCTACACGGATCCGGCCCGCATGGTCGAGCAGGGCGTCCGGTTCGCATCGCTCGCGCCGAACATCCAGGTGAAGTTCCCGGCAACCAGCGCGGGCATCGTGGCGATCGAGGAGGCGACCTTCCGCGGCGTCAACATCAACGCCACCGTCTCGCTTCACCGTGCCGCAGGCGATCGCGGTCGCCGAGGCGGTCGAGCGCGGCCTCGCGCCGGCGCGCGGCCGCCGGCCAGGATGTCGCGTCGATGCGACCCGGTCTGCACCCTCATGATCGGCCGGCTCGACGACTGGATGAAGGTCGTAGTCGAGCGCGAGGACATCGCCATCGACCCGGACGCCACGAACTGGGCCGGAATCGCCGTGTTCAAGCGGGCCTACCGGCTCTTTCGCGAGCGGGGATATCGCGCTCGACTGCTTGCGGCCGCCTACCGCCACCGGCTCCACTGGACGGAGCTGGTCGGTGGCGACGTCATCCTGACGATGCCGCACGCCTGGCAGGTCCGGTTCAACGCAGCGGGCATCGAGCCGACGCCGCGGATCGACGTTCCGGTCGACCCGGCGATCATTGCCGAACTGGACGAGCGCTTCCCGGACTTCCGTCGCGCCTACGAGCCGGATGGCCTGCGGCCGGACGAGTTCGACACGTACGGGGCGACCGTCCGGACACTTCGCGGCGTTCATCAAGAGCTACCACGACCTGACGGCCGCGATCCGGGACCTCTGTCCTCCCGGATCCGGACCTGCGAGCCTGACCAGGCAGTACCGGCAGCAATCGGCGGCGGGCCCGTCACCCCGGCCGCACACGCAACGGAGGAACACGCCATGACGACGGAGATCCTGCCCGCGGCCCCGCCGGCCGCGCCGCCCATCCTCTCCCACTGGATCGACGGCCGGCCCGTCGAGGTGCTGCCCGAGCAGACCGGGCCGGTCTACAACCCCGCCACGGGCGAGGTGATCGCGCGCGTGCCGCGCGGCGGCGCGCCCGAGGTCGACGCCGCCGTGGCGGCCGCGCGGCGCGCGTTCCCGGCCTGGCGCGACACGCCGCTCATCGCCCGCAGCCAGATCTTCTTCGCCTACCGCGAGCTGGTCTGGCGCCACCGCGAGGAGCTGGCGGCGCTCATCACCCGCGACCACGGCAAGACCTTCCCCGATGCGCTCGCCGAGGTGCTGCGCGGCCTGGAGACCGTCGAGTTCGCCTGCGGCCTGCCGACGCAGCTGGCCGGCATGAACACGCCCAACGTGTCGCACGAAGGTGGACGCGCACACCCTGCGCCAGCCGCTCGGCGTGGCCGCCGGCATCACGCCCTTCAACTTCCCGGTCATGGTCCCGATGTGGATCTATCCGCATCGCGCTCGCCTGCGGCAACACCTTCGTCTGGAAGCCGTCCTCCCACACGCCCGGCGCGACCCAGCTCCAGGCCGAGCTGTGGACAGCAGGCGGGCCTGCCCGACGGCGTCTTCAACATCGTCTACGGCGGCCGCGAGGCCGTCGACGCGATCCTCGAGCACCCCGGCGTCGACGCCATCCAGTTCGTGGGCTCGCACGCCGGTCGGGCCGCACGTCTACGAGACCGGCACCCGGAACGGCAAGCGCGTGGGCGCGTACACCGGCGCCAAGAACGCCATGGTCGTCCTGCCCGACGCGGACCTCGACCTCGTCGCCGACGCCGCGGTGGCGGCCGGCTACGGCATCGGCCGGCGAGCGCTGCATGGCCCAGACCCTCGTCATCGCGGTCGGGCGATACGGCCGACCGCCTGACGCCCGACTCGATCGTCGAGCGGATCGCGCAATCTGAAGGTCGGCCCGGGCATGGAGCCGGGCGTCGACATGGGCCCCATCTACTCCGCCGAGCACCGCGCAGCCGTCATCGAGTGGATCGACCGGGGCGTCGCCGAGGGCGCGCGAGCTCGTCGTCGACGGGCGGCCCGTTCGACCATCCGGAGCACCCCGACGGCTTCTTCCTCGGCGTCAGCCTCTTCGACCACGTGACGCCGGAGATGGAGCATCTACACCGAGGAGATCTTCGGCCCGGTCCTGGGCATCGTCCGCGCAGCCACGTACGACGAGGCATCTGGCGCTCATCAACGGCCACCAGTACGGCAACGGCACCGCCATCTTCACCACCGACGGCGGCGCCGCGCGGCGCTTCGAGCTCGAGGTCGACGTGCCCATGATCGGCATCAACGTGCCCGATCCCGGTGCCCGCCGGCTACCTCTCCTTCGGGGGTGCTCGCGCTTCGGCCTTCGGCGACCTCGCCGATGCGCGGCGAGGACGGCATCCGCTTCTTCAGCCGCCAGAAGGAGGTCACCGCGCGCTGGCCCGAACCCGGCCGCCGTGCCGCCCTCAGCCTGGTCTTCCCCGGCAACAGCTAGAGCTGGAGCCGGCCGCAACCCCGTTCACACCCTCCCTCGCAGGGGCCCGGGCGTCGGGCCGTTTGCTCGGCGCCCGAACCCCCGGGGAAGGGCGCGCCCCGCCGTCCCCTCGAACGCAGCGGGGCGCTTCGATAGTCACATCAGGGCCCGCGGATTCCGGCCCGCGCGACGATCTGACCGCGGTGGCTGTGAATGATCTCGCTCGCCCGAACTGCCGCCGACACGGGCACCTCTCCGGCGACCAGGAAACGGTCGCCGGTGTACCTGTCGGGAGAACCGAGGATCGCCCGCTTGAGCGCCCCGTCCGGCAGACCCAGGTCATCCCTGAGTTCCCTGAAGGCTGCATCGGCGTCCGGTTCGGTGCCGAACGCCGCGGCGAGGACGTTCACGGGCGGCAGTATGGAAGCCCCGCCGGCCGCGCCACAAGGTTGCGCCGGGCCGCCATATGCCAAACCCGTTACAGGGTGGCTCCCGGAGTGGCTCCGGCTGCAAACCGGGTGACACGGACCCGTCGAACAATCGCATCCGCGTGACAGATGCGCTCGTGTGGCGGGCCATCGCGCTCCACCGAGCGGATAACACCGAACCCAGGCGGCTCGTATGGACGCGTTCCCGCACCGGAATCACGTCGGGTAGGGCTGGTGGTACCACCACAGCGTGACCGTTCACCCTGTCCGGGCCCCGATTCGCTTCGTTACGCTCATCAGACCTAT
The DNA here is from genome assembly GCA_963816905.1 of uncultured Chloroflexia bacterium. Classification (GTDB taxonomy): domain Bacteria; phylum Chloroflexota; class Limnocylindria; order Limnocylindrales; family CSP1-4; genus JAFMJV01. The sequence continues at coordinate 254,503 of CAWFMQ010000009.1, read as the reverse complement.
CGGGCGCGCAAGCGCACGAGGTAATTGGGAGAGGGTCCCGCAATGCGAATCATTCCTGCCGGAGTCGCGGTACTCCTTGCTCTCGTCGGTGTCATCCAGCCGGTTTCCGCGGGATCACCGGGCACTGCCGGCGCGCTGCCCAGCCCGTCTGCCGGCCCGGTCGCGCAGTTCCACGGTGCGACACTCGCCCGCAGCGCGGCGACCGGCACGCTTCGGTTCGTCGGGGGATCGCTCGCGCATCCCGCGGCGACCAGCGCCGAACTCGGCCGTCCTGCGGGCGCAGCCGCAGCAGGCGCGGCGTTCCTGTCGCTGTACGGGACACAGTTCGGGATCGCGGATCCATCGCGAGACGTGCAGCTCAGCCGGAGCGAGTCCGCGACCGGTGGTCGCACCGTCCTGCGCTACCAGCAGCTGGTCGATGGAGTGCCGGTCATCGCCGGGGAGTTCGTCGTCCAGGTGAGCAGCAGCATGGACGTCGTGTCCGTGAATGGAGAGGCCACATCCGGCGTTCCGGTCAGCACGCGCACCGCCGTTGCGCCCGCTGCCGCACGCGCTCACGCGATCGTGTCGACCGCGGCTGCCGAGAAGATCGATGTGGCTCGTCTGTCGGCGACGAGCCCGGCGCTCTGGATCTATGACTCGCGGCTGCTCGGTACGCCCGGCATGCCGGCAGTTCGGCCGGTCTGGCGGGTCGAGGTGACAGGCGGCCCGACGGACGCGATCGACGAGCTGGTGCTGATCGATGCGCAGAAGGGCGGCGTCGTCCTGCAGTTCAACCAGGTCGAGCGGCTCGCGCCGACGCGCGTGGTCTGCGACCAGGCCGGAACAACGTAGTCCGGCGAATGGTGCCGTGCGATGACTCCGTGACGCCGGTGATCACGCCCGACGGCACCGGCTACGCCACCGCGTCGATCGACGCCAAGAAGGCGTTCGACTACTCCGGCAACACGTGGACCTTCTACAACAAGCGGTTCGGGCGCGACAGCCTGGATGGGGCGGGCCTCCCGCTCGTCTCCACTGTGCGTTTCTGCCCGGAGCGACACCGCCTCGCTCCTGCCCGTACGCCAACGCGTTCTGGAACTCCGGCACCCAGATGGTGTACGGCACAGGGTATTCAGTGGCCGAGGACGTCGACGGCCACGAGCTGACGCACGGCGTGACCGATTTCACGTCGCGGCTCCTGTACATCTACCAGTCCGGTGCGATCAACGAGTCCATCTCCGACATCATGGGCGAGTACATCGACCAGGATTTCCCGGTTACTCCAACCGCCAGTAAGAAATGGATCCTCGGCGACCTGGTGCCGGGATACCCGAACGGCATCCGGAACATGAAGGACCCGACGCAGAGTGTGCAGGGCGCGCAGCCCGACCGGATGACGAGCCCCTACTACTTCGCCGCGACCAGCACGTGGTTCTCGGGCACGGACAACGGCGGCGTCCACTACAACAGCGGCGTCGCCAACAAGGCCGGCTACCTCATGGGCGAGGACCCGGCCGTGGCCGCGATCACCTTCAACGGCCAGACGATCACCCCGCTCGGACGCGACAAGGCCGCTGCCATCTGGTACGAGGTCGAGGCCAACCTCCTGACGAGCGGCAGCGACTACGCCGATCTCGGAACGGACCTGCAGCAGGCCTGCACGAGCCTCACGGGAACGCCCATTCTCGGGATCGACGGCAAGGCGATCGCATCGCCGCTCACGGCTGCCAACTGCGCCCAGGTGGCGAAGGTTGTCGCGGCGACGGAGATGGAGCGCCAGCCCACCAGCCCGCAGGCGGCCGCCCCCGACGCCCCTGTGTGCACGAGCGGCGCGAAGCCTGTCAACAAGTACCTGGAGACCGTCGAGTACACGGATGCCGAGCTCGAGCGCGGGCATTCCGTGGGGCGTCGTATCGGGAACCCGGACACGGATGTCGCGAACTGGTATGTCGACGCGAACTACGCCACGAGCGTCGATCCCGGCCGCCGACGTCCACGATTTCTGGGGGCAGGAGACGCCGACAGCGCGCACGACATCTCGCTGGCGATGGAGAACGCGGTCACCGTCCCGGCCAACGCCTTCCTGCGCTTCAGCCAGTCGTTCGTGTTCGACAACGGCACCGAGTACGACCCGCCGACAACCGGCCGCTATGACGGCGGCGTCGTCGAGTACTCGACGGACAACGGCACCACCTGGAAGGACGCCGGCTCGCTCTTCACCCACAACGGCTACAACGGCACCGTGACCACCGGCGGCGGCAACGTCCTCGAGGGTCGCCGCGCGTTCACCGCGTCGAGCAACGGCTACATCTCGAGCCGCCTGAGCCTGGCCTCCCTCTCGGGCAAGAACGTCAAGTTCCGCTGGCGCCTCGGTACCGACAACTGGTACGGCGACTTCGGCTGGTTCCTGGACGACATCGAGATCTACACCTGCCCCAAGGGGTCGGACGCCACGGGCCCGACCGTCACCAGGCCCGCCATCCACCTGGCATCCGGCACCACGCTGGGGACCTCCTCCACCCCGGTGCCCGTCAAGGCGACGTTCACCGCTTCGGACCCGAGCGGACTCGGAACCACCGGGCTCCAGCACAGGGTCGGCACCGCCGCGTACGCCTCGCTGGCACTGCCGTCCGTCACCGCGGTCACCGGGACCGTCAGCGTCGCGGCGAGTGATTCCTGCAACTCAGTCGTTCCGCGCCGTGGCCACCGACGAGGGCGGCAACGCGACGACCGGGCCCGTGACCACGAACCACGTGCGCATCCGCCAGGACACGGCGACAACGGCGGCCGGGCTGACGTACACCGGCGCCTGGACGTCGCAATCGAGCAGCAACTTCTCCGGCGGCAAGGTGAAGTACGCGAGCACGGCCGGCCGAAAGGTGAAGCTGACGCTGAGCAACGTCACCGACTTCGCCTGGGTCACCACCAAGGGCAAGGACCGCGGCAAGGCGGAGGTGTGGGTCGACGGCGTGAAGAAGGCCACCGTGGACCTCTATCGATCCTCGACCGCATACCGCCAGGTGGTCTTCGCGATCGCGTTCCCATCGGCGGGCAAGCACACGATCGAGATCCGGGTCCTCGGCACCAAGAACGCGAGCGCAACCGGCAAGCGCGTCGACCTGGACGCCTTCCTGGCGCTCACCACCTAGCCCTCGCGAGCGATTGCAGCGCGGCGCCGGGTCGTTCGCGGCCCGGCGTCACCGCTGGATGTCGATCAGGATGTCAACCGTCGGCGACGTCGGGCTGGTCAGCCACTTGGGTGCGCTCAGCCGGTGGCATCCGGAGCCGTTGACGCCGATGACCACGTCCAGCTGGCTGTTGGTGTCCATCACCACGTCGACGGTGCGCACCGCGGCGTAGCCGGGCACCACCGACAGCGTCTTGTTGGTCTTCGCATTGCTATCGAAGTTCAGGACCACGGCCTGCTGGCCGTCCGACGGCGGGCTCACGCCATATTGGCCCGTCACGTTCGCGGGCGTCATGGTCTGGATGGTCAGGAGCGCCCCGGTCGCGGCGCTGCCGTTGCGCGTCAGCGTCAGGATCACCTGGTCGTACGTGGAGCGCCGTGCCCAGTTCAGGTGTGACACGTACCACTTGCCGTTCGTGGGATCGGTGAGCGTTGCCAGGTCGCACGTGAAGCCGGTGCTCGGCGTGAACGAGCCACCGGATGCGATCGGTGTCGCGGTGGGCTGCGCGGACGGTTGACTCGATGCGGCCGGAACCGATGCCGAGGCGGCGGGCAACGGCGTCTCGGCCGAGGCGAACGGGGACGCGCCGCTCGGGAAGACGAGGTCGGAACTGCTCGGGCCGGGCGTCGGCGTGAAGCGCGGCGTCGCGCCGGTGTCGCCGGCTCGCAGCACCAGGAACACGGCCGTGGCGAGCAGGACGAGGGCAGCCACGAGCCCGATGATCGAGGTGAGGCCGGTACCGTGCTCGCTCGGCAGGTCGGCGCGACGAGTCGAGGTTCCCCGCACGGGGTCCTGCGGTGCACCGAGCGGCAGGCCGCAGTTCCGGCAGAACCGGGCGCCGACGTCATTGGCGATGCCGCAACTCGGGCACTGCGTCTGGTAGCCGCGCGGATCCGGCGGCATCGGTTGCTGAGGGGGATTCCCGCCCTGGGGCAGGCGCGGGTCGGTCATGCGGCCGTCACGCCGGACGGTGTGGTGCGGACGGCCTGGAAGATCGCGTGACGGTACGTCTCCAGTTGTTGCTCCTTGGTTCGCGTGTCGATGCCGTGCTCGAGCACGAGCCTGACACCAGAGTCCCTTAGGTTCGGGAGGTTACACCGTTCCACCCCACATCCGCGTCATGCCGGGACGCGGACCGGCCGTCCGCGGCCGGCCCGGTCGGGGAAGGGCCGAACCTGTCTCAGCGCCACGGCCGCGGACGCCCTACCCTTTGGTGGGCATGGCTCAGGACGTCGGCGTGTTGACTGAAGGCAGCTCACCCGGCGCCGCGACGCCCGGCGAGACGGCGTTCGCCGCGCGGCATGAGCGCGTCGTGCTCGCGGCGATCCTCGCAGGCGGCCTCCTGGTGCGGCTTCCCTTTGCGTCCCGGGACCAGGGCGTCATCGGGGACATCTTCACGATCAGCGCGTGGGCTCACGCCATCGCCGCCCACGGGTTCGTCGCGTTCACGGACACCGTCACCGCGACCGTGTATCCGCCGCTCTCGATGCTGATCATCGGTGCGGCAGGAGCGGTGAGTTCGATCGCCCCGCCCGGGTCTGCGGCGAGCGACGCGTTGCTCGTGTTCCTGCTCAAGCTGGGACCGATCCTTGCCGATCTCGGCCTCGCCCTGCTCGTGGCGCACATGCTGCGCGAGCGAAGCGCGCGGGTGCGCCTCGGTGCTGCGGCGCTCATCTGTTTCAACCCCGTCTTCTGGTACCTGTCGGCCGTCTGGGGACAGCTGGACTCGATCTGGGTGTTTTTCTCGGTCGCAGCGGTATACGCCCTGTCGTTCGGGGCGTCCAATCGCGGCTGGCTGGCCTTCGGCCTTGCTGTCGCGTCAAAGATCCAGCCGCTGGCGCTGGCCCCGTTGATGGTCCTGGTCACGCTTCGCGACCGCGGTCCGAGGAGGCTCGCGATCGGCGTGGCCATCGCCCTCGCGCTGCTCGTGGCGCTCTCCATCCCGTGGCTGCTCGGTGGCGGCATGGCGACGTACCTGCACCAGGTCTGGGGGACGCCCCCGCAACTCGACGTCAGCGCCGCGAACATCTGGTATCTCCTGCGGGGCGGAGCGGTTTCCCGGCTGGCGGTCGTCGGTTGGCGGCCGCTCGGGTTGCCGATCGATGCGGGGACGATCGGGGTGGCGCTCCTTGCGCTCGTCGTCGTCGCCGTCTGCGCCGCACTCTGGTGGCGGCGCTCGGCCGTCGGCCTGGCACTCCCCGCCGCGATCCTGTTCATGGCCCCCTTCATGCTGCTGCCGGGGATGCGCGAGCGTTATCTGCTGGGGGCGCTGCCCTTCGTGCTCCTGGTGGCGGTCGGATGGAACGTTCGTGTGTCGACGCTGGGCGCATGGCTCGCGTTCGGCACGCTCACGCTCACGCTCAGCGTGAACCTGCTGGCTGCGGCGCCGCCCGACCGGTCGTTGTGGACGAGCATCTTCCTCCGGGGAGCCGCCGGCCCCGCTGTGCCGTTCATGCGGAACCTGGTCCTCCTCGCCGCCGCGGTGAACGTCGTCGTCTTTGCGTGGCTGGTCGCGACGCTGATCAGGGTCGGGCTGCTGCCCGGTCGTCGTTCGGCTGCGGTGGCGCGTGAGTCGGCGTCCTCCCCGGGATGACTCGCCGGCCGCCGGCCCGGCTCGGTTGGCCAGGCGGCGCCCCGGTCACGGTTCGAGCGGCTCGGCCGGCGGGGTGACCTTTGGCGTCGGTGAGGGTGGCTGCCGCCGCGACCGCTCTCGCGCGACCATGATCACGACGGCCGCGCCGACGAAGCACACGCCGACCAGGATCGATCCGCCCACCACCCAGAACGCGAATGCGACCGCCAGGCAGAGGACGGCCATCGTCCCCAGGATGTCGAAGGGGTGCCCGACCGGGGCGTGCTCGAATGCACCTCGCCACGGTTGCACGAGTTCCGCGAACCGTTTGGGCGTCAGGAACGGTCGCACGAGGTAGGCGAGGAAGGCGTCGCGCGTGCCTTCGCTCGCGCCCGCGCCGGCTTCCTCGGTGTCGCCGCCGCGAAGCGGGCCACTCTCGATCATCGTCTCGACGGCGACCTGCCCGAGGCGCTCGAGGGTCGGCCCCGGGTCGTCGCCGTCGTACCCGCTCGCATATGCCTCGTCGATCGCGATGGCTCGCAGTGCGGAACGCCGGTGCCGCAACACATCGGCTGGGGAGAAGCCGGCGGTCGCGGCCGGGTCGTCCGGCGAGGGCACGGGATCCGCGCCCGGTTTGGTCGGTGGCGTCGACGCAGCCTCGTACGCCGCCTGGTAGGCGGCGTACAGCCGGCGCCCGTCCTCGAGCTTGAAGCGGCGCATGCGCTCGACGATGTCCTCGGGTTCCCGCGGCTGCCGTTCGACCTGCCAGACATCACGCCCCCGAGGCTGGAGGACGGACGCGCCGGACGCGCCGGTCTCTCCGAGATCGTCTCCCGGCTCCTCGACCTCGGCCCACGCGTCATCGGAATCCGAGTCTGGCGGCCACGCGGCGACCCCGTCGTCGGGGACGGCGGGCCCGTCCCGGTGGGGCGCCGGCACCTCATCGGGGGCTGCATTGCCTGCCAGTGCCGCCCCCGCCCCGCGGGTCACCTCATCGGGCCCCGACCAGGTCGGTTCCGCGAGACCTGGCATGTGCTTCGGTGGCCTACTGCTGCCGCATGAAGTAGATGCCGTCCGCGGTGGTGCCGCCGAAGTCCCGGTTGAAGACGATCCGCGCCTTGCCCGCGTACCGCACGAGGTCAGGCGCGTAGTCCTCCTGGTCCGCCGCCGGGAACGTCAGCTGCGTCGTCACGAAACTGCCGCTGACGTTCGTGTCGTAGAAAAGCCTCCGGTTGTTGCCGAGCGCCACGAAGACGTGTCCGGCGCCGTCGACGGCGATCGACGGTGCCTCAAGGACGTTCCTGAGGAATGTCAGCGCGAAGCCCGCGCCCGACGCATGCGCGTACCAGGCGCCGTGACTCAGGCGGAGGTAGGCGATGCGTGGCTGGTTGCCCGAGTCGAGCACCAGCGACGGAACGTCCGACGGATGGCTGTCGACGGTCTTGATGCTCCACGTCCCGCCGCTTGATCGGCTGGCATACGCGAGACGGGTCGACGCGCCGGGGCTGCCGTCCGAATAGGCGATCCGCGGCTGCCCGCCGCTCGTCACGGCGATGGCGATCCCGCCGGCGCAGCAGGTGGTGTCGACGGTCTGGCGCGTCCACGATCCGCTCACGTTCGCCAGGTAGACGAGGCGGTGGGTCGTCGCGTCCTCGTACGCGATGTAGGCATGCCCGTTGTGCACTGCGATCGACGGGTTGTAGTCCTCGTGGCCGTCGACCTTGGTCGTGACGACCGTGCCCGTCCGGTTGGTGACCATCCAGATCCCCTTCGAGACGAGGGTGTTCGGATCCCGCCGCTCGAACGCCACGTAAAAGCGATTGTTGTAGACCGCGATCGACGGATGCATGTCGGCCGCGGTGGTGAGCTGCAGGTTGAACCAGCCCGGACCGCCTCCGTCTGGCTGGTTGCTGGTGAGCCAGAGGCCGTCGTACGCACCGCCCTCGGACGCGATCAGCACGTGTCCGGTCGAGTCCACGGCCGTCGCGTGCGCGGGGCCAAACCGCGTGTTGAACACCGCGATCGGCTTGTTCCAGCCGGTGACGGCACCGACCGGGGCCGCGATGATCGCCAGCGCTGTCAGCGCGGCGCCGACGGCAATGACCAGACGCGCCGGGCGCCCGTCCGACCTGGTGACCGAGTGGATCATGTCCGGTCCCTCCCTGCAATTGATGGGGCTCTGTGTCCGGCAGCCCCGCCGTCTACTGCTCGTAGTGCTCGACGGTCTCCGCCGGACGGAGCGTGGCCTCTTCCGGATCGAGGCCGGCACGACGGCGCGCCTCCCGCTGGTGCAGGAGGTCGTAGGACTGATCCAGCTGCACCTGGATGATGCGCAGGCGCTCCTTCGCGCTTTCGCTCAGGGCGCCCTCATGCGCCCCCTGGAGATAAAGGTCCTCTTCCTCGGTCGCCAGGGAGTTGATTCGATGGTGGATGTCTTCGTCCACGTGTTCGTCCATGTCACGTTCCTGTCTCGCGGCTGGGCTGCGCTCAGGCTACACCGCGCAGCGCCGCCGCGACATGCCGCGAGGCCGGCGAAGGGTCCGGATGGGCGCGCTCGCCCGCCGGATCTCGCCGGCCTCGCCGACTTCGCACACCTGCAGTCGATCTACCGGAGGATCACGAATGCATCGACGTTGACAGGCGGATTGCCGGTTGCCGCGAGGACCTGGACGGTGAGCGTGTGCTTCGCCTTTTTCGCCCAGGTCTTCATCCACACGACCTGCCGCTCCTGCACGGCCGGTGCCTCGAGGCTCACGGTGGTCACGAGCGTTCCATCGAGGCGGATCTGCGCGCTTCCGTGACCCGGGCCGAGTTGTGCGACGACCGAGGTCCCGAGTCCGGTGAACGTGAGCGATGCTCTGGCTCCCGCCGCGGTGCTGACCTCGATGCTGCCGCCGGAGGCGCCTGGATCGATCGAACTGCTCCACGTCCCGGCCAGGGCGGCCTGGCTGCCCTGGATGATCGCGGGCCCGACGGGCTGAGAGACCACCCAGGGTGTTTGATTGCCCGCCTTGTCACGGGCGCGGACCCGGAACTGCGCGGTGTGCCCGGCGACGAGGTTCTGGGTCGACTGGGCGGTCGTGGGGGTCGCGAGCGGGACATTCGCCCACAGCCCGCTGTCACGGCGCTGCTGCACGTTGAACCCGGCCAGTCCGCTTCCCGAGTCGGTCGCCGTCCACGAGACCGAGACCTGCACCTTTGCCAGCTGCACGCCGCTGAGCATCTGGATGCTGGGCATGCTGACCGTCGGCGGTGTCGTGTCGCTGCTGCCGCCGCCCGAAGAACCGGTGGCCCAGACGAACGTGATCCTGGGCCTGTAGTAGGCCTCCTGGATCCGTTGCCGACTCCATCCAAGGGCCGCGCAGTGCGTCGCGCTCTGTTCGTAGAGGTGCCAGCCGTCCGCGTCCGCTGCGCACGGGACGTTGTTGCCGTAGCGGAACCCCGTCAGGAAGAACTTCCCGTACTTGTGCAGCGTGAGGCCCCATGTCGCGGCCACTGCATTCAGCTGCTTGGTCGTCGGGTGAGCCCTGTCGGTGTACTCCTGGTCGACGGTGTCGTCTCGAACGTCGTAGCAGGTGCCGTTCGCGGTGACGTAGGAACTGCGATGGTTCCCCTTGAGCGCGTAGTACCAGGCGTATTGCTTGACGGCCGTTGCGCCCGCCTGGATCACCGGGGTCGGGTCGTAGGTCGGGAACTCACCCGACGCCAGCACTTTCCCGACGTATTCACGGAAGGGGACAACGTCCACGCGGCCGAGCTTCGTGCGCAGCACGCTGACAGTCGGCGGGGGGACGGACTTGCTGTCCCAGTTGGTGCCGCAGGATGACCTTGCGGCAACCGGTGCGGCAGGTGCCGCGATCGGAAGGATGAGAGCGGTGAGGAACACTGCGGCGACGATTTGCCCCCAGTGCCCTGACCTCGGGTGAAGCGCCCACTGGACGCTATCAGTCGAGTACGCCAACGATCGTGCCTCCTTATACCGGACGTCGCGACCCGCTCGCGACGACGGTGAGGTGGGGCCGCCCGCGGCAGGAGGACCACGGATGGCAGAGCCCTTGCGGCTGTGGCGCCGGACGCACCGTGCCGCGGACGTGGGGATTGGCTCGATGGTCATGAACACGGCTGTCATGACGCGGACGAAGCCGGTGAGCGACGCGCCGGTCGAATGGTGGCGGGTCGACAGAGCCCTGCCGCTGGGGCGGCGGATCTTCTGTTTGGTGCCTCCTGGTCCGAGAATGGAGCAGTCAGGGTACCAGCCGTGTCCAGCCCCCCTTGCGAGGCGGCCGATTTTGGTGACCAAGGGCACTTGACCGACTTCGGCCAAATGGGGTAGGCGAGAGGCGCTCGGCGGGCCGGATCGGTCCGGTACGACAGCGCGGGCGGGGGGATCGGAGGTGCGCGACGCTTCTGCTCCCTCCTCCCGAGGGCCCCTGGTCCCCACCTGCCCGGAGCATCGTCGCGCGGTGCCTTTCGCGTGATGAAGGGGTTGGTAAGCGACGCTCGCCCCTCGATCCGGCTCCTCGCAAGGGCTACACTGTGGCGGTCGCGGCACCCTGGCCGGGCCACCGAGGGGACGGACCGCAAGCATCGCGGATCATCGTGCGGTCCTGCACTCGGACCGTCTGTCGAGTGCTCCGCCGTTCGGGTCACCTGCGTTCCGGCGTGACGTCCCTCGTCCACGAGAGGAGGCGGCGCCATGCGTCGAGGGAACCGAACCTGCTCGTCGGGAACGATATTGCTCGGCGTGCTGGCGGCTGTGCTCTTCTCGGCCGTCCCAGTCGCCGGCCGCGGCCCCGTCCCGGCGACAGCCGCACCCCGGGAACGCACAGCCGACCTCGCGCCAGCCCTGGCCGGAGATGGCACCTTCGTTGGCGCCCCGAATGTTGCGGGCACGATCGACACGAGTGCCTGGACCCTGGTGAGCACTCTCGCCGCCGGCGAGGCGCCCCGCTTCGCGCCCGCGGCCGGCGCAGTCTCGCCGGCCGCCGCCGGGCCCTGGTCGGCCCTGGGCTCGAACGGCCACGGCAACGGGGCGCTCAACGGCAGTGTCCTCGCCATCGCCGTCTCCGGCAACGACCTCTACGTCGGCGGCGGCTTCACCAACGTTGCGGGCATTGCCACGGCTGACTTCATCGCCAGGTGGAACGGCAGCACCTGGTCTGCCCTGGGCTCGAACGGCTCCGGCAATGGGGCGCTCAACAGCTGGGTCCAGGTCCTCGCGGTCTCCGGCAGCGACCTCTACGTAGGCGGTGATTTCGACAACGCCGCGGGCATTGCCACGGCTGACCACGTCGCCAGGTGGAACGGCAGCACCTGGTCTGCCCTGGGCTCGAACGGATCCGGCGATGGGGCGCTAAACGGTGAAATCAACGCCCTCGCGGTCTCCGGCACGAATCTGTACGCAGGCGGTGGGTTCACCGACGCAGCGGGCATTGCCACGGCTGACAGTGTCGCCAGGTGGAACGGCAGCGCCTGGTCAGCGCTCGGGTCCAACATCGCCGGCACCGACGGGGCACTCAAGGGCTACGTCACGGACCTCGCGGTCTCCGGCAACGACCTCTATGTAGGCGGCGGCTTCACCAACGTTGCCGGCATTGCCACGGCTGACTTCATCGCCAAATGGAACGGCAGCACCTGGTCTGCCCTGGGCTCGAACGGCTCCGGCAATGGGGCGCTCAACAACTCGGTGGGCGTCATTGCCGTCTCCGGCAGCGACCTCTACGTAGGCGGTAAGTTTGACAACGCCGCGGGCATTGCCACGGCTGACGACGTCGCCAAGTGGAACGGCAGCACCTGGTCCGCGCTGGGCTCGAATGGCTCCGGCGATGGGGCGCTCAACGGCAACGTCGACGCCCTCGCCGTCTCCGGCACCGACCTCTTCGTGGGCGGCGGCTTCACCGACGCCGCGAGCATTGCCACGGCTGACTACGTCGCCAAATGGAACGGCAGTGCCTGGTCCGCCCTCGGCGCGAACGGCTCCGGCAACGGAGCGCTCAACGATTGGGTCTATGGCCTCGCGATCTCCGGCACGAATCTGTACATGGGCGGCTGGTTCACCGACGCCGCGGGCATTGCCACGGCCGACTACGTCGCGAAGTGGGGCCTCGGGACGGCCGTCGTCCGCAAGCCCGACGGTCGCATCCGCCTCGGCACGGGCGCGTTCGCCGGCGACAACGTGTACAACACCACCGGCGCCGGTCAGAGCAAGACCGGGTCGGCCGCGAAGGGCAAGACGATCAGCTTCGGTATCTCCATTCAAAACGACGGCAGTAGTCCCGACATCTTCAAGATCAAGGCCACCGGGACGGCCGCAAATGCCTATACCGTGAAGTACTTCCGCGGGACGACGGACATCACCGCCGCGGTCGTTGCCGGGACCTACAAGACGACGTCACTCGCGCAGGCCGCGACCTACCTCATCACGGCCAAGGTCACCGTCAAGTCGACAGCTGCTGCGGGCTCAAGTGTGACGCGGTTGGTGACAATCACCTCGGTCGGCAACAGCACAAGGAAGGACGCCGTCAAGTTCATCGGCAAACGCGCCTGATCCGAAACGCTCGAACGCCGACGCGCTCGAACGGCGAAGACGCTCGACCGCCGCGCCCGGCCCTCGCTTGGCAGGTGTAAGCCCATCGGCCCGGGCAGCGCATGCGCCGCCTTGAGGAGCCGGACGGCCCTTGCGCAGGATCGCGACGAGTGGGTAAGGTCGAGGGGGTCCGGTCGGGCATCACCCAGCAACCGAGCAAGGCATCGGTGCCACGAACTGAGGGCACTAGGCCCGCCCGGACCGCGCTCAAGGAGAGCATCGTGTGGCCCAGGACCCGAGCCTCCCTGCTGACCCAACGACTTCGGCATGAGCACTCGGCGAGCGACAGGGCGGGAACGCCCTGCAGGGCTCCGCGGGTGGCGGCCTGCTCGATCGACGGGCCCAGCCCCGTGCTGGTCCGCGAACGGCCCGCGACGGATCCATCAAGCGGCACACGATGAGTCAATCGCCGCCCGCGGTGCCGGCCCCGTCGGTCGCGCCGCGGGACCTCTTGCCCAGCCTTGCGCGGGCTCGGTGGCTGCTCGCCGCGCTCCTCGCGATCGCGGTCCTGACAGCGATCCTCCTCGCCTTCGCCATCGTGGTCGGTATCGGACTGATGCTCGACGCAGCAAACAAGGGCGGACCCCTCGACCAGCGCCTCCCGCGTCTCGCAAACGGGGCCATCATCGTCCTCCCGCTCCTGTGCTGGATCGGCGCGCTGCTGCTCCAGCGGCGGAACGTCGGCCGGACGTTCTATCAGCAGGCGCAGGACAACCGCTGGGCGTCGCTGCTCCTGGTGATCGCGCTCGTTGCCGTGCTCGCTTCGGCGGCGGACATCATCGCGGCTGTCGTGGTGTTCGAAGCGGAGGCCGGCCTGCTGGCGGCCGGCATCGCGGCACTCATCGGCGTCCTTGTCGCGCTGGTGGCCGTGCGGGTCGGAAGGGACGTCGTGACCTGGAGCGTGCACGCCAAGCCGATCGATGACGAGCGGCTCTCCAACATCGCCACGGAGATGGCGCTGGCTGCGGGCCTGCCCGTCCCGCGCCTGCTGGTGCTGGAGGACGCCAGCGCCAACGCGTTCGCCGTGGGCAGCGATCCGTCGTCGGCAACGATCGTGGTCACGCGTGGTCTGCTGGTTCGTTTCGACCGGGAGCAGCTGCAGGGTGTGATCGCCCACGAGCTGGCGCATGTCCGCAACGGCGACAGCCGTTACGGCCTCTTCGTGGCCATCGTCATCGGCCTCGTGGTGCTGCTCACCGACGGGTTCCTCCGGGCGGTGATCGAGGCCTGGCACCAGGGCGTGTTCATGCGTGGTTCCGAGGGCTCGGACGATGCCAAGGGAGCCATCGGCGGGCTGGTGGCCGGCGTGGGCTTCGGCCTGTTGCTGCTGCTGATCGCGCTCGTGTTGCGCGTTGTCGCTCCGCTGTTCGCCGCGCTGCTCCAGTCGGCGGTCAGCCGCGAGCGCGAACTGCTGGCGGACGCGACCGCCGTGGAGCTCACACGCAACCCGCTCGGGCTGGAACGTGCGCTCGAGACGATCCGGCGGGACAGCGGCGTGGTCAAGGCCGCGAACCGCGGCACCCAGCACCTGTGGTTCGTCAACCCGATCAACGAGGGCTCCGACCGTGCGCCCGGCCTGCTCGCGACGCACCCCTCGATCCAGGCGCGGATCGACCGGTTGCGGCTATTGCGCGGCGAAGCGGCGGTCCTGGCAGCCCGAGAGGCCGACCGCTGAGGCGACTCCCGGGTGCGACCGGGCCCGTCGGTTCGCACGTGGGACCACGGCCCCCGGGGCTCAGCCGGCTGATGCCATGCACGAGTCAGGCCCCCTCGCCCCGTGGGGCGACCAGGAGGGATGAGAATCGCGCGAGTTCGCCGTTGAACCCAACTGCGCCCCAGATCCGGACCCGCCAGATGGGCACCACAGCGCCACGGAATGTGCAGGTTCAGTCAACTGTGCCGCCAGCGGCACAGGCGACACGACATGGGCCCTGCCGGCCGCAACGGTGGCTCTGTGATGCCCGTCTGAAACCAACCGCCACCGCGTGGCCGAGAGGCGCTCATCGCCGAACGGCGATCCGGGCGGTGAGGTTCTGGGACAGCGCGGCAATCGTCCCCCTCCTGGTGGTCGAACCGACGAGCGTGGCCGCGATGGCAGCCTACGAGCTCGACCCTGAGGTCGTCGCCTGGTGGGCGACCGAGGGGGAGTGTGTCTCGGCGCTCGCGCGTCTCGAGCGAGAAGGCAGCCTGACCGCTTCGTCGATGACCGATGGGCTTCGGCGCCTTGACGGCCTGGCGAACGCGTGGCGCGAGGTGCTGCCGGTCACGGCGGTTCGCCAGACTGCGATCCGGCTGCTCCGCGTCCATCCGCTGCGCACCGCCGACGCGCTCCAGCTTGCTGCGGCGATCGTGGCAGCCGAGAGTCATCCGGCGACACTTCCGCTGGTCACGCTTGACGAACGGCTCGCGCAGGCGGCCGAGCGTGAGGGGTTCACGGTCGTCAGCCCCGATCAGGCGCAGTAGGAGTCGCCTGTCCGGATTCCAGCCGCCTCGACCAGAGGCGCCGACCCGCCGCCTCGCTCCGGCACTTGCGGAACGGCGTTCCGACGTCTCCGACGTTCAGGTATACCTGACGCCGACGGCCCGGATCGAGGTGGACCATGCGACTGATAGGCATCCTGGCTGCTGCTCCAATCGCAGTCGCGCTGACGGTGCTTTCCGTGCCGGGCGCCGCGTGGGCAGAGAATGCCTGCACCCAGACGAACCCGCTTACCGCCGCACTCGTGCGCGGCTACGCGTGGAGCGGCACCGTTCTTGCATATCACCCCCCGGCTCGCTATCCGGACGTGGGCACGCTGCGGTTCCGGGTTGAACAAGTGTATGCAGACGCGTCGGGAAACGAGCTTCTGCGAGCCGGCAGCACAGTCACGCTTCCGGTCGCCTCGTGCGAGACGATCACCCGGCTACACGTCGGCTGGCGGTATCTGGTGAGCACGTCGCTCATCACCATCGCCGATACCACGAACACCGTCGCCTGGCAGCTGGACGGAACGGTCGCATCGCTCGTCGTCATGCATCCTGGGCGGAAGGTCAGCGACCAATTCCAGGCGGGAACGACGTTGGCGGCGGCTGTGGCGATGGTCGCACCCGACTTTGTGTTGCCGCCCACTTCGACCGGGCCAGATCCGCCTCTCTGGGGCGGTATACCAGGCGTGCCGGAGCCACTCCTGGTGCTCCTCGTCATCGGCGCCGCGGCGGCGGCGGCCACCCGACAGTTCGACAAGCGCCGGCGCACGCACTGACCGCCTTCCGGCCCCGACACCGTGACTCGGGGTGCGAAAGGCTCTCCTGTCGGCCGGGCGGTGCCGCATCGAGAACAGTCGCTGTCCCGTCGCCAGACGCGCGTGGGTGAATATGTGCCGATCGCGCCCCGTTCCTGCGCAACGCCCCTGCCGCCGGATGGCCGCGACCGTCGTCGGGACGTCGCGGGACGCTCCGACGGACCGCTACCCGGTCGGAAGATGGTTGAGCATTGCCATGCCCCGCGCCGGTACGCAGCGTCGAGGAGCAGACGGCCGTCGACACATGCGAGCGCGACCCTGTGCGGGCCGGCCGCCCCGGCCGCGGCATTCGGAGGTGCCTGCTGTTCTCATCTCACCGAACCCGGGCCCCATCCGATGGTCGAGATCAGTTCGATCCAGAGCTTGCGCCCCGGTCAATGCCTTGAAAGCGGTGGTCGCCGCGAGTGCCGGGGCGCTCAACGGCGCAGCAGCACGGCCTGCTCGTTCTGCCAGATCGGCTGGTATCCGGCTGCCTCCGCCTGCTGCAAATACGTGGTATCTCCCGGATACCCCTCGATCACGACGTAGTCGAAGCCCTTGGCGAGGAGGGTCTCGAGGTCCGCGACGTCCTCCAGGCGCCCACCTGCCGTGTGGAGCGAGTGCTCGGGGTCTTCGGTCGCGTCCGTCTCGATGACCCCGGCGAAGACGCCGAGCGGCGTCGCGACCCATTGCTGGAAGCTCGGGGCGACATGGAGGACCGTCGAGGCCGGGCCAAGGCGTCCGCTCGCCTGTTCCGCCTGCACAGCATCAAGGAGCGCCTGGCGAGGCGGGTCGAGGATCGTCCGACTGTCGGGATAACCGACCCAGTAGCCGGACTCTGCCTCGTGGAGGCTGATGGCCAGCGAATCCGAGTAGCGGTGCTGCTCGATTCCGAGCGCCTCCACGTTGCCGGGCGCGAAGTCGATCGCGGCCAGCACCACGAACAGGGCCACGCCGCCGATCCGCACCCGCTGCGGCAGCCCTCGGCTGTCCCACAGCGCGGCAAGCCCGAGGCCGCCGGCGATCGCCACGAACCACGGCAGCCAGTAGCCCACCGCCTTGGGCACCTCGTACTGGATCGACTGCGAGAGGATCGAGTCGCCGGGCCACAGCTTCGCGACGACAATCGCAGCGGCGCCGACGAACAACGCGGCGAACGTCACCCGCCACGCGTCGAGCGACCGCACCAGGAGCACGGCGAACGCCCCCGCGACCAGGAGGACGCCGTAGTCCTGGAGCGATGTCGTCAACGCCTCGCGCACCCCATCCTGGAGTTTCGGCTGTATCGCGATCAGCGCCGCGGCGGCCACGGCAACCGTGCCGATCAATACCGCGCCGATCAGCATGGTCAGCACACTGAAGTCACGCGCGGGGGGCCGCGGGGCGGATGTCGCTCCGCGGACAACCGGTTCGGCAAGCCATGCCGCGACCCCCAGCCCGACCGGAATGGCCGGGAGCGCCGCCCACGCCGGCGCCGAGACCCCGAGCATCACGGCGACCTGGGGCAGCGACGCGATCCCCGCCCCGACCAGGCCGGCGACGGCGAGACGGAACCGACCCGGGGAGAAGGAGATCACCGCCACGAGCCCGACGGTGGCGGCCAGGAACGCGCCGCCGAGCGGGTGCACGAGGACCGCGGCCGCGATCGCCGCCGCCAGCATGACCGGCCGGGAGCGGCCGCCCCACGTCCCATCCCCGACCAGGACGGCGAGTGCGAACGAGACCAGGGGAAAGACGAGCACGCTGTCGCGGGCGTCCGGGATTCGGAGGAAGACGAACGTGAGCGGGATCGTCAGCAGGACCCAGAAACTCGTGGTCGAACGCACCTGCTCGCCGAGTGTGCGGGGCGCGCCGTTGGAGACGGGAGCGATCGCGTTCGCAAGGTGGGTGGCACCTGCGGCGACCAGGATGGTCATCGGCAGGGCGAACGCCGCGACGACGAGCGCAGCGGACTTGCCGGTGAGGACGACGAGCGTACCGAGTAGCGCGGTGTACCCCAGG
Source organism: uncultured Chloroflexia bacterium (assembly GCA_963816905.1). Lineage (GTDB taxonomy): Bacteria > Chloroflexota > Limnocylindria > Limnocylindrales > CSP1-4 > JAFMJV01. The sequence continues at coordinate 236,914 of CAWFMQ010000009.1, read as the reverse complement.
AAGAGCCGCGAGGGGCCGTAGATCGGCGAAGGATTGACGACCAGCGATCCCCACGTCCCGTAGGTCTGGAGATGCTGGACGGGCGCGACGTGGTTGGGGAGCACGTCCAGGAACGGCACGACGGGCGATGCGAGTTGGAGGATGAGCGCAGCTGACCAGACGACGGCGACGATCAGCCATGTTGCGGCGTTGAAGCTGGCGAGTCGCCGCTCCCCGGGGATGAGCCACGGCCGGATGAAGACGCCGATCCCCAGGATCCCGAGGTTGACGAAGGCAAGCGACAGGGGCTTGAAGAAGCCGAACGGGCCGAGCGCGAAGAGCAGCAGCGCGTCCAGCAGCACTGCTCCGACGAGCCCGGACAGCATGAGTTGCGAGACGGAGTCGAACGGACCCCACCGCAGGATGCGAACGAGGACGGCGCCGGCGCCCAGGTTCATGCATGCCGCGAGGAACACCGAGACCGCGGCGGGGAAGGTGGTTCCCAGCTGGGAGACGATGCCGTCGAACGCGCCGCTCACCGTGAAACCGACCGCGCTCGTGGTCATCGCGGCGAGGCCCACGACGATCGCCGCGACGCCGAGCAGGTTGATCAGGACGAGTCCGCGATCCTGCCGTGCGGCGGCGCGATGAAACGGTGACGAGGCATGTTCCAGCAGATGCCCCAGGTCGGGGCTGCGGCGCCGGAAGGATCGCGTGAGGATGGAAGTTCTCCTCGGCTGACGGAACCGCGATGGTAGCAAGCCCGACGTTCACCGGCGGCCCGGGCCACATCGGTACCGAGATGCCCCGATCCACGCCCTCCCGACGTCGCCGGCCACGACGTGGCACACTCGCCGCGCCGGAGCACGAGCGCGCCGCAGAGCCGCCCACATGAGCCGCACACATGAGGTGACGAGATGGCCGTCGAGGTGGCGCCCGGAACCATGAGCGCCGAGGAGATCGTCTCGCTCTCGAGGCGTCACACCCTGTACGAATGGTCGGCGCAGAACGCGGTGGACCCGATCCCGGTCGATCACGCCGAGGGCATCTACTTCTGGACGCCCGATGGGAAGCGGTTCATCGACTTCAACAGCCAGCTCATGTCGGTGAACATCGGCCACGGCGATCGCCGTGTCATCGACGCGATCAAGGCACAGGCGGACAAGCTGGCCTACGCGAATCCCTTCATGGCGACCGAGCCGCGAGCACGCCTCGGCCGCAAGCTCGCCGAACTGCTTCCCGGGGACATCGATGTCGTCTTCTTCACGAACGGCGGCGCCGAGGCCAACGAGAACGCGATCAAGCTCGCACGCCAATTCACCGGCCGGCAGAAGATCCTCACCCGGTATCGCTCCTATCACGGCGCCACGGGCGTGGTCATCACCGCAACCGGTGACCCTCGCCGCTGGGCTGCCGAGACAGGGGTCTCCGGCTTCGTTCGAGTTCCCGACTCGCACCGGTGGGGCCGGAAGGACCCCGAACCAGTCGAGCAGAGCCTCCGGGACCTCGAGGAAGTGATCATGTACGAGGGGCCGCAGACGATCGCGGGCTTCATCCTGGAGCCCGTCGTCGGCACCAACGGCATCCTCATCCCGCCCGACGGGTACATGCAGGGCGTCCGTGACATCTGCACCCGCTACGGGATCATGCTGATCGCCGACGAAGTGATGTCCGGCTTCGGGCGCACGGGCGAGTGGTTCGCGGTGAACCACTGGGGTGTCGTTCCCGACATGATCACGATGGCCAAGGGCCTCACCGCAAGCTACCTGCCGCTTGGCGCGGTCGGCATGCGGCAGGGCATCGCCGACGGCTTCCGCGAGAAGGTGTTCTACGGCGGCCTGACCTACAACTCGCACCCGATGGGCTGCGCCGCCGCGCTGGCCACGATCGCGGTCTACGAGGAGGACGGCCTCATCGAGCGCTCCCGGGCGATGGGCGAGGTCATGAACCGCCACCACCGCGAGCTCGAGCGAAAGCACCCGAGCGTGGGTGCGGGTCGCAACATCGGCCTCTTCGGCATCCTCGAGCTGGTGCGAGACCGCTCGACCTACGAGCCGATGGCGCCGTACAACGGCACCAGCGACGAGATGAAGGCGGTCGCGAAGTACCTGCGCGACAATGGGCTCTATACCTTCGTGCGCTGGAACACGATCCACAACAACCCGCCGCTCACGATCACGGAGGAGCAGCTGGGCGAGGCGTTCGCCATCATCGACCGCGCGCTCGACCACGCCGACGAGGGGGTGCGCGCCTGAATCACGCGGTTGCGCCCCAGGCTCGGGCCGATTCGGCAACGGGTCGGCTCTCTGACCAGCAGGCGAGGGAAGTCGTGGTCACCGGCAGCCTACGACCCCGGTTTGCGGAATCACTGAAGGTCGAAGCGGCCCAGCGTCGATTGCGGGCCGCTTGACCGTCGCCTGACCCCTGATAGCCATCCGGCTTGCGGAATGATCGGAGAGTGGCGGCCCATCGGGACCATGTGTCCCGCGGTAACGCCTCCCGGACCGCCATCCCATCGCTGATACCGCAAAAGTCGGCATTACGCGATCAGGCCCGTCAGGCAGCCCGGCCAAGCGGCGAGACCAGCCGACTGCCGGGCGTGCAACCGGGCCGTAGTCAGCCCCCGGGTGCGCTTCAGCCGGGGAGGAGGTACAGCGCCATCACGAGCGGGGTACGGGCGCGGATGCTGTGCTTCACCTCGGGCGCCATCTTGAACCACGTGTTCGACCCGCCGGTGAAGTCGTCCCCTCCGACGACCACGTCGGCCTCGCCCGACAGGATGTGGACGATCGCCCGGCGCGATGCCGCATGCTCGGACAGTTCCTCGCCGGCCGCGAACGCGAAGACAACGAGCCGATGGTCCCCCTCGTCCCAGATGGTCTGGCTGAGGATCCCGCGCGCCGGGATCGGCGCCTCCGCAACCAGGTCGGCGAACAGGGTGTAGGCCTTCGGTTCCATGTTCTGCTCCTACTGATCGGCTTCGTCCCAGGTTTCGCGCCGAGCATAGGCCGCGGAAACCACACGCAGTGGACGCGTGCAGCCGGAACAGGCCGGACGGCCGAGGGGTTCGGGCCGTCGTCCTCTTGCAGCGCGAGGCTCGGGTCGCCATATCAGCGATATCGGGCGGCGTCGATCGCCACGCGTGGTCGGCCGCTCTCGCTAGGAGGTGCCTCACATGCGCGCCGTCAGGCGTCATCGGGTCGTCGGATTGCTTCTGGCCCTGGTTGCCTCCGCGATCATCCTGCCGGCTCCAGCCGCCGCTGCGAGCTGGACCACGCCGCGGCTGATCGTCAGCCGGCAGTGGGACACGGGCATGTTCGCCGCCTATCACGAGCGAGAGGTGGCGATCGCCTACTTCAACGGAAGCTCGACCGACCTGACCTCGTGGCTGTCGGTGCGAACGTCCGGGAACTCGGGCGGGAGCTTCGCGTCCCCGGTGCTCCTCGCGAAGTACGTGACCGACGCGGGCGCCACGGTCTGCGATGGCTGGGCGTACGTGGCCTACGTGACCATGACGAGCGATGTGAAGCTGATCGTCGCGAAAGTCTCCGTCGGTGGGACGGTGGTGCAGCGCACCCGGGTCGCCACACTGGACTCCCCCGACGTCGGCTTGGCGATTGCCTGCGGGGCCGGCCGGGTCTGGCTGGCAACGACAGAGCCGGCCTCGCTGCCCGACACCTACCACGCGGTGCTGCGGCACGCGCTGCTGCCGACCCTCAACTTCAGCGCACCGCTCGATCTCGGCGGCGGTGTCACGAGTCAGAGAATCTCGGTTGCCGCAGGCCAGGGCTTCTCCGCGGTGGCATGGCAGACTGGGGCCGGGCTGCGGCTGGTGCGCTCGACCGTCGGCGCCGCGCCGGCGTACTCGGTCACGACAAAGCCCGCGATCGCGATGGCACCTGGCGCCAAGGGGCCCGCGCTCGCCGCGGACGGCCGGAACCTGATCCTGGCCTTCGTGCGCAGCGACCACGACTGGTTCCGCAGCAGCCCGGACGGAGGCGCCACGTTCGCGACGGCTCGCGTCCTCGGCAAGACCGGGGAGCTTGCATCGCTGGCGCTGGAGGGACGGCGCATCGTCGCGGTCGTCACCGTGAAGGACTTCCTCGAGTACGTGCGGTATCGCAGTGGAGACGGCGGCGCCACCTGGACGCAGAAGGCGCTCGGTGACGCCGAGCACCAGGACGGGTTCGTGCAAACGGCGGCGGGGTATCGCCTCGCCGACAGCTGGCACCGCTTCTGGATGTGGGGAGATCCCGCAGACATCTGGTTCCATCGCGAGATCTGACATGTGAGTCAGCCGGGCGTGGTCTGACCCTCCGGCGGATGCGCTCAGTGGCGGATCGCAAGCCCGCCGATGAGGGGGCGCCGACGTCTGGTCGAGGCGTCAGCCTGACTCGATCACGCGGCGACAGGTCGAGCGCCGACGCGGAGGTTTCCGCCGCCGGACGTCAGCTCGCGATCTCGTACGTCTCCCAGAGATATTCCCGCGTCGTGATCCTCGCGTCATGGATGGCCGCCGCCTCGGCGCGACCCACGTAGCGGTAGTGCCACGGCTCGAAGTTCATGCAGGTGACCGCACGCATGGCGTACGGGTAGCTCATGACGAAGCCATACCGCCACGCGTGGACCGTCATCCAGGCACCCGCCGGCGTCTTTGCCCAGTTCTGATAGTCCCAGGGCGGCCTGGGGTCGCCGGCGCTCCGGAAGTCAATCGTGGTACCCAGCTGGTGCTCCGAGTGACCGGGCCGCGCTCCGTACCTGATGGCCGTTGCGTAGCCGACCTGCGCGACGTACTTCCAGAAGGACTTCTTCTGCTGCGCAAAGCTGCGGTACGCGGAGTTCACCGCGATCGGTTTGCCCGCTGCCTGCGCGTCGGTCGTCATCGCCGCAAGGTCGGGGATCACCAGCGAACGGATCTTGAACCCGCCGTTGAGCCCGGCCTGGGCCGTCGACACGAGATCCGAGGGCGCGTACGTGCTGGGCACCCGCTCGATCGTGTCGAGGAGCGTCTTGCCCCAGTCCTCCGCGGCGGTGTACCTGGTGCGGACGTTGTCGTAGCGACAGGCCGGCAACGGCGCGTCGGCTCGGGCGGGCGACTCCGAACCGGCCCCGAGAAGGACGAGCACGGCCACAACGGCGGCCAGGAAACTGCGGTTCACGATGGAACAACCGTACATCCGTCGACATGCCCCATGTGGGGGTTTGTGGCGCCGGCGGCCCGCGGGTCCGAGGTCAGATCGGCGTATGGGCGTCCAGGTGGCAGAGGGAGATCGGTGACCCGAGAGCGGCGAGCGCGCGTTCCCAGCGCACGTCGTTCGCGACAACCAGCGGGATGCCCGCAACAAGCGCTGTGGCGATGACGAGGGCATCCGGCGCCCGTAGTCCGGACGCTGCGCGGACGCGCGCACCCTCCCGCGCAACCGCGAAGTCGACCGGAACGACGGTGAGGTTCGGGAACTGCGAGAGGAACGCTTCCGCTGTGCCGATGGCGGATTCCACGCCCGACTGGAATGGACGGACGAGCACCTCGGTCACCGTCACGGTGCTGATCGCTGCCGGATTGCGGCCGGTCCTGATGAACTGGTCCATTACGAGCGCGGCAGCCTGCGAGGCGGCTTCGGACCCGTTGAGATACGCAATGACCGTCGATGAGTCGAGCAGCAACCGAGCCTCTGGTGGGATCTGGCTCTCCAGCGATGCGCGACTCATCGACCCTGCTCGGTTTCGTCTTCCTCCCAGCTGCGCCGCTCGGACTCGACATACGTGCCCGAGTCGCCGTAAAGGCCAACCAGTGCGCCCGCGTAGCTGTCGCGCACTCGTCGAAGGCGGAGGACGTCGGGATCAGACGGCTCGATCTCCACGACGAAGGAGTCGCCCACCTCGATGCCCGCGGCGCGGGCAATCGGATCCGGGATCGTCAGCTGATTTCGATCACGAAGACGAGCTGTCGCGCTGATCAGGGTTGCCATGGTGCGTACATCATGGGATTGATCGGAACCCGCGTCAAGTCTTCAGAGACGTGCGCTATGGTCGGATTGTGCGAGGATCGCATCGGATGGACCAGATGTCCGCCGGCTCGACAAGTCCCGGAGCCGCGTCCACGCGACCGGCGTGGCCTCCCCGACGTCGAGGGTATGGTTCGAGGCGCATGACGAACCCGAACGACCCGATTCCGACAATCGAACCCGATGCCGACCTCGGCGCCCCTGAAGGCTTCGCGGCCCTCGGCCTGGACCCCAGGCTCTTGCAGACCATCGGCGAGCTTGGGTACGAGGAGCCGACGCCGATCCAACGCGCGGCCATTCCGCCGCTCCTGGCGGGACGCGACGTCGTCGCCGAGGCCCCGACCGGCACCGGCAAGACGGCTGCCTTCGCCCTGCCGGCGCTCCAGCGGCTTGCCGCCCACCCGACCGATGACGGCCGCCCACGGGCGCTCGTCCTCGTGCCGACGCGCGAGCTCGCGATGCAGGTCGCCGAGGCGGTCCACCGATACGGCCGAGCCTACGAGACACGCGTGCTCCCCATCTACGGCGGCCAGGCGATCGGTCAGCAGATTCGGACGCTGCGTCGCGGCGTGGACGTGGTCGTCGCCACCCCGGGCCGTGCGGTCGATCACCTGACCCGAGAGACGCTGACGCTCGGTGCCGTAGAGGTCGTCGTCCTGGACGAGGCCGACGAGATGCTCGACATGGGGTTCGCGGAGGACCTCGACACGATCCTCGGCGCCGTTCCGAAGGAGCGCCAGACGGCGCTGTTCTCGGCGACGATCTCGGCGCAGATCGCCGGCATCGCGCAACGCCACCAACGCGATCCGGAGCGCGTCACGATTCCCCGCGAGCGGCGGAGCCGCGAGGAGCCCGGTCGCGTGCGGCAGCTCGCCTATGTCGTCTTCCGATCCGACAAGCCGGCCGCGCTCGCCCGAATCCTGGACGTCGAGGATCCCGGGTCGGCGCTCGTCTTCGGCCGGACCCGCCTGGAGGTGGACGAGCTGACGGAGCGACTCGCGTCGCATGGCCACGACGTGGCCGCGCTCCACGGAGGGATGGCCCAGGAGCAGCGGGACAGGGTCATGGCACGGTTCCGCGACGGGTCGCTGGACGTTCTCGTCGCCACCGATCTTGCCGCGCGCGGGCTGGACATCGAGCACGTCTCCCACGTCGTGAACTACGACATCCCATCCGATCCCGGCGCCTATCTCCACCGGATCGGTCGCACGGGCCGCGCCGGGCGGGAAGGTACGGCGATCACGCTCGTCGAGCCGCGCGAGCAACGCCTGCTGCGCAACATCGAGGCTGCGACGAGCAGCCGTCTCGAACTCGGACAGGTCCCTACGGTCGCCGACCTCCGCGAGCGCCGTTTCGAGCAGCTTCGCGAGAGCCTGCGGGAGGCCCTGCTGGAGGAAGGGCTCGACCGATACCGACCGGTGATCGAGCCGTTGGCCGACGAGTTCGACGTGTTCAATATCGCCCTGGCGGCAGTGAACCTGGTGGCGGATGCCACGTCCCGGGACGACAAGGAGGAGATCGACATCGCTCCGGCGCGGTTCCTGGACGAGCGGAGGCCGAGGCCCGGGCCAGGGGCGCCCGTGCGGCCGGGGAGACCACGATTTGGGGGCGAGGAGGTCGGCGGGCCGCGCGGCCTGCGGGTCCGGCCGAAGGGCCCGTCGGCGCGGCTGTTCGTGGGAGCCGGTCGCCGGGCCGGGATCCGTCCCGGGGACCTGGTCGGCGCCATCGCGAACGAGGCCGGCGTCCGCGGCGACATCGTCGGCTCGATCCAGGTGGCCGACACGTTCTCGCTCGTCGAGGTGCCGGAGGCTGCCGCCGACGAGATCGTCCGCGCCCTCCAGGGCAAAACGCTGCGTGGCCGGAAATTCGCGGTGCGGAGATACCGCGAGCCCTGACGCTTCACTTCGGTTCCGCCGACCGAAGGCGATTGTCGCTCAGGTTCCCCGCGTGCTGCGGTTCCGACCACGATCCGCTTGACCGGCCTCGAGTGTCTGTCTACGATCGGAGTTCCACCGCCGGAACGGGTCCGGCGTCCGTGCGGAGCTTGTCCTGCCGCAGAGATGCAGTGAGCCCCATCGCGCGGCCATTGGAGTGCGCCCGTGAACGACCTGCATTTCGGCGTCTGCGTCGGGATCGATCGGTACCCCGGGCTTGCGGGCCGCGATCTGCATTCCGCACGCCATGACGCTGCCGCTTTCTCAGCCTGGCTGACTGATCCACAGGGTGGCGGCGTGCCGCAGGCGAACGTGCGCCTGGTGTCCGTGCCCGACACCGAACCGTTTGCCATGCCCGCTGACGGACGCCCGCAGCAGCGCGAGGTCAACCGGGCGCTGCGCGAGATCAACGACGCGATCCGGGCAGCGGTCGCAGCCAATCCGGCGGCCTGGGACAGCACGCGGCTGTACATCTACGTGGCAGGGCACGGGATTGGACCACCAAACGGCGAATGTGCCCTGCTCATGGCGGACGCCGATCGCCAGACGCTCGGTGAGAACCTCGAGTTGTCGCTCTATGCTGACTGGTACCTCCATTGCGGGCTGGTTCGGGAAGTGGTGATCTTCGCCGACTGCTGCCGGGAGATCGCAGGCGGCATCCCGCCGGCGAATGCGCCACCTTTCACGGTCTGTGCCGTCCCAGAACACAAGGGCACGCTCCGATTCATGGGATATGCGACGCGGCTGGGAGAGTTGGCGTACGAGCCGGCGGGTGCGCCCCAGCCCGCGGACTCAGGGCGGGGCTACTTCACGAAGGCGGTTCTCGATGGGCTGCGCGGAGCCGCGGCCGAACGTGCGACGGGCGCCATTACTGGCGCTTCGCTGGCGACATACGTGCAACAGGTGGTGGAGGAGGTGACTCGAACGGTCGCTCCCTATCCGCAGCGCGGTGAGATGATCGCGGACGTCGCACGGCAGATCGTCTTCCGCACAGGAGCAGAAATTGCGGCTGGGACGCCTGCGCAACCGGCCCGGCCGTCGCTGAACGTGACGCTGCGCTTCCCGCCTGGTCTGGCCGGGGACGTCGTGTTGCGCAATGGTGATACGAGCGAGCATGCGCGATGGGCGGTGGCGAACGGGCCCTGGACGCTCCCACTACCCGCCGGCTACTACCGTGTCGAGGCGCTGGCTCAGGGTGCGCCGCCACTCGCGAACGACGGCCTCTTCGATGTGCTCGGATCAGATCGCGATGTCCAGCTCTGACCCAGGCCAGACGCCCGACGCGCGTGGCGGGACGCTCGTCCCGACTCGGGCGTCGCAGACTCCGGCGGGGCGGCGAAGGCATCGACCGTGACGGGCAGCGGCGACCAGGACGGGATGGCTCATGTCGAGCTGCACTCGCGCGTTCCATCTGTCGAGCTGGCGCTCGTAGCGTGGGACTTCCGACCCGTTGCTTCGGCACTCGGGCATCTCGTCGTTGATGTCCCTGCCGGCGTGTACCAGGTCGTCGCGCGGGCCGGCCCGGCCATCGAACGGCGACTCGTCAACCTCGAGGCCGGAGGGACGTTCCGGGACGACAACGTCACGGTCCGGTTCCCCTCCGCCGCACCGGTCAACGGCACATCGACCAGCCACGAGTACCACGAGGAGCTGGCCGCCGCGGCGAGCCGCCAGCCGAAGATCGTCGTGCCCGGGGGAGACGCCGGTCTCGTGCTCATGGTCCGCGACGTTCGGGGCCAGAACGGCCCACCACTGGACCCATCCGAGCTCGCCCCGTTCCGAATACTGACTGCGTCGATCAGCTCGGTCGACGACTTCGAGAGCGGCTGGACGTTCCGCCCATCCGACGGAGCGGCTGCATGGAGTGCGCAACTGCAGCACGGGCCCTACATCCTCGGACTGTTCGCGGCGCCCACGCCTCAGGGGGCTCCGCGGGCCTTCGCGGAGACGAGCGTCCTCCAGTCGGTCTGGCTCCCGGCGGGGTGGCAGACACTCATCTTCGTTACCACGGGCGAACGAGGGCCCGACCTCGCATCGGCCTCCATCCACCTGGTCCCGCTCGGCTCGGGCTGGGCGCCGTACCAGGTCGAAGTCGACCAGGCGCTCGAACTCGCGCAGTGGGGACTCCGCGAAGGACGGGCAGTCGTCCCCGATGACCTCATGAGCCTTCTGCTCGGCTCCAAATTCCAGGACCCGTGGCTCGGCATCGTTGCAGCGCACGGGCTGCTGCTGCGCCCCGCGCTTGATCCTTCGCTGCTCGGCACAGTGCTCTCGAACCTGGACCAGCTCGTGCCGGGGCATCCCGATGTGGCGGGGCTGCGCGGCCTGGTGACGGAGCGCGGCATCGACCTGGCGCAGGCCCCGCCTGCAGGGATCGCCTGGCCACCCATGCTGCTGGCCTCGTACCGGGGGCTGATCCGTGCCGACGCCCGGGATCCCGGGGTGATCGCGGACGGTTCGATGGCAGAACGGGTCGCAGCTTCGCTGTCTTACCAGGGGATCTGGACGTCCTGGTCGTGGTTCGACGGAGCTGGCGGCGGCGAAGCGACCGCGGTGGGCGATGCCCGGTCACTGGGGGAGGCCGTCGACGGAGCGGCCCGGGACACCGAGCTCACGCCCGAGCGGGTCATGGTCGAGCTTGGTGACCGGCCAGGGGAGATCCGATCCATCGACGTCGGCGATCTGGCCGCCGTGCGGGTCCGGCGCTATCTGCTTTCGGTGGCAGACCTGGAGGACCCGGACGAGCTGCCCGAGCGGTTCGCGACGATGTCGCCACAGGAGATCGGCCTCGCCACGAGTCTTCCCGCGGCGAGTGTCGATCGGGCCCTTGTGCTGATCGGCGCGGCATTGCCACCGCTTGCGCCACCCGCGGCCGGTCCGCCCGAAGCTGGTTCCGGCCCACCACCTGAAGCAATTTCGGGCGACGCGCCGTCCGGTGGAGCGGGCGGCGGGGGCATCTTCGGCGGCCACGTCCTTCTTGTGGCGCTCGTCGCGGTGATCGGCCTGGCTCTGGCCGGCGCCGCCGCGGTGGCGGTCGTGGGGCCGCACCCATCGCCCACGCCCGCCGCGACGCCACCCACGACGGCCGCAGCCACGCCGCCCGTGACAGCCTCGGCGACCGAGCTTCCAACGACAGTTGCGACGCCGCCTACGCCCGCTCCGCCGTTCCTCGAGGTCACACCGACCATCGACTTCGGAAAGGTGGACGTTGGCCACCGGAGCCGGCGGCAGTTCACGATCACGAACAGCGGTGGGTCGCCGCTCAGCGTGCGCACGATCGATGTGACCGGGGCGCCGAGCAGGACGTTCATCGCCCAGCCCGGGCTGTGTCGCGATGCGCCGATCGAGGCCGGAGCTGCGTGCACCGCGGGCGTCGTCTTCACTCCTCTCGAGGCCACCGGCTACAGACGTGTCCTCGAGATCGGGACACGGGAGCTACCACCGGTCGACGTCGAGTTGCTTGGGGTCGGGATCGTCACCGAGACACCGGCCCTGTCGCCGAGCCCGCCGTCCGCGACCCTGGAATTCGAGAGCAGCCATTACTTCGAGTTGCCCCCCGAGACGCCCTACGTGATCCAGGTCAGCGGCGCGGGTCCGGACAACGCGATCCCCATCTCAATCGTGAACGTCCAGCCCGTCAGCTTCAACGACGCCAGCCTGCCGCCGTGGCAGAGCCCGTTCACCGTCGACTGGTCGGCGTGCAAAGGTGCCGAGATCGGTCCTGGCAGCGAACCGTGCCCGCTGACCGTCACCTTCAGCCCACCAGAAGGAAGTGAGCTCGAGACGTGGGAATTCCAGATCAGCGCGTCGGATGGCGGGAGTTATGCTCTGACGCTCTCCGGGTACGAGCGGATCAGATGACTCGTTCCGAGGATGGGAGGGTCTCGTGATCTCACTCACGACTGCCGGTGACTACGCGTTGGTCTTCCTGGTCGCCGGGCTCGCCGGACTGTGCGGCGGCCTTGCCTCGGAGCTGCTGCTCAACCACAACGGCGAGACGGGTGAGTTCCAGGTGCCGTCGCGCAATGGCGGCTTCATCGACCTCGGCGGCTTCGCAACGCTCATCGTCGGCGCTGTCGTCGGGGTCGCGATCCTGATCGTCTACCCACCGCAGACGACGATCGTGACCAGCGGCGCAGGCGGCAGCACGATCTCCCAGTCCTACGATGTCGTGCGCCTCGTGGCGACCTCTCTGGTCGCAGGATCGGCAGGTGGCTCCGTATTGACCGCGCTTCAGGCGCGTGTCGTGGCGGCGGTGAACGAGTCGCGCGTCCAGTTCGCGCTGGCGGCAGGGCAGCAACAGGTGGATCAGGTGGCGCAGCAGGCGAAGGACCAGCTGGCGACCGCGGTCTCACAGCTCGCCGCCGCCAACCCCCCGGGCGCCGCAGCCGGAGGTGCCGTTGCGCGCGGGGCACTGACGGATCCGACCCCGACTGGCGCGCCGGTCGTAGACTCGGACGCACTGATTGCGACCCTGCAGAAGACGATCGATGATCAAGCGGCGCGCTCCCGAGCTGCGCTCGCTTCATTGATCAACCCGCCAACGAGCTGAACGCAATCCCGCGGGACCACGTCTTCTGCAGGGCTGCCCGCAAGAGCGGAACCCACCGAGGCGGAGCGCTTCGTGGTAGTTGTTCTCGGGGTCGACTGCGACGTCCGGGATGTGCACGGGTCGGCGCTCGATCGCGGTGCGCCCCGTCAAGGTGGCCCGGCTCGGGAGAATGGGATGCGCCCGGTTGTAGGCGACGACCTCGGGCGACGATCCCACGTCCGCTGCGTGTCGAAAGCCCCCGTCATCGAGCCGGTAGTCAAGGCACGATCGGCCCGGCACAGGTCGACGGCGTGTCGCACGATGGCGGCGAGCACCCCATCCAGGTCGAAAGGTGCGCGCGCGACTGTCCGCAGCACGTCTTCGATCGCCTCTGGTAGTCGCGGACTCGCGCTGTCTTCGTCAACGTAGAGGCGCAAGCCCGGGCTCGTAGCGCTGGGCGATGATCCGGTTCTCCGCTTCCTCTGCGAGGATCAGGTCACGGGCGACCTCGGCGTACCGCAGCGCCTCGAGCACGGCCTCGACCGGCAGGTCGAACTCGCGCGCCGCCTCCTCGGGCGCCCAGCCTCCAATCGTCGCAGTGCGCGCCAGGTCGCCCGCAGCGATGTTCCGACCCTTGATCCACCACCTTTGCATCGGTCGCTTCGGGAACGTCGGCGAACAGTCGGTGACGTGTCCTTTGGGGAGTGCCACTCATGGTGCCAGTCTGCTTACCGATCAGGCGCCGCGTCCACGAGCGCCTCAGCCGGAGAGCGCGGACGCGTGCGCATCGAGCCAGGCGCGCGAGCGGCGGTTCTGGCGCGGGTAGCCGGAAGTCCAGGCCTGCACATAGGCCGGCTGACCGGCGTCGGCCCGCCGCTTCATCGAGACGAGCGCCCGATCGAGGAATCCGCCGAGCTCGTCGACCACCCGCGGACGCTGTTCCCGTGTCAGGCCGTGGGCGTCGAGGAAGCGTTGGAAGCGGTCGACCTGGTCCAGGCCGGCTCGCCCAGCGTCGAGGTCCTCCGGGGCCCGGACAGGGACCCAATGCCGGGCGGCGATCGCAATGTCGACAAGCCGATCGCTCGGCGCGGCGAAATCGAAGTCGATGAACGCCACGGCGCGACCGTCGCGCACGACCACGTTCTCCACACACAGGTCGTTGTGGCACACGATGGCGCCCGGGCCGATCGGCGGCAGGTTTGCCACATCCCAGACGGCGTCGACGGGCGGAATGAACCCCGCCGCCGCTCGGTGCAAGTCCCGCTGCAGTTCGGCGATGCTGAGCAGCAGGTCTTCGTCCGCCGTCCAGGCGGGGTACGGCGGGATGCCGACATCGCCCGGAATGTAGGTCAGGATGGCCCGTCCCTGATCATCGGTGCCGATGTGGCGCGGCGCGCCTTCGAAGCCGACCTGCTCCAGGTGGTGCAGGAACACGTGCACGGTCGCACTCTGCGACTGCATCGGCCGGCGGACGGTGTCACCCACCCTGACCACCTCGCCTCCCGAACCCATGCCGCCGGCGAGCGGATGCTCGGTCACGTCGTCGGGATCGAGAACCTCGTCGGACTCACCACGCGCGTCGCCGCGTTCGAGCCGGGTGTTGTACTCGACGCTGATCCCCGCGAGGAGCGCCACCTCCTCGCGCCGCAGGCCCGACACGCGGCGCAGCCGACCGTACGCGGGCAGGCCCGCGCGCTCGGGCGTGATCTTGGCGCGGCGGGTGGTCAGGAAGTCGCGGATGTCATCTGCGTTGCTCATGTCAGGGCCACGGTACGCGGTTGCGTCGTCGGGAGGGAGGTACTCGCAGTGCCCCTAACACGCGTGCCTTGCTCGACGTCTCGAGCGGTGGTTGGATGGCCGCGACATCACGAACGACCATCAATGCCAGGTCACATTGAAGGAGCAACGACGATGCAGAAGCGCACGCTCGGAAACGGAAACCTTGAGGTCTCGGCCATCGGCCTCGGTTGCATGGGCATGAGCTACGCGTACGGTCAGCCGGGAGACAGGCAGGAGATGATCGGCCTGCTTCGGGCGGCGGTCGAACGCGGCGTGACGTTCTTCGACACGGCCCAGATGTACGGCCCGTTTACGAACGAAGAGCTCGTCGGGGAAGGACTCGCTCCCCTCCGTGAGCAGGTGATCATCGCCACGAAGTTCGGCCTGCGGGTGGATCCGAGCGGGCAGCAGGTCACGGATAGCCGGCCAGAGACCATCAGGGAGACCGCGGATGGCTCGCTCATGCGACTCCGCATCGAGACGATCGACCTGTTCTATCAGCACCGCGTCGACCCGCAGGTGCCGATCGAGGACGTGGCGGGAGCGGTGCAGGACCTGATCCGGGACGGCAAGGTCAGGCACTTCGGCCTGTCCGAGGCCGGTGTGCAGACGATACGTCGCGCGCACGCGGTCCAGCAGGTCACCGCCGTTCAGAGCGAGTACTCGCTCTGGTGGCAACGCCCCGAAGAAGAACTGCTGCCGGCGCTCGAGGAGCTCGGGATCGGGTTCGTCCCGTTCAGCCCGCTCGGCAAAGGCTTCCTCACGGGCCACATCGACGAGAACACGACGTTCGCCGGCAACGATTTCCGCAACATCGTCCCGCGCTTCTCGCCCGAGGCTCGGAAGGCGAACCAGGCGCTGGTCGATCTGCTGCGTGCCATGGCGGAACGGAAGAACGCCACACCTGCTCAGATCGCCCTCGCCTGGCTGCTCGCGCAGAGGCCGTGGATTGTGCCGATCCCCGGCACCACGAAGCTGGCGCGCCTCGAGGAGAACATCGGCGCTGTCGCCGTGCAGCTCACGCCCGAGGATCTGCGCGAGATCGACGGCGCAGCCTCGAAGATCACGATCCAGGGCGCGCGCTACCCCGATGCCCTGGAGGCAAGGACAGGCCTCTAGCCGGCTGGCCCCGGCCCCGGAACTCCCAACACAAGGAGCACGCGATGCAGATCCTGAAGAAGCAGCCTACGGTGAAGGCCCCGGCCGAAACCTTCACAGGCGACGCCTGGTTCGACGTCGTCGCGCACGGCGAGGAGCCGTCCCGCGTCCGCGTCAACGTCGTCCGCTTCGCTCCGGGTGCCCGGAACGCGTGGCACGCGCACGCCGTCGGCCAGACGGTGCACGTCACCGAGGGCGTCGGGCGCATCCAGGCCCGCGGCGGCGATGTCATCGAGATCCGCGCAGGCGACACGATCTACACACCGCCCGGCGAGTGGCACTGGCACGGCGCGGCGCCCGACCACTTCATGACCCATCTCGCCATCTGGGAGGCGCCGGCGGACGGCCCCGAAAGCGAGTGGGGCCCGCAGGTCACCGACGCCGAGTACCCGGCGCCGGCGGCGGAGCCGACCCGATGACCGGCTGGACCGCCGACGAACTCGCGCGCATCGTCCGGGCAGACGAGCTCCGGATCGCGTCACGGCGTCCCGACGGCAGTTTCCGGCCCTTCACCACGATCTGGGTCGTCCGGCTCGGGGACGACCTCTACGTGTGCTCGGCCCGCGGCCACTCCAACCCCTGGTTCCGGCGCGCGCTCGCGTCCGGCCAGGGCCGGATCCGCGCCGGCGGCGTGGAGCGCGATGTGGCGTTCGAGGCGCCCGGCTCCGCTGTGGACGCCGACCTGCACGCGGCATACCACGCGAAGTACGACCGCTACGGGCCGAGCATCGTCGGGACCGTGGTCTCGCCCGAGGCCGCCCGGTCGACGCTCAAGCTGGTGGCGCGGTAACGGCAGCTTCCGCACCTAAAGCCTCCGGCCGGTTCTGGCCTGAACGCGTACGCGCGGAGCTCTGGAAGAGCGACGGCACGATGCTCGTGATGGACATCACGCCGACCGGCGGATAGCACGCCTGCAGCGTCGCCGGGGAGGAAATCGACGCCCGTCCCTCAGTGGCCGGTGCCGAACTGCCGGTCGCCGGCGTCGCCGAGGCCCGGCAGGATGTAGCCGCGCTCATTGAGCTGCCGGTCGAGGCCTGCGCAGTAGATCGCAACGTCCGGATGGGCGGTGGCCACCGCGCGAACGCCTTCGGGTGCCACGATCAGGTTGATCAGCTTGATGTGCGTGGCCCCCCACGCCTTGAGCACCTCGATCGCCGCCGTCGCCGAGCCGCCTGTCGCCAGCATCGGATCGAGGATCAGGCAGACGTCGACCGTCGCCTCGTTCGGCAGCTTGTTGTAGTACTCGACGGGGCGGAGCGTTCGCTCGTCGCGGAACAGGCCGAGGTGCCAGACCTGGGCCGTCGGCATCAACTCGAGCATGGCATCCACCATGCCCAGGCCGGCGCGCAGGATCGGGACCAGGCCGATACGGTCGGCGAGCTCGGCTCCCTCCGTCTCCTCGAGCGGAGTCTGCACCGTGATCGATCGCAGCCCGGCGTCGGCCAGCGCCTCGTAGCCGAGCAGCCAGCTGATCTCGCGCACGAGCTCGCGGAACTTCTTGGGCTCGGTCTCGGCGTTTCGCAGCAGCGCAAGTTTGTGCTTGACCGCGGGATGTGCCGAGACGTGCAGGGTGGGGAAGGTGGTTGAAGGTCCGGAAACCACGGATTCATTTACTGACTGGGCCATCGGCAGATCGTACAGGGCGGCAAGCCGGGCAACAGGTACCATCGCAACGTGCCCAGAGCCTCTGCGGCCGGCGGTGCGAGGGTATCGGCCGAGCCACGTCCCCGTCCAACCACCCGGGCGTCGCGCTATCCGCGTGGCAGCCCGCCGCCCGTCCTGGTCGAGGTCCGTCGTGCCGGGATCGTCGAGAGCCGCCATCGCGGCCACATCGTCCAGGTCGGGCCCGGAGGCCAGGTCGAGCGTGGGGTCGGCGACCCGGAGACAGCTGTCACACTCCGATCGGCAGTCAAGCCGTTCGCCCTCGTCACCCTGGTCGAGTCCGGCGCCGCCGGCGACTTCCGCCTCTCCGCCCCGGAACTGGCGGTCATGGCCGGTTCCCATGCGGGCGAGGACCAGCACGTCCGCACGCTGCAGGCCGTGTTTCGTCGGGCCGGGCTGAGCCAGACACTGCTGGCCTGCGGCGCGAGGGGCGCCCCGCTCGATCCGCGCACGGCGGCACGGCTCGCGCGGGACGGGGAGGAACCGGGCCCGATCCGGCACATGTGCTCGGGGTTCCACGCTGTGAGTCTCCTGC
Organism: uncultured Chloroflexia bacterium; assembly: GCA_963816905.1. Lineage (GTDB taxonomy): Bacteria > Chloroflexota > Limnocylindria > Limnocylindrales > CSP1-4 > JAFMJV01. Next base: position 219,331 of record CAWFMQ010000009.1, on the reverse strand, counting down.
TGAGCCGGTTCGCCGGCTGGCCGCTCGAGAGCTACCACCTTCCGGATCATCCGAGCCAGGTCGCGGTGCGCGAGACGGTGGCGCGGCTTTTCGGCGTTCGGGCGGCGGCGCTCCGCATCGGCCTCGACGACTGCGGGCTCCAGACCTACGTGTTCCCGTTGGTGGAGGTCGCCCGGGCGTATGCGCTCCTTGCCGACCCGGCCGGTGCGCCCGACCTGGGTCGCGCGCAGTCGTCGCCGGCGCTCACGCGGGTCCGGGACGCGATGATGTCGGCTCCCGAACTCGTGGGTGGGACGGGTGATTTCCTCGACACGATCCTCATGAAGCGATGTCCGGGCCGGCTGGTCGCGAAGGCCGGCGGCGAAGCGCTTCGCGGCATCGGGCTGCTGCCTGCGGCTCGGCCGCGCGAAGGCACGGCAGCCGGGCTTGCACTCAAGATCGACGATGGTGACGGGCACAGGCGAGCGGGCCGTGCGGTGACGATCGAGGCACTTGCGCAGCTGGGCACGCTCGACAATCGCGACCTGCGTGCGCTCGCCGATGAGCACCGGCCCGTCACGCGGGATGCGCAGCGGCAGATCGCCGCCGAAACGGTGGTCGGCTTCGAGCTGGCGCCGATCGGCGAGCTCGTGGGAGGCAAATCGACGAGTAGGGCATAGTCGCAGGATGCGCGGGCTGTGCGGGTGAACGGCATGCAGCGGGTTCCTGATCCGTATTCGGCGCTGGGCGTACCGAGGCACGCCACCGAGGACCAGATCCGGGCTGCGCACCGTGCCCTCGCCAAGCAGTACCACCCGGACGCGGGCGGCGATACGGCGCGGTTCCTCGCGGTCCAGGAGGCGTACCTGCTGCTGTCCGACCCGCTGCGCCGCCGCGATTGGGATGCCCGCCACGCGCCGGGACCGATGCGGGCCGCGGATGCCGGGCCCGGGCGGAGATCCCGACCGCGCGACGGCCGCTGGACGCGCGAGGATTCCGGTGCCGGGTCACGGGGCCCGGCGGATGGCGCTGCCCCGGTGAATGGCTCCCGCCCGAGCGGATCCGATTCGAGCGGATCGGCCCGAGGCGCCTCGGGAGGTCCCGCCGCCGGCTCCCCGGGTCGCTCGGCGGGGGGCTCCGCGGGCGGCAGGGGAGGTGGCAGGGAGCGACCGCGGGACACGGCCCGTGCGGCGGCCGACGCGAATCCGCGTGACGATGCCTCGACACCAGGCGAGCAGTGGACGGGGTCCGGGCGCGACCCGTCGAGCCGCAGCTACACCTGGTCGGCGCAGGGGGTGCCGTGGTGGGAGGACTTCGCGCCACGCGACCGCGGCGCACCGGGGCAGAGTGGCGAGGCGCGGCAGAGCGGCACACCGGGGCCGAGCGGCGCCTCCGGGCCGAGCGGCGCACCGCGGCCGAGCGGCGAGGCGCCGCCGCAAGGTGCCGGCGCTCCCCAGGCGCCCGGCGCCACCTCTGATACCGAGGACCGAGCCGGCGCGGAGACCAGATCCGGCACAGGTCCCGGGAGTGGGCGCCCGGGCATCGGTCGTCGAGCCCGGCGCCACGGATCACACCGGTCGCCGGGCGCAAGCGGGAGCGAGGCACCCACGACGGGGCCGGCTGCGTCCGCCCCGCACCAGACCCTCGACTTCGACGTCTACAGCCGGTCGAGCGGCGCAGCCTGGTCATCGGCGGCTCGCCGCTACTTCCGCAGGGGGGACGCCGACCTGGCGAGCCGCGGGATCTTCGTCCATCGCGGAACGCAGGTTGTCACCGGTGCCCAGGCGAGGCAGGCCGCAGCAGAGCAGGCGGCTTTGCGCGGCGCCCGACCGGTGGCAGGAGAGGCCGCACCCCCGGAGCATGACCAGCGCCGCGGGAATCCGCCGGAAGCTGGGTCTACCGGGGTCAGCCCGGAAGGCGAGGTGCGTACTGCGGCTCCGCGCGGGGCGACGCCGGAGCCGACGCCGTCCCGGGCTCGCGACCGATCGGCGTCCGTCGCCCCGGAGGCGACGGTATCCCCGGCAGGCGTGCCGGACGGAGATGCCACGGCGGTCGCGCCGGAGGGCTCGACACTTGCTGCCGCCCTCGTCGGCGGATTCGCGGGCGGGACGCTCATGCTTCCCGTCGCGCTGCTCGGGATCGTTGCCCTGGTGCCACCACTCGAACCGGCATTTGCGCTGTTGCTCATGGCATTGGCCGTGGTTGTCGGGGCGCTGGTCGCGATTGGCTGGCTGCGGGCCCAGCGCGGGATCTCCTCCCGCTGATCAACTGAGCCCGGTTGCGCGCACGACGGTCCGATCCCTCCGTGTTCCCGTCCCACGCGCCGAACGGTCGTGCTCAGCCGCCCGCGCGCGGCGAGGGTCGGCTGGATCGATTTGTTAGGCCGGAACTCAAATTTGCCACAACCCGTGGTCCACATTTCCTTGGATATAGATCGCGAATGTGCCCTTTCCCGGAATCTCCAGCGGGGGATGCGCAACCAAAGCACCCTGCTTGGTTGCCGCATCCAACGCCGCTTCGATGTCATCAACGAGCCAGTACGGTCGAACTACGGGCTCCTCCGTATCCCGCAAGGGACCGCGCACGCCAATGCTGCCCCCATCCCGCAGTGGCGCCGTCCGCGCGCCTCCAAGAAGCGGATCAGCTGAATTCGAACTTGATGCCGTGTGCAGCCTCGTAGGCAGCACATACAGCATCCACATCTGAAGCGACAATCTCCAGGTAGTGAACCTTCATTCCAAACTCCCTTCCGTGTCTCCGGCCTGACCCTGAATCCAACGACTCTTCCCACTCGTCCACTCCTCCACTCTTCCACCTTTCCGGTCGCCTGCGGCCACGAACGGATGAGCGTGGAAGGGCGTACGCGCCGCGGGCCGGCGGGCCGACATCCAGACGACGACGGCCGGCCAGTCGCGAACGGCGGCCATCGCCGGCAGCGACGGATGGTGAAACCGCGCCGCCGCCCACCGTCCCGCCGTCAGATCGTGATCCCGTGCCAGGGCATCACCGTCACCGTGCGATTCCCGACCGTACCGCCCAGGACGATCTCGCGCAGCTGCTGATCGTTCATGGTGTCGCTCTCATGGAGCCTGCCAAACGGGTTGGCCTGCACCGAGATGTAGTACGTGCCGTTCGGCAGGTTGGTGATCTCGAGCGACTGGCCGGGCAGTGTCTGCATGTAGGTATCGCCCCATCCGACCGGGAGTGCCTCGCGGGTCCAGATCGAGGTGGCGTCGCCGCATGCCGACGCCAGCCCCGTCAACGCGGGCAACCAGTCCGCACCTGGACGTGTCATGTCGATCGCGTCCGTCGGTGCAAGGCAGAACCCCATCTTCTGGCTGACCACGATCTTCGTCTGCGTGGAATCGAGGAGCGAGTAGCGCGCGAACTGCGCGAAATGCCAGTGCTCGTGACCGGCCGCGCCGTCATATGCGAGCGTTCCGACCTGCGCTCTTCCGACAACCTTGCCGTCACGAAGGAAGTACTGCCACGCTGTCATCACCGGCTTCGTCCCCTGCCGGTACCCCTCAACGATCATCGGCGCCGGCCCCGCGTTCCAGACGGTCGCGGCGAAGTCGAGATAGTCGTGCTTCGCCTGGTGATCGACCTGGATGTTCCATGCGGGCAGGGCGACGAGGTCCGGGAGTGTCGTCGGATCCGGCGCCGCAACGGACGGCGCATTGCCGAGCGGCCCGAGGATCCGGGACGCCGAAACGGGCGCCGGCGTCGGCGGCGGGCAGACGGGAACGCATCCGCCGGTGCCCTTCACGACCTTGACGACAAGACGGACCGACGAATCCGTCGTGGGTACGCCGAAGAACTTCGCATATGCGACGCCCAGCGATACCGTGACCTGGTACTTCCCGAGCGGGCCGGAAAACTGGATCCCCTGGTAGCCGAGCGCGGACACTGCCCAGCCCCGGTCGATGCCCCATACCGCGCCGAGCGTGAAGAGGCCACTGAGGCAGCCCCGCGGGTAGGTCGGGTTGAGCGGGCCGTTTGGGCTGACGCGCTGGTCCAGGCCCGACGGGCAGAACGAGTGGGCCGTGTCCAACACGGTCCTGCCGTTCGGACCGGTGACCCGTACATGGAGGAAGTCCCGCAGACCGGTGAAGTCGCGCACCATGCCGGACGGCAGCGGCCTGAGGACGTCGGCGGATCTCGAATGGATCACCTGGACGCCGGCGATCGGATGGTCGTAGTCCGCGCGCACGGCGTTGACCTGGAACGCCCCTCCCACCGAGGCGACGAGGACACCGGGGTCCACGAAGATCGGCCGGCCCTTGTACCTGTACGCCGTGATGTGCGCGACGGGGGCCAGCAGGCGGACGGACGGTGGGGCGGCAGTGATCCTGGACGGGGATGCGCCCTTCCAGACTCCGGTGGGGCCGCTCCCGGGCGCCCGACCGGTCGCAAGGGCAGGCGAACCGCCCGCCAGTGCCGCTCCGGCAGCGACCAAAGCAACGAGGGGCAGGATCGGGTGGCGACGGCGTGCCATGGTGCTCCTCTTTCGATGCGTCACCTGGTCCCGGAACTCCGGGAACGGGCGGTGCCGGACACGCGGCGCCACCTGTGACGGATGGCCGGTGCAAATGTTGCGTGACGCGCTGCAGGTTTGTCTCCGGGCTCCGGCGGCCAACGGGCGCCGGGACGACACGAGTCCGCGTCGGGCCTCACACTTGGGGCATGACCGTGCGCTGCCGCATCGCCCCCAGCCCGACCGGCCCGCTGCACATCGGCACGGCCCGGACTGCGCTGTTCAACTACCTCTTTGCTCGCAACAGGGGTGGGACGTTCATCCTGCGGCTGGAGGACACCGACGTCGCGCGTTCGACGCTCGACTACGAGCGTGACATCCTGGAGGGGCTGCACTGGCTCGGCCTGGAATGGGACGAGGGACCGGAGGTGGCCGGACAGCCGGCTCGCGGGCCGTATGGCCCCTATCGTCAGATGCAGCGGCTGGATCTGTACCGGGAGGCGGCGGAGCGCCTGCTCTCGGCCGATCGCGCCTACCCCTGCTACTGCACGCCTGCCGAACTGGCAGCCGATCGCGTCGCACAGGAGGCCGCCGGTCGGTCGCCACAGTACGTGGGCCGCTGCGCGCACCTGTCGCCGCTGGAGCGCCGAGAGCGGGAGGCCGAGGGCCGACGGCCCGTCATCCGGTTCCGCGTCGGCGAGGGCATCGTGGAATTCGACGACCTCGTTCGCGGTCGCGTCTCCATCGACACCGAGGCGCTCGGCGGTGACCTCGTCATCGTCCGCTCCGACGGCACGCCGCTCTACCACTTCAGCGTGGTGGTGGACGACGCGGCCATGGCGATCACGCACGTCATCCGTGGCGAGGACCATCTTTCGAACACGCCGAAGCACATCCTGCTCTTCCGCGCCCTCGATGCCGCAGTGCCCGCCTTCGCGCACCTGCCGCTCATCCTGAACCCGGACCGGACCAAGATGTCGAAGCGCAAGAGCCAGACGGCGGTCGACGCGTACCGCGAAGAGGGCTTCATTCGCGAGGCGATCGTCAATCACCTGGCGCTGCTCGGCTGGTCGTCCGGCACCGACGAGGAGGTCTTCACGCTCGACGAGCTGGCGCAGCGGTTCGAGCTTGAGCGCGTCCAGTCGGCCGGCGCCGTGTTCGACCGGCAGCGGCTCGAGTGGCTCAATGGGCAGTGGATCCGGCGACTGCCCGACGACGACCTCGTGGCCCGCATCCTGCCGTACCTCGTCGCCGACCTCGAGAAGGTCCGCGCGGGCGGAGCCGGCGTCAGGATCCCCACCGAGGACGACCTCGTGCCGCTGCTCCCGATGGTGCGAGAGCGCCTGCCGCTGCTGTCGGCGATCGGCCCGATGGTCGACTACCTCTTCGTCGACGACCTGCCGATCGACCCGGCGCTGCTGGTGCCCAAGCGGTGGGATCAAGGGCGGACGCTCGAGGCGCTGACGGCGGCGCGCGCGGTGATCGCGGACGTGGGCAGGGTCAGTTTCGAGGTGGATGAACTGGAGGGTCCGCTGCGGCGGCTCTGCGAGGAGCGCGGCTGGAAGCCGGGCGACCTGTTCATGGCCATCCGGGTCGCGGTCACCGGGCGCACGGCAACGCCCCCGCTGTTCGACACGCTGGTTGCACTGGGATATGACCGTGCGCTCGAGCGGATGGACGCCGCCTGCGCGCTCCTCTCGGAGGTCGCCGCCTGACCCGGGGCGGGACGCGCCGTGCTCGGTCGACGAGCGGTGTCACGCCGGGGGGAGGATCTCCTCGACGCGGGCGAACAGCGCCGTGACGTAGTCGCCGAGTGCGGCGACCCCGTCTGATCCCGGCAGACCTTCCAGGGCTGCCATCGCGCGATCGCGCTCCTGGAGGGCGGCCCAGATGACGAAGTCGCGCGCTCCGGCACCGTCGAGGATCGCCCGGACCCGGTCGGCCCGATCCGCGAGTCGACCCTGGTCGGCCAGCCTTCGCAGCTCATCGCGACCGGGATGGTCGATCGTCAGGCCGTAGAGGACCGGCACCGTCACCTTCCCGATCCCCAGGTCGCCTGCTCCGTCGGATGCCCAGAGGCCCTCGAAGTCGTCGAACAGCTGGAGCGCCACCCCGAGGTGGTGGCCGAACCCCCGGCATCGCTCCACGAGTTCGCGGGAGTCCGTGCCGGCCAACGCACCCGCCGCGCAGGCCAGGGCGAAGGCCGGCGCGTTCTTGTCCTCCATCGTCCGCCAGTACTCCTCGATCGTCGTCGGCGCCGAGCGAAGGTCCCGGTCCTGGCCCGCAGAGAGTCGAAGCGCCTCGTCGATGAAGACCCGGTTGATCCTCCGGTATCGCTCGGCCGACCACGCTGCCCTCGCCAGGAGGTGGTACGCGAACGTGTAGATCGCCGTGGCAAGGTTGGACGCGCGCGGCACGCCGACGTTGCTCCAGAGCGCACCGGGCCGGTCCTGGTCGGCGACGTCGTCCATGATCCGCACGGCCAGGTTGAGGACCTCCCAGGCAGCGGCGACCGGGATCGCGGCCCGCGCGTCCCCGCCGACCGCCGCGCAACCGGCCAGTGGAAGCAGGCCGAGCGGCCCGAGGGGCTCTGTCACCAGCGGCCGAAGGATGTCGTCGAGCGCGTCCCAACCGACGGGCACGTGGTCCGCGATGTAGCGCCGAACCTCCGGAAGCAGCGCGCGAAGCGCGTCGATCGAGTCGGGACTCGCGGTGGCCACCGTTGCTCGGGCGCTCATGTCGGTCGACCGCCGTCGCCTACTGCTCTCGCAGCACGGCCTTCACGGCCAGTGTCTCGGGATCGATCAGCACCACGCGCGACTTTCCGCCGCCGCCGCCCGGGTAGACGGGCACGCTCGGGTCGAGGTCGTCGGCGTGGGTCGCCCGGACGACCTGGGCTCCGTTCTGGAGCCCCGCGTAGCTCATCGTGTACTCGGCCGCGGGAACGCCGACCTGCCCCTCGACTGCGTGCCCTGCGACCTCGAAGAGGGCCGCCTCGTCGACCTCTTGCATCAGCGAACCTCCTCATTCATGCGGCACGCCCTACGGATACGGGATCGTATAGGTGCCCAGGTGACCCTTGACGATCCCGGGCACCTTGGCCTCCGCCGCGGTGTAGCCGATATCCGGTCCGCTGGGCCCGTCGGCGTACCCCTCTGCTGCGGTGTTGGGATGCGTGTGGAACCAGGCGACCAGCATCTCCGGGGACGAGGGGGAAGGCCTTGTACCCACGATCGGCGCGAGGCCGGCGCGGGTTCCCGCTCCGACGCGGATGATCCTGTACGTGTTGGCGGATGAGTCCCAGATGATCCACCCGCCCTGCTCGACCTTGGTGGTGGTCGGCGCTGGCGGCGAATTGGGGACGTTGGGGTTGGAATTGTTGTAGGCCGTCTGGATGGCTGCGCTGACGGTCGCGTCGGCCATGATGGTGGCCACGTCCGGCGGTGCCGGCGGGCCCGCCCGCCCCATCCGCCGGATCTCCTGCAGCGGTCCGCCGGCAGTGATGTGACCGTTCGCTTCGGCGAGCCTGCCGCGCGCCTCCTGGAGCGTCGCGGGCGGGTGCGACTTCCGGAACTCGGCGAGCGCGCTGCGATAGACCGCCACGCTGGTCCCGGCCTCGCCGATCACCTGGCGGACGTAGGAGGGGATCCCGCTCGCGTCGCCGGCAGCCGCGCCGTCCAGGAGGAGCCGCTCGTCGGACATTGCCGGACCGAGTTCCGCCGCCGCCGTGTCCGCCTGCTGCTCATGTGTATCCTCAACCGGTCCGACCGTGAACGGCCCCGACGCACTCGTCCCACCACCCTGGACCACGTGCGTCAATTCATGCGCGAGGAGTTGGCGTCCAGGCTCCGACTCCGGCTGGTACGCCCCCTCGCCGAAGAAGATGTCCTGGCCGACGGTGAAGGCGGATGCGCCCAGCCGACGATTCAGCTCGCCCGCAGCCGGATCGGCATGGACTCCGACGCCCGAAAAGTCGGCCCCGAACGCGCCTTCCATCTCCATCCTGACCGCGGCGTCGAGTGGCCTGCCGGAACCCTGCCGGTTCCGAATCTCGGAGGCGAGTTCTGACGGGACCGCTCCGCCGGCGCTGCCGACCACGGCGCCGCCGACCTGGCCCACGGTGCCGGATCGACCAATGAGGGTCGCCTGGCTCGTTTCCTCGGTGGTCTCTCCGCCCTCAGTCGTTGTCCCTGCTTCCTGCTCCTCCTGGTCGTCGTCCATCTGGGAGATCGCCTGCCCGGCCTTCTCCGCTTCCTCGTTGTCCCGGCGTGCGGGCCGGGACCCGAGCAGCGATGAAACGGCACGGTTGCCGGCGGCCTGCTGCAGGCCGAGGATCCAGGGCTGCGGAGGGCCGTCGGTTCGTCGATCCATCGGGTCGGCCCGGGTACCCGTGGGATCAGGCCGCCTCCCCCGCCCGGCATCAAGCGCCCCCGTCCGAGGTGTTCCTGCTCGGGTCTTGTCCACGTCACGGTCGTTCTGGGCCATCGTCTCTGCCGCTGTCCCCGATGCGTACGGATCTCCGGGAGTATGGGCGGAGGGCCCCGGCCCCGGTCTGCCCGATCGGGCAGAGCCTCGGGCAAAGGAAGAGGCCCGGAGCGCCGCCGCTCTCCGGGCAGAGCCTCGGGCAAACGAAGAGGCCCGGAGCGCCGCCGCTCTCCGGGCAGAGCCTCGGGCAAACGAAGAGGCCCGGAGCGCCGCCGCTCTCCGGGCATCTCGGTCCCGCCCATGCCGGTCCTCTCACCCGTTGTCGGGTATGGTGGGCGCCAAGCTCCCGACGATCGCCCCCGGTCGGGGCGTGGAGGATCCGATGCAGATCGAATACGCCGCGTTCCAGGCCTGGCTCGACCGCTACATTGCCGCCTGGAAGAGCTATGACCCCGACGCCATCGGCAATCTTTTCAGCGAGACGGCCGCATACCGCTTCCACCCGCAGGACGACCCTGTCATCGGGCGCGCGTCCATCGTTGTGTCATGGCTGGAAGACCGGGACGAAGCCGGCAGCTACGACGCCCGGTACGAGCCGCTGGCGATCGACGGCGAGAACCACGTGGCATCCGGCGTCAGCCGCTACTTCGACACGACGGGCACCCTTCGAGACGAATACTGCAACGTCTTCCTCTGCCGCTTCGATGAGGCGGGACGCTGTCGCGAGTTCACCGAGTGGTGGATCCGCAACCGCCGCTTCGCCCGTGCGGCTGCGCAGCAACCTGGCGTGGAGGGCTGAATCCGAGTGGTCGTTCGCCGATCGGTGCTCGTCGTCGACGACGAGCAAACGCTCCGTGAGACGCTTGCCGAGACCCTCGAGGAGGACGGCCTGCGCGTCCTGACCGCCGCCGACGGCCGGGAGGCCCTGGAGCGCTTCCGGGCCGACCCCCCGGACCTCATCCTGCTCGACCTCATGCTGCCGGAGCTTTCGGGCATGGAGGTCTGCCGCATCATCCGCCGCGAATCGTCGGTCCCGATCCTGATGCTGACCGCCCGCGACAGCGAGATTGACAAGGTGGTCGGGCTCGAACTCGGGGCCGACGACTACGTCACCAAGCCGTTCAGCCTGCGCGAACTGCAGGCCCGCGTCCGCGCCCTGCTTCGCCGTTCGGAGTCTGTCGCCGGTCCCGCGGCGAACGCGGCGACCGCGGTGGCCGCGACGGGCACGGTGGCCCCGGCGAGCCCGACCGTGTCTCCAGCGCCACCGATCGTGAAGCTGGGAGACGTCTCAGTCGATTTCGCGGGTCATCGCCTGCTTCGAGCCGGTACGGCCCTGCCGCTCAAGCCCAAGGCGTTCGAATTGCTCGTCTTCCTGCTGCGCCATCCGGGCCAGGTGTTCGACCGCAACCAGCTGCTGGAGCGGGTCTGGGGGTACGACTACGCGGGCGAGACCCGCACGGTGGACGTCCATGTCCACTGGCTGCGGACCCAGATCGAGCCCAATCCGTCCGAGCCGCGCTACCTGCAGACGGTGCGCGGCGTCGGGTATGTGCTTCGCCGCACGGAGGACTGATCGAGCCTCCCGCGGCCGCCGGATTCAGCCGTTGCGCAGCGAGCCCGTGTCGACGACCTCGAAGTCGGAGCCGTGCAACTGCTGGAGCCTGTGCAATTCGTCGTCGTTCCAGCGGGGATCGGGGGCGCCCGTCACGTACCAGGGCGAACCGTTGTCGGCGAGGATCATCCCGTAGCGCTTGAGCGCCGTCAGCAGAACCCGAGCCTGCGGACCGTAGCCGCTGATGTCGACAGACGCCTTGAGACGGACACGAAGCCCCATCGGCGGCAGCCCCGCGTCGTTCGAATCGCTGGCATAGTGCCGCGCCGGGTAGATGTAGGCGCGGCGCGTCTCAGGGGCAGTGAACCTGAGGGCGTGGCGGATGGCCCCCGCGGCCACCTCGCTGTAACGCACCAGGCCGGGAAGGATCGGGAGGCCGGCGGCATCGGCGCTGGTCCAGCCCTTGGGTCGGAGGGCGTTGGACGAGAGGCTCCAGATGGCACCCGAGCCTGCGTGCCACCCGTCGGACTTCTTGACCGCGTCGAACAGCTCGTAGAGGCGGCACGTGCTCCGATCGACCACGATGATGTGCCGGTCGCTCCCGGCTTCGCGCTTGACATTGGTGGGAATGGGGTAGGGGCCGGCATCGGATTCGCCGGCGTACTGGAACTTCACCGTGTACTTCGGCGCGCTCGCGCCGACGACGTTGTAGGGAATGCCGTATCCGCTGTACGACCCGAAGTCGGGGTGGAGGTACGCGTTGAGGCCGATCGAGTCGAGCAGTGTCGCGGAATCGGACCGGACCGGGAGCGCGTCAACGCGTTTGTTCCAGACGTTCGTCGACGGGAAGACCACGCAGTTCGGGGCGCCGGGAAGCGTCACCGACGCGGTCGCCGACGAGGACGTGACCAGGAGCAGCAGGGCGGCCAGGACGGGTATGGGCAGGCTCGATCGATGATGGTGCATGGACGGACTGTCCGCCCGCCACCGGCTCCTCCACAACAGCCCGACCGGCCCCCCGGCGATGGCCAGACCGAGTCAGCCGAGGTCTGGTCCGCATCGGTGCGGGGTGCGGGGGCGACCGACCCGAGGGTCTGTCGGCGCGTCGTCGTGGTCTGCGCTCGGCCCGGGTCGCCGCGGACTGCCAGGCTGCGCCGGCACCTCGAGGGAGCGATGATCTGTGGCGGTGCCCGGGCAGCCGGCGGGCGGCCGGCGGGCGAACCTGCTCGCCGGACCGCAGGGCCGGCCGGACACCTATTGGGTCACGGCCTGGGCGGAGAACACGCAGCCGCTCGCGGAGGCATGCGCCGACACGACCGCATGCACGGTGTGCGGCCCTGCGTACGTGGCCGTGATGTTGACGACCCGGGTGACAGGGGTGTCAACCGGCGCGACATAGGTTCCCGCACCCGGTGCGATTGCCAGGTAGGTCATGGTCACGACGCCACTGGCGACGGTCCCGTCACTCCACCACGTGTCCACCGTCGTGCCCGAGAGGCCGTTGCGCCAGAAGAGCCGGTACGTCTGCGCGCCGCCGGCGCCACAACTCGCCTCGATTGTACCGAACCCGGGCACGGTGAGGACGTTGCCATTCCCACTGTTCAGCGGTTCGGTGATGCGGTTCTGGACGACGGTTCCGGTCCCCTGCACGAAGCCCGTCGAGTCGACGCCGTCGAGCAGATCGGCGCTGAGAATTCGTCACCGTCGTGCTCGAGTTCACCTGCATGGGCGCCGCCCCGGGCAGCACGTTGAGCCGGAGGGCGGTCCCCGTGCCGTTGTTGTTCACCTGGAGCATCCGGCCGTTTGCAGCACCGGTCAACGTCGTGACCTGGTTGACCGTGTTCACCTTGCCGAGGTTGAAGATGGCGCCGATGCCACTTCCGGCGAGTGCGGTGGTGGCGGTCAGGGTCGCAGCGACTGCGACCGCACCGATGGCAATACCCTTCAGGAATGGACGGGGCACGAAGCCCTCCTCTTGGCAGGAGCGACGCGGACGCCCGACGGACCCCGCGTTGCCGCCTGATGGTATCCATGGTCGCAATCTCTCAATGGCGTCCACTGCGTGGATCGGCCGGGCGCTCGGGCCTAGCGGCGGATCAGGTATGGAGTGTCGTTCAGTCGCTCGGCGCCCGTCGCGGTCACCAGGAAGCCGTCCTCCAGCCGCATGCCGCCCCACGGCGCGTTGAAGACGGGAATGTCGACCGAGACCACCATGCCCTCCTGCAGCAGGGTCGGGCTGCTGGGTCCGAAGATCGGCGGCTCGAACTCGATGACACCCACGCTGTGGATGCCCGAGTAGAGGAAGTTCCGCCCCAGTCCCGCGTCCTCCATGACGTGACGCCCGGCTGCCTCCACGGTGCTGCCCCTGATCCCCGGGCCGAGCAGCGCGCGGCACGCCTCCTGGGCACGCCGCGCGGCGTCGAACGCCGCCATGGCCTCGCGGGCGGGCTCGCCCACGAACACGGGCCGCCCGATGGCCCCGTGATACCCCCGGTAGCGAGGCGCCATCGTCAGCACAACCAGGTCGTCCCGTTCGATCTCGCGAAACGTGGCACGCGCCAGGATCGGGCGGGCGTTCGGGCCGGACCCCACGATCGTGTCGATACCGGTCCCCTCGGCGCCCTGTCGTCGCATGGCAGCTTCTGCCTCCGCGGCGACCGCCCGCTCCGTGACGCCCGGACCGATCGCCGCAACCGCGGCGTCAATGCCCGACGCCGCCAGCCGGTAGGCGTTGCGGATCACGGCGATCTCCGCGGGGGATTTGCGCGCCCGCAGGTCGCACATCTCGTGTTCCACGTCCACCCATGTCGCGCCGGGTAGGGCCGCCTCCAGGGCCCGCGCCGTATCGATGCCCATCAGGCTCCGACCCGCCACGCCCAGCCTCCGGATCGCTTCGGGGTCGTCCGCGACGTCGGCGACGATGTCGGCCAGGCGCTCGATCCGGCTGTGCGGGTAGTCCTCGTCGGGATGCGTGAATTCGCGGAGCACGCGGACGTCCCGGACCCGGCCCACCAGCAATGCGTACTGGTCGCTCTCGGGTCCGCAGAGGACCACGGGGTCGCCGGCCGGCGCGAAGAGCACGGCCATCGGCTCGAAATGCACCGGGACATCGGCCAGCCAGCGAACGTGCGCCGGGCCGAACACCGCGCGGTCGTCGCCGTAGGCGATGAGGAGGTCGAGCCCGGCCGCCTCCATCAGCGACTGGACCCGCCGCCAGCGGGCGGGATATTCCTCGGGCGGGATCATCGGCTCATGGGAATCCATGCGTGCCTCCCCGGAGATCTGCAAAGCGAGGGAGCGATTATCCGTTGAGTGCGAGCATCGTTCCGTTCAGGCGATCGTCGCGATCAGGTGGAGCGGCACCCAGGCGATCATCGCGGCGAGTCCGGCAGCCGGAATCGTCAGCACCCATGCGACCCCCATGTCCCGCGCGACGTTCCAGCGCACGTGCTTGAGGCTCTGGCTGGAGCCCGCGCCCATGATCGCGCTGGAAATGACGTGCGTCGTGGAGACCGGCATCCCGAAGTGGCTCGCACCCAGGATGATGCTCGCCGCCGCGGTCTCAGAGGCGAACCCGTGCACCGGGTCGAGGGCGACCACCTTCTGGCCCATCGTCCGGATGATCCGCCAGCCACCGGCGGCCGTGCCCAGCGAGATTGCGCTGGCTGCCAGCAGGATGACCCAGCTGGGCACCACGAAGGTCGGAATAACGCCGGCAGTGACGAGGGCGGCCGTCATGATCCCCATCGTCTTCTGAGCGTCGTTGGAGCCGTGGCTGAAGGCCATGAACCCCGCCGAAATCACCTGGAGATGTCGGAATCGGCCGTTGAGCCGTGCCGGATTCGCGTGCCGGAAGATGTTGAAGATCACGACCATCGCGACGTACGCAATGAAGAACCCCAGGAGCGGCGACGTCACCAACGGTATTGCGACCTTGGTGATGAACCCGTTCCAGTTGATGGCCCCGAGCCCGACGCCGATCAGCGTCGCGCCCATCAGACCGCCGATGAGGGCGTGGCTGCTCGAACTGGGAATGCCGAGCCGCCACGTCAGCAGGTTCCAGGCGATCGCCCCGATCAACGCTGCGGCGATGATGACCTGCCCCTCCGGGCCTTCCGGGTTCTGCACGATACCCTGTCCGATCGTCGCGGCGACGGCGAGGCCCGCGAATGCGCCCAGGAAATTCATGGCCGCCGACAGGGCGATCGCCCAGCCCGGCCGGAGCGCGCGTGTCGACACCGACGTCGCGATCGCGTTCGCCGTGTCGTGGAACCCGTTGATGTAGTCGAAGAGGCAGGAGATCGCGAGGACCAGGACGAGCCCCAGCGTGAACGCCTGGAGGTTCATCAGGCGTGTTTCGCGACGATCCGTTCGATGATGTCGGCGACGTCCTCACAGCGGTCGCAGCACGCCTCGAGGAGCTGGTAGACCTCTTTGAACTTGATGACCTCGATGGCGTCGACCGTGCCGGCGAACAGGCCGGCCACCCCCTCGCGCGAGACCCGGTCGCCCTCGGCCTCCAACCGGTGGACCTCGTCCCAATGCCCCTTGATGCCCTTGTAGTCCTTGAGCTTCTGGAGGGCTTCCAGGAGGGCCTCCGTCTGCTGGAGGATGATCGAGGCGAGCTGGGTGGCGGGGTCGGTCGGATGATCGATCCGGTACAGCACGAAGATGTCGACCGTCTTCTCGATCGTGTCGACGATGTCGTCCAGCGCGTTGTTGAGGTCGTGGATGTCGTCCCGGTCGAACGGTGTCACGAACGTGGACGCAAGACGGCTGCCGATCTCGTGGCTGATCTCGTCGCCCTTGTGCTCCAGGTCGCGGATCTGAAGGCCGACCGCGACGGGGTCGTGGAAGTTGAGCATCAACTCATGCAGCGTGCGGGACGCGGTGACGGCAACCTCCGCCTGGGCGGCGAACAGTTCGTAGAAGCGCTCCTCGCGCGGAATCAGGCTGCGAACCACACGTTCCTCCTCACCCCTCTGGTGGACCGTTACTGGTCCCCGGTACCCTCGTATTCTCTGGGCGGCGACGCCGGACATGTACCCACGGCGGGACGGTCGAGTGGTCCTGCGTGCCGACGTGCAGCATACCAATCGGCGCGCGGGTGGGCCCGCAGCCGCGCGCCGGCGCCGTAGACTGACCGGCGCAATGGTGCATCCGAGCGCTGCCGAACTCGTCGACCTCCTCGGGCTGGCCGACCGGATGTCACTCGGACTGCTCCGGATCGACTCCGACCTGACCGTCATCGCGGCAAATGAGGCTGCGCATCAGCTGCTCGAGCGCCGCCCGGGCAGCCTCACGATGGGCTCGACGATGGAGGCGTTCGTCGACCACCGGATCGAGGAACTGGTGATCCTGGCCTGCGAAGGCGGCTCCGGCAGCGGTGAGCTCACGATCGGTCGCGATCGGCAGTTGATGATTCGTGCTCGGCACGCACCCGGGGGTGGCGCGTGGGTGGGCGTGGAGGACGTTTCCGAACTGCGGCGGTTGCAGCGCATCCGCGCCGAGTTCATCGACAACCTCTCGCACGAACTGCGGACCCCACTCACCACGATCCGCCTGCTCACCGAGACCCTGAGCGGCGACATGGAGCGCATGGATCTGCCCCCGAAGGTGCGCGACCGTGTGGCAAAGATCGACGTGGAGACCGGCCACCTGGTCCAGATGGTTAACGAGTTGCTGGACCTGTCCCGCATGGAACAGGCGGTCACCCAGCTTGAACTGGGTGAGGTGGCTCTGCGCGGGGTCATCCGCGGTGCCATCGAGCGCCTGCGCACGTTCGCCGACCGGCAGGGCATAGCGCTCCTCATCGAGCTCCCGGCCGAGGATCAGCTGCCGATCCTGACCGCCGATGGCGAGAGGCTCGGCCAGCTGATCGTGAACCTGCTCCACAACGCCGTGAAGTTCTCGCCGGCCGGCTCGGAGGTCGTCGTCCGTGCCCGCGTCGACGGACCGGAAGTGGTGCTCTCGGTGGAGGACCACGGCGTCGGCATTCCGCGCGCGGACCTCGATCGCGTCTTCGAGCGGTTCTACAAGGTGGACCGAGCCCGCGTCCGGGGAATGGGCGGCACGGGTCTCGGGCTCTCCATATCGCGGCACATCGCAGAGGGGCATGGCGGCAGGATCTGGGTCGAGAGCGAGGAAGGGGTCGGGTCCACCTTCAGCGTCGCGATCCCGCTCCGGGGCGCGGTTGCGGGGTGAGCCCCGCAGGTCTGCCCGCGGTCAGCCGCCGCGCAACAGGTCCGGCGGCACCAGCCGGCGAAGCGTCCCGCACCCGGGGAGCGGCACCGTGGCAGGATGCGCGGGTTGGTCAGCCGCCGCGCAACAGGTCCGGCGGCACCAGCCAGCGAAGCGTCCCGCACCCGGGGAGCGGCGGCAATGTCAGATCGATCCGGGCAAGCGCGCCCTTCTTCATCTCGACGCCAGACGCTTCGCAGAGCACCCCGACCAGGTCCGTGAAGTCCGGGTCGTGGCCGACGAGCATCGGCCGGCGCACCTTGAGCTCACCGAGCAGGGCCGCGAGACCGCCGAGCCCCAGGCCGTCGGCGAGGCGATCGTCGAATCTGACCTTCATCGAGAGTGCGGCCGCGATGATCTCGGCAGTCTCGGCGGCTCGGACCTTGCCGCTGCTGATCACCACATCGGGGCGCAGGTCGGTGGCGGCGAGGAATGCCCCCAGCCGCTCGGCCTGGCGACGGCCGCGCTCGGTGAGCGGGCGCTCGTCATCGTCGCCGTGCCATTCCATGCTGTCACCGGCATGTGCATGACGAACGAGCCAGAGTTCAATCCCGGGATTGGCGGATGCAGCGGTCATGGCCGGAGCGTACGCGAAAACGGCTGGTTCGGGAATGGGGCAGGCCGGCCGGCGACGATGGACCGTTGTCCCGTCCCGTCCCGTCCCGTCCCGGGCCCGAGGCACTCGTTATGACGACGAAGTTGGTGGCGGACTCCCTCCTGGGCCGGCCGATACCGCCGAAGGACGGGCCCTCTGCCACATGTCGCTGGTAGCGACGGTAGCCAGCTCGAGTGATTGGGCGGCGCCCGTGCCACCTTCGTTTCGGGGCCGTCGTACCTCGAATGAGCGTGGGGCGCGACCCGGATTCGCCGGAACAGAGCACGACCTGGCGTTTCAGCGTCGCCTGGCGCGAAATGTGGCCGGGAGGCGTCGTTTAACGTCGCCTCCAGCGACATCTGTCAGTGAGCCGGCTCCAGCACCGGGGTGGCTCCGTCCATCCGCGCCACGACTGGACCGGGCACGGCCGGCAGGGCAGCAGCCAGGGCCGGCGTCACAGCCCGATCGAGGTACGCCTCCGGGGTCTCACCGTCCGCCGGAAGGTGATCCCCCACCCACGCCACGAACCCCGGGTCGAACGTCAATATGTACCCCTCACGCGCAAACCGGGCCGCCAGCGGCGCCAGCAGTTCCTGCGTGATCCAGCCGGCGCGCCCCTCCGCCGCCACCACGCCGCCGGTTCCGGCCACGACATCGGTCGCCGCGAGCAGGCCGGGCCCCAGCAACGCCCCGAGGACCGCACGCGACGCATCGTCCGCGCCCGCGCCCGCGTCGACGTCGGCCGCCGTCAGCAGCACGATCGCCACCCCGAGCGGGATCACACGGCCCATCGCGTCGGTGAAGGAGCCCGCTCGCCAGCGCCGCCGCGATCGTGTCGCGGATCGACGCCGCGCACCGGTCGATGCCGCGGAACAGCACCACCTGCCACGGCGATCGCCGCAGCTCGTGGAGCGGCAGCGGCCGGTCCGAGCCGACCAGGCCCGGCGCCGAGCCGAGGAGCGTCGAGATCGACGAATCGTCGGTCATGCCGGACAGGTCGATGTCGATGACCGCCGTCTCGCGGCCGAAGATCGTCGCTGGCGATCGTGGCGGCGAGCGCGTCCGCGGTCGCGGCGCGCCGCACCGCACAGCAGCACGACGGCATCCGGCCGCTCGCGCCGCGCATCGAGGCCGCGCAGCGACACGCCGAGCCGGCCGAGCAGCGCCGTCGAGCGCGTCGGAGTCGAGCAGCGCGCGGCCTGCGTCAGCGCCGCCGCCAAGTGCGGCCAGCGGCGCCGTCCGGATCGAGCGGCATGCCGACCATCGCCGCCACCGCCTCGCGCGCCGCGGCGACGTCGACCGTCGTCGCGCCGTGGGTCAGCGCGTAGGCGACCGACTGCTCGATGACGTCGACGCCCTTGTCCGGGAAGGACCGGTTGGGCAGGAACTGGTCGGCCAGCGCGATGAGCTCGTCGAGCGCATCGTCCGTGACCCGGACGCCGCGCAGCTTCGCGAGGCTCGTCGCGCACGGCGACGCAGCACGGCTGTGGACCGCCGCCTGCGTCCATCGGCTCGATCGGGATCTGCGGTGAAGCGGCGCGCGAGCGCCGTCTCCGACTCGAGGTTCGCCTGGTACTCCTCGCCGGTGGTGGCGCCGATGCAGGCGATGTCGCCGCGCGCCAGCGCCGGCTTGAGCGACTCGGCGAGGTTCGTGCACCGGCGCGGAGACGAGCTGGTGGATCTCGTCGAAGAACACGACGACCGACGGGTGGCGCGCCTCCGACGAGGAAGTCGGCCGAGCAGCGGACGGCTCGGCGGCGATCGCCTGCGGCGAGCGCGAGCAGCGGCACGTCGAAGATGTGGATGTCCCGCAGCGCCTCGGGGACGGCGCCGGTCGGCGATCCGGATGGCGAGGCCCTCGACGATGGCCGTCTTGCCCGAGCCGGCCGGGCCGAGCAGCAGCGGGTTGCGCTTCGTGCTGCCGCAGCAGGACCTCGATGATCGCGTCGAGTCTCGCGGTCGCGGCCGACGATGGGGCCGAGCTTGCCCTCGCGCGCCAGGCCGACGAGGTCGCGCCCGAAGCGGTCGAGGGTCGGCGTCGACGAGGCCCGCGCGCCCAGAGCGCGGTCGTGGCCTCGACGGCGGCGTCCCGGTCGACCGTCGGTCTGCGCCGGCCACGATCGCGTGGGCGACCGCCTGCTCGAGCAGGTCGATCGCCTTGTCCGGGAAGCGCCGATTGGCGATCGAGCGCGTCGGCGAAGTCGAGCAGCACGTCGATGCGCGTCGTCCGAGACGCGGTCACGCCGCGGCTCTTCGCCAGCCCGTCGCGGACGCTCACGCAGGATCGGCCGGCGAGGCGTCGCGGTCGAGCTCGCGTGACGTCGACCGTCGTGAAGCGCCGGGCGAGCGCCGCGTCCGCGTCGATCGTCGTCGCGGTACTCCTCCGGCGTCGTCGCGCCGATGACCGCGATGTCGCCGCGCGAGAGGGCCGGCTTCAGGGCCTCGTCGGCGCCCATGCCGCCCTCGGTCCTGCCCGCGCCGGCGAGCAGGTGGATCTCGTCGAAGAACAGGATGATGCCCGGGCTGGCTCGCCTCGGCGACGAGCTGCGCGAGGCGCTCCTCCAGCTGGCCGCGGTACTGCGTGCCGGCCGACGAGGCCGCCCAGCGGCACCTCGATGATGCGCGCGCCCAGCAGCGGCGCCGGGCACGTTGCCGGCCGCGATCCGCTGCGCCAGCCCCTCGACGATCGCGGTCTTGCCGACGCCGGCGGGCCCGAGCAGCACGGGGTTGCGCTTGGCGTCGCGGCACGAGGATCTCGATCATCCACGCCGTCTCGGCCTCGCGGCCGATGATCGGGCGGAAGCGAGCCCTCCGTCGGCGAGCTTCGTGAGGTCGCGCCCGATCTTGTCGAGGAGCGGCGTGGGCTTCGAGCCGGCGCCGGAGCTGGGCGCTGGTGCGAGCTGGTCGACGGTGACCGATGCAGACGCTGCCGCGGCCGATGGCCCTGCCGCGGGCGATGGATCTGCCGCCGGCCCTGTCGCCGGAGCCGCGGTCTCGGGCGCAGGAAGCGAAGACATTCCGGGCCCGAGTGCCCCGAGGTCGACCGCCGGGCGGACGGAGAGTTCCTGGACGCGCTGCGTCGCGACCTTCAGGTCGTCCAGGTTCTTCTGCATCCAGCCCAGGACGAGGTCCAGGTTCTCCGGCGAGTCGGGCGGCCCGCTGCTCTTGTCGGGCATCAGCGGACGCGTTCGCGCTCGATCGAGACGATGGACTCAGGCTGCTCGACTGCGGCCGGGACCGGCGCGCCGGCGGTCTGTTCGGCCGCGGGAACAGCGACGTCGGGTGTGGAGATCGCGACCTCCGCTGCGGGTGCGGGCGCCGGCAGGGCGGAACGGACCTCCAGCTGCGTGACGGTGGCCTGGTCCAACTGGAGGGAGTCGGACCCGAAGCGCTGGGCGATGAAGCGGCCGTGAGCCATGAGCTGGTCGGAATCCTGCAAGGTGGCGGCCGTCGCCAGCTGGTGCAACTTGTCATCCATCTGCCGGAGCTGTTCGAGCAGGACGTCGTGGGCCGTCGCCGTCCCTGAGACCTGCACCGTCTCGGCCTGTGCCCGAGGGATCCGCAGGTAGGTCTGGAGCGCCGACGGCAGGTAGTCGAGGGCTGTCTGGCGGACCAGGAAGACATTGGGATCCGTGACGTCGGCGGCGCTCTGGGCGTCCAGGGTGGTCAGGATGGACTTGCGGATGCTGGCGACCGAATCGTAGATGTCGTCGGCGACCCGACCGCGGCTGCCGATGAGCAGCCGGTCCAGGCTGTCTCGCAGGTCCACCCTGTCGATCGGCTTCGCGTCGAGGCGGATCGCGACGGCGCGATCGGCCGGCGTCAGCAGCACGCCGCCCGCGTACAGGGCGATCACGATCGGGATCCACAGCAGCCCGGGAATCAGCCCGATGGCGGCGATGGCGAGACCGCCGATCGCCAGGGCGCACCCCACGATGTTGCGCCTGGAGAAGAGGAAGGTCTGGAGCCTGCGCAGCACCTGCTTGGTACCCCCGGAACTGGTCGAGGTGGCCGGTGGGGTGCGACGGCGCTCGTCGCGTTGCCGTCGCCCTCACTATTCGGAAAGGGTAGTCGTGTGCGCTGCGCGCTGCTGCGGCAGGGCGGTCGGGGCGGCAGGATCTCGCGGACCGGCCGCGGTGCGGCGACCTTCCGTTCAGCCGGTGATCTGGGGCGGATTCGGATTCGCCTCCGGGTTTGCGCCGGGGGCCACCTCTCGCGAGCGGGCGCGATCGACGTACGCCTGCGACTTCGTGATCTCGGTCGACAGCGTCGTGATGGTCTTCTGCATGTTGTCGAGCGCCGCGAGCTTGAACGAGTCGATCTCGTCCATCGTCTGGTAGATGTTGTTGAACGCCGACTGCAGCTTGGCCAGGTCGAGCGTCGCCTCGCTTGCCTGCTTGCTGATGTCCGCCGATTGCTGGTGCAGCATGCGTCGACGTCGACTCGATCAGGTTCGCCGTCGTGGTGTTCAGCGCGTTGATCTGGTCGAGCACCAGCTTCTGGTCGGCCAGGGCCTGGGCCACGATGACCGCGGTCCGAAGCGCCGACACCGTCGTCGTGGTGGCACGGTCGACGCCCTTGATCAGCTCGAGGTTGTTGCGCCGGATGACGTCGAGCGCGAGGTAGCCCTGCACGCTCACGGCCAGCTGCGTCGAGCAGGTCCTGGACCTTCTGCCGCACGTAGAAGAGCAGTCCTCCTTGAGCACCTTGGCGCGCTCGGGGTCCGTCGTCTCGATCGTCGCGATCCGGGCCGTCAGGCCGGAGTCGAGCTGCTGGCCGAGGTAGACGTACTGCCGCAGGCGGCCCATCACCGCCCAGAGATTGGCCTTCTCCTGCTCGATGTCCGCGTTGTCCGTCAGCAGCTCGTCTCGCCCGCCGTAGAGCGACGTGATGATCGCGTTGATGTGGCTCTGGCTGGACTGGTACTTCCCGAAGTAGTCGCGGAGCTTGTCGCCAGAACCGAACGGGAGGATCCCCAGCAGCCTGTGAGGCGAGAGCAGGTCGCCCTGCCTGGACGGGTCGAGGTCCTCGACGGTATGGCGCAGGTCCAGCAGCGACTTGCTGACCGTCGACGCGGGTGCCAGGCCGCCCCTCGTCATTGACGAGACGGGCTTGTCCAGGAGCCGGTTCGAGACCGCGGCAGACGCACGGATGTCCTCGTCTCCGAGCTTCTGGATGTCGGCCGCCTTTGCCGTGAAGGCGGGCCCGTGCGGATCGAGCGTGGTGACGGCGTCCAGGTACGAGCTGACCATGCCGTCGAGCTTGGCGGTCGCCACGGGGTCGAGCTTGACCGCACCGGCAGCCTGCGTCGCGGGCAC
This sequence comes from uncultured Chloroflexia bacterium, assembly GCA_963816905.1. Lineage (GTDB taxonomy): Bacteria > Chloroflexota > Limnocylindria > Limnocylindrales > CSP1-4 > JAFMJV01. Next base: position 196,745 of record CAWFMQ010000009.1, on the reverse strand, counting down.
GACCGCCACGGGCGCCGGCGGCGTCAGGGTCAGGGTCGACGTCTGGGCCGCGCCGGTGTCCGCGGCGACGGTGGGCGCAACCACTTCCGGCGTCACCGGGGCCGGCGCATCGATGTTGAGGGAGGGATCAGTCATCGGTTCGCTCCTGGGCTGCTCTCGATGGACGACATTGTGACGGCCGGTCCGCCGCGGGTCTCTCTGGTTGTTGCCCGCGGGCGCGGCGAGGATCTCGTTCGTGAGCGGTCGACCCGCGTGGCCCTGACCGACTCCGGCATTGTCGACCTCACTCGAGGCTCGAGCGGGAACCCTCGCGTTGAGCTTTCCGGCCGGCGACCGCCGTTGTCAAGTGCGGACCGGATCGAAATCCTCCCTCGATGCCGCGAACACCGACGCCGGCATTCTCCCACGGCCGCCGCCGTGCAGCGCCGAGTTCAGTCGGGCGACTTCAGCCCGTGATCTGGGTCGAGATGGACCCGGACGCGCGAGGTGGACAGGCCGAACAGCATCCCCATGGCCGAGCGGCGGGCCGACTCTGCCCGGCCCGGCCGCCGTGCGGCCGCCCGCCCGGCTGGGTCCTTGTCGATGGCCAGGCGGAGTCCCAGGACGGTCGCGACGATTGCCGCGGCGAGTTCCAGCCACAGAAGGATGGCGGGACCGCGCTCCATGCGGCCCGGCGTCCCGGACGCGACCAGGGCGGCGTCACGCACCGCCAGTCCTGCAGTGACGCCGGCCGCCATCACGGCACCGGGCCGGCCAAGACGGCGAATCGCCATCTGGCTCAGGAGGAACCCGGTCGTGCTCAACACCAGCACGAGTCTGTCGAATCGCGAAAGCATCACGCATCCTCCCATTGGCCTGCCGCTGCGTCATCCCTGAGGTGGCGATCGAAGAATGCAACGATCCGATTGCGGGCGTCGAGGGCGGACGGGTCGTGATCCTTCCCGGGTAATTCTGGAGCATCGGCGGATCGCCGTCGGGCGGGACCGGACGCCCGACGTTGGCGCCGCAGACCCGCCCGGGCCTCGGGAGCGCCTCGTGCCCGGCCGCCTACCTGATCGGCCAGATCACCTCCGTCCGCAGTTCGGCCGGATCCTTCACCTGGTCCATCCCGACCAGGTACGACTCGCGAGGCGGGCCGGCCAATTCGTGGCCGTGCTCCTGCACCCAGGCCGCCAATGCCCGGTACGCGCCGCCGATCTCCTCGTACGGCCCGGTGTGCAGCGTGCAGGCGACCGTTCCGCCCGGGAGCATCCCGAAGGCGACGCGGCCTTCGCCGGTCACCGGCTCCGCGACCGGGACGCCGACCTCCAGGTCGACGTCCTCCTCGCGGAACTCGGGGTCGTGATAGATCGCGAACGGCGGCCCTGCAGGTCTCACCCCGGTTCGCCCGAGCAGCCCGAACTCCTCGCCGAACGCGGCCCCGAGGAAGGCCGACATGCCAGCCAGCGGCGTATGGCCACGGATGCTGATCATCGGCTGTTCCGCCACGTCGCGAACCCTGACCTCGTAGTCCATCTCGTCTTCCTCCGTTGCGATGAGCCGGTCCAGGGCGGCGAGAGCCGCTGCCGTGGCAGCGGCTCGCACCTCCAGGACATGTCGCTGGGCCTGGAGCCGTGCCCGAAGGACGTCCCGATCCCGCTCGACGAGGAGCGACCTGATCTCGTCGAGCGGCATGTCGACCGCCCGCAGCCGGCGGATGCGCTCCGCGTCCGTTGCCTGGGCGAGGCTGTAGTAGCGGTAGCCGGTGTCGCGGTCGACCGCTGCCGGCCGCAGCAACCCGAGCTCGTCGTAGAGCCGGAGCGCCGGGATCGTCAGCCGGCAGATCCGCGAGAAGCGACCGATCGGGACCAGGTTCTTCACGTCGCGTCCTCCATGCGCCGCCGACTCTGCACCCTCACGCTGCCATAGAGTCAAGAGGACCGGCGAAACGGCCGCCGCGACACATGCAGCGCCCCCGCCCACCTCGACCCGGGCCGGCGACTCGGCGACACACCGGCCCGCGAACCCGCCGCGATCGTCCGGCTCTGTTCGTGCTCGCGTCACCCGGCGTCCATGGAACTTCTTCTTGACTGGCGGTCATAGGCGCCGCCATCATCCGCCGACCATCAGCAGACCGATCGAATTACCGGGAGGCGTTGCCCAATGTCCCTCCATCCCGATCCGACGCCGGGTGTCTCGACCGAGCCTCGCTCCGGCCCACGGTCGCGCCGTGCCATCCTCGCTGCAGGGGCCACCGGGATCGCCGCCTGGGCGGCCGGAGCCCTGGGCCGGGCGCAACCGGTCGATGCCGCCGCGGGCGGCACCATGAAGCTCGGCGTGGCGAACACCGCTGGAACCGCCACAACCAAGGTCACCTCGGGTGGCACCTCGACGGCGCTGTTCGGCAACCAGACTGCCGGCGGCTCCGGGGTACGCGGCGATTCCGCGACGGGCACCGGCGTTGTCGGCACCGGGAAGGCCGCAGCCGGGGTTGGCGTCCGGGGCAGCAACGCCGCCGCGGCGTTTGGGGGCGGTGCGGGACTCCTCGGCCAGGGCGGCCAGAATCACGGCATCGTGGCATCGACCGCGAACGGTGGCGCCGACGGCGTCAGATCCAGCAACACCAGCAGCGTGGACACGGGTGGGGTCGCGATCCGGGCGACGTCCGCCGGGACGACGGCGATCTTTGCCGGTACGACAGGTGGAACCGAGGCGATCAAGGGGGTCAACGCGTTGGCCGGCGGGTTCGGGGTCGTCGGTAATGCGGTGGACGGCGCCAACGGCACAGGGGTTGCCGGCAACGCGTCGTTCACGTCGGGGACGGGCGTCCGTGGGAACGGGTTCGTGGGGGTCGACGGGTCAGCGCTCAATGCGGGCGGCGTGGGCGTCCGCGGCAACGGCGTCGGTGCGGATTCCATCGGCGTAGCCGGATCGACTTCGGGCAGCGGCCAGGCGGTCGGCGTCCAGGGTCTCGCGTCCAACACGGCCCTTGCCGGTGTGCTCGGCACGCACCTCGCCACCACCGGCCAGGTCTTCGGCGTGGTCGGCAGGTCCGCCTCCACGTCCGGAGTCGGCGTGGTCGGCAACGCCACGGCCCTCGGCGCCTCCAACGGCGTCGGGGTCAGCGGCAACTCGCAGGGCTCCGGGGCCGGAGCCGCGGGCGTGATCGGCACCGCACTCCTGACGGGGGTCAAGGGAACCGCCACGTCGGTGAACGGGGTCGGCGTGAAGGGCGAGAACATCGCGACGACCGGCGGCCGCGCCAACGCCGGAGTGGTTGGAACGGCCAGCAGTGCAGGCGCGATCGGCGTGGTGGGGTCCAGTCCCGCCACCACCGGCGCCGGCATCGGCGTCGCGGGCACGGCCGTCGGCACCACGGGGATCGGCGTGTTGGGTTCGGGACTCGGAGCGTCGGGGATCGGCGTCCAGGGCTCCGGCGTCATCGGCGTGTCGTCGATCGGCACGCTGACGGTGGCGGGCAACGCAACCGTCAGCGGCGTGGTCTCTGCGGCGGCGGTCGTGACCGGCGTCAAGAGCTTCCGGATCGACCATCCCCTCGACCCGGCGGGGGCATACCTCGCCCACTCGTGCGTGGAGAGCGACCAGCGCCGCAACGTGTACGACGGCACGGTCACGCTCGACGGGGCGGGAGCGGCCGTGGTACGGCTCCCCGGCTGGTTCGAGGCGCTCAACGGCGATGTCCGCTACCAGGTCACCGCCGTCGGCGCCGCGATGCCCAACCTGCACGTCGCGGCGCGCGTGGCCCGCGGTGCCTTCCGCATCGCCGGTGGCACGCCCGGCGGGGAGGTGTGCTGGCAGCTCACCGGCGTTCGGCGCGACGCCTGCGCGAAGGCGAACCCGCTGGCGGTCGAGGCGCCGAAGCTCGGCCGGGAGAAGGGCCGGTACCTCCACCCGGAGGCGTTCGGGGTGGATGCAGCGAAGAGCATCGACGCGCTCACGATGCCGGCGGCGCCACCCCGCTGACCGGGTCTGCCCGCTCGCGGAGCCGCCGGTCGCCGAGGTCGGTGGCCGACCTCCGCCCGTGGTCGGGCCTGAGGTAGATCCGGAAGCGACGCCAGGTGCAGGCCGAAGCGCGTGCCGACGGCCGCGCGGCGAGCCGTGTCCGACGCGACCGGTCGCGGTGCGGCCGCGCGTTCGGGCGCGTCGATTTCCTACGCCGCGAGCTCCGTTTCCCCGACCGTGTCGCTTGCGAAACTCGCGAGGGGCGGTGCCGGCTCGACCGTCCTGAGGCCAGCGACGAACCGCGGCAGCGCCAGGGCCATCACGGAGCTTATCGCCACGACGAGCGCCCCCGCCGCGACCGCGGGGATCAGCCCGTCGACGTAGAGCTGCGGCGTGACGTACGAGCCGTTGGCCGAGAAGATGGCTGCCAGGACCGCGACCCCGAAGACACCTCCGAGTTCGCGGATGGTGTTGTTGGCGCCGGAGGCCTTGCCCTCGTCCTCCCTCGGCACCGCCGAGAGGACGACGTTGGCGATCGGTGCGAAGAAGAGCCCCATGCCGATGCCGCTGACGACGAAGGCCGGGACGAGACTGGCATACGGGACGGTCACCGAACTGATTGCCGCGATCCAGCCCGAGCCCGGCGGCCATGAGCGCAAGCCCTGCGACGAGGATCGGTCGCGCGCCGATGCGAGTGGATGCCACGCCGGCGATCGGGGCGACGAAGGCCGGCATCAGCGTCCACGGCAGGACGCGCAGCCCCGCCTCGAACGGGTTCAGCCCCTGCACGACCTGGAAGAACTGCGAGAGCAGGAAGATCGAGCCGAACATCCCGAAGGCCATGAGGAACGAGATGCCGTTCGCGACGAGCGACGCTCGCCGGCGCAGCAGCGGCAGAGGCAGTATGGGCCGGGCCGCGCGCGCTTCCCAGGCGATGAATGCGGCGATGAGTACTGTCCCCACGGCGATCGAGGCCAGGACCTGGGGATCGGTCCAGCCGCGCCCGTTGCCGTGGGTCACCCCCCAGACGATCCCGATGAGACCGGCCGCAGCGAGGGCGACGCCGGGGAGATCGAGCGAGCGGTCGGGCCCTCGGCTCTCGCGGAGACGGAGCGTGGAAAGGACCACGGCCACGATTCCGATCGGCACGTTGATCCAGAAGATCCAGTGCCACGAGATGCCCTGGGTGATGGCCCCGCCGACGACGGGGCCGATCGCGATGGCGAGGCCGGAGATCCCGCCCCAGAGGCCGAAGGCGAGTGGCCGGCGTGCGGTGGAGATGGCCTCGGAGAGGATCGTCAGGCTGAGCGGCGTCACGAACGCCCCACCGAGACCCTGCGCGGCCCTTGCGAGGATGAGCATCGTGCTGGTGGGCGCCAGGGCCGCAGCCGCGGATCCGAGCGTGAAGATGGCCAGGCCGATCGTGAACACGCGCCGCCGGCCGAAGCGGTCGCCGAGGGCGGCGCCCAGCAGGAGGAGTGCGGCATAGGTCAGGGTGTAGGCGTTCACCGTCCACTCGAGATCGGCGAGCGATGCGCCGAGGTCGCGCCGGATGACCGGCAGCGCCATCGTCACGACGAGGTTGTCGAGGCTGACCATGAAGAGCGCCAGGGCGGTGATGGCAAATGTCCATGCTGCGGACGTGCGACGGGTCATCAATGGCTCCTTTCCATCGTGAATGTGACTGAGTGCTCGCTAAGTTACGAGGTCAAAAAAGGGGCGTGGTTCAGCAAAGGGCGGCGACACCTCCGAGCAACGTGGCGTCGAACTCCTCCAGCGTCCGGGCGTCACCGATGCTGGCGATGACGTTGATGAGCATCCCCTGGGCGAACCACTCGTGGAGACCGTACGGGTCGCCGCCTGAGACGTCGGCGACGGTCTGCCACAGGGCGAAGAACTCGTCACGCACGACGGCCCGAACGTCCGGATCCGAGCAGGCCGCATAGGCGTGGAGTTGCATGCGCAGGATGTTGCGGTCCGCGAGCAGCATCTCCACGTAGGTGTGGCCCATGTGCTCGAGGATGCCCTTGGTGTCGAGGCCACCGGCGCGCGCCTCGCGGCCGGACTCCTCGAACCGCCGGCCGGTTCGCTCGAAGCAATCCCGGACGGCGGCCAGGAAGAGATCTTTCTTGGTGCCGAAGAGCTGGAAGAGGTAGGGCTGGGAGACACCCGCCCGACGGGCGATCGCCTCGGCCGACGTACCCGCGAAGCCGCCGCCCGCGAACTCGATGGCAGCGGCGGCGACGATCTCATCGCGGCGTTCGTCGGCTGTGAGTCTCGGGCTCATGTGCGTAACTTAGCGAGTACTAAGTCACTTGTCAAGAGGCTACCCCAAAGGGAGATGGGCCTTCTCCTCAGGGCCCCCTCGGCCAGCCATCGCTCGAGGTTATTGAGCCCTGTTCCACGCCGCCCCACGCGACCGGGAAGCATGACCCGCATGGAAGAGGACCGCCGGGCGAGCGGTCCGGCGGTCGACTCCGGCGCGTTGAACGCCCAGCGTGCAAACCGACCGGCGAGCCCCTGCGTTCCCGTTGCCCGCCGCCCGAACCCGCCGGCGGGTCATCGTGAAGGGCGATTCGACGGGATTGGCGCCCCGGATGGAACACGGCGCGTGCAGAACAACCAGCCAGAGCACGGCTGCGTGCCCTTCGCGGACTGCCCGAACGGCCGCCGGGCCGTCTGCATGGGCATCTCGACCGGCCGGCGGGTCGGTTTGAACGCCACCCGTTCAACCACCAATCGGCAGGCCGTCTGAATGCGCCGGCGACGGGCACGCGAGCCGGCTCCCGGCCGGCCCTGTGCAGACACCGGGTACCAGACCGCGCTGGCATTGGCGGGATCGTCCGTCTTGACGGACCACGACCATGGCCGTCCTCCCCGCGACGACCCGCCTCGCCGCCCCCCCGGTTCTCCTCGGCCGGTGGGTACCTCGCGCGACGTCGACATGTACCCTTGCGACCCTCGCCGACGGCACGTCCCAAAACCGGACGAGAACATTGCGTTAGCGTTCCGTTAACACGGCGGCGTGAAGATGAGGCGCCGAGCGGCCGTCCGTGAAGACAGTCGTGCCGCCGACGTCCGCTCCGGGCGTGCCGTGGACGCGCATAGACGTCCGGTGGCTGTCACCGGTCGAAGCGGGCTCTGCCGTGATGCGGTCTCGCTCGCGCTGGGCGGACTCGACGGCGACGAGGTGAAGAGATGACGACGCGAACCGGAGATGCCGAGCAGTCGGCGGCTCGACGAGGCGCGCGAGCGCGGCGTCCCGTGGCGCAGGTGGGGGCCGTACCTCTCCGAGCGCCAGTGGGGCACCGTCCGCGAGGACTACAGCGACGACGGCGACGCCTGGGACTACTTCACCCACGACCAGGCGCGCTCGCGCGCCTACCGCTGGGGCGAGGACGGCCTCGCCGGCATCTCCGACGACCGGCAGCAGCTCTGCTTCGCGCTGGCGCTCTGGAACGGCCGCGATCCGATCCTCAAGGAGCGCCTGTTCGGCCTCACCAACAGCGAGGGCAACCACGGCGAGGACGTCAAGGAGTACTACTTCTACCTCGACTCGACGCCGACGCACTCGTACATGAAGTACCTGTACAAGTATCCCGCAGGCGGCGTATCCCGTACGACGACCTCGTCGCGACGAACCGCGCGCCGCGGCCGCGACGAGCTCGAGTACGAGCTGCTCGACACCGGCGTCTTCGACGAGGACCGCTACTTCGACGTCTTCGTCGAGTACGCCAAGGCGTCGCCCGAGGACCTCCTCATCCAGATCACCGTCGCGCAACCGCGGCCCGGAGCCGGCGACGCTGCACGTCCTGCCGACCCTCTGGTTCCGCAACACCTGGTCGTGGGGCGGCGACGCGCCGCGGCCGGTGCTCCGCGACGCCGGCGTCGGGCCGGCGCCGTCATCGCGGCCTCGCACCCGGAGCTCGGCGAGCGCTTCCTCGCCTGCGACGGATGCGCCCGAGCTGCTCTTCACCGAGAACGAGACGAACACCGAGCGCCTGTTCGGCGTCCCGAACCGCACGCCCGTACGTCAAGGACGGCATCGACGACTACGTCGTCCACGGCGACAGCGAGCGCGGTGAACCCGGAGCGGACGGGCACGAAGGCCGCGGCGCACTACCCGCTGACGGTCGGCGCCGGGGAGTCGCGGACCATCCGGCTGCGGCTGTCGCCGATGCCGCGGCCCGGCGCCGGCGCGCGAGCGCCGCCGCGGCCGTTCGGCACGGACTTCGACGCGCGTGATGCGAGGCCCGCCGCGAGGAGGCCGACGAGTTCTACGCGACGGTCATCCCGGCGTCGCTCGACGCCGACGCGGCGCTCGTGATGCGCCAGGCGCTCGCCGGCATGCTGTGGTCCAAGCAGTTCTACCACTACGACGTGGACCGCTGGCTCGGGGAGCGCGGCGCCGACCCGTTCGAGCCCGAGCGGCACGGCGCGTCCCGCAACGACCACTGGCACCACATGTACAACGCCGACGTCATCTCGATGCCGGACAAGTGGGAGTACCCCTGGTACGCGGCGTGGGACCTGGCGTTCCACGTCGCTCGCGCTGACGCTCGTCGACGAGGACTTCGGCAAGGAGCAGCTCGACCTGATGCTCCGCGACGCGTACCTGCATCCGAACGGCCAGCTTCCGGCCTACGAGTGGAACTTCGGCGACGTCAACCCGCCGGTGCACGCCTGGGCCACGATCTTCACCTACCGGCTCGGAGCAGGCGCAGCGCGGGCAGGGCGACGTCGAGTGGCTCGAGCGCCTGTTCCAGAAGCTGCTGCTCAACTTCACCTGGTGGGTGAACCGCAAGGACCGCGACGGGCAACAACGTCTTCGAGGGCGGCTTCCTCGGGCTCGACAACATCGGCGTCTTCGACCGCAGCGCGCCGCTGCCGACCGGCGGCTACCTCGAGCAGGCCGACGGCACGGCCTGGATGGCGCTCTTCTGCCAGAACATGCTCGAGATCGCCGTCGAGCTGGCGCTCGAGCGACCGGCCTACGCGGACATGGCGCTGAAGTTCGTCGAGCACTTCCTGTGGATCGCGTCGTCGATGATGCACGCCGGCGGCGACACCGGGATGTGGGACGAGGAGGACGGCTTCTTCTACGACGTGCTGCGGCTGCCCGACGGCGGCGCCGAGCGGCTCAAGGTCCGCTCGATGGTCGGGCTGCTGCCGCTCTGCGCGGTCACCGTCTTCGAGGGCGAGCTCCTCGAGAAGTACCCCGAGCTCGGCGAGCAGCTGCGGCGAGTTCCTCGAGGCGCGGCCCGGAGCTGCGAGCGTTCATCCACGACCCGGCCAAGCGCGGGCAGCGGCGGCCGGCGGCTCGCCGCGATCCTCGACGAGACGCAAGCTCCGCCGCGTGCTGGCGAGGATGCTCGACGAGAACGAGTTCCTGAGCCCGTACGGCATCCGCTCGCTGTCGCGCTACCACGCGGAGCACCCGTACGTCTTCCGCGCCGGCGGCCAGGAGTACCGCGTCGCCTACCTGCCGGCGGAGTCCGACACCGGCATGTTCGGCGGCAACTCCAACTGGCGCGGCCCGATCTGGATGCCGGTCAACGCGCTGATCATCCGGGCGCTGCTCCAGTACTACACGCTACTACGGCGACGACTTCACCGTCGAGTGCCCGACCGGCTCCGGCCGGCAGATGAACCTGTACGAGGTGGCCGAGGAGATCGGCCGCCGGCTGGCGCGGCATCTTCCTGCGCGACGAGCAGGGCCGGCGGCCGGTCTACGGCGGCGACGCGCAAGTTCCAGGACGACCCGCACTGGCGCGACTACCTCCTGTTCTACGAGTACTTCCACGGCGACAACGGCGCCGGCCTCGGCGCGAGCCACCAGACCGGCTGGACCGGCGTCGTCGCGCGCGCTCATGCACCTGTTCGCGACGACCACGCCGCGGAGCAGGTCCTCGAGATGGGCAAGAGCCGCGACTTCGACGCGCAGCGAAGCCGTCGCCGCGGCCGCGTCGCACGGACGCCACGGCCGACACGCTGCCGGCTGAGACTCGCGTCCGATATCCGTCGCTCTACCAGATCAACACGCGGGTCTGGCTGACGGAGCTGTCCCGAGCGCTCGGCCGGCCGGCCACGCTCGACGACATCCCGGACGCCGAGCTCGACCGCCTCGCCGCGACGGGCTTCGACTGGGTCTGGCTCCTGAGCGTCTGGCAGACCGGCGCCGGCCGGGCAGCGAGTCTCGCGCACCAACCCCGAGTGGCGGCGCGAGTTCGAGGAGACGCTGCCCGGACCTGCGCGACGAGGACATCGCCGGCTCCGGCTTCGCGATCACCGGCTACACCGTGCACGCCGGCCTCGGCGGCGACGCGGCGCTGGCCCGGCTGCGCGAGCGGCTGCGCGAGCGCGGCCTGCGGCTGATGCTCGACTTCGTCCCCAACCACACGGCGCTCGACCATCCCTGGGTCGAGGAGCATCCCGAGTACTACGTCGCCGGGACCGAGCTCGACCTCGCGCGAGCGCCGCGGCAACTACACCTGGGTGAAGCGGAAGCGGCGGCGACCTGCTCCTGGCGCACGGCCGCGACCCGTACTTCCCCGGCTGGCCGGACACGCTCCAGCTCGACTACGCCAACCCGGCCACGCAGGAGGCGATGATCGGCGGAGCTGCTGACGATCGCCGACGCAGTGCGACGGCGTCCGCTGCGACATGGCGATGCTGGTCCTGCCGGACGTCTTCGAGCGCACCTGGGGCCGCCGCGCCGCGGCCGTTCTGGCCGACGGCGACCGCGCGGGTGCGCGAGCGCGTCCCCGGCTTCCGCTTCATGGCCGAGGTCTACTGGGACCTCGAGTGGACGATGCATCAGCAGGGCTTCGACTACGCCTACGACAAGCGGCTCTACGACCGCCTGCGCGGCCGGCGACGCCCGGCCGGTGCGCGAGCACCTGCTCGCCGGCCTCGACTACCAGGACAAGCTCGCCCGCTTCCTCGAGAACCACGACGAGCCGCGCGCCGCCGCGACCTTCCCGCCCGGCGTGCACGAGGCCGCCGCCGTCATCACGTTCCTGTCGCCGGGCCTGCGGTTCTTCCACCAGGGCCAGTTCGAGGGCCGGCGAGTGCGCATCTCGCCGCACCTCGTCCGCGGCGCCCGACGAGCCGGTCGACGAGACGCTGCGCGGCTTCTACGAGCGCCTGCTCGCCGTGCTCCGCCGACCGACCGCTCCGCGACGGCGAGTGGCGCCTGCTCGAGTGCGCGCCCGCCTGGGACGGCAACGGGACGTCGGACTGCTTCATCGCCTGGTCGTGGCGAGGGCCCCGACGGCGAGCGGCTGCTGGTCGCCGTCAACTTCTCGCCGGGCCAGAGCCAGTGCTACGTCCGTCTGCCCTTCGAGGACATCGGCGGTCATCCGGTTCGGCTGCGTGATCTGACAGGGGGTGCCACCTACGATCGCGGGGGCGACGACCTGCTGGGCCGTGGACTCTATCTCGACATGCCAGCGTGGGGATACCACGTCTTCGAGGTGAGCCTGCCCTCCTGAGAGCGCCGGGGGCGATCACGTCTCAGAACGCCGAGGCGAGTCCTCGGACAGGTTGCCGCCTCAGCCGAACCAGATCAGCAGGTCCACAGCCGCGACCCGCGGCACGGCGGCACGCGGCTCGGCCTCTCCGGCGTCGCCGGACGAGGCGCGAGACGGCCGTGCGGCCACAGAAACTGGATCATCGCGTTCGACGGACAACACCGACAGCGCCGTGCATGCAACGGGATCCGTGTGCCCCTCGACCCGGGGCGCCGATGCCGGTCCGATGTGCACGCCTTGCTCCTTCAACATGCCCCAACCGTATACCCGACTCATTAACGGGCGGTTGGCGGACGGTTAACCAAACAATGTACGCCGTTCGCGGCCCCGGTCAGGGCAGCAGGGAGCTCCGTGCTGCAGACTCGGGCGTTCAGCGGCCGGGCTGGAGATCGACGATGGGGATGAGCATCTGTTTCGCGGCCTCTGCCATCCGACGGTCGTAGGTCGCCAGGGACGGTCGCTGCCCGAGGCTCCGCAGGAACTCGATGGATGCCAGGTGGAGTGCGTCGAGCGTCCGTACCGCGACAGGGTACGGTTCCATCGCCCGTGCGAGCACCGGTGGCGCCAGTTCCAGGAAGCCGAGCCGCGCGATGATCGCTCGGACGTCCTCAGCGTGGCTCGATCCCAGCCCGCGGGCGTTGATCGTGGTCCAGACCTCGTACTCCAGGAGACGACTGGAGATGAGCGGGCCATCGTCCCAGAAGGTTGCGGCGGGATAGCGGTCCTCTGCGAGCAGCTGGGCCAGGACGACCGAGGTGTCGACGTAGATCACCGATCCGCTCGGTCGCCGTCCAGTTCGTCAAGAAGGCTCTTGAGCGGGACCGCCGGGCGCCGAGGGACCTGTGCCGTCGTGGGACCCAGGGCCGGGGTCATCCAACCCTTCCGGATCGCTTCTGCGAGCAGCGCATCCTGGGCCGATGCCGCGCGGCCCTCGCGTGGCGGCACGAGTTCTGCAACGACCCGCTCCCGGTCCGTGACAAGTACCGTCTCACCCGAGGCCGCAAGTCGAACGTACTCGCTCAACCGATTCTTGAGCACCCTGAGGCCGACCGCTCGCATCGCGGCAATGTAGCCCCAAGAAGCCACATCGTCAACCGGCCGGTTGCAGCCGCCTGTGGATCTCGCTCGTCATCTGTCCTGGGACGGCCCTGACTGGTTCGTTCGTGGCGGTCGCCGTCGCTGTCCGCTGGAGGGAGACCGGACGCCGTCAGTCCGCCTGCGGAATCTCGAAGGCGCTCAGGCGACGCGTCGCGACGACGAGGGCGACCACCACGACCACGACCGCCAGGAACACGGCTGTTCCCGCGCCCAGCGTATCGCGCGTGATCTGACCGCCGACACCCGCCGCATCGGCGATCCCGAGCGTGTACTGCCGGATGCTGAGGAACCGGATGCCGGTGAAGTAGCTCGCGAGTACCCCTTCCCAGACCAGCACGTAGACGAGCCCGGCGATCAGGGCTCGGCTTGTCAGCAGGCTGAGCGCCACGAAGGCCGCGACATAGATGACACTCCCCGCTGCGACCGCGACGGTGTACCCGATCGAAGTCTCGACGGCAGCGGGCGTCCCGGCAAGCCCCACGATCCCTGCGAGCAGCGTCGCACCGGCCGACAGCGTTGCCGCGATGATCGCGGCAACGAACCACTTGGTCAGCACGATGGTCCTCCGAGGGATTGGCTTGGCCAGCAGGTAGATCACCGTACCGTCCTCGACCTCCGTTCCGAACGCGGCCGTTCCGAAGACGAGGGCGACGAGCGGCAGCAGCAGCGTCACAACGAGGCCCACGAACACGGCGTCGGTGAAGTCGGTGACGTCCCCTGGGTTCGACGTGCCCGCGAGGCGGAAGAACGCTGCCAGCAGGATGGGGAGGGCCGCCACCAGCGCGAGCACCGCCGTTCGGCGACGGCCCAGCAACTGTCGTGCGGTGGCGCGCGCGATCTCGCGGTTCACAGCGTGCCTCGATCGCGCCCGGCGGCTGCGTTCATCGCTGGACCAGGTAGGAAAACACGCTCTCGAGCGATTCGTCGGTCGGAAGCACTTCGAAGAGCCGGATCCCGGCACCGCGGGCGACGCGGGCGATGGCCCGGCTGAAGGCGGAGAAGTCGGCCGACCTGATGACCAGCGACCCCGGGGCGAGCTCGATCCCGAACACCGCCGATTCGGTCAGCAGGGCCGCGGCAAGGCGCCGGTCGTCGCTCGACACCACGGTGAAGGTGTGGGGCCTGTCGGTCATCAGCTTTCGGATCGCGCGGAAGTCACCCGACGCGGCGAGACGTCCGGCGACCACGACCAGGACCTGCTCTGCCAACCGCTCCACTTCCTCGAGGATGTGGGACGAGAAGAGTACCGTCCGACCCGCGGCGGCCATCTGCCTGAGGAGATCCATCATCGAGAGCCGCTGCCGTGGATCCATGCCGTTGAACGGCTCGTCGAGCAGGAGGACGGGCGGGTCGTGGACGAGCGCCCCGGCCACCTTGGCCCGCTGGCGCATGCCCTTCGAGTAGGTCGCGATCGTCCGGTGTCGTGCCTCTCCGAGGTCGACCATGTCCATCGCCCGGGCGGCCGCCGCGTCCGGATCGGGGAGGTCCTGGAGGACGGCGTTGAACCTGGCGAACTCGAGGCCGGTGAAGAAGGGATAGACGGCCTCGCGCTCCGGCACGAGACCGACGGCCCGGTAGAGGGCGGGCCGATGCCAGGCGCTGCCGCCGGCCACGATCACCTCGCCCGAGGAGGGGCGCAGGAAGCCCGACATCATGTGCAGGAGCGTCGACTTGCCTGCGCCGTTCGGCCCGAGGAGGCCGGTCACTCCCGGTCCCAGGTCGAAGGAGACGTCGTTCACGGCCACGACGTTGCCGTACCAGCGAGAGACGGACCGAAGCGAGATGGCCGGCGCGAATGCCGGCGCGTTCGCGACAACCGTGCCGTTTGCGGCGGGGGCGTCGGGGATGGGGCCGGCCATCGGCTCGCTCACAGCGGCATCCGCCGGTACCGCCAGGCCAGGATGGCGGTCGCGGCGACTGCCAGTCCGGCGGCAACGGCCAGGTAGAGCGGCCCGGGCAGGGGGCTGGCGGGGAACACGTCGCCCGTCGGTTGCGTGCCGAACAGCCAGGCAGTCAGGCCCTCCAGCGTGGCGGTCGGCGCCAGCAGCGGCGCCACGCTGCCAGAGGATCCGCTCGGCTTCTGCCGCATCACCTCGCCGACGACCGCGGCCACGGCGATCGAAACGAAGAACAGGGCAAAGATGCCCGCAGTCGCATACGCCCGGCGCGAGGTGAACGCGGCCACTGCCAGGGCCAGGGCTGCCATGACGAACGCGGCGGCGACCGAGCTGGCAATGATCGGTGGCACGGACTTCAGGTTGTCGAGGAAGGCGGCCACGACGTCGGCTGCGCCCAGGACCTTGCCCGTGAAGATGACCGCCTGCGGCAGGATGCAGACCACGAGCAGGGCGGTGGACAGCGCGAGGAGCTTCACGACCGGATAGTCCAACCGGTCGAGCGCGCGCGAGAAGTACAGCGCCAGCGTGCGGTATCGCTGATCGCGCCCCAGCAGCTCGGGCGCCTGGGCGGCGACGAAGAGGACCAGGAACTGGACGATCGTCGAGAAGTAGTTGTCGTAATGGATCGGGTTGGGGATGACCCCCTTCGCGAGCGCCTCGACAGCGACCGCGATCGCCGCCGGAAGCAGGGCCAGCAGGGTGAGGCCGAGCGGCACGATCTTTGCCCGGCCGGGCCGTCCCAACCCGAAACAGGCGCGCAGGCTGTCGGCGTAGAGGGCGGCGAATGCGCCCGGCCTGCCGAGCCGCCTCCCCTCGTATCGCTGGTAGCCCAGGTCGTAGATGCTCCCGGGCGCGGGCTCCGGGGCAGCGTTCCGTGCGGTTGCCTGCCCGCTCACGGTGTTCCCCCGCTGAGGGCCGAGCCGACGGTGTCCGACCCATCGTTTGTGGCGCCGGGCACGGCGCGGGGTGCGCTTTCCGGCCCATCCGCACCATCGGGCTCCCGGAACAGGTCCTCGAGATGGTGTCGGCGCTGCTCAAGCCGGACCATGGCCAGGCCCAGGTCCACCGTGAGGTCGCGCACCAGGTCGAACGTCTGCTCGTCGTCGAGGGCGATCAGCACTCGTTCTTCGTCGGTCTGCACCCGCAACCCGTGCGCAGCGAGTGCGGCCGCCAGCCGCGAGCCGCCTTCCTCGACCTCGACCGCGAGCATCCCGGTGCGTCGGGTGAAGGTCGCGAGCGGCGCCGACTGGAGGAGCCGTCCCGCGTCGATCGCGAGGAGGTGGTCGCACACCTGTTCGATCTCGCCCAGCAGGTGCGAGGCCAGGATGATGGCGATCCCGAAATCGGCACCCGTACGGCGAATGAGGTCGAGCATCTCGTCGCGGCCGGACGGGTCGAGCCCGTTGGTGGGCTCATCGAGGAGCAGCAGCCGCGGGTCGTGGACGAGAGCCTGGGCGAGCTTGACCCGCTGCTTCATGCCGGTCGAGTAGGCGCCGATGGGGCGATAACGCTCCTCGTACAGCCCGACGTGCTGGAGCACCTCCGCGGTTCGTTCACGGGCAGCGTCGGCCGGCAGGCCGGAGATGCGCGCCATGTGCGCCACGAACTCGGTGGCGGAGAGGTCGGGAGGCAGGCAGTCGTGTTCCGGGGAGTAGCCGACCAACTGGCGGATGTCCGCTGCATGGCGGGCGACGTCCTGCCCGAAGACAAGTGCCGTCCCCGCCGTGGGCGGCAGCAGCCCAAGCAGGATGCGGATGAGCGTCGTCTTGCCGGCGCCGTTCGCCCCGACGAGGCCGATGATCGCGGGTTGCACATCGAACGTCAGACCATCGAGTGCGACGACGGTGCCGAAGCGCCTGGTCAGCCCCCGAGCCGTGATGAGGGGCGCGCCATTGGTGGAGGTGTCGAACGCACCGGCTGTATCGACTTCTGGGCGGGAGAACACGCGCTCAGAGTACCGCGCAGGAACACCGACATTTGGGTGCGCGCGAACGGACGGCGCCGCCTCGTGACACGCAGCCTCGAGCCGCGTTGGGATGTGTCATCCGACGCTCCGACCTTCCCTGCGATTCGGTTCAGAGGCCACGTCGGACCTCGATGCGGCCATCGGACTCGGCCTGCACGAGCGCCCTGTAGTCAAGGTCGGTCTGGTCCGCGTAGGCGACGGCGTACGACTCGATGGCCCGCTCGAAGGCGTCGCTCTTGCCGAGGTAGCCGGCGATGACCGAGGCGGAACCCGAACGGGCATGTGCGCGGGCGAGCGCCAGGGCGCAGTGCCGCGCGTAGCGAGCGAGGGCTTCTTTCTGCCCGCCCTCGACCTCGAAGGACCACTTCCAGTCCCGCAGCTGGCGGACGTAGAAGTCGTACGGCCGTTCCAGCGCGTCGATGCGCATCCAGCCGAGGAACTGGTCGCTGGCCGCCTGCATGAGCCGCTGACCGGTAACCACGCGCTCGCCGTTGCGTTTGATGTCGCTCGCCACCGTGTAGCGCTCCAGGACGGACGGGACGGCCTCCTTGACCTGGAGGAAGAGGGCATCGTCGCTCCGCTGCCCGATGAGCAGGAACATGAACGAGGCGGTTCCGACCGAGCCGACGCCCACGACCTTTTGCGCAAAGTCCACGAAGCGATACGACTCGAGGATCGGTTGCAGGTCACGGCGGAGCGAGCGTCGGTACCCGGCGTACGCCTCGCGAAGCGCGGCCTCGGTCTGCGGGGTGGCGTCGAATCGCACGATGAGCGGGGGTTTGACGCGGATCTGCCAGCCCGCCGCGGTCTCCTGGGCGAGGCTGCCGAGGGAACCCAGGTTCGTCCGCGTCGAGGCCTTCTCGACCCACCGACTGACGACCTTCCTCTGGCGTGCCGATCCCTTCTGCTGCGCCTCCTCGACGAGAGCCGTGACGTCGATCCGCGCGTACCAGGCATCCAGGAACGGCAGCGTGGCCAACCTGCGCATTTCGGTGCGATAGGCGTCGCCGGTGGCGCGGGTGATGCTCCGGGCAATCACCTCTGGGTAGCCGGACCCCCTGGCCGCCACGATGAGACTGGCGGCCAGCCGCTTGACGTCCCACTCGAACGGCGCCGGGTGAGTTTCATCGAAGTCGTTGACATCGAAGCTCAGCCGACGCTCTGGTGTGGCGAAGACGCCGAAGTTCAACAGGTGGGCGTCGCCGCAGGCCTGCACGTAGATGCCGCTGGACGGGAGTCGCGCCAGGTCGGCAGCCATGGGCAGAGCTGCCCCGCGAAGGAAGGTGAACGGCGAGATGAGCATCCGGCCGTATCGGATGGGCACGAGGTCGGCAATGCGCGTCGCGCTCTGCGCGATGAGCAGCGCCACCGGGTCGGGGCGATCCGCCGGCGGCGTCCAGTCTGCGTGCGCGCTCAGCGGCACCTCGGCGCGGACCGAACGACCGAATTGCCGGCGCTCATCGGCGGTATCGCCCTCGATGTGCCGGCGACGAACGCGGGGAGGAGAGGGATCGACTCGGCTGATCGGATCCTTCGGGCCGTCGAGCTTGGCCGGCTGGGGCATCAGTGGTAGTCCTTTCTGGCGGGCGATCGGACGCACCGGTCTCGCGCGTGCGACATCGTCACGCCTCTGCCCCCAGGTGGGCGGCAGGATCGCCGGGACGCGAAGCTACGCGGCGGTCAGGGTGGATGCGCCGGCCGGCGCCGATCGGTAACCCTGGATCCGCCGGCGCCCGGTGGCGAACCGACGGCCCCGATCAGGCCTCCGTCGGTGCTACGTCGGGCGCCGACGGTCCTGCCGCAGCGGGCGCTGCCGCCGCGACCGCTTCGAGCGCCTCGTCGGAGACGGCGTGGGCCTCGGTCGCCCCGCCGAGTTCGGCGAGCTTCTCGGAGATGATCGGTGCCTCGGCCGCCGTCGCGAGGATGCCCACCGCCGCCTTGCCGCCGCTCAGCGCCGCACCGATGCGCTCCCGATCCTCGGCGGTGAGCCCCAGGCCCTGGTGGTGGAAGTGACCGAGGACGCTGCCGCCGACGATGCCGACGAGCAGCGTGGGGGGCGCGATGACCGCCAGGACGAGGCCGATCCCGGCACCCTTGCCGCCGCTGCGCGCGCCGAGCTTGTGCTCTTTGACGCGTCCTTCGTCGTCGGCCACCAGCACGCCGATGACGCCGGGCTTGATGCCGATGTAGGACGTGCCCCACACCTTGATCGACTCGACGGCGGCGTCGGCCGCGGCCTCGTCCGCGAATATTCCAAGGACCAGCTGCCTGTCTGCCATCACGGTCTCCTTCATCGCGTCAGGTCTGTCGCACCGGCACCGCCGGCATCGCCCACGCGCACTTCGGCGATGCCCCGACAGAGCGCGGGATCGCCGATGCCCATCATGATGAGGGCATCCTCGTCGGTCGTCATGCGGGCACCACACCAGGAGATGGCACCCGTTCCCGGCGAGTCTCTGATCGGCTTGTGTGAGCACGGAATGGAGCCCGACCGGTCCTCCGCGGGCGGGCAGTGGCCCGCTGCGCGGGTCGCTCGGTCATCGGGCACGGTGACATCCGGCTCTGGCGTGAGCGCGACCACGTCGCCATCGTCGCTCGAAGACCGCCGACAGTACCGCGTTGGTGTCGGCGGTGACCTGGAGCACTGCTCGAGCGAGAGAGGTGAGGGATGGGTACGCCAGTGCGCCCCGTGGACGCGCAGCCGACCGGAGAGAGCAAACGAGCGGCACGAGTGCCGCCGCGCTGGTTCGTCCGCTCCTTCTGGGTGGCCCACCGGGCCGTCTACCGCACGACCGGCGGCCGGGTCGGCCTTCGGCGGCCGACGCCCACGAAGTGGGGCATGATGCGCCTCCGGACGATCGGGCGTCGCACGGGCGAGGAGCGCAGCGCGATCCTCGGCTACTACGAGGATGGGCCCAACCTGGTCACCCTGGCCATGAACGGCTGGGCCGAGGGTGAGCCGGCCTGGTGGCTCAATCTCCGGGCATGTCCCGACGCCACGGTCGATCTGGTCGACGGGCCGCGCGCGGTGAGGGCGCGTGCAGCCGAGGGAGAGGAGCGGGCGCGTCTCTGGGCGGGGTGGCGGGACGTCGGCGACGATGTCGACGCCTACTCGACGCTGCGGTCCTCCGAGACGGCGGTCGTGATCCTGGAGCCGCGGGACGCGGGAGCGCCCTGACGTTCCGTTGGATCTCGGGCTCAGAAGCCGGCTAAGCGCAATGAGCTCTGCCGCCGGGAGCGGCCCGAGCGTCGCCGTGGTTGACACGCGCGCAGGACACGCTCCAGCTCTTCGACTGCGGACCCGCAGCCCAGCCGCCGGGCCGCCGCTGTTGACAAGCAAGCGCGACGCCCGACTGGCGTCGAATGGGATCGCCGCGGCCTGACGTCTGGATCGGCCCGCGATCCCCTCTTCCGGCGCGGCACGCATTCGGATCACGGGAACCACTCCGCCCGCACCGGATCTTCGGGAACCGGTCTTCTGGACGCCGTTTGCGATTTCCCCTCTTGCCGGTTCTGCAGGCCATCGGCAGTATCTCGGCCAACGTGAAGGAAGTCGCGACCCGCGGGGAGTCCGACGGCACGCCGCTCTGGCATGCGGTGATCAGGTCGCGCCCGGCGCGGTCGATCGGCCAACTCCCTGCGTGGGCGTGCTCCAGCAGAGGGAGGGTGACCGATGCCTGATCGGCTGACGTCCGGCCACGCCGTATGGCCCCGCCCGCCAGGGCCGGGGCCGCCCGCGCGGCCGGCTCCCGCAATGACCGCTCCGCAGCCAAGGCCCTCGCCCCAGGCGAAGCGGGCGGTTCTCGCACCCCAGGTATTTCAAGGAGGAGAGCCGTGCGTGCTCCAACGCCTTCCCGACCGTCCGGACGCCGTGCCGGGCGCGGGGTTCGCGCGACGTCCGGGATCCCGAACCGCAGCGCACCGGTCCGCGGCCGACATGCGGCGATCGCCCGTGGCTGCTCCACTGAAGGAGCCATCCGATGAGGCCGAGCAGGCGGCTCGCCTCGGCCATGGTCGGCGTCCTCGTGGGCCTCGCCGTTGCCGGCCCGACCGCCGGGCACGCGATGGCGACCGCCGGGTCCTCCGGTACCTCGGCCGCGAACGGCTGTCAGCTGAACTCGGCGAAGGGCCGGATCAAGCACGTGATCTACATCCAGTTCGACAACACGCACTTCACTCGCGACAACCCCAACGTGCCCTCCGACCTGGAGCAGATGCCGCACCTGCTGAACTTCATCGAGCGGAACGGCGTGCTGATTGCCAACCATCACACGCCCCTGATCTCCCATACGGCCACCGACATTCTGACGTCGCTTACGGGAACCTATGGCGACCGGATGGGCGTGCCCGTCTCGAACAGCTTCCGCTACTTCCTGCCGAACGGAACCAGCAACACCGGCGTCTCGTTCGCCTACTGGACGGATCCGCTCTTCGATCCTTCGCTGCCATCCGCGCCGACGGACACGCAATACAACATGCTGACGGCGGACGGGCACAACGCGCCGGCACCCTGGGTGCCGTACACGCGCGCCGGCTGCGACGTGGGGACTGTGGCGACCGCCAACACCGTCCTGGAGAACACCTCGTTCGACATCCCGAAGGTGTTCGGGAACCCCTCGACCGAGTACTCGGAGTTCCTCGCGAACCCGAGCCTGGCATTCACGGACTTCGTCGGCGTGGCCGTCCACTGCGCCGCCGGCGACGCGCTCTGCACGAGCGCGAACAGCGGCAGGGCCGACATGCTGCCGGATGAGCCGGGCGGGTACGCCGGCTTCAACGCCCTCTACGGCACGAAGTACGTCAACCCGCAGCTGGGCGGGACCGGACCCGGCAACCTGACGCTCGACGATCTCAACGGCCAGCCGATCACGAACCCCGTCTCCAACACGCCGGGCTTCCCGGGCTTCGACGGGATGACGGCATCCGTGTCGCTCTCATATGTCGCCGCGATGCAGGAGCACGGCGTGCCGGTCACCTACGCCTACATCTCTGACGCCCATGACAAGCATCCGAGCGGGCCGGCCTACGGGCCCGGCGAGGCCGGATACGTGGCGGCGCTGAAGTCGTATGACGATGCGTTTGCGACGTTCTTCACGCGGCTCGCGAACGACGGCATCAACAAGGGCAATACCCTATTCGTCTTCACGGCCGACGAGAACGACCACTTCGCCGGCGGCACGCCGACGAGCCCGTGTGACGGCGTCAACACGGCGTGCGCGTACAGCCACGTCAACTGCCCGAGCACCACGGTGCCGACCTGCCCGTCCGACAACGTCGGCGAGCTGAACGCGAACATGGCCGGCCTGCTCGCCACGCAGCAGGGCATCGTCACGCCGTTCAGGGTCCACTCCGACAGCGCGCCGACCGTCTATATCACCGGCAACCCGGCCCGGGACAACGCCGTCACGCGAGCCTTCGAGCGCGCCACGGCGCAGCTGACCGCGCCGAACTACTACGCGGGCAATACCGAGAACATGACGATCGGCCTGGCGGACCCCGTCGAGATGAAGCTCCTCCACATGGTCACGGCCGATCCGGCGCGGACGCCGACGTTCACCTGGTTCGCGAAGCCGGACTACTTCGTCTTCGCGGGGGCTCCGAACTGCGCCAGCCCATGCGTTCAGGAGCAGTTCGGCTTCGCCTGGAACCACGGCGACGTGACGCCGGACATCACGACCACTTGGCTCGGAATGGTCGGGCCGGGGGTCGACGACGTCGGGATCGACGCCACGACGTGGTCGGACCACACGGACATCCGACCGACGATGATGCTCCTCCTCGGCCTCAGGGACGACTACGTGCACGACGGTCGCGCCCTCGTCGAGGACCTCGCCGGATGGGCCCGGCCGGCGTCGGTCCGGATGAAGGGCGCATTCGTGCCGCTGGCCGAGGCCTACAAGCAGATCGAGGCGCCCGTCGGCCAGTTCGGGCTCGCCACCCTCGACGCCTCGACGCGTGCGCTCGCGAGCAACGACGCCAACGACGCCACGTACACGAGCCTCGAGGAATCGCTGGCCTCACTCACCGTCCAGCGCGACGCGCTCGCGAGCCAGATGATCGCCCTCCTGGAGGGTGCTGAGTTCGGCGCTCGGCCGATCACCCAGCAGGCTGCGTGGCGGCTCATCTCCCGGGCGAGGTGGCTGATCCATCAGGCCAGAGGCCTCTGATCGGCCCCGGCCCGGGAAGGCGCACGGACGCGGTCCGCGCGAGCCCCGGCTGCGTATCGCGCACGAGGGCGTGCCCGAGAGGGTCCGCCCTCTGCTCCCCGAGCCGGCCGCGGCGACAGTCAGCCGATCGGCAACGGGTGGAGATCGCGAGCGATCTCGGCCGCCCACGTCTCGATCTCCGGCCAGTCCCGGAAGTCGCCCTCGGGAATGGCGTCGCGGGCAGCCGGCATCAGCTTCATGAACCGCTCGGCAAGCCCGATCGGCCTGCGATCCCGAAAGTAGGCGCCGAAGAACATCTGGTGATCCCGGGCGTTGACGGTCTCCCGAAGTTCGGGCATCTCCTTCGGCATCGAGACGACCTTCTGGTCCCGGCCCTCCCTGTCGACCGGCTCAGTGCCCAGCGGGCCACTGCTGAAGAGCCAGACCGGCTTCGCGGCCAGGGCAGCGCGGTTGCGGCGTACGAACGCAGACGCGTCCTTCAGCCAGTGGAACATGTAGGCGGCGCTGCCGATCACGAAGGCGTCGTACTCGGCCACGCTCTTCACCGACGCGGCCGGTCGGGCCTCGGCATCGAGCCCACGTGCGCGCAGCGTCTCTGCGATCCGTTCCGCGATGCCCTGCGTGGCACCGTGCCGGCTTGCATACGCAACAAGGACGTGCATGGCGAAATCTCCGTCGAAGGTCCCCGGGGCTCCGCCCGGCACCGGACCCGTTTCACCTGTTCGGCCGCAGCCGCGGGCCGCAGCCACGCAGCGGTCGCCGGACTGCAGTTTGCGCCGGTCAGACTCCCGCCGCCGCTCGTCCATGCGCACGAAGGGCGATCGGCACGAACGTCCCGATCCGCTCTCCGATCTCTGCAAAGACGCGCCGGAACACGGCGAGACGTTGCTCCTCCGTGCCCTCCGCCTCGGACGGATCGTCGTATCCCCAGTGGAGCGACTGGCCGCCGCCGGGAAAGACTGGGCAGACCTGGCGAGCGCTGTCGCAGACCGTGATCACGTAGTCGAAGGGCCGGCCCAGGAACTCGTTCACGGACTTGGAGCGGAGTCCGGCTGTGTCGAATCCCGCGTCGCCAAGAACGCGCAGCGTCAGCGGGTTGATCACGCCGGGCTCGGTTCCGGCCGAGAAGACCTCGAAGGCATCCCCGCCGCGGCGGCGGAGCAGAACTTCCGCCATCACGCTGCGCGCGGAGTTGTGGGTGCAGACGAACAGCACCCGGATCGGCGGGGTTTCGGCCCGCTCGCCCGATGGCCGCTCGGGCTCGACGGCGTACGGTTGGCTCATGGGTTCAGGTCCTCGATGTCCCCGGTTGCCAGGAACACCACGTCCTCCGCGATGTTCGTGACGCGGTCACCGATCCGCTCCAGGTAGTGCGCGGCGAACAGGATCCGGGCGCCGCGGTCCACGTTGTCCGGGTCCGCGCGCATGAGTTCGAGCACCTCGTCGAAGATCGCGTGGTACAGCCTGTCGATGTCGTCGTCGACGGCGGCGACCTCCCGAGCGCGCTTCTCATCGATGTCCACGAGGGCACGAAGGACGTCGCGGACCTGCTGCGCGCAGAGCCGGCCCATCTCGGGCAGGTGGACATACCGCTGGAGCGGCGGCTTCGGGGCCAGCTTGCGGGCCTGCTTGGCCACCGACCCCGCGTGGTCGCCCATGCGTTCCAACTCGTAGCTGACGTGGTCCAGCGTCATCAGGAACCGCAGGTCACGCGCGACAGGCTGTTGCGTGGCGATTGTTCGCGCAATGAGCGTGGAGATCGTGCGCTGGACCTCGTTGAGGCGCATGTCGCCGAGGATGACGGCGGTCGCGGCATCCGCGTCGTGTTCCTCCAGCGCCCGGATCGCGGCGAGTATCTGCGCGGACACCAGGCTGCCCATGCGGAGCACGTTGTCCTTGATTTCACGCTCCTCTCGGTCGAGCACCTCGCGAGGGTGTCCTTCCGGGTACCGGATGGAGGCGTGGACGGCGGCGGCATCCAGGATGGTGTCGATCTGCCGGTCGACCAGTTCGACCGGAGCGGCAGTTATCTCGTCGCTCGTCGCCTCGGACGTGCCGTTCGCGCGGTCGAGGTCTTCCTGCTCCTGCATCGGCGTGGTCCCTTCCTCCGGTTGCCGGCTCAGCCGAAGCGCCCGGAAACGTAATCCTCTGTCAGGCGTTCGCGGGGATTGGTGAACATCTCGCTGGTGTCGCCCTCTTCGACAAGATAGCCCGCCCGATCCTCGCCCATCGTGAAGAACGCTGTCCGCTCGCTCACCCGTGCCGCCTGCTGCATGTTGTGCGTGACGATGATGATCGTGTAGCGCTCGCGAAGCTCGTTCATCAGGTCCTCGATCTTCAGCGTCGCGATCGGGTCGAGCGCCGAGCAGGGCTCGTCCATCAGCACCACTTCCGGCTCGGTCGCCAGCGTTCGCGCGATGCACAGCCGCTGCTGCTGGCCACCCGAAAGTGAGAGCGCGGACTTCTTGCGGTAGTCGTCCTTGACCTCGTCCCATAGCGCAGCCCGCCGGATGCAGCCCTCCACGATCTCGTCGAGTCTCCCGCGGTCCTTGGTGCCGAAGCGCCGAGGCCCGTATGCCACGTTGTCGTAGATGGACATGGGGAATGGGTTGGGTCGCTGGAACACGAGACCGACCCGCCGGCGCACTTCCACGGGCAGCACATCGGGGGCGTTGATGTCCTCGTCGTCCATCAGGATCTGCCCTACGACCTTCGCACCCGGAATCAGGTCGTTCATGCGGTCGAAGCAGCGCAGGAGCGTGCTCTTGCCGCAGCCGGACGGTCCGATCAGGGCCGTGATGGAATTCGACCGGATGTCCAGTTCGACGTCCCTCACTGCCAGCTTCTTGCCGTACGACACGCTCAGGTTGCGCACCTGGATCTTGATGTCCGGGTCGGTCGCCAGAGCCTGCGGCGTCACACTGAGTGCCGGGATCACGGCCGGAGTCCGCGAGGCGGCCGGCGCGACCGGTGGAATCGGGTTGGCGATGGACATCGGGTCCTCCGGGGTGATTGCCATGGAATCAGCCGACGCCGCCGACGCGGCGCTGGAGCACCCGACCCAGGGCGCGTGAGCCGAGGTTGAACAGGAGCACCATGATCACGAGCACTGCGGCCGAGGCGTTGGCCACATCGCGCCAGTACGGCCCGAGGCCCTCGGAGTTGAGCTTCCAGATGTACACGGAGAGCGTCGTCGCCGAGTGCCATGGACTGTATGGCGACTGCGGATCGCTGAGGTTGAAGTTGCTGAAGTTGTAGGCGGTCGGTGACGAGATCCCGGCCGTGAACAGGAGCGCCGCCGCCTCGCCGAAGATCCGCCCGGCTGCGAGGATGATCCCGGTCACCATGCCGGGGATCGCCAGCGGCAGCACGACGTGGCGGATGGCCTGCCACTTGGTCGATGCCCAGGGCCAGGCTGCCATCGCGTTCGACGTCCGGCACGGCGCGCAGCGCCTGCTCGGTGAGGCGCATCATCAACGGCAGGTTGAAGACGGTGAGAGCGAGCGCTCCGGCGAGCGCGGTGAAGCCCCACCCGGTCGCATTCACGAACAGCGCCAGCCCGAACAGCCCCACGACGATCGAGGGTACGGAACTGATGAGTTCCTGGCTTGTGCGGATCAGGTTGGGCAGGCGCCCTATTCCGGCGTACTCGGCCATGTAGATGCCGCCCAGGATGCCGAGGGGCAGGGTGAACAGCATCGTCAGGACCAGCATGTAGAGCGAGTTCCACAGGAGCGGCCCGATGCCACCGACCGACGTGTCGCTCGGCGGACTGAAGAGGAAGCTGAGCGAGATCGTGCCGATCGAACTCAGCACGAAGTGCAGGATGATGGCGCCCAACACGAGGACGACGAACACGCCGACGGCCCACAGGACGCCTGTCGCGATCCGGTCTGCAACGAGGGCGCGTCTCATGCGATCGCCCTCCGGCGCGACAGCCACCGTACCAGGACCACGAACGCGAACGACATCAGGAGAAGGACCAAACCCATCGTCCAGAGAGCCTGGTTCCACGGCTCGCCCTGGACGGTGTTGCCCATGTCGAGCGTGATCTGGCTGGTCAGAGTGGTGACCGGCTTCGTCAGGCTGCTCGGCATCACCGGCGTGTTGCCGATGACCATCTGGACGGCGAGCGCCTCGCCGGCGGCACGCATCATCCCGAGCACGACTGCCGTGGCGATGCCGGCCATGCCCGCCGGCAGGACGACGTGGCGGATGGTCTGCCAGCGCGTCGTTCCCAGCGCCACCGACCCGCTCCGGAGTTCGGCCGGGACACCGAGGATCACGTCGTAGGAGATGGCGGTGATCGTCGGCAGGATCATCAGGGAGAGCACCAGCGATCCGGCGAACCAGCTGAACCCGGTCGTGAAGCCAAGGTTGGAGAAGTTCACCCGGAGGAACGGCACGAGGATGGTGATCCCCAGCCAGCCCCACACGACGCTCGGAATGCCGACGAACACCTCCATCGACGGCTGGGCAATCGATCGCGCCCACCGCGGTGCGATCTCGGCCATGAACAGGGCGAGGCCGACAGACAACGGCGTCGCGATGATCGCCGCGAGGATCATCACCCCGATGGTCCCCGCGATGAACGGGATGATGCCGTAGCTGGTGGACGGGTCGTTGGTGCTCGCGATGTCGATCGGCGGGTTCCAGGTCGTGTTGAAGACCTTGTCCAGCGGAACGTGCGAGACCGTGAAGATCTGGAGCCCGTTCCAGGTGATGAACACCAGCAGGAGCAGTACAAGGGCCACGACGGCGCCCGCCGCGAGCAAGGTGATGCGGCGCGCCGGATCGATGCGCTCGCGCAGTGTCACGGGCCGCCGCAGACTCTCTCGCTGGATCCCCGCTACCGCAGTGGCCATTGGCTCTCCATCAGGTGTGGAGATGGGCCCGACCGGCGGATCCCGGCACGAGCCCACTTCCTACAGGGTAGCCGGGAGCGGCAACGACGCCGCCCGCCGGGTCGATCACGGCGCAGGCGACGCGCTCGCGGCGGGCGCGGCCGACCCCGCGGGCGCGGGTGCCGAGATCGGCGGTGTGGCCATGGGCCCGGTGCCGATCGGCGCGTAGTACAGGCTCGGTGCCAGGACGTCCTGGACGGCCGGGCTCAGCATGTAGTCGATGAATGCGGCGGTGAGACCAGAGGGCGTTCCCTTGGTGTACATGTGGCCGATCGCCTGGAGCTTGTAGGTGCCGTTGCCCATGTTGGCCAGGGAGGCGTCGACGCCGTCGAGCTGGAGTGCGTTGAGGCCGCTCTTGTTCGACTGGTAATAGGCGAAACCGATGTAGCTGGTCGAACCCGGTGTGTTGGTCACCGCGGTCGCGATCGCGCCGTTGGAGTCCTCGGTCAGGGCCTGGCCGGAGGCCTCGGTTGCGCCGCCAAGCACGATCCGCCTGAAGGTCGCTCGCGTTCCGGACGACGCGGGGCGGATGATCAGCACGATCGGCTGGTCGGGACCGCCGACGTCCTTCCAGTTGGTGGTCTTGCCCGTCCAGATGTCGGTTGCCTGCTGGGCTGTCAGATTGGTGACCCCGGTCACGCCGGGGTTGGTGACCATGACGAAGCCCTGGCGCACGACCTGGTGGTCGACCAGCTGGCTCGCGTCGGCAGGCTGCAGCTTCTCCTCGGCGAAGATGTCGGAGTCGCCGATCTGCACAGCGCCCTGCAGCACCTGGGTGAGGCCGGTGCCGGAGCCGCCGCCGTTGACGTTCACGGCCGCACCGGGGCAGGCGGCGACGTACTGCTTGCCCGCGGCGTCCACGAGCGGCTGCAGCGCAGTTGAGCCCGCCGCGGTGATGCTGCCGGCCACGCACGCCATTCCGCTGCCCGCTGCGGCGGGCGTGCCGCCGGCCGGGGTTGCCGGTGCCCCTGCCGTGGCGGGTGCCCCGGGCGTGGCGGGTACCGGTGTAGGCGTGCTGGAGCTGCCGCAGGCGGCGACCAGCAACAGGGTTGTTGCGGCGATCACGAGCAATCGCTTTCCGTCGATCATCGAGTACCTCCTCTGGAGCCGCGCACCGCACGGCCGTGCGTGTAACCGGCCACCCGCCACAATCGATTGGTCTGATGAACGCGGCTTTGCCGCTGTGTTAACGCTTTGTTAACGCACGGAGCAACTCCGGGCTCTTCCAGTCCCCTGGCGCCAGAAGGGGCCGAGCGCGTTCTTCCGGGCCCGACCCGGCTCCGACGGAGGAGGAGAGAGGGTGTTGTGCGCAGAGGGACTGCCGGCGGGGCCTCGCCGACCCCCAGGCCGTCGCAGGCGCCACGCCGGCAGTCCGAGGTTGTCGATCAGGGGCCATCGGGATCCAGGCGGTACCCGAGGCCCCTGACCGTGAGGAGGTGGACAGGTTTGCGGGGGTCCGGCTCGACCTTTGCGCGCAGCCAGCGCACGTGGACGTCCACTGTCCGCGGATCGCCGGCCCTGCCGGACCCCCAGACCTGGTCGAGCAACTCACTGCGGCTATGGACGCGGCCGGGATGGCGCGCCAGGACTTCGAGCAGCCGGAATTCCTTGGGTCGCAGGTGGACGGAGCGCCCGTCTCGCAGCAGGGTGCGTGCGGCGGTGTCGAGCGTGGTCCCTTCACAGATCGAGAGGCGGTCGCGCCCCGATCGCGGGTGTCGCGACAGGAGGAGGAGCCGCCCCGCCAACTCTTCTCCGGGAATGGCGTCGGTGAGTGCAGCGTCAAAGCCGATCTCGAGCGCGCGGAGGCGTTCTTCCACTGCCGCCTCATCGTCCAGGAGGACCGCACGCATGGTTGGCCGGCGGCGCCGGACCGCGGCGACCGCGTCGATCGTCGATGCCCTGGCCGGCGGTGCCGAGACCACGACGACTCTCGGTCGATCTGTCGCCAGCGCCGCGAGGAACGCGCCTGCGTCGTCCTGGACGTTGATGGTCAGTCCCGACAGGCGTGATTCGACGCCTGTCAGGGTCGCGCGCCCGAGCACGAGCATGTCGGGGGCGCGGTGGTCCCGCAGCCTCCCGCCCAGGATGACCGGAGACTGGTCCGTCGGCACGGGCTCTACATGGCCGGCAGTCATGGGCGCGATCCTGCCGGGCCCGGATGAACGGGGCGTTGCCCGGACGTTAACGGTGTGTGAACGCCATGTTCCGGGGGCCCAAGTCGTCCCCTGACGTGCTTTGGCGCGACGGACCGGCGATCCGAGCCTCGAAGCTCGGTTCAGAGTCCCCCGCCCACGGCTCCCAGCGTCCGCCGGAACGGCGTGCCCGAGACGCGGCGCCACACCGGCGGGAAGGTCTTCCGAAGCCGGGCAAGCTCAGACTCGCGCGATTCCAGGTACAGGCCGATCGCCTCGCGTGATGCAGCGGACAGCCTCGAAGCACCGTTGACGAGGAAAGTGCGCGTCGTGCGAGCGGCGACGTCTGCGTCGTTCAGATTCCCGAGGTGATCCTGCAGTTCCGTGACGCGCTGGATCAGGATGTCGACCCGGGGCGGAAGCGCGTCCCGGAAGAACTCGAGGGCGTAGCGGAGCCGCTTGGCGTCGATGCGCAGGGCGTGCAGCGCGGGCGCATCCGCCCACGCGATCGCCATGTCATGGGCGTGCACATGCTCGTAGGCAAGCCAGATCCGGCCGATCGCCGTGTCTCTGACGAGCATCGGCTGGCCGGCCAGCGTTGCCATCTCGCCTTCGTCGGTCGAATCGACGAACTCCTGGTAGTCCGCGACGAATCCCGAATACGCCTTGGAGTCGAGCAGCCGCAGGAGCCGTGATCGGGCGGCATCCCGATGTGCCGTCCAGTCGTCAACGAGGGGGCGCATCGCCTGCGCGCCCGGCCCGGGGAGCGTCTCGATGTACGAATCGAGACCGAGAAGCTGGACATCCAGGTCACGCACCTCGCCGAGCGCGGCGGCAACCTGGCGCAGCTCGTCCACGTAGCGCTTCTGGATCTTCGGGCGGTACGCACCGTCGAAGACACGCCACGCCGCCCGCATCCGGCGGGTGGCCACGCGCATCTTGTGCAGGTCCTCCGCCACTGCCCCGGTTCGTGTGCCCTCCTCCGCGGCGATCATCCGCGCCAGGTGCAGGCGCAGGACCTTGCGTCCGGCTGTCGCGAGCGTGTCGTCAGGCTTGACGCCGGCCGACCGCGGGGGCCGGGGCGCCGCATGCTCCCTGTCGATGGTGCGCACCGGTGGGGCGGCCTCGTCCTCGTCGAGGGCGCCTGGGCTCGACGTCGGCGCCGGCCTCGAGCTCCCCCTCCGCCTCCGCCTCCGTCACCTGCTCGACTTCGACCTCCAGCACCTGCTCGACTTCGACCTCCGTCACCTGCTCGACTTCGACCTCCGTCACCTGCTCGACTTCGACCTCTGTCACCTGCTCGACCACCTGATCCGCCTCGACCTCCGTCACCTGTTCGACCCGGGGGCCAACGGAGACTGCCGCGTCGGCCAAAGCCCCCGCAACGGTCCTGAGGCTCGGATTCCGGCCTGCGCGGGCCGACCGCGGCTCGCTGCCGCCCGGCCCTCGACCAGTGCCGCGCCGATGGCCTCCTTGCTTCGCGATTCCGCCTCGACCAGGCCCGTCGACTCGAGCGCGGCAGCCAGCCGGTCCAGCAGTGCCAGGGACCCGCTCAGCGACTCGATCTCGAGCGTCGTGAACGTGCCGACGATCCGGTTCCGCGACTTCACCTTGACGTCGTCGAGGCTCAGCTCCGCCGTCCCATCGTCCGAGCGCAGTTTCCGGACCGCGCGGCGCTGCTGGATGACGAACCGGAGCTTGAGCGGCGCACCGTGGGTGATCGATTCCAGCAGGTCGCGTGCCTCGCTCTCCGGCCAGGACCCGGGCTCCAGCGATCGCGTCGCCGGCCCCTCGATTTCCACCCGCCGGTGCAACGCGTCGGACACGGTCGGACCACCGGTGCCGTCACCGGGCCGGGCGCCGACGGAACCGAGCGACTTGAGCGTCAGCGTGATTCCGTACCCGCGACGGCGCAGGCGTGCCCCGAAACCCGCGGCCCCCAGCGCGCGATCGGCCGTGTCGACATAGCTGTCCTCGTCCGAGCGAGTCGTCCAGCGTCCCGCGCTGATTCCCGGCGGCAGTCCTTTCTCCAGCCACTCGCGGATGGAGTCGGAGTTCTGCACCGCGTACTTCAGTTCGACCTCGCTGGTATGCGGCTCTCCGTCGGCGACAGCGTCGGTCATGCGGGCGTCTCCAGTGAGGCACGGGTGAGGGTCATCAGGCGCTCGAACGTGTCGACGCCCGTCGGCTGCGGCACCAGCGTCTCCACTCGCCGCCACTCGCCGTCGTCGCACAGCTGCCAGGCACGCCGGTCGTCGGCGAGCATGACGTCAAGGATCGCGCGGAGGCGAGCCTGCAACGCGGGCTCCGACACCGGTGTGAGCGCCTCGATGCGCCGGTCGAGGTTGCGTTCCATCATGTCTGCCGACCCGATCAGGATGCGCTCCCGATCGCCCCTGCCCGAAGCAGAAGATCCGCGAGTGTTCGAGGAACCGTCCGACGATCGAGCGGATCTTGATCGTCTCGCTGACGCCGGCGATCCCCGGGCGCACTGAGCACATGCTCCGGACGATGAGGTCGATCGGCACGCCGGCCTGGCTTGCGCGGTACAGCGCGGCGACCGAGGCCGGGTCGACGATCGCGTTTGCCTTGATGACGATGCGGCCGTCCCCGTGCTCGGCCTGCCGGGCGATCTCCTCGTCGATCAGGGCCAGCAGTCCGCGGCGGATGCCCATGGGTGCCACGAGCAGCCGGCGATACTCGTCCTTTCGCGCGACCCCGGTGAGCACGTTGAAGAGATCCGTGACGTCGGACGCGAGCAACGAGTCGTCGGAGAGCAGCCCGAGGTCGACGTAGATGCGGGCCGTCCCGGGGTTGTAGTTGCCGGTCCCGATATGAACGTAGCGGCGCAGCCCTCGGCCCTCGCGCCGGACGACGAGCGCCAGCCTTGCAGTGCGTCTTCAGCCCGACGAGACCGTACGCGACGTGGGCGCCGGCACGTTCCAGCGCACGTGCCCAGACGATGTTGGCGCGCTCGTCGAAGCGGGCCTTGATCTCGACCATCACCACGACCTGCTTGCCCGCCTCGGCCGCGTCGATCAGCGCTCGCACGATGGGCGAGTCGCCGCTGGTGCGGTAGAGCGTCATCTTGATCGTCAGGACGTCCGGGTCGTCGGCGGCCTGCTCGATGAACCGCTGCACGGAACCTGCGAACGACTCGTACGGATGGTGGACGAGGATGTCCGCGTTCCGGATGGCCGCGAAGACGTCCGCCTCCTCGTCCTCGTCGGGCGGCGTCAGGCGCGTCGGCATCACCGGCTGCCACGGGTGCGGCTGGAGGTGCGGGACGTCGAGGTCGGCGATCGGGGTCAGCGCGGTCAGGTCGAGCATGCCCGAGATCTCGTAGATGTCCTGCTGTTCGAGCCCGAGCCCGCGCAGCAGCAGCGGCGCGCGTCGCGTGCGGCATGGACCGCTCGACCTCGAGCCGCACGACCTTGCCGAAGCGCCGCTTGCGCAGCTCCTCCTCGAGGGCCATCAGCAGGTCGTCCGCCTCGTCCTCCTCGATCGAGAGGTCCGCGTTGCGGGTGACCCGGAAGAGGTGGTGCTCGAGCACCTCCATGCCGGGGAAGAGGATGTCGAGGTTGGCGGCGATGATCTGCTCGAGCAGCACGTACGTCCGGACGCCGACTTCCCAGAGCCGCGGCAGCACCGGCGGCACCTTGATCCGCGCGAAGCGCCGCTCCCCGGTGTCGGGGTCGCGGACCGTGACCGCGAGCGAGAGCGAGAGGTCGCTGATGTACGGGAACGGGTGCCCGGGATCGACGGCGAGCGGCGTCAGGACGGGGAAGATCTCGTCCAGGAAGCGCTGGCGCAGCTCGACCTGGCGCTCGTGCCGGTCCTCGTACGGCACGATCCGGATGCCCTCGTCGGCGAGCTGCGTCGCGGACCTCCTGCGAACGTCTTCGAGTGGAGCGTCTGGAGCTGCAGCACCCGGTTGCGGATCCGGTCGAGCACCTGCGGGGCGCCGAGAGCCCGTCCGGCGTACGGCGTCGAGTGACCGGCGGCCACCTGCTGCTTGAGGCCCGGCGACGCGGACCTGGAAGAACTCGTCGAGGTTGCTCGCGAAGATCGACAGGAAGCGCGTTCGCTCGAGGAGCGGGTTGCGATCGTCCTGCGCCATGTCGAGGACTCGCGCATTGAAATCGAGCCACGACAGCTCGCGGTTGATGTACGGCAGCGAGCGATCGTGGCGTGACGGGGTCCGGCGCGCGGACTGTCGAACGGCGGTCACGGGCACGGGACCTCCTGGAACCTGGTGCCTCGATTGTATCGCAGCCGGCCGGGCCGTCCAGCGTGCGCGTGCATCAGCCGAAGCGTCGCGGCGGTCGCGCCTCGCGGCGCGCGGTGTCCTCGGGGCAGGGACATTCCTCGCGCAGGTGTTCGAAGGTGTAGAACCCCGTGTGATGGCCGTCCCCCCAGGTCGGCGATACGGCGTACTGGCCGACGAGTTGCAGGTCGATCAGTTGTGTCTGCGCTTCGGTCAGCCTCGGGCCCGTGTCGAGCCAGCCCGGCATTCCGGCCTCGCCGCGGCAGTAGGCGCACGGGCAGAGCCAGCGCAGTGTCGTGAAGTCGTAGTTCGTGAGGTGGCCATCGGCCCATTCGATCTCGAAGCGTTCGCGCGGCGCGATCGGCGTGGATGCGGTGCGGAGTCAGGTACTCACCGCCCATCGTGTATCTCGATTCCATGGCCCGAGTCTATGCGATGTGTGCCCGCCCTCCGGTGCAGCCCGACAACGTAGACTTTGACCGAGCAGGCGCAGGCAATTCTCTGTCGAGTCGTCCGCGCCGAACCGGCGAACGAGGAATGCCATGCGCCGAGCCCCGCGACCAGATGATCTCTACGCACTGCGCGTACCGATGGACGTCCGGCTTTCCCCCGATGGCAGCCGCATTGCCTTCGTGGTCAAGGAGTCGGGCCCGGATCGAGACGAGTACCGCCAATCGCTGTGGCTCCTGCCGGCCGACGGATCCGCACCGGCCCGACGCCTGACGCTCGGCGCGAAGAACGACACGGCCCCACGCTGGAGCCCGGACGGGCGGACGCTTGCGTTCCTGTCCGATCGGGGTGCCGTGCTCCGCGCTGGTGACGCGGGATTTCGCCCCCGCGACGCGCGACCGATTCCGATTGATTCGGGTGGGACCAGGCAACCCGTCGATGCCACGCAGGTCTGGCTGCTGCCGATGGACGGCGGTGAAGCGAGCCAGCTGACGACCCTCCCCGAGAGCGTCTCCGACCTTGCCTGGAGCCCCGACGGTCGACGGCTGTGCATCTGCTCGCCCGCCACGACCTCGAGCGAGCGCAGGCCCGACCGGGCACCGGGAGAACCCCCGAAGCCGGACGCGCGCCTCATCGATCGCCTCCAGTACATGCTCAATGGCGTCGGCTTCATCGACGACAAGCCGCCCAACCTCTGGATCGTGGATGTCGCCGACCGGACGGCCCGCCGACTCACGAGTGGTCCGAGCCACGACGAGCAACCTGCCTGGAGCCCGGACGGCTCCCGCATCTGTTTCGTGTCCAACCGGCATCCCGACCCGGACCTGACGTGGCGCTTCGACCTCTATCTCATCGAGGCCGACGGTGGACGCGTCGTTCGCGTGACCGGGGGTCGAGGCGATCGGTTGTTCCAGCACCCCGCCTGGAGCCCCGACGGAGCCTGGATTGCGACCATGGGCCACCGGTATCCGGCCGGCAATGCGTCCCGGAACGACATCTGGCGCTTTCGGGCAGAGCCCGGACAGGTCGGCGAGAACCTCTCCGGCGCCGCCGACCTGATGGCAGCCGCCTCGCTCGGCAGCGACCTGTTCGGGTTCTCCGATCCGCGCCTCTTCTGGGACGCCCGGGGCCGATCGATCTGCTTCGCGGCCCCGATCGACGGCGCGTACGAGATCTGGCGCGTCGAGGTCGAGAACCGGGAGATCGAGCGGCTCACCCGCGGGGAGCATGCCCTCATCCGGCACGACTCGGTGCCGCTGGGTGACGGCCTGCGCATCGCCGCGCTGCGCCTCACCGGCGACGAGGTGCCGGACGTTGCGACGTTCGACGTTGGCGCACCGGGCGCCGAGCCGGCTGCCGCGGCGACACCGAGCCGGCTGACCGACCTCATGGGCGAGTCATGGAACGATGTCGAGCCCGTCGTCCCGGTTGCCCGGTGGCATGACGCGGACGGTCGCCGGATCCAGGGCTGGTTCCTGGAGGCACCACCGCTCGACGGGCACCCGGCGCCGCTGGTGGTCGAGATCCACGGTGGCCCGGCCACGCTCTACGGCTGGTCCATGTTCTGGGAATGGCAGTGCCTCGTCGCCGCCGGCATCAGCGTCTACGCCTGCAATCCGCGCGGCTCCCAGGGATACGGCCAGGACTTCTGCTACGCCAACTTCGGCGACTGGGGCGATGGTCCCATGCGCGACGTCATGGCCGGTGTCGATGCGCTGATCGCGGACGGCCTCGTCGACGGCGACCGGCTCGGGGTGACCGGCGGCAGCTACGGCGGCTACCTCACCAGTTGGATGATCGGGCACACGGATCGGTTCAAGGCGGCGGTCACCTGCCGCAGCGTCAATGACATGACGTCGGAGATGCTCAGCGGAGACATCGCCGGGCCCCTCTTCGGCCGGTACGAGTACGGCGCCAACCCCTGGGAGGATCCGGAGCTCTACCGGCGGCACAGCCCGATCACATACGCGGCGAACATCCACACGCCGCTGCTGATCCAGCACGCTGAGCGGGACCTTCGGTGCCCGATCACGCAGGCGGAGGAGTTGTTCACGATCCTTCGGTCGCTGAGGCGGCCGGTGCGCCTCATGCGCGTGCCGGACGAATCGCACGAGCTGACCAGGAGCGGCGCCCCGTTTCGGCGGGTCGAGAACATCGAGCGGATCCGGGACTGGTTCGTCCACTACCTGGTCCGCCGGCAGCCAGGCCTCCCGCCGCTCTGACCCGGCCGCGGCCGTGGACGTGCCCGGTCGATGGTCGGCTGCCTGCGCATCCTTCCTTCGGAGCGGGCGCGGCCCCGCTACCATCCGCCGATGCGGGACGATCTGTGAACGGAGTGGGGTCGGTACCGGGGCGCGCCATCGGCGCTGCCATCGACGTCGGCAGCAACAGCGTGCACCTGCTCGTCGGCGTCGTGGACCACGGGTCTCTGCAGCCCCTCGATGACGAGAGCGTCCAACTCGGCCTGGGGGACGTGGTGGATGCGTGCGGCCTTGTACCCGACCCGAACCGCGAGATCCTCATCGACACCATCCGCGGCTACATCGCCACGGCCGTGGGCCTCGACGCCGGGCACCTGACCCTCGTGGGAACCGAACCCTTCCGCAGGGCAGAAAACACCACGTCAGTCGCCGCGCGCGTGCTGCGCGTCACCGGCCACCCGCTGCACCTGCTCAGCCACCAGGCCGAAGCCGAGCTGACGCTGCTGGGCGTGACGCAGGGGCGACATCCGCCCGATCGGCTGCTCGTCGTCGACGTCGGCGGTGGGTCCACCGAGGTGATCCTCGTTGGTGCCGGCAGCGAGCCGCGCGTCGGTGCGCTCCGGTCCGGTTCCGCCCGGCTGAGTTCCCTGATCGTGCGGCATGATCCGCCGTCACACACCGAGATCGAGGCCCTTCGCGCCGAGACGCGCAGGCTGGTCGCCGATCTGCCGGCGGCGTCGCCGGAGCGCGGAGTTGTCGTCGGCGGCTCGGGCACGAACCTTGCCCTGATCACGCGCGAGGAAGGGTCGCCACCGCACATCACCAGGGCGACGATCGAGCGCGGCCTGGCGATCCTCGCCAGGACCCCGGCCTCGGACCTGGCGGCGACCTTCGCGATTACGACGCGACGCGCCTGGCAGCTGGCCGCCGGCGCCGCGTTCATCGAGGCCATCGGCGAGCGCTATGGGCTGGACGACCTCGAGGTTTCGACCGCCAGCCTCCGCGAGGGCGCCATCCTGGCGGCATGGCTGGCGGGCGACGCGTGGCCCCAGCAGTTGCCCGCCCTCGTTGCGCCGGAGCCCGATCAGCCGTTCGCCAGCCACCCCCGCAGCGGCTCCAGTCCACGCTCCACCCGGTAGTGGCGCCGCCGCCGCCCCTCGGGGAGCGTCTGGACGAGCCCGGCGTCGCGCAGCACCGCGAGGTGCTTCATTACCGCCCATCGCGTCATGCGCGGCAGGCGTGCCGACAGCTGCACGGTCGTGAGACCGGGTTCCCGACCAAGGTCGGTGAAGATCCGGCGCCGCGTCGCGTCCGCGAGCGCGCGACACACGAAGTCCAGGCGTTCATCGTCGATGCGCTGCATGTGACCGAACGGTCACACGTGACGCTGCGGCCGTCAAGTCCGGGATCGCGGCCGGGATCGTCCGGGGGTAGCATGGCTGCGTGAGCGAACTCCTCGAGCGGACCGGTGCCGCGGCGGAGCCTGCCGGCATCGGCGTGCCGACTGGCAGCGTTGCACCGCTCGCGACCGCCGAAGCCACTGCCACGTCACTCGTGCGAGCGTGGGTGGGTCGCCCGGGCTCCCTCGGGGCCCTCGTCGATCGGGTCGGCGGGGTCGACCAGGTCGGCGTCGTCGAGCGCGTCAATTCGCTGAGGCGACGTTCGATAAAGCGCGAGTCGAAGGTCTGGGCGCTCGAGCTGGCGGTCCGGATGATCGACCTCACCACCCTCGAGGGGAAGGACACCGAGGGCAAGGTTCGCGCGCTCTGTGCGAAGGGCATGCGCCCGGACCCGGCCGATCCCGGCGTCCCCAGCGTTGCCGCGATCTGCATCTACCCGGCGCTGATCGCCGTCGCGAAGGAGGCGCTGCGCGGCTCGGCGGTCAAGGTCGCCAGCGTGGCCACCGGCTTTCCGTCGGGCCAGACGTTCACCGATGTCAAGCTCGCCGAAGTGCGCGGCGCGGTCGAGGCCGGCGCCGACGAGGTCGACATGGTCATCGACCGGGGTGCGTTCCTGTCCGGTGACTACTCGGCCGTGTTCGACGAGATCGTCGCCGTCAGGGCGGTCGCAGGCCAGGCGCACCTGAAGGTCATCCTGGAGACCGGCGAGCTCGAGACCTTCGACAACGTGCGCCGCGCGAGCATCCTGGCGATGGCGGCGGGGGCCGACTTCGTCAAGACCTCCACGGGAAAGGTCTCGCCCGCCGCGACGCTCCCGGTGACGCTCGTCATGCTCGAGGCGATCCGCGACTTCCACCGCAGGACCGGGCGGGCCGTCGGCATGAAGCCGGCGGGCGGAATCCGGACGGCCAGGGAGGCGATCCAGTACCTGGTCGTGCTCTACGAGACGCTCGGACCACGCTGGATGACGCCGGACCTCTTCCGGTTCGGCGCCAGCAGCCTGCTGAACGACCTGCTCATGCAGCTGACGAAGGAGCGGACGGGGCGCTACCAGGGCCCGGACTACTTCTCGATCGACTGACGTGACCGGCGCCCGGGCCTCGGGAACGGGCGCGGGCGCCCCCGTCGGGCATCACCCGGTTCGCGGCGTGTTCCGCGAGTTCCTGCGACTCGGGGTGATCGGTTTCGGCGGACCCTCGGCGCACCTCGCGCTCTACCGGCAGCGGTTCGTCCGTGAGCTCGGCTGGATCACCGAGCTCGAGTTCCTCGACATGCTCGGGGCGGCGAACCTCCTGCCCGGTCCAACGTCCACCGAGGTCGCGCTCGCGATCGGCCAGTCCCGCGCCGGCATGCGCGGCCTGCTGGCGGCGGGAGTCGGGTTCATCGGCCCGGCCGCGTTGATGGTGCTGGCGATCGCAATCGGTTATGAGCGGTTCGGCTCCGCGCCGGCGGTGGGCTGGCTGCTGTACGGGATCCAGCCGGTCGTCGTCGCGATCGTGGCCACCGCGATCGTCGCGCTCGCGCCGGCGGCGTTGCGCGGACCTGCGACCTGGGTGATCTGCGTCGGGGCCGTGGTTGCGGTGCTGCTCGGCGTCGATCTGCTCTTCGTGATCGTGGGCGGTGGCGCCGCGGCGCTGGGTTGGCGGGCAATCGATCGGCTGGCAGCCGGAAGGTCCGCGACGGGGTTCGCGCTCCTGTGCCTCGCCGGGGGCCGTCCGGCGTTGGGCGGCCTCGGGGTCGCCGTCGCGGGCGCGGGGGCGATCGGGCTACCGGCGCTGTTCCTCCTGTTCCTCCAGATCGGCCTGCTGTCGTTCGGCAGCGGCTACGTCCTGGTGGCGTTCCTGCAGGCGGACCTGGTGCACGGGCTGGGGCTGCTCTCGGAACAGCAACTCCTGGACGCAGTCGCAGTCGGCCAGGTCACCCCGGGCCCGGTCTACACGGCCGCGACGTTCATCGGGTACCTGCTGGCCGGCGTCCCGGGCGCGATCGTCGCGACGATCGGCATCTTCCTGCCGGCGTTCGTCGGCGTGGCGGTGGTGCACCCGTTCGTACCGCGGCTGCGCGCCTCGCCGGTCACGGCCGCGGCCCTCGACGGTGTGAATGCAGCCTCACTCGGGCTGATGGCGGCGGTGACGGTGCAGCTGGCCCGGTCCACGGTCAATGACGTCGTCACGCTTGCCCTTGCCCTCGGCGCATTCCTGGTCCTGCTGCGCCGGCCGCGCGCGGCGGTGCCGTTGATGCTCGTCGGCGGGCTGGTCGGCGTAACCGTTCACGCGGTCGGGATTGTGTGAGGGTCACTGCAAGGTCCCGAGGCTGGGTTCGACCGTCCCGACCGGCGATCCGTCGGGTCGCAACCGAGGCTGGCCCGGCGGGCCCGGAATGTCGACCGGAACCACCATCCGGCGCCTGCCGAGCTGGCAAGCTCCGCGCCGCCGACGCTCGCTCGAACGGCCGCGTCCAGAGTATCCGGCCGATCTCAGGGCGCCGCGAACGTCAGGGCCGCATTCAGCCCCCCGAACCCGAACGACGCCGAGACGACCGTCCGGATCTCGGCCTCGAGCGGGTCTGCCAGCACGCAGGGCAGGTGCGCCGACACGGCGGGATCCGGCTCGCGGAGGTTGACGGTGCCGGGCGCCCAACCGCGGGCGATCGCGAGCGAGCAGATGGCCGCCTCGATCGCGCCCGAGGCGCCGAGCGGGTGCCCGTAATAGGCCTTTGTGCCGCTCACCGGGACCGTCGCCCCGCGGGGCCCCATCGCCGTCCGGATCGCCAGCGCCTCCGCGACGTCGCCGAGGGGTGTCGAGGAAGCGTGGGCGTTCACATAGTCGACCGTCGCCGCCTTGATACGCGCGTCGGCCATCGAGAGACGGATGGCTCGGGCCGCCTGCCGCCCGTCGGGACGCGGCTGGACCATGTGGTAGGCGTCGCTCGTGGCGGCGTAGCCGCGGATCTCTGCGTAGGGCGTCGCTCCGCGCCGTTCCGCGGCTGTGGCCTCCTCGAGGACCAGCATCGCGGCGCCCTCGCCCATGACGAAGCCGTCCCGGCTGGCGTCGAACGGGCGTGCCGCCTCCCCCGGGTCGTCGTTGCGACCGGCTGACAGCGCGCGAATGATGTCGAACGCGCCGAACGCCAGCGGACTGAGCGGCACCTCCACGCCCCCGGCCAGGGCAGCATCGGCTCCCCCGTCCCGAACGAGGTGGAACGCCTCACCAATGGCCACGGCTCCGGCAGCGCACGAGTTCGCCGTCGAGAGGACGGGTCCGTGCAGGCCAAGGGCGATCCCGACGTTCGCCGGCGCGGCACCGCCGAACACGGCCAGTGCCAGGTTCGGGGCCACGCCGCGGATCCCCCGGTCGAGGTAGCGCTCGTGCTGGGTCTCCGCGTAGGCGATCCCGCCGAGCGCGGACCCGACGTAGACGGCCACGTGGTCGGCGCGGACCCTGCCGCGGCCGCCGACGACCAGCCCGGCATCGGCGATCGCGAGTCGCCCGGCCGCCAGCGCGAACTGGCTGAAGCGATCGGTCGCGCGCGCCTCCTTCGCGGTCAGGTGGTCGAGCGGATCGAAGTCGTCGACCTGAGCGGCGACCTGCGATCGGAACTGCGACGGATCGAAGCGGTCGATCCGCTTCACGGCCGAACGTCCCGCGCGCAACCCGTCCCAGAACGCGTCGAGCCCGATGCCGATCGGCGTGACCAGGCCGAGACCCGTCACCCACACCCGCCGGCGGCCGTTCCTCATGCCGGTCCTGTCGTCGGCGGGGCGGGCAGCGGATCTGGCGACGGTGCCGCCTCCGCGCGCGTTCGGAACGCCGACAGCGTCCGGCCGGCGATGGGTCGCGTGAAGACCCGGTCGATGAGACGCGGCAGCACATCCGGCCCGAGCAGACGGTCGAGCGGCGGCAGCGGTCGCCGAAACGCATGGTCGATGGATACGACACTGGCTGAGCCGGGGTCGCCGTCCGGCCCGCGGTCCCCCGCCGGGCGGATGTGCCACGTTACGTCCATGCCCGCCGTGACACCGCGAACATGGCGGAACCGGAGTCGCAGGTCCGCGGGGTCCGATTCCTCGGCCCAGCAGATGGCACGCCACGTGACGGGCACGGCGACCGGACCGAAGGCTCGAAGCGCGACCATCTGTGCCAGCACTCGTGACCCGGACCTGCGCCGAATGGTCACGCGGCGGTAGTGGGGCAGCAATTCCGGCCAGCGGGCAACCTCCCGGGCAAGCTCGAACACCGTCGTCGGTGAGGCCGCGATTCGAATGGCGATCGTGCTGTTCACGGTGTCACCGAGCCGTCGGAACGGTCTGCGGCAGGATCAACGCAATCTCCCGCGCTGCGAAGCCCGAGCGGAGCCCCTGACTATATGACTGCGCGCACGATCGACCGTCGAGCGCCACCCGCTCGACGA
The DNA here is from genome assembly GCA_963816905.1 of uncultured Chloroflexia bacterium. Taxonomy (GTDB): domain Bacteria; phylum Chloroflexota; class Limnocylindria; order Limnocylindrales; family CSP1-4; genus JAFMJV01. The sequence goes on along the minus strand of CAWFMQ010000009.1, from coordinate 154,378 downwards.
GGTCGAGGCGCAGCGGCGTCGTCCTCATGGCAGGAGAAGCCTCACCAGGTACCGGGGGTCCAGCACGGCGCCCGCCGGCTCCAGGTCGGCGAGCGCGCGCCCGAAGCTCCATCGCAGGCCTTCCCGTACGGCAAGCCTGCGGAGGGCGTAATCGAGGACCTCGGGACGCGAGAGAAAGGCCTGCAACAGCCAGGACAGCGTGTCCTTCCGCCCAAACGCCCGGCGGACGCGCCGCTCGTAGCGCTCGGCGGAACCCTGCCGACCGCGCAGCGCCTCGCCCACCGCGATCGCACCCCATGCCGCCGTCACCATGGCGCGATGCAACCCCTCGCCGGTCAGCGGGTCGAGGAATCCGGCGGCATCGCCGACCAGCAGAAACCCTCTCCCGGCACGTCTCGACACGCGGACCGCAAGGGGCAGTGCCGCCGCCACGGCGTCGGTCGGCGCCGCATCCTGCCACCTGCGGCGCGGCTCCGGGAGCCGGTCGATTGCATCGTTCACGATGCCGGCCGGCCGGCGGCCACCCGCCAACGCCCGGCGGAACTCGGCCTCGCTCGTGACCAGGCCGACGTTCACGCGGGCACCCGGCACCGGCGCGACGCCGCAATACCATCCGCGCCCGATGACCATCCGGGCCTCCATCGGCAGGCCGGGCGGGAGCGCGTCCGGGTCCGATCTGTGGCCGGTCAGCCCGACTCGGCGGAGATGTCGCACTGCCTGCCGGACGCCGAACGAGCGCGCGACGATCGAGTGCGGACCGTCGGCCCCAACGACGAACCGCGGGCGAAGCCGCTCCGCGCCGCTCGGCGGGGAAGCGATGACGACCGACCGGCCGCCTACGCCCGCGGCCGGCTCGATGTGCACGACCGGCGTTCCCTCGCGGACGTCGACGCCCGCTCTGACTGCAGTATCGAGCAGCATTCGTTCCAGTCGAACGCGATCGATGCCGCACGCGCCGCCGTCCGCGGTGTAGTCGAGCAGGCAACGGGTTCCGCGGGTTGTCTCGACGACCATGGTGGCGATCGGGCGGATCAACTCGGCGAGGTCGCCGCGGGAGACGCCCAGCTCCGCCAGGGCTCCTCGCGTCCGCGGCGACGTGTACACGCCGCATGCCCGCCAGCGTGGGCGTGGGAGACGTTCGAGGAGAACCACCTCGTGCCCGACGAGGGCGAGGCGCGTCGCGACTGCTGCCCCGGCCGGTCCACCGCCGACGACCACTACCTGGGCGTCCCGTTCAGGCGCCATCGTCTGCTCCGCCCGACCCGGTCGGAACGAACGCGAGCGCCCAGCGATGCCGGAACGGACCGGCGACCCTGGCCACTTCCACGAGCCCGGCACGGGCCGCCAGCGCCGCGATCTCGCCGGGGTGGTACGCCCGCCGAACGGAGAGCGGTCCGTCGTGGCGCGTATAGCGGTTGCGCGTGACGGAGCGAAAGCCGATCCACGCGGCGAGCCAAGCGAGAAAGCTCCTGTCGAGGTCGTTGACGATTACGCCGACGCGACTCACGCGTCTCATCTCCCTGAGCACGCGCACGGCGTCGTCCGGCTCCAGGTGGTGCAGGACGAGCGACGCGTGGGAGATATCGAATCCGCGGTCGGGAAAGGGGAGTGCCGCGCCCGTCGCCACCCCGAGCGCAAGGTCGGCTCGGTCGCCGAATCGACGGCGGGCCACGTCCACGATCTCCGGCCGCGCATCGACTGCCTCGACCCGCACGTGCAGGCCGTGCCGGGCGGTCCAGTCGATCAGGGCTGCCGGGATGTCGGCCAGGCCCGTGCCGACGTCGAGAAGCCGGATAACCTCGCCGTCACCGTCGCCGCTGTTCCGGGATGCGCGGGATGTTCGACCGCCGATCCGGACGAGGGTCAGCAATGCCCGTCGCGAGATGGCAGTTCCACCGAGCCAATGGTTGGTCCGGGCGAGATCGCGGAGGTTTCCCGCGAGCACGTCCGGGTCGAGGGGTCCGTCGAGCAGTTCGATCGCCCCCGCGCGGCGTTTCACGAACGAAGAGTAGCTGGGACCACCAAGGGTTCCGTCGGCCGGGAAGCCGGTGCCGGCCGGCACGTTCGTGCCGTGGACTCCCCCAGCGCCATCCTCGAGCTCGGATGCGGCGGGTCGGGGCCTCATCATCGACACGTGACCATCAGGTCACCTCGCCGCAGCCCGCTCAATGGGTGTAGCCTGTCGGGGATGACGGACGGCGTTCGGAAACCTCAAGCGGGCACTGCCCTGACCTCGCGGTCGAAGTCGGAGGCGGTCGGTCGTGGGACCGCTGCGCCATCCAGCTGGGCGCTCGGCGACGGCCAGCAGATCCCGTGGGAGTACGCACCGGCCCCCGAGTCGCGCGACGTCGTCCACGCTCCAGTCGCGCTACGGGCTCTTCGTCGGCGGCAAGGAAATCGCGCCGCAAGCGGGCAGTGGTTCACCACCATCGATCCGGCCACGGAAGAGCCGCTCGCCGAGGTGGCTCGCGCCGGCGTCGAGGACGTCAACAACGCCGTCTCCGTCGCCCGGCGCGCCTTTCAAGCGCGACTGGGGTCGACGCTGCCCGGTCGCGAGCGCGCCAAGTACCTCTTCCGGATCGCGCGGATCCTGCAGGAGCGCAGCCGCGAGTTCGCGGTGCTCGAGACGCTCAACAACGGCAAGCCGATCAAGGAGACGCGAGACGTCGACGTGCCGCTCGTCGCGGCGCACTTCTGGTACTACGCGGGCTGGGCGGACAAGCTCGAGTACGCGTTCCCCGGTCGCGATCCCGCGGCCGCTCGGGCGTCTGCCGCGCAGGTCATCCCCTGGAACTTCCCGCTGCTGATGCTGGCGTGGAAGATCGCGCCCGCGCTCGCCGCCGGCAACACGGTCGTGCTGAAGCCGGCCAGCTCGACGCCGCTGACCGCGCTGCTCTTCGCCGACGTGTGCCGCCAGGCGGACCTGCCGCCGGGCGTGGTCAACATCATCACGGGGCCCGGCGAGATCGGGCTCGCGCTGGTGAAGCACCCGGACGTCGACAAGGTGGCCTTCACCGGCTCGACCGCGGTCGGCAAGGAGATCGGCCGCGCCGTCGCCGGGACCGACAAGGCGCTGACGCTCGAGCTCGGCGGCAAGGCCGCCAACATCATCTTCGACGACGCGCCGATCGACCAGGCGATCGAGGGCGTGGTCAACGGCATCTTCTTCAACCAGGGCGAGGTGTGCTGCGCCGGGCAGCCGCCTGTTCGTCCAGGAATCGATCTGCCGAGCCGTTCGTCGAACGCCTCAAGGACCGCCTCTCCACGCTGCGCGTCGGCGATCCGCTGGACAAGAACACCGACGTCGGCGCGATCAACAACGCCGCGCAGCTGGCCAAGATCGAGGAGCTCATCGAGGCCGGGCCAGGCAGAGGGCGCCGAGATCTACCAGCCGGCCTGCGAGCTGCCCGACCGCGGCTTCTTCGTGCGGCCGACGCTGTTCACCAACGTCGCGCAGTCGAGCCGCATCGCGCAGGAGGAGATCTTCGGCCCGGTGCTGTCCGTGCTCACGTTCCGCACGCCGGACGAGGCGGTCGAGAAGGCGAACAACACGCCGTACGGGCTGTCGGCCGGCGTCTGGACCGACAAGGGCTCGCGGATCCTGACATGGTCAAGCGGCTCCGTGCCGGCGTCGTCTGGGCGAACACCTTCAACCGCTTCGACCCGACGTCAGCCGTTCGGCGGCTACAAGGAGTCCGGCTTCGGTCGCGAGGGCGGCCTGCACGGGATGCTCGCCTACGTCGATCTCGACGGAGGCCACTGATGGCGGGACGTCGCCGCCGGCGGTGTGGCTCGATCCGGCGCACGCGGCCTCGATCGGCGAGCCGTCGAGCCCGAGGATCTCGTTCCACGCCGAGCTGAGCAACTCGCGATGCGCCGTGGCGTAGCCGCGCAGTCGCCTACGAGGACGGGACGGCGGCCGCACGCCGCTCCTGCCGCGCGGATCGCCGTGCGCAAGACGTACAAGCTCTACATCGGCGGCCAGTTCCCGCGCTCCGAGTCGGGGCGTTCGTACGTGGTCGCGAAGCCGGACGGCACGCCGCTCGCCAACGCCGTGCGCGGCTCGCGCAAGGACGTGCGCGACGCGGTTCGCGTCGGCGCGAGGCGCGTTCGCCGGCTGGGCCGACCGGACGGCCATGAACCGCGGCCAGATCCTCTATCGCGTCGCCGAGCTGATGGAGGGTCGTCGCGACCAGTTCGAGCTGGAGGTTGCCGACGCGGAGGGGCTGACCGGCGCCCGCGGCGCGCGAGCTGGTCGACCGGTCGATCGATCGCTGGGTCTGGTACGCCGGCTGGGCCGACAAGATCACGCAGGTGCTCGGGCACCGTGAACCCGGTCGCCGCGAGCTACTTCGACTTCACGATCCCCGAGCCGACCGGCGTGGTCGGGCGTCGTCGCGCCGGAGTCGTCGTCGCTGCTGGGGCTGGTGTCGCGGCTCGCGCCGGTCGTCGTGTGCGGCAACACGGTCGTCGCTCCTGACGTCCGAGTCGCGGCCGCTGCCGCCGTGACGCTGAGCGAGGTGCTCGCCACCTCCGACGTGCCCGGCGGCGTCATCAACGTCATCACCGGCTCGCGAGCGCGAGCTGGTGCCGTGGCTCGCGTCGCACATGGACGTGAACGCGATCGACGCGTGGGGCGTGCCGCTCGGACCTGCGCCAGTCGCCGCGGAGATCGCGGCCGTCGAGAACGTCAAGCGGCTGGCGCGACCGGCCGCGGCGTCGATCCGGAGCGCGTTCGACTGGCTCGACGACGGCGGGCCCAGCGGCCGGAGTGGATCGCCGCGTTCCTGGAGATGAAGACCGTCTGGCACCCGATCGGGGTGTGATCGGCCGGCAGGGCCAACGCCCCTCCCCCTGCGCCTCCGCGACGCCTGCCGGCCGCTCCTCCCCAGGCGCCCCTGCCGGCCGCTACCCCTCGCCGACGGCTTCCCCGCACAACGTGGCGAATGCCTCCGCCCGGAGCGCCGACGCCCCGTCCTCGTCGTGCCGGAAGAAGACGTAGACGTCGAGCCCGTCGTTCAGGAAGGGTGCCAGGCGGGCCGCCCACGCACGCAATTCGGCCTGCTCGTACTCGGTTCGACGCAGACGCAGGTACAGGAACCGACCGGTTACGCGCAGGTCGGGCGGGGCGGCCTCATCGAGGTCGGTGGCGCACAGCGTCGCGCCGTGCTCCGTCAGCAGTTGGTGGACGTCGTCGTCGTACCAGGAGGGATGCTGGAACTCGACGCTGAGCGGCAGAACGGCGGGCCATGCCGAGAGGAGCCGACCCAGCGCCGCGTCATCCCGCGTGACTGGCGCCGGGACGCGGAACAGCACGCAGCCCAGCCGCTCCCCGAAGAATCCATATGGGGCAGTGAGCCATCGGAGCGTCTCCTCGGCATCCCCGTGCAGCGCGCGAACCGACCCGCCTCGCTGCGCCTTGACGACGAACCTGAATTCGGGGGGCGTGGCCGCGACCCAGGCTCCGATCCGGGCCTCGGTCGGCTGCTGGTAGAAGGTGTTATTCAGCTCGCAGGCCCGCAGTCGGAGCGCGTACGCGGGAAGCAGGCCCTCGGCGCGGGTGCCGGTGGCGTAGAACCGAGGAGCCCACGCCGGGTACGCGAAGCCGCTTGTGCCGGCGAAGACACGACCACGGGAACGATCGTCAGACTGCACGGCCATCAGCGTACGACCCTGGTCTCGACCTCGGGATCCCGTCTGCGTTGGAAAGTTCTCATGCGACCAATGCGTTTTCTTTACCTGCGCGATACTCCGGTAACGGGCGCCCTTGACAGACTGGCGATGCACCCCGGCGTGCCCCCCGCCGATCGACCCCACACGCATCTCCGCAACCGAATCTCCTGGAGCCCCATTGCCGATGCCTCGACAACCGGTCGCGCCCAACCCTCCACGCTCCGCACCGCCGTATCGCGGCGCGCCCGCGCGACAGGGCACGACGGCTCGACCCGGTGTGCCCCAGTCGGGTCCCGTCCAGCCGGGCCCCGTCCAATTCGTGGCCGGACCCCCACCCTCGGCCCCGCCGCAGCAGAAGGGATGGCTCGGACAACAGGTTCCGCCGGACGATCGTGCCCAAATCGGGTGGCTCATCCTCCCGCTGCGCATCTTCTTCGGCGTCACCTTCCTGTACGCCGGACTGGACAAGCTCCTCGACCCGACGTTCCTGGATCCGAACGCTCCCGGGTCGATCCTGGCGCAGATGCATGGGTTCGCGCTCCACTCGCCATTGGCGCCCCTCGTCAACTCGATCGGGATTCCGTTCGCGGTCCCGCTCGGGCTGTTGATTGCGATCGGCGAGATCGGCGTCGGCCTCGGAGCGCTGACCGGCATCGGATTCCGACTCGCGGCGGTCGGCGGTTTCCTGATCTCGACGCTCTTCTGGCTGACGGCGTCGTGGACTTCCTCGCCCTACTTCTACGGCCCGGATCTTCCGTACGCGTTCGGCTGGCTGACGCTGGCGCTCGTCGGCGACTGCGGCGTGCTCACGCTTGCGCCGCGCCTGGAGCGTGCCTGGGTCGCCATGCTCGCGCCGGTCGGATACCCGGAGCGGCAGCGCAACCCGCGCCATCCCTCGGTCACCTCGTACCCGAGGGGCAGCGGGCCCAACATGTCCCCCGGCCGCCGGGCCATGCTCCAGGCGGGCGTACTCGCCGTGGTTGCGTTCGTGCTCGGCGGAATCACCAGGTTCGTCGCGCCGGCCGCATCCGCGTCGCCGGTTCGCGGCGGAGTAGGTGCCGTGCCGACCACCACAACCACAGAGTCGCCGACGCAGCCCGGCACCGTCCCGACCCCCGGGACGAACCCGACCCCTGCGCCCGTCGACACGCCTGCACCGCCCCAGGCCACCCCGAACGGCACCGTCGTGGCCAGGCTTGCCGAGGTGAAGTCGCAGACCGCCGTCGAATTCACGGATCCGACGTCCGGCGACCCCGCGGTGGTGATCGCGCTCAAGAACGGGACCTTCGTCGCGTACGACGAGGTCTGCACGCACGCCGGCTGCACGGTCCAGTACGTCAAGCAATACGATGCGCTGCTCTGCCCGTGCCATGGGGCGGCATTCGATCCCAACAACCACGGATCGGTTCTCCAGGGGCCGGCGCGCGCGCCGTTGGCCCAGTTGCCGATCAAGGTCGACAGGAGCACCGGCGAGATCTACCTGTCCGCCTGATCGGGCGACGAAGGCGCTCCCTCAGGACTGCGGGCGGCCCAATCTGGCTACCGCGGCGCTCGCAGCGACAGAATCCGCCTCGGCGGTCGCCGGATCGCTGACCGGAGGTACAGCGCGGTCAACCGGACGCCGGCGTGACAGCAGCCCCGTCCGCGGCCCAAGCAGGAGCGTCACGAGGAACAGGCAGGTCTCCACGAGCACGATGCCGGCTCCCGATGCCACGTTCCAGTAGAAGCTGAGGTAGAGCCCGATGAGGGCTGACGCCATCGCGAGCACGATCGACCCCGCCATGAGCCGGGAGAACCGGGTCGTCACCAGTTGCGCTGTCGCCGGCGGGGTCACCAGCATCGCCACGACCATGATGATCCCGACCGCCTGGATGCTGACCACGATCGTCACACCGAGCAGGCCGAGCAGGAAGTACTCGAGCATGTCGACCCGCAGGCCGGACGCCCCGGCACCCAGCGGGTCGAACGTCGCATAAAGCAGCTCCTTCCGCAGCACCGCGACGGCGAGGAGCACGAGAGCCCCGAGCACCGCGAGCTGCACGAGGTCGCTCTGGCTGATCCCGAGGACGTTGCCAAGCAGGTAACCGAGGAGGTCGCCGGCATACCCGCGAATCGTGCTGAAAAGGGTCACACCCAGCGCGAACGTGCCGGCGAACAGCACCCCGACCGCCGTGTCGAACCGCAGCGCCCCTCGGCGTGAGACCCAGCCGATCGCCAGCGCCGTCGACACGGCAGCGACTGACCCGCCCAGGTAGAGCGGCAGCCCCAGCATGTAGGCGATGACGAGCCCCGGGAATGCGGCATGGGACACCGCGTCGCCGATGAAAGCGAGCCCCTTGAGCACGACGTACGAGCCCATCACCGCGCAGACCACGGCAACCAGCAACGCCGCCACCATGCCGCGCTGCATGAACGTGTAGGCGAGCGGGTCGGTGAGCAGCCCAAGCGGGTTGATCATCGCGACGATTCCTCGTGGAAGTGCTGCTCGCGGCCGGCCGGCTCGTCGTGGTGGTGGGCGTCGTCGAGTGCCAACGCCGTCCCGCCCGGGCCCTCGAGGATGAGCACGTGGCCGCCGTACGTCTGGGCCAGGAGCCGCTGGTCCAGCACGAGCCGCGCCGGGCCCTGCGCCACGAGACGGCCGTTGAGGAAGGCTGCCTGCTGGAACCGCTGCGCGGCGCACAGGAGGTCGTGTGTCGTGGCGACGACGGTCCGTCCGTCCCGCGCCTCCGACTCGAGGACGTCCATCAGGTCCTCCTGGGTCGGTGCGTCGACGCCCGTGACCGGCTCGTCGAGGAGGTAGAGGTCGGCATCCGCTGCCAGCGCGCGGGCCAGGAACACCCTCCGCCGCTGCCCGCCGGAGAGCGACCCGATCTGGCGCTCCGCGAGCGATTCCATCTTGACGGTCGCCAGCGCCCGACGGACGTGGTCCCGATCCCGCGATCCGGGTCGCCGCCCGATTCCGATCAAGGGGTAGCGGCCCATCATCACCACGTCCCCGACCGAGACCGGGAAGTGCCAGTCCACTGTCTCCGCCTGGGGCAGGTAGGCGACCTTCCGGGCATGCGCGCCGACCTCGCCGCCGAGCACACGGATCTGCCCGGACGACGGCCGGAGCAACCCGGCCATCACCTTGAGGAGGGTGCTCTTGCCCGCGCCGTTCGGCCCGATCACCGCGAGCAGCGAGCCCCTCGGCACGTCCAGGGTGACGTCCGCCAGCGCGACGCGATCCCCGTAGGCGGCCGTCACGTGGTCGAGGCGGACGGCGGCTTCCGCCGAGCCGGTCGCGAGGGCCGGCAGGGTGTCTCCCGGCGCGCCGCTGCTCGCCCGCGGCTCGACCACGCTCACGTGAGCGCCTCGACGATCTGGGACATGTCGTACCGCATCATGCCGACGTACGTGTCCGCCGGAGCCGGGCCGAGGGCGTCGTTGTAGAGCGTCGTGACGACGCGCGTGATGCCGGCGTCGTCGGCCAGGGCCTGTGCCAGCTTCGGGCTGAACTGCGCCTCGCTGAAGACCGCCTTTACACCGGCTGCCTTCACCGTGTCCACGAGGCGCGCAAGCTCCGCGGCGCTCGGATCCTGCCCGGCGTTCGCCATGATCACGCCGACCAGCTGGAACCCGTAGTGCTGCGCGAGGTAGGGGAAGGCGTCGTGGAACGTGACGAGCTTCCGGTTCTGGACGGGCAGTTGCGCCACCTGCGCGGTCAGCTCGGCATCGAGCGACTGGAGCGTCTTCGAGTACGTGGCCGCGTTTGCTGCGTACGTCGATGCGCCGGCAGGATCCAACCGGGTCAGCTCGGCCGCGATTGCGGGAACGTAGTACCGCTCCACGAGCGTTGGATCCAGCCAGAAGTGCGGGTTCGGGGTGCCGTCCACGGAGATGGTCGGGACCCCGTTGCCCAGCACGAGCTGGGGCGTGTTGCCGCCTGTGCCCGACTGGAGAAGCCGGTTGAGGAAGTCGTCCAGACCGACGCCGTTCGAGACGATCAGCGCGGCGTTGGCCAGCAGCTTCGCATCCTCCGGCTTTGCCTCGTAGTCCTCGGGCCCCACGCCGGCCGGGATGATCGACGTGGCGCTGACTCGATTACCGCCGACGTTCCGGACGATGTCGGCGAAGACTGTGGTCGTGGTGACGACCTTCAGGGCGCCGGGCGAGGCTGTGGACCCGCCTGGTGCCGGCACGGAGGCGCCCCCGGACCCGGAGCAGGCCGCCAGCACGAGCATCGCCCCAACGACGGCCACCAGGATTGCACTCCCACGAGTGCCCGGGCAGGGGCTCGAGCGCCCGTTCGACCAACGGCTCGAGCGCCGGTTCGACCACCGGCTCGAGCGCCGGTTCGACCTCATGAGGGGCTCGCCGTTCGGCAGCGGGGACACCGGCCGTACAGTTCCAGGCGGTGCGCGTCCACCAGGTAGCCGGTGCGCACCTGCACCGCCTCGACGAGCGACTGGATCCCGAGATCGTCCACCCTGGTCGTCCGCCCGCAGGCGGAACACACGACGTGATGGTGGTGTTCCGGCTGGCAGGCCACGTAGGCGTGGTCCCCGGTCGGGAGATCGAGGCGCTCCAGGGCGTTCAGGTCGACGAGCAGGTCAAGCGACCGGAAGATGGTCGCGCGGCCGATCCCGAGCCGCCGCACCTTCGCGTCGGCGATCAGGTCCGCGGCGGTGAAATGACCCTCCCGCGCGTCGATGAGCTCCGCGACCGCTCGTCGGGCTCCCGTGAGCCGATACCCGGCCAGGTCCAGTGCGGCCACCAGGGGCCTCGCGTCGTCCATGGCCAGATGATACCGTGTATCGATTGCGAGAGCGGGTCATGAGGGACGGAGACAATGCGAAAGGCGCGCGATCGCGCCGATGGACTGCTATCGCAACGGCGCGGACTTAGGCGCTCGTCGCAGGATCACATGAAGATTCAGTCTCACATCCAGGGCGGAAACGGGCCCGCCGGCGCCGCCTGCGAAGCCGCCCGACGCCTGCCGTGCACACAGACGCCGCCCGCGGCGAAAGCGTTGGCTCGCCGCCTTCCCGCAGATGGCACCCACGCTGGGCGTCGCTCAGTTGCCCTGCAGAGCCTGGACTGACCTTCCTCGGCTTCGTCGGCGTGGCAGCCCATGGCATCGCGGACGGCTCCGAGACGTTCGCATCGTGGGCCTTCTGGCTCTACGCGGTCCCGACAGCGGCCGTGATCTTCCTCTTCGTCTACCGCGTTGTGACGGGGATCGCCGCCGCGGGCGACCGTCGGCGCATGCGCGGTCTGGGAGCCGCCCGGCCCAGAGAGCGAGCGGCTCCTCTCAGGGTCTTCCCATCGCCGACTCCCTGACACGTGTCGCTCGTGGCGACGTTAACCAGCCGGAGGGCCGCAGGCGCACCCGCCCGGGCCTGTTTTCGTGCCCACCCACGCTCGGAGTGAGCGTCGATTCGGTACGTGGATGGGTCCAACCCGGGGCGCGCGGTGTTTATCGTCGCCTGTAGCGACGTGTGTCAGGGAGAACCGCCCGCGGCCCGCCCGCGGCCCCTCGGCGGGCTCTCGGCGGACCCTGTAGAGCCTGGAATGCGAGCCACGTCTCGGCCGCCCGGGCTCGTCCACGACAGTCTGACGGAGACGGGACACACAGGTTCGGCGGAGTCTCGGAAGTGTCGCGGGGCGCGACGAGACGCAACGACGGTTCGCCGGGCGGACCGGAGCAATCGTACGTGCCGAGCTTACCCGGCGGATGAACCCACGTGTGCCTTCCCGGCCACGGCCCCGAACCGATCCCGGAGCCGCGGCAGCACCTCGCGCCCGTACAGCTCGATGAACCGCAGCTGGTCCAGCCCCGGCGCGTGGAACACCAGGTGGCTGAACCCGAGCTCGATATAGGGCCGGATCTGCTCGATGTGCTCCTCGGGTTCGTCGGACACCAGCCACCGCTTGTGGGCGACGTGTTCGACCTCGCGGGCCAGCTTCTCCATCTCGCGTGGATCTTCCACGCCGTGCTTCCGGTCGGCGGGCAGGGCGAGGGCTGCCCAGATCTTGGTGTCCTCCATTGCCCGGCCACGATCCGTGTCGAACGACACCTTCATCTCGATCATCTTCTCGATGTCGTGGACCTTGCGGCCGGCCTTGTGGGCGCCCTCCGCCAGCGCCGGCAGCAGCTTGTCGGCATAGAGGTCCATGCCCTTCCCCGAGGTGCAGATGAAGCCGTCGGCGACGCGGCCGGCAAACCGGGCCACGACCTCGCCTGCTGCCGCGACGTACAGCTTCGGCGGTTCATCGGTCCGGTCGTAGATCGTCGCGTTGCGGGTCTGGTAGAACTCGCCCGCGTAGCTCACGAAGTCCTCGCGCCACAACAGCCGCATCAACTCCACGGCCTCGCGGAGCCGCCCGAAGCGTTCCTTGAACTCCGGCCATTCGATGTCCAGCACCGGCACCTCGTTCATCGACTCGCCGGTGCCGACGCCCAGCATGACCCGACCTGGATTGAGCGAGGCGATCGTTGCGATTGCCTGCGCCACGATCGCTGGGTGGTACCGGAAGGTGGGCGTGACGACGCTCGTGCCGAGCATCACGCGTTCCGTGTGCTCCCCGAGCGCAGCGAGCCAGGCGAACGAGAAGGGAGCGTGCCCGTTGGTATGGCGCCAGGGCTGGAAATGGTCGCTGATGACGACGCTGTCGAAGCCGTGGCGCTCGGCCGCGATGCCGAACTCCAGCAACTGGCGAGGGCCGAACTGCTCAGCCGAGGCCTTGTACCCGAGTCGAAGCATTGGTACCTCCACGCGCGAAGCCGGATCCGGCCGGACGGGGGTCCCACCGGGAGCCGCGGCGGCACGCTCCTCGATGATACCGAGCGGTTGGGCGCATGGGCCACCAACGGTAATGCGGGCAGACCCGGACCCAGACGCGCGGAGTGCGCGGTGTTCGCGGCGGCCGACCGCCTGATGGGTCACGCCCCGATCGGAGTGGTGGCGATGAGGGCCGTTGGGCGCGCCACGCAGGCGCCGAGCAGGCAGCCGGGCGCGCCTCGCGTCCGGTGTCGGTGTGCATGGGAGTTGCGAACCGGCCCGGCCTTCCCGGGCGGGCGCCTCGCGTCAGCCAGCCGGTGCATCCGGTGTGCCGATTGGCCGCGCGCCCGTCTCACGGGGCGTTTCGACCTCGAAACCGTGCATCGGGAGCACGGAATGGCCGCCGCGGACGGCCCGGCGGCGCTGGAGGACATCGTCCCTGGTCGACTCGCAACTGTGGTGCACCGTGACGGCCGAGCCGTCGCACCGCGCGCGCCTCTGCTCCTGGCACTGTGCCCGGAACGTCCGGCCGGGCTCGCGCGTGGTTCCTCGCGGCAGCACGCTCCCTCGCGGCAGCACGCTCCCTCGGGGCGGCCCGCTGCCTCGAGCCACCCCATCGGCTTTACGTGCTTTCGCCCCTGGTCACCTCGAGATCGATGGTCCGGACCTGGCGGGTCCGGCCTGCGTCCGTGCGAACTCGGGCAGTGGGGACGGGACCGCCCGCGAAGCTCTCGATGGTCGCTGTCTCGTTCGAGTACAGGCCCCCACCGACGATCCTGACCCGGTTCCCGATCGACAGGTTGGCCTGACCGGCTCCGGCATTCAAATCAATCACGACGACGGTCGTGCGTACCCGGGTGTCGCCACCATCCGACCTGCCCCGCTTCGTGGCCGTCTTGGGGGGCGGGTAAGCCTTCCTCTGCTTGCGCAACTATCGGCGCCCGCGCGGTCGGGCCGGCTCGCGCGCAGGGCGCGGCTCATGGCCGGGGCGGGGCGGGTTCGGGGCGGTGCCCGGCGCCATGTCCGGGTGCCGGGGCTCCGGTCCGCGTGCACGGGCGGCGGCGACGGCCAGGGCAAAGGCCTCGGCCTGTGCCCGCGGGACCCGCGCCGCCCATGCCGCTTCGATCTCCTTGATTCGCTCCTGGACCTTGGCGCGTTCCTCGCGCTCTCGTCTCGCGCGTTTTGTCATCGATGCATCACCTTCCTGTTGGCCGTCCGCCCGATCGATCACCGCCAATGTGGCGGCTCAAAACGTGCGGTCCGGATGGCGCCTCCGGCAGGAGTCGAACCTGCCCCGTCCTGGTCCGAAGCCGGGCGCTCGGTCCATTGAGCCACAGAGGTGCGAGGTCGCACGAGTTCACGCCGTGCAGACCCTTCCACGACGCGAACGACGTCGCAGGTGCTGATGATAGACGCCCGACCGCGTACAGGCCCGCGGGCCCATCCGATGAGCTGCCACCAGGGGCGGAGGAAGGGCGCGAGCGGCCGGGAGGGCGTTGACAGGCCGTCGGACCCTGATGTCAGCCGGGTCGGCGCCATCCGGCTCCCGGCAGACGTCCCGTCACATGGCCCTCGACTGCGTCAGTGCAGGATTGCGACTCCGTCGATGATCACTTTCCTGCCGGCGGAACTGACCACGATCGACAGCCTGCCGGTCTTCGCTGCGCCGAACGTGGCGACCGGGATGACCCTGCGGTTCATGGTCGTCGCGGAGTCGAGGCTGATCGTCGTGAGCAGCGTCGAGCCCCAGTCGACCTTGACCATGCCGCACCCCTTGCAGGTGGTGGCGACGATCGCGATGCTGCGTGCGATGACGTCGAGACGAACGTGAGCGCCTGCGGGCGCAAGACTCGGCCGCCTGCCGCCGGAATGGTGATGCCGCCTGCCGGTGTGCCCACCCCTGCTGGTCGGCGAAGTCGCCCGTCTGCGTGCTGCGACTTCGTCCGCGAGTACGATTTCGTCCATGCCCGACTACGACCGCTCGACCGCCCTGCTCGTCGTCGATGTCCAGAACGATTTCGCAGATCCTGCCGGCAGCCTCTCCGTCCGGGGCGCCGAGGCGATCCTGCCGTTTCTCGACGCCCAGGTCCGGGCCGCCCGCGCCGCCGGCGCTCGCGTCCTGTACACGCAGGACTGGCACCCGGAGTCGACGCCGCACTTCGCAAAGGATGGCGGCACCTGGCCGGTCCACTGCGTCCGGGACACCTGGGGCGCCGCGTTCCATCCCGACCTGCTCGTGGACGGCCCGGTCGTCCGCAAGGGGAGCAACGGCGAGGACGGGTATTCGGGCTTCACCATGCGCGACCCGGCTACCGGTCAGACGATCCCGACCGAGTTGGCCGCCCTGCTGTCGAAGGTCGGCGTTGCTCGCGTCGTCCTCTGTGGCCTCGCGACCGATTACTGCGTGAGAGCCACGGCGCTCGACGCTCTTGCGCTCGGCTACCCGGTGACGGTGCTTGCCGGGGGGATGCGGGCGGTGGACCTGCGGCCGGGTGACGGCGAGCGGGCCGTGGAGGAGATGACGGCCGCCGGGGCGATCCTCGAACCGGCGGCCTGAGCCGGCGAGGGACCGCGCTCGTTTCGTCTCAAAACAGACAAATCGGTCCGCCGACGGAGGTCCGGCTGACCCGTGCGGGTCGCGTGCAGGGCTGTGATGCCACAAAACGGCACTTCGCTGCGGATGTGAGACAAAGCACCGCCGACGCGCCGCCGGGGGCAACGGCCTGGCAGGACGGAAGCCGCCGAATTGAGACAAGATGCGCGGCAGGCCCCGGCCGTTGGCGCCGCCGGCCGCGGCATGGCACGATACCGGGGCCGACGTGACCGTCGGGGCCGCGGGAGCCACCGGCGGCGGGCAGCCCGACCTGGAGGACATTCGTCACGGCAACACCCACCGCGACGCCCGCACGGCGGCCGACCGTCCCTTCCGACGGTCCCGTGATCGAGGTCGCGGACGCTCGCAAGTCGTTCGGCGCCGTCAAGGCCGTCGACGGCGTCAGCTTCACGTCGGCGCGTGGCGAGATCTTCGGCCTGCTTGGTCCGAACGGCGCCGGCAAGACCACCACGATCGAGATGCTCGAGGGCCTGACGCGAGCCGGACGGCGGCGACGCTGCGCGTGCTCGGCTTCGACGTCGCACGCGACGCCAGCGAAGATCAAGCAGCGTATCGGCGTGCAGCTCCAGACGGCCTCGCTGTACCCGCACCTGACGGTCGCCGAGCTGATGGACCTGTTCGCGAGCTTCTACGCGCATCGCGGGCACGACCGACGCGCTGATCGAGGCGCTCGGCCTCGACGGAGAAGCGGCGACGCCCTGACCAAGACGCTCTCGGGCGGCCAGCAGCAGCGGCTGTCCGTCGCGCTCGCCCTCGTCAACGACCCGGAGCTCGTCTTCCTGGACGAGCCGACGACCGGCATGGACCCGGCGGCGCGCCGCTCGCTCTGGGACCTGATCAGGCCCTCCAAGCGCGAAGGCCGCTCCGATCCTGATGACCACGCACTACATGGAGGAGGCCGAGGCGCTCTGCGACCGGCTGGCGATCATGGACCACGGCAAGATCCTCGAGACGGGCACGGTCGACGAGATCGTCAGCCGCCGCTTCACGGAGCGCGCCGTCACGTTCGACCGCATCGACGCGCTGGACGACGCGCGCCTGGCTGCGCTGGACGGCGTCACCAAGGTGGCCTACGAGGACAACGGCAGGTCCTGCTCTACACGCGGACGTGCCGGCGACGATCGGCGCGCTGCTGGCCGCGACCGACGCGCTCGGCGCTGGAGCCGTCCAACCTGGTCGATCCGCCGGCCGAGCCTGGAGGACGTCTTCCTCGACCTCACCGGCCGGGCGCTGCGCGAGTAGGCCGGAGGACTGCGCGCCCTCTGCGTCCTGACCGTCGCCAACATCCGCAGCTTCATGCGCGACCGGGCGGCCCTGTTCTGGACGCTCGCGTTCCCGATCGTGTTCGTGGTCCTGTTCGGCACGATCTTCAGCGGCGGAGCAGCGTTTCGTCCAACATCGGCTGGGTCGACGACGACGAGACGGCCGCCGTCGGCGCAGCTGCGACGAGGTCTTCGCGGGCACGAAGATCTTCGACCTCAGGACGGCTACGCTCCAGGACGACGGCACTGGCCGCGATGAAGCGCGGCGACGTCGACGGCGGTGATCGTCGTGCCGCAGGGCTATGCGGCGCGTGGCCGCGGCGCAGCACAGGGCGCAGGCGTCGAGCGGGCCGCTGCGGCGCTGACGCTCTACACGGACCCGAGCCGTGCACCAACGCGCAGACCATCCACGCAGATCGTGACCAGCATCGCTCCGGCGGAGAACCAGGCTGCTCTCGGGCCGGCCGCCGGTGCTCACCGTCCAGTCGCAGACCATCCAGACCGAGCAGCTGAACAGCGTCTCGTACTTCGTGCCGAGCATCCTCGCCATGGCGCTCATGCAGCTCGGCATCTTCGCGGCGATCCCGCTCGTCCAGCAGCGCGAGAAGCTGATCCTCAAGCGGCTCAACGCCACGCCGCTGCCGCGCTGGACGCTCGTCGGCTCCAACGTCGCTCACGCGCCTGATGCATCGCGCGCCGTGCAGACGGTCCTGATCGTGGGCATCGGGATCGCGGTGCTTCGCGTGGCAGATCATCGGGCAGCCTGCTGCTGATGTTCGTGTTCGTGGTGCTCGGCGCGATCACGTTCATCGCGATCGGCTACGTGCATCGCCTCGTTCGCGAAGACCGAGGAGGCGGCCAACGGCATGACGAGCATCGTCCAGTTCCCGCTGATGTTCCTGTCCGGCATCTTCTTCCCGCTCGAGCTGATGCCCGCAGTGGCTGCGCGGCGTGGCCACGTTCATGCCGCTCACCTACCTCGGCGACGCGTTGCGCCAGACGATGGTCGGCGGGGCGTCCTTCGCGCCGCTGCCGGTCGACTTCATCGTCCTCGGCGGCTGGCTGCTCGGGAGCCTCGCTGGTCTCGGCGCGCTACTTCCGCTGGCAGTGACGGTCGACTCGATGACGGCGCCCGACGCTCGACCGTACTCGCCGGGGCTGGAAGGCGTCCTGGCCGGGGATACCTCGATCGCCCTCGTCGACGGCGCCAACGGCCGCCTGCTGTACCGCGGCTACCCGATCATCGAGGTCGTACGCCACGGCACGTTCGCGCAGGTCGCGGAGCTGCTCTGGACCGGCGAGTGGCCGGCGCTACCGGCCGATGCCGCTGCGCGCCGCTGGACGAGCCGGTCACGGCGGCGCTCCGGGCTCTGCCGCCGACCGCGTTGCCGATGGACGCGCTGCGGACGGCGGTTTCCGCCTGGGGCGCGTCACGAGACCTCGGCTGGCCGCCGACCGAGGAGCAGGCGCGCGACCTCGTTGCGATGTCGCCGTCGGCGCTCGCGGCGTTCGTGCGGCTGCGCGACGGCCTGGACCCCATCGACCCGGACTCCGATCTCGGCCACGCCGCAGGCTTCCTGTACCAGCTGACCGGCGACGCGGCCGGATCCCGCCTCGGCCCGGGCGCTGGAGGCCTACCTCGTCGTCGCGGCGGAGCACGGCTTCAACGCCTCGACCTTCGCGTGTCGCGTCATCACGTCGACGCGGTCGGACCTCGCGAGCGGCGTCTGCGGGGCGATCGGCGCGCTGAAGGGACCGCTGCACGGCGGTGCACCGAGCGAGGTCGTGAACCAGCTCCACGAGATCGGCTCGCCCGAGCGTGCCGAAGCCTGGCTCGACGATGCGCTGGACCGTGGCGATCGCCTGATGGGCTTCGGCCACCGCGTCTACCGGCGCTACGACCCGCGCGCGGCTGCCCTCCGCGAGGTCGCCGAGGGCATGGCCGGTACGGCCGAGTGGCTGCAGCTCGCGGTCGCGGTGGAGGACATCGCGCTGCGCAAGCTGGCCGAGCGGCACCCCGGATCGCGCCATCAGGACCAACGTCGAGTACTACACTGCGGCCGTGCTGCAGGGCATCGGGCTGCCGCCGGCACTCTTCCCGGCGATGTTCGCGCTGGCACGTGAGCGTCGGCTGGACGGCGCACGCGATCGAGCAGGCGGCGGCGAACCGCCTGATCCGCCCGGACGTCCGATACGTCGGACCGCCGGAGCGACCGCTGCCGATCTGACCGCGGGGCGGTGCGCCGCTGGCCTGCCGGGAGGCTCTTCACGCTGCCATCCCGCGTTCCCCTGGCGTGGAGCCGCCGAATGGCCGCCGGATTCGTCCCACGTGGGCACCACAGCGCCATGGAATCACCGATTTGCGCCACCTGTGCGCCCCAGCCCACAACAGGTGCGAAACAACGCCTGACGGCATGCACCGTGGCTCCGTGGCGCCCCTCTGACAGGATCTTGCGGCCGGTGATTCGCCCGCCGCTCGTTTATCCCCGGCAGGCCGAATGAGCCGGTCGGCCCTATGGCCGGCACCCGATCGCGACGATGATGGGACCACGATGCGACTCGTCGACGGTGCGGTGGTACGCGGGCGGTCACGCCGGTACCTCGTGACCTGCGCCTGGGCTGCCCTGCTGGGCGGGTGCTTCATCCAGTACGGCGATCCCGTCGGGCCCCCTCCGGCATGGATCTGGAACCACTCGAGCGGTGACTTCATCCTGCGGCTCTGGTCGGAATCGCCGGGACAGAGCATGTGGCTGTCGGTTCTGGCCGGGTGGAGCGGGCAGGTCAACGACTGGGACCGGGAGGCAGTGGGCGGCGGTTGGGACGTGTTCTCGGCCAGCTGCGCCCCCATCGGTGGGCTGGGGTGGGCGGGACGCTCGCCCGGTCTTGAGATCACGGCCGACGGGCTCTCGGCACCGCCGGACGAGCCGCAATCGGAGGGCTTCAACTGGGCTGCGTTCGCGGTGTCGGCCTACCCGTGCCCAGCCACGGGCCTCCCGCTGCCATCCCTGGGTGCCTCCCGGGTGCCGCTCGCGACCTTCGAGCCCCGCATGACTTTCCCATCGCCCGAGCCGAACCCATCAATTCCGCCGACGCCGTTCTCCCGGGGTCCGGCCTCGCAGGGCCTGGTGGCAGCCGGTTGATGACCACCTCCGGACTCTCGCCGCGCGGGTGCGCAAACCGTCTCATGCTGACCCGATGGCTGCGAGGATCCGGCCTCACGATCGTTCTCGCGGCGCTCCTCGGATGCGCTCTACCACTGCGCGCAGACGGGACCGCGCCGGGTTTGGCCGGCGCGACCGCGTCCGGTTCGACGGCTGAGCCCTCGCCCGTCCTCATTCTGTATCCGGCCCGCACGCCGGCGCCCCTCGCCGCACGCGAGTCGCCCCTGGCGCTCCCGACCGAGCCACCGGCCGCCCCGCTGCCGAGCGGGGAGGCATGGGCCTGCCCCGCGATGCTGTTTCCGGCCGTCCGAATGGTTCTCGATGGGGCAACCGTTGCGTTCGCATCGACCTACAACGGAGCCCCGATGGCCATTGTCTGGCCGCGCGGCTTCTCCGCCCGCCTTGTTGACGGCCGTGCGGTACTTCTGGCCCCGGACGGCACGATCCTCGCGCGAGACGGAGATGTCCTCGATCGACTGAGCGGAGCGGGCGACGAGGTGTGTGGCGTGAACGACGTGATCTACGGACCAGCCTCCTGAGCCCTGGCTCTCCGGCCGCAGGCGGGCCAGGAGCGGAACCGCGCCGGACGCCACACGCCGTCGCCGCGTTTCGGCGATGATCGGCTCGTGGCACGCATCTCCGGCGTCCTCGTCACGCTGAACGAGGCGCACAACATCCGCTATGCCCTGGGCTCGCTCGCGTCGTGGTGCGACGAGTTGATCGTTGTCGACCAGCACAGCGACGATGGCACCGCCGACATCGCCCGCGAGTTGGGCGCCCGCGTCTTCGACCACGAGCGAACCGGGATCGCCGACCCGGCGCGGGTCTTCGCGGTGGCGCAGTCGACCGGCGACTGGGTGATGATCCTCGACGGCGACGAGATGGTGCCCGCAACGCTCGGCCGGCATCTCCGCCAATTCGTCGACAGCGACCCTGCGGCCGACATCGTGTTGATCCCGTTCGTCAACATCCATCTCGGCCGGTGGAATCGCGCCGGCCCCCAGAACTGGCCGAGCCGCAAGGCCCGCTTCTTCCGGCCGGGTGCGGTGGAGGTCTCCGGGCGGATCCATGCGAGCCTGACCCCGAAGGAGGACGCCCGGAAGCTCCCGGCCGACGCCACGCCCGAGATGGCGATCTGGCACTTCTCCTACCCGAGCGTCGAGGTACTGATGGAGAAGACCGAGCGCTACACGTCGATCCAGGCGAGGCAGGCGCTCGAAGAAGGGTCGGCGCCCGTCCGGCCACGTCAAGTGGTTCTTCGGCGACGCACTGCGGTATGCATGGCGCGAGTACATCCGTGGCCGCGGCTACCGCGACGGCACGGCCGGCATGATCGTGACCGTCAGCCGGATCTACTACCGGTTCCTTGTCCGCGCCAAGATGTGGGACATGCTGCGGACGGAGGCGCGGATGCGGAACCGCGACCGGATTCGTGATCGACTCCTGCACGAGTACGAGCCGGGTGCGACGGAGCCGCCGATCCGGCCGCCCGGAGCGCCTCGCGGCCGCGCCTGAGCGCCCGACCGACCCTCCGGCGATCCGATGAACCTCCTTGTCTGCGGTGGAGCCGGGTTCATCGGCAGCCGGTTCGTCGAACTGCGCCTCGACACCACCTCGGACCGGATCGCTGTCCTCGACAAGCTGACCTACGCAGGCGGCCGGGACAACCTCGCGGAGGCTGAGGCGGCTCATCGCGGCGACGGGCGGATCCGCTTCGTCAACGGGGACATCGCGAACGCAGATGCGGTCCTCCATCTGGTCCGCGACGCGGACGCCGTCGTCAACCTGGCGGCGGAGTCGCACGTCGACCGGGCGATTCTCGATGCGTCCGCGGCCGTATCGACCAACATCGTCGGCGTGCACGTGCTGCTCGGCGCCATCCGCGCGGCGAACGCCGCGGATGGTCGCAACAGGCGCTTCCTGCAGGTCTCGACCGACGAGGTCTACGGACCGATCGACTCGGGAAGCCACACCGAGGAGGACGCCCTCCGGCCGCGCAACCCGTACGCGGCCACGAAGGCGGCTGCGGATCTGATCTGTTTGGCGGACGCCGCGACCTACGGGCTGGACGTCGTGATCACGCGGGGCGGCAACACCTACGGCCCGCGCCAGCATCCCGAGAAGCTGGTGCCGCTCTTCGTCACCAACGCGCTCGAAGGGCTGCCGCTGCCCCTCTATGGCGACGGGCTCCAGCGGCGCGACTGGATCCACGTGGACGACCATGCCCGCGGGCTGTCGCTCATCCTCGACGTCTGGGGTTCCGGGCTCGTCTACAACCTCTCGGCGAGCAACGAGGCCTCGAACCTGGAGGTCACACGCGCGATTCTCGCCGCGCTCGGCGCTCCCGCTTCGCTCGTCCGGCACGTGGAGGACAGGCCGGGACACGACACCCGCTACTCCAGTGATCCCGGCCGTGCACGGGCGGTCGCCTGGAATTCGGCGATCGCGTTCGAAGCGGGGCTGGCGTCCACCGTCGACTGGTACGTCAGGAACGAATCATGGTGGCGGGCCCGCCGCGGCGCCGACTGGGACGGCTACTACGCGGCGCAGTACGCGGCTCGGGCCATCATCGGCGGCCGCGGATAGCCGGGGAACGATGGAAGCGATCGCGCTCGACGGACCCTGGACGCTCGAACTGGCGGGCGAAGAAGGCGACCGGGCCGCGTCGGCAGGCCATCCGCCGCCCGGATTGCGCGGCACTCGGATCCCGGCTTCCGTGCCCGGGTGCGTGCACACGGACCTCACGGTGGCGGGCCTGCTGCCGGATCCGCTCGTCGGCCGCAACGCAGACGGCCAGCACTGGATCGGCCACCGCCGGTGGACATATCGGACGAGGTTCGACGCGCTGGTGACCTCGGCGGACCGGCGCGAGATCGTCTTCCACGGTCTCGATACCGTGGCCGAGGTTTGGCTGAACGGTGAGCGGATCCTTGCCTCTCGCGACCAGCATCGGTCGCACCGGATCGATGTGACCGACCGCTTGGCGCCGCTCGGCAACGACCTGGAGGTGCGCTTCTCGCGGCCCAGTGGGACTGGGCGGAGGTCCAGGCGAGCCTCTTGGGGCCGCTGCCGAACCAGCTTCCGACGCCCTCGAACTTCATCCGCAAGATGGCGTGCAACTTCGGATGGGATTGGGGCCCCACCGTCGTCACCGCCGGAATCTCGGCCGCCCGGTTCGCGGTCCCGGCCGACGTCGGCACGCCGTCTTCGCCTGCGTCGGAACTGCTTGCGGCAATGTTCGACGGCAGGCGCGACCTCTGGTTCTACCTCGAGGACGCCGACCTTGCGTATCCGCGTGCTCGGCTGGCCGCGCAGGTGACGCAGTCCGCGCACGGAGCCGTCATCGAGGTGGAGGCTGCCACGCTCGTCCGCGAGCTGTCGTTCGTCGTCGACCGACTCGACGCCACGGCGACCGCCGACCGGGCGCTGCTGACGCTGCTTCCCGGTGAACGCGCGACGATCTACGTCACGAGCCGGACCCACCTCGAGCCGGAGCGCCTCACATCCTTCCCGGTGATGCGGTTTTCGAACGATTTCTTCCGTCGATGACCCGGCGGCGAGCTCCTTTCCCGTAGGTCGTTCGTCGGGTCGGGGCTGTACGACCGGATGGCTGGGGCCCTCGCGGTCCGCCCGCACAGTGGGTCCATGCACGCAGCACGTCGTCACGTGAACGTCGCCGTGCTGGCAGTGGTGGTCGGTGCTCTCCCCGTCGGCTGCTTCGGCGGCGACCCGCTCTATGCGCGTTGGCTGCATAACGACAGCGACCTTGCGCTGGTCGCCAAGTTCGACCGGCCCGTACAGATGTCGATGTTCGTCGCTCCGCGCACCTCGGGCCTGGCTGACAGTGGCATGGGAGGCGGGCCGACCCCCGGCACCCTCAGTCTCTACCGCGCCGACACCTGCGCCCTGATGGCAACCGCATGGAGCGACATGAGCGGAGTCGTGTTCACGCTCAACGCGGGCCTTCGGCTGACCGTCGAGGCACGATCGGGCTCCAACGACCGCGGGCCCGTCGAGAACAGGACCTTCGGGAACACGACCGCGTGCGTGGACGCGCCGAATCCGGCCGCCACGCCGGCGCCATGACGGGAGCGTTCCCTTGGTGCGGAGGCGCAGATGCCCGGGTTGGACCCCGGAGATGCGTCCCATCAGCCCCCGCCTGCATCATCATGCGAGTCGATGCCGTAGAAGCACCTCACGCGACCGCATCGATGTTCGAGGACCTGCCATGAGCACCGCTCGCACCCTGTACCGCGACGCCGCGTTCGCCGACGCGCGGTCGCCGATGCTGGAGATCGCCCTGAGCGTCCTTGTCGAGGACGGGCGGATCGCATGGATCCGGCCCTCGGACGCGGAGGAGGATCCTGGGCCCGCCGAAGGGCTGCAGGTGGTCGATGCGAGCGGCGCCACGATCGTGCCGGGCATGGTCGACTGCCACGGCCACCTGACCTGTCCGGGCGGCGCGCACTGGATCGACCGGTTCGCCGATCCCCCGGAGCGTGCGGTCGAGGTCGCCGAGGACAACGGGCGACTACTCATTTCGTCGGGCGTGCGCTGGGCGCGCGACGTCGGGGCGCCGGTGGCGATCGACCCGGTCGACGGGCGGCACCGCGCCCTGTCGCTGGGCATCCGGGACCGCTGGCGCGATCGTCGCGATCGGCCGTACGTCCGGGCCGCCGGTACGTGGATCTTCGGACGCGATGCCGGGATCCTGCCGAGCGACGTGCAGGCCGGGAACGGCGACGAACTGCTGTCCGTTGCGATCGGGCAACTCGATGACGGCGCGGACCTCGTGAAGCTGTACCTCGACGGCCCCGATCCAGAGACCTGTCCCTGGTCGGTCGACGAGGTGGCGCGCGTCGTCGCGGCAGTGCATGAGCGAAGTGCGAAGGTCACGGGCCACACGAGCCGCCTGGATGGCGCACGAGTCGGCGCGGAGGCGAAGCTCGACTCGCTCGAGCACGGCTTTCAGCTGGACGACGCGATCGCGAAGACGATGGCAGCGAACGGGACGGCGCTCGTCAGTACGCTCGCGGTGATGGCCTCGTGGCTCACGTTCGGCCGGACGACGGTGCTGCCGCGGTTCGCGTCCGAGGAGGGCGCATCGAAGATCCGCGATCGGCTGGAACGTGCCCGCGAGAGCATCCGGGCGGCCCACCGCGCCGGCGTGGCGATCTGCGCGGGCACGGACTTCGGCGGTGGGTCGCTGCGCGCGAACCAGCTCGCCTGGGAGGTGCAGTCGCTCGTGGACGCCGGCCTGGAGCCGTGGAAGGCGCTGGCCGCGGCGACCTGGCGCGGCGGCGAGCTGCTCGGCGAGCCGGAGGCCGGCGTGATTCGCGAGGGCGGTCCCGCCGACTTCTTCCTCGTGCACGGCGACCCGCTGAGCGACCCCGCCGCTCTCTGGCGCGTCTGGAAGGTGGCGTGACCGCGTGGCGTTCCAACCGGGACCGCCGCCGCTGAAGGCGACCGGGCCTACCTGGGCAACCCTCGATCGTGGCGGTCGGCCACGGTTTCTACACGGGAAGAAGGTCGCCGGGGTCCTCCTCGTTCTCCTCCTGATCGTCGGCACATGGGCCGCCACGGTCTGGGCTGTCTCCGGCCAGTACCTCAGGGTCGCAGACCAGATCGTTGCCCACTCGGGTGGTGCGGTCTCCTCGGTGACGATCGTCAATCTGAGGGTTGCGGGCACCGTCGACGTGGTGCTCGCTCCGGGAGTCGGCAACGCCCGGGCACAGACAGTGGTGTGCGACGTCGTCGTCCACGACCTCTATGGGGCCGGTATCGGGAATCTGGACGTGTCGGTGTGGACGTCCGATCGTGTCTACGCGGGAAGCAGCGATCCATGCAAGGGGCCATGGTGATGCTGGTGCTGCCAAACAGCGGACGCCGACCAAGGGCCGCGGCGCGCGCATGAGCCCGGCGGTGGGCCCGCTGGCCACGCGCGCGAACCTGGACCGTGGCGCTCGACCCCGACTTCGACGGCGCACCAGGGTCGCGCTCATCGTCGGGATGCTCGTGCTCTGCGTGGGCAGTTGCGCAGGCGTTGCGTGGTTCGCCTTTGGCGAGTACCTGTCGCTGGACGCGCGGATCGTGGCCGGTGCCAACGGCGCGATCTCGTCGGTGAACATCTTCGGGGTGAGCGGCGCGATGGCGGTGCAGGTCACGCTTGGCTCCGGGATCACGCTGGACGATGCCCGGGGCATGCTGTGCAAGGTCGTCACGGCGGAACTCGACCGCTCGGGGGTGCACCCGCAGCAGCTCCTGATCTACTTGTCGAGCGGGGCTCTGGTGTCCTGGGGCAACCTTCCCTGCCCCGCGCCTCCAGGGACCGGTTCGGGACGGTACCAGCGAGTCGCGGACCAGATCGTGGCCGACTCAGGGGGTGCCGTGTCGTCGGTGACGATTGACGAGGTCGGGGTTGCGGGCGCCGTCACGGTGTGGCTCGCGCCCGGAGTATCCGACCAGCGGGCGCAGACGGCCGTGTGTGTCGTCGTCTTCCGCGAACTGTATTGGGCCGGTCTGACGAACCGGGTCGTGTCGGTGTGGACGTCCGAGGGTGCATACAAAGGAAACAGCGACCGATGCAAGGGGCCGATGTGACGCTGGCGCCGCCGACAGCCGCCGCGCACCGGACATCCATCGCCCGCGGGCCCGAACCACCCTTCCGTCCAGCCGCGATGCCTGATAGTGTATGTGCTATCAGGGAGCAGATCATGAGAGCCACAGCCCTTCTGCGAACGGCACGACATCGAGCGGGTCTCACCCAGCGGGAGCTGGCGTCACGGACTGGCATTCCGCAGAGCACGATCGCCCGAATCGAGAACGGCCAGACCGACCCGCGAATGAGCACGCTCAACACGCTGCTGGTCGGCTGCGGCCAGATGCTCGTCGGTTCCGGGCTCTCGGTGGGTGTCACGTCCGGTCGAAGCGAGCGAGCAGCGCGCTATCTCCCGGAGATCACGCGACGCCTCGCGGAACGCTTCAATCCGGCTCGCATCGTGTTGTTCGGATCACAGGCGACGGGCCGGGCAGGCGCCGACAGCGACGTGGACCTCCTGATCATCGTCGACCGCGTTGAGGACAAGCGTCGGCTCCGCGTGGCGATGCGCCAGGCGCTGGTCGACCTGCCGATCGACAAGGATCTCCTGGTCGCCACGACGGAGGAGGCGATGACTCGCGGCGCCGCGGGCGGATCCCTCATGGCCACGGCTCTGCGTGAGGGAGTCCCGATCTATGAGCGGTAAGCAGAAGCTGCCCGCCGAGGCGTACGTCACGGAAGCGGCGAGGTGGCTTGGCTACGCCGGCGGCGACCTCGTCACGGCGCGAAGCAACCGCGCCGACGAGTCAGTACCGGATCGAAACGCCGCGTACATGGCGCAACAGGCAGCCGAGAAGGCGATCAAGGCGGTCATCCTCCTCGAGAACAAGCCGTTCGACATGATCCACGACGTCGACACGCTTGCCACCCAGGCTCCGAATGACTTCACGGTCCCCGCCTCGCCAACCGATCTGTCCTGGCTGTCGGATCTCGCGACATTCTCTCGCTACCCTGATGACGAGGAGATCACGCGCAAGGACGTGGAACGGGCGATCGAGCTGGCCGGGGCGATCGTCACCGCCGCACGCGAGCACTTTCTGGCCAGGGGAATTCCGGCAGATCTCTTCCCCGCGAGTTAGAGGCATTTCGAAGCCAATGAACGGCTCCTCACTCCGGTCACTCGGGCGGGTGCGCCGTCATATTCCGCACGTGGGATTCCACCTTTGGTCGATCCGGCCGTCGCGGGACCGCCGGCCGGCACTGCCCGAGCAGGACGCCGACTGGATCGTTGCGAACCGGCGGCCCTTCTCCGACTTCTCGGTCGGCTCGCTTGTGCCCGTCGTCTTCGATGGCTACGCCCGCGTGCTGCATCCGGCCCGGGCGGGTCCCGGGGTGCCCGTGCGGTGGGAGACGGTCGCGAACTGGGCAGGCCGTCGCGTGCATTCGCTCGCTCAATGGGACTTCCTCTCTCGGCCTCGGGACGAGCCGAGCAATCCAGCGCCCTTCGTTGCGGAACCCGACACGAACGGCCTACCGCCCCGGCAACTCGCCGTCTTGTGCGATCTGCTCGCCGCGCACACGAGCAGCCGAGACCGGTGCTTCGTCGGGGTCTGGAAGGGCGATGGGTGGCTTGCCGACTCCGAATGGTCCGCGGCGCCGACCTTGAAGCTGGACGAGCGGACGTTCCTGGTCCGTCAGGGTGCATTGGGCCTCGCGCTGGAGGTCGGCTGGCGTGACTGGAACGGCCTGTTCGTCGCCGAGCCGCCAACCGTCCTGTGGCCCGATGATCGGGCATGGTTCGTCGCTTCCGATCCCGACCTCGACTCAACCTACGTCGGTGGCTCCAACGCGCTGATCGAGGCGCTCCTGGGTCATCCCGATCTCGAGGGGTGGCGTGCAACCGCTGATGATCGGGTCGACATTGGAAGCGACGCGATCAATGCGGGGTAGGTGACTCCAGCGGTCTCGGAATTCAGTCGGCGCGGACCTGCGGCGGCAGGTCCACCGGCCGGCGGCAGGCCCACCCGCAGCGGCTTGATCATCCATCGCCCGCAGGCCCGACCCGTCGTCTTCGGCGGGACGATCGAGACAGCGAGGGCCGCGGACGACTTACGACGCCGCGAGCAGCGCCGAGTCCGCCCGTTCTGCCTCCTCGCTGGGACCCGCGGCGCTCTCGAACTGCTCGTGGTAGAGGCGCGCGTACGCCGCCGTCGAGCTGCCAGCAGTTCCCGGTGCGTGCCGCGCTCCACGATCCGGCCCCGCTCGTAGACGAGGATCAGGTCCGCCCGCAGGATCGTGGACAGGCGGTGCGCGATGGCAAGCGTCGTGCGGCCGCGCATGACGCGCTCGATCGCCCCTGGATCAGCCGCTCGGTGACCGTGTCGAGCGGTGATCGTCGCCTCGTCGAGGATCAGGATCCGCGGGTCCTTGAGCAGCACCCGCGCAAGCGCGACCGCTGCTTCTCGCCGCCCGACAGCTTGTAGCCGCGCTCGCCGACGATCGTGTCGTAGCCCTCGCGGCAGCTCCGAGATCCGCTCGTCGATCGCGGCCAGCGTGCGGCGGCCTCGCAGCTCCTCGTCCGTGGCGCCCGGCTTCGCATAGACGAGGTTGTCGCGGACGCGTGGCATGGAACAGGTAGGTCTCCTGGGTCACGAACCCGATCACCTCGCCGAGGCTGGCGAGCGTGATCTTGCGCACGTCCACGCCGTCGATCTCGACGGCACCCTCGTCGACGTCGTAGAGCCGCGGCACGAGGTAGGTCGTGCGTGGTCTTGCCCGCGCCCGAGGGTCCGACCAGGGCGACCAGTTGGCCCGGCTCGACCGTGAAGTCGACGTCCTCCAGCGCGAATGGTCCAGGGCTCCGGCACGACCGGCGCGACCGGCACCTCCGGCTCCAGCGCCCGCATGACGTGCATCGCTGTCGCTCGCCCCGCCGCGAGCGGCAACGTCTCGCGACCTCGGCGGTTTCGAACTCGGCTTCGGCCTCGGCCGCCGCGAGGCGTTCCGAGCCCCGCTCGCCACCGCGGCGGCTCGAGCCGCGCCGGCGCCGGCGGCGGCGAGGGATACCGGAACGACACGTGCCGGAATCGGACCCGGCCGCGAACCTCGGCCGGCGACAGCGCCACCGCGTCGGGCGCGTCGACGATCGACGGCTCGATGTCCAGGTACTCGAAGATCCGATCGAAGAGCGCGAGCGCGCCCTGCACCTCCACCTGCACGTTGAACAGCTGGCCGAGCGGAAAGAAGAGCCGGCCTGGAGCGTGGTGAAGGCCACGATGTCGCCGATCGACGGCGCATTCGCGCTGTGCTGGATCGTCAGGTACGCCGGCCAACCAGTACACGAGCGCCGGCGTGATGCTGAAGATCGACCCCACGATCATGAAGAACCAGCGGCCGACCATGCTCTGGCGGAGCTGGAGGACCGCCAGCTTTGCGTTGGCGACGCGGTAGCGGTCGATCGTCGCGGCCTGCTGCCCGAAGGTCTTGGAGAGCAGGATGCCGCTGACGCTGAGCGTCTCCTCGGTGATCGCGCGACATGTCGGCGAGGCTCTTCTGGGTCGCGGTGGAGAGGCCGCGCCGCACCTTTCCGACCCGGTAGGTGAGGTACAGGAAGAACGGCAGCGGTCGCCAGCGAGAGCACCGTCAGGCGCCACGTCGATGATGATCATCGCCACGACGGTGCTGATCACCATCACGATGTTGGCAACGACGCTGCTCGCGGTGTCCGTCACGACGCTCTGGATCCCGCCGACGTCGTTGGACAGGCGGCTCTGGATCTCGCCGGTGCGCGTCTCCGTGAAGAACCGCAGCGGCAGCCGCTGCAGGTGGGCGTACAGGGCGTTCCGCAGGTCCTGCATGACCCGCTGCCCGATCATGTTGTTCAGGTACGTCTGCCCGACGCCGATGAGCCCGCTGATGATCGGCACGATGATCATCAGGCCGACGAACAGGTTCAGCTGTGCGAAGTTCTGGTCGGGGATCGCAGTGTCGATCAGCGCCTTCAGCAGCAGCGGGTTGATGAGGCCGAGGAAGCTGGTCACGACGATCGTCACCAGCACGACCGCGATCTGGAGCCGGTACGGCCGGAAGAAGCCGGCGATTCGCCGGATCGTCTGGCCGCGACGGTCGCGCGGCACCGGCGTGAAGGTGGCGGTCGTGCGCGACCAACGCCCGCCGCCGCCCGCCTCCGCCGCCGCCTCCGCGTCCCATACCCACGATCAGAACCCGCCCACGAGCAACTGGAACCCGGCGATCAGCCGGTGCCCCCGATCAGACCGGGCGCGACCAGCATGCACCCGCGTCCCGGAATCGTCCCATGCGCATGCCTCAGCCCGCACTCGCGGCAGCCGCAACCTCCGGCATCGATACCCCCGACTCCACCGTCAGGTCCCGGTCGGCGAGGACGCGGAACCGGCTCGCGAACAGGTAGGCGAGCCCGTAGAGCAGCGCGACGACGATGCAGCAGGAACTGGTAGCCGGTGACGAGCGCCATGTACTCGAGCGCGCCGCCGACCATGGCGCCGAGGAGGTTGCTGGCGAACGCCATGTCCGCCGTCTTCGTGTCGCGGAAGGAGTAGCTGAAGACGAGGTTGGCGAAGAACACCGGCGCGAACGCCAGGAGCGGCGGCGAGCAGGTAGCGCAGCCACGGCGGGTCGATCAGCACCGATTCCGGCGGCACCAGGAACGCGACTGCCGAGCGCGATGAACAGCCCCGCGTAGAGGAACTGCGGTCGCCGGAAATGGATGCGCGCGTTGATGAGGATCGCCACCAGCACGCTCGCGAGGATCGCGAAGAACGCCAGCGCGTTGACGAGCCAGGTGGTGCCGAACAGCAGGCTGAAGCTGACCAGGCTGCGCGTCTCCAGCAGCAGGAACGCGCTGCCGAGCACGAAGAAGTGCGGGCTGAAGCGGCGGATCGACGTCCCGGTGGCGGCGGCGGCGCCGGCCACGGCGAGCAGCGCGAAGAGCAGCACGATGGCCAGCGCCAGGAGGTAGTAGTCGGCGACGAACGGCGTGCGCAGGTACAGGAACGGCCAGTCGTCGGTCGCCGGCGTGGGCGTCGGCGACCCGACGGCGGGGATCGGCGTCAACGTCGTCGCCGGGCGGCGTGCCGTTCGGAAGCGCGGCCACCAGCGGGCCGTCCGCCAGTGGCCGCCATCACGGCTCTGGTACTCGCGCACCAGCGGCTTCGTCCCGAACGTCGACTGGAGCATGTCGGCGAGCTTCGGTGACGAGCCAGTCCTCGCCGGTAGTAGTTGTAGAGCACGAAGACGCCGTCCGGCGCCAGGTGGTCGCGGACCGACTGGAAGGCCTGCGTGGTGAACAGGAACGACTCGAGGCGCAGGCTGGCGGTGTTGCTGACGAGCGTCAGCGAGTCGGGCAGCGCGAAGACCACCAGGTCGTACTTCTTGTCGGTGCTGCGGAGGAACGCACGGCCGTCGTTGATGTACCGCGTCGACCCGCGGATCCTGGTACGGGTGATCCGGGTGCTGGTCGACGCCGATCTGCTGGATCTTGGGGTCGATCTCGACCGCGTCGACGTGCCCCGCGCCGTGCGCCAGCGCGACCGCGACGTCCGTGCCGCTGCCGGCGCCGACGATCAGGACGTTCTGGTACGTCCGGCCCGGGAACCACTTGTAGACCTGGTTGTAGAAGGGCTCCTTGCGGTTGTCCGCCTGCGGCCACATCGCCTGGTGCGGGATGCCGTTGACGTTGATGCGGGTCGGGTTCTGGGCGTATGTCGTGATGCGGTAGTACGGCGAGTACGTGTCGAGTGGCCCGAGCCCGGTGGTGAGCGCCTGTGTTCACGAAGAACAGCGTCAACGCCAGGCACAGGGCCGCGGGCACCGACCAGATGCGCAGCCCGCCCCCAGTTCCAGCAGGACGACCAGGAACACCGCGACGCCGAACCAGACGAGCGGATCCGTGCCGCCGCGGACAGCATCGTGAACGCCGACGATGCCGGCCATCGACCCGATGATGTCGGTCGCGTACGCGCGCAGCGGCGGCATGCTCTTGAGCAGCGGTCCGAGCGGCAGCGCCAGCGTCGCCATCAGGCCGGTCACCAGGACGACGACCATCGGCAGGATGAGGAAGTTGTCCTGTCGGCGAGACGCTCTCCGCGAGGCCGAAGAACAGCTCGTTCTGGGAGACGACCTGGACGTTGAGCTGCTTGTCGTACACGAGCCACACGACCGACACGAGCAGCAGCGCGAACGGCAGCACGGGGATCCGCCAGCCCGTGACGGCCGAGCAGGATCCCGACGCCGATGCCGAGGAAGCTGGCCATCAGCAGGAAGTTGCTGAAGAAGCCGATGTAGGTGACGTTGGTCGGCATCCAGCGGATCAGCAGCAGCTCGACGAAGAGAAGGGTCGCGCTGGTGAGGAAGAGCCGTATCGAGTTCGACGCGAGCGGCAGGAACACGAGGCTGCGTCCCCGCCATTCGAAGAGGCGGCCGCGCGACGATGTTGGTGCGGTCGGACCGGCGACGGTCGGACCGGCGGCGGTCGGACCGGCGGCGGTCGTGAAACGGGCACTTCCAGGGGAGGTGGCAATCGCGGCAGTCGCGGCGGTGCCTGCGGGAGTGGCGCCCGCGGCGGACGTGGCGTGCGTAGCGGACGCGGCGGCCCGCCCGGAGGCGTTCATCCTGTTTCGCTGGCTCCTTCGTGGCGCGGGGTGCCCTCCTCCCCGGTCGAAGCCGGCTGCCCCTGGGTCCAGGCTCACGATTGCGTCACGGCTGCACACCCTGGTCGGTCGCCGGCTGCCCTGTAGCCGGCCGCTGGCCGCGTGCGACGATCGTCGAACGGCGGCCCGGCATCGAATGCGCCGCCATGTCACCGGCCAGGCCAAGCGCCCAGGTCGGCAGGGTGCGGCGCCATGCGCGCGCGAGGTGGTCGGTCGTCACCAGTTGGATGCTGCCATAACCGGCGTCACGTAGCCCGGACCGGACCTGCCCGGGAGTATTGCAGGCGCCGATCAGCGGGTGCGCCTCGGCTGCGCTGGCCTTGACGGTCCGCTGGGCGCCGGAGCGAAGGTTCGTCGGGAGCGAGAGGTAGGCGTTGACGAACGGATGGGCGCGATTCACGGTCGTGATGACGAGCCAGCCGCCCGGCTTCAGCCAGCCGTTGATGATGCGGAACGCCGCGGCCGGGTCGGCGAAATGCTCGACGGTGAAGGACGAGAGCACGAGGTCGAAGCTCTCGGGCGGGAAGGCGTCCGTGTCGCGGCACAGGTCCGCGATGACGAACTCGTCGAGCCAGGCCAACCGGGCCGGCGGCTCGTGGATGTCAACGCCGACGAAGCGCCCGAGACGGGCGCGGAAGGGCCGAAGCTGGCTGAGCCGACCGCAACCGGCGTCGAGGGCGGCCGCCGCCGCGTCGGGGAGCAGTTCGTCCAGCCACTGATCCACGACGTCCTGGGTCGTCGGCTGCAGACCGAGGCGGCGCGACAGGGCGAGGCGGCGGTCGTCCCCGGGCCGGCGAGTGGCCGGCGTTCCGACCTGGGGCGTCACGCCTGCACTACGGCTGTCCCCAGGTCGGCGAGTCGCCGGCGCTCCGTCGTTCACCACGACGTCGCGGTCGCGGCTTCGGCAATTCCCTGGCTCTCGAGCCAGCGCTCGGCGTCGATCGCGGCCCTGCACCCGTCGCCGGCGGCCGTCACCGCCTGCCGGTAGCGGTGGTCGTGCACGTCACCCGCGATGAACACGCCTTCGATGTTCGACCTGGTTTCGTCGCGGACCACGAGGTAGCCGGCGTCGTCGATTTCGAGCCAGTCGCGGAAAGCTGCGGTGTTGGGCCGGTGGCCGATGGCGAGGAAGAGCCCCTCGGCCGGTTCGTCCGTCACCTCACCGGTGACGGTGTCGCGCATGCGAATCCCCTGCACGACCTCGTCGCCCAGCACGTCGACGACCTGCTTGTTCCACCGCACGTCGATCTTGGGGTTCGCGAGCGCACGCGCCTGCATGATCTTGCTGCCGCGGAGCTGGTCCCGGCGATGCACCATCACGACCTCGCTGGCGAACCTGGTCAGGAAGGTCGCCTCCTCCAGCGCGGTGTCGCCGCCACCGACGACGGCCACCTTCTTGCCGCGGAAGAAGAACCCGTCGCAGGTCGCGCAGGCGCTCACGCCGCGACCGCGGAGGCGCGTCTCGTTGTCAAGGCCGAGCCAGACGGCGCTGGCGCCCGTCGCGATGATGACCGAGTCGGCGGTGTACTCGCTGCTGCCGGCCCACAGGTGGAAGGGGCGGGACCCAAGGTCCACGCGGTCGGCATCGACGTCGACCACGCGCGCCCCGAACCGCTCGGCCTGCCGGCGGAACAGATCCATGAGTTCCGGGCCGCCGACGCCGTCGGGGAAGCCGGGATAGTTCTCCACGTCGCTCGTGATGGTCAATTGGCCGCCGGGAGTCGAGCCGCCGAGCACGATGGGCTCCAGGTTCGCGCGTGCCGCGTAGATCGCGGCGGTCAGCCCGGCGGGACCGGAACCGACGATGAGCACGTGGGTGTGGCGCCGGCCGGCCTCGCCCTCCCCTGCGTCCTCGGGTCCGCGGGACGGCAGGGGCACGGCTGCTGCGCTCGAACCGGGGCTGTCCCCAAGGATGGAGATGGTGGGGAATCGCGTCTGGGTCATGGGGTCCGTCTTCGTGGCATTGAGCGGTAGATACTCCCCGGGAGTATACAACCGGGCGCGTGCCCGCTTTGAGTGCGAGGGTGAGAGCGACCGGAGCGCGGCGGCATCCGCAGAGTATCGCCGACGGAGCGGGTTGGCGAAGCGGATGCCCGCGGCAGGGCGGGGTGCGCAGCCGGTGGAGCCTGGACGGCCGGTGCAGAGCTGGGTCGGTCGAGGCGGAAGCGCCGGCATGCTGCACCTCACAGGAAGGGTCGCAGGCGGCCTATTCCGGGTGTGCGTGGGTGCATACTCGGAGCGTGAATCGCATCAACAGGGACTGGGTCACCGGCGCCACGCTCGTCGTTGTGGGACTCCTGCTGCTCGGCAACAGGCTCTTCCCCGATCTCGTGCCGCTCGTCCCGTTGATCGTCGGCCTGGGGCTGCTCGGACTGTTCCTCCTCACGCGCACGGTCGGCTCGTTGACCGCGGGTGGCGTGATCACCGGCGTGGGCGTCGGGGTGTCTGATCGCGACCAGGGGTAACGCCGACTTCGGCGCGGCAGGCTTCCTCGTCAGCCTGGCGGGCGGTTTCTACCTCGTGTGGGTGCTTGGCCTGATGTTCGAGATTCGCGCGGTCCGGTGGTGGCCGGTGGTGCCGGGTAGCCTGCTGCTGGCCGCCGGCGCGGTCGTGTATTCGGTGAGAGCTGGGGACGTCACTGCTGGACCTCGCGATCGACTGGTGGCCCCTGCTGCCGATTGCGCTGGGCTGCTACGTGCTGTTCAGCGCGCGCCTTCGGGCACATGCCGGAGCAGACGACGAGACGTCGGAGGTCCCGATCGGCGTCCCAGGGGGTGGTCCGTCGCACGGGGCGCCCGGGTCGGCGCCGGCGGGTGGACACGTTGGTGGACCCGGGGGTGGACCGGCCGGCCCCGTTCCGAGTGCGCCCCCGGGAGCCCACCACCCATCGCAGCTGCGCGGCGAACCGATCGGTGGCGACTCACCCGGTCGAGTCGAGCACCTTTGAGCCGAGATCGCCGCGAGGACCTGGGTTTGTGCCGTTCGGCCTTCCACCTGCGTCTTGCGGAATCACCGGAACGGGAGCGCTCCTCACCGGCCCAGGTGGCGATTCGACTCGCAACCGGGGCCGGATAGCACTGCGCAATGCGCAATGAAGGTGGGTTCTCCCGGTTGATCGGGTCGGCCGGCAGCCGCGAACCGCCTCCCCGTCAGGAAATCGGGCTTCGCGGGCCGAGGTCGCGGATCTGCGGGATGACGTCGCGCCCGATCAGTTCCAGTTTCGACTCGTCCCACGGGTCGCGGACGCTGAAGATCGAGTGCATGGATCCGGCCTCGGCGTAGGTGCCCAGCCGTTCCACGAGTTCGGACGGCGTCATCGAACCCTTGGCGCCCGTCGGCGTGATCGAGACCGAGAACAGGTTCGTCTTCTCGATGCTGTCGTAGTCTCGACCGAGGTCCTCGCAGTGGTCCCGCAGCACCCCGAACTTGTGGCGCAGCATCTCCGGGTTGCCGAAGAGGTTGCACGCGTCCGCGTACTGCGCGACCAGCCGGAGCGTCTTCTGCTCGCCGCCACCACCGACGAGGATCGGCGGGTGCGGCCGGCTGATCGCCTGCGGGCTGTTGAGCAGGCGCGTTGCGCTGGTGATGCGGCCCTCGAACCTGCCCTCGGTCCCGTGCTCCCCCTGCCAGCCCTCGGTAACGTAGCGCAGCGTGTCTTCCAACATGCGGAACCTGTCGCGCAGTTCGGGGAAGGGGAAGCCGAGCCCTTCCGACTCTTCCTGGTTCCACGCCGCCCCGATCCCGAAGTACGAGCGGCCTCCACTGAGCACGTCGAGGGTCGTCGTCGCCTTCAGCCAGAGCCCGGGCTGGCGGTAATGGATCCCGCCGACCATCAGCCCCAGCCGCGCGCGCCTGGTGAGTGCGGCCATGTAACCCAACGCCGTCATGCCCTCGAGCATCGGCTCCTCTGCAGGGCCGAGGCCTCGAATCTGGAAGAAGTGGTCCATCACCCAGATCGAATCGAAGCCGGCCTCGTCGGCGGCCTGCGCGATGCGCGCGAGCGTGGATCCGATCTCGGCGTTTCCGCCGGGCCACGTGAACGACGGGATCTGCAGGCCGACCTTCATGGCGCGGCTCGCCAGTTGGACATGTCAATTCGCCTCACCTGGAGCTGTTGGATGCGGCATCACCGGCGTCCGCCGCGCCGGCCCCGCTGGCCGGCGACTCGAAGCCTACAGCGACCCGGCCCGGATCGGCCACGCGGGGGATCTGCGAGGGCGCCACCCGAGTGCCGTG
This sequence comes from uncultured Chloroflexia bacterium, assembly GCA_963816905.1. Taxonomy (GTDB): domain Bacteria; phylum Chloroflexota; class Limnocylindria; order Limnocylindrales; family CSP1-4; genus JAFMJV01. Next base: position 117,444 of record CAWFMQ010000009.1, on the reverse strand, counting down.
GTTGCCCATGGGATCGGTTGCCCCGGACCCGACAACCCTTCAGGGGAACAGGTCCGCTTCGACGGGCATCACCACGTCCCGGCGGACGGAGCCCTCGCCCGCGGGGAGCGTCGCGCCTCGAACCAGCACGACCGGCCGCCTGCTGGTCTTGCCCGCGGCAAGTTCGGCTGTCGAGGCGATCTCGTCTGCAACCGCGACGATGGTGGCGTGCATGATCCGGCCGTCCGCGTCGGGCCGGCCGCGTTGATCGTCGAGGGGCAGGAACCCCGCGATGCCGAGCGCCACGTCGACGATGCCCCAGCGCCACGGTCGCCCGAAGGAGTCGCTGACAATGACGGGCACGGCTACCCCCAGCTCGCCGGAAAGTCGCTCGTGGAGCGCACGGGCCGATCGATCGGGATCCTCCGGCAAGAGCGTCACGAGGTCGACCCGCCCCACATTGGACGCGTCGACGCCTGCGTTCGCGCAGACGAACCCGTGGTGGGTGCGGCAGATGATGACCCCGCGTTCCATGCGAAGCACGGCGGCAGCCTCGCGCAACACGACCTCGACCTGGCGGGCGTCGCGGTCGAATCGCCGGCCGAACTCGAGCGCCTCCGGTCGGGGCGTGACGGTCCGCAGGTCCACGACGCGCCCTTCCGCCTTGGACACGACCTTCTGGGTCACGACGAGGACGTCGCCGGGCCGCGCCGCCAGCCCCGGCCACGCCCCGGCAAGATCGCGCCAGGCGGCGACGATGAGGCCGGCGAGGTCGTCACCGGGGTGCACTTCGGGCAGCTCCGGCAGCGGAACGGCAAGGATCCGACCGGGGGGAGCCGTCGGGCGCGCCACCGAGACCTCGCCGGCCGGCGCCCGGCCACCGACCGGTGCCGGGCCTCTGCTCGCCGAAGCATCGCCGGCCGCCGCCTGGCCAGCGGACGGTGCCTGGCCACCATCCGGTGCCGGGCCTCTGCTCGCCGAAGCATCGCCGGCCGCCGGCGGGCCATCGGCCGGTGCCTGGCCACCGGCCCACGGCGGGCCATCGGCCGGTGCCTGGCCACCGGCCCGCGCCGGGCCATCGGACCCCGCCAGCGCCACGTGGCCCATGGGATCCGTCACTCCCGAGCGACCCCCGCCGGCCGGCGACCCATCTCGAGCAGGCTCGTCACCAGGTCGGGCGGCAGCATCTCGAGATCCTCGGGCGTGTCCAGGTCGAAGCCCAGGCCCGCGTCGTTCACCAGTTGGAGTGTCGCGTCGGCCGCCGCCGCGGCGCGGGCGTGAGCCTCGAAGCTGGCCGTGCCGAACTGCGGCTCGATCACATCGGCCGGGCTGAGCAGCAACGCGTTGGTGCCGCCCCGCGCATCGGACGGGGCGATCACCACCATCGCACGCCCGAGCCCGGCCGCGAGCGCGGCGTCCGCCGCATCGACCAGGCGCTCGAGCGACGCCAGGGTCAGCATCGGCAGGTCGGCCGGAAGGATCACCACCGAATCCGCGCCGTCGTCGATCGCCACGTCCCGCGCCAATGCCAGCGCGTCGTTGAGGTCGCCGTGTTCCTGGCGCAGCGGCCGCGCACCGCACTCCTCGGCCACCCCGAGTACCCGCGCGTCCGTGCTGACAACGTGGATCGCACGGCACGCGGGAAGCCGCAGCAGTTCCGACAACGTCTTTCGCAGCATGCCGAGCAACAGTTCCTCGCGCTCCTCCGCATCGGCGGCCTCGCCGAGCCTGGCCTTGCCGCCGGCGAGGCTGCGCAGTGGGACGATGGCATGGAGGCTCGCCAGGCCCGCCGGGCCGCGGATTCTGCGCCGGCTTCGCTCCATGACCGCATGGTAGCCAACGCGCATCCGTTGCTCACACGCGCGGGATCGGCGGAGCCTCTCCGCACTGCTTCGGGACGCGTACCATTCACGCCGCGTCGGGCGTGCCTCAGGCTGCGCCGACGCTGCACAGGGAGGGAGCCGCGTGTTCACGACACGTGCACAGCTGCGTCCGGCAGTTGCCACCATCCTGGCGTTCGCCATTCTCGGTGGCTGTTCGGTAAGCGTCACGGCTCCTTCGTCCGGGGGGCCCGTCCTGCCGACGCTGCCAATCTCGGGTGCGACCCTGCCGCCCGGCCTGCCGACGCTTCCGCCCGGCCTCGCGACGCTGCCGGCGGGCCTGCCGACCCTGCCGCCCGGCGTCCCGACGCTGCCGCCCGGCCTCCCGACCTTGCCCCCGGCCTCCCGACCCTGCCCCCAGGCCTCCCGACCCTGCCCCCAGGCCTCCCGACCCTGCCCCCGGGCGTCCCGACCCTTCCGCCCGGCCTACCGACCCTGCCCCCAGGCGTCCCGATGCCGCCGATTCCCAGCCTGCCGCCGATCACCATCCCGCCGATCTCCACTGGTTTTCTTTCGGACCCTGCGGCAAACCTCCGGTTCCGGCGACCTGTGCAGCCTCGTCACCACCGCCGAACTCAAGCAGGCGATGGGTGCCGACTTCGGGGCCGGAACCTCGTCCTCGGGATCGTGCACATGGCTCGCCATGAGCGGGAATTCGTTCGCGAGCGTCGGCCTCAGCCTGGACAGTTCGGACGCCTTCTCGTACCTCAAGTCCGTGTGGCCCGACGGCGCCGACATCCCCGGCGTCGGGCAGGGCGCCTACTGGGTCCCCTCGATCAACACACTCTGGGTCGACCTCGGCAACCAGCAGTCGCTGATGCTCCTCATCTTTGCATCGGACGCGACCCAGACGGACTATCGGTCGATCGCGGTGGAGATCGCAAAGAAAGCCGTCGGCCGGATGTGATGCCCGGGCCGGGCCGGCCCCGCATGGTCCGCGCCGGGCGCGACGCGGCCGCCGCATGTGGCACGGCCGCCGCATGTGGCACGGCAGCCGGCGCGCCACCGCCACCGGGTGCGGCAGCGCCGTCCGGGCATGGTCCTCGCCGCGTATGGCACCGTCCCGGCGCGGCACCGCCGAGGCGCGCAGCACGGCCGCCGCGCCCTGCTCGCACAGGTACCATTCCGCTGTGCCGGTCGGCGGGGCTCCCGCCGCGTCCATGCCCAGAGGAGGCGCATCTGTGTTCACTGTTCGTACGTCGGCGCGTTCCGGCGCGCTGATCATCTCGGCGTTCGCAATCGTGGCCGCGTGCGGCGGGTCCGCGACCCAGGCGCCCACCCAGGCCGCCGGACAGCCCACCCAGGCAGCCGGACAGCCCACCCAGGCGGCCGGACAGCCCACCCAGGCGGCCGGGCAACCCACCCAGGCGGGCGGGCTCCCGACCACGGCGGCAGCCGGCGGCGGCGACTGCGCGCTCATCAGTGCCGCCAAGGTCACATCGATCGTCGGGTCGACAATGACCGTCCAGGATTCCAAGCCAGACAACTGCACCTTCCTCGGGGACTTCACGTCCCAATCAGGTTTCGGCGGCCTCAACGTGCGAACTGGCTCAGGCGAGACCATCAGCGCCGCCAAGACGGTGTGGGGTGGCGGACAGGATCTCACCGTGGCCGGGCACCCCGCATACTGGGCGCCGGGTGTCACCGCCCTTTATGTCGACCTCGGTGGCGGCAACTCGATGGTCGTCCAGATCGTGGGTGGGGACGCAACCAAGGACCTCGACGTTGCCCAGAAGATCGCCGTGGCCATGATCGGAGGCTAGACACCGGGCGCGCCTCGTAGGTTGCCGGCCCGGGCGTCCCCGATGTCCCGGGCCGCACCGTCTCCGGGCCGAATCTCTGCGCCCCCGCCCGGCGTGAAGCGCTGCAGGATCGTCTCGGCCAGGCGGCGGCGATCCTCGTCGCTGCGCATGACCGTCTCGGTCACCAGGACGGCTATGCCGGCTGCCTCGATCGCGGCACAGGAACCCACGTCGGCATTGTCGATCACGAGCGCGTCCACGAGCCCCGGGTACCGCGTCGCATAGAAGGACGCCACCCCTAGGGCGCTCGCCTCGCCGCCGAGCGACTCCAGCATCCGGTCGGCCGGGCCGCGCAACGCCTCTCCGGCGACGATCGGGCTGACCGCGACGATGCCCGCCGGCGCCGCCAGCAGGGCATCGACCATCCCAGGGACGGCCAGGATCGTCCCGATGCTGACGATCGGATTGGACGGCGCGAAGACGATCAGGTCCGCCTCTCGGATCGCGTCTTGGACCTCCGGGGTCGGTCGCGCGTCGTCTGCACCCCGGTGGCGCACGGCGTGCACAGGGTCGCGGTGGCCTCGCCGCACGAAGTAGTCCTGGAATTCGAGCCAGCCATCGGCGGCCAGGAGTTCGGTGCGGACCGGCTCGTCCGACATCGGCAGGATGCGGGCGGGCACCCCCAGCGCCACGGCCAGGTCGCGGGCCACGTCGGTCGGCCGTGCGCCCGCCCGAAGTCGCTCGGTTCGAACGATCTGCGTGGCAAGGTCGCGATCACCCAGCCGGAACCAGGTCGCAGTCCCCAGCCGCTCGAGCATGCCGGACGCCGACCATGTCTCGTCGCGCACCCCCCAACCGGTCTCTGCGTCCGCCAGCCCGGCCAGCGTGTACATGACCGTGTCGAAATCGGGTGAGACGAGGAGCCCGTGAACCTCCAGGTCGTCGCCCGTGTTCACGATGACGCTCACCGCAGGCGCTTCCCGACCGGTGGCGGACCTGTCGGAGGCGGCAAGGACCATGCCGTGGCTCAGCTTCGCCCCGCCGAACCCGCCGGCGAGGAGCGTGACGCGGTGTAGGCCTGCAGACGTGCGCATCGGCGCTCAGTGGCCGCCGGCACCGGGCCCGGCGCCCAACCGCTCACCGACGAAGACGGGCACGGGCAGGTGGTTCTCGATGGGCGCCAGTGGGCAGCTCCAGCGCGGGTCGTAGGCGCAGGAAGGGTGGAAGGCGAGGTTGAAATCGAGCAGCACCGTGCCCGACCGGTAGTCGCCCCCGTGGTCGGCGCTCTTGATCGTATCCAGCAGGTAGCGGCCGGCGCCGTACGTGTCCATTCCGCTGGTCGTGTCGCGGAACGGCAGGAAGAGCCCGCCGCCGTAGGCGTCGATCCAGAAGACGGCCAGCGAATGGCCGGCCAGCGGACCCTGGAGTTCGACGCGGCCGATGCGGCGAAAAGGGATCGCTCCGCTGCCGGAGTTGGGCAGTGCGATCGGGGCGGTCGCGAACCCGAGCGGCCGTGCGGCCGCCGGGGGCGGTGCGACGCCCTCCTCCAAGGCGTCCGAATGTGGGCCGACCGAGTCGGCGCTCCGCTCCAGCCGCCCCGTCATCCGCCACGCCGCGTTGTACGGCCAGTACGGAATTCCGGTGAAGCCGGGGCGATCCTCCGGCATCAGCGGCGACTGCGGATGCTCCGCGAACAGCCGGTCCTTTGCGGCGCGAAACGCCGCAGTCGCGCGCTCCGGGTCGGACGCCGATGCCTCGCGCCACGCCTCGAACATCCCGGCCACGCTACGCCGCCAGTCGGCAAGTTCAAGGTATTCATCCCTGTCCAAAGGCGTGCTCCAACAATCCTTCGGCACTGCCGGAAATGGGGAGCGGCCGCCCCCTGGCGACCGCTCCGTTGTACGCGCGGGAAATGCCCGCGGTCACTTCGTGAAGCCGTTGGCCTTCAGCCAGGTGGCAGCCACCGTCTTGACATCCGTCTTGTCGACCGCAACCTGCTTGTACAGCTGGGCCAGCGTCGTGGTGTCGATCTTGGCCGAAACGTCATTCAGGATCTTCTCGAACGACGTCTTGTCGACCTTCGCCAGGTAATCGTTGCGCACCAGCGGCGCGATGTTGTCCGCCGGCTGCGTGCTCTTATCATCGGCCAGCACGGTCCAGCCGTTCACGATGACGTCCGGCTGCGTGGAGCAGAGTTCGCCGACGTCGATCGTCTTGGCCTTCAGGGCGTCCGCCATCGGCGTGCTGCAGGCGGCAAGCAGGGTTGCGCCGGCAATCGTCTGGGCGGTGAGGCCGTACGTTCCCTGGAGCGCGCCGCCCGGCTTGCCGCACAGCGAGTTCGTCGGGCAGTCGGTCGCCAGCCCGAACTTGAGCTTGTCCTGCACGGCGGCAAGGTCGCTCAGCTTCGTCAGGTTGTATTGAGCTGCCGTGTCGGCACGAACGACGAACGCGTTGGTGTCCACGGCCGGCGTGTAATTGAGGGCGGTGATCCCGCCGCCCTTCGTGTTGAGGATGGCCTGCAGTGCCGTCTCGTTCTGCGCGGGGTCGCCGGTCGGCGTGCCCTTCTCGAAGCCGAGGCGGCTCCCGATGTACTCGGGCTGCATGTCGATCTGGCCGGTCTCGATGGCTTGGACGAGGACGGCTCGCTCGCCGAGCCCGATCCCGGTGCGATCGACCGTGTACCCGTTCGCCTCGAGCGCCTGGCCGTACAGCTCCGCCATCACCCGGGCTTCATCGAATCCGACCGAGCCGATCTTGATCGTCGGCTTCGAGCCAATTGCCGCGCTTGGCGCTGCGGCTCCTGTTGCTGCCGGCGTCGCCGGCGGCGTTGTGCTGCCCCCACCCGTCGAGCAGGCGCCCAGAAGCACCAGCAGCGACGCCCCGAGAGCGAGCATGCGGAATTGCCGCATGGGTACCTCCATATACTTCCTCGCGGTCCCGGAACCGGCCGCGCAGGTGCGGCGACTATAGCCGCACAGTCGTGACAGTGGGGTTTCAAGTTCGCGTGAGATCGGCGCGCGATCATCTCGTCGCGGCGTTGATGGACGCCGCGGCGCCGCGGCCGCGGGCCTGCTCGAGGCGCAGGCCGCGAGACGTCAGGAGCCGCTGGAGGACGACGAAGCCCAGCTCGACCGTGATGGCGAGCCCTGCGACGAGGATCATGCCGCCGAAGATCTGCCCTTCGTCGCGCTGTGCGTACCCATCCACCAGGTACCTCCCGAGCCCCCCGAAGCCAAAGATCGCGCCGAGCGTGGCCGTCGCGACGATCTGCACCCCGGCGGAGCGGATTCCGACGACGATGACCGGCACGGCCAGCGGCAGTTCGATCCGCGTGAGGACATGGTGCTCGCGCATGCCCATGCCGCGACCCGCCTCCGTCAGTTCCTGGTCCACACCCGTAAGGCCGGCATGTGCGTTGACGAGGATCGGCGGGATGGCGAGGATCACCATCGCGATGAGCGTCGGATAGACCTTGAACCCGAGTTGCGGGTCGAGGAGCACCGTCAGCGGCCACACGATGCCGATGACCGCGAGCGAGGGTAGGGCGCGGCCGATGTTCGCGACGTTGACGGCGAAGTTCGCGCCGCGCCTGGTGTGGCCGATATAGATCCCCGCGGGCAGCGCGATCGCGAGGGCGATTGCCAGCGAGATCACCGAAATGAGGATGTGCTCGAACATGCGAGCGGGAATGCCGTTCGGGCCCTGCCAGTTCAGGGGGTTCGTGAACCAGGCGACGATGTCGTTGATGAGGCTCATGCCGGGGTCCGAGTCGCCGACTGCCGGGACCACGGTGTGATGCGGCGCTGGAGCCGCACGAAGCAAACGTCCGCCACGATGGCGAGCAGGATCGACGGCACGGCGCCGTAGTAAATCTCCGTTGGGAAGCTTCGGTTGTACCCCTCGAGGATGAAGTGGCCGAGCCCGCCGAACGCATCGCCCATGGCCGCCGACACCGTCACGAGCCCGATCGTCGAAACCGTCGCCAGGCGCAACCCCGCGACGACGAGCGGGATCGCGAGCGGCGTCTCCACGTGCAGCAACCGGGCACTGCGCGTGTACCCCATCCCGTCCGCGGCCTCCAGGACGTCCGACGGCACCGCGTCGAACCCGGCGACGATGTTGCGCACGAAGATCAGCAGCGTGTACATGATCAGCGGGATCACGACGGTGAGGGTGGAGATGCCCGTGATGGAGATGAGTGCGACGAAGAAGGCCAGGCTGGGAATCGTGTAGAGGATGTCCGAGACGGCGACGATGGGGCCGTAGGTGCGGCGCCGGCGCACCGCGAGGATGGCAAGGCCGAACGAGATCACGAAGCCGACGGAGACGGCGATGGACGCCAGCCAGATGTGCTGCACGGTTCGGGCGAGGAGGTCGTCGAGGTGGTCGATCATCCACTGGACGTCGGCCCCGCTCATGGCTCGGCCGCTGTCGGTGCCGCCTCTGGCGCCAATGGCTGGTCGGCCGTGGCCGTCTGCCGGCCCAGGAATCGAAGCTGCTCTCCGATCGCCTCCACGGTCAGGAGTCCCATCACCGCGCCGCGTCGGTCGACCACGATCCCCGCCATCACCTGCGCGTCGATCAGCATCGACAGCGCGTCCTTGAGCGTCGTCCGGATGCCGAGGAGCGGCGACATCGCGACGGCGAGGTCGGCCGTCAGCGTGCCTGACGCCGGGATGTCCCCCTGGTCGATCCACCCGATCGGCCGGTTCGCCTCGTCGACCAGCAGCAGGTAGGGGAACGGATCTGCGAGCGCTCGCCTGCGGGCATCGGCAGCGTCGTCCCCCGGATGCGCGGTGACCGCGGGGCTGACCGGCACGTCCGCGACGCGTGTCAGCGACAGCCGCTTGAGTCCGCGATCGGCACCGACGAACCGCGCCACGAAATCCGACGCGGGGTGCGCCAGGATCTCTGCCGGCGGCCCGAACTGAGCGAGCTGGCCGCCCTGCCGCATGACCGCGACGAGGTCGCCCATCTTGATGGCCTCGTCGATGTCATGGGTCACGAACAGGATCGTCTTGGCGAGGCCCTCCTGGAGGTGGAGAAACTCGTCCTGCAGGCGCTCGCGGACGATCGGATCGACGGCGCCGAAGGGCTCGTCCATGAGCATCACCGGCGGGTCCACGGCGAGCGCGCGCGCCACGCCGACCCGCTGCCGCTCGCCGCCGGAGAGCTGGCTCGGGTAGCGCTCGCGGTAGGCAGCCGGTTCGAGGCCCACGAGCGAGAGCAGTTCGGTGACGCGGTCCCGGGTCCTGTTGCCGTCCCACCCGAGCAGGCGTGGGACCACGGCCACGTTGTCACCGATCGTGAGGTGCGGAAACAGCCCGGTGTGCTGGATCACGTACCCGATGCGCCGCCGCAGGGCGATGGGATCCTCCGCGGCGATGTCCCGGCCGCCGATGCGGATGTGCCCGGAGGTCGGCTCGATCAGCCGGTTGACCATCTTGAGGCTGGTGGTCTTGCCGCAGCCGGACGGGCCGACGAGCACGCAGATGCAGCCGGCCGGCACCACGAAACTGAGGTCGTTGACGGCGCCGGGACCCTTCTCGCTCGGGTCGTACTGCTTCGTGATGCGGTCGAATTCGACGGTGGCGCCGCCGGAGCCGGCGACGGCGCCGGCCGGGCTCGGGGCGCCCTTGGGGCCGACGTCGGAAGCGGCCGAGCCGGCGTCGGAAGCGGCCGAGGCGGCGGCGGGGAGGGGAGTCGGATCCGGGCCGTGCATGGCGGCACCCTAGCGGACGGTGGCAGCACCCGGCAACCGGCGAGCCGTCACGCGCACAGGATGGTGGGTCCGGCGGCAACCGGCGGGTCGAAATCGCAGGGCGCGTGCGTCGCGGGTGAGGCGCCGACCGCGATCCTGCCGCCATCGACGGGAAGCTGCCGCGGCCGGGCTCACCGTGTATCTCAAATCGGACGCGTTCGTCCGCCGAATCCGCGGCCACGGCCCCATCTTTCCCCAAATCGGCCGAACCGCGCCCATTTGATGCAATCCGTGCCCCGGGACGGCCGTACGGCGCCCCTCGGTAGGACGGAATCGTCCGAAATGATGCAAAGCCAGGTCGAATCGCCGTTCGGCGCCGCGCCCGGTTTGGCCGGATCGTCGCGCAATGATGGCGCCGACGTGTAAACGTTCGCCCTGCCCAGTCCGTCACAACAGGTGTGATTCGAGAGGCAATGCTCGCATCCGTGAACCGTCCATCGGACCTGGCCATCGTCGACTCGTCGATCGAGGCCGCCTACGCCCGGCGCGCCCGGCAGCTGCGGCACAGACGATCTTCGGATCTTTGCCGGCGTCGACGATCCACGGGCGGCCATCGACATGGCGCGCTCGATCTACTGCGGCGGCTGACGGACTGGAAGCTCTTCACGCGAAGACGCCCGACAGATTCGGTGAACCCGGCGGCCCGGCGCCTCTCGGCGGCCGAGGCGGCGCAGCCGACTCGGCCGGTATCGGCCAAGATGTTCACCATGGACGACACGCCCGCGCAACCCATCACCGTCGCCTACTTCTACCGCATCAAGTGGGGCCACCACGACGAGTGGCTCGAACTGTTCATGCGCAACCATTGGCCGATCCTCCGCGAGCAGCTCAAGGACGGCCGCTTCACCGACGTGCGCCTCTACACCCCGCGCTTCCACAACGACGGCCGCGCGGACTGGAACGTCATGGTCACGATCACCTATCGCGACTGGGCGGCCATGGAGGCCCACAGCGAGGGTGAGATTCGGCAGCGCCTCTACCCGGACCGGGAGCGCTTCCGGGCGGAGGAGCAGCGCCGCTTCGAGATCCTCGATGGCCACTGGGACATGCCGCTCGAGGAGCGCCCGCTTCCGGCCGAGTAATGTCCGGGTCACCCGAGCCGGGACGGTTTCCGGGTCGCGTCACGTAGCTACATACTTCGGCGCCTTTCAGAAGAAGGCGCGTTACACGGTCCGGGCTCCTTCACGGGTCCCGGTCGCTCCCTCCGACCGACGCGGTAGAGTGGCCGCATGCGGGCAAACCACCGGCACCTGGTCGCGAACGCGATCGTCCGGGTCATGAGCGTGACCTTCCGATTCCGACGGCAGGTACAAGGATGACTTCGTGATGCAGGTGGGGCATCTTCACCGCCGGCCATGCCGGCGCCGGCGCGCGATCGGCGAAACAGTTGCCGGCGTCCAGTGCGGTAGATGATTTGACCACCGCAGCCGTCACGGCCATCGCCGTCCTCGCCGACGACCTCATCTGGGCGTCGCGGCTGGTCGAGGCCGTCCGGCGCGCCGGCGCCGAGGCCGTCCGCGTGTCCTCGGAGGCTGAACTCGAACGCGCGCTGGAAGCCGGCGCACCAGCCGAGCGCAGAGCACGCCCATCCGGCGCGGCGCTCGCCGGCGTCCTGGTCGACCTGGGGGGTCGGCGCTACGATGGGATCGCCGCCATTGACCGGGCCACAACCGCAGGCCTGCCCGCCATCGCGGTCGCCCAACACGATGATCTCGAAACGCGCCGGCGCGCGCTTGCCGCCGGGGCCGCCAGGGTGTTTTCGTACAACAAGTTCTTCACCGACGGCCAACGGCTCGTCGAGGCATGGCTGCAGCAGGACGGAGGGGACAGGTGACCGGTTCGACCATCGCGACCATCGCGCCCGCGCGTTACGAGGAACGATTGGGGCGTGCCCAGGATGCGCTCGGGCGACGCGGGGCGCGTGCGCTGCTGATCGGCGTCGGGTCGGACCTGCGCTGGCTGATCGGGTACGCGGCGATGCCGCTCGAGCGGCTCACCCTCCTCGTGCTCCAGCCGACCGGGCGACCGACGCTGATCGTGCCGCGGCTGGAGATGAGCGCAGCGAACGCGGCCCCGGGCGTCGGGGCGGGGTACGTCGACCTCGTGGGATGGGGGGAAATGGAGGACTCGACCCGACTCGTGGTCGACGCGCTTTCCGCCGGCGGCGACGTGACCGGCACGTCGCTGCTGGTTTCCGACCTCCTGCACGCCATGTTCCTGCTGCGCTTCCAGGCAGCCATGCCCGGCGTGCGCTTCGACCTCGCGTCGAAGGTCGTCAGCCCACTGCGCCAGGTGAAGGACGCGGAAGAGATCGAACTGCTGCGGACGGCAGCCCATGCCGCCGATCGGACCCAGGCGGGCATCGCCTCGACGCGGCTGGTCGGCCGGACGGAGGCCGACGTCGCTCGCGAGGTGCGCGAGCGCCTTGTCGACGAGGGCCACGACGCCGCCGCCTTCTCGATCGTCGCCAGCGGACCGAACTCGGCATCGCCGCACCACGAGGCCGGCGATCGCGTCATCACTGCCGGCGAGCCGATCATCTTCGACATCGGCGGCAGCGTGCCGGCTACTACTCCGACATCACGCGCACCTTCTGGGTCACGGGTGGCGACGAGGCGCAGCAGCCCGACGAGACGTTCCGGAGGCTCTACTCGGTGCTCCAGGATGCCCAGGCGAAGGCGCGGGCGGCGGTGGCGCCCGGGGTGCCATGCGAGACGATCGACAGGACCGCGCGGGACATCATCGAAGCCGCGGGCCACGGCGAGCACTTCTTCCACCGCGTCGGCCACGGCATCGGACTTGAGGTTCACGAGGACCCGTACATGGTCGCCGGCAACGCTGCGCCGCTGGCCGTTGGAAACGCGTTCAGCGTGGAGCCGGGCATCTACCTGGAGGGCCGGTACGGGGCGCGCATCGAGGACATCGTCGTGTGCGGTCCGAACGGCCCCGACGAGATGAACCGGCAGTCTCACGACCTGGCGGTCGTGTCCGGCATCTGAGCCGACTCCGGGGTGACCTCGCGAGGCGCGCCCCGGCACCGCGGTGGCGCAACCGACCGGCGGAATGGCCGCTCGGGAAACACAAACGTGGAGCCGGGACGTGTCGGTTGTATGATCGGTGCAAGGTCGCAGGCCCAGGCGGCGGCCGCATATGAACAGCGTCTTCCAGTGTGGCGGTGACGGCCGCTGCGCACCGACAGCATGGGCGGGCGAACCGCCAGGAGTCAGTCATATGGCCGACGCGGCAACCGGCGCTGCCCCAGGCGCGGTAGGCCCCGGCATCGATGCAACCACCGGCGGCCCCCAGAACGGTGCCGCTCCCGACGCCACGTCCAACGGGATCGAATACGCACCTGAGGCGCCGGCCCAGCCCGCCTGTACCCAGGCGCAACTTCGCCGTTTCATCAAGTCGCGACCGTACGTGCCCATGCACGAACTGCGTCGCCGCTTCGAGATGAACGGCGCCGCGGACGACGTCACGCCCATCCAGCTCGCAGACGGCACGGTCTACGTCGGGCTTCCCGGCCGAGAATCGCAGTTCATCGCGGAACTCCTGCGAGCCGGCGATATCGGAATCGAGCTCTGCTACGACCCGCCCGTGCCGATCGTGATGGGCGTCTTCGCCATGCGGCCGATCTCCCGCTAGAACCCGGCCCCTCGACGGCCCCCGGTCCCAGCCTCGACCGCCCGATGGACCCCGCGTGCTGACGCCCGACCCGGCAGTTCGGCCGGAGCCGCCGACAGGGATCGGTCGGCCGGAGCCGCCGACAGGGATCGGTCGGCCGGAGCCGCCGACCGGGACCGTCACGTTCGTCTTCAGCGACATCGAGGGCTCAACGCGCCTGCTCCGGGCACTCGGCGACGACTACCCGCGCGTGCTTGCCGAACATCGGGAGTTGCTGGAGGCGGCGGCGCGCAGCCACCGCGGTCACGTGATGGGCACCGAGGGCGACGCGCTGTTCGTGGCCTTTGCGGAAGCTCCCTCGGCGCTCGCATCGGCCATCGCCGGCCAGCGGGCCATGGTCGCCCACGAATGGCCACCCGGACACCCGGTCCGTGTGCGGGTCGGCATCCACACCGGCGAGGTGCTGCGGGTCGACGACGACTACGTCGGGCTGGCGCTCCACGAGACTGCCCGCATCACATCCGCGGCCAACGGTGGGCAGATCCTGCTCTCCGGCGCGACGCGGTCGCTGGTCGCCAACCAGCTCCCCGACGGCGTGCACCTCGTCGACCTCGGGCTCCACCGGCTGAAGGACCTCGCGGAGCCCGAGCGCCTCTTCCAGGTGGACGATCCCGAGACCCCGGGGCCGTTCCCGCCACCGCGCAGCCTGGACGCGCGACCGAACAACCTGCCCGTCCAGCTGACCAGTTTCGTCGGCCGTCGCGGAGCTCGCCGAGGCTCGCCGCCTCCTCGCCGGGACGCACCTCCTCACGCTCACCGGCCCTGGCGGGACCGGCAAGACGCGCCTCGCGCTGCAGCTGGCCGCGGAGCTCTCCGATGACTTCCCCGACGGCGTCTTCTTCGTGCCGCTGGACGCGGTCACGGACCCGGAGCTCGTGCCGTCGGCGATCGTTGCTGCCCTCGGCCTCGAGGCCGGCACGGTGCCGCCGATCGAGCGGCTCCTCGCCTGGGGCCGCGACCTGCACGTGCTGCTGGTGCTGGACAACTTCGAGCAGGTCGTGGACGCGGTCACGTCGGTCTCGCGGCTGCTGCGGGAACTGCCGCAGATCCGGATCGTCGTCACGAGCCGGACACCGCTCCACGCGTACGGAGAACAGGAACTCCCCGTTCCCGCCGCTCGGCGTCCCGCAGCCGGACGATGCTGACGGCCGGGGATGCTGCGCGCTCCGAGGCCGTGCGGCTCTTCGTCGAGCGCGCGATGGCGGTGCAGCCGTCGTTCCGGCTCACCGACGAGAACGTCTCCCAGGTGGTCGAGATCGTGCGGCGGCTCGACGGGCTGCCGCTGGCGATCGAGCTTGCCGCGGCGCGCGTCCGGCTGCTCTCGGTGCCGGCGCTCCGCGAGCGCCTGGATCGCCGCCTCTCGCTGCTGGTCGGCGGTCCGCGGGATCGCCCGAGCCGCCAGCAGACCCTGCGCGGTGCCATCGACTGGAGCTTCGACCTGCTCGACGTGGGCGAACGGCGGCTCTTCGAGCGGTTCGGGGTCTTTGCCGGCGGGGCGTGGCTGTCGACCGCCGAGACCGTGTGCGGGCCGACGGCGGAGTTGGGCCGTCGACGTGTTCGACGGCCTCGACCTCCCTTGCCGACAAGAGCCTGCTTCGCAGCCTGCCCGATGGATCTCGACGAGCCTCGATTTGCCATGCTCGCGACGATCCGCGAGTACGCGCTGGAGCGCCTGGTGCAGGCGGCTGAGTCCGCCGAACTCCGGCGCAGGCATGCCGCGGCGTTCGCGGCGCTGGCCGAGGCGGCCGAACCGCACCTGACCGGGCCGGACGGCGGCCGGTGGCTCGACCGCCTGGAGATCGACCATGACAACCTCCGCGCGGCACTCGACTGGGCGACTCGAGACCGGCGCGACGGAGATCGCCCTGCGCCTCGGTGCCGCGCTGTGGCGCTTCTGGCAGATCCACGGCCACCTCGTCGAGGCCGGGGAACGCCTCGCCCGGATCCTGGCGATGCCGGCGTTCGATTCGCAGCCGCCCGCGCTCCGGGCGCGCGTGGAGGGCGCTGCCGGCTCGATCGCGTACTGGCGAAACGACGTCGCAGAAACACACCGGCACTACGCGGCGGCACTCGACGTCGCGCGCGAATCCGACGACCGCGGGATCCTTGCCGAGGCGCTCTACAACTTCGGATTCACGCCGCGGCCGGACACGAGCACGTGGCAGGGAACATTGCTCGGGGCGCCGTATCACGAGCAGGCGCTCGAGTTGTACCGCGAACTGGACGACAGGCGGGGACAGGCCTCCGCGCTGTGGGGGCTGGCGATCGGGCGCCTCACCGCGCACGACGTCGAACAGAGCCGCGCCTACTTCGAACAGAGCCTGGCCGCCTACCGGTCCCTCGGCGACGCGTTCGGGATCGGCTGGGCATTGCACATGCTCGGTCTCGTCGCGGCGGCCATGGCTCGGCCGCAGGATGCGGTGGCGCATTTCAACGAGGCGCTGCACGTGTTCGTCGCGAGCGGCGATCGCGCGGGCCAGGTTGTCCTCCTGGCCGACTTCTGCTCCCTCGCGCGGTGGGCCGGCGATCTCGACCGATCGATGCTCCTGGCCGGCGCATGCGACTCGCTTCGGGTGGCGACGGGCACGGATCTCGTTCTCAACCCGTTCAACTTCATCGACTGGGACCTGCCCGAGAAGCCGCCGAGCGGGACGGCCGCCGCAGTCGCGTGGGAGCGCGGGCGGCGGATGTCCGCCGAGGAGGCGATCGCCTACGCGCTCCATGCCGCGCCGGACGACGCCGGGAAGGGTCAAATCGGAGCGTCAACCGGCCCCTGATCTGGCGACCAGCGGCACCGGCCCGATCGTGGCCGGGTCGGGTATACTCTGGGGGAGTATATGACCGCCCAACCGTCCGATCCCATGCCGACCACTGAGGTCACCCTGCCCGTCGAAGGCATGACGTGCGCGTCCTGCGTGGGCCGGATCGAGCGGTTCCTGCGCAGGACCGATGGAGTCGCCACGGCGAACGTGAACCTGGCGACCGAGCGCGCCACCATCACCTTCGACCCAACGAGGGTCGGGCGGATCGAGTTGATCGGTGCCATCGAGGCCGCGGGCTACGACGTTCGTCCCGAGCCGACGGACGCCACCGTCGCAACCGCCACCGCCGGCGAGGCGCTCGACCCGGAGTCGATCGAGCGGGCGCGCCTACAGCGCGACCTCGGCGTCCGGGCGATCGTGGCCCTGGCCGTGGCCGCCGGGATCATGGTCCTGATGTTCTGGCCCGGGCTCGCACTCGGCATGGAGGACGTCAACCGGCTCGCACTCTGGCCGGCGACGTTCGTGGAGTTCTGGGCGGGTGGCATCTTCCTGCGCGCCGCGTGGAAGTCCGCGCGGCATCGCGACGTCAACATGAACACGCTCGTCGCGGTCGGGACGCTGGCCGCCTGGGGCTACAGCGCCGTCGTGACGACGTGGCCCGAACTCGTGATGCGAGCCGGCATCGAACCGGTGACCTACTTCGACAGCGCCACCATCATCATCGGGCTGGTCCTCACCGGTCGCTGGCTGGAAGCCCGCGCGCGGTCGCAGACCGCCGGTGCCGTCCGCAGCCTCATGGGACTGCAACCGCGCACCGCGCGACTCGTCGAGGGGAACGCCGAGGTCGACATCCCGATCGACCAGGTGCAACCGGGCGACCTGCTCCGGGTGCGGCCCGGCGAGAAGGTGCCGGTCGACGGCGTGGTCGTCGAGGGCCACTCGGCGGTGGACCAGTCGATGCTCACCGGCGAATCGGTGCCGGTGGCCATGTCCCCCGGCGACGACGTGATCGGCGCGACGCTCAACACAAACGGCAGCTTCGTGATGCGCGCGACTCGGGTCGGCCGCGACACGGTGCTCGCCCAGATCGTCCGCATGGTGCAGGCGGCCCAAGGCTCCAAGGCTCCCATCCAGCGACTCGCCGATGCCGTCAGTGCCCGGTTCGTGCCCATGGTCATGGGTCTTGCCGCGTTCACGTTCGCCGCCTGGTTCGCCCTCGGGCCGTCGCCCGCCTTCACCCACGCGCTGGTGAGTGCCATCTCCGTCCTCATCATCGCCTGCCCCTGCGCCATGGGACTCGCCACGCCGACGGCCATCATGGTCGGCACCGGCCGTGCCGCCGAGTCCGGGATCCTGATCCGCGGCGGCGAGGCACTGGAGCAGGCCGGTCGGATCGACACCGTGATCTTCGACAAGACGGGCACCCTGACGCTCGGGAAGCCGACCGTGGCCGAGGTCGTCGTGGCCCGCGGCGCCACCGCCGACGAGGTGCTGGCGCTGGCCGCCGCTGTCGAGCGCGGCAGCGAGCATCCGCTTGGCGCCGCCGTCGTGGAGGAGGCCACGCGGCGCGGTCTGGTGCTGCCGGCCGTGGAGGGCTTCCGCAGTCTCCCCGGATTCGGTGTGGCGGCCTCGATCGACGGGACGGACGTCATCGTCGGCAATGCCCGCCTGATGGCGGAGCGCGGCGTTGACGCAGGCACGCTGCCAACGTCCCACGACGACCTTGCGGCGAGCGGCCGGAGCGTGATACTCGTCGCCCGTGGCTCGGCGCTGATCGGGTCGATCGCGATCAGCGACCCCATCAAGGCTGATGCGCCGGAGGCGGTGCGCCGGCTGCGTGCCCGCGGCATCACGGTCTGGCTGGTGACCGGCGACTCGCGAGTCGTCGCCGAGGCGGTCGCACGCCAGGCTGGCATCGAGCATGTGCTGGCCGAGGTGCTCCCCGGGGACAAGGCCCAGCGCGTGCGGGACCTGCAGTCCGCCGGCCACCGGGTCGCGATGGTCGGCGACGGCATCAACGACGCGCCCGCGCTCGCGCAGGCCGACCTTGGCATCGCGATCGGGACGGGGGCCGACGTCGCGATCGAGGCCTCCGACATCACGCTGGTCGGCGGCGACCCGCGCCTCGTTGTCTCCGCCATCCGGCTGTCGCAGCAGACAGTCCGCGTCATCCACCAGAACCTGTTCTGGGCGTTCGGCTACAACGTGGTCCTGATCCCCGTGGCGATGGGCGTGCTGTACCCGCTGTGGGGGGTCCGGTTGGACCCGGCGATCGCCGCCGGCGCCATGGCGTTCAGCTCGGTCAGTGTCGTGCTCAACTCGCTGCGGCTTCGCCGCTTCGATCCCCGGCCGGGCGCCGACGACCAATCGCGTGGCCGGGCCATCAGCCCGCAGCGCGTCATGCCCTGAGTCTCGCCAGCGTAAGGGCGGTTACGGGAGCCGCCCGCGGTTGGTGACGCGCGCCTCGGCAGGAAGGGGCCGGTCGGATCGGCCCCGGCAGGCCACTCCGACCGGTTCGGCGGGTCCGGTGCGCAGGTACCATCCGATCACGACGCCCGCGCACCCGGGCATTCGCAACCGGGCGCGCAGCCGGCGGGGCTGTCGCCCGAGGGAATGATTCGAGATGCCGTTGACCGGTGGATGGTTCTCGGGGCGAACATCGCGCTCCACGTTACCCGGCCCGGTCGAAGCCGGTCGGTCCGGGCATGGGTCTCGCCGATGGGGTAGGGTCCGAGCGTGCTAAATCACCGGGGGCTTTCGATTCTTGCGCTTCCGCTCGGGGTGGTGTTCGTCGCCGTCACCGTGAGCGTCCTGCTCGGAGGGCGGACCCCCCCGAGTACGCCGCTCTCCAGCCACGCCGCGAGCGCGACCGTGTCGCCCACCGACGGCCTGTGGACCGGGGTGCCCGGCGAGTCGTTCGTCCTTCCGACAGCTGTCCCGACACCCTCCGGGCCGCCGCGCGACCGCGCCCTCGCCAGGCTGGAGGTATTCGGCTTCCTGCCCTACTGGGAGCTCGGGCAACCGACCACGTCGATCGACTTCACCCAGGTGACCACGGTCGCCTACTCGGGTATCGAAGCCGGGGCCGACGGGAGCCTGGTCGAAGCCACGCCGACCGGCGCCCCGCCCGCCGGATACCAGGGCTGGCAGAGCGGCGCGATGGACAAGCTCATCGCGGCTGCCCATGCGGCGAACGCCCGCGTGGTGCTCAGTGTCCAGCGCTACGCCTGGGGACCCGGGCAGATCAAGACGACAACCCTGCTGCTGCAAAGCTCCGAGGCGCGGAAGAAGCTGGTCGGGCAGATCGTCGCCGAGGTCACCGGGCGCGGCGTGGACGGCGTCAATCTCGACTTCGAGCCGGTCCCGGTGCAGCTGACCAACGACTTCACGGCACTTGTCCGGGACCTGCGGACCGCGCTCGACGAGTCGCATCCCGGCCTCCAGTTGACGGTCGACGTGACGGCCACCGCCAGCGGGTACAACCTTCCGGCGCTGACCGCCGATGACGCGGCGGACGCGGCGGTCATCATGGGCTACAACTACACCGGATCCAATTCGACCATCACCGGCTCGACGGACCCGCTCGACACGGCCGAGGGGCCGAGCCTTCGCTCGTCGGTGCAGGCGGCGACGCAGCTCGCGAGCCCTTCGCACATGATCCTCGCGCTCCCGTGGTTCGGTCAGAGCTGGCCTTCTGTCACGGCCGAACCACACGCCCGGGTGCTCACCGGGGACACGGCAGGCAGGGCCGGCACGGTGAACTACAGCCGGGCTGTCGGGCAGGCCGGCTCCTCGGGACGGCAGTGGGACCCGATCGAGGCATCGGCGTGGACCGCCTTCACGAGCACTCCCTGCAAGGGATGCAACGACACCTGGCGTGAGATCTACTACGACGATGTCGACAGCGTGCAGGCGAAGGTCGCGCTGGCGCTCGACGCCGGGCTGCGGGGTGTGGGCATCTGGGCGCTGGGCTTCGACGGCACGCAGCCGGAGCTGTGGTCCGCCCTCCAGCTGGCGCTCGGCACGATGACGGACAAGACGGCCCCGAAGGGCACAATCGCCGTCGAGCCGAAGATCATCGGGGGGACCCGCGGCGGACTGCCATCCGTGGTGGCCGGGGGCGGCCTGGTGAAGCTGCGGCTGTCGTCGACGGACGGCGCCAGGGGCAGCGGCGTGGCGTTCGTCCGCCTCTCGAACTCCGGGCAGGTGTCCGACAGACAGCTTGCCAAGGGCCTCACGTACCCGGCCAGCGACGGCCTGGCCTGGTCCGTCAGCGACCCGACCCTCGCCGGGTCGAGCGCGAAGGGAGCCCGGACGGTCTGGGCACAATGGCGTGACGTGGCGGGCAACTGGTCGGCACCGGTCAAGGTCCGGCTGTACGTTCGGTCGCTCACGCCTCCGCCGCCTCCGCCTGCCCCGCCCTCTCCGTCACCTTCGCCATCGCCGTCCGGGTCGCCCTCGCCGTCCGGGTCGCCCTCGCCGTCCGGGTCGCCCTCGCCGTCCGGGTCGCCCTCGCCATCGCCTTCCCCCCCGCCGGTGCCGTAGCCGGTACAGGGCGGCCTGCAGGGTCGCACGCTGCGGCACGCGCCGGTTTTGGTCTTCGTCCCCGCGCGCATTCGGGCTCCGGGCGCCATCGCCCACGCTACTCTCACGGCTGTGACCGAGCAGGCCGACGGCGGCACCTACAGCGGACACATCGTGCTGTGCACGCTCGAGACGCTCGGCGTGCGGACGCTCCAGGAGCTCGATCGACTGGGCGAGCAGGTCGTGTGCGTCGGCCGGGACATCGAGCCGCGGCACCGCGAGACGGTCGAGGGCATCGCCGCGGGGATCGTCGAGGGTGATCCGCGAGACCCCGGCTGCCTCCGAGCCTGCGGGGTGGAGAACGCGAGGGCGATCGTCCTGACGGCCGACGACGACGTGGAGAACCTCCACGTCGCCCTCATGGCGCACAACCTGAACCCGCGGATCCGGATCGTGCTGCGCACGTTCAACGATGAGTTCGCGAGGCGCCTCGAGAGCCTCTTTCCCGACACGGTGGCGATGTCTTCGTCGGCGCTGGCGGCGCCGGGCTTCATCACCTCGATCCTCGACCGAGAGGCGGACGAGCGTTGGATCGACGTGCTCGGACGAACCCTGGCGTTGCGCTATGCCTCGCCGAGCGATCCGGACGTCCTCGTGGCACTCCTCGACGACGCGAAGAACCCCGTCGAACTGTTCCCGACGTCCGGCGATCGCCTGCTCTGCCTGGCCGACCCGACGGGCGCACCTGCTCGGACCCGCTCGGCCACGCCGGCGGGTCGCAGCGTGGCCCTTCCCCGGGCGCCGAGCATCGGCTGGCTGCGCCGGGTCGACAGGCAATTCTGGGTGCTCGGTGCCGTGCTGGCGGCGATCACCATCGGGAGCGCCTGGATCTTCCTCGCGTTCGCCGGCCAGGACATCGACATCGTCACCGCCGTCTACGACGTCGTCGGCGCGTTCTTCGGCGGCGTCGATCCCTCGATCGCCAACTCGACGGCGCTGCGCCTGTTCGCGGTGTTCCTGACCCTCTTCGGCGCGGCGGCGCTTGCCCTGTTCTATGGGCTGATCGCGGACGTGGTGCTGTCCGCGCGGATTTCCAACCTGCTGGGACCCCAGGCGGCCGACGCGAAGAACCATGTCATCGTGGTGGGCCTCGGCACCATCGGGTACCGCATCGCGCTGCTGCTCCGGGAACGCGGCGTGACCGTCGTGGCGGCCGAGAAGCAGGCCGATGGACGGTTCGTCGAGGCGGCGCGCCGCCAGCGGATTCCGGTCGTCACCAGCGACGGCCGCACGCCACAGGCGCTGCGCTCGCTCCGCATCGACCGGGCGCGGGCACTCGTCACGGTGACCTCCGACGACACCGCGAACCTGACGACGGCGATGCATGCCAGGGCCCTGCGGCCGGACATGCGGATCGTCCTGCGCCTGTTCGACCCCGACTTCGCGGCCCGGCTGGACGCCGCGCTCGGCGACTTCAACTCGCGTAGCGTGTCGGCGCTGGCGGCGCCGGCGTTCGCGGCAGCGGCGGTCGGTCGCGAGGTGCTCGCGACGATCCCGGCCGGCCCGAAGCGAGTGCTCGTGGTGGCGCGCGTGCCGGTGGCCGCCGATTCCGATGTCGACGGAGCAACGGTGGCGGCAGCTGAACAGCGTGCGGCGTCCGCGGACCTCGGCGGTTGCCGGGTCCTTGCGGTCGTCGTCGGTGACGAGGTGCGTTGGGGACCGCCGAAGAGCGACGCGGTCGCCGCGGGCACGGAACTGGTGGTGGTCGCGACGCGGCGGTCGCTGGCGGTGCTGGCGCTGGCGGCGTCAGGGGTGTCGGGGGCGCCCGCGATGGCGTCGTCGTCGGCGGCACAGCCCGGCACGCTCACGGTCGTGGACGCGGCCGCGGCCGAACCGTCGCGGCCCGGAACCGGCCCCACTCATGCCTCCCGCGCATGACCTGTCGGCGACCCACGGCCCACCCCCTTGGCACCGCCGGTCCCGGCCCGGAATCGGCCCCACTTGTGCGCCCCGCGCACAGACTGTCGAAGAGCGGCCCGGCCGGGCGCGGCCGGGCGCGTCCGGCGGCCCCGCGGCCCGGAATGGGCCCTCGGCGGCCCGGCATCGGCCCCCATGGCTGGGAGGCCGGGTTCGCCGGCGCCGGCCTCAGCGACGGTCGATCTTCCGCACCACCAGGAAATGGGACAGGCCGAACGCATGGAGCGGCGTGTTCTCGGCCGTGTACAGGCCGCGCCGGAGCAGGCCGCCGAGCCTCCGATGCCGGGCGCTCACGTTGTCGAACCCGGGGTAGATCACCCGGTGGTGCACCAGTCGGACCGGCAGGCCCCGGAAGAGCGCACGGATTCCGCGTCCCGTGTAGGCCCGGACATGCGGAGCGAACCTGTCCCGAATCGGGTCCGGGAACCAGTTGACCAGCGGGATGTTGCCGAAGCGATAGCGCCCGAAGATGTACGCGCCGTGCGTCTCGAACGGGTAAAGGCGGTTCGGGGCGAAGATCACGATCGTCCCGCCCGGCTTCGTCACCCGGACGGCCTCGCGGATGGTCGCGCGGTCGTCGTCAACGTGCTCGATGACCTCGTTCGAGAACACGAGGTCGAAGAAATCGTCGGGATACGGAAGTGCCTCACCGGACGCGACGCTGATGTTCGGAAGGTCGCGGCCGGCCTCGGCCACGCGGTCCGGCTCGATGTCGACGCCGTAGACCTCGTCGCTGAACTGGCGGAACCGCCGCACGTACGTGCCGATGCCACAGCCGATGTCGAGCACGCGGACCCCATCCAGGTCGACGTACCTGCGCACCATCTCCAGCCGCCGATCCTGGCCCCTGCGCCACGAATAGCTGACACGTCCCCGCTCGATGGACGACCGGGAGTGGACGTCGTCGGCGAAGGCCGCGGCCGGCTCGGCGACGGTGGCGGCGTCGGGCTCCGGGGCGATGTCTGCGTCGGCGGCCATGAGACTCCCAAGGATTGCTGAAGGTGGACGAGTCCGGCTCCGATCGGTGGCCGGGCCTCGGATCTTAGCGCCGGCGGTCGGTCGGACCGTAACGAGGACGACACGCGTGCCGGTTCGGATTGCACGCCACGGAAGCGGTCGCAGACGTACCATGCACCCTGAGCGGATGGAGAATGTCGCGTTTCGGCCAGGTCCGGGTGCCCTGCGCGAACTCCGAGTGCCGCTCGACGGTGGGGAATCCGCTTGACACCGATCACCGAACTCGCGGCAACCCGTCGGCGCGGCCGCTCGCCGGAACCTGCGGCCGCCCCCATTGACGAGGGCTGAGACTGGCCGCCGGGAGGCCGCGGAGGCGGGTGGCCTGGGCATCGGGTCGCGGGCCGGCCGGGGCGGCGCCGTTGCCCATCCAGGTCGGCCCGTCCACGGTCACGATCAACCGGGACGATCGATTCCTCGTGTGCGAGCCGGACGGTCGTATCGCCGATCGGGCGCAGCAGGGCTTCTTCGCGCGTGACACCAGGTTCGTCTCGGGCTACGAGTTGCTGGTCAACGGCCAGCATCCCGTGCTCCTGAACTCATCGCCGATCCGGTTCTTCTCGGCGCGCTTCGAGTTCACGAACGGGCCACTCCGCGACGACTCCGGCCTGATCGAGCGCCAGTCGCTGTCCATCCGCCTCGATCGAACGCTCGCAGGCGGCCTGCACGAGGACTACGACGTCGTCAACTACGGGAACCGCCGGGTCCGCCTGACGATCGAGATCGAGGTGCTGTCGGACTTCGCCGACATCTTCGACGTCCGATCGGAGGAGATCGTGCGCCGCGGTGCGATCAACAGCCAGTGGTTCCGATCGCGCCGCGAACTGCGCACCTTCTACGTCAACCGCGACTTCAAGCGCGAACTCATCATGGCCGTGGACCGCGCCGACTCGCCGCCGCAGTTTGCCAACGGCCGCCTCGTCTTCATCGCGACGATCGAGCCCAAGGGCACCTGGCACACCTGCCTGCGCTGGCTCCCGCTGACGACCGGCGAGCGACGACCGCAGACCCTTCCGTGTCGAGCCGTCGCGGCCCCCCTCCCGGACGTCGGACAGGCGCGCCTGCCGTTCGTGCGCCTTGACGCCCCGAACCCGGTGGTTGTGCGTGCCTGGGACCAGGCGGTGCTCGACCTGGAGGCCCTTCGCCTGGAGGACCCCGCGATCGAGCGCGGCGTCTACGTCCCGGCGGCCGGGGTCCCGTGGTTCGTTACCCTGTTCGGGCGCGACTCCCTCGTGGTCTCCATGCAGGGCATCTCCGGCCACCCTGAATTCGCCGCGGGCGCCCTCCGGAGGCTTTCGCAGCTGCAGGCGAACGGCGACGATCCCGAGCGCGACATGGAGCCCGGCAAGATCCCGCACGAGATCCGGCACGGCGAACTTGCGCAGCTCGGGATCCTGCCCTACACGCCGTACTACGGCACGCACGACGCCACGAGCCTGTTCGTGATCGTCCTGTCCTACCTGTTCCATTGGCTGGGCGATCGCGAGCTGCTGCACCGCTACCTGCCCAACGCCGAAGCGGCGATGCGATGGATCGACCGCCACGGCGACCTCGACGGTGACGGGTTGCAGGAGTACCGGACTCGTTCACGGCACGGGTACTACAACCAGGGGTGGAAGGACGCCGGCAACGCCATCCAGAACGAGGACGGTTCGCTCGCGTCCCTGCCGATCGCACTCGTCGAGCTGCAGGCCTACGCGTACGACGCCAAGGTGCGCCTGGCGGACATCTACGACGTGCTCGGCAGGGACCAGGACGCGGCTCGGCTCCGCGCCGAGGCCGAGCGCCTCTTCGAGATCGTGAACGAGCGGTTCTGGTGGGAGGCAGAGGGCACCTACTACCTGGCGCTCGACGGCGACAAGCGTCCCGTCCGGTCGGTCGCGTCCAACGCGGGTCACCTGCTGGCATTCGGAATCGCGCCGGTCGAACGGGCCAAACGAGTCGTCGATCGGCTGATGGCCGACGACATGTGGTCCGGTTGGGGAATCCGGACGCTGTCGTCCGACCACGCGGGCTACAACCCGTTCAGCTACCACACCGGCACGGTCTGGCCGCACGACAACGCGATCATCGCCGACGGATTTCGCCGGTACGGGTTCCATGCGGAGGCAATCCGGGTGGCGGGCGGCATCTTCGACGCCGCCGAGCGGTTCCAGGCGAATCGGCTGCCGGAGCTGTTTGCCGGCCTTCCGCGCGAGGAGGGCACGTTCCCGGTGCAGTACCTCGGCGCGAATGTGCCACAGGCCTGGGCGGCCGGATCCGTGATCCAGCTGGTGGCCACGCTCGCCGGGATCGAAGCACGAACCGACGCGAACGGTTCGAGGATCTACGTCGACCCCGAGTTGCCCGGTTGGCTGCCGTCGCTCCGGATTTCGAACCTTCGGGCCGGCAAAGGCGCATTGAGCATCGCCATCCGCAACGGAACCGTCGACGTGCTCTCCAACACGACGGGCTTCCGCGTGGTCCATGATCCTGCGCCGCATGCCCTGCCGGGAGACTCGCGGACGGATTCGAAGGCCGAGTCGGAGGCGGGATAGCGGACCGGGGTGGCACGTGTGCGGGCCGGCCGTGGCGATCGGGGGCGCGTCAACGACGTGCGAGATGCCCACCTGCGGAGGAGCACCGCGGCGCCGAGGCGGACCGTCGCGGGGAGGAGGACCGCGCTCGTTGTTCCTCAAGGGTTGCCGATTCCGTCCCACGGGTCGGCAAACGGAATTGGCAGAGGACCGGCGGGCGAGGTCCGGGCGGTCGACTCCGGCGCGTTGAACGCCCAGCGTGCAAAGGGGCCAACGGGGCCCCTGCGTTCCCGTCGCCGGCCGCCCGAACTCGACCGGCGGGTCGTCGCGACGGGCGATTCGACGGCGTTGGCGCGCCGGATGGAACACCCGGTGTGCAGAACGACCAGCGGGGCCCGGCTGCGTCCCCTTCGGCGACTGGACCCAACGGCCGCCGGGCCGTCTGCACGGGCATCCCGGCGGCCGCGAGTCGGTTTGAACGCCACGCGTTCAATCACCCATTGGCAGGCCGATTGAATGCGCCGGCGACCGGCACGAGTGCCGGCTCCCGGTCGGGCTGGTGCGGAGGTCGGGTACCGACCGCGTATGACGCTGGCGCGGAAGCGTCCGAAATGAGACAGGTCGGCCCACCGGCGGCCGAGGGAGCGGCCGCGTCTCCGCTGCGTCCGAGGAGCACCCCACGCGCCGGGCCACGCGGCAGTCGATGCTCACCATCCCAGCCTGCGCTATCTAAATGAGCATGCGTTGACCTGCCGCCGCGGCACGGTTACGCTGCCGTACCTCGGTGCGGGATTTGACGGGGTTTTCAATGGAGGTCGAAATGCGGCGCGGGGTCAGCATTCTGTCTGCGGTCGCCCTGATCGCGCTTGTGTCGGTCGTTGCCGTTCCACGATCCGCGCGGGCCGGCGGTCCCATCATCTGGACCTACCCGGGCAACTGCAACACGGCGACGCTGCAGGCGTGCATCGACCAGGCGACCTCGGGTGACGTGATCCAGCTGGACGCGAATGACCTCTCGGGCCAGTTCGGAGCGATCGGCAAGAGCCTGACGCTCGAAGCGGCGACCGGCTTCAGCCCGACTCTCCTCGGAGTCGACGTCTACGACGGTGGTAGTGCGCTCCCGATGGCGGTCGCCCTCGACGGGTTCGAGGTCACCGAGTACATCGAGGCGACCTATTCCGGCGGGACGGGTCATTCGCTCACCATCAGCCACGTGCGGGTGGTCCAGAACGCCGGCAGCAGCAGTTCCGGGCCGGGCATCTCGCTCGACGCACAAGCGCCCTCGACGTTCAGCGTGGTCGACAGTTTTGTCTCGTTCAGCAACGAGTGGTCTGGGATCGGGTTGTACGGCGCCGCGGCCGGCGCGGTCACCTTCCAGGCCATCGGCAACTACGTCACCGCCCTCGGAGCCACCTATGCCGGCAGCGGCATCGAGGTGGATACGACGGGGACCGACACGCTCCGGGCGGACATCATGAACAACGCCATCTGGGACGTGGCCAACTGCAACTGCGGCGGGGCATCCGGCATGTTCCTCTACCCCCAGGACACGTCGACGATGAATGTGAACGTCGTCGGCAACACCTTCGAGGCCGTCAAGAGCGAAGGGCTGGGCGTTCGGAACAGTCTGGCCGCCGGTGGACACGCCACGGTCAACCTCTTCAACAACGTCTTTGCGCACTCGACGAGCGCCGCCGTCGACCTCGACGACAGCGGGAGCATCCCCGCACGGCTCGTCCTGCATGCCGGCTTCAACGACTATTACAAGAACGGCTTTGCGAATTTCCTCGGGGGCCGGTCGGCGGGATCGGGGAACCTGGCGGTCGGGCCGAAGTTCGTCAACGTGGCCACCGGAAACCTGCAGCTGCTCGCGACCTCGCCGCTCATCAACAAGGGCCAGGTCTGTTCGCCCGGCGGCGTCGCCGAGCCCGACGCAGCCGGGAACGCGCGGCTCTTCGGCCATAGCGTGGACATTGGGGCCTACGAACGAGGTGCGAGCCCGCCGACCGGGATCGCGCTCGTCGGCACGTCCGGTCCCGACACGCTCACCGGTACTTCGGGCGCCGACATTCTCTGCGGGATGGGCGGGAATGACACGCTCAACGGAATGGGCGGAAGCGACTACCTCAACGGCGGTTCCGGCAACGACATCCTGAACGGCGGGCAGGGCACCGACATCCTCGTCGGCGGCTCCGGCAACGATAAGCTCTTCGGCGGCCCCGGGACCGACACACTCTGCGCGATGGATGGGGTCCACGGCAACGACCACCTCGACGGCGGCCCGGGTAGTGACGGGTTCCAGGCCGACACCGGCGACGTGAGGACAAGCGTCGAACACGCAGTCAGCTGCTGACCCGGTTGCGAACCAGGACTCGGAGGTAATCGTGCGTCGTTCAACCCGAAGCGTGGCTGCCCTCGTGGCGGTAGTGTCCATGGCCCTCGCCGTCTCCATGGCCGGCATCGTCTCGATCGCGGGATCGGCGCGAGCCGGTGGCCCGATTTCGTGGACCTACCCTGGGTGCGCGGTCGAACAGGGTCGACCACCGTCGCCCGACACGCTCCAGGGCTGCATCGACGGGGCCACGGCCGGCGACAGCATCGAAATCACGACGAACGCACCGATCGCCGAGTCACCGAGCATCAACAAGACGCTCACGCTGTTCGGGTCGCCGGGCTTCAGTCCGTCGATGCTGGGGTTCCAGGCGAACGCATCCAGCGGCTCGATCTCGGTTGTCGTGCGCCACCTGACGCTGGCCAACCAGGTCCTGGTCCACTTCACCGGTGGCACAGGCCACTCGCTCACCCTCGACGACGTGACGATCACGCCCGGCAATACCGGCTTCCCCGCGGTGGTGTCGATCGACACGTCGGTGCCGGCGGCCTTCACCGTCTCCCGCAGCTCGTTGCAATACACGGGTCGGTTCGCCGCGGGGATCTACCTGGTCGCCGAACAGACCTCCGGACTGGTAACCCTGACCGCGGTAGGGAACCGGATCTCCGGCAAGGGAAACACGGCCGGCGGGGCCGGTATCGAGATGGACGTCGTGGGTGCCGGGAACGTTCGCGCGGACCTGTTGAACGATTCGATCTGGGACACCGACAGCTGCACGTGCGGTGCGGCGGCCGGGATCTCCATCTATCCGCAGGGGACGGGCACGGTCGATGTGAACGTCGTGGGCGCCACGATCGAGCACTCGTTCGGCGCTGCGCTGTATGTGCGGAACTCCGTGCCGGCAGGAGGGCACATCGCGCTGGATGTCTTCAACAGCATCTTCTCCCATGCGGCCGGGTCCGGCATCAATCTCGACAGCAGTGGCGGGGCGGTCTCGCGGCTCACGCTGCGGGCCGGGAACAACGATTTCTCTGCCAACGGGAGCGCGAACATCCTCGAGGGCCGGTCGCCGGGAGCGGGGAACCTGGCGGTCGGGCCGAAGTTTGTCAACGTGGCCACCGGGGACCTGAGGCTCCTGGCGACGTCGCCGCTGCTGAACAGGGGCGTGGTCTGCTCGCCGGGCGGCGTCGCCAACCTCGATGCGGCCGGGAATGGGCGGCTGTTCGGCAAGAGCGTGGACATCGGAGCCTACGAGCGGGGTGCCGGTGCCCCGACCGGCGTCGCGCTCGTCGGCACCTCGGGTGCCGACACGCTGACCGGCACGGCGGGCGCCGACATCATCTGCGGGATGGGCGGCGGCGACACGCTGAGCGGCCTGGGCGGGAACGACTACCTCAACGGTGGCCCCGGCAACGACATCCTGAACGGCGGGCCCGGGACCGACATCCTGATCGGCGGTTCCGGCAACGACCAGCTCGTCGGCGGCCCCGGCAACGACACGCTCTGCGCGAAGGACGGCGTCCGCGCCAACGACTCGTTGAACGGCGGACCAGGTACAGATGGCTACCAGGCCGATTCGGGCGACCACCTGACCACGGTCGAGCACGCGATCACCTGCTGACGGGTCTGGCGCCGACGCGCCGAGAACCGCGACGTCGGCACGCCGCGACCTGGGGGCCGGGGCGCCGAGCGATCACGATCCCGACTCGGGCGCTGTGCCCGATCGGGCATTGCATGCCGCCCATGTCCGCCGCGATAATCCCCTCGCGGGAGCGCCCGGGATCGATCCGGCGGCGCGGCGGCGAGCGGGGTCGAGCAGAGCCCTGGCGAGCCCGACTGTGCGGGGTTCCTGTCGGGGAACTGCATCGTGGTGGGCGTCTCGCGTTGTGCCGAAGAGACGTTTCCCGCCGAGCACCGGCGTGCGCGGTCAAGCCCGCCGCGTGCCCCGCCCTCCCCCGCACGACTCGCCGTCGTTCCTGACCCCACGTGTGCTGTCGTGGCGACCGTTGCAGGTCGCCCGAGGGGAGGTTCTGCAATGCGCTTGATTACGCTTCGCCAACTCGGAATCTGCATGGTGGTCGCCCTGCTGCTCGGCGTCGTGTCGACGGCGCTGGCGGCGCCGCCGCGGTCGGATTCGGCCCTGCCGGCATCGGTGCCACAGGCCGTCGTCCACGCCGCCGCGGCATCGGTGCCGCAGGCTGCCGCCCAGGCGCCCATATCAATGCCGCAGGCCGTCGTGCCGCAGGCCATCGCCGGCTGCCACCTGGCGCAGCCGCAACCGGGCATGCCCCTTCAGATGAACACGGTTGCGGCAGGGGGCCTGTTCAAGACCGTCGCCATGGAGAAGGAGATCTTCAACTGCATCGACACCACGGGCGCGCTGGCCCAGATCCGTGACGTGGAGACGTTCCTCGAGGTCGTGGAGAACGGCCCGAACCTGGTCGAGATCCGTCCCGAGATCGCCACCTGCATCAAGAGCTTCGTCAACTTCCAGATCCATTGCCGGACCGCGCCGCTGGTCCTGGGGAAGACCGCCACGCCGCTGTTGGGCTGCAACCCGTCCAGCGAGTCGGCCCCGTTCGCGCCGGTGATCATGAACACCGTGCTGAGCGGCATCGTGAAGACGATCAAGGTCGAGAAGGAGATCTTCCAGTGCGTCAACACTGCGGGAACCGCA
Organism: uncultured Chloroflexia bacterium; assembly: GCA_963816905.1. GTDB lineage: Bacteria > Chloroflexota > Limnocylindria > Limnocylindrales > CSP1-4 > JAFMJV01. The sequence continues at coordinate 86,596 of CAWFMQ010000009.1, read as the reverse complement.
CCCTCGATCGGCGACGTGTACGTCTTCACCGAGATCGATGAGGCACGCACGACCCTTCCTTCGGGGGTCGTGACCTATCGCCCGACCGCCCACAAGTTCATGGGCGTCGTCTGCTACAAGCAGGAATCGACGGCCACCGTGACGGCCTGTAACCAGTTCAACCCCTGATCGGCGCGCATCGCGCCTGATCGTCACGAGCAGGGCGGGGAGGCCGATCCGCGGGGCGGCCTCCCCGACCCCCGCGCGAGCCGCCGGGCTGGCATCATCGGCACATGAGCCCACGCATATCCCCTCCGGAAGGCGAGTTCCGGTACAGCCACCCGATCGAGGTGCGCTTCCGCGACACGGACGCGCTGGGACACGTCAACAACGCCGTCTATCTCAGCTACTTCGAGATGGCCCGCGCCGGTTTCTACGAGACGCTGACCGGCGCGCCGTTCAACACCGGGGAAGACGCCGACCGGTACACGTTCCTGATCGCAGAGGCGCAGGTCCGGTACCGCATGCCCGCGCTCTTCGGGGAGCGGCTTGTCGCCGACTGCCGCATCAGTTGGGCGAGCGGCTCGTCGTTCGCCCTCGAGTACCGGATCCGGGCCGAGGCGTCGGCGCTCGGTGCCGCGCGCCCCGTCGCCGACGGAACCACCGTCCAGGTCATGTACGACATCCGGGCCGGGCGGGTCAGCCGCATCCCCGCCGACCTGCTCCGCCGGTTCGAGGAGTTCGAGGGGAACCCGATCCCGCGCCGCCCGACGGGGCGGTAGACGCCCGGTCCGGGCACCCGGCGACCGGTCGGCCGCCCCAGCGAGTCGATGCCGGGCTGCCACGAAGGTCACCGCCGCCCGTACCGGTGCCACCTACACCTCGCCGTACGTCGTGCCGGGGTCCGGGCAGGAACGCCTCGACTCCGACGCATGGGCAACCAGCACAACGCCGTGCAGCGGCGCAGATCCCGGTCGCGTCAGCGAATACCCGTCCGGGGCGACGGACGTCGAAGCCGTGTTCAACTCCTCGGGCTACACCCAGTCCGAGGACATGATGGTCGTCTGGCACGACCCGAACGCCATGCAATTCCTTGGCCTCGACAACTACCGCTGGGATGGCGCCGCGTCCGGGTGCCATTCCGAGGGGCTGTCGGCCGACACCGGGTACACGCTTCCCGACGGCTCCTACGCCGTGGACGTGTATTCGGGCGGCACGCTGACGCAGGTCGCGTCGCAAACCACCAACGTCGGCGGCCCCGTGAACGGGTCGATCACCGTGTCCGGGCGGATCATCGACGCAGATACCGGCGGCCCGATCGAAGGCGCCTACTTCATCATCCTGAAGCCCGGCGTCGACCCGGGCACGTGGTACTACGCACCCGACGAGACGCAGGCGCTGGCGACCGGGGTGGCCAATTCGGACGGCACCTATGCCGCTGCGCCGCCCGTCGCGGATGGTGACCACGGGTTCATCGTCGAGGCGTGCGGATACCAGGCGGTCGGCGGTCAGTTGAAGGTCAGCGCGGGAGGGTCGCTCGAGGACATCGCACTGACGCCGCTGTCCTGACAGTTCACGCAGGTTTCGGAGGAGGAACGCTCCACGAGGGCCCTGCCGGCTTCGGCCGCCTCAGGACCCTCCGCGGAGCGGGAGCGTGAAGCGCACGGTCGTGCCGTTGCCGGCCGGGGTTTCTGCCGTGATGGTTCCGCCGTGGGCGGTGACGACGTCTTTCGCGATCGCCAGCCCGAGGCCACTCCCCGGGGAACCGGGCTCTTTGACGAACCGATCGAAGACCCGGGGGAGCAGTTCCGGCGGGATCCCCGAGCCGGTGTCGCGGACCTCGACGGCAACGGCGTCACGGGCGGGTGACGCCCGGGCCGCGACGGTCACCGATCCCCCTGGCGGCGTGTACCGGATCGCGTTGGCGACCAGGTTGCCGATGGCGCGTCGGATCCGCCCGGGATCGGCCGGGATTGCCGGAAGGCCCGGCTCGATGTCGGCGATGAGTGCCACCTTCCCCGCGTCGGCGGTCGCACGGTAGGCGGCGAGAACGTCGTCGACCAGGGCTCCCGGGTCGACATCCTCCCTCTCGAGGACGAGCACGCCGGCCTCGGCCAGCGCGACCAAGCGGACGTCGTCGACCAGTTGCTCGAGCGCGTGCACCTGCCCGAGGACCGGTGCCAGGTGCTCCTGGTCGACGGGATAGACTCCGTCTCCGATCGCCTCGAGCTGTCCCTGGATGACGGTCAGTGGAGTGCGCAGCTCATGGGCGACGTCGGCAAGGAAGGTCCGGCGTCGCGAGTCGATGTCCTCCAGCCGGGCACTCATGTCGTTGAAGGCCCGCGCGAGGGACCGCACGTCGCCATTCCCACGTTCCGGCACCCGAGCCGAATAGTCGCCGACCTCGATGCGACCGGCCGCCTCGATCAGGTCGTCGACGGGCGCGGCCGTCCGGTGCGCAGCCCGCAGCGCCCCGAACACGCCCGCCGAGATGGCCAGGAACACCATCAGGCCGAGAACGACCAGCGCGGGATGGGTGGCCGTGCCCGCGACGAACGAAACGAACGCCCCGACCGCCAGCAGCAGCAGGCCGCTGACGAAGAGCGCCAAGAGCAGCAGCAGGCACCCGAACCGCCGGGCGAATCCATGGCGCGCCCGCCGGTGCTCCCGCAACGCCGCCGCCCACGGCGGGACTTCGCCATTCCGGACCCAGGCCGGCGGGCCCTGCGGGGGCCAGGGCTCGGTTTCCGGCCACCAGTTGGGACGGCGTCGAGGTCGCGGACCGAAATGGCGGCGAGCCCGGTGCCGTTCCCATCGGTCGATCGGAGGCCGGTCGGCGCCGTCTGCCTCCCCGGTCGGCGGCACAGTGCCGAGCGTCTCCTCGGGCGGCGTCACGGCCGCCCCGGGTCGGTCGGCTCAACCGGCTCTGCCAGGCGGTACCCGACGCCGAAGACGGTCAGCAGGTAGCGCGGCGACTTCGGGTCCGGCTCGAGCTTTCGGCGGATGTTCTTGACGTGCGCATCGATCGCCCGCTCGTAGGACTCGAACGCGATGCCATGGACCGCGTCCAGCAACTGGGCCCGGGTGAAGACCCGGCCCGGCTGGCGCGCGAGCGTGACGAGCAACTGGAACTCCGTGGCAGTGAGCTCGATGCGCCGGCCGCCCGCCGTGACCTGCATGCGCGGGACGTCGAGCTCGAGATCGCCGACGCGCAGGTGTTCGATCCCGGACCGGGCGCCCTCCGCCCGACGCAGGACGGCGCGGACCCGGGCCACGAGCTCCTTCGGGCTGAAGGGCTTGGTGACGTAGTCGTCGGCGCCGAGTTCGAGCCCGACGAGCTTGTCCGACTCGTCTGCCCGGGCCGTGAGCATGATGATCGGCACGTCCGAGTCGCGGCGCAGGGCGCGGGCGACGTCGAGGCCGTCCATGCCGGGCAGGCCGAGGTCGAGGACGACGAGGTCGGGATGGCGCGTCCGCGCGGCCTGGAGCGCGGAGCGACCGTCGGCGGCGGTGAGGACCTCGAAGCCGGCGTGCTCCAGGTAGTCGCGTGTCAGACGCAGGATTTCGGGTGCGTCGTCGGCGACGAGGACTGTCGGCACGTCGGCCATGCTAAGCCTCTCGGGCGTGGACAGACGGGAAGAGGGCGGGGATTGCCCGCCCTCTGGGGTTGTGAGAAGCCCGTCGGTGCGGGCTACGCGTCCGCGGGAGCGCTCGGAGTACTCGGGGCGTCCGTCGACTCGTCGTGCTCGTGCTCCGCGCGGTGCCAGTCGCGGAGCCTCGCCTCCATCATCGGCGGAAGGCCGCGCCGCCCGCGCATGTGCCGGCCGAAGCCGCGGCCACGGGGCCCGCCTCCGAAGGTGCCGGGCCCGCCGGGACCATCTCCGGGGCCGCCGTACGCGTGGTGCCTGTGCTGGACGGCGTGGCTGATCGCGGCCACCGCGATCCCGAAAAGGACCAGGTGGGCAAGATCGACGCCGGAGCTGTTCCTGGACATGGTGTTCACCTCATGTGTACCTGTGTTGTGGTTGATTGACGACGGTCTGCGGTCGGCCGCCCGTCGTCCGGGCTGCTATCGCGGCCAGGTTCCCGTCTCTGGTACGGGGCCGGCCGGCGCACTCGTCGTCGTGCCGGTGTCGCCGTGTGCCCTGCGGTGCAGGTCTTCAAACGAGCCGTCGCCGGCCGGTGGAGGGTCGCCGCGGTCCCAGCCTGACCGGCTCCAGGATCCGGCGCCGGGCCCGCCCGGTCCGTAGCCGCGATAGCCGCCCCAGGCCGCGCGCCGGATGAGGCCGAAGATCAGGACGAAGAACACGGCACCGAACAGCAGGCCGAAGAACGGGAAGAAACCCCACCCCCAGCCCATCGGGCCGTAGACGAAATGGGGGGCGACAACACCGCCGGCCGTCACCGTGGCGCCGAGGCCGATGCTGTAGCCGATCACGCCGGCGATGCCGGCGATGATCACGGTGGACAGGGCCCAGATGAGCCCGAGTCCGAAACGTGATCGTTGCAAGTCGAAGTCTCCTTTCGATGTGTCCATCGGTTGCGATGACGTGGAGACTCGGGCAAGGGTGTGAGCAGGTTGTGAACATGGCGGGGAGAGACTGAGAAGGCCACGGCCTCGATCGCCGGCCCGCGCAGTTTGGTCACAGCGGCGTTGACCCGGCAGTACCCTTGCAGTAGCTCGCCGGAAACGGCGGCTGGCATGGGATGCGGTCCGTCGCGGCAACCGTGGGAGGAGGGGACAGTGAAGCGGTTCGTGCTGCCCATGATCGTGGTGGCCGTCCTTGTCGTGCCGGGAAATGGGCTCGCGCATTCGTCGTCCGCGGCCCCGCCTGCGAGCGAGGCGGTCCCGGCGCTCGCCATCACCGTCTCCTTTACCTCGCTGTCGAGCCCCGTCGCTCCCGGCCACAGCTCGACCGCGAAGGTCCACACGACGGCCGGCGCCTCGTGCACCATCGTGGTCACCTACCAGGACGGGCCGTGGCACGGCACGGGGCTGGGCAGGAAGATCGCCAACGCGGCCGGGAACGCGGCCTGGACGTGGGTCGTCCCGGCGAACACCACGGCGGGCCTCTGGCCGGTCAAGCCGACGTGCACCAGGAACGGGCATTCCGCATCGGCGAGGAGCGCAGCCGAAGTTGTGCGATTGCCGCCCGTGCCGGCCGTGGGCGTGACCGTTTATCCGGCTCCCTCGTACGGCAGCGTCGACTGCCTTTCGAGCCGGTTCAACGAGCAGCCATACTGGGGCAACCTCAAGCGCATCAAGGCGACGGCGGATGGCAAAGGCGTCGAATTCGACTTCTGCAATCCCGACCCCGCATTTCTCGGCCAGATCGCGTCGGCCCCGCTGGCCATCCAGGATGCCGGCTATCTCATCGCTCACGCTGCCGACGGCCGGCTGCTGACGAACGCTGTCGGGACGGGGCCGTACAGGCTCAAGACATGGGACCCTGGCAACAGCGTCAACCTGGTCGCCAATCCCGACTACTGGGGCGTGGCTCCACTCGCCCCGAAGGCGCAATTGCTGTGGAACGACCAGTCGGCGGCTCGATTGGTCATGCTCCAGGCGGGAACGGTCGACGGGATGGACAACCCGACGACGGACGATATGTCCTTCATCGCGGACGATCCGACGCTGGCGTATATCCGGCGGCCGGGCCTGAACACGTTCTACCTCGGCATGAACAACACGTACAAGCCGTGGGACAACGTGAAGGTTCGCAGGGCCATCGCCATGGGCATCAACCGGTCGCGCATCGTCAGGAACTTCTACGGGGCCGGGTCGGAGGTGGCCAACTACTTCACGCCGTGCCCGATCCCCTACGCCTGCGGCGGAGAGAAGACCTGGAGCTTCAACCCGACCGAGGCCAGGCGACTGCTCGCGGAAGGGCTGGCCGAGGACGGCATGACGCTCGCGGACTGGAACGCCGGGCGAGTTCCCGGGGTGAGCAAACCCAGGCTCCAGTTCCGCAGCTCGGTGCGCCCGTACATGCCGGACGCACCGACGATCGCGCACGACATCCAGGTCCAGCTCCGGATCAACCTCGGCATCAAGGTTTCGCTTGACCTGCAGGAGTCGAACACCTTCCTCGACAACAACGCCGCAGGCAAGCTCGACGGTCTCTTCATGCTCGGCTGGGTCGCCGACTATCCGGACACCAGCGGCTTCGTCGACTATTTCTTCGGCACTGGCGCCGGCAGAAAGTTCGGGAACCTCTACCCGGATCTCTGGGCAGCAGTCAACGAGGGCGACCAGGCCACCTCGGACGCGGGCCGCGCGGCCGGCTACGCGAAGGTCAACAACCTCGTCAGGAAGCACGTGCCGCTGGTCATCGTCGCGCACGGCGGCACCGGCACGGCGTGGCGGGCAGATGTCGAGGGCGCCTACTCGTCGAGCGTCACCGACGAGCGCTTCGCCCTCATGGAGCCGGGCAACCGCGCCACCCTCAGGTTCGTGCAGATGGCCGAACCGCTCAGCCTCTACTGCGCCGACGAGACTGATGCCGAGTCGTTCCGGGCATGCGAGCAGATCCAGGAGCCGCTCTTCAACTTCGGGGCGGACGGGCTTACCCCTGAGCCGGCGCTGGCGACGAGCTGCACGCCGAACGCGGATTTCACGGTGTGGACCTGCGCGCTGCGGAAGAACGTGAAGTTCTCGAACGGCGCTGCACTGGGACCGGACGACGTGATCCTGTCCTTCGCAGCGCAGTGGGACGGGCTGAGCCCGCTCCATGTCGGCCGCACGGGCTCGTTCGAGTACTGGCCCGCGCTGATCGGCGGGGGCGACTTCCTGAATAGCAGCGTGCGCTGATCAGGTTGCGCGTGCGGCCGCGACCGCGGACCGGCAGGCCACGCCCCGGGGATTCCCGCCTGGTGCACCAAGTCGAAGATTCTGGCGGATGTTCCGTCAGATTCCCGGCACGTGCACATTGGGGACGCCCACGGCCCGATTCTTCGATCGGATTCCCGTAGGGTGCGCATAAAGAGGAGCATCGGCGGACGAAGTCTGCCGATCGACCTGCCGGCTCGCCCTCGCCACGCGAATCCACGCTCACAAACGCGCGGCCGAACGCGTCCGAGCCGATGGAAGAGCGTCGCATTCTGCGTAACGCGCACTGTGTGGGAATCTGATTGGAACCAGGGAGGAGCGACGCGGTGCCTGCCCGAGCTACACCTCGAAGCGCCGGAAGACCGCCACCGCGTTCTGGCCGCCGAAGCCGAACCCGTTGATCATCGCCGTGTCGACGCGCATCTGCCGGGCCACGTTCGGCACGTAGTCCAGGTCGCACTCCGGCAGGTCCGGGTTCTGCAGATTGATTGTCGGCGGGACGACGTTTTCGCGGATGGCGCCGATCGCCGTGAGCGCGCTGACCACGCCGGCCGCCCCGAGCATGTGCCCGACCATCGACTTCGGCGAACTGATCGCCAGCCTGTGGGCATGGGCTCCGAATGCCGCCTTGATCGACCGCGTCTCCGTTACGTCGTTGAGGGGTGTCGACGTTCCGTGGGCCACCACGTAGTCGATCTCGTCGGGTGCGACGCCCGCGTCCTTCATCGCCTTCGTCATCGCCATGCAGGCACCGCGGCCCGTCGGTTCCGGCGCCGAGATGTGGAAGGCGTCGGCCGTCATGCCGGCTCCGATGACCTCGCAGTGGATCGTCGCACCGCGTTCCAGCGCGTGCTGCGCGCTCTCCAGGATCACCACGCCGGCACCCTCGCCGAAGACGAAGCCATCGCGGTCGCGGTCGAACGGCCGGGACGCATGCTCGGGATCGTCGTTGCGCTTGGACAGGGCGCCCATGTTCGAGAGCGCCGCGAACGCGATCGGCAGCAGGGGCGCCTCCGTGCCGCCGGCGATGACGACGTCGACCTCGCCGCGCTGGATCAACCGCAGGCCGTCCAGGAACGCGATCACCGAGCTTGCACACGCGGCAACCTGGGTGATGACGGGGCCGGTGAGCCCGTATTCCATCGACAACAGGCAGGCCGCCATCGAACCCGACAGCGCCGGGATCGCAAACGGGCTGACCTGTCGTGGGCCCTTGGTGTTGAGCGTCACGGTCCCGTCGAGGACCTGCTCCTGCCCGCCACCGCTGGTGTTGACGCACACCGCGACCCGGTCGCGCCGTTCGGGGCTCCAGTCCGCGAACCCGAGGCCGGCATCGGCGACGGCCTCCTTGCCGGACGCCATGGCCAGGTGGATGAACCGGCTCATTCGGCGGGCCATCTTGCGATCCATCGCGATCGTCGGGTCGAACCCCTTGACCTCGGCGGCGATGCGCACGTCATAGGCCGACGGATCGAAGGACGTGATCGGTCCGCCGCCGCTGACGCCGGCGACGAGGTTCTTCCAGAAGGTGGCGTGGTCGTTGCCGATCGGCGTAACGGCGCCGACGCCGGTCACGACGGCACGGCGAGCAAGATCCTGTTCAGGCACGGGCGGGCTCCTCGGGTGGTTCGCGGTCGATTGTACCGGTCGAGCCCGCTCCGGCCGGGGCCGCCCGGGTGACCGGCCACGTCCTGCGATCGGCGGCGCGGGCCTGCGGCATCGACCGCCACGACCGCGGCATCAGCCTGACCCACAGGCGCATGCCGCGGCTCATCGATCGCGCGGCGGCCTCGTGGGCCGGCGTCCAGCGGATTCCAAACTCGTCGCGAATGCGCTCCGGGAGCAGCGACAGGCCGGGCAGGTTCGCCAGTTCCACCAGGCTGCCGGGCACGAACGGAATCGGCGGGCGCAGGATCGACGGCGCAAGAAGGCGCGCAGTCGGGGTCACCCGGACGGGGCCGCCGGGGGCGAGCATGGCGTCCCAGTAGTCGGCCAGGGCCGGCCAGTCGACGGGCGATCGATCGAGCGGGATGCCGAGGCGCATTCCGACTGCCCGCGCCTCCTGCCAGAGGGCCTCGCGATCGCCATCGCGGAGCGGACCGACCCAGCGCTCGTACGCTTGCGCTCCGGTCACGATCAGCGTGGCCTGCACCCAGAGCAGCAGTTCCGGGTCGAGCGCGCGATAGGCGGCCGCCCCTGTCGCCCGACGCGCCTCGGCGTCACCCACGGTGCCACGGACCGCCGCATGCACGCCGTTCAGCCGGGCGACGGCGCGCTCCGCGGTCGCTCCGCCGCCGAACGTGAGGTCCATTGTCGTGTGCAGCGTGCGCCGCAGTCGCCCGAACGGATCCGCCTCGAACCCGCTGTGCTGCGCGACTCCCTCCGCAACGAGTGGGTGGGCGATCTGCATGAGCAGTGCGGCAGGCCCGGCGGCGAGCAGTACAGCCTCTCGGTTGATGTGCCACATGGCCGTGCCGGGCCCGTAGAAGCCGAGGACGGGGTGCGGTTCGACGCGACCGGTCATCGCCGGATGGTCGCACAGCCTGGCGTGGCGAAGTATCGAAGTATCGAGGCGCATGCCCCCGCCGCCGTCCTGTACGCTGCGCGAGATGATTGACCTCAACGGGATCCCGCTCCGGAACCGCCTGCTCACCTCTGCCAGCCTGCTGGGGTACGGCGCGCCGAAGGGCCGCCTGATCCTCTACGGCCTCAGTCCGATCGCGCAGTGGGTGCCGCTGGATCGATTCGGCGCCGTCGTGACGCGGACCCTGACGCGCGAGCCGCGAGCCGGCAACTTCACGCTGCGCGAGGACTGGAAGCCGACCGAGTTCCGCCAGCTCCTGGGCATGTACGGGCGCGCCGTCCGGCGCGTGGACGCCGGTTGGATCAATGCGTTCGGCTGGTCGAACATCGGCATCGACGCCTACTTCGAGGACTACTTTCCTCGGACGGCCGGCCTGAACCGGATCATCAGCCTCGGGGGGTTCTCCGGCGACGAGTTCGTCGAACTCGTGGAGATCGTCAACGAACGCGCCGCGCCCGGGAAGATCGCGGCGGTCGAGTTCAACGTCTCCTGCCACAACGTCAACTTCCCGTTCGAGACGATCGTGGAGGACGTGCTGGCGCGCGCCGTGCCGGCCAGCCGGCATCCGGTGATCCTGAAGCTCTCGCCCGACTACGACTACATCGAGCACGCCCGCCTCGGCGAACGGTACGGTGTCGCGGCGATCATGGCCATCAACACGGTCAAGGCGCTGCGCCTTGACCCACAGACCGGTCATCCCTGGCTCAAGAACGGTTACGGCGGGCTGTCGGGGCGGGCGATCAAGCCGATCGGGTTGCGGGTGGTTTCCGAGCTGCGCGAGGCCGGCATCCAACTGCCGATCATCGCTTCGGCGGGGATCCGCGACTTCGACGACTGCCGAGAGTTCTTCTGGGCAGGCGCGGACGCCGTCAGCCTCGGGAGCGCGGTGTGGCTCCGTCCGATGCCGCTCTACGCCATGGGCCCGCTGGAGGGCCTGCGGATCCGGCGACTGATCGGGCAGGTCGAGCGGTACCGCGTGCCCGAGCGTCGCGGCCTGCAGTACCTGCGCTCGGAGGCCGGGGATGTCCCTCCGGCCGCAATCGTGGACACGGTCGGCGATGCGGCCGCGCCGCCCAACGCTGGGCCGGTCGGCGTCGGCGCGGCACTTGATGGCTGACGCGCGGCTCGACCTGGAATCGCTCGGCCGGGATGTCGTCGAGGCGGCCGTGCTGCGCGGCCGGTTCGTGCTCCGGTCCGGCGCCGTCAGCGACTACTACATCGACAAGTACCGCCTCACCACGCGCCCGGCGCTGCTCGCGCGGCTGACGGAGGCACTGGTGCCCCGCGTCCCGGCGGGCACCCAGCGAATCGCCGGCACGGTGCTGGGAGCGGTGCCGCTCGCCATTTCGCTGTCGCTCGCGACCGGCCTGCCGGCCGTGCTCGTCCGGGTCGACGCCAAGGAGCACGGGACGGCCAGGTCGATCGAGGGCGAACTGGTCGCCGGCGAACGAGTCCTCCTCGTCGAGGACGTGGTCACGACGGCCGGGGCCGCGATCGAGGCGCTTGCGGCGCTCCGGGCCGCCGGCGCGGTCGTGGACACGGTGCTCGCCGTCGTCGATCGTGAGGACGGCGGGGCCGAGCGACTCGCGGAGTCGGGAACGCGGCTGGATGCGCTGTTCACGAGGACGGAGCTGGGCCTCGGTGAGAGTGCCCCGAGCGGAGTGATTCCCGCCCGGGAGTGAGGCTGAACGGGGGCGACCGACCTGGGCCGCGCCGCCGGTCCGGGGCCCTACGATCCCGCGACGACAGTCCGCGGTTGCCGAGCCGGGCCGGGCACGGGCGGCAGGGCGGCGCGCCGTTCCGCTCCGGCCTCCGACGCCGCCTCGGCCTCGTCCGCCGCAGGCTCCGGGTCCGCTCCGCCGAGTGCATCCAGGAATTCGAGCCGCCGCCGAGCGACCCTGCGCAATGCAGTCGGGCAGGCCGACGCCCCGGTAGGCGCCCCCTGCCAGGGCGAGGTTCGGCAACTCCGCGACCCCGTCGAACGCCGCACCGACGCGCTCGAGGTGCCCGACCGTGTACTTCGGCATCGCGTCGACCCAGCGCGAGACCCGCGTCATGATCGGTTCGCCCCGCGCGCCCATCGTGGCCTCGATGTCGTGGCGCGCCGCCGCCGCAATCTCGTCGTCGGAGCCGGCGAGAACCCCCGCCCCATGCGAGCCGATGAACGCCCGCAGCAGCACCGTCCCGTCCGGTGCGCGCCCGGTCCACTTGCGCGAGCTCACCGTACAGGCGCTGATCGTGAGCGGCTCACCTTCGGCGACCAGGAACCCGTGGCCCACCACCGGCGCCGGGAACTGGTCCTCGCGATAGCCGAGCGAGACGACCCCGGTCGAGCCGTGCGGGATGGCGCGGATGGAAGCGGACGCCGCCGGAGCCAGCGCATCGAGCAGGGCGGCGGCCACCGGCGCGGGCGACGCCACCACGACCGCTTCGGCCTGCAGCACCTCACCACGGTCGAGCCGGACGTCGAATCCCCCGCTGTTTCGCCGGCCCAGCTCCCGCACGCGGTGGCCAGTTCGAATACCGGCCGCCGGCAGCGCCTCGAGCGCAGCCACCAGCCCTTCGATGATCTGGCCCGTGCCGCCGGCCAGCGTGACGAACGGCGAACCGCCCCCGCCGCCTGCCCGCTTCCGCGCCCGGCCCGACGCGAGGCTCGCCAACAGCAGCGAGCGATGGTCGCGAACCGCCTGGCGGAGCTGCGGCACGACGGCGTCCAGGCTCAACTCGTCGATCGGCGTGCCGTAGACGCCGCCGATGAGCGGGCCGGCCAACCGTTCCACGAGCGCGCCCCCGAGTCGATGCCGGAGGTACGGCCCGATGGCCACGTCTGTGTCGCTCCGTCCGCGCGGCAGCAGGAGGTCTCGGCCCATGGACAGCTTCTCCGGCCAGGAGAACATGCGCGTCGTGATGAACGGCCACATCCGCGTCGGCAGGACGAGGCCCATCCCGTCGGGCAGCTTCACAAACCGCCCGCCGACCAGCACGGTGACGACGCGCGGCTCGGTCGGCCGGATGATCGAGTCGGCGAGCCCGAGTTCCCGGCACAGCTCCAGCGCCGCCGGCCGGTAGCCGACGAAGGAGTCCGGGCCCGCCTCGACCACGAACCCGTCGACGCGCTCTGTCTGCACCTTGCCGCCGAGGCTGTCGGCCGCCTCGACCAGCGTCACAGGAACGCCGGCCTTTGCCAATTCGTACGCCGCGGTCAGGCCCGTGATCCCGCCGCCGACGACGAGGACGGTCACGGCACCGGGGCGACCGGCGCCGGACCGGCACTCAGCGTCGCTCCGTGTCCGCCGGTCGCCGGCACGAACGGGCAGAGCGGGTCCGTCTCCAGGTAGTCGCCGGTCCAGGCGTAGGCGCGGGCACGCGACCCGCCGCACACCTGCAGGTACTGGCACTCCCCGCAGCGGCCGCGGTACTGGGTCGTGTCGCGGAGCGCGGTGAAGACCGGGTGTCGGCGGTACAGCCGGACGATGTCGTCGGTCCGGACGTTGCCCGTCGGCAGCGGCAGGAAGCCGGACGGGAAGACGTAGCCGTTGTTGGCGATGAACATGATGCCGTTGCCGTCCCGGACCCCGAACCCGCGCCCGACCGAAGTGGCGGCGATCGCCGCCTCGTCCATGCCTTCCGCCTCCATCCGCCGGATCGCCACTCGCCGGTAGTGCGTGGCCTCCGTCGTCTTGATCGCGAAGGGCGACGTCTTCGACAGGTCGTAGAGCCAGTGGTTGAGCCGCTCCGAGTCGACCGGGGAGATCTCACGCAGGTCGGTGCCGCGTCCCACGGAGATCAGGAAGAAGAGGCTCCAGCGGATGATCCCCAGGGTTCCCATCAGCTCGTGGATCGCCGGCAGGTCGGGGAGCGTCTCGTCCGTCACCAGCGTGTTCACCTGCAGCGGCAGGCCGACCTCGTGCATCCAGCCGGCCGCGCGAATCGTCGCCTCGAACGTGCCGGGCACGCCGCGGAAGGCGTCGTGGCGCTCGGCGTCCGAGCCGTCGATGGAGAGCGACGTCGTCTGGATCCCGGCAGCCTTCAGCGCCCGCAGCCGCTCCAGCGTCATGTCGGTCGTGGCCGCCGGCGCCAGCGACGCGCCGATCCCGCGCGCGGTGGCAGCCTCGACGAGGGTCTCCAGGTCCGGCCGCCGGAGCGGGTCGCCGCCGGTGAACACGATGTGCGGGTACGGCTTCCCGAATTCGAGGATCTGATCGAGGAGCGCGAAACCCTCGTCGGTCGTCAGTTCGTCGGGAGCGCGCTCGGGCATCGCCTCGGCGCGGCAATGGCGGCAGGTCAGGCCGCAGGACAGCGTCGTCTCCCAGTAGACGAGCATCGGGGCGCGGGTGTAGACGTAGCCCTCCGGCTTGACCGAGCCGACGGCGCCGATCCCCGCCGGATGGCCACCGGGATGTCCGGCATGGCTGCCCGGGCGCGCGCCGGCCCCGGCGGTCGCCGGTCGGTCGATGACCCTGTCCATGATTTCGCCCCTTATTTGCTGCTGTCGATTGGCCGGGCCGGGTCGAGCGCCGACAGCGCGACGTCAGCCAGCCCCGCGATGAAGGTCGGGTCGTCGTTCATGGAACGAGCCCGTTCGAGTCGAACGCCGGCCTCTTCGAGCGACGGTCTGCGCCTCGATGTCGATGTCGTAGAGGATCTCGAGGTGGTCGGCGACGAAACCGACCGGGCAGACCACCAGGTCGCGGGCCCCGAGCCGGGCAAGTCGATCGATCTCGTCGCGAAGGTCCGGGCCCAGCCAGGGCTCGTCCGTGCGCCCGGCGCTCTGGAACGCGACGTCGAAGGCGCGACCGCCGATCCGTTCGGCGACCAATGCGGCCGTTCGGGCGACCTCGTGCGGATACTGGTCGCCCTCGGTGAGCACGCGAGCCGGCAGGCTGTGGGCCGTGAACACGACGCGAACCCGTTCCGGGGCCTCGAACCGGCCGATCGCCTCGAGGGTCGCCGTGGCGAGCGCCTCGATGAAGCGCGGCTCGTCGTGCCACGAGTCGACATGGACGCACACGGGCGCACCCGCTCCGAGCTTCGCGAGGCCGGCCTCGACTGCCCGCCGGTAGCCCGCTGCGTTGGACGAGCGCTGCGGAGCGAGCGCGATCGCCACGAATTGATCGACGCCGTCCGCCGCCATGCCCTCGACGATCGCGCCGATCCGTGGATCGATGTGGCGCATCCCGGCATAGACGGGCAGCGGCCGGCTCCGCGTCGCCAGTTCCGCTCGCGAGCGCGGCCCGCTGCCGCTCGACGATCCCGGACAGCGGTGAACTTCCGCCGATCGCCCGGTACCGGCCGAGCAACTCCTCGAGGAGCGCCGCCGGCGGCGGATTGCCGCGACGAATATCGGTGTAGTACGCCTCGACCTGGTCGAGCGTCCCCGGCCCACCGTAGGCCATCAGGAGGACCGCGTCGCGGGGCGCGGGGGATTGCCCGGCGGTCATGACGCGCCTTCGGGCACGAGAGCGTGCTCGTGGACCAGGTCGACCAGCCGTCGCAGGTCGTCGGCGTCCGTCTGCGGCAGCACGCCGTGGCCAAGGTTGAAGATGTGGCCCGGCCGTCCGCCCGCGAGGTCCAGGATCCAGCGCGCCGCCTCCGCGACCGTCTCGAACGGACCCAGGAGCAGCGCCGGGTCCAGGTTCCCCTGGACCGCCCGTTCCCCGACCAGCGCCCAGCCCTCGTCGAGCGCGATCCGCCAGTCGAGCCCGATGACGTCGCCGCCGGCTGCCGCCTGGAGGCGCAGCAGGCCTGCCGTGCCGACCCCGAAGTGGGTCACCGGTACCCCGAGTGGTGCCAGCGCCTCGAACAGCCGCCGCATCCAGGGCCCCACGCTCCGTTCGTAGTCGCGTGGGCCGAGCCCGCCGACCCACGAATTAAAGACCTGGACAGCCTGGACACCGGCCGCGACCTGCGCTCGCAGGTACAGGATCGTCATGTCGACCAGCGCGTCCATCAGGGCCGACCAGCCGTCCGGTTCGGCGTGCATGAACGTCCGCGTCTTCAGGAAGTCGCGCGACGGGCCGCCCTCGACCAGGTAGCACGCGAGCGTGAACGGCGCGCCGGCAAAGCCGATCAGTGGGACCGGCGACGTACCCCGGATCAGCCGGATCGCGTCGAGCAACGGGCCGACCGCCGCCTCCGGATCGAACGGCAGCAGCCGTCCGACGTCAGCCGCCGAGGTGATCGGCTGCTCGATCACCGGGCCGACGCCAGGCTTGATGTCGAACGCCACCCCGAGCCCGGCGAACGGCGTGGTGATGTCGGCGAACAGGATCGCTGCGTCGACATCGAGCCGGCCAACCGGCTGCAGCGTCACCTCGGCGCAGAGTGCCGGATCGCGCGTGATCTCGAGGAGCGACGCCTTCGCCCGGACGGCACGGAACTCGGGCAGCGAGCGCCCGGCCTGGCGCATGAACCAGACCGGGGTGACGTCCACCGGCTCGCGGCGAGCCGCCCGAATGTACCTGTCGTTCGTCACGGCGTCAGCTTCGATCCTCGCGGAGCCAGGCGGCAAGGTCCGCGGCCGCGTAGGTGATCACGAACCCCGCGCCGGCGCGGATGATCGTGGTCAAGGCCTCCAGGTGCGTGCGCCGCCGGTCGATCCAGCCGAGGCGCGCGGCGGCCTCGATCTGGGCGTACTCGCCGCTGACCTGGTAGGCGGCGATCGGGAGGTCGAACCGCTCTCGCGCCTTCGAGAGGATGTCGAGCGAGGGCATCGCCGGCTTGACGAGAAGCGCATCTGCGCCCTCGTCGACGTCGATCGCCATCTCGCGAAGGGCTTCCCGTCCGTTCGCGGGATCCATCTGGTAGCCGCGCCGGTCGCCGAACGCCGGCGCCGAATCGGCGGCCTCGCGGAACGGGCCGTAGTAGGCCGACGCCGTCTTGGCCGCGTACGAGAGGATCGGCGTGCCCGCGAAGCCCTCCGCGTCGAGCCCAGCCCGGATCGCGGCCACCTGGCCGTCCATCATCGCGCTCGGCGCGACGATGTCGGCACCGGCCCGGGCCTGCGAGATGGCCGTCTCGGCAAGGCAGGCGATCGCGGCGTCGTTGATCACGCCGCCGCCCGCGTCGACGGGGCCGCAGTGGCCGTGGTCGGTGTACTCGCAGAGGCAGGTGTCGGCGATCAGCACGAGGTCGAGGTCGGCGTCCCGGAGCTGCCGCAACGTCGCCTGGACGATGCCGTCGTCGACCCACGCGCCGGTCCCGATCGCGTCCTTGTGCGCCGGCAGCCCGAACAGGATGACGCCCCCGACACCGAGCGCGGCGAGCCGGCGGGCCTCCAGCACCGTCTCGTCCACGGAAAGGCGCGCCACGCCGGGAAGCGACGTGATCGGCGTCCGAAGCTCGCGGCCCGGCTGGACGAAGATCGGGGCCACCAATTGGCGGGGGTGCACGCGGATCTCGCGGACGAGATCGCGCAGGGCGCTCGTGCGCCGCAGGCGCCGGCCTCGATGCGCCGGGTTGGGGACGTGCGCACGGTCGGCGGTGGAGACGTCCACCCCCTCCCAGGTCCGGCCGAGATCGACATGGATGGTCATGCTGATCCCTCCGGACCGGTCGCGTCGACCGCCGTTGCCGGCGCACGTCCCCGGGAAATGCTGGTTGCTCCGAGCGCCGTGAGGGCGCCGGCAGATTGGAGTTGGTCGGAAAGCCGGGCCGCCAGTTCCGCGGCCATGTCGAATCGGGCGCCGAGCGATCCGCGCGCCTTGCCCCAGACGACAAGCGGCGGCTCACTGTCCTCCGCCTCCCCGGGGACCACCGCTTCGCCGGACCTGCCCGCAAGAAGGCGGATTGCTTCGCCGTCGACGAGCGCCAGGGCGCCGATCGGCGCTCGGCAACCGCCGCCGCTGGCCACCAGAAAGGCGCGTTCGGTTTCCACGGCGGCGCGAGTCGGAGGATCGTCGAGGCGCGCGAGCAGCACGCGCGTGCGGCTGTCGTCCGCGCGGCACTGGATCGCAAGCGAGCCCTGCCCGGGCGCCGGCGGCACGAGGTCGGCGGGAAGGACCTGGTTGATCCGGCCGGCGCGACCCAGCCTCGCGAGGCCGGCGACGGCCAGGACCAGCGCGTCCGTCTCCCCCTCGTCGAGGCGCCGGAGTCGCGTGTCGACATTGCCGTGCAGCGGGTGGACCCGGAGGTCGGGCCGGCGGGCCCGCAGGAAGGCGCCCCGGCGCGGGCTGTCGGTTCCGACACGTGCGCCGCGGGGCAGCGTCTCCAGCCGGAGTTTCGGGTCGCGGCAGACGAGCGCGTCGCGGGGATCCTCGCGCCGCGGGAACGCCGCGATGACCAGCCGCGGATCCATCGCCGTCGGGACGTCCTTTGCGCTGTGCACGGCGAGTTCGACCTCGCCGTCGAGCAGCGCCGTTTCCAGAGCGCCCACGAACGCGCCCTCGCCCCACGTCGTGTCGGGCGGCCGCACATCGCCGAGCGTCCGGATCCTGACGATCTCCACCTCGACACCGAGTGCACGGAGGTCGCTCGCCATCGATTCCGACTGCGCCAGTGCAAGGGTGCTGGCACGCGTGCCGAGGCGGAGCGGGCGGGCGGACTGCCCCGGAGCGATGGTCGGCGTCGCGTCGCTCACAGCCCGAACAACTCCCTGGCGGCTCGTTCCAGGTCGCCGTTCGGGTCGGCCGTAAGCGCCGTCAGCGGCCCGTGGAGGAGTCCCGCGACCAGCCGATGGCTCATCTGCTCGACGGCCGAGCGTTCGTCTTCGGAGAGCCCGGGGAGCCGTCGAACCAGCCAGTCGACCTCGGTCCGACGGTTCCGCTCCGCGGTCGCCGCCATGGCCTGGATCGCGGGCACGGCGTCGCGCCCGCGAAGCCAGCGGCAGTAGTCGGCCCCGGCCTCCGAGACCAGCGCTTCCAGCCTGCGCCGGAGCCGATCCTCCGCCGGGTTGGCCGTGCCTCCGGCCAGATCGTCGACGGACGTGAACCGGTCGCCGAGCAGGAGCCGGAGACTCGCGGGGACGGCCGGGGGAGAGGAGAGGTCGACGACGATCGCGCCGCTCCCGCCCAGCCGCGCCTGGTCGTCGGGCCCGATCCGCCACGATCCGCCGATGGCGACGATGACCCCGATCGATTCGGGGCAGGCCGCCGTCCTCGTCGAGCGACACGGAGGAGCCTCCGACCTCGCGGGCAAGCACCCCGGCACGGTCCATGGTCCGGTTCGTGACGAGGACGGCTGCCCCGCGGCGCGCTGCGGCGAACGCGGCGAGGCGCCCCATCCTGCCGACGCCGACCACCAGGACGGTTCGGCCGTCGAATCGTGCCTCGCCGGCCGAGATCAGATCGAGCGCAGTGTCCGCCAGCGAACGAGGTGGCCCGGAGAACCATGCGCGCGCCCGGCGGCCGGCACCAAGGGCGACCTGGAAGAGCCGATCGAGGAGCGGGTCCAGCGGCGCCCCGCCACGCCGTTCGGACAGGGTCTCGCGGAGCTGGTGCAGGATCTGGTCCTCGCCGATGACAGCGCTGTCGAGGCCGCACGCGACCGTGATGAGGTGGCGCACCGCATCGGCGTCCTCGAGTACGCGCCCGCCCGGCGGCAGCGGGGGGATCGGCCCGTCGCCGTACGTGCCGGGCGCGACGTACGCCTCGACGCGGTGGCAGGTACGGACCACGATCATCCCCGGGCTCGGCTCCAGGGCGGCGAGCGCGGCGGCGAACGCCTCGCGCCGCTCGCTCGGCACCCGGCGAGCGTGCGCCACGAACGCGATGACGGAGGCCGAACGCGCCATGACGAAGGCGCTCACCGGATGGTCGCCTCGGCGGGCAACTGCGAAGCCTCGTCGTCGGCGCCGGAGGTCGAGGGCGTCCCTGCGGCTGCCTCGGCCGCCTCGCCTGTCTCGGCCACATCCGCCGCATCGGCCATATCGGCAACGACCGCCGCCGCCGCATCGGCCGCCGACGGTGCGGCTTCCGGGGGTCGGCTGAAGTCGAGGGCGCCTTCACCCTCACCGTTTCGTGGCCCTCCATGAGCGCGCTCAGGAGCCTGTCGATGGCCTCGGATGCCTCGACGAGCACGTCGACCGCCTCGCCAGTCTCGAGTCCCCGGTGCTGCGCGACCGAGGCAAGTTCGTGAAGCAGCGGCAGCCGGAAGCGCAGGAACACCTCCACCGTCTCCGCCATGCCGATCCCCCGGGATGCGGCGATGCGCCCGTACTCGGCAGCCGCGGCGCAGCCCGCGGCGAGCGCTGCCGACCGGACTTCCGGATCCTCGGCGTCGATGAAGCCGAGGAGCGAGGACGTGATTTGTCGCCCGTGGTCGCGATACGGTCCACGCGCCGCGTCATCGATCTCGCCGATCCACGGCGTCCCGGCGACGGTCTTGCCGAGTTGGCGATGGTAGACCCGCACCATGTGCTCCGGCGTCTCGCCGAGTCGTTCGAGACTGGGGCGCTGGCGCCGGGCGGCAGGCAGGAGGGCGAGCACGGCGGCGCGCGCGAACCGGCGGTGTCCGCCCGGGGTCGTGAACGCACGGATCTCGCCGGCATCGCTCCACCGCCGCAGTGTCGCAGCCGACACTCCGATGAGCGCGCTGGCCTCCTGGATGCTCAACCATTCACGCCCGGTCTTGGCTCGCGTTCGTGACCGCGGGGCCTGGGGATCCACCGCCGGATGTCGCTCCACTGTAGGTTGCTCGTGCAGAAGTCGCTCGAATCTCCCTAAATCGGCCGAATCTTCAGTGCCGCCGATTGCCGGGAACGGTGCCACTGGACCGGACATGGGGGGCCATTCGGCCGGACTTCGGTCCGTCCCGGGCACTGCCGTGCTCGGCCCGGCCGGTAGACTGCTCGCGGTCGCCAGCATCGCGACGGAACCAGCCCTCCCGATCGAACAAGGAGCCCTCCATGCCGCAGATCCACCTGCGCGCCGAGCCGGGCGAGTACGCGCCGCT
Source organism: uncultured Chloroflexia bacterium (assembly GCA_963816905.1). GTDB lineage: Bacteria > Chloroflexota > Limnocylindria > Limnocylindrales > CSP1-4 > JAFMJV01. The sequence goes on along the minus strand of CAWFMQ010000009.1, from coordinate 66,314 downwards.
CGTGCTGTTGCCCGGCGATCCCAATCGCGCCACCCGAATTGCCGCCATGTTCGACGGCGGGCTGGCAGGTGCGCATCGGGTCAACGATCACCGCGCCATGTACGGCTACACGGGCATGTACCACGGCCATCCGGTCAGCGTGCAGACGACCGGGATGGGCACGCCGTCGATGTCGATCATCGTGGAGGAGTTGCTGCGGCTCGGTGCCACGCGCCTCATCCGCGTCGGCACGTGTGGCGGGATCGGGCGCGAAATCCACACCGGGGACCTCGTGATCGCGACCGCCGCCGCACCCGTGGACGGGGCGACCCGGACCTACCTGCACGGCGACCCGTTCGCCCCCGCTGCCGATTTCGGCCTCACCCGCGCACTCGTGGACGCGGCCGTCGCGAAGGGCGTCACGCCCTTCACCGGCATGGTGGCGACCGTGGACGTCTTCTACAACCCCGACGAGGACTACGTCACGCGCTGGCGCAGCCGGGGGGTGCTGGCGTTCGAGATGGAGGCCGCCGGCCTGTTCTACCTGGCATCGCGAGCGTGGGCGACGGGGGCTGACGTCCGCGCGGCATGCGTCCTGACGGTCAGCGACACGCTCTCGGAAGAGGAGACGTCCGAGGGCACGTACCTCTCGCTCGACGATCTCGAGCGCGCGACCGACCGGATGATCGAGGTTGCGCTCGAGGCGGGGACGTCGCTGTGAGCGGGCCGCTGGAGTCCGGCCGCCCGATGAGCAGCGGCGCACCGATCCCCATCGGCGTCGACCTCACGACCATCGGCGTCAGCGCGTCGTGGTGGCTGCAGTCCGCGCGTCGACTGGAGGCCGCAGGCTTCCACGGCGTCTGGGCCTGGGACCATTTCGTGAGCCGCGGCAGGCTCACCGACCCGGTGCTCGAGTGCTGGTCCATGCTCGCCGCGGGCGCCATGTCGACCGAGCACGTCCGACTCGGGAGCTTCGTCACCAACGTGATGAATTGCCACCCCGCCGTCCTCGCCCGCCAGGCGGCCACCGTCGCGGAACTGTCCGGCGGCCGGCTGGAGCTGGGGATCGGCATCGGCGGCCACCAGGCCGAGCACGAGGCGTACGGAATCCCGTTCCCGGCCCCGCCCGAACGTGCCGCGCGGCTGGAGGAGGCGATCGCGGTGCTGCGGCTGCTCCTCGGCGGCGGCCCGGTCGACTACGAGGGGCGCTTCTACCAGTTGCACGAGGCGCATGCGTTCCCGGCGCCGCAGCCACCGCCGCGGATCATCGTGGGTGGCGAGCGACCGGCGGGAGCGCGGCTCGCCGCCCGGATCGCGGACGCCTGGACGATGTTCGACCCTGCCTGGGACCAGCTGTGGCCGGTCTTCCGGGATGCGCTCGCGGCGGCCGGCCGGAGCCGCTCGGACGTGTCGGTGATCGTCGGGTTGGACATGGTCGAGGGCGTGGCGCCGGAGGACCAGCCGATCCTCGCCGACCTGGCCGCCACGGCCGCGGAATGGCAGGCTCGCGGCGCCGACGAGTTGATCCTCCACTGGATCCGCCCCGTCGAGCTGCCCGCGGTCCTTGCGGCGGGCGAGCGGGCGTCACTGGCGGGGTAGGCGCCGATGGGGCTCGTCGAAGTGGGCGGCTCGTCGGATCCGGCGGTCGGGCGGGCCCGCGGGCTTCCCGAGTGCGTGACGCGCGGTTCGCAATTCGTCGGCCGGCGACACAGGGATGTGCCGGGCGCCGGTGGTGCGGGACGATGCCCGCACGTTGCACACGCCGCCGTTCAAATCACCGACCATCACGCCGATCGGCGCCGGCCCGCGTCGGGTCCGGGTGCGATTCCACGTCGCATGGTCGTGCACCGGCGACGAAATCGCGCGCGATGTACCCTCCCGAATCTATGTCGGGACCGCTTAACGTTTCCCCATCCACGTCACCTGGCTCACGGGGGTCCACGCCGGCCGTCCACGATCCCGGGGGCCTGCTCGCCCCGCGGGACAACGACGAGCCGATCAGTCACTGCATTCGCTGCGGCAAGCCGACGCCCGCCGGCGTCTCGCTCTGCGACATCGACAACCCCGGGCGGATCAAGTCACCCAGCACCACGCAGGTGCACGGCACCATGCTGCTCGGCGTGGCCGTGGGCATCGTCGGGTTCCTCCTGCTCGCACGGCTGTCCGTCGGCCATACCGGCCCGTTTCCTGCACAGGTCACGGGGGCGACCGTGGCCGCGGACACCAGCGTCCAGGCGGTCATCCACGTCGCGAACCAGGGCGGTCAGGCGGCCTACTCGACCTGCCGCGTGACGCGCGACGGCAGCCCACGCTCCGACGACCTGGTGTTCCGGACCGACCGTATCCCGGCGGGCGGTTCGGCAGACGTCGATATGACCCTTCCCGTGTCGCAGGACACGACCGTTCCGCCGTACACAGTCGGTGCCATGACGGTGTCCTGCACCTGACGGAGGTGGGGTTCGATCCGGGGCTCGCATCGAACCCCTGCGGTTCGCCGTCCTCAGCCGGGCGTACCCCCGACGTGTGACTCCTGCGCCACCGGCTCCTGCCCCAGCCGGCCGGTGTCCGGCGCCGGCACGTCCGCCCTCGCACGGCGCAGTCCGAACCCGTTGACGGCGGCGCCGGCCAGCAACAGGCCCGCGTTGACCAGCATCGCCAGGTGGAACGCGTCCGTGGAGGCGTTGTCGATCGCGGCGCGCTGGCGGGGCGGAAGCGCGGCCGGTGGCGGGTTGAGCGGCTGGACCTGCTGCCGCACGTCGGCAGAGGAGGCGTCCAGCCCGGGAACGGCGTCGATCGCGCTGTAGAAGCTTGCGGAAATGGCGATGAACAGCACGGCCATCAGCAGCGGCTGCCCGACCCGGGACACCGAGTTGTTGATGGCCGAGCCCAGGCCCGCGTGCCGCATCGGCACGGAGTTCATGAGGGCCGTCGTCAGCGGGGCGACCACCAGGGTGATCCCGATGCCGAACAGCAGCGATCCCGGGAAGGATGTCCACGAGCGTGGACACCGGCGGAACCCAGCTCGAGGCAACGCCGGGCTGGATCACCCATGGGTAGCTCGTCGCGGGGACGTGGACATACCAGAGCAGCCCGAGCGCCATGAAGACGGGGCCGATGATGAGAAATCGCCGCGGCCCGAGACGGCCGGCGATGGTGCCGACGCGCGTGGATCCCAGGCTGAGCATGATTCCCGTGGGCAATCCGACGGCCGATGCCGCAATCGCCGTGTACCCGAGCACGCCCTGCAGGAAGAGGCTCTGGAAGCTCTGCGTGACGTACAGGGCGCCGTAGATCAGGAACGTCGAGATGTTGATCACCGTGAAGTTGCGGCTGCGGAACAGGTTGGGCGGGATCAGCGGGTTCGGGCTCTTGACCATGAGGATCGGGAAGATCACGGCAGCGACGAGGCCGATGCCCAGCGCGGCGAAGGCCAGCGGGTCGTTCCACTGCTGTTCCTGGCCACGGATCAACCCGAAGGCGATGCCTCCGACCGCGACCGCGATCACGATCGAGCCGAGCCAGTCGAGCCGCGCCGCCGCCTCCTCGTCGCGGCTCTCCGGCACGTGGCGCAGCGTCGCGTACAGCGCCACGAGCACGAGCGGCACGTTCAGCAGGAACGCGACGCGCCAGGAGAGCAGGTCGACGAGCGCGCCCCCGACGAGCGGGCCGAGCACCGTCAGCGCGGACGTGGACGCCGCCCAGACACCGAACGCTCGGCCGCGCGCTGCCCCTTCGAAATTGGCCGTGATCAGGGACAGCGATCCCGGGACGAGGAGCGCACCGGCGGCGCCCTGGAGCAGGCGGAAGAAGATCTCGGTCTCCATGGTCGGTGCGAGACCGCAGAGTGCCGAGACGATCCCGAAGCTGGCGAGCCCGATTGCAAAGATCCGGCGCCGGCCGTAGCGATCGGCGAGCGCGCCGGAGATGATCAGGAGCGCTGCCAGGACGGCGAGGTAGCCGCTCGTGATGTAGGCCTGGCCCTCGAGCACACCCACGAGCGTCGCCGGCAACTCGCGCCCCATCCGGGGCAGCGCCACGTTCACGATCGTGCCGTCGAGGAACACGATCCCCGAGCCGAGGATGACCGCCGTCATGATCCAGCGGCTCTGGCTTCGGCCCACGTTTCGGTCCGGCACTGCCGTCAAATCTCCACTCCCGCGTTGCGTGAGATGTCTCGGGCCGGCGGACTCGCCCTTTCGACCGGACGGGTGCCGGTGGCCGGTGGCCGACCATCTTGGTGGCTCTCATCCCGGCGCACAAGTGGCTGCGCCGGGCCGTCGTCCCGGATGATCCCCGCGGTCCGCTACGATCGCACCGATGACCGCCCACGATCTCGATGCCGCGTTCGATGTCGCCGTCGACGCGGCGCGGCGCGCCGGACGCATCCAGATGGAGCGGTACGAGCGCCTCGAACGTATCGTCCACAAGAGCGAGCACGACGTGGTGACGGAGGTCGACCACCTCTCCGAGGAGTTGATCATCGACGCGATTCACCGCGTCTTCCCGTCGGATGCATTCCTGGCCGAGGAATCAGGGCACTCCGGCGGGACGGCGCGGCCGACGGCCGAGTCGCGCGACTCCAGCGACCAGCAGGCAGCGGCACCACCGACTCCGCCGGGCTCGCAGGCCCGGCCCGCGACGCACGACCCCTCATCCCCTGGGGCCGCATCGTCCCAACCGGCCCCGCATCGACTGTGGATCATCGACCCGCTCGACGGCACCGTGAACTACGCCAACGGAATCCCTGTGTTCTGCGTGAGCATCGCGCTGGCAATCGACGGCCGCCCGGTGCTGGGCGTGGTCCACGACCCGGCCCGCGACGAGATGTTCACCGCTCGGGCCGGTGCCGGTTCCCTGCTGGACGGCGCCCCGATCCGCCACCCGGGAAAGCCGAAGCTGTCGGATGCGGTCGTGCACATGGCGCTGCCGGCGACCCGCTATGCCCGCCGCGAGGCCCGCATCCGCCGGGCAATTCGCGTGGCTCGCAACATGGGGAGTGCCTCGCTCAGCCTGACGTACGTCGCGAACGGGCGCTTCGACGCAATGCTCCAGCCCGGAGGTCTCTCCCTGTGGGATGTCGCCGCAGCGGGGCTGATCGCCGCCGAAGCCGGTGCGACGGTCACGGACGCCGCGGGAGGCCCGTGGTTCGAGATCGCCCGAAAGCCGCGGTCGATCGGCATCGTCGCTGCGGCACCGGACCACCACGCGACGCTCCTGGAGATGCTCCGCTGAGCCGGTGACGGCACGATCGGTTCGCCGGCCGCCGTCTCCACCGATCATCGGCAGTCGGCCGCGCGCACCGTCGACCGGTGCTGATGGCATGGTGCCGCCATCCGTACCAGCACCGGATGACCCCTCGGGCCAGTGGGACCTCGGGCTTCGCCGGTGTCTCATCTGTGGGTGCGGTAACCGAACTGCTGTGGAGTCCACATGTTCATCCTGTATGCCGTGCTCGCCGGTATCGTCGGAGGGCTGGCGACGTCGGGACGCCTCGAGCGGCTGGCCGATCTGCACCTCGCGTGGGTGTGGTTGGCGGCGACCGGCTTCCTTGTCCAGTTCCTCCTGTTCTCGACGCCGCTCGGCGACCAGGTGGGCACGGCGGGACCACCTGTCTACGTGATCTCGACGATCGCGGTGGCCCTGTTCGTCCTCCGGAACGTCCGCGTGGCCGGGTTCCCGGTGGTGCTCCTGGGTGGTCTGCTCAACCTTGCCGCCATCGTCGCGAACGGCGGATACATGCCGGCCAACCACGAGGCGCTCGTCGCGGCGGGACTGGCGATCAAGGGCACGTACTCGAACAGTGTCTCGGTCGCCAACCCCGTCCTGGCGCCGTTGACCGACATCTTTGCCCTGCCGGCGGGGCTGCCGTTCGCCAATGTCTTCAGCGTCGGCGATGTCCTGATCGGTGTCGGCGCATTCGTGGCGGTGGTGATCGCCATGCGCTCGGATCCCGGTCCCGAGGGCGCCCCCGCCTGAGCGCCCTCGAGCGATCGACCGGCCGCCGGCAACAGGCGGGGTTGCGGTGCGGGATCGCACCGCACCATCGGGTCGGGGCCTCGGTACCACGGGCCCAAGGAAGGCCGGGTGACCGTCCGGCTACGTTCCTGCGTGACGGTGATGTCCACCGTCCGACCGACCTCCTGCTCAGGGCAAACCCGCCGCGAGACGGGGACGCAAAGCCAGGGATCTCCACGAGACCGCCCGGCTGCCGGGAACGACGTCGCACGTCCTCTGCACGAGGTACTTCGGTAATGAAGGCGAACCTGAGGCGCCTGCTTCCTCCCGTCGTGGCCCTTCTCACAATGGCGCTGGCGCTTGCCGCCGGCATGCGCTGGTACTGAAGCCATGCGCCCGGTAATCAGGGCGCAGCTCCTGCGCATACTGCTCACGCTTGCCGCCCTGGCAGGCTCGACGTACGTGCTGGAAGCTGGCCGCCGCTGGCAGTGGTGAGCGACAGCGGCATGAAGAGTGAGGGCCGCCGGTGACGGCGGCCCGATCACCGTTCGCCCACATGTGAATTCGGCTGTCGCGGCCGCCGGTGACGGCGGCCTTGTTCGTGGCCCTCAAACGTCCGATGGTTTCCGCCCGATCGTGGATTCGGCGGCAGGCCCCTCTGGCGACCCCCCCTCGTTTCCCTCAGCTGAGAATGCGCGGCGGCACCGGTTGCCGTTTCGGCGCCAGCTCGGCGGCGAGGAGCGACAGCTCCGCGGTCGGATACGGCAGGCCGTCGGTCGCCGGCGCGACCCCCGCGACCGGCGACGGGAGGTGGTCGGTGCTTCGGCGGCCCGATCCGGGGTGCCGTACGCCCTGCCGTCGGCGGACCCTCCGACGGCGATCCGGAAGCACCAGCCTCGACAGCGTCTCGGCAGCCGGCCCGCCGCGCGGCTCGCGCGCCAGGCGCTCGTTGAACAGCTCCGCCGGCATCGGCCGCCCGACGGCATAGCCCTGGATCACGTCGCAGCCCAGTTGCGTCAGGCGGGCCGTGACCCGCGCCGTTTCGGAGCCTTCGGCCACCACCCGCAGGCGAAGCCCGTGCGCCAGCTCGATCGTCGAGCGGACGATCCGCAGGTCGTCGGGGTCGTCGTCGATGCCGCGGACGAAGGCCTGGTCGATCTTGAGCTCGGTGACCGGGAAGCGCTTCAGGTAGGACAGCGAGGCGTAGCCCGTCCCGAAGTCGTCGATCGAGATGCCCACGCCGAGTGACCGCAACCGGTCCAGGATGGCCTCCGACCGGTGCGGATCGGACATGAGGGAGGTCTCCGTGATCTCGAGCGTCAGTGCCGAGGCGGGAAGCTGGTGCTCGGCCAGCTGGCGGGAAATCTCGTCGGCGAGCGTGACATCCAGCAGGTTGCGCGCCGACAGGTTGACCGACATGACGATGTCGTGGCCCGCATCGCGCCAGGCCCGGCATCGGGCGAGGGACTCACCGAGGACAAAGAGCGTCAGCGGGCGGATGAGGCCCGTGTGCTCGGCCAGCGGCACGAAGTCGCCGGCTGCGATCAACCCGTGGCGCGGATGCACCCACCGAACGAGGGCCTCGGCACCCCGGATGGTCCCGGTGCGAGCATCGAGCTGGGGCTGGTAGAGCACGGTCAGACTGCCCGAGTCGATTGCCGAGCGAAGCTCGCCCGTCAGGGCAAGGCGGGCCGGACTGTACTGGTCACGGTCCGGCCGGTACACCTCGTACCCCGTATGCGACGTCTTGGCGATGTACATCGCGACGTCGGCACGCTGGAGCAGCGTATCCGCGTCGCCGCCATGTTCCGGGAACAGCGCGATCCCGATGCTTGCCTCCACGTCCACGTGCATCTCCTGGATCGCGAACGGTGCCTGCAGCCCGACGGCCATCGCCGTGGCAAGTGCTGTCGGGGCCTGCGGTCCTCGCACGTGCTCCAGCAGCACCGCGAACTCGTCGCCGGACAGGCGGGAGATGAGGCCGCGTTCGCCCACCGTGCGGCGGAGCCGGCCGGCGATGTGCTGCAGCAGCTCGTCCCCGCTGTGATGGCCGAGGGTGTCGTTGACCTCCTTGAAACGGTCGAGATCCATGATCATCACCGCAAGACTGTCCCCGGTTCGGGCGGCTTCCTGGACGGCCTCGGAAAGCCGACGGCGGAACAGCGCCCGGTTCGCGAGGCCGGTGAGCGGATCGTGGGTGGCCTCGTGCTCGTGGCGCTGGGCCTGGCGCCGGAGCTGCTCGACGAGGCGGCCGTTCTGGATCGAGACGCCCGCGTGGTTGGCGAGCGTCTCGAGGAGCGTCAGCTGGTCCTGTTTCCACGTACCGGAGCCGACGGCCCGGCCGGCGATCACCAGGATGCCGGCGGTTGCGGCTTCGTTGCGGATGGGCGCGAGCATCGTTTCGCGGTTCCCGGCACCGGAGGTCGGCCCCAGCTGCACATCGGCGTCGTCCGGGGACAGCCGGATGCACCCGGGCTGCTCGATCACGCGACGCCACGCGGGCGCACCGGGGGTCACCGGCAACTCGTACCAGGTGAGTCCCTCGTCGGTCAGCCGCCCGCCCCGGCCAGGCTCGTCCTCGGTTGGAAAGAGCCACAGCTCGACGAGTTCGGCGCCGAACAGGTCACGGGCGTTCTCGAGCAGGCTCTCGGTGACGCGCTCGAGCTGGAGCACCAGCTGGATGGAGCGCGTTGACCGCTGGAGCGTGTCGAGACTCTCATTGCGCTGGCGGAGGGACCCGTAGGCGCGGTACCCGAAGAAGAACACGCCGGCCAGGACGAGCAGCAGCCACGACGAGAGCTTGTTCTGCACCAGGACCATCACGCTCACGAGGGCGAGGCTCGTGTCTGCGAGCGTATACAGCGTCCCGAGGCCGATGAGGCGCGGGATTCGGGCCGGGCGGCCCTCGCTGAGCGCGATCGCGGTCAGTACCAGCAGGGTCGCCGACGTGTCGGAGACGAACGCCGCTGCAAAGCCGGCCAGCCAACCCGTGAACTCGAGCTGCCCGGGTTGTGCGGCCGTCGGCGCCAGTTCCGTCGGCGAGACGATGAGCCGGAAGACCACGCAGGCCAGGCTGGTGCCGAACATGAAGTTGGCGACGTTGAACGTCAGCTTCACCGGCGTCCGCGGTCCCTGGATCAGGAGCGCGGCGCCTGCTCCGACGAGCTGGGCGAGGATCAGGTCCTGCGGCGCGAGCAGGAACAGTCCCACCACGAGCGGCAGTTCGCTGAAGGTGAACGAGTGGGTGCTGTTCCGGAGCGTGAACTCGATGACGAAGATCTCGGCGACCCCGAACGCGACGGCGACCAGCGGCCAGGGCACGTCGGTCGCGCGCAGCGGACCCATCGGGATGACCAGTCGCACATCGATCAGGACGGCGGACAGCAGCAGCACCAGGCTGAAGATCCAGATCGCCCGTGGCCCACCGAGGCCCATCGAACGACCCATGCGCGAGCGCAGGGCCGCCCAATCGGGGGCGGTTCGCAGGGTTTCCAGCGGCGTCATGCGACGTCCACGTGCCACGCCGGTCGGATGGCACGTGGCGCGTCATGCGCGCAGTGGCATGACCCCGCGGCGCTCGCGTCTTCCATTGGACACGATCGGGCACCGGTGGGCATCGGCGCTGTCGGCTCTCCTGTGGTTCGGCGATCGGGCATGGAGACCCGACTCACCCACTCTGCGACGCCCGGACCGCTCCGGGCTATGACCCACTCGACCACTCCGCTCGTACGATCGGGCCACGTGACGGCATCCGTCCCGGCCCCCGGCTCAGGGCACCCAGTGCGGAACGCGCTGCCGCAGGCGCGGTTCGTCCAGTCGCTCGATGAGCGCCTCGAACGGAGCGCGCGGGACGCCGCGCCATCGCAACTCGTCGACCGAGCGCTGCGGAATCGGCGCATCGAGCCGCAACGTGGCCAACTCTCGGAAGAGCATCGCCTGATCCCGATGCTGCCGGAGCGACGCTGCCAGTGCCGCCCCCCCGCGGACGGCGAGATCCCACCGGGCGATCGAGTCGGGAATGTCCTCGAGATGCGGATAGCGGCGCAGGACGGCGGCGGTCGAGACGGCGCCCCAGCCGGGGAGGCCGGGGTACCCATCCGAGGAATCGCCGACCAGCGCGAGGAAGTCCGCGATGCTGGACGGCCGGACCCCGAACTTGGCGGCCACTGCGTCCGCATCCATGAACCGGCGCTGGCGGCGGTCGTAGGTGACCACGCGGCCGTCCTCACGGACGCATTGCGCCATGTCCTTGTCCGGCGACAGGATCACGATCCGTTCGACGTCGGGGTCGTCCATCCAGCGTGCCGCGGCGGCGCCGAGTGCATCGTCCGCCTCGAATTCGACCATCGGCCACACCACGCAACCGGTGGCCCGCAGGGCATCCTCCAGGAGCGGGAACTGGGCGAGCAATTCGGGCGGCATGCCCGCCTCGGTCTTGTAGCCCGCGAACCGCTCGTTGCGCCAGGAGCGTACGACGTGGTCCGTCGCGCACCCGAGGTGCGTGACGCCGTCGTCGCGAAAGAGCGAGAGCACGCTCTCGACGACGCCGACGGTGGCGCCGACCGGGCGGCCGCCTGCGTCCTGGTGCGGCGGCCGGCCGAAATGGGCGCGGAACAACTCGTATGTCGCGTCCAGCAGGTGCAACTGCATCAGGACGCGGCCCCGACCCCGATCCGACCTGGACCGCGGAGGCTCGGCCCGCGGTCAGGCGCCCGTCGCTCCCGAGACGTCAGGCGCAGCATCGAACGGTGATCCCGTCTCCGGAGTCGGGCGCGGCGCCTCCCGGAGGATCGTTCGCCGTGGTCGCCTCGGCCGGGTGGGTCACGCCATCATCCGTCGATGCACCGACCACGCGTGGCGCCCCGCCCACGGTGCCGGGATCGCCCCTGGCGACGCGGCGGCGCCTCGTCGCGGTCGCGGCGCGGGCTCGCTGCATCCGCTCTGCCGCAGCCGCCGCGTAGGCAGCACCGATGATGCCGGACGTGTTCAGGTACGTCGCGGTCACGATCGGCGCCTGCGCCCTGAGGTACTTCGCCGAACGACGACATCTCCTTGGAGACGCCGCCGCCGAGGATGATCAGGTCAGGCTGGAGGTACCACTCGAGGTGCGAAAGGTAGAAATTGAACTCGTTTGCCCACGGCCTCCAGCCGAGCTTGCGCCGCTCGCGTGCCGCGCCGCTCAGCCGCGTCTCGGCGTCCTTGCCGTGGACCTCGATGTGCCCCAGCTCGGTGTTCGGCACGAGCGCCCCGTCGATGAACAGGCCGCTGCCGATGCCGGTCCCGATGGTGAGCAGCAGCACGGTTCCCTCGACGCCCTCGCCGGCGCCGTAGGCCACCTCGGCGAGCCCGGCGGCATCCGCGTCGTTGATGATCATGACCCGGCGGCCGATCGCCGCACCGATGCGTTCCTCGGCGGGCCATCCGATCCACTCGCGGCCGATGTTGGCTGCCGTCGTCAGGCGGCCGTCCTTTACGACGCCCGGCAGCCCGCAGCCGACGGCCAGGTCGTCCGGGACTTGACGATCGGCCAGGACGCGACCCACGACCGAGCGGATCGTTTCGGCGACCGCTCCCGGTTTTGGTGGTTGGGGCGTCTTCTCGCGGACCCTGTCGCTGACCAGTTCGGCGGTCGCAAGGTCGACCAGCGCCGCCTTGACGCCGGTCCCGCCCACGTCGATGCCGAGCGCCATGCCCTCGAGACGTGTACCCGGTGCCGGGATGAAGGGCTCGTCACGGCGGGTTTTGGGAGGGCTGGCCATCAACCGGTAGCATACGTCCGACGCCGGACGGTCATCGCGAACTTCCGCGTGCCGGGGGGACCGGCAGGCGTCGGTCGTCACTCCCTGGCAGAGGTCTCTCGAGGAGCGCTGTGCGCCGTTTGCTCACCTTCATCGGTATCTCCTACGCCGTTGGTCTCCTCGCGCTGATGGCGGTGGGTGTACTCGCGCCACAGCGTGACGGTCTGCTCGCCCTCGGCGAGGTCCTTGCACCGCTCCTGTTCCTGCCGCTGCTCCTGTTCATTCCGGTGGCGCTGCTGCCGCCGCGCGGCGCCGCGAGGGGCACCAGGCGCGCGCTGCTGGTCGCGCTCGTCGCATGCCTGCTCGTCGCGGCCGCAGGGTTCGCCCCCGGGTGGCTTCCGCGCGGTGCCGCGGCCTCAGTCGGCGGGCATGCGATCGGCATCACGGGCTGGAACCTCGACGCGGGCGATCCCGAGACCGACACCGTGCTGGCCACGCTTCGGGCAGCCCCCGCGGGAATCGTCGGGCTCGAAGGAATTGACGCCGCACCACGCGAGCGCGATCGCCGCCGACGCCGCCATCCGGGCACGCTTCCCGTACCAGCAGATCCTGCCCCGTGACGGCTCGCTGGGTATCGGGCTCCTCAGCAGCTTCCCCATCCTCGACGTCACCACGATCGCCAACGATCCGCCGCTGATCAGGGCGCGGCTGGATGCCGGAGGCGGTCGCTCGTTCCAGGTCGTGGTCGCGCACCCCGTTGCAGGCGTCATCCCGGTCCTGGGTCCGTTGCCGATCCCGACCGGGTTCGATCCCTCCAAACGTGACGCGGAGATCGCCGCGATGCGTGCCGTGGTCGATCCGCTACTGGCCGCCGGCGACCCGCTCGTGCTGGTGGGGGATTTCAACACGACCGACCGCGAACCCGCCTACGCCGAGATCTCGCGCGGGATGATCGACCTCCAGCACGCGGTCGGCTTCGGTCCCGGCGCGACGTGGCGCCCGGACCCGGTGAAGTGGCTGCCGTTCGGCTTGCTCCGCATCGACATGGTGTTCGCGGCAAACGGCGTCGCGCCGATCGCAATCTCCCCGGACTGCACGCCGCGCGGCAGCGACCATTGCGTGGTACGCGCCACAGTCGCCGTTCCCTGAACCCACCTGAAGCCGTCAGCCGTTCGCCACGACGGTCAGCGAGGCGTGCATCCCACCCGCATAGTGGCCGGGCACGTTGCAGAAGACGACGTACCTGCCGGGGGCGAGGTTCGCGGTGAGCGACGTGCTCGAGCCGGGCGCGACGTCCTCGACCTCGGTGATGTGTGTCGTGCCTTCGGCCTCCTCGTCGACGCCGCCCGAGCCGTCCCTGGGCAGCGCGTCCGGAGCGAGGTCCGTGCGGACGATCACGAACTCATGTGCGACCGTGCCGTGGTTCGTGACGGTGAACGTCTCGCTCCCGCTCCCGATCGACGTGGTGTCGGTTTCGATCTTGAATTCCGACTCGGTGGCGTTGACGGCATGGCCGGGCGTCGGGTTTGCACCGGCATTCGTCGTCGACGTGCAGCCGGCGATCGCGAGGATGAGCAGGGCCGGTAACGCCTGGCGATGGCCCCCGTCGTGTGTGCGCGTCATGTTGAGATCCCTTCCCGGCAGGGAGAGCGCGGCGGACCGGCCGGAGGAGGCGGACCGGCCCGCCGCAGGTCAAGCTGTTGCCGGCCCGACGCGTTGCAGCACTGTGCCCCGACAGGTGCGAGATGTCGCATGCGGTCTTCCTCCCGTGGTGGTCGGCCTCCCTGCGTCCGACCACCACGGGTGAGCATCCGGGTGCACGACCGAGGGGGCCATTCCGGGTTTCTTCCATTTCTGGCGGCGACACTCACGAGTGCGCCCGCAGGAAAGTGCCCAGGCGGTCGTCGTCAGGTCCGGCCTGAGCAAGCGAAGGAGCACGACGGGCGGCCGACACAATTGACCACTCGCAGTTGGTCCACAGGCCGGTCGCATGGTCAAGAGTGACCACCGGCGACGGCACGTTCCCCGAAGGGCCCCCGCGCGCTGGACCGGCTCGCCGGTTTCCCCGGTTCGCTCGATTGCGAGGGCCCGAAATCGGGCAGCTGAGCACGATCGGCGGCCGAACGCCCGTCCCGTGCTCGCGTTTGCACGACCCCGAACGGGGAAGGCGCGGGACCACGGCGTTCCACGCCTGCAATGAATCTGCAATGTAGTTGAAACCGTTGGGCACTTGACGAAGCGGCGGCGCCGATCGACCATCCGGGCCGTTCCCGGGCTTGGGAGACGCGTAAACCGAAGGGTTCGATGTGGTGAGGGTGGGCGCCCTGCGGGGGGCGCCGCGGCCATCTCTTGCATCCGCCATCGTGGCGCGGACGTGGTCCAGCGGTGGCCTCGACCTCATCATGGCCATCCTCGTCGTCGCGAGCTATCTCCGGCTGATCTGGCCGGATCTGGCGTTTCACGCCGTCCTGGCTGTGCTCGTCCTGCGGGCGTTCGCGTTCGAGTTGCGTGGCACACTGATCCGACTGGTGTTGGCGTCCGTGCTCGTGTTCGGCGGCGAGCTCGTGAGCGTGCCGGAGGACGGGGCCCTGCCGCTCGGCCTGGAGGATTGGCCGGTCATGATCGCCCTGGTGTTCACGGTCGCCGTCCTCGCCGATCGGCGTGAGAAGGCCACGCGCCGCTTCGCATCGCTCTACGAGGAAGCCATCGAACAGAGGGTGGCGGGCGAGGAAGAGCTGCGACGGCGTTTCGCGCTCGACCTGCACGACGGCGTCGGGCAGACGATCGGCGCGATGATGCTGACGCTTGACATGGCCCAGGCTCGGCTGGAGCCATCCTCGGATGCCGCGCCGCTCGTGGTCTCGGCAGGTGAACTTGCCGAGGTGGCCCTCCAGGAGGTGCGGTCGATCGCCTTCGAGCTGCGCCCGGCGCGCATGAACCCGGCCGGCCTCCTTGAAGCGCTGCGCGACCTTGCCCAGCATGCCGGAATCCCGTGCCGCGTCGCGGTCGAGGGGCCGCTGCTCGACACCCTGCGCCTCCCGGAGCCCGTGGAAACCGCGGCATTCCGCATCACGCAGGAGGCGATCGCGAACGTGGTCAGCCACAGCAGGGCGACCGAGGCGCTCATCCGACTGCGACGGCATGACGGGAGGCTGCGCATCCAGGTCCGCGACAACGGCGTCGGGTTCGACACGCGGGCCGTTCGCGGGTCGGGCATCGGGCTGATCGGCATGGAGGAACGTGCAGCCGGCGCAGGTGGCCGGCTGTCCGTGCAATCACGGCGCGGCCGCGGAACCATCGTGACGTTGGAGCTTCCCGTCGCGGCCGAACCCTCTCTTGATGCACGTCCTGACCTGGCATGGGAAACGGTTGGTCCGAGCTGATGCGCGAACTGGCGAATACGGCCACGACAAATCCCCCGCCCGCCCGCCTGACGGTCGGGATCGTCGAGGATCACGCCCTGTTCCGCGACGGCCTCCGACTCGTCCTCAAGAATGCCGAACGGATCGACGTTGTCGGTGACGCCGAGGACGCGGAGGGCGCGCTTGCCCTCATAGAGCGCCACCACCCGGATGTGGTCCTGCTGGATTTGTCACTCGGTGACTCGGACGGCATCCCGCTGCTGCACGTCATCCGCGACCGCTTTCCCACCACTCGTGTGCTCGTGGTCTCCATGCATCGTCATCGCGAGACGGTCCGCCAGGCGCTGATGGCCGGCGCGGCCGGATACCTCGTCAAGGGCGCGCGCGCAACGGAGTTGGTCGAGGCCATCCGGGCCGTCGCCAGGGGCGAGCGCCCCATCCACAGCAGCGTCAGCGCCGGCCTGATCGACAATTCGATCCGCTGGCACCAGTCCGGTCACGGCGTGACGATCCGTGAGGCCGAGATCCTGGCCTGCCTTGCCCGTGGCGAGCACGCCCCCGACATCGCCAGGGACCTCGGAATCAGCGAGCACACGGTGCGGCGCCACGTGGCCAACCTCGTGGACAAGCTCGGTGTCCGCGGCATTCCCGGCCTGCGGTCATACGCGGTCCAGCACGGGTACCTGCGGGAGTAGAACCCGGCCAAGGTCGCGCACGACGGCCGCCCCCGCGCTGAATCGGGAGGAGCGGCTCTCCGGCCGCCCCCGCGCTGAATCGGGAGGAGCGGCTCTCCGGCCGCCCCCGTGCGCTGAATCGGGAGGGGCGGCTCTCCGGCCGCCCCTCCGTCCTCCCCCCGGGAACGAGCATGTTCACTCGATGACGTGGATGTCCCGTTCGGCGCAGAGGTCCTTCAGGATCTTCGGCCAGACCGTGACGCTGACCTCACCGAGATGCGCCTTCTTGAGCAGCAGCATCTGCGTGCGCGCCTGCCCGATCCCGCCGCCGATGGAGAGCGGCAGCTCGCCGCTGGCGATCCCGGCGTGATACGGCAGCGAGAGCCAGTCGAGTTGGTGCGTCATCTCGAGCTGCTGCCGCAGGGTCTCCGGGTTCACCCGGATCCCCATCGAGGTGAGCTCGTGGCGGCGCTTCGTCACCGGGTTCCAGACCAGGATGTCGCCGTTCAGGCCGTGCATCGGGCGCCCGTCCTCGGAGACCGTGGGCGTGACCCAGTCGTCGTAATCCGCGGCGCGCATCTCGTGCGGGTAGCCGTCCGCGAGCGTCCAGCCGATCCCGATGATGAAGATCGCCGGGTGCTCCTGGAGGATCTGCGTCTCGCGCTGCTTGCGCGGCAGGTCCGGGTACATCGCGAGGATGTCCTCGGCATGGAAGAACGTCGATCTCTTCGGGCAGGTCGGCCTACTTGTCCGTGCGCAGTTGCGGGAACAACTCCTGGGCGTGCATCTCGGCGCCCTTGAGGACCTTCCAGATCTTCCGGACGACGTCCTTCAGGAAGTCGAGGTTGCGCTCCTCCGCCGTGATGACCCGCTCCCAGTCCCACTGGTCGACGTAGCAGCTGTGGTCGTGGTCGAGGAAGTAGTCCTTGCGCACCGCTCGCATGTCCGTGCACAGGCCCTCGCCGACCTCCATGCCGAACTGCCTGAGCGCTCCCCGCTTCCACTTGGTTGCCGCCTGCACGACCTGCGCGTCGATCGGGTGCTTGTCGTAGTCGTTCGAGATGTGGAACTGGATGGGCGTTCGGGATCCATCCCGATCGAGCATGTCGTTGACGCCCGACTCGACATCGACGATCAGCGGGACCTGGACCATGATCAGGTTCAGTTCCCGGCAGAGGCCCTCCTCGATGTAGTCCTTGACGGCGTAGATTGCCTGCTGCGTCTCCTTCGGGGTCAGCAGCGAGTGGTAGTCGGTCGGGCAGGACCTTCGCCAGTTGGTCGTAGTCGCCGATTCCGGGACCTGCCAGGTCCGCCACCTTGCTGCCGGCAGCGCCAGTCACGGTCATTACGCTCTTCCTCCCTCACGGATGGCTGCAGTTGCTCGCTGATGGAGCGTTGCGCGCGATGATCCGGAGGTCCGTGGCGGCGCGCAAGGGCCGATGGACACGGTTGCGGCGTGACTCGCGATGAGACGAGTCGGGCCGGATGCCGGCTTCGTGCCCTCGAGCCCAGATCCCATCGAACGAGCGTGCTGCTCCCGCGTCTGCCTCAGGCTTCAGTGGATTTCGGCTGACATATGACGTGACGAGCGGCCCCGTCCGGGCACGTCGTTTCGCACTCCACGATGGCTGCGCGGAGGCGCCACAGTCCGCGCGGCGTCCACCGCGGCTCCTGCCGGCGAACTCGCGTCGGCCCGCGTCGGCACCTCGGATTGCGAGGGGGTTGTCAATGAAGCGCATCGAGCCAGGGCCCGGCGCGGGGCAGCTGGCGGCTGCAATCGCAGCGGGGGAGACATCGTCGCGCGACGTCGTCGAGGCACACCTGCGCCGAATCGCGGCCTCCAATTCCGAGCTCAATGCCATCGTGACGCTCGATGCGGGCGGCGCGCGTGCCGCCGCCGACCGGGCCGATGCCGCCGTGGCGCGGGGTGAGCCGTTGGGTCGTCTCCACGGGGTGCCGATCACGGTCAAGGACACCTTCGAGACTGCCGGCCTGCGGACGACGAGCGGGTCACGGAGGCTCGCCGGTTACATTCCGACGGGCGACGCAACGGCCGTGGGCAGGCTTCGTACAGCAGGAGCGATCGTCCTCGGCAAGACCAACACGCCGGAGTTCGCGACCGGCGCCGAGACCCGGAACGCGCTCTTCGGCTTGACGAACAACCCGTGGGATCCCACACGGACCACCGGCGGATCCAGCGGCGGATCGGCGGCCGCGGTCACGGTCGGCTTTTCGCCGCTCGACATCGGCAGCGATATCGGCGGGTCCATCCGCGCGCCGGCCCATTTCTGCGGCGTCTTCGGTCTCAAACCGACCGACAACCTGGTCTCGCCGATCGGGCACATACCGCCGCCCCCCGGTTCGCCGTGGGGCCTGCTGCGAGCCCTGCTGAGCGTCGGCCCCCTGGCGCGCTCGGTAGAGGACCTGTCGCTCGCACTGGAGCTCATCTCTGGACCCGATCCGGCGCGGCCGGACGTTCCACCGATCCGGGTGGTGCCTGAGGCGCCGCCGCCGATCGGCTCCCTGCGCGTTGCCTGGTGGGACGACTTCGGCGTGCCGATCTCGTCGGAGACTCGCCGTGTCCTCGCCGAAACGGTCGCACTCCTCCACGCCGGCGGTGCGTCCACGGAGCGCGCCGCGCCGGAGGGCTTCGACCCGGTCCAACTGGCAGCGCTGAGCAGCGAGATCGAAACGACGATGACGAGGTTCAGCGCAACCCCGCTGCATCTGCCGCGATTCGTGCTTCGTGGCGCCGCGCGGATGGTCGCGACATCGGACCGGGCGGCCGCCGGTTTCTTCCGCGGCATGGGCGGTTCGCTCGGTTCCTTTGCCCGGGCGATGTCGCTGCGAGATCACGCGATCCGGCAACTCGAGGAGTTCCTTGCGACGCGCGACGCATGGCTCGTCCCGGTCGCGCCGACGGCTGCATTTCCGCACCTACCCGGGGGTGGCGTGCTCGCGCAGTTGCGGTCGACTCTCGACGTGGACGGTATGCGCGTCCCTCTTGTGCTCGCGCTCGAGGCGTTCACCAGCCCGTTCAACCTGACCGGCAGCCCGGTGGTCGTCATCCCGGCGGGCCGCGGGCCGGACGGTCTACCGATCGGGCTGCAGATCGTCGGTCGTCGCTGGGCGGACATGCGTCTCCTGGCCGCCGCCCGCGCGATTTCGAGTCACGACGCCGGATACGAGCGAGCGTGAACCGCCGACGCGCCCGATTCCACGCGTCGCCGAAATCCGCCGGAGCTTGACGCGGTCGGCCGCACACCACAGCGGTAGCGTCGAGCCGGGTCACTCGATCGGCATGCTGCGTGGTGATTGAACGCGTGGCGTTCAAACGGACCCGCCGGCCGGCCGAGACGACCGTGCAGATGGCCGGGCGGCCGTCGGGCAGTCGGCGAAGGGACGAATCCGGGCCACGCTGGTGGTTCTGCACGCCCGGCGTTCCATCCGAGGTGCCAACCCGCCGAATCGCCCTTCAGGATGACCCCCCGGCCGGTTTCGGACAGCCCGCGAGCGGAACGCGGGGGTCTCGGTTGTCGGTTTGAACGCCCGGCGTTCAGGGTTCACGAATCACCCGGGCGGCGCTGGTCTGGACGGGGAACCTGAACACCGCGCGCCGAGTCGCGGCGGGCGTCCGGACCGGCACGATGTGGGTGAACTGCTTCTTCATCCGCCACCTGCGCGTGCCATTCGACGGGTTCCGCGAAAGCGGGACGGGGCGCGAGGGCGGCAAGTGGAGCGAGGAGTTCTTCACGGAGTCGAAGTCGGTGGTGATCAGGCTCCACGATTGACGGCGACGGGCGCCGTCGGGGCGCTGCGCCACGTGACCTGACGGCCCTCTGCCCCGCGACGGGCGGGACCCGGCGACCGCTACGCTCCGGCCCGCGCCGCCGCTACCGCCGTCGATGGGCGCGCCGTCCGTGCCAGTGAGCGGCCGCGCACCTCGGGAATGATGCCGATGAGCATCGCCAGGCCGGCGATCCACAGGACGGGCAGTGCCACGGTCGCGGCCGCGACCACCGTCCAGCGGCGATCGGTCCTGGCACCCCAGACGACCAGCGCAGCGGCCGCGATGAGGCGCGGCCACAGCGGGATCGGCAGAGAACCAGCCTCGTCGAAGACCTGGGCGAGGCCCCGAGGAACGCCAGCCAATCGGCCCACAGCGAGGGAGCCAGCAGAACCGTCACGGCACAGATCACGGCAGTCGGCACGAGGGCCAGCGCCAGGTTTCGCCACTCGCGGCGGACGAGGAACCAGAGGAGCCCGATGCCGCAGGTGAACTTGGTCAGCAGAACGAAGGACCACGTCCAGGGATGGCGGAACCCCAGCACCACGGCGACGGCCAGCACGATGTGGATGTTGCCGTAGAGGAGCTCGAAGGCGACGGGTCGGGAAGGCGAAGGCGGCGAGCACCCAGGCGCCGCGGCCGCCGATGAAAATGACTGTCGCCACGAGCAGCGCGGTCCACAGGCAGATGAAGGTGTTCCACGGCACGATGTCGAACAGGTCCGCCACCATTGCCGCCGGTGGCGAGTAGGGGAAGGCGCCCAGATGGGACAACGGGACGGCGTAGACATCCGGTCGGTGCACGCTCCAGTAGGCCCAGGCGTCCATCCCGAAGATGCCCTCGCGAGGCGCGACGACCAGGAAGGTGTAGGCCAGGACAAGCAGACCCGAGAGGATCGAGCCGTGCCACAGCCCGAGTCTCCAGCCCGATCTCACGGCGTCCGTGCCGTGACCGGGCCGGGGGCGGCCGTCGCCGATTGATGTCAGGCGGGCACCGAGGGTCCGGAGATCCTCTCGCAGTCGGTCCATGGCCCTGTGCGCGCCTACCTGTGGCTCCGAGACGGGCGGGCTGCTCATCGGGACGGAGTATCGGCACCCGGCCGGGGGTCCACACTGACTCTATAGTCCTGACCGTTCCAGACCACTCCAGCAGTGTCCTGACGCCATGCTCCACGGGCTGCCGGCCGTCCCCCGTGATCGACGCCCATGAGGCGTCGGCTGCGGCCGGCGGACGCGCGACGTTTCCGCGGATCGCCGGCGCCGGGGACTCTCCGGCCGAGACGTGTCTGGGTCGCTGAGGCGCTGCGTCGCAGGCAGGTGATCTGCGGGCGCGTGGCCGAGAGCTGCGCTGTCGCCGGCCCTGTGACGGGCCGTCCGGCACTTGCCGTCCCGGGGCTCAGCGCGCACCCTCGTCTTGAGCGGGCAGCGTACCGGGGGGCCCATGGTGACGCCCGCAAAGGGAGGGCAGCGGTGATGCATCGACCAGGTGGCATTCGAGTCGTACTCGTGTTCCTGTTGGCTCTGACCGCGCTGGTGGCCGGCGGGCCCGTGAGTGCCGACACGCAGATTTCACACTCGGGACTCACCGGGTCGCACCGGCTGCGCGACACCCACGCGGCCCCTGGCGCGACCTGCGTGTACGTCGGGCCGTCCCACCTGCTCGGCGAGATCAAGATCAAGCCGCCCGTGGTCTACGCGCGAAACACGACGGGATCACGAGACCACCAGAAGGTCGGCTGGCGGTACCGGATCGACTACTGGGACGTGAACGGGTACTGGGATGTGTACGAGCTGGGGACGATCCACACCGCGACAGCCTGGGACGACACGCCGGCGGCGTTCACCGCGACCTCCCTGACCTCCGGCTACACGGCGATGGCGGGCAAGTTCCGTGTGTACGTGGCCATGCTGTGGTACCGGAACGGCGTGGTCGAGGGCAGGCAGACGCACCGCGTCGACTACTACCGCTGGAAGTCCGGCACCCTCGCGAGCACCCGCGGTCCCAACGGCAGCTGCGGCGGCCAGTACCCCTGACCCCCGGCGCGGGACCGGCCTGCACGCGTTCGTCGTCGGCCTGGAGCCGCCGGCGGCCGCGACTCTGACGACGGGATGCAGGCGACAGGCGCGCCCCGGCCGCGAGGTGCTACTGGTCGGGGCGCAGCCGCTCCTCTGCGTCGGCGATCGCCTGCTGGTAGCGCTCGCGAGCATCCGCCACCCGCTGCTCGGCAGCGGTCACGGTCGCGGCTGGGGAATCGGACGCCTGGACCTCCTCGAGCGCCCGCTCGGCCTCCCGCCAGGCCCTCAGTGCATCTTCGACAGCACGCCGCGACATGATGACTACCCGCCTGCCCCGCCTTCCGCGAGCCTGACGGGCCCGCGGGCGCGGATTGTATGCCCGGCATGGAGGTGCGTACAGACCCCGGGGCCGTGTCGTCCGCCGTCCGGGCGATCGTCGCTCGCGGCCGCCACCAAAGCCCGCCCGATGCGGCGCGCGGCCCCCCGGATGCGGCGCGCGGCCCCTCGAGTGCGGCGCGCGGATCAGCTGCGGATCAGCTGTAGTTGATGATCGTCGCCGTGAGCCAGATCGCGTAGACGAATGCCACCACGGCAAGCCCGGCCACGATCCACGTCAGCCACGCCTGCATCTTCTGGTTCTTGACCGCCTCCACGAGGAAGGCGCGAACCCCCAGCACGACATGGATGAGCACCGCACCCACGAGGCCGAGCTCGCTGACCAGCGCGAGCGGCTGCTTCAGAAAGCTCTGGACGTCTGCGAAGTCCCGAAGGCCACCCGGCGCCAGGATGTGCTGCGCGATCAGGTGCACGCCCAGGAAGACGACCAGCAGCCCGCCGGTGATCGCCTGGGTGAGCCACAGGGAGCTGCCTCGGCTGCGCTCGGGGACGACCGGCCGGCGACGTTCGTCGGCAGGCGGCACGTACCCGGGTCGGGCGCCTTCCGGGCGTCCGAGGAACCGGCGTTCGGAGCGAGTCTGGTCGGTCACTTGAGGATCGCCAGTCCGGCTGCCGCGGTGATCAACGCAGCCGCGACGAACACTACGCCGAACATCGCACCGCTGCGCTGTGTGCCGATCCCGAACGTCAGGAGCGACACGCGGATGCCGTTCAGCCCGTGGTACGCGACGGCCGCGATCAGCAGCGTGTCACCCACGAGGAACGGTTTCGATCCGAGCGTTCCGAGCAGCGCGTCCCAGCCGGCCGGCCCGTTGGCAAGATTGCTCAGCAGGAACAGGTGGATGATGAGATAGACGACGAGGACGATCCCCGTGAACCGGTTCAGCGCGAAGGCCCACCAGCCGGGGTCGGACCACCGCGGTTCCAACCAGAATGTCAGGCGCCGGATGCCCCCCGGGCGAATGGCCGGCCCGGGCGTGGGAACCTGGACGGGCGCCACTCTGCGTTCACTCATCGCCGTCCTGCCTCACCCTGGACCAGTGGAGCGGCTGCCTGCGAACCCCTGGCCTCGCCGCCGATGAGGCGGCGACGCAGGTCCATGATGCGCGCCGCCGGGTCCACGTTGGACGGGCACACGGCACTGCAGGCCCAGACGGAGCGGCACTGCCACACACCGTGCGCCGTATTCACCATGTCGAGGACGCGTCGCGGATCCTGGCCGCGCGGCTCCTCGGCGACCCGGTCGGCGGCCGCGAGCACCGCCGGCCCGAGGTACTCGGGATCACCCGCGGCGACCGGGCAGGCCGAGACGCAGGCGAGGCATTCCAGGCAGTCCTCGAAGCGCTCGGCCGTGCCGACGTCCGCGTCGTCGGCCACACCCGAGGCCGCCCGGACGATCGTCTCAACGGTGCGGATGTAGGGAAGGCGGATCGCTCCGATCGTTGCGAGGACCGCCGTCGGATCGATGGCCAGGTCGGCCACCAGCGCGACGTTGCGCAGCGGCTCGATCGTCATCGGCGAGTGTCCGTCCCAGACGTCGCGCACCGCCGTGATGCACGGCAGGTGCTCGCGACCGTCGACCCGCACGGCGCACGTGCCGCAGGAGGCGTGGTGGCAGGCGTGCCGGAAGACGAGCGTCCGGTCTCCCTCGGCCCAGGCGCGTTCGATCAGGTCGAGGACGTTGTCCCGCTCGGAATCGACCCGGACCTCGATGTCCTGGAGGCCTGCGCGATCGCGACCCGGTCGAGGGGTGCGCCAGACGCGGAGTACGACACGGCCGTCAGCCACCGTAGTAGTCCCGGTACGAACGGAGCGGGACCTCCCTGGTCCGGCAGGCCGCCGACACCCCGAGCTTCTCGCACACCACGTCGCTCACCTTCTCCGCCATTCCGCGCATCGTCGTCGTCTTGCCGCCGCTGATCGTCACGAACCCCTCGACCCCGTCCTCTCGCGTGGTCGAAGCACTCGAACGTGCGGGACAGCTCGCGCCCCAGGCTCGGATCCGCGCTGGAGCCGATGAGCGGCCGGGCCGCCGCGCTGATCCCCCGGACGGGGAAGTTGGCAACCGACGGCATCAGCTCGGCGCCGCGTTCGAGCATGAGCGCGACGTGATCGGCGGGGATCGCGATGTGGTCCGGGTCGTCCACGGGCCACGAGGACGTGCCGATCACCACGGTGCGCCGCTGCGGGACGATGATGTCGCCGTCGCTCGACTTGTTCAGGCGGTTCACGACGCGGTCCGAGATTCGACCGGCGATCGCGACCATGACGCCGGCCGTCGGCACGATCGGAACGTCGACCCCTGCCATCGCCGCGATGCGCCCGGCCCACGGACCGGTGGCGTTGACCACGATGTCCGCCTCGATCGTCATCCGGTTGCCGTTGCGCCGGTCCCGCACGACGGCGCCCTCCACCGTCCTGCCGCGCACCACCAGTTCGTCCACCTCCGTGTACGGGAGGATCCGCGCCCCGTTCGCGCGCGCGGTGGCGAGGAACGCGAGGACGAGGTGGAGTGGGTCGAAGCTGCCGTCGGGAACCTCGACCGCGGCGAGCGTCTTCGGGCTGAGTGCCGGCTCCAGCTCTCGCGCCTCGGCGACCGTCAGGTCCCGGGTAGGGATGTGGCACTGGGCGCAGGCCTGGAGGAACGTGTCCTTGTACGCGAGATCCGACTCGTCCACGGCGACGAACAGGCCGCCGTTCAACTCGAGGACCTCCGGCACGATGCGCGCCAGGATATCCCGCTCGACGATGCATTCCTCGCCGGCCTCGGCGTCCTTGACGGCGTACCGGCCACCGGAATGGAGCAGACCGTGGTTGCGTCCGGTGGTCGAGCAGGCGACCTCGCCGCGCTCGACAACCGTCACGGCAAAGCCGCGCAGCGCCAGGTCATGCGCGGTTGCCGCACCGGTCGAGCCTGAGCCGATGACGATGGCCGTTCGCGGGGCGCCGCCCCGTCCGGATCGCCCGTTGCCCGAGGCCGTCATCGCGCCACCTCGCGGTGAGCATTCACTGGCGAACTGGAGTGCACGTTCGACACCTCGCGGCGACTGAGGGAAGCCATCTCCCACCGGAGCATGCGGGCAGGTTCCCCGGGAGGACTAGGGTCCAACCGCCCCCCGGTGCGGGTCCCAATGGCATCCGCGACGGCGGTGGCGCAGGTCGCTTCACCCCGGCCGAGATCGGCCGTGGCCCGGGAACGGTTCTGCGTGCCCATGGCGATCACAGTCGACCTCCTTTGAGCGAGCTGGGGCGCTGGCGCTGCTCCCACATTGTCGCTCCCGGCGCGGCCGAGATCCAGTCGGCCGCGGCGACCGGCGCAGAACGGTCCGGCGATCGGGCGCAGCGACCCGGGCGCTCGTGACGCATGGCACATGAAAGCCCCTGACGGGTCGGGCACCATCCGGTGAATCGTGCCACGCCGGCGCGCCGGTCCGGTCCGGGCGCGATTCGGTGGGGGAGGAGAGTACATGGCAGCCACCGCGCGCCCCCTGACGATCGGCTTCCCGCGGATGCACAAGGAGGGCAACGAGCGACGCGACTTCCTGCCGCCGCTCATCGGGCTGCTGACCGCGCTCGGCGCCGAGGTCCATGTCGAGCAGGGCATCGGGTCGGGAATGGGGTATTCCGACCTCGACTACACGGCGCTGTCGCCCGACGTCCACATCAGCGACGAGGACGACGCCTACCACCAGGACGTGGTCGTGGTGCTTCGGGCGCCGGAGGGCCGGTACGAGAAACTTCGGCGGGGCACCGTGCTCGTCTCGATGCTCCATTTCGCGACCCGGCCGGCGCGTGTCGCGCTCCTGCGCGACCTCGGCATCGACGCGATCTGCATGGACCTGATCGCGAACGACGATGGGCGTCGGCTCGTCGAAAACCTCCGAAGCGTGGCCTGGAATGGCGTCGGAGCCGCATTCGCGGCCCTCGAACGAACCTGGCCCGCCCTTGTCGAATCGGGCCGGCCGCCAGTCCGGGTCACGATCATGGGTGCCGGGACGATCGGGAAGCACGCCGTCGAATTTGCCACGAAGTACGGCGACGACGCCAGGAACGAGGCATTCATGCGATTCGGGCTGCCGGGCGTGGAGGTCGTCACCACGGGACGGAACCTGACCCAGGACACCACCTACCTCCGGGAGCGGCTCGCGATCACGGACGTCCTCGTCGACGCGACGCAGCGCCACGATGCGTCGATCCCGGTCGTACGCAACGAGTGGATCGGCCTGATGCCGAAGCACGCGGTGCTGTGCGATCTGGTCGTCGACCCGTACCTCCTCGACGCGCAGCCCACGGTCGTGCGGGGAATCGAGGGGATCCCGCAGGGCGACCTGAACCAGTGGGAGTTCGCGCCCGACGACCCGGCCTGGGATGCCCTTCCGCCGGGAATTCCGACCGATTGTCGCCGGACGGTGGTGTCCTGCTACTCGTGGCCGGGAGTCCGCCCGGAACCCTGCATGCACGTCTACGGTTCCCAGCTGGCGCCGCTGCTCGAGACACTGGTGATGTCCGGGGGCATGGACGGGATCACGGAGCGTGGCTCGTTCCACGCGCGAGCACTCTGGCGGGGCAGTCTGCGCGCCTGGCTTTCCGCGCTTGGCGAGGACGAGCTCCCGGACGGTGAGGTGCCGGCGGGGTTGATCCCCGGGGCGCCGAAGGTCGACGAGGGAGAGGCGGACATGAGGGGACCATCCGGGCGCCCGGTTGTCGCCGGGAGGCCTCCTGCCGGTGGGCCATCTGCGGCGCAGCCTGCCGCCGAGCGGCCGCCCGGCTGGCGGCCGCAGGAACCCGTGGAATAGACGCGGGCGGTGGGCCTCGCCGTCGGGACAGCGGAGGCGTTGGCAGCCGCGGCGCGGATCGGGCCGGGAACCCGAAACCGACGGAAGGTGCCTCGGGACGCCGTGGGTGAAGCGGCGGCTGATCGTCGACAATGCGGCCGCGGCGTTCGCGTCCCTCGCACCGCCCTAGCCGGCCGTTGACCGCGCGACTTCCAGGACGGTAGCATCGTGACCATCTCGACCGCCCGTACCGGTCAACCGTGCGTCGCGGGCCTCGTCACGCGCCGCGCCAGCCCAGGAGCCCGAGAATGAGCCGTCTCTCCGGGATCGGTGCCGCCGTCATCGGCACCGGATTCATCGGTGTCGTTCACGTCGAAGCGCTGCGCCGGATCGGTGTGCAGGTCCGCGGCGTGCTCGGCAGCAGTCCCGAGCGCGGTGCCGAGCGGGCGGAAGCCCTCGGCGTCCCGCGCGCCTATACGTCGCTCGACGAACTCCTCGCCGACGACGGCGTCCAGGTCGTCCACGTCACGTCGCCGAACAACCTCCACGTGCCACAGGCGACTGCGATCCTCGACGCCGGCCGGCACATCGTCTGCGAGAAGCCGCTCGCGATGACCGCCGCGGAATCGGCCGAGCTGGTCGGCCGGGCCGCCGCGGCCGGAACAGTAAACGCGGTCAACTTCAACATCCGCTTCTACCCGCTCCACCAGCACGTTCGCGAGATCGTGGCCGCCGGCGCGCTCGGCGAGGTGCGTTTCGTCACGGGTCGCTATCTCCAGGACTGGCTGTTCCTCGACACCGACTGGAACTGGCGACTGGAGCCGGACAGGGGCGGTGCCCTGCGCGCCGTCGGCGACATCGGATCGCATTGGCTCGACCTCGTCGCCTTCATGACCGGACAGCCGATCGTCGAGGTCATGGCGGACCTGGCCACGTTCATCCCGGTTCGCTGGGAGCCACGCGGACCCGTCGAGACCTTCTCGACGGAGCGCAGCAGCGACGTCGTGGCACACGCCATGACCACCGAGGACGTTGCGTCCATCCTGCTGCGGTTCGCCAACGGGGCCCGCGGTGCGGTGAGCGTCTCGCAGGTCAGCCCGGGGCGGAAGAACTCCCTGCAATGGGAGATCGACGGGTCGACCGCCGCCGCCGCGTGGGATTCCGAGACCCCGGACCATTTGTGGCTTGGACATCGCGAGCGGCCGAACGAGATCCTGATGCGCAACCCGGCGCTGATGGGACCTGCCGGACGGGCGGCGGCCGCGCTCCCCGGCGGTCACGTCGAGGGCTTCGGCGACACCTTCGCCGCGCTGTTCCGAGCGGTCTACGCGGACGTCGCCGCGGGTCGGCCCGCCGAGCGCCCGCCCTACGCCACGTTCGCGGACGGCCACGACGAGATGCTCGTCGGTGACGCCATCGCGGTGAGCGCCCGCGAGGGGCGCTGGGTCGACGTGGTTCGACCGGCGGTGCCGGTCCGGCCGATCGAGGCCGATGCCGAGAGGTGAGGTGAGCGGCATGCGCCCTTCGATCGAGAACCTGACCGAGCGCGACATCGCGAAGGCGATCGACCACTCCCTGCTGCGCCCGGAGCTCGACGACGACTTCGTCGAGGCGGGCTGCCGGCTCGCGGCCGAATACGATGTCGCATCCGTGTGCGTGCGGCCGGCGGACGTCGCCCGCGCCGTCGCGATCCTGCGTGGAACGGACGTGGCGGTCGGGACGACAATCGGATTTCCGCACGGCAACCACGCCACCGAGACGAAGGTGTTCGAGGCGCGTCGGGCCCTGGCGGACGGCGCCACCGAACTGGACATGGTCCTCCGGATCGGCGCACTGAAGTCGGGCCGAGATGCCGACGTGCAGGCCGATATCGCGGCGGTGGTCGAAGTCGGTCACGCCGCGGGAGCGATCGTGAAGGTCATCTTCGAGAACGCGTACCTGACGGACGACGAGAAGGTTCGCGCATGCCACCTTGCGGAGGCCGCCGGCGCCGACTTCGTGAAGACCTCGACCGGGTTTGCGCCTTCCGGAGCGACACACGCGGATTTGGCCCTGATGCGTCGGGAGACCTCGCCGCACGTCCGGATCAAGGCCGCCGGCGGTGTCCGGACGCTCGACGCCCTGCTCGATGTCATGGGCCTCGGCGTGAGCCGCATCGGCGCCACCGCGACTGCGGCGATCATCGATGAGTTCAGGGTGCGCAAGTCCGAGGCAGCCGGCGCGACCAGGGTGACGTGACGCAGATCGACTCGACCGAGACGGCGCCGGCGGCCGCCCCGGGCGTCACCCGCCACCTGGGCATGGATCTGGGGGTGACGAACCTCAAGTGGTCGGTCGTGGAGTATTCCGGCGACGGCTGGCGGACGCTCGACCGGGGCCAACTCCCGACGCGCGCGGATGAAGGGCCGAACGCGGTGGTCGAGCGCATCGGGTCGACCGGCAGGGAGGTCGGCGTGGCGTGGCCGGGCATCGTCTCGGCCGGCATCGGCGTCCCTGGCCTGTTTAACCCGAGGACCGGGTGCACGCGATCGCTCACCAATATGCCGGGTGCGTGGGCCGACCGCCCGGTCGCCGCACCGGTGAGCGCAGCGCTCGGCGTTCCGGTCGTCCTGATCAACGACGCGCGTGCCTTCGGGCTGGCCGAACTCCGGCTCGGCGCCGGGCGCGGCGTTCGGACGATGGTGGGCATCACGCTCGGCACGGGCGTGGGCGGGGTCATCGCGATCGATGGGCGGGTCCATATGGGCACCGACGGAACAGCCGGCGAGGTGGGCCACCAGACCATCGACCCGGACGGGCCGTGGTGCAACTGCGGGAATCGCGGCTGCCTCGAGGCGTACGTACGCGCGGACCAGATCGCGGCGGCCTGTGGGACGGCGACGGTCGAGGAGGCCATCGCGGCGGCTCGCTCGGGCGACGCACGGGCACTATCCGGTCTTGCGGACGTCGGCCGCTACCTCGGAATCGGGATCGCCAATCTCATCACGCTCATCACTCCGGAGCGGGTCGTCATCGGCGGTGGCATCGCTGCGGGAGCCGATGTGCTGTTCGATGCGATCCGCTCGGAGCTCCGGAGGCGGGTGCGCATGACGGCACTCGAACCGATCGAGCTCGTGACGGCGGCGCTGGGGACGTGGGCGGGGTCCATCGGCGCGGCGGTCCACGGCGCCGAGGCGCAGGCGGCGGCCATGACCGCGGCGGAGGCAGCGCCGTGAACTCGGACGCCCGCAGGCCCCAGGACCTTCGCGGCAGGCTGGTGCTCGACGACCGGGTCGAGCCAGGCCGTGTCGTGGTCGAGGACGGCATCATCGCGGCGGTCGAGGAGGACCCTGGCGCCCTCGCCGGCCCGATCATCGCCCCGGGATTCGTCGATGTCCATGTCCACGGCTGGGGCGGGCACGACGCGATGGGCGGACCCGCGGCGCTCGATGGAATGGCACGCGCGCTTCTCAGGCGCGGGGTGACGTCGTTCCTGCCGACGGCGGTCAGTGCGGCGCTGCCGGCACTCGGCCAATTCGCCGAGGCTGTCCGCGGCTGGATGCCGGCTGCTCCGGATGATGGCGCCGCAGCGCTCGGGTTCAACCTGGAGGGCCCGTTCCTCTCGGCGGCCAGGAAGGGTGCCCACGACGCAGCCCTGCTGCGCGATCCCGTGGATGTGCCGTGGTCCACCATCGAGCCGCTCGTGGATGGCCTGCGCATCATGACGATCGCACCCGAAATCCCCGGTGCCCTCGAACTCATCCATGAACTGGCCGCCCGCGGCGTGGCGGTTTCACTGGGCCACTCCGCCGCCGATCTCGACGAGTCGCGTGCCGGCTACGCTGCCGGGGCCAGGACCACGACGCACCTCTTCAACGCGATGACCGGCGTCGACCATCGCTCGCCGGGCCTCGCGGTCGCGGCGCTGACGGACGACGACGCGTTCGTCGAACTGATCGCCGACGGCCACCATGTGCACCCGGCGCTCTGGCCGATCATCACCCGGACCAAGCCCGCGGGCCGGCTTCTGCTGGTGAGCGACGCGGCGCCGCTGGCGGGCACGGGGCGAACGCAGGGAGTCATCGGCGGGCTGGCCGTCGAGGTCCGCGACGGGCGGGCCACGCTCGCCGGGACGAACACGCTCGCCGGGTCGGTGATCGGTCTCGACACCGCAGTCCGCAACCTTGTCCTGGCGGGCATGCCGTTGTCGGTCGCCGCCGCCGCGGCCGGCCGGAATCCGTTGGCCCTGCTCGGCCTGGCCGACCGTGGCCGGATCTCGGTTGGCCTGCGGGCGGACCTCGTGGAGCTGGACGACGACATCCGGGTCGGACGGGTCATGCGCGGAGGCGCCTGGCGCTGAGCGGCCTACCGCCTGACGCGCTCGAGCAGCGTGACGAGGTACCGGGATCGCATCTGCTCAGACGCCAGCACCTGTTTGGTCGGCGGGAGCCGCAGGATCACCCCGACCACCGCCGCCATCGCACGGTGGCTGAACATGGCCCGGTTGTCGAAGATGCAGTCCTGGAGCCGGCCCCGCTCGATCGCCATCAGCACCGTGCGATGGAGCGTGTCCACCGGCGTGATGACGCGCTCCGGGCGCGCCTCCAGCCACAGGCCGTCGGTCGGGCAGACGCGCGTGCAGACGCCGCAGCCCAGGCACACGTCGGCGTTGAGCGCCGCACGGCGGCGCTTCGGCCGGCGCGGGTCGTTTGCAGAGACCAGCGTCATTGCCTCGGCCGGACAGGCCGTGACGCACTTCCCGCACCCGTTGCACAGGTCGTCCCGGATATGCGGAAGGTAGTTCGTGGTGTGGACCGGGTGCAGTCGACCGAAGCGGCGCGCGGCGACCATCGCCTCGCAGCAGCACCCGCAGCAGTTGCAGATGAAGGCGACGTCACGCTGGACGTTCTCGCCGAACTGGACGAGGTTGTGCGCGTACGCCTCACCGAGCAGGTCCATGCCCTCGGCCGCGTCCACGCGACGTGCATAGCCGTGGCGGATCAGCGAATCAGCGGTCCCGCCGAACGTCATGCAGATGTCCCTGGGGGCCGTGCACGCACGGCCGACATGCTCCATCTTGTGGCGGCAGTAACAGAGGCCGACGGCCATGTGCGCTGCCGTCCCGATGACCTCACTCGCTCGCTCGTAGTCCAGGACCCTGGGCCGGGCGTCCGTTGGCGCGTGCCGCTCCCGGGCGGACGCCAGCGCCGGCTCGTTCACGAACGCGCGCCCGAGCTGCGTCTCGCCGCTGGTGAACAGGCCCAGGATGAACTCGTCCTCGACGGTGATGTACTGGTGGAACAGCTCGCTCAGCAGCTTCTGGTCGATGTCTTCGCGGACCCGCATCATCGAGAACTCGAAGAACCCGGCCATCGGCGGCGGCAGGACGTAGACCGTGCCGTCGGGGCCCTCGACGTCGAGGAGCACGGCTCGCGATGCCAGCGCCTCGAGGGCGACCCGGGCCTCCGACTCCCGCATGCCCCAGACCTGCGCCGCCTTCTCGGCAGTGAACGGCCGGATCGGCAATCGAGCCACCAGGCCCGCCTCGCGCTCGCTGAAGAGCATCTCGAGGATCCGGTACAGGAGCTCGGACGGCGGTGCCCCCTGCGGGAACCGGTTCAGCCGTTCGCCCAACCGTTCGTAGGCGCCCCGTGACGTGACGTGTGCCATTGCCACCCTCGTGGATGCGCTCCCAGTGCGGCCACGTTCGCTGCGCACGACCCGGATGCCAAGGGCGATTCCGACGTCCCGCGACCGTGCCATCGGTCGCCAAGCGGTCCTGCGGAGGGACGCCGTGTCCCGGCCGTGCAGGTGAGGGCGGCTATGTGATCTGTCGCGCCGGACCGGCCGCCGGGGCCGCCCGAGCCGCCTGGCGACCGGCGATGGCGGCCGCGAGGTACGGCTGGACGATCATCACCGCGGCCACGGCGAGGACGATGAGCGCCGTCAGCTCTGTGTTGGCCTGGAGCATTACGACGGTCAGCAGGATGACCATGAACGGCGCCTTGAACAGGACCGTCAGGAACCCGGCCATGATCCCGCCGATCACCACGGTGATCGGGATCCCCGGTAGCAGGATGCCCAGGGCGAGCGCGAGGCAGACCGAGGCGAAGATCGCCGGGAAGGTCGGGCCGCCGAGAAACCCGCTCTTGAAGGCGACCGCGAGCAGGACGAGCTTCACGATGGCCATCGCGAGCAGGGCACCCGCGCCGTACGCTGCCGGGTCGGCCACGACGGTCTGCACCTGGGTCTCGCCACTGAAGAGCAGGATCGGCGCGATCATCCCCACGACGCTGAAGATCAGGCCCGCCGCCAGCGCTCGTTCCACCTCTCGACCCTGGAACCGGCCGAAGATCGCGCCGGCGACGCGGAAGAGCGCCCCCGCGATGAGCGCGAGGACCAGGCCAAGGAGGCCGAAGACGACCACGAGGACGACGTCCTCCGGCCTGATCGGCTGACTCGGCGCGAGGTGCAGGTAGTTGTTGAGACCGCTGGTACCGGCGGCGAAGAAGATGAGGAAGCCGACCGCGCCACCGATCAGGTCGGCAGGCATGTTGCGGCTCTTCGCCCCGGGGTCCTTGACGAGTTCCGCACCGAGGACGCCGGCGAACAGGGGGTTCGCGATGAGCCCGTTGTACCCCGCGGCCAGGGTCGAGAAGACGAGCCGCGAGCGCTGCTCGATGGGGATTCCCACCCACTCGCTGTAGAGGATGGCCAGCCTGGAAGCGATCCCGCCGATGCCCCCTTCGGGCCCGATGACGGCCCCCGACAGTACCGACACCCAGGCCATGACCACCGTCACCGGCAGCGTCCGCCAGTTGATCTTCGTGACGTCGCCGCTGAGGCTGTCGAGCATGGATTCGTCGAGCGTCGTGGGCGCGTGCCGGTGCTTCACGAGCAGGCCGGCGAGAAGGGACAGCGGAAGGCAGATGACCGGAAACATCCACCGGTTCGACGTGACGAAGTCGTTCTCCCAGAGGAGTTTGTTCGCCTCCTCGAACACCATGAGCCAGGCCAGCACGGCGACAGCGCCGATGATGGCCACGGCCACGACGTGGAGGTAGGGGTGAACGGGCTGGGTTGGTGTGATTGTCGGTTCGGCGTTCGCCTCGGCGGCACCTGCGCCGGTAACGGACGTCGGCGTGGTGGGAGTGCCGCTCATCTCCGTGGTCAACTGGACGGTCCTCCAGGGGCGGGGGCCGGATCATCGCATGTCACCGGAGACGCCCGTGTCGAGCTTCGAGCGCAGCGTTCGGCACAGTCATCCGGTCGCCGGCCCCGACGCGCCCGGTGCCGGCCGGAGGGCAACACGCCGCCGCCTGCCGACGAGCACGACGAGGACGATGGTTCCGAGGAAGATGAGTCCCGCGATGCACTGCGCCACCGGGTCGAGGAGGCTCGGCCCGGTGTCGTACCACTGGTCGTCGAACCTGGCGCGCAGGACGGAGCCGGTGACGGCGCTGCGTTCCACGACGACCGTCAGCTCCTCAGCACGGCCGAACGTGGTATCGATGCTCTGGCGGATACCGATGTCCCTGGCGAGATCGCTGCTGATCAACCTCATCGTGCCGCGGTCCAAGGCGAGGTCGACGTAGTTGTACGCGGCGTCGACGACGACGGCGTTCGTCGCCGTGCGCGGCGCGGCGAGGCTCGCCAGTTCCAGGCCGCCCGAGGCCAACAGCCACAACCCGAACGCGGCCCAGATGGCCCCCAGGACCAACGGTGCCAGGCGCCGTGCGTGCGCGGTCGGTCGAATCTCCGGTGCCCTGGGCACGACTCGGACGAGGTAGACGATGAAGAAGGCCGCCCATGCAAGCCCGAGGATGCTGAGCGCTGCGCCCTGCGCGACCGACGATTCCGGCGCCGAGTACCACTGGCCGCCGAGCTCGGCGCGCAGCACAGCGCCGGTGACGACGCTGCGTTCCACGACGACCGGGGGTTGTCCCTCGAGCGGGTAGAGCGCGTCGTAGAGGTCGTGCGATTCCATCGTGCCGCTCCCGCCATCCCAGGCCACCTCGACGAGCCACGACGGCCCCGTGTGGTACCCGCCCGCGCTGTACGTGAGGTCGACGACCTTCGCGGCCGTCGTCGATCGTGGCCCGGTCGCGCCCGCGAGCGACCAGCCGCCCCAGGACGCAAGACCCAGCCCGGCGATGATGAACAGCACGCAGAGAACCTGGTTCGCACGCTTGCTCGTCGGCCGGCGGGCAAGGCTGCGTGTGGCGTCGCTCATCGTTTGTGGCCGGCTCCCGGCGGCTGCGTACCGTCGCCTTCGTCGACTGCCTGGACGACGATTCCGCCGAACCGGTGTTCTCCGGCGACGCAGCGGACGCCGTCGACAAAGCTGGCACCGCCTTCGCGTCGCCGCCATGTGCCGTTGTCAAGGACTTCCGCGACGAACCCGGTGCCGAGGAACGTCTCGTTGGCGAACCGCTGGGGCCGATCGCGCTCATCTCGCGCCTTTGCCACGCACGCGGCGCAGAGCATTCGCGGGTAGCGTTCCCACTTCTCGACCGGCGTACAGCAGATCGGGCACGGAGCTGCGTCTGGCATCGCGGCCAGTATCGCTGTGTGCGTACCTCGGACGGCCGGCTCGCTGAGCGCGGCGTCGCCGTCGCGGCGCACGGCTGATGGAACGGGCGCGGGGGGCGGACGCAATGTGGACTCGTCGATTGCTGTCAAAGGTCGTCACCCAGCCACCGATCGCCCGAGATGGCCCCGGCTGTTCCAGCTGTGCGCACCGGCGCACAGGTGAACGGATCCGGCGATTCCGTGGCTCCCTGGCGCCCCTCTGACACGACCGCCGGCTGAATGGCCCGATCCTCCGCGCGCGGATCGCTCCGGGGTGACCACCGGCCCGCGGATCAGCCGATCCCGCGCCGCTTCTCGAAGACGATCTGCTGATCCTGCACCAACCCGGTGGCGAATCCCGCCTCCGACAGCGCGAGGTAGTACTCCCAGGTCCGGATGAACCGATCGTCGAAGCCCATCGCCCGCACCGCGTCAAGCTGCTCCAGGAAGCGCGTCCGCCACGTCGCCAGCGTCCGCACGTAGTGCGACGCGATGTCATCGACGCGTGTCATCAGCAGGTTCGTCCGCCGCGTCGCTCGCTCGATCGCCGCCAGCGACGGCAGCACGCCACCGGGGAAGATGTAGGCCTGGATCCAGTTGGCGGAGCGGAGTTGCTCCTCGTACGCGCTGTCCGGGAAGGTGATCGACTGGAGGCTCAACCTCCCGCCGTCGACCAACGCCCGATCGCACGCATCGAAGAAGGTCGAGAGGTACTCCGCCCCGACCGCCTCGAGCATCTCGATCGAGACGATCGCGTCGTAGGTGCCCTCGACCTGCCGGTAGTCCCGCAGTTCGACCCTCGCGAGATCCTCCAGTCCGGCCGCTCGGACCCGCTCGGTTGCGAGCCGGTGCTGCGCTTCCGAGATCGTGATCGTCGTGACTCGACAGCCGAGCTCACCGGCCGCGTACAGCGCGAAGCCGCCCCAGCCCGAGCCGATCTCGAGGACGTGCATGCCGCGCGCCAGGCCGGCACGCTCGGCGATGATCCGGTACTTGTTCCGCTGGGCGTCGGCAAGCGGCTGGTTCGCCGACTCGAAGACCGCGCTCGAGTAGGTCAGCGTCTCGTCCAGGAAGAGGCGGTAGAAGTCGTTGCCCAGGTCGTAGTGGGCGGCGATGTTCCGGCGACTCCCGCGCAGCGTGTTGCGTCTCGCCCGATGGGCGATCGTCCGGGGGATCTGCAACGGGATCCGCCACCAACCGGCGGACGGCGCGAGCGACTCGCGGTTCAGGGCTGCCAGGCGCAGGAGCACGGGCAGGTCCGGGCTCGACCAGTGCCCGTCCACGTAGGCCTCGCCGAAACCCGTCGCGCCGCCGAGGAACATGCGCAGCACGCCCGTCGCGTCGTGGATGCGGATCTCGGCCGCCGGCCGCGACGCGGCGTCGCCAAACGTATGGCGGGACCCGTCCGGCAGCTCAACCGTCACACGCCCGACCCGGATCTGCCGGGCCGCCGCCAGCGTGATCCTGCGGGCAACCTGCTCGAGCGGCGACGAAGGACGGCCACCCCGTCGGGCGACCTGTTCGAGCGCCGATTCCGGCGCGCCACGTCCCAGGACCGCGAGCGACTTTTGGCTCATCTCGCTGCCTGCCCCGCGGCCGCTCGCCCTGCCTGGCCGTGCGGATGGAACCGCGCGCCGCGCAGCCACAGCCGCAGCGCATGCCAGTGGATCATCCCGATCGTCTTGTGGCTGATCAGCGGGTGCCGCAGCAGCATCCGCGCCAGGGTTCGATCGCCCAGGGGCCTCCGCCGCAGGACCAGGCTCGTGGCGAGCAGCGGCCCATCGGCCCCCTGCTGGTTGATCCCGATCCGCAGGCCGCTCGCCGTCTTCGCGGACGGTGACCGTGTAGCGACCCTCCATGTCGATGAACGGCGAGACGTAGAAGTCCTTCTCCATGGACGCGCATGAAGCGTATCGCCCGCCGCCCCCGGCCGCAGCGTGTAGAGGTGCCGCTCGCCGAACGTGTTGTGGACCTCCACGACGACGACGCGAAGCACGCCATCCTCGATCCCGGCAGAGGTAGAAGCTCGCCGGATTGAAGACATAGCCGAGGACCCGCAGGTTCGTCGATCAGCGTGACCTGCCAGCCCTCGGCGCTCCACGCCCTCGGTCTGAAGGTGGGTCCGGACGTCGGCATCGAGGTCGGTCGCCGGCTGCGGGCAGGTGGTCGCCGTCGCGGAACGTCACGACGCTCCGGCGGTTGCGACCGAGCAGGCGCAGCCGCCCGACCACCTCGTCGAGTTCGGAGAGATCGAGCGCGAAGTAGTACACGTCGTGCTCGAGCTCGTAGACGCACGGCCGGGCGCGGCGATGCCGGACCTTCCCCTCCAGGAGGTGCGAGTTCACGCGGCCCGCTCGCGTCGCCGTCCCGCTCCGCCTCGCACGGCCGACCAGCATCTCGGCGACCTCGAAGCCCGAACGACAGCCGTCCTCGTGGAAGCCGTATCCGAGATGGGCTCCGGCGTACCAGGTCTGCCGGTGGCCCTGGAGCTCCCGCAGCCCCGCCTGCGCGTCGAGCGTCCTGAACGTGTACATCGGATGGCTCATGGCGCGCTCCACGATCACCTTCTCCGGGCGGATCCGTTCCCCTGGGTTCACCGAGACGCAGTACTGGACGGGCCCGGGAAGGGACTGCAGCCGGTTCATGTGGTACGTCATTGTCAGCGCCTCGCCGGGCGTGCCTGCAATCCTGCGTGTGCGATGTTCCACGAGCCCCAGGCGCGACGGCGGGCCGGCAGGATGCGCTGCGTCCGTGTGGAGGACGACCTGGTTCGTCGAGTACTCGAACGCGTCCGAGGACGCCGCGCTCGCGACCGTCCGCATCGCCCAGCAGGCGGAGCGCGTCGTCCGCGTGCGTTGCCATGACGACCGCATCGAACCGATCCGAGTCACCGTCCTCCGTGCGGACGGTGACGCCGAACGGGTCGCGAAGGACGGCCGACACGGCGCTGCCGGCGCGGACGGAGCCCGGCCCGAGTGCGTCTACGATTCGCTCACGTACTGGTGCGAGCCGCCGGGATGATGCGCCACTGGAGCGAGCGTCGCGAGGCCGATGAGCCCGTGGTTGTCGAGGAAGTGGAGGAGGTAGTCGACCGGGAAATCGAGGATCCGATCGGCGGCCGTCGACCAGACGGCGGAGGTCGACGGGCACCAGGAAGTGGTCCCGAAACCCGCGCCCGTATCCCCGTTCGTCGAGCCACTCGCCGAGCGTCGCCCGTGTCGGCTCGGGGGCGTCGAGCTCCCTCCGTGCATCGCGGTAGAACCGGGCGATGTCGGCGAACATGCGCCAGTGCACGGGCCGCGCGAGCGCCGACGGGTCCGCGAAGTAGCCCCCCGTGCCCCGCGAGCTGAACGCGATCCCGCAGGCTCGCAGGCCGAGCCGAGCGACATGTCGCTCGGCTGCGTCTCGACGCCGAGTTCCGCAAGCAGGGCCACAAGACGCGGATAGGTGTGCTCGTTGTAGACGATGAAACCGGTATCGACCGTGACCGGCCCCTGCTCCGTGTCCACGACCACGGTCTTGACGTGACCGCCGGCGGCCGCGTCCCCCTCGAACAGCGTGACCCGGTGATCCCGGCGCATCGCATATGCGGCGGTCAGGCCGCTGACACCGGCCCCGATAACGGCGATGTTCACCTGGCGCCGCCTTCGGCGAGCACGGGCTCGACGGCAGGCGCGGGCTCATCGTTCGGGGCGGGCTGGCTGGCCGACACGGCCCGCCGGGCAGCGGCTCGCTCGTCGAGCGTCCGCTGCATCCCGTCGCGTGCGTCCCGGGCGATCCTGGCGAAGGTGCCGCCCGCGAACGGCGCGACGAGGCGCATCGCGCCGGTGAGGCGGATGTGGGCGACGTAGCCGATCCGGGTGCCGGACTCGGTCGACGCGAAGGTGATGTCGTCCACTGCCGCGACGCCGGAGCCCCGGCCCTCGAGCACCACGCGGCTGGGCGGGTCGAAGACGGTGGTCCGGTACTCCATCGGCGCGACTCGCCCTCGCATCCGGACGCCGAGCCGGTACCGGGAACCGACACCGACGAGATCGCCGTCGACGCGCTCGGAGGTCGCGACGCCCGGATCCCACTGCGAGGAGTTGGCGAAGTCGGCGACGAAGTCGAAGGCGTCGTCGATCGGGAGAGAAGTATCGATCCGCTCGTTGAGTGTCGGCATCCCTTGGCCTGCTCCGTTCCGCTTTGTGCGTGTCCACTGTTTGTTCAGTGTTTGTGGCATGATGGCGCAAGCAGGCCATTCTGTCAAGCGTTTGTACAAGGTTGGGCGGGCCGTTCGATCGCCCCCGCCGCCAGAGGAGTTGCCCATGGAACCCCGTTCGATCGTCGACGCGATGCTCGAGCTGTCGATCGTCGGCAGCTTCAGCCGGCTCGGACCGCCGATCCGGCGACGCCTGTTCCGCTGGACCGCGCCGCCGCCCGGTGCGCTCGTCGGTCGGACGGCCCTCGTCACCGGCCCGACGTCCGGTCTTGGTCGAGCCACGGCCGGCGCGCTCGCCGACCTGGGGGCGCGCGTCATCCTGGTTGGCCGCAGCGAGGAGCGCGTCACCCGGGTTCGCGACGAACTCCTCGGAACGTACGGGGAGGACCGCTTCCCGATCGTCCTGGCAGACATGGCGTCGCTCGCTTCGGTCCGCGCCGCGGTTGCGCGGATCATCGAGACCGAGCCTCGGCTCGACATCGTCGTCGACAACGCCGGCGCGATCTACCCGGAGCGGGTGCTGAGCCCCGACGGGATCGAGGCGACGCTCGCCGTGCTCGTCGTCGGGCCGTTCGCCCTGATCGCCGGCCTCCTGCCGCTGCTGCGCCGGTCCGAGGGCGCTCGTGTCATCGCGGTGACGTCGGGCGGCATGTACACCCAGTCGCTCGACCTGGACGATCTGCAGCGGGAGACGACGGCGTTTTCCGGGCCGCGTGCCTACGCTCGCGCGAAGCGCACCCAGGTGTCGCTCGCTCGCGAATGGGCACGCCGCCTTGCCGGGACCAGCGTGACCGTCAACGCCATGCATCCGGGATGGGTCGACACGCCGGGCCTCGCCGATTTGCTGCCCGGCTTCTACCGGCTCATGCACCGGCTCCTGCGATCGCCTGCGCAGGGGATCGACACGATCGTCTGGCTGGCCGCCCACCCTGACGCCGGGACGCAGCGCGGAAAGCTCTTCCTCGACCGCCGGCCCAGGCCGTTCGATCGGGTCCCGTCGACGCGCGTGACCGCCGGCGACCGCCGGCGCCTCTGGGACCTGATCGTGAAGTTGTCCGGCGGCCACGACCCCCTGCCGGATCCCGCCCGCCGCTGACCGGGATCGCGGCAAGCGGCGCTGGCGGAGGGTCTGCGGCGCGGGCATTCCGTGGCGCGACTCGATCGCATGCAGATGTCCGGGCGGTTGGCCGACGCTGACCCGGGGCGTGCGCCCCGCATCGCGATCCGCAAGTCGCAGCCGCGGCAGGATTTCGTGATCCGCCCGAGGTGTCAACACAGGGGCCGGTAATTCCCCCCGGCGCCTGGGGGTTCGGCTTGACGCACCCGAGGATAATCGAGTTGCGGCGA
Source organism: uncultured Chloroflexia bacterium (assembly GCA_963816905.1). GTDB lineage: Bacteria > Chloroflexota > Limnocylindria > Limnocylindrales > CSP1-4 > JAFMJV01. The sequence goes on along the minus strand of CAWFMQ010000009.1, from coordinate 25,535 downwards.
CGCGGGCCCGACGCTTTCGCTGCGGCTGCGGTGCCGTTCGGGCAGGGGCGCCGGCGCAGAAAGGGGAAGACCCATGAGCGATCAGGGTATTCACCGCAGCGCCGTGAGGTTGTTGTTCGCCTTCGAGGGCCGCGACGTTCGCCTGCTGCGGAAACAGTGGCTGAGCATGGTGGCTCCGCCATCCGACCGCTTCCCGAAGCGGGATGAACGGCAGGAACCCATGGCCGGGTTCTGGGTCGACCTGCTCGACGGCGAAGAGCAGGTCGTGTACCGCAGGGTCTTCGGCGAGAACCCGATGTCCGCCGGCATCGCCGTGTACACGGGTGACAAGGATCACCCGTTCACGATGCAGCGCACCGCTGAACCAAAGGGCGACTTCATGGTCGTGGTGCCCGACATCCCCGAGGCAACGTCGGTGGCCCTCTTCGGCAGTCCGCCTGCCCAGGAGGGTTTCGCAGCGGCAGAGGAACTGGCCCGCTTCGGTCTGAAGGAAGAGGGCAGGGGGGCCGATCGGTGAGCACGTCCGACGGATCGGTCATCGGCGCCACCAAGATCGTCGACAACGGGCCTGACACAGCTCGATACACCCTCGTCCTGGTTGCCGAGGGCTATCAGAACTCGGAGCTCGCGCAGTTTCACCAGGATTGCCAGGATCTCGTCGACCACATGTTCACGACGCCGCCCCTGGATGAGTTGGACCTGCGCTGCGCCTTCAACGTCTACAGGATCGACGTGGCATCCACCGACAGCGGCGCAGACGACCCCACGACGTGTGGCGGTGGTGGCGTCAGCAGGGCGACCTATTTCGATGCCACCTTCTGCGGCGACGGAGTCATCGAACGCCTCCTGACCGTCGACTCCGGGTCGGTCATCAACGTGGTGGACGCGCACGTCACGCATCACGATCGCATCGTCGTCATCGTCAACAGCACGACCTACGGGGGTTCGGGCGGCGCGGTCGCGGTGACGTCAAAGGGTGGCAACTGGCTCGGCGTGGCCATGCACGAGATGGGTCATGCCGTGTTCGGACTCGCCGACGAATACGACTACTGGCAGGGCTGTGGAACCGGCGAAGCCGGCCACGATCACTACACGGGACCCGAGTTCGCACAGGCGAACATCTCGGCCACCAGCGATCGGGCCACCATCAAGTGGGCGTCCCTGGTTGCGGCAGCGACCCCGATGCCGACCACCACCAACGCCAACTGCTCCGACTGCGACACGCAGGGTGTGCCGGCCGGAGTGACAGCCGAGACGATCGGCGCGTGGGAAGGCGCCGGGTACAACCACTGCGGCGCCTGGCGACCGACATTCCGCTGCATGATGCGGGACCTCTCGGCCTTCTGCGGTGTCTGCCGCGCGCGCATCCGAACGGTCCTGGCACCGTACGCGCAACCCACGACGGTCACGCTTGCGACGCCGACCATCGCCTTCAATGACGTACCCGAAGGCACGACCACTGTCCGCGCCGCGCGGTTCGCGGTGAGCTCCTGCGTCGACATGACGTTCCGGATCGTGAGCGGGCCAACCGTGACCTCGGGCCCTCCGGCGACGTCGTTCGGTACGCCCCTGGGCACAGTCTTCAACTCTCCCGGGAATCCCCCGGTGCGAGACGCGTTCGCCTGGATTTCCTACACCGGGACTGCTCCGGGCGACTCTGCCACCGGAACGGTCACGGTCCGGTGCGAGGAGACGGGCATCGACTACGTCATTCCGATCACGGCGAACACCGTTCAACGGCCGAAGGTCGTCGTCGAGCTCGTGCTCGACCGATCCGGCAGCATGGACTGGGACGCCGGCGACGGTCGTCGAAGGGTCGACGTGCTCCACAATTCAGCCCTGCCGTTCGCCGATCTGCTTCCAGACGACGACGCGGTCGGCATCGTGAGCTTCGACCAGGACGGCCACGATGTCATGCCCGTTACGGTCGCGGGGCCCCCGGTGTTCGGCGCTGGCCGCGTCGCCGCCAAGGCGGCGATCTCCGCGCACACGCCGAATCCCGCCGGCTCGACCGCCATCGGCGACGGGGTCGAACTGGCACACAATCGCCTGGCGCCTGTGACGGGTTATGACGCCAGGGCAATGATCGTCCTCACCGACGGCCAGGAGACGGACTCCAAGTACATCGCCGACGTCATCGGCCTGATCAACGACCGAGTGTTCGCGATCGGGCTCGGAACGGCGAGCGAGATCGATCCGGTCGCCCTCTCTGCGCTCACGAACGGCACCGGCGGGTACCTGCTGATGACCGGGACCCTCGATGCCAACGACTACTACCGGCTCTCCAAGTACTACCTGCAGATCTTGGCCAGCGTTACGAACAACGACATCGTCCTGGACCCCGACGGGTGGCTTGCCGCAGGCCAGAGACATGTCATTCCGTTCGTACTGAATGAGGCCGACATCGAGGCGAACACGATCCTGTTGACACCCGCGCCGTGGGCGGTCCGGTTCACGCTGGAGGCGCCCGACGGACAGGTGATCGATCCGGCGGTGGCAAGCGGGCTGCCCGGGGGCCTCTTCGCGACAGCCCAGAACGACGCGTATTACCGGGTCGCACTGCCCGCTCCACTGCCGGGAGGCGTTGCGCCTGTCGGAACGTGGAAGGCCATCCTCGAACTCGACAACGCGGGCTTCAAGAAGTACATCTCTTCGCTCAACCGGGACCAGTTGAACGCGCAGCGGGAGCTGCGGGAGGCGCTGGCGCACGGGCTGCGGTACAACCTCAATGTCCACACGTTCTCGAACCTGCGGATGTCGCCATCGCTCTCGCAGTCGAGCAACCTGCCGGGCGCAACGTTGACGCTGCGCGTGCTCCTGAGCGAGTACGGTGTCCCGGTCGACGGGCGTGCCACGGTCATCGCCAACCTCGAATGGCCTGACGGCACGACCGCATCGTTGCCGCTGCCCGAGGTCGCCCCCGGCGTCTTCGAGCGGTCGCTCGTCGGGTCCCTCGCCGGGATCTACACCTTCAATGTCCAGGCCGTCGGGACGACGCTCAGAGGGGCGCCATTCACCCGGCACCAGGTCCTCACGGGAATGCTGTGGGAGGGCGGGGACCATCGGCCCCCGCGGACGGTCGACAATCCCCGGCCGTGCGACCAGCAGCTGTGCGCATTGATCGCGTGCATGCTGGAGAGCGCGATCGGACCAGAGGCACAGAAGCGGCTCGAGTCGATGGGCATCCAGGTGGACGCCCTGCGGCGATGCCTGAAGGAGTTCTGCGCAGGCTGACCCTGGTGGCCACGGTATGGCCGCAACCAGGGACAGGACATCGGGGCCCCGGCCGATCGACGCGGTCGTCCGCCCCCGCCCAGGTCCGCGGGCCGCCGTGTCAGACTGCGGCCCGCGGACGATCCGGCCGCGTTGCCTGGTTTGGGAAGCATTCGTGGCCGAACACTGCTCCGACGCGCGGCGTGATGGCGCGGCGGCGACGGATGTCACCCGCCAACGCCCGGCAGAAGCCCGGGCGGGTCGCACCTGCCGGCGCCCCGGCCACTCGATCCGGGTGGCGCCGCACGCGGCAACGGCAGGCAGCTTTGTGCTGCTGCGCCGGCACGCGCAGCAGCCTCACGGTCCGGGGAGCGCTGCTGGGCTTTCCGCGTGAGGTCAGCCTCTGCGGAGAAGCAGGTACACACCCCCCGCGACACACGACGCGAGGCCGACGATGAGAAGCAGGCCGGATGAGGGACCGTTCGGCACTCCGGAACCGCCGATCAGGTCGGAGGGAGCGGTTGACGGTTCGGGACCTGCGACGTCCGGGGACGGCGCTGACGAAGCGGTCGATGACGACGGGGACGCCGCGACCGGCGTCGCCGAGTGGGAGGGGGCCGTACTCGAGCTCGGCGAGGTCGTGGGCGATGCGGCGGCGACCGGGCTCGGGGACGTCAACGCCGGCCATGGCGTCGAGCCGGGGTTCAGGCTGGCCGACGGGCCGGGGCTCGGCCTCGGGCTCGCCGCCGCGAACGCCTGGATCGACACGAACTCGCCCTCCCATGTCATCCGGGTCCGCGCGTAGTGCCATGGCGTCACGAAGTGCTGCAGCCGGGTCGGGGTGAGCTTCGTGTCAGGCCGCATGTCATAGCCGTTCCTGCTCTGGAGGCCGTAGAGGGGCCCGACGACCCGCACGCTGGTGATCGTGAACTGGGTCGTGACCGCCGGGTCGGCCGTCGCGGTGAAGCCGGTCAGGAGCCAGGCGTGCTCGCCGCGGTTGACGAACAGCCCAACCGGCCGGCTCGTCGCGCGGAGGTTCGTGACGGCCGAACGTAGCATCACGTCGAAGCTGGGACTGACGACGAGACCGTACCGGCTGTCGACGAAGTGCTGCATGCCGGCCGTCCAACCGGTCGGATCGACGCCGTCGGCAACCGGGATGGCGTACTGGTTCTTGGCTCGCATCCAGGCGAAGTACCGATACTGGCTCGTACGGCTGTGGTCGGCCGCTCGGCTCACGATGTTGCGACTGATCTGTACGTTGGCTGCCGTACACCACAGCAAGGTCTGTTGGGTCGTGAACACACCCGGCCGGAACAGGTCGACGCCACCTTTCCAGGGTGCGGAGGCCGACGCGGCGGGAGGCTGCGCCAGGCCGAGTCCGAGTCCGAGCACGAGCGCAAAGGCAGCGAACGCGGCGGCCGACCTGCGGGCCGACGGGAGGCGGGAGCGCATCCGGTGCATGTCGGTATGGTGCGCGCCGAACGGCCCATTCTGCAACGCGAACGCGCAGGCCGGCACCGGGTAGATCGCCGGATGGACCAGCCACGCGGGCGCACCTGCTCCATGGGGATGACTCGGCGAGGATTTGGGCGCCGCACCCGATCGACCCGCCGAAGGGCCACCACGGGCCAACCGCCCCCGCCGCTTTGTGCTCCATGGGGATGACTCGGCGAGGATTCGGGCGCCGCACCCGATCGACCCGCCCGGAGGAAGCCTGTCCATGCCAAGGCCCGTCCAACTCATGCTCCATGCGCATGATCTGGCGCGACCCGCAGGTCCCACTCGCATCCGCCGGGCATCACGCGGCAGAACCCTTCCCAGTCATGCTGTGCACGCACAATTCGTCACCGGGGTCTCGCGTGCCACCGCGTAGGGCTGGCAATCCGCACTGTCGCCGTGACTCCGGACGGCACCCTGTACGGCTCGCTCGGCCCGGGGATCGTCCGCCTCCCCGGCCCCGCGAAGGCACCCTGACCCAATGGGATCGCCCGCGGTGGCATGATGGTCGGGCACCTGGTCCGGTACTCGACCGGCCGCACGCCCGCATCGAGGGAAGATCGTTGAAGCGCGTCGTCGCTGCCTGCCTCCTCGCGTTGCTCGCGTTCGCAGCCGCCGGCGCGGCGGATGGATCGGTCGTACCGTCCGCTGCCGTGTCCACGACCGCCACGCGGACCGCGCTCACCCCCGACTTCAACCCGACGGTCGCCTATAAACCCGTCACGTTCACGGCCGTCGTCACGTCGACCGACCCGACCGCCCCGACACCGCCCACGGGGAGCGTGCAGTTCCAGCTCAACCGAGTGAACCAGGCGGGTGGGCTCGTTGCCATCGACGAGAACGGCGTCGCAACCTGGACCACGTCGACCCTCCGCGTCGGCGCATACAGCGTGACCGCCCGCTACGCCGGCGATGCGAACTTCAGCGCCAGCACGAGCCCGCCGCTCCTGCAGACGGTCAAACCCCAACTCGCGACCAGGACAGCAGTGGTGAGCAGCGCCGCGCCCGCCGTCTGGCGCCAGTTGATCACGTTCTCGGCGACCGTGACGCCGGAGAACCTGAGTCTCGGCGCTGCGACGGGCAGCGTGGAGTGGCGGATCGATGGGGTCTCGGTCGGCAGCGCGTCGCTCGACGGCACCGGCGTCGCCACGCTCACGACCGCGGCGCTGGGCCGGGGCACGCACACCGTGGTCGCGACGTTCGTCATTACCGGCACCATGGCGGGCAGCACGAGCCCGCCGCTCTCCCAGCGAGTGAACCGGGCGGCGACCGTCACGGTCGTCACGCTCACCTCCCCGGTCACGCCGAAGGCGCTCAAGACCTATCACGCCACCCTCAGCGCGGTGGCCCCGGGCAGAGGCATTCCCAACGCCGGCACCGTCCGGTTCAGGATCGACGGCGTCGACCGCGGTACCCCGAGGCCGGTGATCAACGGTGTGGCGACGTGGACGACGGCACGGGTGCTCAGCCCGGGCAAGCACAGGATCGTCGCGATCTACACCGGAGCCACCAACTTCCTCGGCAGCCGGAGTGCCGCGGTGACGCAGCAGGTCAAGTAGGCGCGGCCTGCCCCGATCCGGCCGGATGGCCTCCGGCTGACCGAACAATGGCCCATACGGTGTCAGTGCCGCGGCCCCACCCTGAACAGGTTCGGGCCCCGTGCCCCGGCGCAGCAGCCTCGCCGCGCACTTCCCGGCGGCGTTTCCCGTCGACGACCCGACTTCGCGGCTGCGGAGGTAAACAGCGAGTGCAGCAATGAACCTGCCCGAACGTCTTACCGGGGCCGTCTGGGGTCACCTGGTCGGTGATGCGCTCGGCGTGCCCTACGAGTTCCTTCGTCCGGATCGGATCGGCACCGTCGAGTTCCGTGGTGGCGGCAGTCACCGACAGCCTGCCGGGACCTGGAGCGACGACGGGGCCCTCATGCTCGCCCTGCTCGACTCGCTGCTTCGGGACCCGGCGGCGGGCACCCCTCGCTTCGACACCGCCGACCAGGCGCGTCGCTTCGTCGCGTGGGCCGACGATGGGGACTACACGCCCGATGGAGACGGGCTGTTCGACATCGGGGGCGCGACGAGCGCCGGCCTGGCCCGATTCCGCTCGGGCGTCCCGGCGGAGGCCGCCGGGCCGTCGGACGATCGATCGAACGGCAACGGCTCGCTGATGCGGATCCTCCCGCTCGCGCTGGTGGAGCGCGACATCCCCGATGCGGAACTCGTCGATCATGCCCACCGGGCATCCGCCGTCACGCACGGCCATCCGAAGGCCCAGGCCACCTGCGCGCTGTACGTGCTGGTCGCTCGCCGGTTGCTCGCCGGCGCGCGACGGACCGAGGCGCTGCGCGAGGCCCGTTCGGGGCTTCGCACGATCTACGGCGTACGGGACGACGCTTCCTCCAGGCTCGCCGCGCTGGACCTGCTCGAAATCATGGACCGACCGGACCGGCAGCGGGTACGCCGTCGATGCGTTCTGGTCCGCATGGCAGGCATTCGCGACCGCGCCCGACTACCGCGGCGCCGTTGAGCGGGCGATCTGCTACGGCAACGACACCGACACGACCGCCTGCATCTGCGGGGGTCTCGCGGGGATCTACTGGGGCATCGACGGCATTCCGCCCGAGTGGCTTGCCGGGATGCGCGGGCGAGCCATCGTCGCGCCGCTCGTCGACCGGCTCGTCTCAACCGACGATCGGCTCACGTCGACCAGGAACCCGATCCGCGTCAACTGGGTCGACATTGCGCACGTGCCGGGCCTCGCGGCCCTTCCCGGCCGGCTGGGTATGACATTCCTTCCCGGGAAGCGGCGGTCCGGAATCGCCGGGGACCACTGGCGGGACCCCGACATCGACGCCGCCCGGCTCCGCGACCATTGGCACGTCGACACGCTCCTGCTGCTCGTCGACGATTACGATCTCGAGGCGGCGCACGTGGGCGACATCGCCGCCTGCATGAAGAGAAACAACGTCGACCTCGTGCGCTTTGCGATCCCGGATGGGTCCGCGCCGACCGATCGCGCCGACTTCCGCGTGACCCTCGACGACATCCTCCGGCGCCTGGCGACCGGCAGGTCGATCGCCGTGGCGTGCGTCGGCGGGCTCGGCAGGACGGGGACCGCTGTGGCCTGCCTGCTACGCGACGGCGGCCTGCCGGCGAACGAGGCGATCTGGCTGACCCGCCAGGCGCGCCGCGGGACCATCGAGAACCGCGACCAGGAGGCCTTCGTGCGCGGTTGGGACTGGCCCGGCCATCTCGCTGCTGTCGTGGCGGACGCCTGACGTGACCCATGCCTCCGCGCCGGGGATCCGGGACGCCGTCGGATCAGGGCGCCTCACGACGCAGCAACGCGCCATCGTCGAATTCGGCGACGGACCGATCGTCGTGATCGCCGGCGCCGGAACGGGCAAGACGAAGGTCATCGTCGAGCGGGTGCGGTGGCTGCTCGAGACGAAGGGCTCCGGCACCGCCGATGCCGACGGCCGCCTGATCCCGGCGGAGCCGGCCGGGCCCGAGGCGAGGCCACGCGACGATCACCAGCGCGACGATCACCAGCGCGACGAGGCAGCGCGGGACGATCCCTTCGCCGGAGCGCTCGTACCCGAGCAGATCCTCGTCCTCACCTACAACGTCAAGGCGGCCCGTGAACTGGGGACGCGGTTCGATGCCTGTCTCAGCCCGAGCGTCCGCGGGCGCCTCCGCGTCGGCAACTTCCACAGCTTCTGCCACCAGGTCCTCACCGATGAGTCCGCCGAGGCCGGGCTCCGCCCGAACCCGGACGTCCTCGACGGCATCGGCCAGATCCTGCTGCTGCGTGACCTCCGACCGGACCTTCCCCTCGTGTACCACGCCGGAGCCAGCAACCCCAACCAATGGCTCGAACCCTTCGTGTCGTTCATCAATCGCGCGAAGGACGAATTGGTCACGCCGGATGACATCGATGCCTACGTCGAGGGCGAGCGGCGCGCCTTCGAGGTCCGGTTCGGCGACTTCGAGGCCGCCCTTGATCGAGTTGCAGCGCAGGGCGATCTCCGCGGACCGCGCGACGTCCGTGGCGCCTACGCCGCACTTCGCCGTCAGGAGCGGGCCGGCGCCCGCGACGGAACCCTCGACGCGGACCTCGGCGGCCTTGACCTGGCGCCCGTCCAGAAGATCGCCGAACGCGAGGCCCGCAGAACGGTCGGTGGCAACGGTTCTGCCGTCGCGCGGTCTCGTCTCACGAGGGAGCAGGGCGGCCTGGTCGACGCCCTTGCGCAAACCTACGTCGTCGACGGCGCGGCCCTGGAAGTCCTGCGGCTCTCCGAGCTCGCCCTCGTCTACCACGCCTACCAGGACGAACTCGGCCGCCGCGGGGTCCTCGACTTCGGCGAGCAGATCGCCGCCGTGACGCGGCTCTTCAAGGCGAGACCCAACGTCCTGCGCCGCTACCAGCGCCAGTTCCGCTACATCCTTGTGGACGAGTTCCAGGACGCGAACATCGCGCAGATCGAGCTCGTCGAACTGCTGGGCCGGACGCCCGACCGGCTCGACAACGTGATGGTCGTGGGCGATGACGACCAGTCGATCTACCGCTTCCGGGGCGCCAGTCACGCCGCCTTCGGCGAGTTCACGCGCCGTTTCGAGCGCCCGCCGGCGCACGATCCGACGGCGCCGCCGCCCGGTCCGCCGCCGGTCCTGTGGATCGACGAGAACTTCCGCTCGGTGGACAACGTCCTGGTGGCCGCGAACCGCCTGATCGCCCGGAACACCACGCGCTTCGAGCCCGACAAGCGACTGGCAACGCAGCGCCCGTCCGGCAACCCCGTGCAGGTGATCGTCTGCGCAGGCGCCGATGACGAGGCGGTCGCGATCGTCGATTCGATCAAGGCCCTCGTCCGGCCGGACGATTGCCCCGCCGGGACGAAGCCGGCATGGGCGGATGTCGCCATCCTGTATCGCAAGCACCGGCATCGCGAGGCGATCGTCACCCGACTGCGCGACGAGGACATCCCCTATACCGTCGTCGGCGGCCTGTCCCTGTTCGACACGCCGGAGATCCGCGACCTCGAGCAGAGCCTTCGCGCGATCGCCGACCCGCACCAGGACATCTGTCTCGTACGCATGATGTCCTCCGGCCCGTGGCGACTCGACGCGCTCGAGATCCTCGAGGTCGCCCGCATGGCGAAGTTCGACCGACGCCACGTGGTCGATGCCGCGAGGGAGATCGTCCGGTCGGGGCAGGTCGAAGTCGAGCGTCCCAACGACGCAGCCGTAGACGCCGCCGAGGTGGGCGATCCGGTCGCGGTCGGCGAGGCCGGCGACACTTGCGAGGCGGCCGGCGGACCCGGGTCGGGCGAAGGTGCCGGCTGCGCCGGCGTGCCGCTCCTCACGCCGACCATCGACCTCGCTTCTCCCGTCGATATCGGGGCGACCATGGCCGAGGGCGGGGCGCCGTCGCCGCGGCATCCGGCCACCGCTCGCGAGCCGGTCGATCCGCGCACCCGGGCAAAGCTTCGCCGGCTGCTCGAGACCCTGGAGGAGCTCACGCCCCTCACCTGGCGCGAAGGCCCGTTCACGATCCTCGAGCGCCTCCTCGAGCGGACGAGCCAGGTGCTCGACCTCGTCGCCACGGACTCGCTGGCCGCCATGCGCATGGTCTCGAACATCGCGAGCTTCCTCCGCTTTGCCCACGACTGGCAGACCGAGCACCCGGAAGGATCGCTCGCCGGGTTCGTCGATTACCTCGACGCCTACAAGGGCGCCGCGGGCGAGCTGGCGGCGAGCGTCGAACTGACCGAAGAGGTCGACGGCGTCCGGCTGATGACCGTCTACCAGGCCAAGGGGCTCGAGTTCCCGTACGTCTTCGTCCCCTGCCTACTGGCCGGGGAGTGGCCGACCAGGTCGCTCGGTGGCGGTCTCTTCCCCGACGACCTGCTGCGGGAGGTGCTGCCGTCCGGAGACATCCACACCGACGAGGAGCGCCGTCTCCTGTACGTGGCGATGACCCGCGCACAGGAGCGCCTGTTCCTCACCACCCATGGCGGACCGTCGGCCCTGAAGGAACAGTCGCTGTTCGTTCCCGAGGTGCTGGAGGGTGCCGGACCCGAACTCTCGCGCATCGATCGGACCGCGTCGGCCGGGCTGCTGCCGGGGTCGATGGCGACCGGGCTGCTGGTCGGTGCCATGGATGGGCCAGATGCGCCCTTCGGCGCGCCCCTCGGCGACTCGGACGAGGCGATCTCCGATGACCTTGGACGGACGGCGGCGCTCGTGCGCCGGATCATGCCGTTGCCGACCAGGCGTGAGCGGCGGCTCGAACTGCGGCTGCGCGCCGGCGAACTCGTCAGCCTGCTCGAGTCGACCTCCGGCGACGATCCCGAGTCGGTCGCCGCCCGTGCGCGTTTCGAGGCCGACCTCGCCGCTGTTGGGCGGTCGGCAGCCGTCGAGGCCGACCGGGCCCGTGCCCTCGGACTCGACCCACTGACGATGCGCGTCGTCGCGCTCGACAGCGCGGCCGGAGCCAACCTGCTCGACGTCGCGCCGCTGCCTGCCAGGTTCAGCTACTCCGCTCTCCACACCTACGAAGCTTGCCCCGCGCAGTACGCGTTCCAGTACATCTACCGCATCCCAACCAGCCGGACCGTGGCCGCGTTCACCTTCGGCACGACGGCACACGCGGCGTTCGAGGCGTTCACCCGCGAGCGCCGGGAGCGACTGGCTCGCGGCGAACCCGGGCCCACGCGCGAGGATCTCGATCGATTGTTCCGCGCCGAGTGGAAGCCGGTCGACTTCGGCGACAAGCTCGTCGAAGAGACCTACGAGCGACGGGTGACCGGCCTGCTCGACAACTTCTGGGCCGGCGAGCTGAACGGTCCCGGGAGACCCGAGCACGAGGAGCTCTGGTTCGATCTGACGATCGAGCCTGGCGACGGCACCGCGCCGGTGGTCTTCGGCGGATCGATCGACCGCGTCGACCGCCTGCCGTCCGGCGGCATCGAGATCATCGACTACAAGACGGGCAGGATGGGCTCGCAGAAGAGCGTGGATGAGAGCCTCCAGCTCTCGATCTACGCCCTCGCCTGCCGCGACACCCTGGGACTGGGCACGCCGGAGCGCGTCACGCTCTACTACACGGAGTCGGCGGCACGCCTGAGCACGACCCGGACGGACGAGCAGCTGGACGCGGCACGCGCCGACATCCTTGCCCGCGTTGCGCAGATCCGCTCGGGCGACTTCACGGCGGCGCCATCCTCGGGTCCCTGCCACTGGTGCGACTACGCGGCGCTCTGCCCGAGCTAGGCAAATCAGCCCGGAGCGCGACTCCAACAGGCGGACGTGACACGCAGGCCCGGCCGAGGCCTGCGTGGCCGGCATCCGCCCAGCCGAGGCCTGCGTGGCCGGCATCCCGCCCAGCCCGGGATCCGGCCGGAGTTCAGCAGCCGTCGACGACCCGGTGCGCAGGCGTCGATCGCAGGCCGGTCAGGACTTCAGCGCGTCGCGCAGCGCTTCCTCGGTCTCCTCGTTCAGCGTGGTCTGGATGACCTCGCCGTGGAACCGGCGCAGCGCGGCGATCGCCATGTCCGCGTCCGCGTCCTTGATCACCAGGAACAGCGCGGACTTGCCGGGCGGCAGCTTCGCCTTGACATCGTCCACGAACTTGCCATCGACCCCGGTGCCGACCATCGCGCCGATCCCGGCCCCTGCAGCAGCGCCCAGCGCGATCCCCGCCACGGGAAACATGAAGAACACCAGGCCGCCCAGCGCGCCGCCGACCACGGCGCCGATCTTGGTCGTGCTGCTGGCCTCGTTCTTGACCTCCATCGTGCCGTCTTCGTGGTGCGAGACCACCGCCGTGTCCTCGAACTTGATCCCGCCCTCTTTCTCGACGCTGCGCAGCGTCTTGAGGGCCGCAAACGCGTCGCCCTCCGAGTCGAAGCCGATGACGACGAACTGGCTCATGGTGGACTCCCGATTCGCTCGACCGGCGTTTCATCGCAGCGCCCGTTCGCCGGTCAGGCCTCCGAGCGGACGCGCATGGTCACGTTGATCGACGGCGGACCCGCGACGCGGTGGGGTCTGACTCGAAAGGATGCAAGGTCCATCGTCTGGGTAGATCAGCACTATAGGACTCCGCGGTGCCGAATTCAACGCGCGTTCAGGATGTCCGGCGACGTCGCGTACCAACCTGATCACACCCGCCGGTACTCGGGGCGACAACGCGACCCCCGGGCATCGGTCCGGGGGTCGCATCGCGCGTTGTGTTGGGAGGTGGTCCCTGGGAGGGGCCACCCCAGGAACGTCAGGACTGGACTACTCGAGCCTGGCTCGGCGTGACCAATCGCGTGCGTCATTCCCCGATGCACGCCCTACGACGATGTTGCCCGTCCTGACGGGCCCACCAGCCGCGAAGACCGTGTTGCCGGTCGCATCCAGGACGGTGAGATCGAACCGGTCGCGACCGGTCGTCGCTCGTGACTCGCCCTCATCTGAGACACGCTGTCCACCATCAACGGCGGTTGCCGTGAACCAGTAGCCCGCGAGGCCATTCCACGAGCCCGTTCCCGTCCACGAGGCGGTCGCGCCGCCGATGGCGAGCGTCGCCGTGGTCCGGCTGTCGAAGCGCGCGTGGCCGCGCGTGAGCTTCAGCTCGCCCTCGAGCCCGGTTCCGCTCGACTTGACCTCGAACTCGAAGCGGACACGCACGTGGTCCGACATGACAATCCCGTTGCCGGTCGCCTGACCAGTGGTCGTCGGAGCCGGCGGATCTGGCACCGGGGTGGGCGTCGGCGTGGGCGTCGGCGTGGGTGTCGGGTCCGGCGCGGGCGTCGGGTCCGGCGCGGGTGTCGGCACCGGCGTGGGAACGGGCGTCGGCACCGGCGTGGGAACGGGCGTCGGCACCGGCGTGGGAACGGGCGTCGGCACCGGCGTGGGCACCGGCGTGGGCACCGGCGTGGGAACGGGCGTCGGCACCGGCGTGGGCACCGGCGTGGGAACGGGCGTCGGCACCGGCGTCGGAACGGGCGTCGGCACCGGCGTCGGCACCGGCGTGGGCACCGGCGTCGGCACCGGCGTGGGAACGGGCGTCGGCACCGGCGTGGGAACCGGCGTCGGCACCGGCGTGGGCACCGGCGTGGGCACCGGCGTCGGCACCGGCGCGGGTGTCGGCACCGGCGTGGGAACAGGCGTCGGCACCGGCGTCGGCACCGGCGTCGGCACCGGCGTCGGAACCGGTGTCGGCACCGGCGTGGGAACGGGCGTCGGCGCGGGCGTCGGTGTGGCTGCCGGGGGATCGATCGCTCCGGTGATCGCCGCCGGCACCGGCTGTCCCGTCGTGGGGTTGCCATTGAAGTCGTAGATCGTGTTGTTGTTGCCGAGCGTCCAGCCCGGCTGGCTGTTGGCGTTGATCTCGGCCAGGTTCGACAGGCCGCCCGGATCGCGATCGGAGTTCGCTGCGGCAGCCCCGGTGATCGCGGCAGCGTTGGTAGCGCCCGTTCCGATCGCGTCCCTGATCGCCTCGCCGTACGGGTTCCAGGTGTCGGTCCCGGCCGGTCCGTGGCAGAGCAGGCAGGCGGCGTTCGTGCGCGAGAGTGACGTCGGATAGGTCGCGGTCCAGGTGCTCGCGATCCCGCTGGTTGCCAGCGCGGCCACCGGCACCACCAGGAGCGCCATCAATACGAGTGCGATGACCGAACGGACCCGTCTACCTCGCATCCAGGTTCGAGTTCGAAACCCCCTCAAGGAAGTGCGCACTGCGTGTACTCCTTTCTCGACTCCTTTGGTCTCTGCATCGCCCGTCGCTGGTCCTATCGCGCGCCCGGTCACGCGGAAGGGAGGTAGGGGCGATCCGGCTATGGCCGGCGTGGGGGGAAGAGCCGTCGGACCCGCGATATGCGCGGGTACCGGGTGACGTGTACTCGACGACACCATCGCGAAACCGCGATCGGGAGGCCATCCGTCGGGCGGCACAAACCGCTCGGGCACTGCGTGCCTGATGGCACCGGGGGTGCGTGACCTACGGCACAGGCCGTGGACGCGGCCTGCAAGGGCGGCCCTGTATCGGTCGGCACCGGACCGAATGCGATCTCCGCGAAGGAACCGAGCGCCGCATTGGACCGCGATCGAGCTTCCGGCGGTCGAAAATCCGGCCGCTCAAACAGGGTGTCCTGGCTCGACTATTGCCTCAGGCGGACACCGTGGACGTGCGTCTCGGCGGCCGGAGCGTCGGAGCGCACCCGGCGCGTCGGCGGTGCTTCACGCGATCCTGCCTCTCCACGCGTGGGCGCTCGGGGTCCTCGCAGCCGGCGTGGGCCCGTCGGCGCTCGACCCACCGACCCACATACCTACGCGGCGGCGCCGGTCCCCTCGAGGATCTCCTTCAGGCGCTCGGTTGCCCCGACCTCGGCGTCCATCGTCTTCTGCACGGCTCCGGACATGAGCAGCTTCTTGAAGCCGGAGAGTTCGGCCCGCAGCGAGAAGGTCAGGCGAGTCGCTCCATCAACCACTTCGAAGCGGTACTCGCCCATGGGCCGCACCGGACCAGCGATGACTTCGAAGGCGAGCCGGCGGTTCGGTTCGAAGGCGGTGATCCGGTAGTCGGCGTCGACGCGCCGGCCGCCCGGGCCCTTCGCGCCCTGCTTGTACACCGCCCCGACCCCGCTGCCGGAGACGAGCGTGATGTCCGTGACGCCCGATCGCCATTTCGGGCCGTTCAGCCCGTCGGCGACGAACGCGAACACGTCCGCCGCGGGTCGGTTGATTGTCACCTGGTGTTCCGCCGACGGCATTCGTGGGCCCTCCAGCGCGTTTATCTAGACTCCACCGCACGTTATCACGTCGACGACGCGCCCCCACCTTCCGAGTCCGTAGGTGCTCGGCGGGAGGATCCTCGTGCGGCCCACGAGATCGGTAGTCGGGTGCGCCCGTTCGAGTGGCCCGAGGGCGTGGCAACCGGTGCGGCCCAGTGGTCGACCGTGCGGATCAGCTCGTTCGCGCGCTCACCATGGCGATCGGCGGCCTCCCTTGACCATCGGGAGACCAGCCAGGTTCATCGGGCGCCCGACAGGTCAGTGCACCTTGCCCGGCCGATGGGTCGGCATGACCTCGCCCCAGTCCGTTCGCAGCGGTGGCAGATCGGTGACCCCGGGGTCGTCGGGCAGCTCGCCTGCCTCGCCATCGTCGTTGTCCCAGCGCCGGCCATACTGGTCAGGAATGGCACCCCAGCCGAAGAACGGCAGTGGCGCGTCTGGAATCATCCCGACGATATCGAGCGGGTCGATGCGGGTCGGCCCGACGGTGCAGAGGTGGGTCCACGAATCGCCGAAATCGAACTCGTAGACGAAACGCTCCCCGAGCGCCAGCCGGCTCAACCGCGTCCGACGATCATCGGCGAGAGGCGTTCCTTCCGGCCTGTCGTCCTCCCAGGCCGCGTACGGCAGCGTCAGATGCGTTCCGTCGGCGAGTTCGAATTCGTGGAGATGCGACCGATCCCATCGGGCGAAGGCATCGTCGATCGCTTCGGCCAGCTGGGCGAAGCTGTGCGATCGCGCGGCGGCGAAGATCCGTCCGGGCCGCGGCCAGAGGTGTTCGCCGCGTCCTTCGATCAGGTCGACGCGAATTGCCAGCCACGTTCTGGTCATCGGCGCAGTCCCTCCCCGAACGCGCATCCAGGGCAGATGCGGCCCTCAACTCTACCGGGGCGGCCGGCAGCGCGTCGCGGGACGTTCGAAGGGTGTCACCCAGTGTCATCCATGACCTCACCTCGGTTCCTCCGTGCGGTACCCTGGCGCCCGTGAGGGGCAAGTAGCTGCATTCCGAGACCGCCGACACCGCCCGCCGCGGCTGGTCATCGTCGTTTCCCGAGTTCAGCAACGCGGCGCCTGTCACGATCCGCGGCTCCCTCGAGGCGTTCCTCCGCGGCTCCTCGATCCAGCAGGTCCACGCGTGGGACGACAGCATCCCGCCGCTCCAGCACGAGGTCCGCGAGGTCCTCGCCACCGACCGGTACGCGGCGGACTACTCGGCCATCCTCGAGTACGAACTGCCCCTGGAACAACGTCGCCCCGACGTCGTGCTGCTGCTCCGCGGTGGCGTGCTCGTGCTGGAGATCAAGGGCAAGTCGGTCGCCGCGCGGGCCGACATCGACCAGGCCGCCGCCTACGCCCGAGACCTTCGCGCGTACCACCGCGACTGCGCGGACCGGCGGACGGAATCGGCGCTCGTGCTCACCCGGGCCCATGGCCGGCTCGGGAGCGAGTCGGAGGTCGAGATCGTCGGCATGGACGCGGTCGACGAACTGGCCGATGAGCTCGACGCCGACGTCGACGCATGTCGTTTGCTGAGAGGCCGGCCATCAACTCCGACAGTGGTCGCGTTTCGAGGGCGTGGTCGTGGTGGAGCCGCTGGTCCGGGCGAAGATCGTCACTCGCGCTCGGCGAGCAGATCGAGAAAGCCCCTTGGCTCGTGGATCGGGAGGTCGCCGGCAAGTTCCAGCAGGTGGCGATCGCCGGTGACCAACGTGGCATTCCGCTCGATTGCCAGCGCCAGCAGGTAGTCGTCGCCGGGATCGGACGAGCGGATGCGTGGCGGGCCCAACGGATCGGACACGAGCTCAGCGGATCGAGCGAGCCAGGCCACGAAGGCGTCCGCGTGCGCGGTCGACACCCTGCTCGCGACCTTCGGATACCGAAGCGCACGACGCAGCTCGGCAAGGAGTGCCGGCGAGACGATCAGTTCAAACCGACCGTCCGTCCATGCGAGGAGCAGCTGCGCCGGCGAGCCGGTTGGCGACAACAGCGCCGAGATGAGCACGTTCGCAGCGAGGACGATTCGCACGTCTCATTCGGCGCGGGTGGCGTGCTCGGCCTCGACGCCCAGGGCCAGGGACTCCTCTTCCCCCATCGAGTTGGCGGCCCACACCCGTTCGAGCAGATCCAGCCCCAGGTCGCGGCGCAGCGCCTCTTCGATCACCTCACTGTCCCGCTTCCCGGCTCGTGCAGCCTTGATCCTGATCGCGCGCATGACCTCCGCGTCCACGGTCAGGGTCGTTCGGATCTTCGCCATCACGGCATCATAGCATCATCGCTTCGTCGCAGAAGTGCGCACCGGTCCCAGCACATGGTGCGACCTCGTCGGGTCGCGGGATGGAACCTGGTGCCGTCCGGGCCTTCCAGGAGTGCACCGAGCGAACGGCCTCCTGAGCGACGGCGCCCGGACCGGCGGGCCGATGGGTCACGCCGCAGGTCGGGACGTTCGGACCAGCCGTCTCGCGCGTTCCAGCACACCGCGACGGCGTTCCGCCCCCGACCCGGACCAGAACGGCGGGGCTCAGGCATGCGCCTGCCGTGTTCCTGGGTCGGAATCAGGTCGCCGCTGCTCAGGGAGCCGGCGGGCAGCCGGTGACTCCCGTTGGGACGAGATCGAACTTGTAGCTGACCGGGATGTTCCCGTCGAACCCCTTGAACACGACGTGGTCGGAAACCTTGAGCGATAGGTGGAGGGTGCCGTCCCTCGCAGGCGCGCTGATCGTGTATGTCCCCTTCGCCTGGTGCGACTCGCCGGCTGACGGTATCGAGTAGGCGTAGGAGACGTCGCCTGCGACGGCACTCCGCGGGGCGAACAGGAAGGTCCACGCCGCCTTGGAGGTATGTGCTGCTACGGTGAACGGCTGGGACGTGCTGCAGACGAGCCCGGAGATGACCTCGCCGCCAAGCGATTCGACCTGCTTCACGGTGTAGGGACCGCCGATGGGCCCGGGCGACGGGCTCTCCGAGGGGCTGGGCGAGGGCTCCTCCGTGGGCGCCGGCGAGCCAGGCCCGGCGGAACCGCCGCCGGGGCCACCGCCACCGCCGGGGCCACCGCCACCAACCGGTCCTCCTCCGCCGCCGATGCCGGCAGCGGACGGGCCCACGGAGGCGCTCGGGGCGGCCGACGCGGACACGCCCGGGGTGGCCGACGCGGACGGTGCCGACGACGTGCCTGCGACTGCGGACACGGACGGCGGAGCGGAGGCGCTCGGGGCGCCCGACGCGGACGGTGGCGCGGGCGCCTGCGACCCGAAAACGAACCCGCCGATCACGAGGGCGATGATCGCTGCCGCGATCACCAGCCAGCGAACCAGTGCGGACGACAAAGCCGACGCCATCGGACGCGCCCTCCCCGCCCCGGGCCGGCCTCCGGTCGAGACGCCGGACGAACCGCCCGCTGGGTTGGGCGGAGTCTATCCGCGGCGCGGGTGTCCCGCCATAGCCATCGGACTGGTGCCTGAACCATCCCGTTCGCGCCCGGTCGCACCCACGGAAACGCTGTCGACCTCAGGCCGGAACCGCTCGACCGAGCCGTCCTGCTTCGTTCGCGAGCTCGACCCCGGCGATCGACCCCACGACCTGGGCGGACGCATCGAGTGTCAACAGCACGATGCGTCTCGGATCCCGGTTCGCAGCCATGAGGACGGCTGCGGCAGCAAGCGCCTCACTGCGATCGTCGAAGTCGCCGAGGAGGTTGCCGGAATCGTCGTCCCAGAGTTCCCAGGTCATGTCAGCGGCACCTTAGCACCTCGACCACGCACGACAGCAGGACCTCCGGGTCGGCGTACAGGTCGATGTGCTGCTTTCGGCCACGCCTCGCGAGGATCTGCAGCCTCCGCCTTCAGGACCAGTTCGGCGCACCAGTCCCTGTGCAGGGACCGACTGCGAGCAGCTGCGGCATCGGCGGTCGCGAACACCGAGACCCCGCTCCAGCTCAGCTTCACGCCGGCGTCCAGCTGGTCGGGAAGACGCGCGCCGAGATCCTCGTAGGACATGAAGTCGCGCGCCGTGACATCTCGGCTGCCAACGAGCCTGTAGACGCGTTCGTCTGCGATCAGCTCGAGTTCGGTCGTTGCTGCCGAAGGCTCGACCGAGGGCAATCCTCTTCCCGATCTGAGCCGGTTGAGGATGTCCAGAAGAGTCTGGTCCGCCATTTCGGGCACGGTAGCGCCCGACGCTTATCACCGGATTTGCAGACCAGCTTCCGCCGGCGCAGCCGGCCGGGTCGAGCCTTGGCGTCTCTTCGGTTCGAGCTGTCCGAGCGCACATTCGCGACCTGCCTGAGGCGAGCTGGCTCGGCTATCCTCGGGTGGAGGTCAGCATCGATGCCAAGCAGGTCCCGACCACCGATCACGCGCGATCCGGAGACCCACAGCGGAGCTCTCGTCTTCAGCGGGACCCGGATCGCCGTCAAGGTCCTGTTCGACTACCTCGAGGACGGGCAGTCGGTCGACGACTCCGTGCGGCACTACCCATCGGTGTCGCGAGAACTGGCGGTCGCCGCACTCGTGGAGGTCGAGCGGCTGCTCGAGGCGACGGCGTAGCCGCATGCCGATCGTCATCGACGAGGACATCCCCAGGGAACTCACGTCGCTCTTCGGAGGAGACGGCCTGTTCGTCGAACACGTCGAAGACATCGGCCTCAAGGGCGCGAAGAACGGCGTGTTGCTCGCGGCTCTGTCGGGGAACTGCGACATCCCCGTCACCGGCAACACGAATCTCGGCAATCAGCAGAACCTCGACAGGTTCGATCTCGCCGTCGTATTGATCCATCCGGCGCGGCTCGTCCTGGAGCAGATCAGACCGCTGATCCCGCTCGCCGTGGAGGCATTCCCGACGGCACCGAAGCACGCCGTCAAGCCGGTCGGGCTCCCAGGGCCTCCGCGGGGCCTACGGGCAGCCTCGCGATCGGAAGGGCCGACCGAGTCGTCCTGAGCCCCTCGCGTTCGGCCGAGCGGACCTTATGACCTCCGGACGCCTGCGGAATTGGTCGCCGGGGATGGCAGCGCCACCGACAAGCCACCGGCGAAGACCACCCTGGGCCTGCGGGCGACCGATGGCCGAGGGCGGCCGATCCACCTGCCGCGGTTCCTGGTGATCATGCTGCCGCTTGGGCCCTGGCGCGGCCACCACCGCGCGCGGTGCGCATGTCGGTCGGCGCCAGGGCCGGTTCGTCGCCGTGTCCCGGTTGTCCGACTACGCCGGTTCCTTCGCGCCGAGGACCACCGGTCTCGCCGGTCGGCCGGCCGAAGGGAGCGCCGCCGCCAGGTGGTCGGCGAGGGCCCGGACCGTCGCCGGATCGAGCACGTCGCGCTGCCCCGCGATGTGTCGGGCCAGCCCGCGGCCACTGAAGATCCGGACGCCGCCGACGGTCGGTCGCCAGAACGGCAGCTCCGCGCGGTGGATGCACAGGACCGGTGTCACCGGCACGCCGGCGCCGCCCGGGAATCCGTGCGCGGCTCCGGCGACGGCCCTCGTCTCCCGGAGGACCTCGTCGACCGCACCATGTGCCTGCGCCACTCGCAGTAGGCGGAGCGGGAGACGTGATAGGGGGCGCTTGAGTGGACATGTTATGGTTAGGTTGCCCGGACATCCGGACAATTACCTGGTGGATTGTGGACCCCGACCCTCTCGCTCGGTATCTCAACCTCCTCGAAGCAGCGACCTACCTCAGGATCCATCCGGATTCGCTCAGGCGGCTCGCTATACGCGGCCGCGTACCGGGCGCACGCAAGTGGCACGGACGACAATGGCTGTTCGAGCGCGATACCCTCGGGCCGTTCCGGCTATGGCGCTCGAACAGCCATTGTCGTCCGTGGGTCCCGTGCGCCGGTACGCGGCCGCGTAGCGAGCCGCCTGAGCGAAGTCCGATGATCCTGAGGTAGGTCGCTGCTTCGAGGAGGTTGAGATACCGACGAGGGTCAGGTGCCCACGAGATCCACCAGGTAATTGTCGGATGACTCGGCCGTTGCTGACCCGTAACATGTCCACTCGAGCGCCCCTATCACGTCTCCCGCTCCGCCTACTGCGAGTGGCGCAGGCACATGGTGCGGTCGACGAGGTCCTGCGGAGGCGAAGGCCGTTGTCGAGGCCGCGCACGGGTTCCGGGCGTCGTCGGCACGCCGGTGACCCCGTCCTGTGCCATCCCCGCGGGGCCGGGGTTCCATTCTGGCGACCCGCCGGCAGCATCAGGATCTTCAGCGGTCGCGGGCTGGCCCGACATATCGCCGGGGAGAAGAGCGCGATGTACTTGATCTCCCGACCGTCCGGGCCCTCGCCGACCACCTGGCCGCGGCCCTCCACCAGTCGCCGTCGGTGAGACCCGTGGCCGGGGAACCGGCGTAGCCGGTCCAACCGGACACCGCCGTCGGAACGACCCGAATACCGGCCGACAACCCGCCCGCAGGCCCCGCGGCCGCCGTCGGGCCTCAAGCGGCAATTGCGGGCGGGTGAAATCGACCGCCCTCCGGCCATCGGTCGCCCGCAGGCCCAGGTGGTCTTCGCCGGTGGCTTGACGCTGGCGTTGGCATCCGCGACCAATTCCGCTGCAGAAGGTCCGCTCGGCCCAACGCGAGGGGCTCAGACTCGGTTGGCCCTTCCGATCGCGAGGCTGCCCGTGGCCCCGCGGAGGGCCTTGGGAGCCCGACCGGCTTGACGGTGTGCTTCGGTGCCGTCGGGAATGCCTCCACGGCGAGCGGGATCAGCGGTCTGATCTGCTCCAGGACGAGCCGCGCCGGATGGATCAATACGACGGCGAGATCAGAGCCTGTCGGGGTTCTGCTGATTGCCGAGATTCGTTGTCGGCGGTGATGAGGACGACGCGGTTCCTGAAAGGGCTCCACGAGCAAGCGCCATTCTTCCAGCCCTTGAGGGCTTCAACATGTTGGAACAAACGGCCGTCTCCTCCGAAGAGCAATGTGTCCTCGTCGATGACGATCGGCATGCACAGCCGCTCGACCTCCTCAAGTGCGGCGACCGCCAGTTCTCGCGACACCGATGGGTAGTGCCGCACCGTGCCCGTCCTCGAGTAGTCGAACAGGACCTTGACGGCGATCCGGGTCTCCGCTGAAGACGAGGGCTCGCTGTGGGTCTCCGGATCGCGCGTGAGTGGTGCTGGACCTGCTTGGCATCGATGCTGACCTCCACCCCGAGGAGAGCCGAGCCAGCTCGCCGCTGCAGGTCGCGAACGTGTGCTCGGACAGCTCGAACCGAAGAGACGCCAAGGCTCAACCGGCCCGATACGCCGGCGAGCTGGTCTGCAAATCCGGTGATAAGCGTCGGGCGCTACCGTGCCCCCGATGCAAGCCCAGACTCCTCTGGACCTCCTCAACCAGCTGAGATCCGGAAGAGGATTGCCCTCGGTCGAGCCTTCGGCAGCAACGACCCAACTCGAAGAAGATGATCGCAGACGAACATGCTGGCTCGTCGGCAGCCGAGACGTCACGGCGCGCGACTTCATGTCCTACGAGGAACTCGGCGCCGCGTCTTCCCGACCAGCTCGACGCCGGCCTGAAGCAAGCTGGAGCGGGGTCTCGGTGTTCGCGACCGCCGATGCGTTGCCTGCACAGGGACTGGTGCGCCGAACTGGTCGTGAATGCTGAGGCGCAGATCCTCGCGAGGCGCAGCGGCGCGTCGACCTGTACGCGGACCCGGAGGTCCTGCTGTCGTGCGTGGTGGAGGTGCTAAGGTGCCGCTGAGCATGATCTGGGAACTCTGGGACGACAATTCCGGCAACCTCCTCGGCGACTTCGACGATCGCAGCGAGGCGTGCTCCGCAGCCGTCCTCATAGCTGCGAACCATCCGCATCGTCATGTTGACACTCGATGACTCTGCGCAGGTGGTGGTCGTCGCCGGGGTCGAGCTCGCGAAGCGAACCAGGACGGCTCGGTCGAGCGGTTCCGGCCTGAGGTCGACAGCGTTTTCGTGAAACTGAGAGCGCGAACGGGATGGTTCAGGCACCAGTCCGATGGCTATGGCGGGACACCCGCGCCGCGGATGAGTGACTCCGCCCAACCCCAGCTCGTCCGGCGATCTCGACCGGAGGCCGGCCCGGGGCGGGGAGGGCGCGTCCGATGGCGTCGGCTTTGTCGTCCGCACTGGTTCGTCGCTGGTGATCGCGGCGGCGATCATCGCCCTCGGTCATCAGCGGTTGGTTTTCAGGTCGCGGCGCCCGCGCCACCGTCCGCGTCGCGCGCCCCGAGCGCCTCCGCTCCGCCGTCCGTGTCCGCAGTCGCAGGCACGTCGTCGGCACCGTCCGCGTCGGCCACCCTGGGCGTGTCCGTCGGCGCTGCCGCATCGGCAGGGAGGACCGGTTGGTGGCGGTGGCCCCCGGCGGTGGCGGTGGCCCCGGCGGCGGCTCCGCCCGGGCCTGGCTCACCAGCACCCGCGGAGGAGCCCTCGCCCAGCCCCTCGGAGGAGCCCGTGGCCGTCGGCCATCCCCTACACCCCGGGAGCGCGGGTCGAAATCGCTTGGGCGGCGAGGTCATCTCCGGGCTCGTCTGCAGCACGTCCCAGCCGCTCACCGTAGCCGCACATCCTCCAAGGCGGCGTGGACGTTCTTCCTGCTCGCCCCGGCGGAGTGCCCCGACGCAGGCAACGTCTCCTACGCCTGCTGCGATACCGTCAGCCGCCGCACAGGCGAAGGGGACATACACGATCAGCGCGCCTGCAGAGGGACAGCACCCTCCACCTATCGCTCAAGGTTTCCGACCACGTCGTGTTCAAGGGGTTCAACGGGAACATCCCGGCAGGCTGCGGGTTCAATCTGGTCCCAACGGGAGTCACCGGCTGCCCGCCGGCTCCCTGAGCAGCGGCGACCTAATTCCGACCCCAGGAACACGGCAGGCGCAGTGCCTGAGCCCCGCCGTTCTGGTCCGGGTCGGGGGCGGAACGCCGTCGCGGTGTGCTGGAACGCGCGAGACGGCTGGTCCGAACGTCCCGACCTGCGGACGTGACCCATCGGCCCGCCGGCGCCGTCGCTCAGGAGCTCCGGTGCCACTCCTGGAAGCCAGGATGCACAGGTTCCATCCCGCGACCCGACGAGGTCGCGGCCGTCTGCTGGACCCGTGCGCGCTTCTGCGACGAAGCGATGATGCTATGATGCCGTGATGGCGAAGATCCGAACGACCCTGACCGTGGACGCCAGGAGGTCATGCGCGCGATCGGGTCAAGGCTGCACGAGCCGGGAAGCGGGACAGTGAGGTGATCGAAGAGGCGCTGCGCCGCGACCTGGGGCTGGATCTGCTCGAACGCGTTGTGGGCCGCGACTCGATGGGGGAAGAGGAGTCCCTGGCCCTGGGCGTCGAGGCCGAGCACGCCACCCGCGCCTGGTCGAATCGTCCTCGCTGCGAACGTGCTCATCTCGGGCACTCACCAAGCACTAGCCAGCACAGCTGCTCCTCGCATGGACGGCGGTTGGTTTGAACTGATCGTCTCGCCGGCACTCCTTGCCGACTGCGTCGTGCGCTTGGGTCCTCCGAAGGTCCGCGGGCGGGTGTGCCGCACACGCAGACACCTTCGTGGCCTGGCTCCCTCGATCCGCTGAGCTCGTGTCCGATCCGTTGGGCCCCGCCACGCATCCGCTCGTCCGATCCCGCCTACGTGGCGCTGGCAATCGAGCGGAATGCCACGTTGGTCACCGGCGATCGCCACCTGCTGGAACATGCCGGCGACCTCCCGAATCGCCGGCCGAGGGGCTTTCTCGATCTGCTCGCCGAGCGCGAGTGACGATCTCCGCCGGACCAGCGGCTCCACCACGACCACGCCCTCGAAACGCGACCACTGTGCGGAGTTGATGGCCGGCCTCTGCACAAACGACATGCGTCGACGTCGGCGTCGAGCTCATCGGCCAGTTCGTCGACCGCGTCCATGCCGACGATCTCGACGTCCGACTCGCTCCCGAGCCGGCCGCGGCCGTGTGATCACAAGCGCGAGGTCGTGCGCAGTCGCGGTACGCGCGAAGGTTCTCGGCGGCCCTGGTCGATGTCGGCCCCGCGCCGCGCCCTTGATCTCCAGCACGAGCACGCCGCCGCGGAGCAGAGCGAATGT
>CAWFMQ010000008.1:0-156897 GCA_963816905.1 uncultured Chloroflexia bacterium | reverse complement strand
CGGATACCGGTGGTCGGGGGGTAAGGGGCTTTGGGAAGCGCCTTTTCCGACTTCCAGACCATGTCCTTTTTCGAGATCTTGCCGTCGTCGCCGGGACGAAACGCCATCAGCGCGTTATTGATCTGCCCGGTGAAGAATTCGACGCCCGTCCATTCCAGCGCATCGATTTTCTTGTCCCGATTGCGATCGAGCATGAACATCATCTGTTTGAATGTCATGTCCCCCTTCCCGTCCGGGTCTCCGCGGCTGACCAGGGCCAGTTTCTCGGGAAGTTCTCGTGTCGCTCAACTTCTTGTCGCCATCGTGCGTCGTATTTGGCGAGCAGTTCTGCCCAGGTCAGCGTGATGCGGTCTTCCGACTTGCCGATCGGATGAAACGAAACGGCAAACAGCAGATCGTCTCCCAGCACGGGCGTACCGATCGGCATCATGGCAAAGCCCGGCACCTGCCAGCGCAGGCTGCCGTCGCGCAAGTCAACCGCCGACATCCCGCCATTTCCCTGAATGATGATTTCGGTGACGTCGCCCGCCTTGCGCCCAGGAGGCGCGCTCAGTCCGGAGCAAACGGCAGCTTCGCCGTTTTCCAGATTTCAGTCCCGGTCCTGGCATCGATTGCGACGGCGTAAGCTCCCTGATAATTCAGTACGAGCCGCCCGTCGATCAGCACTGGAGATGTCGCCGTTCCGAATTGCGTCTTCGGAGAGGGCATCGCGACCTTCCACTGCTCATTTCCCTCATGGTCGTAACAGAGGAGCCCGTAAGAACCGAAATAAACGTAGACCCGCTCGCCATCGGCCGCCGCGGTAGAAGCTGCCGGGTTCCCGGACCTCGTGGGACCCTTCAGACCTCTCAG
Source organism: uncultured Chloroflexia bacterium (assembly GCA_963816905.1). Lineage (GTDB taxonomy): Bacteria > Chloroflexota > Limnocylindria > Limnocylindrales > CSP1-4 > JAFMJV01. The sequence goes on along the minus strand of CAWFMQ010000008.1, from coordinate 156,045 downwards.
CCGAGCCGGTGCGGCGCCACGACCGGATCTACGACAGCGGGGCCATCCAGCTGTTCAACCTGCATCGCCTGCTCACGGCACGACTGTGAGCGCCGAACCGTGAGCACGAGCGCATGAACCCGGCGCCTGTGGGACTTCCACACTCGTCTCCCGAGGTGCCCGGCAGGCGCGAGGCGGTCGTTACGGGCGGCCTCGGGCTCGCGTGCGGCGCCCTGCTGATCGTGCCGGGCCTGCCCGCGGTGATCACGGCCATTGCCGCGGCCGCCCTGGTCCTGGCCCTCCCCGGGCTGGCCATGGCACGCGCCCTGTTCCCCATGCTGGGACTCGACGGTGCCGAGCGGACCGCGATGACGCTCGGCCTGAGCCTGACGCTCGCCGTGCTCGGCGGGCTCGTCCTCGACGTGCTCCCGTGGGGCCTGACGGCCGCCAAATGGGGAGCGCTCCTTGGCGGACTCACCGTGCTGTTCAGCGTGGTCGCTGGGTGGCGAATGCGCCGGATCGTGTCGCTCGGCCCGGCTGCCCCGACGGCCCTGGGGCCGGTTCCGGTGCCGACGATCGAGGCGCTGGCTCCCGGGGAACGGCGGATCGCCCGGCGCGTCTCCGGAGCGCAGGCCATGATGCTCGTCGTCGCCACGATCGTCGCCTTTGGATCGCTCGCGGTGGCGAGACTCGGCGTTGCGGACCAACCTCAGCCGGGGTATACCCAACTCTGGATGCTCGGTGCACCGTCGGGAACGCAGGTCACGGTCGGTATTGGGAACCACGAGGGCGGACACATGACCTACCGCCTTACCCTGACGATTGACGGCAACGCCTTCCGGCAATGGGACGCGATCACGGTGCCCGATGGGGCGACCTGGGAGCAGACGGTCGACCTGCCGCCCGCAGGAGCGATCCTGCGCATCGTGGACGCGACGCTCTTCCGGCCGACCGACACGGCGCCATACCGGGAGGTGCACGTGGCGGTCCGCGCCGGCCCGGCGGGGGCGTCCCCGGCCGGTACCGTCACGGCCGTTCCGGGCCCGGCGGCACCGGCGACGGCCGTGCCATGAGCCCCGACCCCGGGCGCCTCCGCATTCTCGTCGCCAGCGACTTCTTCCACCCGATCATCGGCGGGGCCGAGCACCAGGTCCGGCTGCTGACCGGCGAGCTTTCGCGTCGCGGTCACGAGATCCGGGTGGCGACCGTCCGCCAGTCCGGCGAGGCGGATTTCGACATCGTCGACGGAGTCCCACGTGCAGCGCCTCGCGGCACTCTCGACGAAGCTGCCGTTCGCAGCCGCAGATCCCGCACGTCGCTTCATCCCGCCCGCGCCGGATCCGCTGGTCGTCTCGGGATTGCGGGCGATGCTGCATGCGGCCCCGGTCGACGTGGTCCACGCCAACGGCTGGATCGCCTACTCGTGCGCGGCCGCGCTCGAGGGGAGCCGACACCGCTGCTCCTCTCCGTGCGCGACTACGGCTACAGCTGCGCGGTGCGCTCGCTGCTCTACACGACCGCGAGATCTGCGACGGACCGTCGCCGGGCAAGTGCCCGACTGCGCCGGCCGCCACTACGGCGCCGCGCGGGCGCTGGTCGCCACCGTGCGGCGTCATGGGCGGCCGCCCGTTGCTGCGCGTCGCACGTGCCGCGGGATCCACAGCGTCAGCCGATACGTCGAGACGATCGTGCGCCGCGACCTGCTGCGAGATGACGCGGGCTGGTCAGCCGGTCCTCGAGCGGATCCCGGACATCGTCCCGGTGGGTGCAGCGGCGCCCGGCGCGCTCTCGCCGGCCGACGAGGGCCTCCTCGACCGACTGCCGGCGGAGCCCTTCATCCTGTTCGTCGGGGTCCTGCAGAGGTACAAGGGCCTGCACGTGCTGCTGGAGGCCTACGGGCGCCTTGGGGAGGGGGGCCGCGAGGCCCGGGTCGGGGGCGCACAGGGTGGGGCCGACGTCGAGCGTGCCCCGGCGCCCGCCCGCCCGCCATTGGTGCTCATCGGCACGCGCTATCCGGACACGCCCGAGCATTTCCCCTCGGGCGTGACGGTGCTCAGCAACGTGCCGCATGCCGTCGTGATGGCGGCCTGGGACCGCAGCCTGTTCGGCGTGGCGCCATCGGTCTGGCCGGACCCGCTGCCCGGCGTCGTCCGGGAGGCGATGTCGTGCGGGCGCGCGGTCGTGGCCACCGCGGTCGGGGGCAACCCCGACATGGTCGTGGACGGGGTGAAGGGGCTCCTCGTCCCGCCGAACGACGCGGTGGCGCTTGCCGCGGCCATGCGCCGCCTCATCGACGACGGGGCACTCCGGCATCGCCTCGGGCCGGCAGCGCGGGAATCGGTCGCCGACCTGACGGCGCCGGTGATCGCGGAGCGATTCGAGGCGCTGTACGGGCGCCTGGTGGACGGGGCCGGTGGCAGGGACGGCGCGACGCCTCCGCGAGCCCTCGCGTCGTGGCGTACCCGAGGCGCCGTCGAGCCCGGCCGCGCTCCGGCGGATCCACGTCATCGGCGGGCCCGGGAGCGGCAAGACCACGCTGGCCCGCCAGCTTGCGGCGCGGACCGGACTGCCGGTGCACAACCTCGACGAGGTGGCGCGCGTCGGCGGCGGCACGGGACGGGTCCGGTCGGCGGAGGAACGAGCACCGCTGGTCCGGGAGATTCTCAACGAAGACGCCTGGATCACGGAGGGCGTGCACATCGACTGGACGGAGCCCTTCCTCGAGCGTGCGGACGTCGTCGTCTGGCTCGACTACGCCTCGGGTTCGATGGCGTCGCGGCGGATCGTGCGGCGGTTCATCGGCGGGGCAATCCACGAGGTGCGAACGCGGCGCGGACGCCAGCGCTTCCTGCGGCTTCGAGACTACGGTCGGCAGTTGCGGGCGCTCGGCGGTGCGCTGCGTGGACACGGGCCGCTACTACCGGCAAGCCGCAGGGTCGAGCGGGGGGTCTGCCGGTTCGGACAGCTCGCCGAAATCGACACTGGGGTCGCGCTCCGCGATCGAGGAGCAGGTCGAGCCCCATCGGGCGAAGCTCGTCCACTGCACGCGACCGTCGGACGCGGCGGCATTCCTCCGGAGCATTCCATGAGGCAGCCGGACGTGCTGCGTTCGGCGATCGACCACGTCCGCACCCCGCTCTACCTGAACGCCTACGCGCTGATCGTCAGCAACGTCGTCACCTCCGGGCTCGGCGTCGTCTACTGGGCCGCCGCCGCACGGCTGTACCCCGTCGAGGTCGTCGGCATCAGCTTCGCGATCATCTCGACGACCACGTTCGTCATCGGCGTGTCGCAGCTGAACCTGCGCGTGGCGCTCATCCGACTCGTCCCCGCCGCGGGCGCGGCGACGGCGCGCCTCGTCGGGACCGCCTACGCAGTGAGCCTCGCGGTGACGGCGGTGGTCGCCCTGGTCGTGTTCGGTGGCATGGCGGCGCTTGGCCAGGGGAGCCTCTCACTCGACCACGTCTCCTCTCCGGCGGGCGTGGCCCTCCTGGTCGTCGCCGCACTTGCCTCGACCGTGTTCAACCTCCAGGACGGCGTCCTGACCGGCCTTCGTCGCACGGTCTGGGTCCCGATCGAGAATGGTCTCTACAGCCTCGTCAAGCTGCTGTTGCTGATCGCGGTGGTGGGGGCGTTCCCGCTGATCGGAATCCTCGTATCGTGGTTCGTGCCGATCTTCGTCGCGGTGGGCCTCATCTCGTACGCGCTGGTCAGTCGGTGGATCCCGGCGCACATAGCGGCGGGGGCGGGCCGCAGCATCGCGATGGGCCGCAGGCGACTGCTGGGGTTCGTCGCGGCCGACTATGTCGGCTCCCTGTGCGCGCTGGCCATCACCGCGCTCCTGCCCGTGTTGATCGTGGCCGGTCTCGGCGGGCGGGAGGGCGCGTACTTTTCCATCGTCTGGACGATCTCCCAGTCACTGAACCTGCTGGCCGTGAACATGTGCGCCTCGATGACGGTCGAAACGATCCACGCGAACGCCGACCTGTCCATGGAGACGCGGCGCGTGGCGCTGCACATGGCCAGGCTGCTGATTCCGACGGTGCTGCTGCTGCTCGTCTTCGCGGAGCTGGTGCTGCGGGTGTTCGGGGCCGACTACGCGGCGAACGGCACGACCGCGCTTCGGCTGCTCTCGATCGGTGCCCTGCCCGCCGCGGTGAACACGCTGTTCATCGCAACCGCCCGCATTCGAGGGCGCGGTCGAGAGATCCTCGCGGTCCAGGCGGTACTCGCGACGCTGACGCTGGCAGGCGGCGCGCTGCTGGTCGGGCCGCTGGGCATCAACGGGGTGCCGATGGCGTGGCTGATCGCCCAGACGGCGGTAGCGGCGGTCGTCGGTGGCGGGTCGGCTCCGGCCGCTGGTGATGCGTGGAGGAGAACGCAGCGCGGTAGCGGCGGAGGTGCCGAGCTGATCGAGCGCCTGCCTGTCCCGGCAGCCGCCCGGATGCTCGTCCCGGGGCCGGCGCCGGGCCCTGTCCAACTCGTGCTCCACGCGCACGACGCAGCGAAGGTCGCGGCGTCGAGCCCGCCGGTTCGGCCCGTCCCGGACCGGAACCGGCCCCAACTCGTGCTCCACGCGCACGACGCAGCGAAGGTCGCGGCGTCGAGCCCCCGGTTCGGCCCGTCCCGGACCGGAATCCTTCCAACTCGTGCTCCACGCGCACGACGCAGCGAACGTCGCGGCGTCGACCTGCCGGTTCGGCCCGTCCCGGACCGGAACCGCCCCAACTCGTGCTCCACGCGCACGACGCAGCGAACGTCGCGGCGTCACGTGGGCGTACGCCGGAAGTCCCGTGCCCGGGACCACGGGCCTCGGCTCGGCCCTGCCGACCGGCATTGCGGAGGGTCGCGACAGCATCGTCGTCATCTACCTCGCGTCCGACGGCGCCGGCAATGGCGCGACCTCCGGCACATCGGCGGCGGTTGCCTGGTCCGCGTTTCCCTGACGAGGTTCGAGCCTTCGGCGCGGCAGTCGTCCGACGAGACCGTGTAGGCTGACTCCTCGCCGAGCGCCGCCCAACGGCGATGGAATCCCAACGAGTCGACCACCGACCATGACCAGCGTGCAGATCGAGTACTCGCAGCCCAAGATCGACGGTTCCGACCGCATCGCCCGGGCCTGGGCGAAGGTGCCAATCCTGCCGACGCCGACCCAACGAGCCGAGCAGAAGGCACGGGCCGCCGCCCTGCTGCGGGCCGGCGATGCCGTCCTCGTGGCCCACTACTACGTCGACGGCGACCTCCAGGACCTGGCCCTCGAGACCGGCGGGTGCGTTGCCGACTCGCTCGAAATGGCCAGGTTCGGTCGTGACCACCCGGCCGGGACGCTGATCGTCGCCGGCGTTCGATTCATGGGCGAGACCGCGAAGATCCTGAGCCCGGAGAAGCGGGTGCTGGTCCCCGACCAGGACGCGACGTGTTCCCTTGACCTCGGCTGCCCGCCGGGCGATTTCGCCGCCTTCTGCGACGCGAACCCCGACCGGACCGTCGTCGTCTACGCCAACACGAGCGCCGCGGTGAAGGCTCGCGCCGACTGGATGGTGACCAGCTCCTGCGCACTGGCGATCGTGCGGCACCTCGCTGATGGCGGCGAGAAGATCCTCTGGGCGCCCGACCGTCACCTGGGCAGCTACATCGCGCGCGAGACCGGCGCGGACATGCTGATGTGGAACGGCGCCTGCGTCGTCCACGAGGAGTTCAAAGGCATCGAGCTTCAGTTGCTCCGCGAGGAGCACCCCGGGGCGATGGTTTTGGTCCACCCGGAGTCCCCCGAGAGCGTCGTGGTGCAGGCGGACGTCGTCGGGTCCACGTCCCAGCTGCTGAAGGCGGTGGTCGACGGCGACGCGCCCGAGTACATCGTCGCCACCGACAACGGCATCTTTCACCGGATGCGCCAGCTGGCCCCCGGAAAGACACTCATCGAGGCCCCGACCGCGGGCGACAGCGCCACGTGCAAGAGCTGTGCGCACTGCCCGTGGATGGCGATGAACTCGCTGTCGGGCGTGATCGACTGCCTTGAGCGCGGCACGGGCGAGATCGACGTCGCGGAGCCGACGCGGCTGCGTGCGCTCGTCCCCATCGAGCGGATGCTGGAATTCGTTGCGGCAAACCCGGAGAGCCTCGCCGTGCCGCGGCACGGGTTCGTACCCCACCTCGGCTCCGTCTGATGGTGCCCGCCACGGCCGGGTTCGGAATCGTCGAGGCGAACGAGACGCTCGAGCAGGCGCGCGCCCGGAATGTCCACGACGCATTGCGCGAGGATGTCGGAACCGGCGACTGGACCGCGCGGCTCGTCCCGGACGGCGTGGTCACCGCCCGCCTCCGGGTGCGTGAGGAGGCTGTTCTCTGCGGGCGTGACTGGTTCGATGCCTGCGTGCACGCGCTCGACCCCGCTGCCCGGATCGACTGGCGCTGCGACGAGGGCGCCGACATGGCGGCGGAGGCGATCGCCTGCGAGGTCCGCGGCGGAGCTCGGGCACTCCTGTCGGCCGAGCGCCCGGCTCTCAATTTCCTGCAATTCCTGTCGGGGACGGCCACGGCGACGCGCCGCCACGTGCACGCCATCCAGGGTGTCTCGCCCAACCCGCGCGGCTGCGTGATCCTCGACACCCGCAAGACCATCCCGGGTCTCCGCCTGGCGCAGAAGTACGCCGTGCGCGTCGGCGGGGGGCAGAACCATCGCCTGGCGCTCTGGGACGGGATCCTCATCAAGGAGAACCACGTTGCCGCGGCCGGTGGCGTTGCGGAAGCGCTGCGTCGGGCGGCGGCCCTCGGATCGGGCCTCCCGATCCAGGTCGAGGTGGAGACCCTCGACCAGCTGCGCGAGGCGCTCGACGCGGGCGCGCAGAGCGTGCTGCTCGACAACTTCTCGCTCGAACGGATGCGCGCGGCGGTGGCGGTCACGGCCGGCCGGGCGCTCCTGGAGGTGTCGGGGGGCGTCACACTCGACCAGCTGCGCGACATCGCGGCCACCGGCGTCGACCGGATCTCGATCGGCGCGCTGACGAAGGACGTGCGTGCCGTCGACTATTCGATGCGGGTGACCTGACTCGTACGGAGCGAGACCTGCTGCTCGCCGGTCGGCACCGCTCGCCGCCGATCAGCCATGCCCGTCGCGGATGAGCACCGTCGGGAGCGTCGCCGGGTACGTCGACGGGTAGTCGCGGCTGTAGTGCAGCCCGCGGCTCTCGTGGCGAGACAGCGCGGACCTGACGACCAGCTCGGCGCAGTCGACGAGGTTTCGCAGCTCGAGCAGATCTCGGTTGACCCGGAAGCTCGCGTAGTACTCGTCGATCTCGCCGCGGAGCAGGTAGATCCGCCGGAGGGCGCGCTCGAGCCGCTTGGTCGTCCGGACGATGCCCACGTAGTTCCACATCGTCAGGCGCAACTCGTCCCAGTTGTGCGAGATGACGACCTGCTCGTCGGCGTTCTCCACGCGGCTCTCGTCCCACGCCGGCAGTGCCGGCGAACGGCACAGCCCGTCCGAATTGATCCGCACGGCGCAGCTTCGACCGATCACGGCGCACTCGAGGAGCGAGTTGCTGGCCAGCCGGTTGGCCCCGTGGAGGCCCGTGTACGTCGTTTCCCCGACGGCGAACAGCCCGGGCACATCGGTCCGCCCGTCGAGGTCGGTGACGATGCCGCCGCACGTGTAGTGCGCGGCGGGGACCACGGGGATCGGCTGCCGCGCGATGTCGATGCCCAATTCCAGGCATCGCGCGTGGACCGTGGGGAAGTGCTCCTTCAGGAATGCCTCGCCGAGGTGCGTGGCGTCAAGGAGCACGTTGTCGAGGCCGTGCCGCTTCATCTCGTAGTCGATCGCCCGGGCCACGATGTCCCGTGGAGCCAGCTCCATCCGCGGGTCGTGCGCCGCCATGAAGCGCGTGCCGTCGGGGAGCTTGAGTTGGGCACCCTCGCCGCGGAGGGCCTCGGTGATCAGGAAGTTGCGTTCGTCGGGGTGATAGAGGCAGGTCGGATGGAACTGGATGAACTCCATGTTCGCGACCCGGCAGCCGGCCCGCCAGGCCATGGCGATCCCGTCGCCGGTGGAGGTCTCGGGGTTCGTCGTGTACCGGTAGACCTTGCCGACCCCGCCGGTGGCCAGCACGACCGCGCTCGCGGGCAGCGTCTCGACTCGCTGGTGTTCGATGTCCAGGGCATAGACGCCGTAGCAGCGGGTGGGCTCGTCTCGCCGCAGGTGGCGGGAGGTCACGAGGTCGACGGCCATCCAGCGCTCGCGCATCGTGATGTTGGGGTGGCGTCGCACGTTCTCGAGGAGCACCTCGTGGATGGCCCGCCCGGTCGCGTCGGCCGCGTGCGCGATGCGCCGAACGGCATGCCCGCCCTCGCGCGTCAGGTGCAGGCCGAGCGGCCCGTCGGGATCGGTCGTGAACGGCACACCCTGTTCGACGAGCCATTCGATCGCCCCGCCGCTCTGCTCGGCGATGAACCGCGCGGCATGCTCGTCGACCAGGCCGGCCCCGGCGTCCTGCGTGTCGCGGACGTGGAGATCGACGCTGTCGTCGTCCCCCAGCACGCCGACGATGCCGCCCTGGGCCCAGGCGGTGGCCGCCTCGTGGAAGCCGCGCTTTGCGAGCACGACGACGGGGTGCCGATCGGCGATGTGCAGGGCAACGGTCAGGCCGGCGAGACCGGCCCCGACGATGACGATGGGGGCCGCGACGGGATCCGCCGCTCCATTCCTGGAGGCGGCGGAGGGGGAGGGGGTCATCGGCGGATTGTAGGCGTCGCTCACCGGCATCGAACGTTCCTCGCCAGCCCGGGCGATCGCGACGCCCGCCCGCTCGGTTTCCACCCGACGGGCATCACGGCGCCACCGTTCGCCCAACTTCTGTCGCTTGGTCGCCACGGCGCACATCTGCAACCCAGAGAAGCCGTTTCCCGGATTCGGTGGCTCTGGAGAGTGCGCATGTGACAGGGAATCAGGCGACAGCGCCGGATTGCGCCCCGCGCCGGCTCCGCTCCGCCTCTGTTCGGGTCCGTCCTACCTCCGCGCGCCCCGGGGAACAACGGCGGGCCAGCCGGGACCCGGCTTCGCTTCCGGCGCCGGCCAGTCCGGTCCGATCGCGGGTGACCACGGCATCGCCGGAATCGGGGCTGTCGGCTCGCCGGTCCGATCTGGCTGGAACGCGTAGGTCACTGTCAGCATGCCGGCAGGACTCGCAAACGCAAGCAGGCCGAGGCCAAAACGCTGACAGGGCTGGGGCCGTCGTGCTCCCAGACCGTCGACGTTGGAACGTACCCCGCATTGAACATCGCGAGCCTGTCCAAGGCATAGCGCTTCTCCGCGTCATGTGGCGACGAGCCCGGGTACCTGCGGACGATCATCGGGTCGGGCACGAATGCGAAAGTCACCGCGAACACCTGCTCGGCCCCGTCGATCCGCCATGACTCCGCGAACGGCCTGTGGCCCCACCCGGCAGCCCGAGGCGCATCGACAAGGAACGCGGCGAGGGCATCGCCCTGCGTCGCCCCTCGATATTCGACGGATTGCGTTGCGGCAGGGCTCACACCCGCGTCCTACCCCGCCGGAAAGACCCCGAAGATCGCGTTCAGCCCCGCTGACTCCGTGTCGATCTGCGCCACGCACCGCCGCGACCCGAGGTCGTAGCAGGCGACGTGCGTTCCCAGCCAGTGGCGGAAGCCGTTGCGGACCCACGCCACGTTCTCGCGGAACTTCGTCGGCCGCATGCGCGAGAAACCGACCCACAAGCGATCGGCGTCGAGCAGCAGCCCGCGGCACCAGCCGAGCAGCAGGTCGCTCTCGTGCATCTCGTTGAGATCGATGATCTCGATGACCTTGAGCGTCCGCGTGTCGGCGATGACCACCTTCGCGTTGACGGCCGTGAACAGGACGCGGTCGCCGTAGACCACGCCGTCGTGCAGTCGCTCCACCCCGATGTCGATGCGGCGTCCCGGGTCGACGAGCGAGATCGCATCGCGCTGCTCGAACCGCGTCGCCCATGGCTCGTCGCCGATGTAGAAGACCTGGTTCGGGTGGGCAAGGTGCGGCTTCGTCGTTGAAATCCGCCGGTAGTCGACCTCGCACGAGAACCGGCCGTCCCACGGGCTGGTGCCCGGTGCCAGCGCATTCCACTCGCGCACCAACTGGCCGTCGGGTCGGACTTCGGCCACCATGTCGAGGCCGGTGACGGCGACCAGGATGTTGCCGTCCGGGGTCGGCCGCGCGTGATGGACGTCGTTGAAGAACGGCAGGGACAGGTAGGCCTCGATCTCGAACGAAGGCACGCGGTAGACGATGACCTCGGTCTGGGTTGTGACATACAGCCGATCGCCCGCCAGCGTCCCCGACTTGTAGAGGATCGCCGGATCCCCGGGCGGGCACGCCTCCACAGGTGAGACCCACTCGGCGGCCACGCGCGTCGCGCCGGTGGCGGTATCGACGTGCAGCAGGATCCCCTTCTGGTACTCGTACCAGTCGCCGACGAAGTGCGCGCGCACCGGGCGCAGGCCACGCTGCTGACCGCCGACGACGTACAGCTCGCGCACGGCGGCCCCCGGAGCGGAGGCCCCGTCGGGCCCGCGCAGTTCGCCCTGCGTGGGCTCGGCGGGTGAAGGCCCTGTGCCCAAATCTCGCCCGGCGTTCGCGGACAGGGCCGCGGATTCGTCGACGGCGGTCATCGTGCTCCCGTCCGGGTCAGGTCCTCTGTCGGCATTCGAGTCCTTCTGCGCCTCTACCGGAACGTGCGCCGGGTACCGGCCGGCCGGGTCTGCGGCCACATGCTGCGCCGGTGCGACCGACGCTGGGCAGCATGACGGAGCCGATCTGCGACGCCGAGGGCGACGATCGGGCCATCCGGGTCGGTACGGGGAGGTTAGGGTCGGAACGAGCAGCACCGGCGACCATTGGCGTGTTTCGTTGCTCTCGGGCGACCGTGGTCGATCGTGGGGCAGCGCGGCGCGGTGCCACGGGCATGCTGCCGGTATGCTCGGGCCTCCCGAACACGACGGCCGCACCTTCCCGGTTCTTCTTCGCCAGTCGAGGCGTCGTTCGATCCGCATGAGCCAGTCACCGTGAGCGATCGCACGCTGGTCGTCGGCATCACCTGGGCCCTGCTGCTGCTGGGCCTGATCGTGCTCCGCGAGTACGTCATGGCGGGACGCTGGAAGCATCGTCGGCGTGTCCTGCCGGTGCTCAACGTCCTGCTGCTGGTCATGGTCGGGGCGTTCTCGGTGGCTGCGGTGGCGCGCGTGGTGGACCTCACGACACCGAGCAGCCCGAGCGCCTCACCCGGTAAGCCGGCCACGCCGTCGCTCGTGCCGACCCCCGAGCCGGCGACGCCGAGCCCGAGCCCGAATCCCTCCCCGAGCCCGAGCCTCACTCCGGCGCCGACGACTCCGCCCGAGTCTGAGCGCATCCGCGAGCCCTGCCCCAGCACAACGACGAGCCCCGGCCCGAGCGCAACGCCGAGCCCGAGCCCGAGCCCGATCCCGCAGGCCACCGTCAGCCCGACATCGAGCGCGACTCCCAGCCCGACCCCGAGCCCAATCCCGACGCCGACCACGAGCCCGATCCCGACGCCGGCACTGAGCCCGAGCCCGAGCCCGACAGGCACGCCGGGACCCACGCCGGCCCCCGGCGGCCGGGTGGCCGTTGCCGCCACATTCGTCGCATACGCGGTCCGAGGCGACACCGCGACCGGCTTCCGCATCGTCCATGCGTCGTCGCCGTTCGAGGCGCGGTGTTCAGCGCCGGCCGACTACGCGATTGCCCTGCTCTCGAACCCGAGCGGGCATGTTCGGCTGGTGCGTATCCTCACGGGTCCGTTTGCCGGGTTCTACGTCAGCCCTGACGACCCGGGCGTTCGCTACACGCCGGGTCCATAGGCTGCGCCCTCAACCTGTCGTTCTGGCGGCGCGACTCGGCAGGTGAGATCACCTGTCCCATGTGGCGGTATTGGACTGCCATGGCGGGCCGCCCAGTACACCTTCATAGGCGGCGAGGACGCCATCGACCAGGCCGCCCCAGGTCGGCAGGTGCCACCCGGATCGATCCGTCGATCGACCCGCGGCACGAGCTTCCTCGATGGCAATCGCGAGCGCCTCGCCGGTCGCCCCCGGATCGACGAGCCGGACGCGTCCGTGCTCCGCGTATCCCCTGACCTCCCGATGCGACGGGATGTCGCTCGCCAGAACCGGCGCGCCGGCCGCCGCGGCCTCCAGCACCGTCAGGCCGAACGCCTCCTCGCGGGAGAGCGTCACGTACACGTCTGCTGCCGCGTACCAGGCGCGCAGCTCGTCGGCGGAGACCTGGCCGCGCAGCCGGACCCGTTCGGCGACGCCGAGGCGGTCGGCAGTCCGAGCGATCACCGGGGCATCAGGACCCTCGCCGATGACCGTGAGACGGTGCTCGGGCGGCAGGAACGGCAGCGCCGAGACGATGTGATCAACCTGCTTGTACCCGGCGAGCCGCCCCACCGACAGCAGGGTGACTTCCGAGGGCTCGCGAAGCAACCCGAGCAGATCGACGTCCACCGAGCCGGCGCTGCTGGTGCCCGGCTCCCCACGAGCCGTCCCACCGGCCTCGCCTGCCACGCGACGGTCCGCATCGCCACGCTCGGCGCCGCCTGCGTCTTGCGGCAGGTCGATCCCCGGCGGGATCACCGTGGCAGCCAGCCCGCCGAAGTCCTGGGCGATGAGCGCCCGCTCGGCCTCGGAATTCGCGAGCACGGCGTCGGCGGCGCGGAGGATCCGCCGGCCGACCGGCCGGTACGGAACGTGCAGCAGCGTACGGAAGGTCGTGTGGCCGGTCCCGTGGTAGTGCGGCGTGAGGACCAGCGGCACGCCTCCGTGCCGGGATCCGAGCCGCGAGGCCAGCGGAACCAGGGTCTGGTAGTTGTGGCCGTGCACGAGCCGGTATCGGGCAGCCGCTCGCCACAGCCAGCGCACGAGCCGTGGCGACATGAAGTAGGTCGTGTCGCCGAACAGGGTCGGAAACCGTCGTACGACCACGCCGTTTCGCAGTTCGGTCCGTGGCAGCCGGCCGGTCGGATCCGTGGCGAGCACCTCGACCGGAAGGCCACGACGGGCGAGGCCCTCGGCCAGTCGCTCGACGTGGCGCTCGACGCCGCCGATCGCGGGCGGGTACTGCGGCGAGACGATCGCGATCGGGCGCAGATGCGACGGGTAGGGCACGTCCCCATTCTCCCATCCGGGGTGTGCTCCCACGGGTCGAAGGAGCAGGCGGCGCTCGAGGGCTGCCGGGGCGGCACGCCTGAGGTTCGTGCCGCCGCCTGGCCGGCCTGGCGTCCGCCTGCGGCGGGCTCGGATCGGAGGTTCGGTCCCCATCTCGCCGCAGTCGGTGCTGACGCAGGTGTACTCGAACGTACTGGTCGCCGTCCAGTACTCCTGCCTGCCTTGTGTCGCTTCCGGGCACCGAGAGTTGCGAAAGCCGGATGGCGCCTGGTGGCGCCCGCGAGTGGGTCTCTCGGCCGTCCGAGCGCCCGACCGGCTGCTCCCGCGCAGGTCAGTGCGACTCGAAGCGTCCGATGTCCGGACCGGAACCCAGCCACGCGTCGGCGATCCCGGCGATGGTCTCGCCCGAATCGACCGCGGGGGACGTTGCCTTCAGGCGGTAGTCCCGGCTCGTCGCAGCGACGAACTGCGGCGCCCCCGCCACGCCGTGTGACTCGTAGCCGGTCCAGGCGGCGAACGTGACCAGGCTCGTCGTGCTCCGGCCGTCCGGCAGTGTGGCCAGCGTGCCGCTGGTGAACGCAAGGTTGAAGTCGATGGCCACGCTCGACGGCAGGGCGGTCGTGATGCCGAAGACCTTCGCTCCCGTTCCGCTCATCGCGCAGATGTTGTTCACGACCTGCAGGTTGGTCAGTCCGCCGCTGTACTTCGCGGAATCCGCGCCGATGGAGAAGACGAAGCCATCCAGGTCGACGAACGTGTTGTTCGCCACGACCATGTTCGACGCGCAGCGCAGGAACATGCCCCAGCTATGGCCCTGCGTCGTGGCGCCGTAGGCGACGTTGCGGGCAAAGACGTTGCCGTCGCACGCGAGCCCATCGGTCCCGGTCTCCAGCACGTTCTCGTTGTCCCAGGCGACGTTGTCGGTCATGGCGACGTTGCTCGCCCCGTAGATCTCGAAGGCGCTGCCGTCCCATCCGTAGTCGAGCGAGGCGGCCCGGTTGGCCCAGATCCGGTTGCCGCTCGCGGTGACGTGTCCGGTGGACCGGACGAACCCGATGCCAACTGCGCCCGAGTCGTCGTTGCCGCCCGCCGTGTTGCGCAGCATCTCGTTGTTGTCGTGAATGCGGTTGTCGAGGATCTGGGTGCCCTCGCCCTCGTGGTTGACCTGGACGCCCTGCTCGTTGCCCGTGATCTCGTTGTCGCGGATGGTCACATACGTCGAGGCGTACGAGTTGACGCCGTAGCTGTGGTTGTTCCGGATGACGTTGCCGCTGATCTCAATGCGCGTCGCGGCGTTCTCGGTGCGAATGCCCGACCCCGCGAAGTTGCCGCCCCGGCTGTTCGTGATCACGAACCCGGAGATCCGGATGTCGTGCGCGGCGCTGATCTTGATCACGTCCATCCGCGCGCCGAGCATCCCGTCGAGCACCGGCATGGCGCCGTTCGGGTCGCCCATGAAGACGGTCTGGCTCGACGCCGTACCCGAGCGGCCGGTCGTGAAACCCGCGTAGGTCCCGGCCCGGACGACGACGGTTCCCCCGGCCGGCACGGCGTTGGCCGCCTTCTGGAGCGTTTGCCATGGTGCGGAGGTGGTACCCGGATTGCCGTCGTTCCCGGACGCCGAGACGAAGTACGCGCCGGCGGGAAGCGGTATGGGTGCGGGCGTCGGGGAAGGGGTCGGTACAGGGCTCGGCGTGGGCACCGGGGTCGGCGTGGGTGCAGGCACGGGGCTCGGCGTGGGCACCGGGGTCGGCGTGGGTGCCGGCACGGGGCTCGGCGTGGGCACCGGGGTCGGCGTGGGTGCCGGCACCGGCGTCGGGCTCGGGGAAGGCGTCGGGTTCGGCACGGGCGACGGCGTCGGCGTGGGTGCCGGGCTCGGCGTGGGCGCCGGGGTCGGTGGGGCAGTCGGGCTGGGTGCCGGCGGCCTCGTCGGCGTCGCGGCCGGCGTCGGCACCGGCGAAGGAGCCGGGCTGGGCGTGGCCGATCTTTCGACCGCGCTGAAATCGTCGAACGAGTAGCCGATCGGCCCGTTGGTCGTGCCCCCCGACACGTACCCCATCACGCCCACCGAGCCACCCGACTGGAGGGCGGCGACCCCGTCGCTCATCGAGTATGTCCAGGTCGCCGGCTCGGGCCGGCCATCGACCCATGCGCGCATCCGGAGCGCCGTGGGGTTCGTCCCGAGGATCTGCGACCGCACCCACACGAAGGAGCCGGGCACGACCGTCATGCCGGCGACCCCCGCCTCGCTCCCCAGGGAGGTCTCCGTGTCGCCGACGAGCCGCGTCGCCTGCAGCCAGGCGGAACCGTCGGCCGCGACCCGGATCTTCACCCGGTACTCGTTGCCCTTCGAGACGTGCCGGGCGATCCCGTAGGCGTACGCGCTGCCTCCGGCGGGCAGCCGATTGGCCGCCACGCGGAACGCCAGGTCGACATCCCGCGCCGTCGCCGATGACAGCGTCGCGGACCCCAGCGCTCCGGCGGCGAGGCGCAGCTGACCTGCCGAGCCATCTACGGCAAAGCTGCCCGACGGCCCGTACAGCCCGTAGACGCTGCCGACGTCGGCGCTGCCCCACCCGCTCGAGACCACTCGATCGAACCGATCGAGCGCGACCTGGTTGCCACCCGGTCCCGGTGTGGCCGAGGGCGCCGGCGCGGCCCCGGCGGCGGGTCGGAGGGCGCGCAGATCGTCGATCGAGACCGTGAGCGGGCCAGACGTCGAGCGCCCCGACAGCCACGCGCGCACGCCGACGCTCCCGGCCGTCACGATGTCGCCGGCCGTGTCACGCGCGACCAGCGTCCACCTCGCGGGCTGGGCGGTGCGGTATCGCCAGACCTTGACCTGGAGCACGGTCGGGTGAGCGCCGATCGCCCGAGCCCGCAGCCAGACCGACTGGCCGGCCGTGACGGTCAGCCCCGGAGCGAGCAGCGTGTCGCCGACCGTCACGAGCGATCCGGAGCGAGATCGCAGGAAAGCGAGAGAGACGGTCCCATCCGGGTTGAACCGCGCCTGGACGCGGTACTCGCGGTTGCCCGAATGGCGGAGGACAGCCGACACCGCCGTCGTGCCGCCCGACGGAGCCCGGTCGAGGGAGAGGCGGAATCGCAGCGTCGTGTCGCGCGTGGAAACCCCGTTCAGCATCGCCGACGCGGTTGAGCCGGGGCCGTCGAGGCGAACCGTGCCGGCGTTCCCGTCGACCTTGAAGTCTCCCGCGCCGGCCGGGTGGGAATAGGCGCCGCCGACGTCCGCGGCCTTCCACCCGGCGGAGCTGACTCGGCTGAATAAATCCTCCGCCAGCACCGTTCCGCCACTCGTCCCCGCGGCCTGCGACGTGAACGGGAGCAGGAGGGCGATCAGCGAGACGGTCACGATCACGATCCAGCGCACCGCCCGGAAGTGAACGCGACCGATGAGGTCGAGGCGGGGCGTGGGCCGGACGTGCGGTGCGCGCAGTGTCATGTCGTTCCTTCCCGGCTCCTGTGCTCACGCCGTGCTCGGTTCGGCTGCGCCGGCGTCCGTCGCATCCCTGTGTCCGTCTTCGCCCGGCGCGTTACCCGTTGCCGGGTTGCCGGTGGCGGCCGCCGGGACGTGTCGAACCTCGCAGGCAGAAGGGCTGCGGGCGAGGGGCGTGGTGGTCAGGGATGGCGTGGTACCGAGGGATGGCCCTGGGGCGGTTGCGTGGGCTGGCGGCCGGTACGGAGGAGTCGGAAGGCGAAGGCTGTCGACCCGGGGGAGGGGCCGGAGCGCGGATCCGGTACCGAATCCCCATCGCGGCCGGTCGCGCCCCGTACACTCGGAGCGTGGCATCACGCACGGTTGTCGAGTCGCTTCCGTACATCAACTGGAGCGTGTTGATGGGCCTTGCCCTGGGCTCGCTCGGGCTCGTCTACCTGCTGCGCCAGTTCACCGATGCGACGAGCGGCTATCTCGGCTTCTCGGCGTGCTGCGCGGGGCTGCTGGGCCTGCTCGTCCTTGCGTCCGACCCGAACCTTCCCTGGCACCCGGGCCTCGTGCTCGACTCGGGATCCCAACTGGATACCGCACGGCGGACCGCGCTCCTGGGGTTCGTCGTGCTCGCGTTTGCCGCCTCCATCCGGCTGCTGCGCGGCGGCAACGCCCGATGGCTGGGACTCGCCGCGGTGGTGTGCGGGGTGGCCGCGGAGGCAATCGCGGCGTTCGGCTGGGCAGGGGACACCGTCCACGGCGTCCCGCTGACGGTCCAATTCCTGATGCTGTCGGCGGTGAGCGGTGGGGCGCTCGGCGCGGTGGTCCTGGCGCACTGGTACCTGGTCACGCCGCGGATCTCCGAGCGTCCGTTGGTCCTCACGACGCGCCTGCTCACGTGGGCCCTCGGAATCCAACTGCTGCTGTTCCTCACGTGGCAGGCGGTTGGCGGTGGCCCCGCCTTTTCCTCGTTCACCGGGAGCCAGGCGCTGTTCGTGTGGCTGCGGCTCACGGTCGGGCTCCTGTTCCCGCTCGGCCTGTCGTACATGGCGTATCGAACGTCACTGACGCGGTCCATGGAGTCGGCGACCGGGCTGCTCTACATCGACCTGGCGGCGATCCTCGCCTCCACGATCGTCGCCGCGGCGCTGTACTACGCCGCGGCGCTGCTCGTATGACCGACCGGGCAGTGGCGTATTCGGCCGCACTGGGCCAGACTCCCCCGATGCACGTGCGGATCCGGCTCTTCGCGCAGCAGCGCCAGGTCGCCGGCTGGCGAGAGCGCCTGATCGAGTTGCCCGACGGCGCCAGCGTCCGCGGCGCATGGGATCGGCTCGTCGAGGAGGTGCCGGCCCTGGCGCCGGGCGGCACCTCCGTGCGGTTCGCCCGAAACGCCGGATACGTGGACGACGACGAGCCTCTGGCCGACGGAGACGAGCTTGCGATCATCCCGCCGGTCGCCGGCGGCGACGCGGGCGATACCGCCGAGTCCCCCGAGTTTCCCGGTCCCGGCCGCCTGCGACGGATCGAACTGCGGGCAGAACCGTTCGGCGATGCGCTCCTGGCCGAACTCCGGGCCACGGTGCCGACCTCGTCCGACGGCGCGCTCGTGGTGTTCGTCGGCCAGACCAGGGAGAGCCCTGGAACGCCTGCGCCCGGCCAGGAAGCCGAGGCTGCCCGCTTTGCCGGCGAGTCCGTGGAAGGGCTGGAGTACGAGGCGTTCGAGGAGATGGCGCTCGCGGTCCTGCGCGACGTCGCCGGCGAGATCGAGGCGCGGTTCGGCGTGACCCGCCTCGCCATCCTCCATCGAACCGGCATCGTGCCCCTGGCGGAGGGAAGCGTGGTCATCGCCGCCGCGGCGCCGCACCGGGCCGAGGCGTTCGACGCGTGCCGCTACGCGATCGAGGAACTGAAGGCGCGCGCGCCGATCTGGAAGTCCGAGCGGTTCGCCGGCGGAGGGGTCTGGATCGGCAGTCCCGCGCGGCGCGGGCCGCCGGCCGGATGATGAGATCCACGCCCTGCCGCGGATTGTCAACGGGACTACCCTTCTCTTGATGAACGGCAATCTGAGGACGCGCGAGACATGAGCAGCATCCAGGGCAGGCGGGTCGGCCCGTGGCCCGAATCCGGTCAGGACGGACCCGAGTGGACGGCATGGACGTGGACCAACAGGCACCGCGGTGGCTGGTGGATGGGCATCCTGCTCATGCTGCTGGGAATCTGGCTGCTGATCGAGCAGGTCGCGCCCGACCTCAATTTCGGGACGCTGTTCCTCCTCGCAGTGGGGCTGGGTTTCGCAGCGGCGTGGATCGTCGGAGGCGTCAAGGGAGCCACGATGCCGGCGCTGCTGGTGATCGCCTACGCGCTGGCCGGGCTCGTCGTGGAGTTGCACGTGGCGCAGGCAGGGGGCTGGACGCCACTGTTCCTCGGGGTGGCCCTCGTCGTCGCGTGGGTCGTCGGGATCGAGCAGCACGTGAACCGGACCTGGGCGCTCTGGGTCGGGCTCGTGCTCGGCGCCTACGGGCTGACAGAGGTTTCGGCGCAGTTCCCGGCGCTTCCGAACGTGACGCTGTTCTGGCCGCTTCTGCTGATCGTGGTGGGCGTCCTGCTGCTGTTCCGCCGGCGCTTCGCAGGCCTGGCGCAGGGTCCGCACGCGCGCGTTCTGGCGCCGACCGTCGATGACGGGCAAGCGACCGTGCGGCGCGAGACCCCCGATCTTCGCGAGACGCTGGACCGGCTCCTTCGCGGCATCCGCAACCGGGTCGCCCCGGACATCTACCTGAAGGTCGCCAGCATCCGCCGGTCCATCCTCGCCACGGCCGCCCTGCAGGACACGGCCGACGCCACGGATCCCAACGTCTACCTGATCCAGAAGACCGCGGTCGATTACCTGCCGGCGGCGCTCCAGAACTACCTGAAACTCCCCCGCGCGTACGCGGAGACGCGCCCGGTCCAGGGCACGCAGACCGCGCACGACGTCCTGCTCGAGCAGCTGCAGCTGATGGACGACAAGCTCGGCGAGGTCTCGGACGACATCTCCCGGCACGACACGGACCGGCTGCTCTCGACGTGCCGGTTCCTCGCCGCGAAGTTCGGGCCGAACTCCCTGGACCTGGGTTCATAGCCCGACCGCAGGCGTCGCACCAGCCCTGTCCCCCGTGCCCGAGCCGCCCCCCGCGGCGCACCTGTCCGGAGGGCCCGTGTTCGACGCTCGTAGGCGACGGGACGCCTCCTCCGTGGACCCGGCGCGCGGCGGGGCCGCGTCTTCGACCCGGCCGACTTGACGACGCTCAGTTGACGGCGGTGACGATCCGCAGCGCCCGGAGCGCCGCGCGGGCCTCCGGTTCCAGGCAGGCCTCCTCCAGCAGCGACCAGACCTGCTCGGGTGCGAGCATGGGCCGGTAGGGGCGTTCGGAGGTCATCGCTTCAAACCGGTCGCAGACCGCGATCACGCGAGCCGCGAGCGCGGTCCGCGGGTCGGCGAACGGGGGGAACGCGCCGTCGCCGTCGAGGCGCTCGTGGTGCCCCACGACGAGCGGCGCCAGCCCGGTCAGCAACCGCGACCGTTCGAGCACGGCAGCGCCGACGAGCGGGTGTTCGCGCACGACCTGCCGCTCGTGGTCCGTCAATTGGGCCGGCTTCTCCAGGTACTCGATCGGAACGAGGAGCTTGCCGATGTCGTGGAGCAGGCCGGCACGTCGCAGTGACCGACATTCCAGGTCGTCGAAGCCGAGCTGCTTGCCGCAGCGCTCGGCCAGCATGGCGACGCGGGCAGCGTGGTGTCCCATGCGCGGCGTTCGCGTGTCGACGAGGTCGGCGAACGTGGCGCAGATCGTATCGAGGTGGGCGTCGTCGCTGACCCGGCGGTGCGACTGGGGCTCCCGGTCGAGCACCTCCCCCAGGAGATAGTCATCGCCGAGCAGGCGCCAGAGTCCGCCCTTTCCGAGTTCGACCAGGGTGTCCACGAGTGCCGGATCGAGCTGGTGCCCGCGAGCGGACCGCAGGCGGCGCTCGATGGCGGGTTCGTCGATCTTCGGTTCCGTGCGTCTCGTCGAACGGGTGCCGTTGGGTGCGCCTGCAGCGCAGCCGGAAGCGGAGGCGGCCCAGGCGGTGGAGGCCAGCGACGCGGCCGCGAGCAACCGGGCGCGTATCGGGATGTCGGAGCCGCGGGTCCGGTTCGGGCCGTGGCCGTCCCATCGCTCGTCGACGGAGTACACGGCCTCTGCCACGCCGACCGGCAGCCCGAGTGCCCGCACCACGGCCAGGGCCCTGTCGGGCGGCGAAAGATGCGGCGAGCGGTTGCGAGACGATCGAACCGGCGTGACCTTCCCCACCGCGCGCGCAAACGGGTTCCGCGCGTTGGCAGCGGCGGATCCGCGTTCGCTCACGGCCTGGGCGGTGAGCCCGGTGCTGCCGGCGTCCCGCAGCAGGCCGGCGTACAGCAACTCAGCGCGCGTTTCCTCGGGCATCCGGCGGGCGGCCGCCAGCTCGAGAGCGAGGAGCGCGGTGCGGAGCGCATGATCCTCGGCGCGCCGCTCGGCGGCGTCGAGCCCTCTCGACAGCGCGACGAGGAGCTCAGCGGTGCGGCGGCCGCCGGCGGGCCCATCGGCTGGGTGGCCACCTGCCGACCGCGGTTCCACGGCGGCACGGGTAGTGCCGTTCGACGCTGAGCAGGGGGCGGCCGGGGAGAGTGCGGCCTCCGGACCGGCAGCGGTCTCGCCGGACGGTTCCTCACCTCCGGTCTGCTCGGACGGTGCCCCGAAGATCCAGCGTGCGTCCCTGTCGTCGGCCAGGGCAGGGGGCGCGGCCAGGGCCGGTTCGACCGTCGCGAGGCGCGGAGCGGCAGCCGCTCCGCCGAGCGCGCCGGCCACCCAGGGAGGGGCCAGTACCGGCTTGGCGGTCCCTGGGCACCGCTCGGACATCTCCCCGCCGAGCGCGCCGGCCACCCAGGGAGGGGCCAGTACCGGCTTGGCGGTCCCTGGGCACCGCTCGGACATCTCCCCGCCGAGCGCGCCGGGCATCCAGGGAGGGGCCAGGGGCGAGTCACCGGCCGCCGGCAGGGCGTCGAGTGGCGGGTGTTCCGGGCGAGCCGGGTTCCTGCGCGCCGCACCTGCCGCACCGACCCGAATCGGTTCCGGCGACCGGGGAACGGGCAGCCATCGTGGCAGTGCAGCCGCAGGGGAATCGGATGGGCCGAATGCCGCATCGGCGAACGCGATCGCCGGCATCGAGCGCAGAAGGGCACTCACGCACGCCGCACTCGACACGGACGGCTGGCGCCGAGGATCGAGATGGGCCGCCCAGCGGCGCAGCCAATCGGCCTGGACCGGTCGGAGCGGTGCCACTCCGACGACGCGCATGGTCGCGGAGGGACACAGAGGTCGCGATCGATCTCCTCCTCCGATCGGCACTCCCCCGGTGGCCATGTCGGCGGCCGGCACATCCCTCTGATCGATGGTCATCCATCAATGCTGCCGGGTGAAGTGCGCTGCGGGGCGGCGATGAAGGTCCCGTCGCCCGACCGCTTTTGTACCGGCGGCGGGGGCCCGAGCGGGGGGTCGGGGGCTGGACGCCAGGTACCCGGCGACGGGCCGAGGGCGAGGTCGATTCCGCCCGCGGC
Organism: uncultured Chloroflexia bacterium; assembly: GCA_963816905.1. Classification (GTDB taxonomy): domain Bacteria; phylum Chloroflexota; class Limnocylindria; order Limnocylindrales; family CSP1-4; genus JAFMJV01. Next base: position 133,825 of record CAWFMQ010000008.1, on the reverse strand, counting down.
GCTCCCGGGCCTTATCGGCCGGGGGTGGCCGCCTCAGCGCGTGTATGCGCCATCGGGATCGAGCACGTCCCGGATGAGGCGGAGCTCTTCGTCGGTCGGCGGCATGGTCGCCGCGAGGTCGGGCGCGACACGAACCTCCCACGCCATCGAGGCGTGCACCGCGTCCAGCGTCGCCCCCGGGTGCAGCGAGTCGAGGCGCATCTGCCCCTCTCCGTCGAAGTGGTAGATCCCGAGGTCCGTGACGACCACGGATGGGCCGCTCCCGAGCCACCCCTGTTCGCGCCGGATCCGCGCGGCGTTCTCCGCTCCGCCGAGGTTGCCGGGCGACGTCCGGAAGTCGATGCGATCCACGAACGAGCGCGTCGACTGCCGCATGATCACGAACACCTGGCGGGCGTTGATCGCGATCTCGCATGCACCCCCCGAACCGGGGAGCCGCGTCCTGGGCCTGGCGTACTCGCCGATGACCGTCGTGTTGATGTTGCCGAACCTGTCGATCTGCGCCGCGCCGAGGAAGCCGACGTCGATGAGGCCGCCCTGGAGGTAGTACCCGAACAGCTCGAACATGCTGGTGACGGCCGTCGCACGGGTGACGATCGTGGGATCGCCGATCGACAGCGGCAGGCGTGCCGGCTCCGCTCCGAAGACGCCGGATTCGTACACCAGCTCCAGTTCCGGCGCGACCGTCAACTTGGCCAGGTTGACCGCGATGTTCGGCAGCCCGACACCGACGAAGCAGACGCGCTGGCCTGCCAGTTCCCGTGCCGCCGCGACGATCATCATCTCGGAGCGGCTGCAGGCCACGGCGCTCCCATCCATCTCAGCGGTACTCCCCGTAGTCGACGGAGCCGGAGGGAGCCGAGCCGGACGGTCGAATCCGCTCGCGAACCGCGGGTCCCAGCTTCTCCATGTACTCGGCGCGGCCGGAGACACGGTGCACCCATTCGTCGAGCCAGCCGTCGAGCGACGCGGCATCCCGGCTGATGGCGTCCCAGTCGAGGTAGAAGCGGTTGTCGCGGTCATAGTGGCCCTGGGCGTAGGACGGATGCGCCCCGAACGGCTCGACCACCACCGCGTCGACGATGAGGCCCGGAATGACCGTCCGGTTGGGATCCGCGCGGATGACCGCCTCGTCCACCAGATCCTCGACCACCACGATGAGCCGCTCGGCGGCGAATGCCGCCTCCTTCTGGCACCCGAGCAGGCCCCAGATCTGCGTGTTGCCCGCCGCATCGGCTCGCTGCGCGTGGATGATCGCGACATCGGGCCGCAGCGGTGGCACCGCATAGATCAGCGTGTCGTCGTACGGCGAGCGCACCTGGCGGATGAGGGGGTTGGCCACCGGAAGGTCGGATTCGAAGTACGAGCGAAGCGGGAAGAACGGCAGGTTCATGGCGCCCGCGGTGTACCGGGCCACCATCCCGAAGTGGCTGTACTCCTCCAGTTCGAGCGTCGCCGACGCGCCCTCGGTGACGCGCCGGATTGCATGCAACCCACCGACTCCCGGGTTGCCGAGCCAGCTGAACACGAGCTTCCGCGCCACGCCCGCCCCGATCATCTGGTCGTAGATCAGGTCCGGCGTGAGGCGTGCCAGCGTCAACTCGCGCCGGCGCTGGCGGATGATCTCGTGGCCGGCCGCGAAGCAGATGAGGTGCGTGAATCCCTCGATCGCAACGGTGTCGCCATCGTGGACCAGTTCGGCGATCGCGTCGTGCATCGACGCGACCTTTGCGACGCCGGTCACCTCGCGCCCATCCTCGTCACGTCGGCCCGGTCAGACCGCGGCCTCGACTCCCTCCATGGCGCCGCCGGCCTCGGCGGCGGCGAGGATCTCGCCGCGATCGCGCGCGACGGACTCGACCGCGGCACTGAAGATCTGCAGTCCGGTCTCCATCTCGTCCTCGGTGACCACCAGCGCCGGCGCCATGCGCACCGTCGAACGGCCGCACTCGAGCACGAGCAGTCCGCGCGTGAAGCACGCCCACGTGACCTCTTCGGCGTGCTCCGGTGTGTCGAACTCGATGCCGATCATGAGGCCGACACCGCGCACGTCGCGGACGAGGCCGGGGTAACGCTCGCGGAGCGGCTTGAGCGCGACCATCGCCTGCTGGCCTCGGGCGGCCGCATTCGAGACCAGTCCGCCTTCGAGCAGTTCGATTGTCGTGAGCGCCGCCACGCAGGCCAGCGGGTTGCCACCGTAGGTCGACCCGTGCGCGCCGTGCTCCCAGGCCTCCAGCAGTTCGGCCTTCGCAACCAGCGCAGCGATCGGCATGCCGCTCGCAATGCCCTTGGCGGTGAGCAGCATGTCCGGCCTGACGCCCCAGTGGTCGACCGCCCACATGGACCCGGTCCGGCCGGCACCCGACTGGATCTCATCGGCGATCAGCAGGATCCCGTGGCGATCGCACAGCTCCCGAAGGCCCTGCAGGAAGCCGTCCTCCGGGACGATGTAGCCGCCCTCGCCCTGGATCGGCTCGACGATGATGGCAGCCACCTCGTCCGCCGGGACGAGCTTGTCGAAGAGCACGTCGTCGAACCAGCGCAGGTCCTCGACGTGGCCGAACGGAGCGTGGTAGATGCCGGGCAGCAGCGGATCGAAGCCGGCGTGGTACTTGGCCTTCGATGCGGTGAGGCTGACGGCACCGTAGGTCCGGCCGTGGAAGCCGCCGAGAAACGCGACGAGGTAGGGTCGCCCGGTCGCCCGGCGGGCGAGCTTGATGGCCGCCTCGACGACCTCGGCGCCACTGTTGCCGAGATAGGCGCGCCTGGCGCCGTCGATCGGGGCGATCCGCGCCAGTTCCTGGCACAGCTTCGGGTAGATGGGGAGGTAGAAGTCCGAGGCGCTGAAGTGGATCAACTGTGCGGCCTGCGCCTGGATGGCGGCCACGACCTGCGGGTGGCAGTGACCGGTCGAGGTGACCGCGATGCCGGAGGCGAAATCGAGGAAGAGGTTGCCGTCGATGTCCTCGACGGTCGTACCTTCACCTCGGACCGGGACGATCGGGTACGCACGCGGCAGGCTCGGCGACGTCCACGCGTGGTCGTACTCGACGTGTGCCCGCGCCATGGGCCCGGGAAGCTCGGTGATCACGTGCGGAACGGTCCGGGTGGTCACGACCCGGTCGACAAGCTCGGTCATGGAAACCTCGAAGGATGCTGGTACCCGCCGCCGACGGCCCGACTGCATGAAATCTATGCAATGCGGATAGTCAGCCCAGTGTAGCAAGCGCCGGCTCGCTCCATCCAGTGCCGGTTGTCACGGGCTGCCCGGGGCCTCGCGTCCGGCGCGCGGGCGCAGTGTCCGGCGCACGAACGAGCCGGCACGCGGACGAGCCGGCGCGCCGCTTCCGACCGATGGTCGGGCCGATCCCCGACCGAGGCTCGGGCCGATCCCCGACCGAGCCTCGGGACGCTCCCCTGCCGCTTCCGGGGCCTCCTGCGATCAGTGCAGCGGCGCCAGCCGGTCCAGGATCCGGGCGGCGACCGAGCCGGTCGCCCTGGTCGGGTAGCCGTTGACCAGCTCCACGGGGATCCACCTCACGGCAGCCACACCAGCTGCCGTGAGCGTCACGTCGAGGATCGCCGAGTCGTTGGAGATGCCGCGAGACTGGTCGAAGACGAAGTTGCCGAGGCTGTAGGCAACGAACGTGCCTGGCCCGCGCGATGTGCCCTGGAGCACGTGCGGGTGAGATCCGATGACCAGCGATGCGCCGGCCGCGAGCGCCGTGCCCGCGATCTTCCGCTCGATACCGTTGGGCGTTGTCACCATCTCGATGCCCGCGTGGTACATGACGACGACCACGTCGGCCTGCATGCGGGCGGCCCGGACGTCCGCGGCGACCTGCGTGAGCCGTCCGAGCGCCAGGCCGGGCGAGTTCGGGCCCGCTTCCCAGTCGGTCGCGCTCCAGCCGCTCGCGTCGTGATAGAACGCCAGGTAGTCGAGGAATGCGACCCGGAGGCCGTTGCGCTCCTCGATCAGAGGGGCATGCGCCGCGGCAGCATTGCTGCCTGCGCCGACGTGCGCGACCCCCGCCGCGTCGAGCAGGGACATCGTGTCGACCAGGGCGACCGGGCCGTAGTCGCCGGCATGGTTGTTGGCCATTGCGGCGATATCCACCCCGGCCGCTGCGAGTACGCCGGCCGCGGCGGGTGGGGCCCGGAACCGGAACGTCTTGGGAACAGGCTGGCCGCGGGACGAGATTGCGCACTCGAGATTCGCGATGACGAGGTCCGCCTTCGCGAAGACCGGTGCGACATCGCGGAACGGGCGCCCGGGCTGTGCAAGGAGATGCGTACCGACGGCGCGCGCAAGCATCACGTCGCCGACGGCCATGAGACGAACCCGGCCGGCCGGGGATCCGTCGGCGGATCCCGGGTCAGCGGGTCGGGGTTGCACCCGGCGCGGCGGTTGGCCCCGGGGTCGCCCCGACCACGGGCCGGCCGACCCGGGCGTGCCCACGCCCGGGCTCGAACCTGATCGGGCCGGCGTGGCGGCGGGGGCCGCGCCTGCCGGCGAACTCGTCGCAGGCGCTGAGGGCGGCGTGGTCGACGAGCATGCCGCCACCCCCTGGAGCGCCAACGACGAGCAGAACCGCGACGAGTGCCGGCGCAGTCCTGCCGCGGGCGTGGTTGGCCGGCTCTCGGTGCGATTCGAGAGCCGGCGGCATCGTCAGTCCACGATTGTCTGCGACTGCTCGCGCATGAACTGCTGGACGTAGTAGAACCCGCCGCCCGCCTTGCCGGTGGCCGTCGAGCCCTTCCATCCGCCGAACGGCTGGATGCCCGGCCAGGCACCCGTGGTGGCCCCGGCGCGGCGGTTGACGTAGATCACGCCCGCCTCGATGCCGTCGAGGAACGTGTCCCACTCGGCGTGGTCCTGCGAGTAGAAGCCGGCCGTCAGCCCCAGCGTCGAGCTGTTCGAGAGCGCGAGCGCCTCGTCGATCGAGTCGACGGCCGCCACGACGGTGAACGGGACGAACAGTTCCTCGACGAGGAGGCGGTGGCCGTTCGGCAGGTCGGCCGCGATCGTCGGTGCCGCGAAGAAGCCGGCGTCGAGCCCGTCCTCGGTGACTCGCTCGCCCCCGATGAGGATCGACCCGTCGCGCCGCGCCTCGGCGACGGCCAGCAGGTACGTGTCGAGTGCCCGCTGGTTGATGACCGGACCGAGCCAGAATTCGCGCTTCGTCGGGTCGCCGATCGTGATCGCCTCCGTCTTGGCGACGAGCAGCCTGTTGAACTCTTCGATGACCGGACGCTCGACGTAGACGCGGCTGTTCGCCGAGCACTTCTGGCCGGCAAAGCCGAACGCGGAGCGCATCACGCCCTCGGCCGCCAGCTCGAGGTCCGCCCTGCGGCTCACGATCGCCGGGTTCTTGCCGCCCATCTCGACGATGACCGGCTTCGGGAAGATCTTCGCGAAGTTCTTGTAGAGGTTGAAGCCGACCTCGAACGAACCGGTGAAGATGATCCCGTCGACGCCCGGGTTCTCCTGGATCTCGGCGCCGACCGACTCGCCGGGGCCCATCACCATGTTGAACACGCCGTCCGGGATTCCGCCGTCACGCATGGCCTCCATCAGGCAGACGCCCGACAGCGGCGCGTCCGACGACGGCTTGAAGACGACGGTGTTCCCGGCAACGAGCGCGCCGCCGGCGGGCCCGCCGGAGAGGGCGAACGGGAAGTTGAACGGGCTGATGACGCCCCACACGCCGTAGGGCTTCAGGACCGAACGGGTGTGCACGGTCGCGTCACCGAGGTTGCCCATGGGGTGGTCGAAGCCGCCGTTCTTCTCGACCATGTCGGCCGACCAGCGGATCAGGTCGGCCGTCTCCTCGACATCGCCGAGCGCCTCGAGCCGGTTCTTGCCGACCTCGATCGCGAGCAGGCCGGCGAACGTCATCTGCCGCTCGCTGATCACGTCGGCCACGCGGCGCATGATCCCGACGCGCTCCTGCCACGGGCGGCCGGACCACGCCGGGAAGGCGGCCCGCGCAGCGGCGATGGCGTCCTTCACGTCCTGGCGCGTCCCTCGGGCGAAGGTGCCCATGACGGACTGGTCGATCGGCGTGCGCTTCTCGAAGACGCCGTCGCCTTCGCGCTCGACCCCGCCGACGAAGTTGCGGTGGTGGGCACCGAGCATCGCTCGTGCACGGGCGAGCCCTGCCTCGAACTGCGCGTGGAGTTCGTCGTTGTCGTTTCGCAGGGTCGCGTAGGTGACCTTGATTCGCGGCGCGGTCGCGGTATCGGACATCGCTCAGAGCCCCCTCGTGCGGTGATGGGTCGTGGGCCGGCGCGCGGGGCGCGCGGAACCGGACACGGTCAGCTTGTCCGGCGAGTCTACTCCACGGCCGGCGGCATTCGACCGCCGGCGCCGACGTAGACTCGGGTGCCATGGAAGGCCCCATCGCACTGGTCGGATCGGGCGAGTTCACGCCCGCAATGGAGGCGGTCGATCGTGACCTGCTTGCATCCGCGGGCCGGGCGCGGCCGCGCGTCGTGGTGCTGGCGACGGCGTCGGCGCCGGACGGTGAGGAGGTCTTCGAGGGCTGGAATCAGATGGGCAGGGAGCACTTCGGCGCGCTCGGGGCGGACGTCGAGGCACTGCCGGTCCGCGAGCGCTCGGATGCCGAGAACGAGGTCCATGCCGGAGCGGTCCTCGGGGCGGACCTGGTGTACCTCTCGGGAGGCAAGCCCGATTACCTGTACGAGACGCTTGCCGGCACTGCCGTGGAGCGAGCACTCCGCGCGGCATGGCAGCATGGGTCCGCCGTGGCCGGATGCTCGGCCGGCGCGATGGTATTGGCGGAGTTCCGCATGACCTTCGCGCTGGGAGGAGTTCCCTCCGGCTGGCGCCCCGGCCTTGGTTTGGTCGGCGGGGTCGGCGTCGCGCCCCACTACGATCGATTCCCTGAGGCGATGGTCGCGCCGCTGATCCTGCGGGCGCCACCTGGGTGTCACGTCCTGGGTATCGACGAGAACACGGCACTCGTCGGGGGGGCGCACAGCTGGCAGGTGCGCGGCCCCGGCCGCGTCACGGTGTGGAGCGGCCACCGGCGGGTCCGCTACCGCGACCGGGACGTCGTCCGGATCTGACGCGGGGTGCGGGCAGCGGGCGCCGGGACGTGGACGTCGCCGGCGCCGGATCCTCTCGCCGCCTCCTGTCGCCTCGCCGTGCGAGCAGCACCGGTCGACGTGCGGCTATCGGGGCACGAGCGGCACTCCCGACGCGTCGGGCACGCCGACCGCCACGACCACCCCGACCGCTCGCCGCCGGTGTGGTGCGATCGCGGACGCCCGGCCGTCGGGCACGGTGGGCGTCTCTATGACAGATGTCGGCCCAGGCGACGTTAGACGGCGGGCCTCGGCCGTCTGGGGCATGCGTCGGGTGGGTTCACGCTCAGCGGAGCGGCAAGGGAGCACCCGGAGCGGGTTTCGGCGGGCCTAACGTCGCCAGGGGCGACGGATGTCAGGGAGATGATCGTGGGACCGTGGCGAACGTCGCCACAGGCGACATGTGTCATGCAGTGCGGGGGGCCTGCGCCGCAGCCAATGGCGCCACCGGTCGCAGGGGCACGCCATTTCCCCAAACAGGTTCGGTCATGCGCCGAATCCTGTCGCGGCCTCATCATGCCTCACGACGTCGCCACCGGCCAACCGCGTCACCGCTGGTTGGCAGCGGCCTGGATTGGAGGACAGCCTTACCCCGGATCCAACCAATGTCGCCTGGCGCCGCCCCTCGCGGGAAACGGCGCCGTGGATTGAGATCTGCGTTCGCGGCGAGCGACGTCGCCGCCGGCGTCAGACTGCCTGGACCGACCTGAAGCAGTCGGAGCAGTACACCGGCTTGTCCATGCGCGGCTTGAACGGCACCTGTGCCGCGTTCCCGCACTTGGAGCAGATGACGGCGAAGTACTCGCGGGTCGGCCGGTAGTCGCCACGTTCGTACCCGCGTGGACCGCCGATCTCGCGCATTTCGTATCCGTTCGAGTCCCGCGTTGCCCGCCGCGATGCCCGACAGCTCGAGCAGCGCTTGGGGTCCGAGACGAACCCCTTCTGTGCGTAGAACTCCTGGTCCGCCGCCGAGTGGATGAACTCCACGCCGCAGTCCAGGCAGGTCAGGGTTCGATCGCTGTAGGTCACCGAGATTGACCTCCCCATGGTCACCGAGTTGTAGCCGCACAACCGACGCGCCCTGTACCGGGCAACGCGAAACCAAGGGCGTGGCGTCGGAAAACCGGGCGCCGCGCGTCCCAGGTGCTCTGCCGAGGTCCCTGTCTGGGGCGCACCGGATGCTCGATCAAGCCTACCACCGGCTCCCGGAATTGGACAAGGAGCGGCCGTGGGACCTTGATCCGGCGTGAAGGACCCGGTTGCAGGGGCCGGATCGTGGCCCCTGGGTCCGCCGTCGCCCGTGTTGTCCGCCGCGGTGCCGGCGGACACCCCGCGGACCATCCTGATCGAGCGGGAGAATCGCGCGGCTTCCGGCAGCGCGGATGGCACAATAGCCATGGCCCAGCGGGTATCGCACGATCGCTCCAGCCGGGATCTGCACTGCCCGGTCGAACGAGACCGGAACCAGTCGCAGCAGGGAGCGGTGGGCGAATCCTCGGCGGGTCGCCGTCGCCCGTCGGTCCAAAAGGAGATCGTCCAGCATATGCCTCGCCTTCTGCACATGGCCGACGTCCACCTGGGTGCGCGCCACCAGGATCTCGGGCCTGCCGCGGCAGCGCAGCGCGAGCGCCAGTTCGCGGCGTTTCAACGCGCTGTGGACCTCGCGATCGAGCGGGCCGTCGACGCAGTGCTCATCAGCGGCGATCTCTTCGACTCCAACGCCCAGCCGCGCCGGTCGATCGAACGGGCGGCCGGCGAACTTCGACGCCTGGCGGACCGCGGCATCCCGACCGTCCTGATCCCCGGCACGCACGACTGTTACGACGACACCTCGATCTACAGGGCGCTGGACCTTGCCGAGATCGCCGGCCTTGAGCCGGGATCGCCGCTCATCACGGTGCTCACGCCGGAGCGACCCGACGTGGTGTTCCCCGCGTGTTCTCTCGTGGTCTACGGACGGGTCTTCGACACCAAGCAGGCGCCGGTGAGCCCGCTCGCGAACTTCTCGGCGGCGGCCGAGCGGCGCGGACGCTGGCGCGTGGGCATGCTGCACGGGTCGCTCAAGATCCCGGGAAAGGTGGAGACCGACGACGTGCTGTTCACCGAGTCCGATGTCCGACGCAGCGTCCTTGATTACCTGGCCCTGGGTCACTGGCATTCATTCCAGCAGGGCCGCGCCGGCGCGACGGTGTGGGCCTACCCGGGAGCCCCGGAAGCTGTGGCGATCGACCAGGACCGGTCGGGTAATGTGCTCGTCGTCACGCTCGAGGAGGGGGCAGACGGCGCATCGATCGAACCCGTCGTCGTCGGCCGCACGAGATTCCAGCAACTCGACGTGGATGCCGCGACCCTGCGGTCGCAGGACGACCTCGTCCGACGCCTGCGTCAGCTCGGTGACCCGGACCTGGTGTTGGACGCCCGCGTGGTCGGCGTCGCACCGGACACGTTCGACCTCAACGAAGAGGAGGTCCGTGCCCAACTGTCGGGGAGCTTCCTTGGCCTGCGGTTGCGCAGCAGGTGGGTCGCGGCGTTGCCGGAGGGACCGCTGCCGCCGGCCGACACGATCGCCGGCGCGTTCATCGTGAACCTCGAGGCGCGGATAGCGGCCGCAGAAACGTCGGGCGACGCGGAGGGCGCGGCCGAGTCCCGCGAGGCGCTGCGACTGGGGCGGCTGCTCCTGGATGACCCGACCCGCGTAACGCTGGCCTGACGATGCGCATCACCGGTCTGAGACTTCGGGACGTCAAGCGCCACCGCGACCTGCGCCTCGAGTTGGCGCCCGGCCTCAACGTCGTCCGCGGTCCCAACGAGTCGGGCAAGTCCACCATCCAGCGCGCCATCGAGCTGGTCCTGTTTCGCAGGGCAACCTCCACAGCGCAGGAACTCGACGACGTGCGGACGTGGAACGGAACGGCGGGCGACCCGTCGATCGAGCTCGACTTCGAGGACGACGGGCAACCGGGACGGCTGACCAAGACGTTCGCCGGCCTCCACGGCAGCGTCCTGCTCGAATTCGGCGGGGAGACCATCACGGACCCAGGACGCGTCGAGCGGATGGTGACCGAACTGACCGGCATCCCGTCCGAGAAGTTCTTCCGCTCGACTGCCGCCGTCCGCCACCAGGAGGTGGCCGACCTCGATCGGGACGAGGGGGCACTGCGTGACCGGCTGCAGCTTTCCATGAGCGGTGCGGACCGGGGAACATGGCTGGCCAAACGGCGCCTCGAGGAGACGCTCAAGCGGTACCGCGCGGACGGCGCGAAGAACCCCGGGCCGCTGCGCGTCGCTCGGGACGAGATCGGGCGCCTGGAAACCGACCTCCAGCGCGGCGAAGCCGGGCTTCGATCGCTGGAACAGGACCGCGCCGCGCTCGCCACCGCGCGGGCCGGCCGTGAGGTACTCGACCAGAGGCTCGCGCGGGAGCAGGAGGAACTCGACGAGGCGGAGCTGGCAGTGGCGCTCCTTGCTCGGGAGCAGGAATCCCAGAAGCTCTACGAACGCTACCGTCGTGCCGCCGAACTGCGCGAGGAGGTCTCCAGGCTGGAGGCGTCGCATCCGTCACAGGTGTCGCTGCCGGCGCTCCGAGACGGTGTGGACCGGCTGCGAGGCCTGGAGTACGACATCGTCGAGCTGCGGGCCGAAGCCGCGAGCCAGCCGGATCCCTCGGGATACCAGGCGGTGGCGCCGACTCCGTCGGCGGTCGTTCCCACGGCCTTTGCGATTGCGCTCTTCATCGTCGGCGCTGCAGGTTTCGCCGTTATCGGCGGCACCGTCGGGGTGGCGTTCATCGCCGGATTCGCCGCCCTGGGGGTCCTCGTCGGCGTGCGCGCGATTTTCCTCAGGAGGCTGGCCGCGTCCGTACGGCGGCAGAATGAACTCCTTGAGGAGGAGATCACCCGCCGGCTCCGGGGCCGCACCGAACTCGACGACAAGCTGCGGCACGCCCAACGTGATCGCGAAGCGCTGCTCGCGCAGCTCGGGGCGAACGACCTTCCCGCCGCGGAGAAGCTGATGGCCGATGAGGCCGACCACGCGGCTGCGATCGACCAGCTGCGAGCCGAGGAACGGGGACTCCTCAGCGAGGCCGAGATGAATGAGAGCGTCGCGATCCTGCGGGACCGCGCCGCGGCGGATGCCGAACAGGCACGCTATGCGTTGGCGGGCATGGGCGAGGCGGGCGTGGAACCCGCCGCCGCCCGCGTTCGCCTCGTGGCCGCGGTCCGGGCGACGCGGACTCGACGCGACGCCGCACTTACCGAGGAGGGCCAGGCACAGGGTCGCGTGGACAACAACCAGGTCGACGCGGAGGCCGTCGCGGAGTTCACGGAACGGCTCGCCGTGGTGCGGGAGGATCTCGCCACCGCCGAGCGGCGCCTCCGCATCTACCAGGCCACGCTCGACGGGATCAACGCGGCCGAGATGGCCACGATGAAGAAGGCGGCGCGCTTCCTCGAGCAGCACATGGCGGAGGACATCGCCGAACTCACGGACGGTCGGTACCGGCAGATCCGCGTCGACGAGCACAACCTCGTCTTCGAGGTCTGGTCGCCCGAACCGGAGGCCTGGGTCAGCTCCGGCCGCCTGTCGCAGGGAACGATCGACCAGTTGTACCTGGCAGCGCGACTTGGGCTGGTCCGGCAGGTCACGCAGGAGCGGCGGCCACCGCTGATCTTCGACGATCCGTTCGTGACATTCGACGACGTTCGCGCGCGCCGGGCGCTGGAGCTTCTCCGGCGCGTGGCCGGCGACCACCAGATCATCTTCCTGACCTGCTCCGACCGATACGACTCCGCCGTCGATCGCGTGATCGAGTTGCCTGCGCCTGAGGCGCGCGACGATGGACCGGGTGGGTCGCCGGTCGATGCAGGCGGTCGGCTCGATGCCGGTGGGCAGGCGGCAACCGGCGGGCAGGCGGCGACCGACGAGCAGGCGGCGACCGACGAGCAGGCGGCAACCGGCGGGCAGATCCGCGCCCCGGGGAAGCCCTGAACCTCGCCGCTCCCGCCTGGGCACTCTGTTCCGCCCTCGCGTGGGGCACCGCCGACTTCTGCGGAGGCATTGCCAGCCGCCTGAGCCACATGCTCGTCGCCCTGACACTCACCCAGGTGTTCGGGTTCGCGGTGGCCGTGGGGCTGGTCGCGGTGAGCACGGAGGCGCCGCCCACGAACGGGGCGATCGCATGGTCGGTGGTCGCCGGCAGCAGCGGCATCGTCGGACTTGCGGCGTTCTATCTCGCGCTCTCGCGCGGCACGATGGGCATCGTCGCGCCGCTGGCGGCAGTGATCGGCGCCACCGTCCCCGCGATCGTCGGCATCGCGCGGGGTGAGCCCGTCAACGCGCTGCTCGTTGCGGGGATGCTGCTTGCACTCGGGGCGGTCGCCCTGATCTCGATCCCGGATCGTGGACCCGGGCACCTCCACCCGGGCGGGCCCAACCTGCCCGCCTACCACGGGTCGAGGCTGCGCGAATTCGGGCTCATCGTCGTCGCCGGATTGGGGTTCGCCGGCTTCTTCCTCGGCATCGCGCAGGCACACGATGCCGGCGGGGAGGTGTGGTGGCCGTTGCTCTGCGTCCGGGTGACCGGGCTTTCACTGGTCCTTCTGGCGCTGGGTGCAGCCCTGGTTGTGGGGCGCCTCCGCGACGTCCGGTTGCGTCGGGCGACGCTCATGGTCAGCGCGGTGGCCGGGGCGGGGGACCTGGGCGGCAACCTGTTCTACCTGCTCGCGTCTGCCTCCGGCGCGCTGTCGGTCGCCGTCGTGCTGTCCTCGCTCTACCCGGTGCAGACCGCGTTGCTCGCGCGCATCTTCGTTCACGAGCGACTCAGCCGGGTCCGAATGCTCGGCGTCGGGATGGCCGTCGCCGGCATCGCGCTGGTGAGCCTCGGGCAGGCCGGTTCATCGACGTGAGCGCCGGCCGGGCGTGGTGGAATTCAGCAATAGTCTGGTTCCGAGGTGACCGGCGAATCCCGACCGCCCATGACCGCCCATGCCGACCCGACGAGATGACCCGGCGGTCGATGGGACGTCCCGGCTCAGCCGGGACCTGCGCCACGGTTGCCGTCCGGGGCCTATGAGCCGGCCGGGACTCTCGGCGCCGTCAGCTCCGCCGCGCTGCCCAGGTCGAGCAGCCACGTCGCGTTGCCGCGCAGCAGCAGTTGTGCCGGCAGCCGGCCCGGATCCGGCGGCTCCGTGAAGATGCGGCTGACGGTCCTCGCCTTGGCCGCGCCCGGGATCATCAGCAGCACGTGACCCGCAACCGCGAGGAGTCGTGGGTTGATCGTGATGCGCGGCACCATCGGCGCGATATGCGTCGGCGCCGGAATGGCCATGACCAGCGGTGTGCCCGGATCGAGCGCCTCGCTGCCGGGGAAGACCGACAGGACGTGGCCGTCGGGACCCATGCCCAGCAGGATCACGTCGAAGGCCGGCAGGTGATCGCGGCGAGACAGCATCGTCGACAACTCGGCTGCGTATGCCTCAGCCACCCACTCTTGGCCGTTTCCGTCCGCGAGCGCCGTCTCAACGGGAAACGGGTGGATGTTCGCCGCGGGCACCGGCAGCCCATCGGGACCGAGGAGGTCGCGGACCGCCTCAGCGAAGGTGGACTCGGGCCGGTCGGTGGGGACGAAGCGCTCGTCGCCCCACCAGATTCCGACCTGGTCTCCAGGGCACCGCGTCGTGCCAGCGCGCCCGGTGCAATTCGGCGGCAAGCAGACCTGCCGACGACCCGCCGGTGAGCGCGATGTGTGCGCGCCCCCGCTCGTCGACCGCGGCGTTCAGCCAGGTGCAGATCCGTTCGGCGGCGGCGAGGGCGATCCCGTTGGCGTCGCGAGCCACGAGGACCTCCGCCGGGCCGCCGACGCCTTCGATCCGTTCCAGGTCAGCCATGCTGCCGATCACCCTCCCGATGGTGGGTCAGGAGTGGCCATCTCGCCCATCGAGTCACCGCCTTCGGCCGGCGTCCCGACGGCATCAGGCTCGCCGACCGGGGCGCCGGAAGCTGCGCCGCCTGCGACGGCGACGGCGCGGCCGGGCTCAGCTCCGGCGAGCCCGCCGACCAGTTTCACTGCTCGATCCAGCGCGCCCTCGAACGCGCGATCCCGGCCCGTGTGGTCCAGCGCTTCGGCGAGAAACGGCATCTCGTCGAAGACGTCGAGGCGCGCCGCGCGACGCGCCACCTGCGCGCCGTTCCAGTCGGCCGTGCCGAGCAGGTGGTCCGCCTGGCGCGTCACGTGGACGCGCGTCGTGGCCCGCGGGTGCTGCGACACGACGTCCACCCGAACGAGCGACCCTGCGGTCCGGACGCTGCCGTCCAGCCCCGTGCTCGACCGGCCGCAGCTCGACGCGAGATCTCGCGCTTGCCGGCAGCGGACCTGCGCCGCGGTAGGTCTCGCCGTCGCAGCGCCATCGGCTCTGACCACGTCCCAGCCCGAGCACGGCCGACATCCAGCCGACGAACGCGACGGCGCGCGCGATGCGCATCGTTCGGCCGGGCCGCGCCACGTCGATGCGGATGCTGCGGATGTTGTGCAGCTCCGGCGTGAGCAGCGGGTGGTCGAAGATGCCGGCCAGCAGCTCGCGCCAGAGCATCGCCGCGCATCCAGCCGATGTCGTGGACGACCAGGCCTTCGCGCAGACGCGCTGCGATGCCGAGCAGCCGCTCTGCGCCGGTCGCCGCGGAACTGGCCGCAGTCGACCAGCAGCCGGTCGCACTCCTCGGCGAGCGCCCGGAACGTGGCGGCTGCCGAAGGGCACGTCGTCCGGCCACCACAGCACCACCGGCAGGTCGTGGATCAGCAGCGGCGCCACGGCCGTGCGCCAGGTGCTGCGACAGCTCGCCGCCCGTCCTGATGAGGATCTCCTCGGTGCAGATCTCGGTCGTGCCGCCCGCGGCGGGCCGGCACGCGGCGTAGATGTGGGCGCCGAACGAGGCCGGCCCGTCCGGGTCGCCGGGCGAGACGACGATCGCGCGCGACGGGATGCCGCGACGCCAGCGCCGACACGGTCGACATGGCACGTTCGGCCGTCTCGGCACCCGGTGCGACGACGACCAGCGTCAGCACGCTCGTGCGCGTCCGGATCCGCACCTCGCGGTCGGCGTCCAGCCGCGCCGCCCAGCGCATGCTCCGCGCGCAGGTGCGAGTCCTCGCGCAGCGCCTTGCCGCTGCGAGTCGCTGCAGCTGGCCCTGCTCGACCTGGTTGCGCGACGCGTGCCCCAGATCTCGGACAGCTTGCTGCACCGTCTCGGAGATGCTCGAGGCGCGCAGCGTGCCAGCGCTGCGGCTCGGGCGAGCTGCCGATGACGGTGCTCTCGCGGTCACAGCCGTCGCCATCGACGCCCCGTTCGCTCGATCAGTCGATCGGCGGCCTCCAGGTCCCCAGGTGCCGGCCTGGTAGAAGCACAGCTCGCTCGCCCGGCTCGTCGTCGTCGTGATCGGCGGCTCGCCGGCTTGCCAGGCGCGCGTCGGGGTGGCTCCGCGTCGAACTCGGCCCACATCTGGTTGAGCGGCGTGACGATGCTCCACGCCGCCTCCACCTCGTCGGCGCGCGTGAACAGCGAGGCGTCGCCGAGCATCGCGTCGAGGATCAGCGTCTCGTACGCCTCCGGCGCGTCCTGCATGAACGACGAGCCGTAGGTGAAGTCCATGTTCACGCTGCGCACGTCCAGGCCGAGCTCCGGCACCTTGGCCGCGAAGCGCAGCAGGATGCCCTCGTCGGGCTGGATGCGCATCGCCAGCAGGTTCGGCTCGGGCTCCGACGCGCTCTCGCGGAAGAGGCGCAGCGGCGGCTGCTTGAACTGGATCGCGATCTCCGTCGCGCGGCGCGGCAGTCGCTTGCCGGTGCGCAGGTAGAAGGGCACGTCGGCCCAGCGCCAGTTCTGGACCTCCAGCTCGAGCGCGACGAACGTCTCGACCGTCGAGTTGGGTGAGACCTCTCCTCCTCCTGCCGGTAGCCGGGGACCTTCTTGTCGGCGGACCCAGCCGGCCGTGTACTGGGCGCGCACGACGCTTGCGGCGGACGCGCTCCTCGGTCCAGTCGGTGTCGATCGGCGCGCAGGACGCGCACCTTCTCGTCGCGCAGCGCGTCCGCCTCGAAGGCGATCGGCGGCTCCATCGCCACGAGGCAGAGCAGCTGCAGCATGTGGTTCTGGAGGATGTCGCGGCTCGCGCCGGCCTCCTCGTAGAACGCGCCGCGGCCGTCGACGCCGAGGTCCTCCGACACGGTGATCTGCACGTGGTCCACGTAGCGCCGGTTCCACAGCGGCTCGAAGATGCCGTTGCCGAAGCGGAACACCATCAGGTTGCGGACGGTGTCCTTGCCCAGGTAGTGGTCGATGCGGTAGACCTGCGACTCGTCGAACACGCCCATGAGCGCGTTGTTCAGCGCGATCGCCGAGTCAAGGTCGTGCCCGAACGGCTTCTCGACGACGATGCGCGACCAGCCCTCGCGATCGTTCGTGGAGCTGCACGCGGCCCAGGTTGGCCACGATCTCCGAGTAGGCGCGACGGCGGCGTGGCGAGGTAGAAGAGGATGTTGCCGCGCGTCCCGCGCGCCGACTCGATCTGCTCGATGCGGTCGGCGAGGTCTCGGTAGCTCGCAGTGTCGTCGAAGTCGCCGCGCTGGTAGTAGAGGCCCTCGGCGAAGTCGTCCCAGAGCGCGTTCCTCGACCGGGTTGCGCGAGAAGCGCTTGACGGCCTTGCGCATCTCGTCGCGGTACCTGCTCGTCCGTGTAGGGCCGGCGGGCAAAGCCGAGCACCGTGGTCTCCGTGCGGCAGCAGCCCCGCGCGGCGCAGGTTGTACATGGCCGGCAGGATCTTGCGGTGCGAGAGGTCGCCGGTCGCGCCGAAGATCACCAGCACGCACGGCTCGGGGATCCGCTCCAGGCGCGTCCCGACGCGCAGCGGGTTGATGGCGGCCGAGCCCCTACCGTCCTGGCGGAAATGGATCGACTCAGCGCGTCGCCCTGGCGCGCGCGTCGGCGATCGGCCGCGCAGCCGCAGCTCGGCTGGACGGCGCGAGGCTTCGTGGCCACCGGAGTTCAGCCCTCCTTCACGGCGTGGCCGCCGAACTGCTGCCGGAGCGCGGCGGTCACCTTGCGCCGAGTAGCTCTCGTCCTGGCGGCTCGCGAAGCCGCGCCAGCAGCGAGAGCGTGATGATCGGAGCCGGGACGTCGTGGTCGATCGCCTCCTGGACCGTCCAGCGGCCCTCGCCGGAGTCCGCCACCCAGCCCTTGATGTCGGCGAGGTCCTTCGCCGTGCTGCTCGAACGCGAGGCCGGCCAGCTCCAGCAGCCACGAGCGGATGACGGTGCCGTAGTTCCAGGCCTTGGCGACCGCCTCCAGGTCGAGCGGGTACTCCGACGCGTGCAGGATCTCGAAGCCCTCCGCGTACGCCTGCATGAGCCCGTACTCGATGCCGTTGTGGACCATCTTGGTGTAGTGGCCGGAGCCGGCCGGGCCGCAGTGGATGTACCCGCCCTCCGGGGCGAGGTCCCTGAAGATCGGCTCGAGCGGCTCCACGGCCTCGCGGTCCCCGCCGACCATGGTGCCGTAGCCGTTCTCGAGGCCCCAGACGCCGCCCGAGATGCCGGCGTCGACGAAGCTGGATGCCCTTGGCCCCTGCATGAGCGCTGCCGCCGCTTCGAATCGTGGAAGTTGCTGTTGCCGCCGTCGACGATCGTGTCGCCCGGGGACAGCAGGGCGGCGAACTCCTCCATCGTCTGCTCCGGTCGCATCACCGGCCGGCACCATCAGCCAGACGATGCGCGGCGGCGTGAGCATCGCCACCGACCTCGGCCGGGCGTAGGCCGCCCTCCAGGCCCTCGCCCATGATCTCGCGCGTCTTGTCGGGCGAGCGGTTGAACGCGACGACGCGGTGCCCGGCCTGGTGCAGCCGGCGGGCCATGTTGCCGCCCATGCGGCCCAGTCCCACGATCGCCAGTTCCACGATCGTCCTCCTGTTCCGCTGATGCGCCGGGTTGCCGCCGCCGGAGCACGGCGGGTCCGGCGCTCGGGCCGCTCCGCATCCTCAGGCCAGGGCAGCCTCCAGCGCCGTCCGAAGCTCGGCCAGGCCGGCGTCCGGGTCGTCCGAGAGGTGGACGCGCAGCACCGGCAGCTCGTGCGACTGGAGCGACGTGAAGTCGCCGCGCGCCTGCGCGTCGATCAGCGTGCCGAACCTCTCCCTGCGGCCGGGAATCGGCAGGTCGTTCGGATGTCCGGCGACCAGCTGCAGGAAGCAGCCGGTCGGCGGGCCGCCCTTGTGCAGCTGGCCGGTGGAGTGCAGGAACCGCGGGCCGTAGCCGAGCGTGGTCGCGTGGCTGCGTCCGGTCACGCAGCAGCGCCTGGATCCCGCGCAGCGCCTCGGTGCGCTCCGGCGTCGGCGCGATGTAGGCGTGGATGGCGTGGTAGCCGTTCGGCCTCGCCCTGTCCAGGTGCCGTCGCAGCTGCCCGGCGACGGTCGCCGTCCGCGTCGGTGAGCCGGAGTGCCGCGTCGCCGACCAGCTGCAGATGTCCGCTCGTTGCGAGCGGCTCGTCAGCCGGCAGGTGGCCCTCGTCGTGGTACTGCTCCAGGACGGCCTTCGTGTTCTCCTTCGACTCGGTCACGTTCGGCTCGTCGAACGGGTTGACGCCCAGCACGATCCCGGCGACCGCCGTTGCGAACTCCCAGCGGAAGAACTCGCCGCCGAGCCACTGGCCGTCGCGCAGGACGATGTCGATGACGGGGTGCCCGACCGCAGCCAGCGCATCCAGCTTCGCGCCGGTCGCGGCCCGCCACTCGACCTCGGACTCGCGGCCGATGCGCACGAACGTCGCGATCCGAGCCGTAGACGTCCGGCGCGCCGAGCGGCTCGCCGTCGACCGGCACGATGCCCGTGCCGTGCTTGCCGGTGCTCTCGGCGATCAGCTGCTCGAGCCACGCGCCGAGCTCGGCCAGCGCCGGCTCGAGCACGAACGTCAGCTTGTCGCGGCCGTTGACCGCCAGCGCGCCGATCGTCGCGCCGAGTGCCAGCCCCGGATTGCGGGCGTCGTCCGGACGGCAGCGCCCGGCCATCTCTCCCGCGTCGCCGAGCAACGCGCCGAGGTCCAGCCCCATCAGCGCCCCCGGCACGAGGCCGACGTAGGTCAGCGCGCTGTAGCGGCCGCCCACGTCCGGCGGGTTGAGGAACACCTCGCGGAACGAGCCCGAATGCGGGATCGCCTTGACGCTCTCGCTCGGGGTCCGTGACCGCCACGAAGCTGTCGCCGAGTGGCCACGGCGGAACAACGAGGTGCGGTCCTGGGCGAGCGTCCCAGAAGTACGCGAGGAACGAGAGGGTCTCCGTGGTCGTGCCCGACTTGGTGGCGATGAGGTCAGGGCGACCGCGTCCTCCTCCCTGGGCCCGGTCGCGGCACCGCGTCGGGATCGGTCGAGTCCAGCACCTCGACGTACAGGCCATGTTCCGAGCGCGGGAACGCATGCGCGAGCACGTCCGGCGCGAGCGAGCTGCCGCCCATGCCGCACACCACCGCGTGGGTGAAGTCCTCGTGGACGCCGCGCGCGAACGCCTCGAGCTCGTCGACCTCCTCCGGGAAGTGGGTCGGGGCATCGAGCCAGCCGAGCCGTTGCCGATGATCTTGGCCGCGACCGCCGATCACTGGTCCACAGGCGCGTGTCGTGGTCCCAGATCCGTTCGGCCCAGCGCTCGCGGAGCGCCCGCGCGATGGCTGCGGCCACGACTCGCTCGGAGTGGGTCGGGCAGCCGCGTCTCGGTTGCGGTGGCGTTACTGGTCTTCGCGTCGACGGTGTCGGTCATCGGTCCTCCGCGGAACTGCCGTCAGCCGAAGGTTGGTTTGCCTCGGTGTCCGGTCTGCGGCGAGATGACGCCACGAGACCTCGCCGGTGAGCACGCCGGCGCGACATCGGCGACGTGCTCGGGCGTGAAGCCGAACGCCTTGAAGATGTCCTCGGCGGGTGCCGAGGTGCCGAAGCGCTCGATCGCGATCATGGCGCCCTCGGGCCCGACCCAGCGATCCCAGCCGAGCGAGACGCCGGCCTCGACGCTGACGCGCTTGCGTGCAGGCCGGCGGAAGGACCTGGTCGCGGTATTCGGCCGACTGCGCCTCGAAGCGCTCCCAGCAGGGCATCGAGACGACGCGGGTCGCGGATCCCCTCGCCGCGTCAGGACGTCGCGCGCGGCCATCGCCAGCTGCAGCTCGGAGCCGGTCGCGAGCAGGATCACGTCGGGCTCCGCGTGCGGGCCGTCCGCGTCGGACGGCGTCGGCGAGCACGTAGGCGCCGTGCCGGACGCCGTCGGTGGCCCTCTCGGCCGTGCCCGGCAGGATCGGCAGCTTCTGCCGGGTGAGCGCGAGGCCACCGGGCCGTCGCGCCGCTCGACGGCGAGCCGCCACGCGGCGGCGGTCTCGTTCGCGTCGCCGGGCCGCACGAACCAGAAGTTGGGCATGGCGCGCAGCGCGGCGTAGTGCTCGACCGGCTGGTGCGTGGGGCCGTCCTCGCCGAGGCCGACCGAGTCGTGCGTCCAGACGTCGATGACGTGGAGGCCGGACAGCGCGGAGAGGCGCACCGACCCGCGCATGTAGTCGCTGAAGTTGAGGAACGTGGCGTCGTAGGGGAGAAGACCGCCGTGGTACGCGATGCCGTTGGCAGATGCCGGCCATGGCGTGCTCGCGGACGCCGAAGCGGAGGTTGCGGCCGGGCTCGTCCGCGTCGAAGTCGCCCTGGCCCTTGAGGTCCGTGAGGTTGCTCTCCGACAGGTCGGCCGAGCCGCCGAACAGCTCCGGCAGCGGCGTGATCAGCGCCTGGAGCGACCTGCTGGGAGGCGCTGCCGCGTGGCCAGCCCTTCGCTGCCGTTCGGCCCAGCGTCGGCAGCGCTCTCCCAGCCCGCGGGCAGCCGTCGATGGTGCGGCGCGTCAGCTCGGCTGCCAGCTCCGGGTGCTCGCGCTCGTACGCGGCGAAGCGCTCGTGGCACTCCGCAGCACAGCTCCTCGCCCGCGTGGCACGGCCTCGCGGAAGTGTCGCGAGCGCGGCGTCGGGCACGTAGAACGTCTTGTCCGGGTCGAAGCCGTAGGCCTCCTTCGTGAGCCGGACCTCGTCCTCGCCCGAGCGGCTGCGCCGTGCGCCTTCTGGCTGTCCTGCTTGTGCGGCGAGCCGTAGCCGATGTGCGTGCGGACCGCGATCAGGCTCGGGCGCGGGTCCTCCCTGGCGGCCGTGATCGCGGCCTCGATCGCGTCGAGGTCGTTCCCGTCCTCGACCCGCTGCGTGTGCCACTCGTAGGCATCGAACCGCTCGACGACGTTCTCGCGTCCAGGCCCACGACGTCGGGCCGTCGAGCTGGATGCCGTTGTCGTCGTAGAGGAAGACGCAGCTTGCCGAGGCGCAGGTGGCCGGCGAGGCTGGCCGCCTCGGCCGAGATGCCCTCCTGGAGGTCGCCGTCCGAGCAGATGCCGTACGTCCAGTGATCGACGATCGCGTGGTCCGGGCGATTGAACTCGGCCGCCAGCCGGCGCTCGGCGATGGCCATGCCGACGGCGTTGGCGAAGCCCTGGCCGAGCGGCCCGGTGGTCGCCTCGACGCCCGCCGTCAGCCCGTACTCGGGGTGTCCCGGCGTACTGCGAACCGAGCTGGCGGAAGCGCTTGAGCTCGTCGAGCGGCAGGTCGTAGCCGGTCAGGTAGAGCAGGCGGTAGAGGAGCGCGCTCGCGTGCCCGGCCGACAGGACGAAACGATCGCGATCGGGCCAGTCGGGCTTCGTCGGTGCGTGACGCAGGAACCGCGTCCACAGGACGTAGGCCATCGGCGCCATGCCCATGGGCGCACCGGGGTGCCCGCTGTTCGCCTTCTGGACCGTGTCGATCGCCAGGGCACGGATGGTGTCGACATTCAGTTGGTGATCGACGCGGTCGGCGGTGAGGGTCATGCGAGCCCTTTCCTGAAAAGTGCTCCGTATCATAATCGGCGGCCCCGGACCTTCCAGCTACGTGAGCATTCCGTGCCAAATTCCAGGCCGCTCGGCAAGGTGCCTTCTAGGGTAGCGTCAGGTCGGGGTCGCGTGCCGCTGTCCGGCGCTCACGTGCCGGGGCTGGCGTCGGTTCGCGGCAGGGGTCGTCGCGGCGCGACGACGGGTCCGCCGTCGCTCGCAACGCTCGGCGACCTGCTGCTCGACGTGGTCGTGACCGGCGAGCGCACGCCGGAGCGCGGGACGGACGTGCCGGGCACGCTGCGGTTCAGGGCCGGCGGGTCGGCAGCGAACACTGCCCGTGCCTTCAGCCGGTTGGGTGGCCGGGCGACGTTCATCGGGTCGGTCGGGCGCGACGGGCTGGGCCGGCGCCTTGTGGCCGCGCTGCGTGTCGACGGCGTGCCGCGTCCACGCGGTCGTGACCGCCGGCCAGACGGGGCGCCTGGCGGCGATCGTCGATCGCAGCGGCGAGCGATCGTTCGTCACCGAACGAGGCGCCGCCGACCTGTTGACGGCGGCCGACGTCCGGCCGGCCTGGTTGCGCGGCATCGGCGTCCTCCACCTGCCGGCCTACTCGCTGTTCAACCAGCCGCTCGGCGAGGCCGCCGCGCAGGCGGCGCGGTTGGCCAGGGGTCGCGGGGCCCTGCTGTCCGTGGACCTTGCGTCGCGTGGCCCGCTGCTGACAACGGGACGGCGAGCGGTTCGGGCCAGCCTCGCCGCCCTGGCGCCGGAGTTGCTGTTCGCCACAAGCGGAGAGGCGGTCGCGCTGGCCGGGGCGTCGGACCCGGCCAGCCTGCTCCACCTGGCGACGGTCGTGGTCGTCAAGGAAGGCCCGGAGGGGTGCCTCGTCCTGTGGCGAGGCAGGGCTGCGGATGGTGACGGCCTGGTTGAGCGGCTCGAGGTGGCCACAACGCCGCTGGCGGCGCCCGACACGACGGGTGCCGGCGACGCGTTCGCGGCCGGATTCCTGTGGAGCATCCTGGGCGCCGGAGGAACGGCCGGCGCCGCGGGCTCTGGCGGAGGGGCGGGCGCGGGAGCCGCCGGGGGAGTGGCGGGTGCCGGAGGACCGGCGCCGCCTGGGGATCACCGGTTCTCCGACGCGCCGCGCTGGCCGGGCACCGTGCCGCGGCGGACGTGCTCCGCCTGCCCCGGAGTCGAGCTGGTGCTGTAGCGCGGAGCGGAGCGGCCGGCGACGCGGTCTGCCCGGCGGATCCCGGGGTGGTCGTCCCCTGCGTCCCGATTTGCAGAGGAGCGGAAAGGTTGGAGACAGGCGGCGAAGCGGAGGAATCGGCGCACCGACGGGTACTCTCAACGGGTGCCCGACGCGATCGGCGGTCCGCTCGACCGTGCACTGCCAACGATCGGTGACGCCGCGGCCCTGGCGCGCAAGAATGGCCGCATGGAGCAACTCATCGAGTGGACGCCCGAGGTGGTCGAAGCGCTCGCCACTTCGGGACCCGTCGTGGCGCTCGAGTCGACACTCATCACCCACGGACTGCCGTACCCGCAGAACCTCCAGGCTGCCATCCGGGCGGAGGCGGCCGTGCGCGCCGGTGGCGCCGTGCCGGCGACGGTCGCCCTCCGGGACGGCCGAATCCGCGTCGGGCTCGACCGGGACGGGCTGGCGCAGCTGGCCACGGCCCGGGACCCGTTGAAGGTCTCGCGCCAGACGCTGGCGGCCGCGCTGGGCCGGCCGGGCTGGTCCGGGACCACGGTCTCCGCCACGATGATCGCCGCACGCCTGGCCGGGATTCGCGTCTTCGCCACCGGCGGGATCGGCGGCGTGCATCGGGGTGGCGAGGACTCGCTGGACATCTCGGCCGACCTGGCCGAGCTTGCGCGAACCCCGGTCGTGGTGGTGTGCGCAGGGCCCAAGTCGATCCTGGACGTCGGGCGCACGCTGGAAGTGCTGGAGTCGCTTGGTGTCCCGGTCGTCGGGTGGGGGACCGACGAACTGCCGGGGTTCTTCAGCGCAACGAGTGGAATGCGCGTCCCGGCCCGGGTCGACTCTGCCCGGGAAGCGGCCGAGTTGCTGCAGCGGCAGTGGTCGCTCGGGCTCGGCGGCGCACTCATCTGCGTGCCACTCCCCGAAGACGCGGCACTGCCCCGGGGAGACGGCGAGGCCGCGATCGAGGCCGCGATCCGTGACGCGGAAGTCGCCGGCATCCACGGTCCCGCAAGCACGCCGTTCGTGCTGGCTCGCGTCGCCGAACTGACCGACGGCCGATCTGTGCGTGCCAACCTGGCGCTCATCGAGCGAGAACGCGCGTGTTGCCGCGGAGATCGCCGTCGCCTTGGTGCAGGGGAACTGAGCGGGCCCTCGGACACCGCGCCGATGGCTGTATCGTCGGAGCGCACCGGGCTCTGGGCTGACGCCCCCGTCTTCGGAGAACCATCATCGCGCCAATCCCGTTTGTCTTCGTCCTCGCCATGTTCGAACTGTGGTTCGCCGTTCCGGCCGGCCTGGCGGCGGGTCTGGACCCGATCGTCGTGTGGACCTGCACGTGCGCCGGTGCTCTGTTCGGCGTGGCGATCGTCACCATCGGCGGCGATGCGGTGCGCCGGTGGTTCCTTCGCCGTCGCGGCCGGGAGATCATCTCGGGCAAGGGGCGCCTGTTCGCCCTGTGGCAGCGCTATGGCGTGATCGGGTGGGGGCTCATTTCGCCGCTGTTCGTGGCCGCGCCGATGGGCACGGCGATCGCACTCGCCCTCGGTGCACCGAAGCGTCGTCTCCTCCTGTCGATGAGCGCGGGCGTCGCGCTGTGGACGACGATCGTGGTGGCCGGCGCGGTGCTCGGGATCGGGGCGATCCAGTCCCTCCGCTGATCGGCTGTGGACCCTCCTCACGTGAAGGGCGCGGCGACGGGGACGGCGCTGGACCAGGGCACGTTCGGTGGGAACGCGTTCGTAAATCAAGGAGGGCGACCTGTGCTGGACCGGTACCGTCGAGGGCGACACGGCGGCGATCAAGGGCGGCCTGGCGGACCAGACCTACGTGTTTCAACATCGCGCCGTGACGCGCAGGGCACCGGACGGCGGTCGCGCACGCGGAACAGGCCGGGTGACCCGGGCAACCCGGTGGGCTCGCTCGCTCGCACCGGGGACGCCGGTGACGCGGAATGGCGCTGACGCGGGCGCCCCCCGGACACCAACGCATTGCCCGCTGGCACGCCGCTCGTCACCGGCCGCCGAAGCGCATACCGTGGTGATGTCGCCGCCGACCGGCTCGTGCGTTATTCCCGGTGCGATCGCACGACGGAAGCCAGCGCAGGGGGACGACGTCACATGGCACTCAGCCTCTCCCGCCATCCGCCCCGCGAGACGGCACTCGCTGCCGAACCGCCCGCGCCCACCGACCTGGCCCGCCAGGACGAACTTGCGCTGGTGGAGGCCGCCCGCACCGATCCTGAGGCATTCGGCGTCCTGTACCACCACTTCCTGCCGCGTATCTACGGCTATCTCCGCCTCCGATGCGGTTCCTCGGAGGACGCCTCGGACCTGGCCCAGGATGTCTTCGTCAGCGCGTACGCGGCGATGCCGCGTTACCGGAACCACGGCCAACCGTTCGCCCCGTGGCTGTTCGCCATCGCGCGCAACCGTTCGGCCGATGCGGCCCGACGGATACGCGCCATGCCGCCGGCCCTCCCAATCCTCGACCCCGAAGACGTCCCTCTCGACGTCTCCGGCGGAACCGGCGACGGTCTCATCTCGTTCGACACGTCCGGGGTGGCCGGCAACCCGGGCACGCTGGGCATTCGCCTGGCCGTGCGGTGCGCTGGAGCCGAACATGCCGTACTGGACCTTCGCGGTCCCGGCACCCTGACGTTGACGCGCGCCTCCCGATGAGGCGCGGCCGATCCGGTCCGAGGCGGTCGCCGATGCGCGGCCGCCTCTGGCGTCCGGCTCAGTGCACGTCAGACGAGACTGCGAACTGGTCGCCGGTCCTGTACATGCACGACAGGATGAGCGAGTCGCCCGCTTTCACGTTCCAGAGGCCGAGCAGGTTCCAGCGGAACGAACCGTCCGCGGCTGTCGTGCCGCCCTTGCCCGCGCTGGTCGTGTAGCCGTCGCTGCCCCTTCCGTAGATCTGCACGGCGTACGCCGAGCGCGGCATGCACCGGCCCGTGACCATCTCGGTCTTCTTGTCCCCGGCCAGCTTCCAGTCGGGGATCTTGAGGAACGCATCCGAGGCGAACGAGGCGGTGAGCCAGTCACCGCGCCGCGGATACACGGCGCTGCCGCTCGGGTCCACGAGGCGGGCGATGAAGATCCCGAGCAGGAGCGACTGCGTGTGCGCCTGCGCCCGAAGGGTTCCCCCGGCCGTGCGAAGAGCAAAGTCGACCGGGAGATCCGATCCGGCAGACCCGTACAAGATGTTGCTGCCCGCGGTGACCAGCAGGTATGGCGTGATCGCGGTGATGGCGACGCCGTCCGCCCCGAAGGCCGCGGCCACCATGACCGGGTCTCCGCCCACGATGTTCACCGCCCCGGCGAAGTCGGCTCGATACTCGCCCTTGGCGTTGGCAACGACGGTGAGATCGTTGGGGCCCGCGGTCGGCGAGGCCGACAGGGGAGCGCTCGGCGCGATCTCGGCGATCGAGACGGTGACGTGGGTGCCTGCCGGCGCGCGCCCGGACACCACGTCCGAGGCGCGATCGATCTGGGCGGTGACGCGCGGGACCGTCCAGGTGCGGACGAGTGTCCCGACCCTGGCCGTGATGACATCGCCCCCGTTCAACCCGCCGAAGAGCCCGGTGATGAGGTCACCCGCCGGGCACGCGTTGAATGTGCCGTCCGACCGCACCGTCTCGTCGTCGGTTCCGCGCAACTGGCCACCCGGCGTCTTCAGGACGATGTGCACGCGCTTCCCGGCCGGGGCGGTGCCGTCGAGACAGGAACTGCCGATGGTCACGTGAAACGTGATCTTCGGCGCCGCGGACACCGGCGACACCGGCAGCGCGATGAGCGAGGCCAGCACGACGCTGGCCGCCGTACCCGTGACGGAGACGCGACGCATGCGACGCATGAGAACCCTCCCGATCTGCCGATCACTCGAAATGCGAAGGCGACCACTCGACCTGGCGGCTGTCAGCAGTATTGCAACCTCGGTGGTGCGCCTCAATGGGCCGAACGGCCCGAACCGGGCACCGCGGCGTACCGTGCCGGGCGTCTCCCGTGGCCGGGCGTCTCCCGGTGCCGCGCGCCGTCGGTGGCGATTTGCCGTTCCGAATGCGCCGGCCGACGGGTCCATCGGCACTTGTCCATTCGAGATACGGGCGCTGATGATCGCCCCGGGGGGAGGCTTCCGACTCCACGGAGCCGCCGATGCGGCTGTAGGGAGAGCACGATGCATGCAACGCGCCGCCGCCTCGCGACACGAACCGGTGCCACGACAGGCGCGGTTGCGATCGTTGCACCGGGACCTGGACGGGTGACCGCTCCCCCAGTGACGCGCAAGCCATGATCACGGACCGCTCGCGTTCGCCTGGGCGATCTCGCGTGGCGCGCGCCTCGCTGGCGTTCGTCGTCGTCCTGGCGGTCGGCGCCGATCTGGCGCTCGGCACGCTCGCGGCGTCACGGGCGAAGGTCCCCGCAGGTGGTTCGCCGCCGCCCTCGCCGGTTGCCGCCGCTGTCGCGCCTTCCGCCCGTCCCCGCCGCCCGCCGGGCACGTCGAGATCACCCCTGGCCCGTCCACCGCACCGCCGGCCGCGCCCGCGAGCCCGGCACCAACCCCGGTCACACAGAGTCCCGCCCCGGTCGCCCAGCCGGCGAGTCCCAACATCGTCGTCGTGATGGTCGACGACATCGCCGCTATCGAGGACCACCGCGTCTGGGACCGCATGCCGGCCATCCACCACATGTTCGTGGAGGAGGGCCTGCAGTTCACCAACTACTACGGCGATACCCCGCTGTGCTGCCCGGGGCGCATCAACTTCTTGACCGGCCTGCGCACAGAGCACCACGGCGTGTGGTTCAACGACGCCCGGCTGTTCAAGCCGGAAGAGAGCCTCGCCACCGAGCTGCAGGGCGTGGGCTACTACACGTTCATCAGCGGCAAGTACCTGAACCTCACCGACCACCTGGCCAGCAAAGTGCCGCCTGGCTGGGACCACGCAAGCATCTTTGCGGGTGGCTACTACGACTACGGTTCATGGAAGGACGGCGTCGCCGAACAGCACGGAACTCGCCCGGCCGACTACAGCACGGATGTCTTCGCTGCCGATGCCGCCGAGTTCCTCGAGCGGGCGCCACCCGACAAGCCTGTGTTCGCGTTCCTGACACCGTTCGCGACCCATTCCGGGGCTGACAGTGCCGGCAACATCACGCCCCACATGCCGGTCCCGGCTGATCAATTCGCCGGTGACCCACGATGCGCGAACATCCCAACGTTCCAGACGCCGTCGACCAACGAGGCCGACGTATCGGACAAGCCGCGCTACATCGCGAACAGCCCCCTCCTCTCGTTTGCCGCGAACGGCTGGCCGCTCGAGAAGGACTGTGAGGCGCTGCTGTCGGTCGACGCGGAGCTTGCGACGATCACGTCGATCCTGGAACGCCAGGGCCGCCTCGACAACACGCTGTTCATCCTGACCGCCGACAACGGCATGGCGTACGGCCGACACCGATGGGCGGAGAAGCGCGTGCCGTACGCGACCCAGATCGATTTCTTCGTCCACTGGAAGGACGGCGTGGGCACCGCTCCCGGGATCATCGACGCGATGGAGGAGAACATCGACGTCGCACCGACCCTGTGCGAGCTGGCGGGGTGCGTCATGGGCCCTTTTCCGACCGGCCAGGCCAGCGCGGACGGCGTCAGCTTCCTGTCGGTCCTCATGAACCGGGGCGGCAGGGGGCGCGACTACGCCGTCGAAGAGGACCTGTCGATTTCCCCGGTGTCGAGGCCACCGTTCTACGGGCTGCGGAGCTCGGCGACCGCCCCGATCGGCCCGTGGCACTACGTGGACTACAACGACGGTGAGCACGAGCTGTACGACCTGTCGGCCGACCCGGACGAGTTGCAGAACCTCGCGGGCAGGCCCGCATACGCCCGGATCGAGGCGTTCCTGGCGAACGAGCTCGCCAGCCAGCGTGGGCTCGCGCAGGAGCATGGTTCGAGCGCCCCGTCGGTCCCGCCCAGGGAGTAGGCGCTCGGGCGCGCCCTGTGCTGCCGGCCCGGCGGAGCCCCGCGTGTAACGATCGACCGTGTTAGACGCCGATCATCCAGTGGTACGATCACCCCGTCATCTCCGGGCCGGCGAGCGGGCGCCGTTGAGGGTCCGGGACGGACGCCCGGGCCGGCGGCCCACGCGTGCACGACGTCTGCCGCCCGGTGATCTCGCCCAGCAGGAACCCGTATCGAGAGGCCCGGTTCTTGTCCACGTCGATCCCGCCGGCCATCGACGTGCGCGGCGTGCGCCGCGTCTACAAGGCGAAGCCACGCCCCGTCGTCGCGCTCGACGGCGTCGACCTCGCGGTCGAGCCCGGGGAGTTCTTCGGTCTGCTCGGGCCGAACGGCGCCGGCAAGACGACGCTGATCAAGATCCTGACCACGCTGCTGCTGCCGACCGAGGGCACCGCGCGCGTCTTCGGCTTCGACGTGGAGCGCCAGACCACCCAGATCCGGCGGATCATGAACATCGTCTCGGGCGGCGAGCAGTCCGGCTACGGGCTGCTCCAGGTCCGCGAGCAGCTCTGGATGTTCAGCCAGTTCTACGGCCTGCGGGTCGCGCGACGGCTGGCGCCGCGTCGACGAGCTGATGGAGGCCGTCGGGCATCACCGACCTGCGCGAGCAGAAGATGTCGCAGCTCTCCACCGGCCAGCGCCAGAAGCTCAACCTCGCGCGCGGCCTGCTCAACGACCCGTGGATCTTCTTCCTCGACGAGCCGACCCTGGGACTGGACGTCTCCGCGGCGCGCGCCGTGCGCGAGCTGGTGCGTGGACTGGCGGGCCGCCGTACCCGGCCGGACGATCCTCCTGACCTCGCACTACATGGCCGAGGTGGACGAGCTGTGCGAGCGACTGGCGATCGTCGACCACGGCCGCATCCTCGCGATCGGCAGCCCCTGCCGAGCTCAAGCACCGCGTGCAGCGCGAGTCGATCTTCCGGCTCGAGCTGGACCGGCTCGACGGAGGCTCGAGCGCGCTCGCCCGGCTGCCCGGCGTCGTCAGCGCCGTCGACCCAGGAGGACGGCGGCGATGGCGCGGCCACGGACCGACAGACCGTGCTCGTCAGCCTGGTGCTCACCGAGGACGCGGCGCTCGGCGGCGTCGTCTCCGCGCTCGGGCGGACTGGGCGCCCACATCGTCGCGCTCCAGAAGTCTGAGCCGAGCCTCGAGGACGTGTTCGTGGAGCTCGTCGGCCGCGGGGCTCGGGGACGAGACGGCCGCCGACGACGAGGCGGGACCGCCTGCGGCGAGGTGGCCCAAGTCGGTGAACCGGGGCTGCGCGACCGATGAGCCGTACGAGCCCAGCGAGCCGGTGGGGACGGCGCGATGAGCACCTCGGTCGGCGCCCACGAGGGCGAGGCCGCGGCTCCGGCCGACGTCGAGCGTCTACCTCCACCGGCGCACCGCGAGCCCGGCCGAGGCCGCTGCGTGGTCATCGACGGCGGACGCTGGTCACCAACCTGCGCGCGATCGTCGGTCGCGCCTATCCGCGCGTGATCGGCCTGCGCCGCGAGCCCTCGTGGCTCTTCTTCGAGATCCTGCTGCCGTTCCTGACGACATCGGCCTTCGTGTTCGTCTACCGCGCGCTGCAGGCGCCGCCCGAGTACATCGGCTTCGTCGTCCTCGGCGGCGCCATGACGGCGTTCTGGGTCAACGTCATGTGGATGATGGCCGCGCAGCTCTACTGGGAGAAGGACCAGGGCAACCTGGACCTCTACTTCAGCGCGCCGATCAGCCTGATGAGCATCCTGTTCGGCATGGCGATCGGCGGGCTGCTGTCCAGCTGCCTCCGCGCCGCCGTCGTGCTCGTCGTCGGCAGCTGCCCTCTACGGTGTCGTCTTCGCGGTGGACCAGTGGGTCCTGCTGCTCGCCGTCTTCTTCCTGACGCTCGGCGCCCTGTACGGCCTGGGCATGATGCTGGCCAGCCTGTTCGTCCTCTGGGGACGCGAGGCCTGGCACATGACCCAGGTGATGCAGGAGCCCGTCTACTTCGTGTCGGGCCTGAACTTCCCGGTCGGGACGGCTGGGGATGCTCGGTGCGCTCGCCATCGCCCTCATTCCGCTGGCGGTCGGGCTGGACGCCATGCGCCAGCTCGCGTTCTCGGGGACCTCCACCAGCTTCGGAACGCCGCCGCCCGGGGTCGAGGCGCTGATCCTGGTCGCGATGGTCGTCGTCTTCATCGGCCTTGCGCGCCTGATGCTCCGCCACATGGAGCGGCTGGCCCGCATCGAGGGCCGCCTGACCCTGCGCGGCAACTGATGTTGCCGCAGAGCTGCGAGCCGTGAGCGCAACGCGCGTTTCGGCCCCGACGCCCACCTCCATGGCCGGGAGTCGCGCCCGACCCGGTCGAAGCGGGCGAGCATCCGTCCTCGACGCCGTGGCGCACTCTGCGCACCGCGATGCGCCTCGGATGGCAGACCGAGTCGAACTGGACCGATCCCGTGCTGTTCCTGATCTACTCGGTCGCCAAGCCGATCGCCTCGGTGCTGATCCTGCTGGTCATGCTCGAGGTCGTCAGCGGCGGCAGCGCGCAGCCGCAGTACCGCGCGTTCGTCGTCGTCGGCAGCTCGCTCTGGGCCTTCGTCTTCGGCGGCGATGGCCGGGCTCGCCTGGTCGGTGCTGGACGACCGCGAGCGCTACCGGATGCTCAAGTACCTCTACATCAGCCCGAACTCGCTGCTGGTGGTGCTGCTCGGGCGCGGGACCGCTCGCATCGCGATCGCCGGCATGGGGGCGGTCATCACGCTCGCCATCGGGGTCGCTGTTCCTGGGCGTCCCGTTCGACGCCGCCGCCGTCGACTGGCCGATGGCGATCCTGATGCATGGCGATCGGGCTGGTGGCGATCGTGGCGCTCGGTATCGCCCTCGCGGCCGTCTGCCTCCAGACCCGGCAGGAGTCGTGGTCGTACCCGGAGGCGGTCGCGGGCGCCACTGTTCCTCGTCGTCGGTGCCGTGTTCCCGCTGCTCGTGCTACCGGCCATCGCGCAGGTCTGTGGCCTGCTGCTGCCGCTCACCTGGTGGCTGGAGGGCGTTCGTCGGGCGCTGTTCCCCGGCACCGTGAGCGCGATCGGCGGGACCCGGATCGGTGTGGACGCAGGTCACCGGAACCGCAGCGCCGAGCAGCGCGGACGTGCCTGATCGGTTTGCTCCTCACCACGGCGGTGGTTACACTCGCATCACTGGGGGCATACCGCTGGAGCGAGCGTCGCGCGAAGGAGCGCGGGCTCATCGACCAGACCACCGGATCCTGAGGGAGAGCACGATGCGGATCTACGAGGGGACGCCGCGACAGGACTACGAGGAGGTGCTGCGCTCGATCGGCGCGTTCCTCGACCAGCGTGGCATGCGCGAGATCCTCCTGACCGAGGCGCCCGACGGGTTCATCATCCAGGGCCTTGCGACGTCCGCATCGGAGATCTCCGCCTGGTCGGAGCCGACGATGACGCGTCCAGAAAGAGACGTACACCTTTCTCGACGACGACATCGCCCGGTTCATGGAGGAAGGATCTGCTCGGCGTAGCACCGGCATGATGCAGCCGGACTCACCGCAGGCGGGCCAGTACGAGCGCGCACTGCGCGTCCTCGGCCGTTACTTCGACCAGCAGAAGCCGCGCGACATCTTCCTGTTCGAGCAGGACGGTGGGTACGTCATCCGCCTGCTGATGGGAACGCGAACCGGCGCACGCCACGTGCTTGCCGAGTTCACGTCGGACGAGATCCAGACCATGGTCGAGCAGGGGCCGGGATGGCGCGGGACGGCACGAAGCCGCTAGAGTCAACGTTCTACACTGCGTATCACGAAAACGAGGAGGTGCGGCACATGAAAATCCTGAAACTGGTTGCGGCGGCCATCGGCGTGCTGATGGCGGCGGCGATCGTGATCCCGCTGGTCGTGCTGGCCGGCCTCTTCATCTGGCTGAAGCTGACGGAAGAGTCGGACGAGGAGGCTCTCGAACTGGAGCAGGAGCAGGGCGCCGTAGCACCTGCGCCCTGAGAGCGGACCGCTGGAGCCGGGTCGCGAGACCCGGCTCCGCCCTTTCCGTGCCGGGGGAACGGCCTCGGGTCCGATATCCTCGACGCCATGCCGCCCGCCGGGCCCGCCCGCCTTTGCCGCGATCCGGCGCGCCGGTCAGCGTGCTCGTCGATTTCGACGGCACGATCTCGCTCGTCGACGTGACGGACCACCTGCTCGATGCATACGGAACGGACAAGGACTGGCGGCGGCGCGATGCCGAGTACCTTCGCGACGAGACGGGCACCCGTGAACTCATCGAGTGGGACGTGTCGATCCTGGCGGCCGACGAGGCGACCCTGCGGCGAGAGGCGGGCACGCAGCGCCTCGACGCCGGCTTCGCGACCCTCGTCGATGTGGTCCGGCGCCGCGGTGCGGCGATCGAGGTGGTCAGCGACGGGCTGGGTTTCTACGTTGAGGATGCGCTGCAGCGCCTGGGCTGCGGCGACGTGCCGGTGGCCACGTCCGAGTTCCTGTTCGGCGGGCCGTTCGGCGAGCCGATCGGCGTCGAGTTCCCGTTCGGCCATCCACGGTGCTTCGTCTGCGGAACCTGCAAGCGGGAGCGGGTGCGTGCGCACCGTGCCGCCGGCCATCTCGTGGTCTATGTCGGGGACGGGCAGAGCGATCGGTACGGGGCCCACCACGCCGACATCGTCTTCGCCAAGCGCCGACTCGCGGAGGTCCGGCTGGCCGACGGCCGAGCGTACCTGCCGTGGGAGCGGTTGGACGACGTCGCCAACTGGATCGAGTCGGCGTTCGCCGGTGGGCGCCTTCCGGCCGCGAGCGCCGACCTCCCGGCGTGGCGGGGGGATCGGGCGTCACTCGCCCGGCGACTTCATCTGCGGCCCTGAGGCCTGGGGCCCCGATCGAATGGCGCCCGCACGGGTTGCGATCCGATCGTCCGGGGCATCGTCGGGCGTCGGCAGCGGCTCTGAGGGAGGGGAGTGGCGTTGACGCGGGCCCTTGCGTGCCACCAGCGCACGATCAGTGCGCCGGCCGGCGTCGGCAACCGTGCAGCCGTCCGCCATTCATCCGTTCCGGTGCCGAATTGCACGATCAATGGCGCCTGGCACCCGATTCCGGCCGGCACGGCGGCCTCGGACTGGTCGCTGCGGCTGATTCAAGTCACTCCGAGGCACTCATCGCGCGGACTCGGGATGGAGGGCGGTTGAACGGACGGCAGATGCCCCGGAGGGCAGCGAACAGCGGCCCCTTGCCGGGCCGGGTTGCCACGGTCGAGTAGGCTGAATGCGTCGCGGTCCGCGGGTGTCGCGACGACAACTGGAAGAACCAATCGTCCGGAGCACGGGAGGGCGGCCATGGCAGAGCGCGTCGCGGTACTCGTCGGCACCAAGAAGGGTGCCTTCATCCTCGAGAGTGACGCCGATCGGCGGGATTGGCGCGTCGCGCGGCCCGTTCTGCGAGACGTGGCCCATCCACCACCTCACCTGGGACGCATCGCCGCGGTGCGCTGCTGGCGCGGCGGCGGAAACGCCTGGTACGGGCCCGTCGGTCTGGCGCAGCACCGACATGGGCGAGACGTGGACGCAGTCGAGCGAGGGCCTCACCTACGGCGACGACGGGCCCGAAGATCCCGACGGTCTGGAACGTGACCGCCAGCGGCGACCGGCGATCTACGCGGGCGTCGAGCCGGCGGGCCTGTTCCGCAGCGACGACGGCGGCCTGACCTGGTCGCACGTCGCCGGCCTGCGCGAGCACCCGAGCCGGCCGGAATGGCAGCCCGGCGCGGGCGGCCTGTGCCTGCATTCGATCGCGCCGCATCCCACCGACCCGGACCGCCTGTGGGTCGGCATCTCGGCGGTCGGTGCGTTCGAGACGGACGACGGCGGGGCCACCTGGGAGACTGCGCAACAAGGGCGTGCGCGCCGGACTTCATGCCGGAGCCGTAGCCCGAGTTCGGGCCAGTGCGTCCACAAGCTGCGCCTGCACCCCGCCGCGCCCGGAGACGCTCTTCCAGCAGAACCACTGCGGTGTGTATCGCTCCGACGAACGGCGGGCGCACGTGGACCGAGATCACCGCCGGGCCTGCCGTCCGAGTTCGGCTTCCCGATGGTCATCCATCCGCACGACCCGACGACGGTCTACGTCGATCCCGCTCAACGGCGCCGACAAGGGCCGGTACGTGCCGGATGGTCAGCCGGCCGTGTGGCGCAGCCGCGACGAGGGCGACTCGTGGGAGCGGCTCGACGCGGGGTCTCCCGACGCACGACGCCTATCGTCGCGGTCCTGCGCGAGGCGATGTCGGCCGACCGGCTCGATCCCGCCGGCATCTACTTCGGCACCAGCACCGGCCAGCTGTTCGCCAGCGCGGACGAGGGCGACGGCGTGGCAGCTGATCGCCGACTTCCTGCCGCCGATCTGGTCGGTCGAGACGATCACGCTCGACGGCTGAAAGGCCGTCCGGGTACACGGGAAGGTCGAGATTCGAGGCTCGGATGCCGTGGCGATCGTGCACCTGCCCGGTCGCTCGTCGTGCTGTTCCCGCGACGCGCCACCAAGCGTCAGCTGGAGGTCGACGCGCCGGACGTGAAGGCGCTGCTGCGGGCCCTCGACGAGCGCTGGCCGGGCATGTGGGATCGTGTCTGCGAGCCCGGCCCGCGGATCCGAGAGCACATCAACCTCTTCGTCGACGGCGAGCGCTCGACGATCGACACGCCGTTGGCGCCCGACCTCGGTCGTGCACGTCATCCCGGCGGTCGCCGGGGGCTGAGATCAGCGCGCGGTCGGCGTCCGCGCGCGGTGGCCTACCCGTTCGACGCGGGATCGGTGAGCGCCACAGCACCGAGTACGGGCCAGCTCACCGGTAGTGGCCGGATGAGGGCCACGGGTACGCCGCGGCCAGCAGGATCGCGCGCGCGGCAACCGGAAGGAGCCTGCGCATCTTCCATCGCCCTTTCCGGCACCCGGCCTCCCCGACCGGGGGAGGGATGGATGCGCCTGCGGCCATCATGAACGGCGGCATGGCCGAGGGATCGGCCGTGGAAGCCCGTGCTTGACGGCTCGCCGACACTGGGCGCGCCTGCGGGATCGTTCCACCGGGGCGAGGAGCGCTCGCGGGGAGGCCGACGAATTTCCAGCCCGGAGATCCGACTTGTCGGTGGACTCGCGCTCACCGGCCCGCACCCGGAGCAGCCGCTCCTCAATCTGCCGATGGTTGACGCCGGCCCGACCCTCGCCGCGGCGATCGTTCGGATCAGGCAGCGCGGCGCCGGCAGGTCCAACACCCTGGCCGGGCTCGTGTCCAGGGTCACCGGCCGGCTGGATCTCGACACGACGGCGCTCCTGGTGGCCGCCTCCCAGTGGGTTCTCGCCTCCTCGCGGCGCGCAACTGCGACCGCGCCGCACCCCCCGTTCACGCGTGCGGTAGCATTGGAAAAACCCCCGGAGGACCTGTCCCGTGGCGAAGTATGTCTTTGTGACCGGAGGCGTCACCAGCTCCCTGGGCAAGGGCATCACGGCCGCGTCGATCGGCCGCCTGCTCAAGAGCCGTGGCCTCTCCGTCTCCATCCTGAAGCTCGACCCCTACATCAACGTCGATCCGGGGACCATGTCGCCGTACCAGCACGGCGAGGTCTTCGTGACCGACGACGGGGCGGAGACGGACCTCGACCTGGGCCACTACGAGCGCTTCATCGACGAGAACCTGACCCAGCTCTCCAACGTCACGACCGGCCGCATCTACCAGGCCGTGATCGCCAAGGAGCGCCGCGGCGACTACCTCGGTGGCACGGTCCAGGTGATCCCGCACATCACCAACGAGATCAAGGAGCGCATCGGCCGCGTGGCGCGCGACGGGCGCGCCGATGTCGTCATCGTCGAGGTCGGCGGCACCGTCGGCGACATCGAGTCGCTGCCGTTCCTGGAAGCCATCCGCCAGATGCGCAAGGACGTCGGCCGGACGAACGTCCAGTACGTGCACGTGACCCTGCTGCCGGCCCTCGGCCGCGACCGGGGAACTCAAGACGAAGCCGACGCAGCACTCGGTCAAGGAGTTGCGCGGCATCGGCATCCAGCCGGACGTCATCGTGCTGCGGTCCGATCACCCCGTGAGCGACGAGATCCGCGAGAAGATCGCCCTCTTCACCGACGTGGCGCCGGACGCGGTGATCCCGGCCGAGACGGCGGACACGATCTACGAGGTCCCGCTCCAGTTCGAGGCGCAGGGCCTCGGCGACCTGATCGTCCGCGGGCTGGCACTGCAGGATCGGGCGCGGCCGGCCGACCTGACCGCCTGGCGGGCACTCGTCGAGCGGATCCAGCACCCCAAGCCCGAGCTCAAGATCGCCCTGGTCGGCAAGTACATCGAGCTTCCCGACGCCTACCTCTCCGTCACGGAGGCGCTGCGCCACGCCGGATGGGCGCACGATCGATCGATCGTCGTGCGCTGGGTCGACTCGGAGGCGCTGGCGCCGGAGAACCTGGGCGACGGCGCTTGCCGGGGCGGCGGGCATCGTCGTGCCCGGCGGCTTCGGCCATCGTGGCATCGAGGGCAAAGTGCTGGCGGCGCGCTACGCTCGCGAGCACCGGGTGCCGTATCTCGGGCTGTGCCTCGGCCTCCAGTGCGGCGTCATCGAGTTCGCGCGCGACGTCGTCGGCGCCCGGGACGCCAACTCGACGGAGTTCGACCTGTTCACCAGCGATCCCGTCATCGACTTCATGCCCGACCAGCGCGACATCGAGGACAAGGGCGGCACGATGCGCCTCGGTCTCTACCCGGCACGCCTGGTGCCGGGCACGCGCGCGGCGGAGGCGTATGGCACGGAGATCATCTACGAGCGCCATCGCCATCGGTTCGAGGTGAACAACGCCTACCGTGACGCCCTCCAGGAGGCCGGCATGGTGCTGTCCGGCCAGTCTCCGGACGGCCGGCTCGTCGAGATCGTGGAGTTGCGCGACCACCCGTGGTTCGTCGCCAGCCAGTTCCATCCCGAGTTTCGGAGCCGGCCCGACCGCCCGCACCCGCTGTTCGCGGGCTTCATCGCGGCCGCCGTGGCGGAAGCCGAGCGGTCCCCGGTCGGGGTCCGCGTCGAGGCCTCCCCATCCGGTGGCGGTGAACTCGTCCGGGCGGGGCTCGTCGACCACGTGCGCTCGACACCTGGTGAGGCCGCCGCACTCGGCGCGCCCGGTGACCTGCCTGCCTGAGGGCCGTTGACCGCCGCGAGCACACGGGGAAGCCGGCGCGTGCGGCGTTCGCGGGCCGCGCCGTAGGACGGTCTCTGCCGCCCGGCAGGCTGAAAGGACCGCTTGCGCTCCCCGTCGCCGGGTACGTCTATTGGGGGCATGATCCGCCCCACAGGCATTCAGCCATCGCTGCTCGTGCCGGTCCCCGCCTCGTGATCCGTCCCCGCAGGCGCGCTCCGGCCACCCTCGCCGCCGGCCTGATCTGCCTTCCCGTCCTGCTCGGGTTCGCGACTGCCTGGTCGCCGGACGGCGTCGCGTCGGTCCGCGCAGCCTCCGGGACCGCCCATTACGTCGACTGCGGCACAGGGAGCGACAGCGCGGCCGGAACGAGCCCGGGCACGGCGTGGAAATCGCCGGGTCCCGCGTCGCATGCCGCCCTGGTGCCCGGTGATTCGATCCTCCTGAAGCGCGGCTGCCGCTGGACCGGGCCGCTCAAGGTCAGCGCCTCCGGGACTGCCGACGCGCCCATCACGGTCGGGGCGTACGGCGACGGCGAACTCCCGGTCGTCGAGAACCACGTGGTGGAGATCGACATCACCGGCTCCTACGTGACGGTCGAGGATGTGCACGTCCGAGCGGATCCGCCCACGGTCGACACTGCCTGCAGGAACCAGCCGGCAGGTGTCCGCTTCGGCATCCGCGTCCGATCCGGCGCCGCGCACGTCCTGGTCAGGGACACGCTCGTGACCGAGTTGTATGGCGGTGTGCGCCTTGACCCGGGCTCGCACGACAACCACGTTCTCCACAACACGTTCCGGAACAACAACATGAAGAGCAACGTGGCCAGCTCCGACTCCGGCGCGACCGCGATCGACGTCCAGGGCGACAACAACGAGATCGGCTACAACACCATCAGCGGCAGCGACGCGTGCTCGCGCTTTTTCGGCGGCCGGGACGGAACAGCGGTCTCGATCTTTGCCGGGATCGGCAACGTCGTGCACCACAACACGTCGTTCCAGAATCACGCGTTCATCGAGGTGGGCAACCCGCGGGCCGCCCACAACCTGATCATCTACAACACCGACCGGTCGACGCTGCCGCTCGCCGACTTCCTCGTCGTCCACGGCAACAACTCTCGGTACGGGCCCGTCGACGACACCCGAGCCGCCCACAACACGTCGATCCTGACGGCGCCCGATAGCCAGTCCATGATCACCGTCGGCGACGTGGCCGGGACCAACTTCAGCGTCCACGCCAACATCATGTGGAGCAACGGCGTCATTGCCGGCCGAAAGGCCGTGTTCGACGAGGGAGACAACATCTTCTGGGCGTCGGACGGCAGGCCGTACGTCGGGTTCACGCTCGCGGCCACCTCGCAGGCGATGGACCCGCATCTCGTGGACGCCAGGGGAGGCGATTTCCACCTTCTCCCGGACAGCCCCGCGATCGATGCCGTGCGACCGATGGACCTGGGCACGTCGGGCCGGGTCGACATGGCGGGTACTCCCGTGCCGCAGGGGTACGCTCCCGACATCGGGGCATACGAGTACGTCCCTTCTGCCCCGGCAGTGTCCGGTGCACCGGTGGTCGCCGGGTCCGGCGCGCCGATCGCGTCGGGGGCGCCCCCGCCCCCGTGACCGCCTCCGCGACCCCGGCCGCCACCGCCGTTCCCGAACCGACTCCGGCGAGCCGCAGCGACGGCGGACTCCTGCTGCCGACCGTGCTACTGCTGGGAGCCGGCTCGGGAGTCATCGTCCTGGTGCTGATTCGCCGTCGCATCCTGTGACGCCCCCGGCGACGCAACGCCGGTCTCTTGACCTGCGTGCGCCCGGTGCTATGATCTCCGCAGTCCCTCGACTCCTTCCCGCACCGCCGCCGCATGGCTGGACGTGCCGGGCCTTCCGTCAAATGTGCGCCGGTGTCAGTTGCCGTCGAGGAACTCATCCGGGCGCCACCGGGCCCAAGCCTCTGTGCTCGCCATTTGCCGAGCCCCCCTGTAAGGACCGCACCAGGTGCCGATGAACATCAACGAACTCAAGAGCAAGAACATCAAGGAACTCATCCAGATCGGCGGTGATCTCGAGGTCGCCGACGCTCGTGAGATGGGCAAGGAAGACCTCGTCGAGCGGATCCTGCAGCGCCAGATCGAGCGCGGCGGGCAGCAGTACGCAACGGGGATCCTCGACATCGTCGAGGACGGCTTCGGGTTCATGCGCCGGCGCGGGCTCATGCCCAGCCCGGACGACATCTACGTCAGCTCGAGCCAGGTCCGGCGATTCGGACTGCGGGCCGGTGACCGCGTCAGCGGGGTGACCCGCACGCCCAAGGACGGCGAGAAGTACTGGGGCCTGCTGCGCGTCGAGTCCGTCAACGGCGTCGACCCGGACACGGCCAGGCGCCGCCCGCACTTCGACACGCTGACGCCGATCCACCCGATCGAGCTGATCAACCTCGAGACGGAGCCGAAGAACCTCAGCCAGCGGCTCGTCAACCTGGTCAACCCGATCGGCAAGGGGCAGCGGGCCCTCATCGTCAGCCCGCCCAAGGCCGGCAAGACGATGCTGCTGAAGGCGATCGCCAACGGCATCTCGGCCAACTACCCGGAGATCCTCCTGATGGTCGCCCTCATCGGCGAGCGGCCGGAGGAAGTGACCGACATGCGCCGCTCGGTGAAGGGCGAGGTCATCAGCTCGACCTTCGACGAGCCGACCGAAAACCACACCCATGTCGCGGAGATGGCGCTCGAGATCGCCAAGCGGCAGGTCGAGACGGGCCGGGACGTGGTCGTCCTGCTTGACTCGATCACGCGACTCGCGCGTGCCTACAACCTGGCACTGCCGCCGTCCGGCCGAACGCTGACCGGTGGCATGGACCCGATCGCCCTCTACCCGCCGAAGCGCTTCTTCGGTGCCGCACGGAAGATCGAGGAGGGCGGCTCGCTCACGGTCATCGGCACGTGCCTGGTGGATACCGGGTCGCGCATGGACGACGTGATCTACGAGGAGTTCAAGGGCACCGGCAACTCGGAGCTGATCCTCGACCGCAAGCTCGCCGAGAAGCGGATCTTCCCCGCCATCGACGTGCAGCGTTCCGGCACGCGGCGCGAGGAGCTGCTGCTCGAGGAAGGCACCCTGCGGATGGTCTGGACCATGCGCCGGATGTTGAGCGCCGTGGGCACGAACGAGGGCATCGAGTTGCTGCTCAACCGGCTTGCCAAGACCAACTCGAATGCCGAGTTCCTCGCGACGCTGACCCGCCAGGCCGCGGCCCAGGGTAACGCCGACTGACGGCACGGTCCGCGCGGACAGTCCAAAAGGCCCATCAATCACAGAACGACGCCAGCCCCACGCGGCCCTGTTGACCCGGCCGATCGGCCCTTGACGAGCCGGTGCGCGGGTTGGACCATACAGACCACTAATGGGCGTGCTGTCGTCTCGGCACGTCGCACAACCGTCGGCCGAGGAGAGGTGATCGGGTGGAAGCCCGCAGCGCGAGCGTCGCTCGGGGAACGAGGAGGGCGGTTCAGGCCGCCCTATCGTGGCCGGTCGCCGGTTGGCTGCTGCGGAGTTGGCTGGACGAGCCGGAGCCGTGCCCGGCCGCACGCCTCGCCGTGGACCCGATCGCTGCAGAGACCGTTGAGCTGCTCGCCACTCGGCCGACACGGCCGGGTCGCCGCGTGCCCGTTGCCCGTTCCCTGCTGATCGCGTCCATAGCCGGGATCGTCGGGCTGCTGCCCGCCGCAGCGGCGGGGATCTACGTCGGACCCGGTCGGGTAGCGCTCGCTTTCGCCGGGGCACCGGAGGCCGCCGCGATCGAGGTGCCGAGTGCGGCAGCAGGCCCGGGCGTCGCTGCCGGAACATCGGCGGACGCGGCACATCGTGCGGTCGCCGACGAGATCGCCACGCGAGCAGCCGGCCTTGACGCCGCATGGCCTGCGCCGACCGGAGGGAAAGACCCGGCAGCCACCGGCATGCTGGGCCGGTACGCGGTCCTCCAGGCCCCGCTTACGTCCACCGCCACGGTGCCGGCACCGGCGCAGCCGCTGATCCAGTACCGAACCCAGAAGGGCGATGCGCTGTGGGTCATCGCCAAGCGGTTCGGTCTCAGCGCGATGACGGTCTGGTGGGCCAACGACCTGCTGAACAAGGACTACCTGAAGGTCGGCCAGTTGCTCACGATGCCCGCCGGCAACGGGGTGGTCCACGTCGTGACGGAGGGGGAGACGCTCGACTCGATCGCGCGCCTGTACAGGGCGGACGCGAACGCCATTGCCGCCACGAACAACCTGATGGCCGGTGTGGTCATTCTCGGCCAGCGGCTGATCATCCCCGCGGGGCATGGTCCCGGGTACCAGCCGCTGAACCAGACGGACGCCCCGGCCGCACAGATCGTCCTCCGGCCGAGCGAGCAGGGGAACGGGGTCATCCCGAACGCTGGCCCGGCACGCGTGCCGAACCCGACGGCGGTGTCGCAGCCTTCGTCGGGCACCGCGAAGGTCATGGTCCCGACCTACGCCGGCATCGCCAACGCATACCCCGTCGCCGCCGCGAACCCCGAGGGCAGCGCGAATTCGCCCGCCAGTGCGAGTCCGCCCGGAAGCGCGAACACGGGGCAGAGCACCGGGACCCAGACGCTGGTGACGATCGACTGGGCGAACCTCCCGGTTTCGGGACAGCCCGTCGGCACCGTGCCGGTGGGTGCCTCGGGAGGCACCGTGTACGTGACGGTCCCGACCAGTGTGCCGCCGACCATCGCCCAGCAGCCGGTGCCGATCGGCGGGCAGCCGACTGTGCCGACCGCCATCCCGACGCTCCCCGGGATCAGCAGCCAGGTGATCCAGGTGGTCGTCGACCTTGGATCGCTCTTCACGACGCAGTTCGACGGGAGCGCGTACGCGAGCGGCAACTGCAATATGGCCTCCGCGGCGATGCTCTTCGAGGTCCAGACCGGCAAGGACGTTACCGGGGCGCAGATGCGCGCGTGGTCGGGGGCGACATCGGTCGGGACCAGCCTGACGGACCTGCAGCACGCCTTCGCGACGCAGCGCCAGCCGGTGACCATCCGCTACGGACTGTCGTGGCAGCAGTTCGTGCACCAGGTTGCATCCGGGCGCTCGGCCGTGGTCCAGGGCTGGTACGGGACGCTGCCGGCGCAATACGACCTCCAGCCGGGCTTCACCGCCGGCCACTCGGTCTTCGTCCTCGGGTACTCCCAGCACGCATTCAACGGGAAGGGCGGGTTCTACGTCATGGATCCGCTTGGCCGGCCCGGATACTCCGGTTCGTGGTGGCCGTCCGCCGTCCTGCAGAAGTACGGGTGGAGCGGCAATCCGTCACTCCAGGGCACGGACAGGAACCATTACAACGGGTACGTCGCGCTCGAGGCGACTGCGTCGGGCAAGCAACTCGGCGCCACGCCCATCAAGCCGCTGTTCCAGAACTTCTGGGACGCGACCAAGGTTGCCATCGAGTCGGCGTTGCAGGTCACGGTCGCGAGGGGCAACAACGGATCGGTTCCGCCGGTACGCGGGGCGGTGCTCATGATCCTCGACCCGCGCGTCAACCTGACGCCGCAGCAGGCCCGGGCAAACCAGAACCTCGTGTGGCCAATCGCCAGGTCCAGCCTCAGGCAGGGCTTCTCGGCGAAGCATCCA
This sequence comes from uncultured Chloroflexia bacterium, assembly GCA_963816905.1. Lineage (GTDB taxonomy): Bacteria > Chloroflexota > Limnocylindria > Limnocylindrales > CSP1-4 > JAFMJV01. The sequence goes on along the minus strand of CAWFMQ010000008.1, from coordinate 89,790 downwards.
CAGATGGACTTCGTGGCGAAGCCGGGGACTGCCGTGGTGGCGCCGGCGAACGGGCGGGTCGTGTTCCTCAGTTACCCCGACGCCGCCGGCCGGGTCACACTCTGGGTCGAGCACGGACCGAACCTGTACACCGTTCTCACCGGGATGAGCCACATCAACGTGAAGCCCGGACAGTGGGTGAACGCCGGCGACACGCTCGGGCTCGTTGGCGGAAGCGGGCGCAGGGGGAGCGTCGTGACGTTCTCGATGGCTGCCGGCGCGCTGCCGGGCGTGAACGGATCGGCGGCAGATCCGCTGCTGTTCCTGCGGGCGCACTGATCCGCTGTTCCGCCGGCGCAGCAGCCGCACTTCCTCCGAACGAGGTGGTGCGGGACTGACGTGACCGCCTTCGCTGGTCATCGGCGGGCCCTCGCGCCCTGCTAGCATGGGGTGGAATGTTCCTCGATCAGGTTTCGCTCACCGTCACGGCGGGTCGCGGGGGCGACGGAGCGGCCACGTTCCGGCATGAGGCCCACGTTCCGCGGGGTGGTCCCGACGGTGGCGATGGCGGCCGCGGCGGTTCGATCCATCTCGTGGTCGACGTTGGCCAGACCACGCTTCGCGACTACCGATTTCGTCACCACGTGCGGGCACTCGACGGCGGGCGCGGCGAAGGTTCGAGGCGCCACGGGAAGTCGGGCGGCGATATTGACCTCGTGGTTCCGCCCGGTACCGTGGTCTTCGACGCCGACCAGGGCGACCTCCTGGCCGACCTCGTGGTCCCCGGCCAGCGACTGGCGGTCGCCCGCGGCGGACGCGGCGGTCTCGGCAACACGCATTTCGCCACCTCAACGCACCAGGCACCCACGCATGCTCAGAAGGGCGAGCCGGGCCAAGAACGACACCTGCGCCTGGAACTCCGGCTGATCGCGGATGTCGGCCTGGTGGGCCTGCCCAATGCAGGAAAGAGCACATTGCTCGCTGCGCTCACCGCCGCGACGCCGGCAATCGCCGCCTATCCATTCACGACCCTCGAGCCCAACCTCGGCGTCCTTGACCTCGAGGCCACCGATCCTGCCGATTCCAGGCGCCCCACGATTGCCGACCTCCCGGGCCTGATCGAGGGCGCGAGCGGCGGTGCCGGGCTCGGCCATGCGTTCCTTCGGCACGTCGAGCGCACGCGCGTCCTGGTGCACGTGGTCGACCTCGCGACGACCGATCCCGAGCGGGACTACGGGATCATCCGCGAGGAGCTGGAGGCGCGCGACCCGGCTCTGCTCGCGAAGACGACTCTCGTGGTCGCCAACAAGCTCGACCTGGCTGCGGCAGCGGATCGTTTGCCCGTGTTCCGGCGGGCGCGTCGCGCCGAAGGCCTGGAGGTCGAGGGCGTATCCGCTCGGGACGGGACCGGGATGAGCGGGCTGCTCGCCGCGCTCGCGAGGCTGCTACCGGACGCAGCGGCGCTGTCGGCACCGGGAGAGCCCGCCGGAGTGGTCGTGCACCGATTCGACTCGGCGGGCGCGGGCTTCACCGTGACCCGCGACGCGGACGGGGCCTTCCGGGTGCGTGGGCGGCGCATCGAGCGGCTCGTGGCGCAGACGGACTTCGACAACGAGGAATCTGCCGGGCGATTCCAGCGCGACCTCGCGCGCCTCGGGATCGAGCAGGAGCTGAGGCGAGCAGGCGTCGGGCCATCGAACACGGTGCGGATCGGGTCGCTCGAGCTGGAGTGGGACCGCGAGCCGTGGGACCGCGAGCGGTGACACCGCTGGGGCAGCCCCGGGCGTGGGGCATCCTCGGCGGGACCTTCGATCCGCCGCACTGGGCACACCTCGCGATCGCGGACCATGCGCGGGAGGCGCTGGACCTCGAGGGCGTCATCTTCGTACCGGCAGGGATCCCGCCGCACAAGCGTGACCGCGTCTCCACGCCTCCTCGGCATCGAGTGGCCATGGTGGAGCTCGCGATTGCCGGGAACCGCCGCTTCCGGGTGGGCCGCATGGAGGTCGACCGACCGGGTCCGAGCTACACGGTCGACACGATGGCGGTCTTCAGCGAGCGGGCGCGTGCGGAGGGGAGAGCGGAGCCGGTGTTCATCATGTCGGTCGACGCGCTGCGCGAACTCAACACCTGGCATGATCCGCGCCGCCTGCTTGACCTCTGCCGTATCTGTGTCGTACGGCGTCACGGATACCGGAACCCGGGACGTCCGTGGCTCGCGGAGCACTTTCCGTCGCAGGAGGAACGGTTCGTCTTCCTCGACGGTCCCGACCTGGGACATTCGGCATCCGACATCCGGCACCGGGCATCGTCGGGTCTCTCCATCCGCTACCTGCTGCCATCCGCCGTCGAGGCCTACGTCGTCGAGCACAGCCTCTATCAGCCCGAACGCTGGACCAAGAACTGACAGTGGAGGCCCACACCACGTGACAGAGGACCTGCCGCGACCGCAAGCCCGCACGCCGGTCGCCGACCCTTCAGCCACAGACGACGCACCGGTGCAGGACGCAGTCGATCCGACACCGGCCGAGACCAGGGTCCGTCGCACGCGGAGACGGGCGGAGGTCGATGCGGCGACGGCGGAGGCGGAACCTGTGGCGGCTGCGGCCGAACCTGCGGCTGCCGAGAGCGATGTGCGTGCCGCCGAGCCAGCGGCGGCCGGGGACGATGCGCCTGCCGCCGAGCCTGCGGCGGCCCGGAGCGCTGGGCCTGCGGCCGAACCCTCGGCGACTGCGGCCGCACCTGCGGCGGCCGAGGCCACCGTCCGTCGCACGCGGCGACGGGCGGGGGTCGATGCGGCGGCGGCGGCCGATTCGGTGAACTCGGAGCCGCCTGAGCCGACACCCGGCCCGTCCGGTCTGCCCGCCCGGGACACGCCGGTCCGTGCTCCTCGGCGGAAGTCTGCGGCCGTCTCGGCCGAGGGGACGGCCGTCGCGCGCCCGCGGCGACCGCGCCGCGCGAAGGCGACGGAGGGCGCGGCCCAATCCGAGGCAGAGTCCGAGGAGGAGCGCCGGGCCCAGCGAGAGGCGCTCGAACTGGCCCGCCGAAATCGTCGACCTTGCGTCCGACAAGAAAGCCGCCGACATCGTCCTGCTGGAAGTCCGCGAACTTACCACCCTGACCGACTACTTCGTGATCTGCTCGGGCGGCTCCGAGCGTCAACTGGGCGGCATCGCGGACGGGATTTCGGAGGGTCTCAAGGCGTCTGGCATGCTTCCGATCGGCCGCGAGGGCGGTGCCAGCGCCCACTGGCTGCTGCTCGATTACGGGTCGGTGATCGTGCACATCATGGCCACGCCGGAGCGGGAGTATTACGCGCTGGAGAAGCTCTGGGCCGAAGCGCCCCTGCTACTGCACGTCCTCTGAGGCGGGGGGCACGCGAGATTGTGCCGTCCGGCCCGCCATCCCGGGTACCAACGGGTCATGGGGACCACCCGGTAGCGCACCCTAGCATCCCATTTGTTCGATCGGTATCAGCCGGTCGCTCATGGGGGTCTGGCAGATGACGTGGCTCCGGGACCGGTGCCCGCAATGCAACCGGCAACTCTTGAACTCGCGGTTCGATACCGCGTTCCGCATGCCCGACGCCAGTGAGCGGTTGTGCTTCGGCATTCCGGCGGCCCTGTGCCGTGACTGTCACCAGCTCTACCTGGACCCGGAGATGATCCAGCTGCTGGACATTCCTCGCGGACGCTGCATTTTCGCGATCGAAACCGACCTGGTCCTGCAGGAGCGAGCGGCATCGAGCTGACCGCTGCCGGGCGAAGACAGCGGACGGCCGAAGTTCACCGGCCATTCGCTCGGGCGACGCGGTGGACGATCGTCAAGGGCGACTGCGGAAGATTCTGAGAACGCCGACCTCGGCAGGCGCCGAGCCCCAGGAAATGAGCACGTCGGCCTCGGCAGGAAACGAATGCCATTGATAGGGAACGTCCGCCTTCCCGTAGGCGCCGAGTGCCACGAACTGAGCGCCCGGCCGGCCGAGCTCCACGTGCCGAGCTCCACGTGCCGAGCGCACGCTGCTGAGTGCCGAGCCCTGAGCCCTGAGCCCTGAGCCCTTTGCTGTTCGGTGGTCTGCGCTGCATGCCCGCCGGGAGCACCATGAGCCGAGCGCCCTGCCGGTCTCACCGCTGCGGCTGCGTCCTCGGTACGTGCTCCGCGATCCACAGCTGCAGGCCCAGGGCGTCGCGGCCCTCCGACATCTGCGCCGTCGACCCATCGAGGCTGATCCCCTTGCTGCAGAGGTCGAGTTCCAGCAGGCCGATGAGTGCTCCTTCCAGCGCCGGCAGCGACCAGGCGGACGCCTGTTCCGCGAGCTTCTGCGCTCGATACGGCTGCAGGTGCATCGATCGAACGAGATCCTGGCCGCGGGCGCCGCTGTCGAGATGCTCTCGGACGATCACGAGCTCGCGGAACCGCCTGTGCAGCTGGCTGATCAACACCGGCAGGGCGGCGCCGTCGTCACCGAGCCGAGCGGCAAGTCGGGATGCGTCGCTCACCTGGCGGGCGGCCGCGGCATCGAGAAACGCCCACATCGAGCCGGGAACGGCTTCCGCCACGAGGGCGGCGACGTCCTCGCGCGAAACGGTGCCATCCGGCCGGTACAGCGCGAGCTTCTCGAGTTCGCCGTTCGCCATCTCCGTCTGGCGCCGGCGATCTACGTCCGCCTCGCGGACGTAGCCCCCGAGCCGCTCCGCGAGAAGCCGTGCAGCTCCGGGTCCCATCCGCACCCCGAGCTCCGCTGCGCGCTCCGCGATCCACGCCTCCAACCGCTCCCGGGTTGGCGCCGCGAACTCTCGCGCGACGCCCCCGGCCGCCACCACGGCATCGCGCAGGGCACCCCCGGCGGCGGGAGCCTTCCCGCCGGAGGCGATGAGATCCGCGATGACGAGCGCGTTCCCCGGTGCAACGGCGCCGATCAGCCCGTGAACACGCTCGGCGGCGCTCGACTCGCGCAACAGCCACCCGGGCTGGCGAAGAACCACGGCGGTGCCGCCGCCGAACAACGGCGCCGTGGCGAGGCGGGTTGTTGCATCGTCCAGCACTCGTGAGCGCCGCCGTGCCGCGGAGCCGCCACCGTCGCCCGAATCGGCACCGGCGTCGTCCTCGGAGGGCGACCGCCACATTTCGAGTGGCACTCCGGGTTCGCCGAGCGCCGATGCGAATGCCGACACTGCTCGGTCGATCGCATAGGCATCCTCGCCCCAGAAATAGGCGATGGGCGCTCGCGCCAGGGCCTCGGCTCGGTTGCGTCGAGCGCCCGGCATGGTCTCTTCCCGCGGTCCGGTCACCGGCGTCGGACCAGGGTGATTCCGCAGCTCACGATTCGGACTCGGTCGCCGCGACCGCGCCGGCGGGCGCCGCCGCTTCCGCCCCGGCGGGCGCCGTCTCCACGCCTGATGCCGCTTCCGCCCCGGCGGGCGCCGTCTCCACGCCTGATGCCGCTTCCGCCCCGGCGGGCGCCGTCTCCGCGACGGCGCGCTCCATCACGGGTCGCACCCACCGCAGCCGATGCACGTCGCTCGGGTCGATCCCGGCGTCGACGCATACCTGGCGCTCCAATTCGTCGGCTCGCCGGCGCGCGCGTGACAGTGACTCGAGATAGTCGGGATGGCGGCGCTCCCACCGCGCGAACCGCCGGTCCATCGGCTGCAGGCGCTGGGCGGCGCGCTTGTCGGCATACGCCACGATGCGGGCCTCCGGGCCTGCGTCCGCGAGAAAGGCAGCGTAGCGGTCCTCATCGGCGAGGGTCGAGATCGGATGGCACGCCACGGCGGTCGCGAGTTCTCCGTAGCCCTGCTCCGTCAACCAACGAGCCCCTGCGTCGCCGTGGCCGAGCGGACGCAGCGGATGGTCGAGGGGAAGCGCCTTGTCCAGGTCGTGGAGGAGGGCCGCGGCTTCCACGAGGTGGCGGTCGACCGGAACGCCACGCGCCGACGTTCGCTCCGCCAGGAAACCGGCGATCTCCGCGACGGCGGTCATGTGTCGCAGCAATCGAGGCGACGGGTGCAGTTCGAGCAGCAGCAGGCAGGCCGAGTCTCGCGAAGGAATGCTCATCGGAGCGATCGTAGCAAGGCGGCCCGTGATCGGCCGGCGGAGCTGTTGATCGGCCCGCCACGGCCATCTCGCTTCCGCGCCATGCCGCCGCGGTGTGCGTCTCGTTTGAGGCCACCCTCCCTCGGTCAGTCGAGACTTCCAGGTCGACCCCGTCCGTCGTGACGCTGATCGAGCCGTCGAGGTCCGTGCGGTACACCCGGGTGCCCATTGCCTCGATGCGCTTGATCGTGTCGCCGCTGGGATGGCCGTAGGAGTTGTCGGCCCCCACACTGATCAACGCGATGCTCGGCCTGATTGCGGCAAGGAATTCGGCCGTCGTGGCGGTTCTGCTCCCGTGATGCGCCACCTTGAGTACGTCGACGGGCGGTTGTCCGGGCGCGCCGAGGCTCGCTGCCACGAGGGGAGGGTCCACGTCCTCCTGGATGTCCCCGGTCAGCAGCATCCTTCGCTGCCCGAATTGAACGTCGAGAACGATCGACGCATTGTTGACGGCGCCGCCATCGTCGGCCGCATGGAGCGGCACGCTGCCCGGCAACGGCCAGAGCACGTCCAGTGTCGCGCCATCGAGTTGCACCCTGTCACCGGCAGCGACGATCGCCGGCTGGATCGGTGACTGTTGCAGCGCCACGCGATAGGCATGATCGCCGGGTCCGCTCCCGAGCATCCCGTCCTCTGCGATCGCCGAGACGCGGTACCGGGCGAGCAGCAGTGCCATCCCGGACACGTGATCCTCGTGCGGATGCGTCAATACGACGAGATCCAGCCGCCGATCCCACGCGGGAATGTGCTCGTCGAGCCGCCGAAGCAGCACGTTCGGGTCCGGACCGGTGTCCACGAGCACGCGAGCACCGCGTGACCCGAACAGCAGGATGGCGTCACCCTGTCCGACATCGAGGACGATCAGCCGCAGGCGTCCATCTGGCCGCGCGGCCGCGACGGCGGCGCCGCTGATGGCCAGCACCAATGCCACCAGGGCCAACCCGCGGACCAGCCGCCGCGACGGACGGCGCGACGAATCCCCAGGATCCGACCCGGAACCCGTGGGTGCCGGGGGCCTCGATGAGGGCGCGCTCCTCGCCTTCCCTGCATCGCTGTCCGTCCGATCCGTGCGACGTTTGCCGGCCGTGCGGGGAGGCGCTGCCGACGCGAGGTGCAGGGCGACGCGGAGCCTCCGTCCGACTGCCGTTCCAGCGATCGCGACCACGACCGCGGCGACAAGTGCCGCCAGCGCGTCGACCGGCGGCGGCAGGCTCATGGACGCAAACGGGAGCGAGGCGGACAGTCGAGCGACGGCCACCAGCACCGTGAGGCCGATCCATCCACCCACTGCGGCTGGAATGAGAAAGACCTGCGCTACGCCGATGGCGGCCGCACAGCCACACAGGAGACCGACCAGGCTTGCCAGCATGGCCGGGGCAACGATCGGGGCGGCGAGAAGATTCGAGAGGGGCGAGACGATGGACACGCGACCGAAGTGCCACAGGATGAGCGGCAGTGTCGACGCCTGGGCGGCGAGCGATACCGACGAGGCTTCGATGAGCCAGGCGGGCACTCGTCCCGGCAATCGCGCCGTGAGCCGCTCCTGCAACGCGCTGCCCCACGCGAGGAGGCCGGCGGTGGCCGCCACGGATAGCTGGAATCCGACATCTGCCGCCATGTGCGGGTCGATCAGCAGGAGGACCCAGACAGCAAGACCGAGGGCGGTGGCCGCGCTGCCGCGCCGCCCGGACTCGCGCGCAACCAGAACGATGCCGCCCATCACGGCCGCCCGGACGACACTGGGCGACGCCCCTGCAAGCAGCGTATACGCGCAGATCGCGAGCAGGACCGCACCGGAACGGCGGCGCCGGGGGAGCCGGCGCAGGAGACTCACGATCACGGCGCCGACGACGGCGATGTTCCAACCGCTGATCGCCACGACATGGCTCAGGCCGGCAGTCGTGAAATCGGCGGCAAGGTCCCGATCGACAAGGTCCCGTAACCCGATCAGGATCCCGGAGGCAAGGCCGGCCTCCGGCTCGGGGAGGGCACGGGCGATCAGGTCACCGGCTCCCCGGCGGACATCTTCCAGGACGGCCATCGGATCGCCGCCGTCCGGGAGCACCTCCATTTCACGGAGCCGAACGCTCGCCAAGGCTCCCTGCTGACGGACCACGTCTCCGAAGCCGGGGCCCTCGGGCGGTCGTTCGAGCGCCCCGCGGAAGGTGATCGAGTCTCCCGGCGCGATCACCGGATACCGCGGCAACCACGCGTAGACGGGCCAGGGACCGGATCTGGGCGGCCCCACATCCTGAGTGCCCTGCGGGTGCGGCGCAGGCGAGCCCGGCGGATGGAACGTCCCGGCGGGTCGTACGCTGAGCAGCGCACGCTGCATGTCCCCATCGGTCGATCCCAGGCGATCGACGTGCCCGATCCACGCCATGGATCCCGTCGGTGGTGGCCCGCTCCCCCCGGAGGGTGCCACCAGCAGGCACGCGATTCCGAGGCGGAGCCCCACCGTGGAGAGACCCGCCCCGGCTGCCCAGAGTCCCGGGCGATGCCGACAGATGCCGGCTGCGATCATCGCCAGGCCGGACACCACACCGGCCAGACTCGTCAGCGCCGCCAGTCGAGGCTCGACCGCGATGCCTGCGAGGGCGATTCCGAGACCGCCGAGGCCGAGCCATCCAGCACGAGGCACCTGTGTCAGCTCCGTCGAACGACCGGCGTCCGTTGACTCACGGCAGGACCGTCACGAGGGCGCGGATCTTGTCCATCGTCGACTGCCCGACGACGCCCCGCGCCTGCAGGTCGTCAGGGCTCGTGAATGGAGTCGCCTCACGTGCCGCGATGATCTTGGCTGCGGTCACCGGTCCGATGCCCGGCAGCGCATCCAGTGCGGCCTCGTCGGCGTGATTGAGATCAAGGAGGGCGCCCGAAGCTGGACCCGCCGCTGGCGCGGCAGTTGCGGTCGGGGTGGTCACGGGCGCTTCGCCGAGCGCCGGGACGTCGATCTTGTCCCCATCCTCGAGCGATTCCGCCAGATTGAGCAGGCGTGCCGCCGCGATGAGGTCCGCGCGACCCGCGTAGCCGCCGGCTGCCTCGATCGCGTCCCCGAGTCGCGATCCCGGGGCCAGGCGAATGAGGCCGGGACGCCGGACCGCACCCTCGACGTCGACGAGGATCTCGTGCATGAATACGCCGGCGACGGACGCGGGCTCGCCTGCCGAGCCGAGGGGGGCGCTGGTGGAACTCGCGTTCCGTCCATCCGTGCCCGAGCTTCCCGGGCCCCGCTCGATGGCGGCGATTTCCACGCTGCCGGTCGCAGCGGTCACCAGCAGTGCGCCGATGAGGCCGAGACCGGAGGCCACGACGGCGGCCACGACGACGGGGAGTGCCAGCGCGCGCACCCGCTCAGGCAACCGAGAAGCCTGTTCGCGACCCGTCGCCTGAGGATTTGGCGCGATGGCGGCGGAATTCGAGCCGATCGTCCGCCAGTCGGAAGGTACGTCATCCACGGCTGAGCTCCTGCCGGCGGGGAGACGGCGGAGTGACGGCGGGTGTCGGTTGCGGCGCGGTTGACTGCGGAACGGCGGCGCGGGCGGTACGCGGGATCGCCCGGTCCCGGCTGCCGACCGAAGCTGCCCTACCCAGAACGGAACTGCCCCGGCGACCTCCCCGGGGCACTTCGGGTCGGTCGCCGGTCGATGTGGACTCTAGCGGGCGGCTCTTATCGCGGACTTATGCCCACTGGTTGTCGCAGGAAGACACTGCATGCAGGATCGAGGTGACGTGGCAGATCCGCAGTGCCCGCGCACGCCCGGCCCCGATCGCGAAAGGCCGGGTTCGCGAATCATCGGTGACGTCGCGAAGGCGCACGCCCGGGACGCCCGCTGACCGCTTCGCTCCTCGGCGACGCCTTTGCCCATCACGTCGGCGGAGGCGCGCGATCGGCCCTCAGTCCACGGTCGGCGATCGCAGGCGGCGCTCCAGCAGCGGTCGCACATCGGTTGCCAGGCGCGTCATCGACTCCTCGTCGTACGGGGAGGGGAACCCGGCAATGAGATGGTGAAACCCGATGTCGACGTATCCGCCGATCCGCTCGGCGACATCCTCCGGCGTGCCGACCGGCTGGTCGGTCCATAGTCGAGCGTGGCCGTTGCGCTCGAAGATCTGCTCGAAGACGCGCTGCGCCTCCTGCCGCGAGTCGCGGATCACCACGCAGCCGATCCCCGCCGTCCGCTCGATCTCCCGCTCGTCGCGACCCAGGTCGGCACAATGACCCCGGAGCGCCTCGTCCGCCTCGGCGACGTTCCTCGGGCTGCCGCCGAGATTGCAGGCATCGGCGTACCTCGCAACCAGCCGAAGCGTGACGTTGCGCCCGCTCCCGCCCACCAGGATCGGGAGCCGATGCTGGAGTGGCGCCGGATCGTTGCGAACCGATTGCGCGTGGTAGTAGCGACCCGCCGCCGTGGGTTCCTCGCCGCGCAGCATGCCGCGCATGATCGGCAGCGCCTCGGCGAGCCAGCGGAGCCGCTCGCCCGGGCTCTCGCCGAACTCGATCCCGTACGCCCTGTGCTCCGTCTCGAACCACGCTGCGCCGATCCCGAGGACCGCGCGCCCGCCGCTGATATGGTCGATCGTCGTGATCATCTTCGCGACAAGCGCCGGGTTACGGAACGTGTTCGCCCCGACCATCAGGCCGATCGTGGATCGGCGGGTCGCGCCGGCCACCGCGGCCATCGCCGTGTACGCCTCGAGGATCGGGCCGGCATGTGACCCGACGATGGGGTAGAGGTGGTCCCAGGTCCAGAGCGAGTCGTAGCCCAGCTGTTCCGCTCGGAGCTGGGCTTCCAGGAACGCGTCCCACTCGGTGTACTGGTTCCAGCACAGGGCGCCGATCTTCACGGTGCTCATCTGTCTCTCCTGGTGCCTGTGGTGCCGAGGCTGACTCGCGACGTCGGTTGCCGGAGGCGGACGACCAGGGCCGAGCCTGCGCCGAGAACCGCGGCGGCGACCATCACGGCCTGGGCCCATGCGAGCGCGGGGTCCACGGCGAACGTCTCACCGGTGAGCCGGCGAAGGCCGAGCATCTCGACGACGATCCCGATCGGCACGACGAGCAACGCAACGAGCCCGACCACGCCCGGCCGACGGACAAGAGCCCCGGCGAGTCCGAGGATGGGTCCCACGACGACGGCGAGCAGCGCCCACACCCGGACGGCGCCACTGACCCCCGCGAAACCCACGTACGTGCGGTCGCCGGCAAGCACCCCGAACGCGTAGTACCCGGCGACTGCGGCGACGAGGGCGGCGGTGCCCGCAACAGCACCCGCGAATGGCCGGCCGATCAGCCACCCGCTCACCACGGCGAGGGCCGCCCAGACTGAGCCCGAGTTGAGGACCATGCTCGCCGCCCGCCACAGCCCGTCCTGCTCCAGCCCACCGGCCCGGGCGTCGAACCACGCCGTCGCGACGCCGAGAGAGATCCCGAGCCCGACGACAGATAGCCAGCGAGATGAATGCGCTCGACTGGTCACTGGTCCCAGGTCCGGAGGCTGTCGTAACCGAGGCACGCCGCCCGCAGTCCGGCCCCGAGGAACGGATCCCATTCAGTGCACTGGTTCCAGCAGAGCGCGCCGATCCTGATCTGGTTCATGGGAGGCAGTCTACTCAACGCCCTCGAGCCCGAGAGCCGAACCACCTCACCGCCGATCGCGCAGCGGCCGGGAAGGTCGTCGGCGTGTCTCTCGCGCCGGGGCCGGGCTTGACGGCCTGGCGATCATCGGCCCGCGCCGGGGCTCCGCTATCCTGCCGCGATGCCTGCGCGGGGCCGGGCGCTGGGTGTCCGCACGCGAATTGAACGTCCGCGGACAGGGAACGAGGCCCGCGGGAGAGATCGCGGGCCTCGAGAGGGACTGAGCAGTATCGGCCGAAACCCGTGGCTTCGGCGTGGAGATCAGTCGACGTGGAATTGGTGGAAGATGCGGGACCGGCGACCGCCGACCTTCACCTGTGCGGTGCTCCTGCTCTCGGGACCACGATGCGCAGCGCGTCGGTATTCCTGCGCCGCATCGCGGCGATCCGTCATCAGTTCACGGGCCCGGATGGCGTGGAACTGCCACATCAGATCCACCTCAGGACGCCATGGGTCGTGTGGGTGTCCTCGACCTCCGAACGCGAGTCCGCGCCGTAGGCCGCCGCAAGTGCACCGAGGACCGCGGCAACTGCCAGGAGAATCAGTACGACCACGTCATGGTCTCCTTTGGTAACTACTTTCGTGCGTCTGACCGGTTACCGATGCGTGCATCCTACTAGGAAAGGAGTAACCTGTCAAGCGTGCAGGAAGGGTTACCGAAATGAGCATGCCTCCCGAACCGGGCGCCGAGGACGCCCGCCGCCACGCCGAGTACCTGCCCCACGGGCACCAGGTCACGCTCGAGACGGGCCTCGACTTCGTGAACACGCTGGAGCACGTTCGCGGGCAACCGGTCGATCACTTCGACTCGCCTGTGACAGCGCTCCACTGGCTTCGGGAGCACCAGTTGTTGCACGTCGAGGCACTCGAGGCCGAACTCACCCTCTTTGGGGCCAATCCGCGTGCCGGCCAGCGAGGGCTCGACCGCATCCGGCGGGTCCGGGCGGCCATGCGCGAACTGGCCGAGGCCTCCGTGGCCCATCGTCCGCCGGCGCAGCATCACCTCGACGAGGTGAACCGGGCGCTGACGACCCCGTATACCTACTACCTGGTGCAGGCGCCGGACGGCGTCTCGCTCGACCACCGGCACGAGGGTGATCCGATCGAGGGAGCGCTGGCCCGCCTCACCGAGAGCATCGCGCGCGAGGTGAGCCAGGGGCACCCCGAGCGATTGCGCATCTGTGCCAACGACGAATGTCGCTGGCTCTTCAACGACACCTCACGCACCGGTCGTCGCAAGTGGTGCGACATGGCGACCTGCGGCAACCGGGCAAAGGTGGCACGACACCGCGAGCGCAAGCGCTCCGGGGGTGTGATCAATGCGGCGGCCTGCCCTGAAACCGGGGCCGTCCCGGGTCCGGACGCCGGCCCGATGACTGCCTCCGGCTGATCGGCGCGGCCGGGGTGGGACCTCCCTGCCCGGAGGCAAAGGGCCGATCGGCACATGCCCCCGCGTCCGCGGCGGGTCCACAGTTGCGTTCGGGCAGTCGAGCGCCACCCCACGCGCGGTGGATCGGGGGTGGTTCAGCCCATAGGAGGTCGGCATGCACGTTGTTTCCTTCCTGCGGTTGGCGGGTCGGGCCGGGCGCCCGGCGCTCGGGTGGGCAGCACTCGGCCGTCGACCCGGCGGGGTCCGGCTGGCGGGTCTTGCTGTCATCCTGGCATTGGCCGGTGCTGTTGGCGGCACCGCTCTGACGACGAGCCCGGTCGCGGCCGCCGGCGTGGCGAGACAGCTCGCTGTCGGCTTCAACTTCTCGTGCCTGCTCAACAGCGTCGGCGCCGTGAAATGCTGGGGCTCGAATTCCGACGGCCAACTGGGCGACGGCACCAGGACGACCCGCACTTCGCCAACCCAGGTCACCGGGCTCACGAGCGGCGTCAAGCAGATCTCTGCCGGTGGCTTCCATGCCTGTGCACTGACCACCGGCGGTGCCGTGAAATGCTGGGGTTCCAACGACCACGGGCAGCTCGGCGACGGCACGAAGACGGATCGCGTCACGCCACAGCAGGTCGGCGGGCTCACGAGCGGGGTCGCGCAGGTCTCGTCTGGCCTGGCGCACAGTTGCGCGGTCACGACTGCGGGCGGGCTGAAGTGCTGGGGCGGCAACAACAACGGCCAGCTCGGTGATGGAACCCTGACTTCGCGCACGGCGGCCGTCCAGGTCAAGGGTCTCTCGAGCGGCGTCAGCTCGGTCGCGGCCGGCTATCTCCAAACCTGCGCCGTCACCACTGCCGGTGCAGCGAAATGCTGGGGCTCCAATTACGCCGGCGAGGTCGGCGACGGCACCGTAACCCCGCGCCTTGCGCCCGTCTCGGTCGTGGGACTCACCAGTGGTACCAAGATGATCAGCGCCGGCGGCGTGATGTGCGCGGTGGCTGCGGGACGCGCCGTCAAGTGCTGGGGTGCCAACTATTACGGCCAGGTCGGCGACGGGACGACGGCGCAGCGGCACTCGCCCACGCAGGTCCTGGGGATCACGAGCGGCGCTCTCTGGGTCGGTGCCGGGAACACGCACGCCTGCGCCGTGACATCTGCGGGCGCCGCGAAGTGCTGGGGCGGCAACGACGAAGGGCAACTCGGGGACGGAACCATCACCCAGCGCCATTCGCCGAGGCAGGTCTACGGGCTCACAAGCGGCATCGCGAAGATCGGTGCGGGTTCGTACTTCTCCTGCGCCCTGACCACCGCCGCGCGCGTGAAGTGCTGGGGCGACAACGACCTGGGCCAGCTCGGCGACGGCACGAGAACGGACCGGCACAGGCCGGTGGAGGTGGTCGGGTTCTGATCCTGGAGGCAGCCGCGGGCGCCTGACGATTCACCCCGCCGCCTCGCGTTCGAGGCGTCGCAGGTGAGCCGCCGGTCAATAGAATCCTGAGCGCCGGGCCGTTCGGCCCTCGACCGGATGCACGCTCGCCCAGGCCGCGAGCGGAGTCGCCCGTCCAGCTCCCATCGCCGGCCGGGTCGGCCCGGCTCCGGAAGTACGCCGCCAGCGCGGCATGACGGCCGGTCCGTCATCACCGGAGAGGAACAATTCCGCAGCAGCCTCGCCCACTTGGCGGTGGTTGAGGGTCAACAATATGGTCCAGTCGCCGACTGGCCCGGCGAGATACGGCTCGAGGCTCCGCCGATCCGATGGGTGGACCATGGCGGCAAGCGAGCCTCTCCCCATCATGACCACGCCCTGCGACCACAGCGTCGGCGGCGCCATCGCCTCGGCCGCCAGTTCCGGGAACACGACATCCGTGACGAGTCCCGGGAGGGCCTCCCTGGTCGCGGAGTCGGGCTCCACAACCAGGTCGTAGATCGTGAGGTGGTAGGTCTCCGGCGGCAGGAAGGCGAACCTGCGGGCAATCCCATCGCGAGACATCCCTTCGGCGTCGACCCACGGTCGGCCAAGGGACTGCGCCAGGTCCGTGCGCACATCCAGGAGGCGCGCGAACAGGTCTGTCCCCGGATCGATCCACTGCACGAGCGTGAAGCCAAAGAGGGGCTTCGCGGCTCCGTCAGGCTCGAACTTCTCCCTGGAGGCTGTTGGCACCGTCAGGTCCCTGAGCCCGCGGTGGTTCTCGGCGCTGGCCCGCATGCGCCGGTCGTATTCGCGCAGGAGATCGTCCGACTCGGTGTCTCAATTCCGCATGCCACTCACCCGTGCCTTCCTGTCGTCGGATCCCCCGGCGAACCTCCGGCAGAGCTGGCCGCGGCCGGCGACGTTGCGTTCAGCGACCTGGCGGCCGACCTCAGGTCCGGGTCGGATCGACGATGACGAGGTTCGTGAAATAGCGCCGATAGAGCCCGCGGTCGCGCGTCAGCAGGCGATCGGCCTGGTGGCGGGCATGGGCACCAACCAGGAAGTCCGCCACCAGGCGCTGGCGCGGACCACCTGCGGCTCGATAGGTGCGCCATGCGGCGCCGGCCGCGGCGGCTGACTCGGCAGTCGTCGGAACGAAGCGCACGCCGAGCTGGCCGAGGGCCGCCATGCCATCCTCCTCCTCGAACCACGCAGTTGTCTCCGCCCACACGATCTCGCAGGCAACGATGGCGCCCTCGGCGAGACAGCGCCGCAGCGCTTCGAGCGAGGCTCGGCCGTGCGGCTCCGCGCCGCCGAGCACGTCGAGCAACACGTTCGTGTCGACCGCGGTGATCACGTCTCCGGCGGCAGATCGGCTGGTCCGCGCATCTCGTCGACGAGCGCATCGACCGTGGCCTGAAGCCGCAGGATGCCGTACGCGGCAGCCGCAGGATCGTGCTCGGACACGCCCTTGGTGGCGATGAGACGGCCGTTCTCTTCGTGGAAGTCGAGCTGCTGGCCGGCACTGATCCCCAGGCTCTCCCGGAGTGCTTTGGGGATGGTGACCTGCCCGCGTTCGCCGACCGTTGCCTTCATACCGGAATGGTATGCATCAGCATCCATACCGTTAAGGCTGACGGGCGGGCTGTGCGCTTCGGGATCGTGTGTGGCGCGGCGTGGCTATCTCGTCGGCTGTCTGGCAGTCCCGAGCACGCTCGAGCCTGCGGTTCAGTCGCGGCAGGGAACGCCGTCGGTCCCTGGGAAAAGTGGCACAGCAACAGGCGCGGATCGACCAGCTCCGCGAACCACCCCGCGGGGGACTTTGTCTCAAATCGGACGCTTCCGTCCTACCCGGAGGTGCTTCCAGCGCCGCGTTAGCGCTGTTCTGCATCAAATCGGCCGCAAGGTGCCGTTCTGACGCAAGATGGCGCCGCAGCCGGCTCGCACGGGTCGGCGGGACCCAACTCGGCGGACAGATTCGTCCGTTTTGAGGCAAAGCGAGCGCGGTCGGCCGGTGAGCGCGGTCGGCCGGTGAGCGCATATCCCACGCGCATATCCCGCGTGGTTGACATGTGCTTCCCCGGGACGTACGCGGGCCGCGCCGGATTGCCCTACCTCGCGACGATGTTGACGAGGCGACCTCGCACGTGGATGACGCGGGTGACCTTCCTGCCCTCCAGGTTTCCCTGGATCTTCGGGCGCGCCATGATGATGGCCTCGATCTCGGGCTCTGAGAGCCCCGTGGCCATCGGCACCAGGTCGCGCAGCCGGCCGTTGACCTGGACCGGCATCTCGATCTCCTCCACTGCTACCAGGTCGGCGTCGAAGCCCGGCCAGCGCTCGACGTGGATCGAGCGCCATTCTGCGCCGGCCTCGGCCAGCCGCCGGCTCCACAGCTCCTCCGCGATGTGCGGCGCGATCGGGGCCAGCATCAGCAGCAGCAGCCGGATCGTCTCGTCCCAGGCCGCGCCGCCCGCGATCTCCGTCCCGCGGTAGCGCATCAGCAGGTTGGTCAGCTCCATCAGGTGGGCCACCATCGTGTTCCAGCGGAAGCCCTCGTGCTCCTCGGTGACCTGCTTGAGCGTCCGGTGCGCCGCCACGCGCAGGAAGCGCTCGGCGGCCGACGCATCCTGGCCTTCCGGCAGCCTGCCTTCCAGTTCACCGGCCTCGTGGCCGGTCGGGTCGAGCGTGACGGTCCAGACCCGCCGCAGGAACCGGTGGACGCCCTCGATCCCGGACGGGCTCCACGGACCGCCCTGGTCCCACGGGCCCATGAACATCAGGAACAGCCGGACGGTGTCCGCGCCGTAGCGGGCCACCAGTTCGTCCGGGTCCTGGACGTTGCCGCGACTCTTGCTCATGCGCTCGCCGTCGGCGCCGAGGATCTGGCCCTGGTTGAACAGCCGCAGGAACGGCTCTCGCTCGTGCACGGTCCCCAGTTCGGCCAGCGCCTTGGCGAAGAACCGGCTGTAGAGCAGGTGCATGACCGCGTGTTCGGCGCCGCCCGTGTACTGGTCGACGGGGCACCAGGTCGAATTCGAGCGCAGTGTCGATCCCGGCCGACTCGCCGCGCGGCGTCAGGTAGCGCCACCAGTACCACGAGCTGTCGACGAACGTGTCCATCGTGTCCGTCTCGCGGCGTGCGGGACCGCCGCACTTCGCGCATGTCGTGTCCAGGAACGCGTGGTCGCGCAGCAGCGGGTTGCCGCCCTCGGCCCGATAGTCGAAGTGGTCGGGCAGCAGCACCGGCAGCTGGTCGTCGGGAACGGGGACGATGCCGTCGCGCTCGCAGTAGACGACGGGAATCGGCGTGCCCCACGGCCGCTGCCGGCTGATCAACCAGTCACGCAGGCGGTAGGTGACGGTTGCGTGGCCCAGGCCCCGCGACTCGAGGTCGGCCGTGATGGCGCGGGCGCCCTCCGGCGCCGGCATGCCCGAGTAGCGGCCCGAGTTGACGAGCCGCTCGTCGGGCGTGTGCGCGACGTAGGCCTCGGACAGCTCGGCGTCGTCGGCGGTTCCCGGTGCGGCGACCACCCGACGGATCTCCAGCCCGAACTGCCTTGCGAACGCGAAGTCGCGCTCGTCGTGCGCGGGCACGGCCATGATCGCGCCGGTGCCGTAGCCGGACAGCACGTAGTCGGCGATGAAGATCGGGATGCGCTCGCCGTTGACCGGGTTGATCGCGTCGGAACCCAGCGACACGCCCGTCTTCTCGCGGTTGGTCGACAGGCGCTCGATCTCCGACTCGCGACGCGACTGGTAGATGTAGGCGTCGACCACGGTCTTCCGATCGGGCGCGGTCAGCCGTTCCACCAGTGTGTGTTCTGGCGCCAGGACCATGAACGTGGCACCGAACAGCGTGTCCGGGCGGGTCGTGAAGACGCGCAACTCCTCGCCGCCGGCGTGATGGTCCGACGGGGCGGTCGTGAAGACTACCTCGGCGCCCTCGGATCGCCCGATCCAGTTGGTCTGCATGGCGCGCACAGGCTCGGGCCATTCGATGGTGGAATGATCCAGCAGTTCGTCCGCGTACTTCGTGATCCTGAAGAACCACTGCTCCAGGTCGCGCTTGATGACGGGCGTGCCGCAGCGCCAGCAGACCCGGTTCACGCCCTCGACCTGCTCGCGCGCCAGCACGACCTGGTCCTTCGGGCACCAGTCGACGGGGGCCATGGCGCGATAAGCGAGCCCCTTTTCCAGGAACCTGAGGAAGAACCACTGGTTCCAGCGGTAGTAGTCGGGCTCGCAGGTCACGACCTCGCTGGACCAGTCGAACGTCGCGCCCATGGAGCGCAGCTGACGCCGCATCTTGGCGATGTTGGCCATGGTCCACTCGCGCGGCTGCGTGCCGCCCTTGATGGCCGCGTTCTCCGCCGGCAGCCCGAACGCGTCGAAGCCAACCGGGAAGAAGACGTTCCAGCCGTTCATGCGCCGGTAGCGGCTGATGGCGTCGGTCGGAGTCTTGACGTACCAGTGCCCGATGTGCAGGTCGCCCGAGGGGTAGTCGTACATCGTCAGCAGGTAGTACCTGGGCCGCGACGTGTCGTGCAGGTCGGTCCGATGTAGGCCGAGTTCCTCCCAGCGAGCCTGCCATGCGGGCTCGATGGCGACTGGGTCGTATCGGTCGATTCGGCTGCGTTCGGGCGTATGGGCGGTCATGCGTGCATTCTCACCGAAATCGCGGTGTCGGCGCAGAGGGCGTGGTACGGGCACGGTGGCGCGGCCGATGACGCCGCCAGAATCGGGAACCCCCGCCGGTCGCGGCGGGGGTTCGCGGTACATTCGATTTGGTGGAGCGACGGGGGCTCGAACCCCGGACCTTCTGCATGCCATGCAGATGCTCTCCCAGCTGAGCTATCGCCCCAGGACCCGCATCGTACCGCAGGTTGGCCCGGTGGGTGGGCCGATTGGGCAGGAAGCGGGCCGCACTCCCCGCCGAGCGGCCTCTCCCCGCCGAGCGGCCTCTCCCCGCCGAGCGGCCTCTCCCCGCCGAGCGGCCTCTCCCCGCCGAGCGGCCTCTCCCCGCCGAGCGGCCTCTCCCCGCCGAGCGGCCTCTCCCCGCCGAGCGGCCTCTCCCCGCCGAGCGGCCTCTCCCCGCCGAGCGGCCTCTCCCCGCCGAGCGGCCTTTCGACAGCGAATGGCGCCACCACCCTTTCCCCAACGCGCTGCCCTCGCCCGGTACGATGCGTCCGTGCACATCGACCTGAACGCCGACGTCGGGGAGAGCTACGGGCCCTGGGTCATGGGCAATGACGAGGCCCTGCTGCCGCTCGTCACCTCTGCCAACGTCGCGTGCGGTGCCCACGCCGGCGACCCGCTCGTCATGTCGCGGACCGTCGCGCTGGCCGCCAGGCTCGGTGTCTCGATCGGCGCACATCCCGGCTACCCCGATCGCGACGGGTTCGGCCGGCGAGACCTCGGCATGACCGAGGACGAGCTCGAGGCTTCGATCCTTGCGCAACTCGGCGCGCTCGCAGCGTTCACCCGTGCAGCCGGCGTCCCGATGGTCCACGTCAAACCGCACGGCGCGCTCTACAACCGCGCGGCGACCGACCCGGCACTTGCCGAGGTCGTGGCACGGGCCGTGCGCCGGTTCTCGCCCGCGCTCGTGCTGGTCGGCCTGGCGAGGTCCGCGCTGCTCGACGCCGGGCGCGCGGCAGGCCTCCGCGTGGCGGCAGAGGCCTTCGCCGATCGCGCCTACGAGGCCGACGGCACGCTTCGCCCCAGACGACTCCCGGGCGCCGTCCACCACGATCCGACCCGAGCCGCCGAGCAGGCGCTGGCCATCGCGCGCCTCGGGGTGGTCCGCGCCCACAGCGGCTCGTTGATCGACGTAGGAGCCGACACGATCTGCCTGCACGGCGACACTCCGAACGCCCCCGCGTTCGCCCGAGCCGTCCGAGACGTGTTGGAGGGCGCCGGCATCGAGCTGCGGCCGCTGGCCGCGCTGGAGGAAGCCGGCATCGAGCGCCGGCCGCTCCCCGCCCCGTGACCGAGACACCGCTTCCGAGCATCGTCCCGTTCGGCGACCAGGCCCTGCTCGTTGCATTCGGCGAGGACGTCGACGAGGCGCTCAACCGGCGAGCCCACGCTCTCGCAGCCGCGGTTCGCGCCGACCGCGAATCCGGAGGCGGTCCGTGGGGCTCCCCGGTCCCCGGCTATGCGTCGCTCCTCGTGCCGTACGACGTCCGGCGCACGGACGCCGCGGGGGCCGCAGACCGGCTGGCAGCGCTCGCCGGCCGGGCGCAGAACGCGGACACCGCCGACGACGAGGACGTGACTCCGATCGAGATCCCGGTCCGGTACGGGGGCGAGGGCGGGCCGGACCTCGGTCTGGTCGCGGCCCAAACCGGCCTGGACGACCGCCGGGTCGTGGAACTGCACGCGTCCGTGACCTATCGAGTCTTCCTGCTCGGTTTCGTGCCGGGGTTCGCCTACCTTGGCACCCTGCCGGCGGAGCTGGACGTCCCACGGCGAGCGGAGCCAAGGACACGGGTGCCGGCCGGCAGCGTGGCGATCGCCGGACGGCAGACCGCCGTCTATCCACTGGAGACGCCCGGCGGCTGGCAGTTGATCGGCATCACCGATGTCCGTCCCTGGGATCCGGATCGCGTCCAGCCGGCCCTGCTGCTGCCCGGGACTCGCGTCCGATTCGTGCCACTCCCCGGGTGAGCGGGCACATGCTGGAGGTCATCACGCCCGGCCTGCTCACCACCGTCCAGGACAGCGGCCGTCCCGACGCCGCTCCCCTCGGCGTGCCACGGTCGGGCGCCTGTGACCCGCTGGCGCTCGCGGCGGCCAACCTGTTGCTCGGCAACCCGTGGGAGGCTCCGGCGCTCGAATGCTCCCTGCTTGGTCCGGAACTCGTCGTGCTGGAGGATTGCACGGTGGCACTCGCCGGCGCCGACTTCGGCGCAGTCGTACCGGAGCTTGGACTGCGCCTGCGTCCCGGCTCGAGCCTGCAATTGCAGGCCGGCTCGACGCTGGCGTTCAGTGCGGCCCGGGACGGTGCGAGGGGGTATCTCTCACTCACCGGTGGTATCGACGTGCCGCATGTGCTCGGCTCGGCGTCGACCTGTCTGGTCGGCGGGTTCGGTGGGATCGACGGGCGGCCGCTTCGAGCCGGTGACAGGCTTGTCCCGCTGCGCAGGTGGGAGACCGCAAAGGCCGCCGCGGCCGAGCCCATCCGCCGATGGCCGGGCCCCGGCCCATCGTCCGGGGTCGGGACGGCGACCGCCACTCCGGCGGAGTCAGCCGTTCGCACACTGCGCCTGGTCGCGGGCCCTCACGCGGCCCGGTCCGGCATCGACGCTCTCAGGTCCCTGCTGGAGACGGTGTGGGAAGTCTCGCCCAGGTGTGATCGCATGGGCGTACGGCTGCTGGGGCCGGCGCCGATTCCGGCCGGTACGCCCGGGCTCGTGTCGACCGGGATGACCTGGGGATCGGTGCAGGCGCCGCCCGGCGGGGCGCCCATCGTGCTGCTGGCCGACGGCCCGACCGTGGGCGGGTACCCCGTCGTCGGCGTCGTGATCTCGGTCGACCGACCGATTCTCGGCCAGCTGCGGCCGGCCGACAGCGTCCGCTTCCAGGCGGTCGACATCGCGACGGCGCAGAACCTGCTTCTGGAGCAGGATCGGCGGCTTGATCAGGCGGCCGCGGCACTCGGCGCTCCGTTGAGCCGGCACGGGCCCGGCGTCTCGAGGCAGGCCGATGCGCACGGCCTCTGATCCCGGCTCGGCTGTGCCCGCGTACACCGTTCGTCGCTCGAAGCGCGCGCGGCGCGCACGGATCACCGTGACGCCGAACGGCGAGACCGTTGTCGTGCTGCCGCAACGCGCCCCAGCGGCGCTGGCCCCACAGCTGGTGGCGCACCACGCCGACTGGGTGAACCGGCACGTCGCGAAGATCCGGGAGCGGAGTGCGCTGCTGGCCGCGCGGCCCCCACTCGGGGCTGGGCGTTGGCTCACGATCGACGGCCTACCACATCTCGTCGTGGTCGAAGCGGGGACCGACGACCGGCCAGCGCGCGGGCGCGTCGAGCATCGGCCGCCCGCCGGGCCCGCGGGATCCACCGGACCCACCGCGCCCGCGGAACCAACAGAGCCCGTCGGACCCCATCTGCTCCTCGTCATGCTGGGGAGTGATGGCCATTCCGCGGCCCAACTCCTCGAGGCCTGGCTGCGGCGCGAGGCGAGGCGCGTGCTCTCGGCCCGGGTTGCTGCACTCTCCGCACCGCTGGCCGTCTCCGCGCGCGGTCTCTCGATCCGCGATCAGCGATCGCGGTGGGGGAGCGCATCGCGCAACGGGCGACTCTCGCTGAACTGGCGCCTGGTCCTGGCGCCACCGTGGATCCTCGATTACGTGGTCGTCCACGAACTGGCACACCTGCGCGTTCCGGGGCATTCGGCGGCATTCTGGGCGGTGGTGCGGCGACACGCGCCTGAGGCGGACGCCGCACGTCGCTGGCTGCGTGAGCACGGTCCGGAGTTGCTGGCAGCGCTCGACTGACGGGCTGTCGGCGCGTTGCGAGCCGCCGCGACCGCAGCCACGGCGGGCCTTCATAACAGGTCGTCGGGTATGGCGCGACCTCGGTTACGGCGCGCAGGTGCCGCTGCCGCGGACGCTCGCCGCTCCGCCGCTGCCGCTGCCGCCCGCGGTTGCGCCGCTTCCTCGGTTACGGCGCGCAGCTGGCCGCAGTGCGGAGATTGGTGATCGCCGTCTTGAGGCTTTGCACAGCCTTTTTGATCCGCGCCGCCGCCGTGGCGGGTTTGCTTGTCGTGGCGTAGTCCTCCGCGGCGGACAACAGGCCGTTCGCGGCCGTCTTCAGCGCGTTGACCCTGGTGGCGAGCGCGGCCGGGGCGGCCGCCTGGATTGCCGCGAACGTCGTCACAAGGGCGGTCGCCTGTGCCTTCATTTGGGCCCTGTTGGCCGGCTTGACCTTGGTCGCCTGGAACGTGGACAGCGCCGTCTCGAGGTTGGCGATGGTGCCGCAGAACGTCTCATCGACGGTCGGCACCGGCGTGTTCGAGACGGTTGCGTTGCTGGTCGCGGTTGGAGTCCCGGTCGTCGGGCCCGTGGTGTCGCCCGGCGCGACGGCGCCCGACGACGGTGGGCCGGAGACGGATGGACTCGGCGTCACGCTTGTGCTGCTGCAGGACGCGGCGACGACGGCCAGCGCTGTGACGGTGATCAGGAGTGAGCGGATGGTCACGGATGGTTTCTCCTCGGACCGGGGTGTTGAGGCCAGCATACCCACTCGCCCGGTTGGCGGCCCGGACCTCACGACGTCCCTTGCGACGAAACCGGACGTGCCGATGTTGCGCGCGTCGGCGATCTCGCGGGCGGGGCGGCCCGATCGATCGTGGCGCAGGGCCGGCCGCGGCCGCCCGGAGGCTCGGCGGCGAGCGCTCCGAGCCGGATCGCCCGCGGGGCGACAGCCGGGCGACACCGGTGCACGGACGCCCTGGTCGACCGCCCGTCCCGGTCGGGCCTGCCGTTGCGGTCTTCAGTTGATGTGCGTGAGGCTCGGCCAGGACTGCGCCCACGGCATGGACCGCGTCGTGCACACCAGCACGCCCGATCCCTGCTCCTCGTTGTCGAGCCGGAGCCCGTTGTCGAAGACGGCCGCCTCGGTGCACCCGCCGAAATAGGGCGCCCAACTCGCCCGACCCCAGTACCCGACGAGGAGGACCGGACCCGGTCGTTCGGGTGGGGGCCCCAGGGCCGCGAGGGAGTTGTGCCCCGAGTACACGGGTGGCAGGTCATGCCCGAGCAGCGACAACGCGCCGGCCTCACCGTAGTTCGCGGTCACGATCACCGCGTTCCGCCGATCCACCAGGGGGAGCGAGGCCACCACCCCTTCCACGGTGCCCGCCAATTGCTGCCAGCCGATCTGCTCGGCGGACTCCTTGTACAGCGTCGGGACGAACGTGGAGCCGAGCGACGCCGCCGGGATCACCGGCAGCATCACGACGATCACGAGCAGGCCGGAGGCAACGGCCGCGAGCCCGAACGCGGTCCAGCGAAGGCCACTGCGGCCGCGGTCGAGCCAGCCGTCGAGGCGTACCGCGCCGGCTGCGATCAACGGTCCGAAGAACCCTGCTGCGTAGTAGCCCTTGCCGCCGCTCGCGAAGAGCAGGACGAGCAGCACGACGTATGCCCAGGCGAACGCGCGCCATGGACGCCCCTCCTCCGACCTGGCGAACCACAGGAGCCCCGCCACGAGGACCGGCGCCAGGAATGCTCCGCCGAGGAGCAGCTGGAACGGCAGCAGTTCGACGCGATTCTCCATCCCGGATCCACCCGAGATGCGGCCGGCCATCGTGATCTGCGGCCACCCGTTGCTCGCCTGCCAGGCGAGGTTCGGGAGCCAGATGAGCACCGCCAACCCGACGGCGGCCCATGGCCACGGAGAGCGGAAGACGTCCCAGCGTCGGGCGACGAGGAGCCCGACCACGAGGGCCGCGCCGAGAAAGAGGATGAGATCCTTGTTCTCGAGCCCGATGCCGGCCACGATGCCGACGGCGAGCCAGCGCCGCGGGTCGGCGCCCCGCAGGAGGCCGGCGACCAGCCACAGGATCGTCGTCCAGGCGACGAGGTCGAAGGTCGTCGTCTCGTCGAGGTGCCCGGCGCCCAGGAACGCGGTGCAGCTGATGCAGACCGCCGCGAGCGCCATGGCGCGTCGCGATCCACCGAACTCCCGCGCGGTCAGCCCCACCAGGACGATCGATACGCCGATCCCGATGGCAGGCAGGATTCGGACGGCCGTCGGCGTCAGGCCCAGGAGCGAGACCG
The DNA here is from genome assembly GCA_963816905.1 of uncultured Chloroflexia bacterium. Lineage (GTDB taxonomy): Bacteria > Chloroflexota > Limnocylindria > Limnocylindrales > CSP1-4 > JAFMJV01. The sequence goes on along the minus strand of CAWFMQ010000008.1, from coordinate 64,494 downwards.
CCCAGGCCGAAAGAAGCGGGGTCAGCGGCGGCTGATCAACGTAGCCCAGCGCGGGATGCTGACCGGCCAGAATGAAGTACAGCTCGTCTCGATGGAACCCGTAGGCGCCTGACACGAGCAGCAGCAGAACGACGACACCAAGTGCGACCAGAACGACGGGAGCCGCTTCCGTCAACCTGTCCCGCACTCCGTCCCTCCGCCAGGCGATTCCGCGCGCCGGCGCGTCCCCGGTTCGGTGCGTCATGTGGCCCCCTCCGGCAACAGTGCCTCCTACCGGCGTGATCGCGCTCGTCGACGGTCCGGCTCACGGTACCGGCTGGGCGCCGCCCGGGTGCACCGCCAAACGGCCCGACGATGACCGCCGATTGACCTGACGCGCCGCTTGACATGGAACGGCCGCCGGTCGCGCTCCGCGGCGTCGTCCGGGTTCGGCGTGGCCGGCCTTCCGACCGCTATGCCGGATTCAGCCTTCGACGTCCCGCCGGAACGCGCGGCCAGGTCACGACTGCGAGCCATGCCACCAGGAGTGCCACGAACGCGAGTGTCTGTCCCATCGCCACGAGCATCACCACGAGCTCGCTGCGGGCCAGCTCACCGAACGGCAGCTGGATCGCATTCGCAGCCCTGCCGAACCCCGACGGGTCCGGCCCTCCGCCCCCGAAGCCCGGCGCTCCTCCTCCGGGTCCGCCTCCGCCGCCCGGTCCTCCGCCGGCGAGCCCTCCCGTGAGCCCGGTGCCCGCAAGCACTGCGTGCAGGTTGACGGCGTTGAGCACGCCGACGCCGAGGTACGCGATGCAGGTGGCCGCGGAGCCCGCGAGGAGCAGGGCTGCCGGTGCGAATGCCGGCAGCAGGTAGCGCTCGTGCACGCGCGTCGGCACCGCATAGAACGCGAAGGCGATCACCGTGAAGCCCAGCAGGATCGCGAGCCGGTCGTCGCGGAGCAGCAGGCCACACGCAACGAGCATGGCCACGCCGATGAGCAGCGCGGCGCCCACCGTGAACGCCGTCAGGCCGCCGAACAGGACCACGGAATCGTGGGTCCAGGTACCGCCGCTCGACGCGGTCGACAGGAGCGACCTGGAGCCGACGAGCGCCCAGGCGTTGAACGCGTTTGCGGTGAGATCGCTGTACTGCGCGCTGTCCGATTGGAAGAGGCCCACGTACCCGGCGATCTGCCCGATGACCGGCACGTCGGCGAGGCTCTGGGGCGCCCAGCGGGCGATGTCGAAGGGGATCATCGGGACGACGAAGGCGATGACGCCGCAACACAGCGACGTTGCGAGCCGGATCGGGCCCTGTTCATGGAGCACGCCGCCGAGCGAGCGGTTCAGCGATGCGAGCCGCGTTCCGAGGACCGGGACAGGGCCTGAGCCGACGCGGAGCAGGTGCCGTCGCAGGAGGACCGGCACGACGATGACGAGCAGGATGGCATCCTGCGGCTTGACGAGCAGGCCGATCGCAGCCAGGACCGCCGCTCCCTCACTCCAGCCCTCGGCGAGCAGGACCACCGCGGCGAGCATGATGAGCGCACCGACCGCGTCGACCTGGCCCCAGAGGGCCGAGTCGTACCAGGTCACCGGCACGAACAGGTAGAGCGCCGCGGCGACGATCCCGATCCGTTCGCCGAACCAGCGTCGGCCCGCCCGATAGAGCAGGTAGCCGACGGCAAGGTCCGCGGTGATGGCCGGGATCTTGAGGAGCACAAGGGTCATGTGCGCCTGCGTGTCGCCGAACAACTGGGCCAGCGGTCCGGCAATGCTCCCGACAAGCCAGAGCACGTACATGTAGCCGGGCGGGTAGTTCGCGCTCGCGGAGGCGGCGTAGAAGCCGCCGGGCCCCACCTGCGCGAGCGTCTCCGCCCACTTGTCGAAGAGCGTCATGTCGCCGATGAGGCCCTGGCCGGGGAACAGCACCAGCGCCGCCGCGAGCCGCAGGACCATCGCCGCGCCGAAGAGGGCGGGCACGGCCCATCGCCGGGCGAATACCTGGCTCACGAGTTTGCGGACTGCGTTCGCGGGCATTGCACGGTCGATGCCTCCGGGACGAGTCGAGCATAGGTGCGAGAGTTGCGCATCAGCCGCAAGCGTCGTCGCCTGACCCTTGCAACCCGGTTACGGCGATTTGCGGCCGGAGTGACTCGCCGGCCGACGGCATTCGGCGCCGGCGCGGGGTCCCCGCGGTTGCTGCGGCATCCTCGCGATCGGCTGACCCCGTACGAAAGTACTACCCCCGGGGGGGCCTTTCGGCACGTCCGGAGTATGCGCGTCTGCACGCACGCTTCGCCGCACACGCGATCCAGCGCGCCCCAGTCCAAGGATCGCGGTCGTGTGGGGGAGGCCACCGGTGGACTCGGCAATTCGATGGCGTCGTCCGGCGCCCGTTGCGCTCGCCCGCGGCGCGGCGTGCCATTACCAGGGGTCGCGATGCCACGGCCGGTCACGGTATCGATCCCGGGGGACCGTTTGACCAATTCGAAACTGAAGTACTCCGCCGAAATGATCATGCTCGACCGGTTGGCGCGGCATCCGCGGCCGCTCGTCGCGCTGTTGGCCGCAGCCATCGTCGTCGCCGTCGCCGTCGGGATTGCCCTGTTCAGGCTGTATCCCCTGACCAGCGAGACAGCCTTCGTCCTCGACTCCCTGCAACAGCTTGTCGTGATTTCGGTTGCGACCGTTGCGCTGGCACTCGCTGCCCGATCGGGCACCCGCAGCCAGCGACGCCTCCGGGGTGGTGTGGCGCTCGCGTTCGCGGTCACGATGATCGGGATCATCGCCTGGAACCTGGAGCCGGGTGGCTCGACCAGCGCCTCGCCGATCGCCGATGCAACGTTCATCGTCGGAGGCGCCATCGGGCTCGCCGTCGTCGTGCCGGCGCTGTTCGGGGGCCTGGACCGCTCCGCGCTCATCGCTGTCGGCCTCGACGCCGCCATCCTGTTCGCGGGAGCAGCGACGCTGGTCCTCGCCGTCTGGCTCGGTGAGGATCGCGCAACACGGACACAGACCGAGCTCCTCGGGCTGTTCGCGGGTGCCGCCGTGATCGCAGGCTCGGCGGCCGGCGTGATCGCCCTCTTCGCGAAACGCATCCGGCCGGCGCTGGAAGGCGCGTGGGCCGCGGTCGCCGGCCTCTTTGCTATCGCCCTCGCCTGGATCATCTGGCTGGGGATGGAAACCGAGCATGCCGTCTCCGGAGCCACGCCCGCCGGGTTCATCTTCTCGTTCGGCGCGATTGCCGTCGCCTACGGGTGCGTGACGTGGGACGAGCGCCCGAGCGACAACCCGACCTACGCTCGATGGGCCACCGTGGCCGCCGATATCCTGCCGATCGGCGCCATCGTCCTCGCTGTCGCGTTCGTCGCGGTCGGCGAGACCAGGTTCCCGTGGGTCGCGATGGGCACCGGCGCGGTCATCCTGCTCGCGGTCGCCCGCCAGGCGTTTCTGTTGCGAAGCGAGCGCCGAGCACGTGCCGACGAGCAGCGCGCGGCACGGCGGCTGGCGGACGAGGTCCGCGAGCGCTCCGACACCATCTTCGCGCTGTCTCGCCTCGACACCGGGCCGACGCCCGAGGCGACCGCGCGCGCCATCTGCCGCGAGGCGCTGCGACTCGATGGGATCGACGTGGCGATCGTCAGCACGTTCACTCCCGTTGGGGACGTGGTCGCGCTGGCCGAAGAGGGCATCGAACTGGGCGTCGTTGGCAATCCGCTGCCCGTCGCGCGCGGAGCGGTGATCCTCGAACGAGCCTGGTCGGGACCATGGGTTCAGCTGTTCGACGCGATGTCGAGCGACCCGTACTTCCAGGAACTCCATGCAGGCGGACTCCGCGGGATGGTCAATGCCGGCCTGCGCTGGAACGACCGCCGCATCGGATCACTGGGGCTGGGCACACGGTCGGAGGCCGTGGCGGCTGGTTTCGAAGCGCGCCTCGCCACGGTCCGCGAGTTCGCGGTCGTCGCAGCGGCCCTGTTGGGGCCCTCGCTCGCCGAACGTGATCGCGCGACCCGCGTCCGCGAGTCCATCCAGCAGACGATCGACGGGGGCCGATTCCACCCCGTCTTCCAGCCGGTCCTTGACCTCGCGAACGGACGGCAGGTCGGGTTCGAAGGGCTGACGCGCTTCCACCACGCGTCCAGGCCGGACCTGGAATTCCTCGATGCCGCATCAGCCGGCATGGCGATCCCGCTCGAGACGGCGACACTCCGTGCGTCCCTCGACGAGTCGCGGCACCTCCCTGCCGGTCGGTGGCTCAGCCTCAACGTCTCGCCGGCCATGGCCACCGCGCTCGATCCGCTCCGTTCCCTGGTCGGCGAAGCGAACCGGGACGTCGTGATCGAGATCACCGAGCACGCCGCGATCGAGGACTACTCGGGGCTGGTGGACGCGCTCGGATCGTTGCGCAGGCTCGTCCGGATCGCCGTGGACGACGCCGGTGCCGGCTTCGCGGGATTGCGGCACATCCTGGAGTTGCAACCCCACTTCGTGAAGCTGGACCTGGCACTGGTGCGGGCGATCGACTCGGACCCCGGAAAGCGCGCGATGGTGGCGAGCATGGCAGCGTTCGCCCGGGACACCGGTTGCGTGCTGATCGCCGAGGGCATCGAGACGCACGGCGAGCTCGCGGCGTTACGCGACCTCGGGGTCGAGCTCGGGCAGGGGTTCCTGCTCGGCCGGCCGCTGCCGGCCGGTGCGTTCTCTGCAATTCCGATCGACGTAGAAAATGGCCTGCCGTGGCCGCCGGCCGCCGGCGCGGTCCTCGCGGGGAGTGAACCGTTCGACTGAGCGAGCCGACACCCTGCCGACGCGGGCAAGGCGCCCTCAGGCGCCGCCCAGCGGTTCGACCTCCATCTCCGGTACGGGGCTCTCATCGGGGTTCCGTGATCCGAACCGGCGCCGGAACGAAATCCTTGCCGCCCTCGACCAGCGCGTAGACGACCGGGATCACGATCAGCGTCAGGAGCGTCGAGCTGAATAGCCCGCCGATCACGACCGTCGCCAGCTCGGAGGCGATGATCTCGCCCTGGTTGAGCCCGAGGGCCAGCGGGATCAGCGCCAGGATCGTGGCGATGGCCGTCATCAGGATCGGCCGCACCCGGGTCCGGCCGCCCTGGATCAGCGCCTCGTACATGGGCATGCCGCGGCGCCGGTACTGTTCCACCAGGTCGAGCAACACGATCGCGTTGGTCACGACGATGCCGATCAGCATCAGGAAGCCGATGAGCGCGCTGATGGACAGCGGCCGCCCAGTCATGTACAGGGCGGGGAAGGCGCCGATCGTCGCGAGCGGCAGGGTGAACATGATGACCAGCGGGTCCACGAGCGAGTTGAAGACCAGCACCATGACGAGGTAGACGAGCAGGATGGCAACGGCCATCGAGGTGAACAGCCCGCCAAAGGCGGTGTTCATCTGCTCGGTGACACCGGACAGCGTGACGGTGACGCCCGGGAGCTTGCCGTCGGCCGAGAGCTGGTCGATCTGCTTCTGGACGCTCCGCGAGACCGCGCCCGTGTCCTTGCCGACGATGTCGGCCGTGACCGTGGACGCCGGGGCCTGGTCGACCCGGGTGACCCGCGCCTGAACCTGGACCTGCTCGATCGTCGCGATGGTCGCGAGCGGCACCTTGGCGGCGCCGACCGGCACCATCCCGAGGGTTTGGACAGACGTGAGCGCTGCCGGGTTGATCTGGAGGTAGAGCGGCGTCGGGCCAGTCTGGAGCGCGACCGTCATGACCTGCTGACCGGCCAGCGCGCTGTGAATCTCGGCCTGGACCTGGGCCGTCGTGGTCCCGACCATCGTCGCCTTGCTTGGGTCGACGTTCACCTGGACCTCGGGCGTCTCCACGGCCAGGTCGCTCTTCACGTTGACGAGGCTCGGGTTCGTCTGGAGCGCGGCCTGCACGATCTGCGTGGCGTTTGCGACGTTGGTCGCATCCGAGCCGCTCACGACCACGTCGAGTGTCGAGCTGCTGCCCATCATCGACTGTTGCGCGACCTCGATCTTCCAGCCCTCGCCGTCGAGCGCGTTCAGCTGGGCGATGAGCTTGGCCTGCTCGGCTTCGAGGTCGACGCCGTCATCGAGACGGACGTTGATCGTGGCGCTGTTCCCCGACCGTCCCGTGAAGATCGCCGCCAGCGCCGACGTGCCGGTGTCGCCCTCGGCGGGGATGGAGGTCTCGATGAGGTTGACCTCCGGGTTGGCGTGCAGCTGCGTCTCGACCTCGATCGCCTTGGCGAGCACGGCCGTGGACGGTGTCCCGATCGGCGGCGCGATGGTCACGGTGACGTACTTCTCGGAGCCGGCGTTGAGGAACTGGGTCGGGATGTGGGGGAGGATGAGTGCGGTCGCAACGACCAGCAGCCCCGCGATTCCGATCACGCTCCAGCGGCTGGCTCGGCTCTGCAGCGCCGCCTTCAGCATCGGCGTGTACATGCGCTGTACGAAGGTGTCGTGGTGCTTCGGGCCCTCGTCGGGATTGAGCTTGATGCGGTCGATGAACAGCGAAGCGAGGACCGGGACGACCGTCAGCGCACAGACCAGCGACGCGAGGAGCGCAAACGTCACCGTCAGCGCGAACGGGAGGAAGAACTGGCTGACGATGCCACCCACGAACCCGAGCGGCAGGAAGACGGCGACCGTGGTGAACGTCGAGCTGGTGATCGCGCTCGCGACCTCGCGAGTGCCGCTGATGACCGCGACGCGCATCGGGTCGCCTCTGCCCCGGTGCCGGTAGATGTTCTCGAGGACGACGATCGCGTCGTCCACCACCCGGCCGACGGCGACCGCCAGTCCACCGAGGGTCATGATGTTGATGGTGACCCCGCCGACGAACATGAGCACGAGCGCGGACATGATCGAGAGCGGGATGCTGACGGCGGCGACGAGTGTCGAGCGCACGCTCAGCAGGAACGCGTAGATGACGAGGACTGCGAACAGCGCGCCGAGCAGGCCCTCGCGGACCAGGCTCGAGGTCGATTCCTTGATGTAGGTGGAGAGGTCCTGGATCGTCGTCACCGTGAACGTGCCCGGGTACTGCGCCTCCAGGGTCGCGAGCGTCGACTGGACACCGTCGACGACTTCGACGGTGTTGCCGTCGGTGGTCTTGGAGATCGTCAGGACGACGGACGGCTTGGAGTCGAGGCGCGCGTAGCCACTCGCCTGCACGTCGGTCAGCTGGACGGTCCCCAGGTCGGCGAGCCGGATCGGGGTCGGCAGCGCCGCCGGGGTCCCGGGCTGCGGGCTCGCGGCGGGCGCGGCGCCAGTGCCGGTACCGGTGCCGGGGATCGCCGCCGCCGGTACCTTGACGCCGACGACAAGGTTCGCGACCTCGTCGACCGTCGTGAACTGGTGCTGGGTGGAAACCGGAACGGAAATGTCGCCGGTCGGAAGCGAGCCGCTCGGCAGCGTCAGGTTGTTCGCCATGAGCACGCCCTGGATCTGGGCGAACGACACGCCGGCCCCGGCGAGCTTCGCCGCGTCCAGCGACACCAGGAGCCGCTGCGAAACGCCGCCGCTCATATCGACGGCGCTGACGCCATTGACACCGGCGACGGCGGGCACGATCGTGGACTGGGTGAACGCCACGAGTTCGGCTTCGGTGGTGGTCCCCACGGCCTGGATGGCGACGGTCACGGGCGCCAGGGAGTTGATGTCGAGCGCCTGGACCTTTGGCACGGCCCCATTCGGCAGGTTCAGGCCCGCGATGTTCGAGTCGATTGCCGCCTTCGCGTCCTTGACGTTCGTGCCGTAGGCGAACTGCGCGACGACGATCGAGACGCTGTTCGCCGAGCTCGAACTGCTGTGCTCGAGGCCGGGGACGGCGGCGATGGCTCGTTCGACGGGCTCCGTCACCTGCGAGGTGACGTCGGTGGCACCGGCACCGGGCAGGGGCGTGACCACGATGACGATCGGCAGGTCGATATTCGGCAGCAGCTCCTGGTTCAGCTGGGTCCACGCGAAGATGCCGCCGAAGAACATGCCGAGCGCGATCAGGAGCGTCACGCTTCGCTTGCTGACCGCAAGCTCCGTCAGTCGAATCACGAGTCTGTCTCCTTGCGGCTAATCGGCCGGCGGCCTCTCAGGTCGGGGCTGGGAGGAGGCGCGGGGAGGGCCACCGATGCCGTAGGGCGGCGGCTCTGCCCCGTAGAGGTGTGGTTCACGGTGCGGTTGCCCGCCGCCGGGCGACGACGGCTTCGACGATCCGATCGAGCTGGACCAGCTCGTCGCGGGTGAGGAGCTCCAGGATCCGGCGCATGGTTTCCATCTGGCGACCGGTGATATCGCCGACCAGCGCGCGACCGGCGTCGGTGAGGTGGCATTCCACGATGCGGCGGTCGTCGGGACGATGGTGCCGCGTTGCCAGCCCGTGGCGTTCGACCCGGTCCACGATGCCGCTCGCGGCAGGCATCCCGACGCCGAGCCAGTCCGCGACCCTGCTCATCGGTGCGGGCCCGTGCTGCCAGAGGAGGAAGAGCAGTCGCAGCTGGCCGAATGTCAGCTCCTGGGCCAGCCAGGTCGGGATGTCCGTGCCGTGGGTCTCACCCATCGTGAGCAGTCGCCGGATCAGGCTCTCGATGAGCGCGGCTTCCGACAGGGTAGCCCCGGCGTCGGCCGCGGAAACGGCCGTGTCATCCGCCCCGGCGGGGGTGGCGGGGGGTGCCAGTGTGGCGGATGCGGGCCCGCGATCGGGAGAAGGTTCGCTCACGAGCGAAAGGATAGTGTCTTACCGAACTGTTCGTGACTCGGCAAACGGTCTGGGTGCGGCGGGACCTTCAGTTGTTGCCATCCGTGCCATGCGCGGTCGGCAACTGGCGCTCTTCGGCGCACGACCTGGCGGTGGGACGGCTCGACCTGGAAACGCCTGACGCTGACCCCACACCCGCACGCCCGGTCCGGCGGCAGCTTCGCGTACGACGCGACCCACCACCAGCTCGTCCTGTTCGGCGGCACGGCGACGTCAGCCGATGGCTGCCCCAGAACCTATCTGCACGACACCTGGCTCTTTGACGGCACGACCTGGCGGAAGGCGACCGCGAGCAGATCACCATCAGGGCGACGTGGGGCAGCCGTGGCGTTCGATGCCGCGCGCGGTCGCGTGACGCTGGTCGGCGGGTACTCGAACGACGGCTTTACCGATATGTTCGACTTGGACACGTGGGTCTGGACGGGCACCAACTGGAAGAATCTCGCGGTCGGCTCCCCCGGCCGCCGCGCCTTCGCCGCCCTCGCAGACCTTCCGGGCCGGCGCGCCCTGATGCTGTACGGCGGCAGTCGTGGAAGCAGCGCGGACGGTTACCCCTTCGTTCGCGACACGTGGCTGCCCGGGGCCGAGCAGTCGTAGCAGGTTCGCCGCCGTCGTTGTCGGGGTCATCGGCAACGACGATGCCGAACCCGTACCCTCTCATTGCCAGTCACAAGCACGAGGGGCAGCATGTCCGAGGGTCGCGCCGTCCACCCCTACATCCCGAATTCCGAGCCACGCGTGAAGGCCGAGATGCTCGCTGCGATCGGCGCAGAGAACGTCGAGGAGTTCTACGCGGACGTCCCCGAGGGGATTCGCCTTCACCGGCCGCTTGACCTCCCGGCGCCGCTTCGCTCCGAAGCCGAGCTGGTGCGCCACGTCGAGGGGCTGCTCAACCGGAACAGGTCGACCCGGGACGGGCTCAGCTTCCTCGGCGCCGGCTGCTACCAGCATCACGTTCCGGCGGTCTGCGACGAGATCAACGGGCGCGGCGAATTCCTGACCGCCTACGCGGGTGAGCCGTACGAGGATCATGGCCGGTATCAGGCCCTCTTCGAGTATGCGTCGATGATGGGCGAACTGCTGGAGATGGACGTCGTGAACGTCCCGAGCTACGACGGCTACCAGGCTGCGGCCACGGCGCTCCGCATGGCCGGTCGCATCACCGGGCGGCCGCGCGTCCTGCTCTGTGGCGCCATCTCCCCCGACAAGCGCTCAAGGATCGATGACTACCTGCGCGGCGCAATGGAAGTCGACGAGGTGCCCTTCGACCCGGCGGCCGGGCGTGCTCGACCTCGGGCGCGCTGGGGGCAACCCTCGCCGCCGACGTCGCGGCCGTCTACGTCGAGAGCCCGGGCTATTTCGGGGTTGTGGAAGTCTGCGGCGCGGAGATCGTCGCCCGGGCGCACTCCGCCGGCGCCCTCGCTGTCGTCTCGGCTGACCCGTCCACGCTTGGCGTACTCGCCCCGCCTGCAGTGTGGGGCGCCGACATCGCGTGCGGCGACATCCAGCCGCTCGGCATGCACCAGCAGTTCGGCGGCGGGCACGGCGGATACATCGCGACCCGCGACGAACCCCGTTCGTGATGGAGTTCCCTTCGCGCCTGTTCGGCATCGCCCCCACCTCCGTCCCGGGCGAGTACGGCTTCGGCGACGTGGCGTACGAACGGACGTCGTTCGCGCTCCGCGAGGCGGGCCGCGAGTGGGTCGGGACCGCGGCTGCGCTCTGGGGCATCACTGCAGGCGTCTACCTCGCGTTGATGGGCCCGCAGGGGATGCGCGAGCTGGGCGAAACGATGATGGCCCGCGTTCGCTACGCGATGACCCTGCTCGACGCGATCGACGGCATCCGGGTCCCGTTTGTCGCCGAGCACCACGTCAAGGAGTTCGTGCTGGATCTGACCGGCACGGGGCGCACCGTCGCGCAGGTGAGCGCCCGCCTGCTCGAACGGGGCATCCTGCTCGGTGTGGACCTCTCGAGCGAGTTCCCGGCGCTCGGACAGAGCGCACTTGTCTGCGTCACCGAGGTCCACACGAAGGCAGACATCGACCGGTTGGCCGATGTGCTTGCGGAGGCCGTCCGATGAGCGGCCGCCACCCGACCGGCACCGCTGTCCCCGGCACCGCTGTCCCCGGCACCGCCGTCCCCGGCACCGTGCCCCGGCACCGCCGCCCCGGCACCGCCGCGCCCGGCGCCGAGCAGGGAGTCCGCGTCACCCACCGCGGGGTCGAGAAGGCCTCGCCCAACCACGGGCAGGGACTCCCGATCGCGCCCAAGCCGATGCCCCGGCGCTTCCACCAGGCTCGCTGGGACGAGCCGATCGTCTTCGAGCTGTCCGTGCCGGGTTCACGAGGCGTGCTGCCGCCGCGAGACCGAGCCCGCGATCGCCGCGGTCGTGGGCAGCCCGGTTGCCGCGCTGCCGGCCGGCATCCGCCGCGCCGCGCCGCCGGCGCTCCCGGAGCTCAGCCAGCTCCACGTCCTGCGCCACTACGACCGGCTGTCCCAGGAGACTCTCGGCGTCGACCTCAACATCGACGTCGGGCAGGGGACCTGCACGATGAAGTACTCGCCCGAAGGTGAACGACCAGCTGGCGCGGAACCATCGGCTGGCCGACCTCCACCCGCTCCAGGATCCGGCGACCGTCCAGGGCATGCTCGAGATCATGTGGCGTCTGGAACGCATGCTCGCCGAGATCACCGGCATGGACCGCGTCACCCTCCAGCCGGGCGCCGGCTCCGCCGCGATCTGGACGAACGTGTCGATGATCCGCGCCTACCACGCGGCCCGCGGCGAGGACGCACACGCGCGACGAGGTCATCACGACGATCTTCAGCCACCCGTCCAACGCCGCCTGCGCGAAGACGGCCGGGTACCGGGTCATCACGCTCTACCCGGACGCGGACGGCTACCCGGACCTCGACGCCCTGCGCGGCGCGGTCTCCGAGCGGACCGCGGCGCTCCTCATCACGAACCCCGAGGACACCGGCATCTTCAATCCGCGGATCGAGGAGTTCGTGCGCGTCGTCGCACGAGGTCGGCGGCCTCGCCTCGTACGACCAGGCCAACGCGAACGGGATCCTGGGGATCACCCGCGCACGCGACGGCGGGCTTCGACCTGTGCCACTTCAACCTGCACAAGACCTTCTCGACGCCGCATGCCTGCGGCGGTCCTGCCGCCGGCGCGTGCGGGGTGACGGCGGCGCTGGCACCCTTCCTGCCGAGGCCGACGGTCGAGTTCGACGGCGAGCGTTACCTCCTGGACGACGACCGGCCGGCGTCGATCGGCAAGGTCCGGCCGTGGTACGGCGTCGCCCCGAACCTCGTCCGCGCCTATGCCTGGATCATGAGCCTGGGCGCCGAGGGTCTGCGCGAGGTCGCCGAGATCGCGGTCGCTCAACAACAACTACCTCATGGCGAAGGTGCTGGAGATCCGCGGCGCTTCGGCGCCGTTTGCCGCCGGCAGACCCCGCATCGAGCAGGTGCGCTACAGCTGGGAGCGTCTGGCGCGGGAGACGGGCGTCCACACCGACGAGATCGGGGCACGCATGGCCGACCTCGGCGCGCACTACTGGACCAGCCACCACCCGTTCGTGGTGCCGGAGCCGATGACCCTCGAACCCACCGAGTCGTACTCGCGGGCCGACCTGGACGAGTACGTCGCGATCCTGCGCTCGATCAGCGACGAGGCCTACGCGAGCCCAGACCTGGTGCACGACGCGCCGCACAACAGCACGATCCACAGGGTCGACGGGTGGCCACTGGACGACCCGGATGCTTGGGCGGTCACGTGGCGGGCCTACCGGCGAAAACACCCCCAGCCGACCGTCGGCGGCCATGGTTGACGCGGGCCCCGAGCCCGCGTTTCGGCCGCGGACGGAACCGCCCAGGCTCGGGCTGCTGGTGAACCCGATCGCCGGCATGGGAGGCCCGGTCGGGCTGAAGGGCACGGACGGCGCCGAAACGCTGGCGGAGGCCATCGCCAGGGGAGCGATGCCACGGGCGAACGAGCGGGCCGAGATCGCAATTCGGTCGTTCGTTGCCGACCGTTTGGCACCGATCTCTGTCCTCGCCGCGCCCGGACAGATGGGTGCGGACGCCGTTGCTCGTGCGGGTGCCACCCCGGTGCTGGTCGGTGCCCTGGGCGACCGCGGGACCAGCGCCGCCGACACCGTGCGCCTGATCGTGGCGCTCGCCGATGCGGGCGCCGAACTCATCCTCTTCGCCGGCGGGGACGGCACGGCTCGCGACATTGCGGCTGCCCTCGGGGATCGTCCGCAGGCCGTGCTCGGAATCCCGGCCGGCGTAAAGATCCAGTCCTCGGTCTTCGCGACGAGCCCCGCCGCTGCCGGTCAGGCCGCTGCGGCGTTTCTGGCGCTGCCGGCCGCACGCCGCCGGACGACGCCCCGGGAGGTGCTCGACCTGGACGAGGACGCCTATCGCCGTGGCGAGATCGCGCCGCGCCTGTTTGCCGAGCTTCGGGTCCCAGGGGATCGAGCGGTCCAGGCTCGCAAGTCGCCCTCGCCCGCCTCGGAGACGGCCGCCGCGCGCGCGATCGCGGACGAGGTCGTCGCGCGACTCGGGCCGGGCCGAACGCTCATCCTGGGTCCCGGATCGACGGTCCGCGCCGTGGCAGAGCGGCTCGGGGTGCCCAAGACACTCGTCGGCGTGGACGTGGTGGAGATCGGCCCGGACGGCGCCGCGCGCCTGGTCCACTCCGATGCCGACGAGACCGGACTCGGCAGGGCAACCGACTCCGCGCCGCAGGGGTCCCTCGCGGTCGTCGTGACGCCGATCGGGGGGCAGGGCTTCCTCTTCGGCCGCGGCAACCAGCAGATCGGGCCAGGCGTGCTCCGGGCAATCCTCGACCGCACTGGTCGCAACGGCATCATCGTCATCGCGGCACCCGCGAAGCTGGCCGCGCTCGGCGGCCGGCCGCTGCTCGTCGACACGGGCGACGCGGGCCTCGACGCCCGGCTCGAGGGCTACATGTCAGTGGTCACAGGGCGCAGCGAACGGTCGGTCTACCCGGTGCGTCGCGCATAGGTTGGCCGCGGGCGTCTCAGCACGACGGCCAGGATCCCGGCTACGGAAACGGCAGCAAGGACCGGCACGGCCGCTTTGGCCGCCCTCGGCGGCAGGACGAGTTCGAACAGCGGCACTGGGTCGCCGAGGCTCGCCTGCATCGGCCCGAGCGGGCAATTGCCGCGTCCGACGATGAGCGCCACGCCCTCGGCGGAGAGAAATGCGACGCTGCCCCACAGGTACCGATCGCGGCGGCGTGTCAGCGCGCAGGCCCAGATGTAGCCGAGCGTGCCAATCCCGACGACGGACCACGCCGCATGGGCAATCCGGAAGGCCCGCGCGGCGGGTCCCAGGCTCGACCAGGTCACCGCGCGCCCGTTCGTTCGACCCGTGCCTTGACCCCTTTCAGCATCCCGGTCTCCATGTAGTGGTGCAGCAACTGCCGGGTCCCCGGTCGACGAGGGCGGCAAGTGGCAGGAGTATCGGCCAGAGGACGGGAACCCTCCGCGCGAACGGCTCCAGCCAGCCGTCGCCGGTTCGCGCGATGAGGCGCGTCCGCCTGCCGCCGTCTCGCAACTCCAGGACCAGCCACTCCCCGGCCACGAGGCAGCGCGGCGGGTTGATGAGCGTGACGGGCAGCATGTTGAACCGCGAGTAGGGGACCAGGTCGCCGGCGTGCAGATCCTGGAACTCGGGGTGGATGTGGTCGGCCGAGTGGCCGTCCGCGTAGTCGATCGCCAGGAGTCGTTCGACAATCGCTGTGCTCCACACCCAGATTAGCCGCGGTTTCGTCGCCGGCTCCTCCGCGATCGGTCTGTCCCGTCTGACGATACGCCACGATGGTGGCCGTCCCAATCGCCCGCAGGCAGCCGGCTCGCTACAGCCGATGGATCCGCTGGACGACCCCGACCCAGCCTTCCTCCAGGTCGATGATTGCGAACGTGAGGTCGTCGCCGGCATCGAGCACCGCGAAACGGGGCGTGCCGAGGTTCGTCTGGTACCAATCAGCGTCGCCGGGCATCTGCCATAAGGTCCGCTCGCCTGTGGCCACATCGATGGTTCCGACCCGGTTGTCCCCGTCGGGCTCCAGCACGATCGTGTGCCCGCCGGGCAGGACCGCACCCTCGAATTCCGTCGATGAGCTTTGGCTCGAACTTCATGGTGGTCGGGTTGAACTGGCGAACCTCCTGATTCCAGCGCACGAGCACCCGCCCGTCGGCCGAGATCCCGAGCGGCAGCATGTATGGCAGGTCGACGACGGGGCCAAGGTCGAAGCGGCCCTGGTAGTAGTCGGTGACAGCGAGTTCGCCATCGAACTTGTCCCAGTTCGATCTCGCGACGCTGCGCCCGTCGGGTGACACAGCCGCCCAGTAGAAGCCAATGGTGTATCCCGGGGTCCCGAGCACGGGAGGGAGCATTCGCGAGGGCTGTCCGCCGTCAAGCGGGACCCGCCAGAACCCGAGGTCCGTGGCCACGTCCATGTAGCTATTCAGGAAGCCCCGGTTCAGGTACACGGTCTCGCCGTTGGGCGACACGATCAGGTCCGTCCCGCACGAAGCGACCTGATCCACGAGGAGTCGACGCGTTTCGCCGGGCGCCTTCAGGTACAGCCCGAGGTTGGGCCTGCCATCGGATTCCGACGGCAGGGTATCCACGATGACGAAGCGTCCACCAGCAACCTGCCGGGCAGCGACACCCGTGCCGATGACGTGGTAGCTCGACCCGTCGATCGCCGAGAGTCCGATCGGACCTCGGCCGCTACATCTCCAGAGAGGGTCGATATAGGGAATGGACGAGGGATCGAAACTCGCCGGGGGCGGCGGGTAGAGGGCGGGATCGAGCGTCGGTTGGGGCACCGGCGTCGGCTGCGGGCTCGCGTCGGGCGAATCCTCGGCCGCAGGTGTCGGTTCGGCCGCCGCCGTCGGTTCGGGCGTCACAGCGCCCGATGGCTCGACTGTGGATTCAAGCGTCGGCTCGACCGAAGGCTCGGTCGTCGGCTCCAAAGTCGACCCAATGGGCGGCTCGGACGCCGGCGCAAGGGTTGGCCCGTCGGTCGCAACAGGTGACGGAACCTCTGTTGGCACGGTGCTCGATTCCTGTCTCGCGATCGGCGCGAGGATGCAGCCGGACAGGGCCAGCGCCACCAGGATCGAAAGGGCGTCCCGAGGTCGCATATCGAAACCTCACGGGATCGGGTCATTTCGATGGTAGTCCGCTTGACCGCCAGGTTTCTGGCGATCCTGCCGCCTCCGCCCGGCGCCGGCCCTCGCTTTTCGCGGACGTCGTGATCGTGACGCGGTGCCTCGGCACTTCCGGGCGGGTGGACCTCGCGTCGCTCATCTGACGCGTGCGTGACCTATCGGTTCGGGGCCGCCCTCCGGCTACGAGGTCGTCGGCTACTCGGCAGCCAGCTTGCGCTGGAGGACCTCATCGGCGTGCCGCGGATCGTGGATACGTTCTCCGTCTTCGCGCCGCCACGGCTCATCGCCGGCCACACGGAGCCGGAGTAGTCGCAGAGACAGACCAGAAGCGAACCCCGAACTGAACTAACACCGTGGCACTTTCGGGCGACCAATCCGCCTTGAGCTGAGATACTCATCCACCCATCGACCCGTACTGAGCCAGCGGCCGCCAGCGTCGCGTTTCGTCTTGAGACGGCCCTTCACAGCAGCCGCGCGCAACGCGCGGACCCCAAGCCCAGGCCGTTCGAGCGCGCTGAGCGGCATGAGCTTGACCGGACCAGCCAGGTTCGGAAGCAGGAAGCGATCGAGGCTCTCTTTCACTGCTCGGGCGATGATTTCGGCCAGCGGAGCGAACTCGCCCTGATCCGCACGACGGAGCGACCGCAGATAGTGGGGACGCCCCTGCTTGCGAATGACCGCAGGAGGGTATCCGTGCCGCACGAGCAGCAGGTTGAGCACCAGGCGACCAACTCTCCCGTTTCCGTCGCGGAACGGGTGGATGCGTTCGAGAGCAGTGTGAACCCGAGCCAGATGGATCAGGACGTGCTCGCCTTCGGCTGGCTGTCCGTTGGCGAGCTTGAGCCAGTCGGTGACGTTGGCCTCCACTTCGGTCCAGGATGGCGGCATCATCCCTTCGGGAAACGGGGCGATGTCGTGACGCCTGAAGCTGCCCGCATGCTCGTCAGGATCGAGCGTCGGGTGTTCAGGTGGACAGACTTCCCAGACGAGCCCGACGGCCAGTCGGTGTATCTCTCGAAGCTCGGTCCGAGTGATCGAGTCGTCGTGTGCCCAATCACCAGTCGAGCGCGCCTGGCTGTAGACCCACTCGGCCGCACGCGCGTACCCTTTGACGTCGAGATACTCGCAGAGCTCCTTGTTCCCGACGGGGCGGCCTTCGTCGAGCAGCGTCTTCACCTGCTTGAGGACGAGCGTGTTGCCCTCGATCGCGGTCGAGTTGTGGGCCTCTTCGAACCAGATGTCTCGCCAGATCTGCTCGTTCTCGTCCGGGCTCGGCAGCCCCCCGGTCCGGGCGAGGTCCGTCATCCCGACGTCGACCTGCTCGAGGATGAACGCTCGGCTGGGACGACCGCGACCGGTCTTGATGATAACCATCGTCGTCTCGTAAGTGTGCCGATCAGGCGCGCCTAAATCACACGGCACACTTTAGCACGCTCGGCCGTCGGGTCAAGAAGTGTGCCCACACATCGCAATTAAACCACACGGCACACTTTCCATGTCTACGTCGCCGGCTCGTGGACGCGGTCGCCGAGCGGTCCCGCCGGTGCGCTGCGGTGCTGGAATAACGCCACTGCTGGTGGCCGGTCGTGCGAATCACCCGCACGGGCCGTCTTCTTTCTCCTTACCGTTATGAGGGAGATGACCAAGCCCATTCGTTGGCCGGCTGAGGTGCGCCCGGGTTCGACCCCGCCTGCCGTCGATGGCCGCGCGTGGCTGCGATCCGACGAATACCTGGACGATACCGACTCCATCGCCGGCGACGGCCGTAGCATCGTTGCCGTCTCGAGTGATGCATCGGTCCGGGTGACCACCGACGGCCTGACCTGGTCGCCGACGTTCAAGACCTTCACAGGCCCGTCCAATCCCCAAACGAGTCGCTCGGGAATTTCTCGGAGGTCGCTCAGTCGGTGATCGCGCTCGGGCCGCGCGGCATCGTCGGCGTGGCGGCCAAGGGTGGCGGCGGGACCGGCAAGCCCGTCGTCTGGTTCGGGTCGCCGTCGGGCTCTATCCCGTCCGGCCCGATCCCGACCCTGCCCATCACGTCCCAGGGCAATGATTCGCCCTGCATCGGCGGCACGGGCGGCGACCCCGGCGTGGTGTGCGTCGAACCGGGGTACTACGTGAAGAACGCCTCCTCCGCTGACCGCCTCGTGCGGATGAGCGGCGGTGCGCAGGGCGTGTACCTCGTGCCCGCCGGTGCCACGGGCAGACTCAGCGACGCAGGTACGCCAGCCGAGACCGGCCGGGCCGTCCGAATCGACGTCCTGAACGCCGACTGCGGTGTCGCGAATTCGTTCCAGCCCGGCAGCTTCTCGCTTGTCACGATCAAAGCCGACGGCACGGCGACGGTGGGGAAGCCGACGACCAAGCTGAAGACGGACCCGTTCCAGCCATCGAGCGACTGCGGCGGCTGACTTCCGGGGACCGTACCCGGCAGAAACGCACATGGAGTGTGGTCGTCCACGCCCGGAGCCGGGTTACGAGGCTCCGGAGCTGTCCCTAACGGCAGAAACGCACGGGGAATGGCAGTTGGCACCCGACCGGTCCGCGCGGCCCCTTTCGACCGGACCAAGGACCGGTGGCGGTCGTCGCCGCACACACTCCGTGCTGAATTCGGGAGGATGGGGGACCGGAACGGACGCGCGTCAAGATCAGTGGTGGAGATGAGGGGACTCGAACCCCTGACCCCCGCGATGCGAACGCGGTGCTCTCCCAGCTGAGCTACATCCCCACGAGGCGCGATGCGACACCCGTCGCGTGACCGCGGAAGTATACCTCCCGGCTCGACCGGCCGACCCGGGGAGCGTGACCGGTCCTCGACGATCCTCGTACCATAGGAGTCGACGCATGGCGATAGGTCGGCCCGATACCCGGCCGGCCCTCGAATCGTCCATGCCCACCGACGGGAGGCTCGCATGTCCCGCAGGCTCGTGTTCATCACCATCCTGGTCGTGCTGTCGTCCATCGTCGCGGCGATCGTCGCATCGATCGTCGCCGCATTCGCCGCCTACCAGTTCAAGTTACGACCACTGCAGCAGACCTGGGGCGTGGAACCCGGGGACGCGGAACGTTCGCTGCCCGGCGATGACGTCGTCAAGGACCCCTCCATCGTCGAGACACGCGCCATCACCATCTCGGCCGCGCCCGACGGCATCTGGCCCTGGCTTACCCAGATGGGCTTCGGTCGCGGGGGCTGGTACAGCTACGACCGGTTGGACAACGCCGGTGGCAGCGTACGGCGCATCCTGCCGGAGTTCCAGGACCTGAAGGTCGGCGACACGGTGCCTGCCTTCCCGGGTGGTGGGTTCCGCGTCGAGTCGATCGAGCCGGGAAGGTCGCTCGTCCTCTACCTCGACTCCGAGCTCATGAAGCAGCAGACCGAGGCAGCACGTGCTGCCGCGATCGCCGCGGCGCCGTCGGGCGGCGATGGAAGTCAGAAGAAGAGCCCGGCGGGTCTCCAGGCCGCCGGCGCGATGGGAGGCATGACCATGCCGCAGATGCGCGGGACGTGGGCCATGGTGCTCGACCCCGTCGATGCAACGCAGACGCGCCTGATCGAGCGAATGCGGATCGAGACGCCAGAGCCCAGCAAGGGCCAGCGGATGGGCCTTCCCTTCATGGGTATGGGCGTCTTCTTCATGACCCGGAAGCAGATGCTCGGGATCAAGGAGCGAGCCGAGCAGGGCCCCGAGCCGGCGCCGGCTGCTGAGCCACCGGCCGAGCCGACTCCCGGATCCGAGGTCGCTCCGGCGGGCGCATAGCCTCGGTCTCGGGACCGAATCGCGCAGTTCGAGCCCTCGGACGGGCCGTCAACGGTCCGCGAGGGCTCGATTCTCGCACTGCGCCATCGTAGTGTTCGGGGATGGCTGCATATCGTTTCATCACCGAATGGCAGGTCGGCGCTCCCATCGATGCCGTCTGGGAGCAGCTGACCCATCCCGACGACTGGCCGAGCTGGTGGAAGGGCGTCGAGAAGGTCGAGGCCCTCGAGCCGGCGGCGGGCTCCGGTCCTACCCCCGACCACGTGGGCGAGCGACGCCGCTACACGTGGAAGAGCCGGCTCCCGTATCGGCTCGTGTTCGACATGGAGCTCACGCGCTCCGAACGACCGCACCTCTACGAGGGACGCGCGTCCGGCGAGTTGGAAGGGACCGGGACCTGGACGCTGTCCGAGCGTGACGGCGGCACCCGCGTCCGCTATGCCTGGGCCGTCCGCACGACCCAGCCGTGGATGAACATCCCGTTCCCGTTCCTTCGGCAGATCTTCGAGTTGAACCACGACGCGGTCATGCGCTGGGGAGGTCAGGGGCTCGGCCGGCGACTGGGGGTGAAGCTGGTGGACGTGACGGCCGCGGCACGAGCGGGCGCACAGGAGGTTGAGCTGGCTTCCGTCTTGACCTGAGGAGATCGCGGGCGCGAGCGTGGGTGCGCACATCTCCCCTGGAACGGACGCGCCTCGGCTCCGCGGTGGCCGCCGACGCCACCGCGGCGACGCTGCTGGTGGGTGCGTGGGGGCGTTTACCGCTGTCACCCCTTCGAAGATGGAGAGACGACCGAGGGCCGTTTGACTCTTGCCGGACCTATGTCCGGCACCGCAGGCTGGTCAGACGCACGGGAGGCGATGAGGCGGCGTCCGCGTGACGGTCGCCCAGGGGACGCCGCGGAGCCACCTGGCGAGACCGGCCCGTGCAAGGTGGGAGGGCCGCTGGCATGCGTCGTGTAGTACCGCTCCTTGGTGTCCGGCCGGTGATCGTCCTGGCGGCTGTGGCCCTGCTCTCCGGAGCGGCCGTCAGCGCCTCGATCCCAGGGTCCGGCGGCAAGATCTACGCCTGCTACAAGAGTTCGGGTGGCGCCGTCCGTCTCATCGACTACCCGACCAGGAAGTGCGCCTCGGGCGAGGTGCTCATCTCCTGGAACCAGAAGGGTCTCACCGGGCGACTGGTGCCACCGGGCCCGCCGGGCCACAGGGCCCGAAGGGCGCCACGGGCGCGACTGGCGCAAACTGGCGCCACGGGCGCGACTGGCGCCACGGGCGCGACCGGCGCCACGGGCGCGACCGGCGCCACGGCGCCACGGGCGCGACTGGCGCCACTGGTGCGCAGGGCCCCGCCGGACCGCAGGGCCCGACCGGGATCGGTGTGGCCAATGCCGGCTTCTCCCTGGCCACCATCGACTCCGTCGGTACGGTCGGCCAGCACACCTCGATCGCGATCGGCGCCGACGGTCTCGGCCTGATCAGCTACTACGACGTGACGAACGGCGATCTCAAGGTCGCCCATTGCACGAACACCGCCTGCACGACTGCGACGACCGCGACGGTCGATTCGACGGGGAACGTCGGGCAGTACAGCTCGATCGCGATCGGCGCCGACGGTCTCGGCCTGATCAGCTACTACGACGTGACGAACGGCGATCTCAAGGTCGCCCATTGCACGAACACCGCCTGCACGACCGCGACGACCGCGACTCTCGACTCGACAGGGAACGTCGGCCTGTACACCTCGATCGCGATCGGCGCCGACGGCCTCGGCCTGATCAGTCACTGGGATTACACCAATCTTGTCCTCAAGACCGCCCACTGCGCGAACACCGCCTGCACGAGCGCCTTGAACCTGACGCTCGACGCGACCGGGAACGTCGGCTCGTTCACCTCGGTCGCGATCGGCTCCGACGGTCTCGGCCTGATCAGCTACCACGACTCCACGAACGGAGAGCTCAAGGTCGCCCATTGCGGGAATCTCGACTGCGGTGGACCCGGCAGCGGCAACACGACCTGGCGGCTGTTCCGAGCGTTGGGCCCCGGTGCGTTCACTTCAGTTGCGATCGCGGCCGATGGCCTCGGCCTCGTCGCCTACAGCGACGGCCTCCAGAATGGTCTCAAGGTCGCCCGATGCGCAAACACCGCCTGCATGGGCGCAACGACCGCGACACTCGACGCGGCGGCGGCGTCCGTCGGCTTCTACCCCTCGATCACGCTGGGCGCCGACGGTCTCGGGCTGATCAGTTACTACGACAGCTCCAGCACTCACCGTGATCTCAGGGTTGCCCACTGTACGAACACCGCCTGCACGAGCGCCACGACAGCGACGCTCGACGCGGCGGGAAACGTCGGCGAGTACACCTCGATCACGATCGGCGCCGACGGTCTCGGGCTGATCAGCTACTACGACGGCAGCAACGGTGATCTCAAGGTCGCTCACTGCAGCAACCGATTCTGTGTCCCGTACACCCGACCACGCTGAACCCGTGCGTTCGGTGGACGGGCCCGACGGGTGCGCCTGCCACGGCCGGCACCGGAGCAGGACATCGAGGATGCCGCGGCGATGAAGAGTGCCCCGAACGTCGCGCCGCGGATTTGCCGGCACTTGACAAATAGAACGTTTGTTCTATCATCGACCCGGCAATGCAGACGACGGACGGACCGCTTGCCACCGCTCTCGCGAGGCTCCAGGGTCGCTGGGGCAGCGCCGCAATCCGCCTTGGGAACGGCGACCAGGCGGCGATCCGGGATGACGGGGATCGACTGACCGCCGGGGCACTCGCATTGGCACCTGCGCCGGATCATGTCCTCGAATCCTCGGGCGGTTCGGCAGGATACGCACGACCGGACCCGCTGGCGCCGATCACGAGCGACGTGGTCTCGACCGGCTTCCCGGCGCTCGACGCGGCGCTCGGGCCGGGCGGCCTGCCACGGCAGGCGAGCGCGGCGATCCGCGGTGACCTGTCGAGCGGCAAGACCACGCTGGCACTGCGCTGCATCGCGGAGGCACAGGCCACGGGAGCGATCGCCGCATGGCTGGACCTTGGTCGAGCCTTCGATCCACTGGAGGCGGTCGCTCGCGGGCGTCGACCTGCGCTGGATGATCGTCGTCCGCCCGAGAGATCCCGCGGAGGGGTTCGCCATCTGTGGCGCGCTCCTCTCGGGCCGGGCAGTGGACCTTCTCGTGGTGGATCTGCCGTCTCGCCTTCCCGACCATGCGGAGGAGACGTTGCGGCGGCTCGCGGCGCGCGCGCAACGTGCCGCGGCCCGGCTGGTCGTCCTGGAGCCGCCATCCCTGGCGGACGGCCTCCAGGGCGCTGTCGCCGAGGCGACGGGTCTCCGGCTGGAACTCGACCGGAGCGCCTGGATCCGCCTCGGGCGGGACGTGATCGGCCAGCAGACGCGGGTGACCGTGGCGAAGAACCGTTTCGGACCGCCGGGGCGGCACGTCGTCCTGGAGATCCACTACGCCGATGCCGGCGATCGAGCACTGGCAACCCACCGCTTCGCCGAGTCACAGCTCGGCCTGCCGGCGCCGCCCTGACCCACCGACCCGGCCCCGCCGGCGTGCGGATGTGCCGCGGAGCGCAGATCGGCCCCCTGGGCCGCCGCTTCCGCCGAACAGCCACCCGCACAAAAGCACATGTCCCGCCGGATTCAGTCCGGACGGACGGACGCACAAAGGTGACCCATCGACCGACCCACGGACAACCGAGCCCCCTAATCCACCGACCGCCGATTCATGCGACTGCTGTATCTCGACTGGCCTCATCTGCCACTCCGCCTGGAGCTGGCACGCCGCCCGGTCGCCGCCGAGCTGATCGTGCTCGGCGGACATCCCTGGGATCCGGGCGCGGTGCTCGACTGCAGCCCGGCGGCGAGCCGGTTGGGAGTCGGCAGGGGGCAGCCGCTCGGTTCCGCGCACAACCTGGTGCCGGAGGCGGTCTTCCTCCCGCGCGGACCCGGATGCGTATCGCGAGGCGTTCGAGGCTGCGCTCGAATTGCTGGGCGAGTTCACGCCGGCGATCGAGGGAGAGACGGACCCGCACACGGCGGCGTTCGGGCAGGCGTGGCTGGGCATCGAAGGCCTGGCGCGGCTGTGGGGCGAAGAACCGGTGCTGGTCGAGCGGGATCGTGGCCGCGATGGCATCGCGGCTCCCGGCGCGCCACGTTCGGGGATCGCCAACACGCGGTTCGGCGCGCAGGTCGCCGCAGTGATCGGCGGGGGAGAGGCACATCCCCGGGGAGTGCCCTGCCTCGGGGGAGCGCCGCCTCCCGCCGAGCGGCGTCCCCGCGAGCGTGCCTCCTCACCGGGAAGTGCCTCCTCACCGGGGAGCGGCGGCCGTGCCGCCTTCGCGATCGTCCCCGCGGGCGGTCCGGAGGTCGAGGCGGCCTTCCTGGCGCCGCTCTCGATCGGGCTGCTGCCTGCCGACCCCGAGACGCGCGACCGGTTCCGGCTCTTTGGGCTGGCCCGCATCGGGCAGTTCGCGGCGCTCGATCGGTCGGCCGTGCTCGCGCGCTTCGGCGCGATCGGCGGGGAGCTGCACGACCTCGCACGCGGCATGGACGGTCGTCCGCTGCGACCGCGGCGACCCATCGAGCGCCTGCATGCGGAGGCGGAATTGGAGCCGCCGGTCGAGGAACTCGAGTCGCTGCGCTTCGTGCTGCACAACCTGTGCGGAGCGCTCTGCGAGCAACTCGCGGCACGCGGTGCCGGTGCGAGTCGTGCGCTCGCTTCGGCTGACGCTGGAGTACGCCGCGCCCGTCCGCTACGACCAGTCGCTGCCAGAACCGGCCGCGGCTGCCAGACCTGCTGGAGCGGCTGCTGCTGGCGCGCCTCGAAGCGGACCGCCGCGGGCTCCGGTCGAGCGGCTCTCGCTGGAACTGGACGGCACGGCACCCGCACCGGGACAACAGCTCGGCCTCTTCACGCCGCAGCTCGCTCGTGCGGCGCGCCTGGACTGGCAGCTCGCGAGCCTCACCATCCGATACGGTCCGGATCGCCTGCTCCAGGCTCGACTCCGCGACCCGGAAGCGCTGCTCCCCGAGGAGCGGTTCGAGTGGCAGCCGGCCGGGCAGTCCGACCTGGTGTCGGGGAGCGCATCGCCCGGGAACGCATCGCAGGGGCTCGCGCCGGGCCGGCACTCGCGACCGCGCCGCCTGCGCGGGCTCGACGTCCACGCCGGCCGCCGGTTCGACAGCCTCCCTCGCGCCATGACCCGCCTGCTCGGGCCAGCACCCGCGCATCGACGTCGACCTGGACGCGCTCGGCCGTCCATCGGTCCTGCGCTGGCCCGGCATCCGCGAGCCCGTCGAGGTCTGCAACCACTGGCGCATCGAGGAAGCGTGGTGGCGTCGACCGCTGCTGCGCGACTACTACAAGGTCGTCGGCACCCGCCTGCTGGCGCTGGTCTACCGCGACGGCATCGACGGCACCTGGCACCTCGAGCGCCTCTACGACTGAGGCCGCGCCCCGACCTGCGGACAACCCGGGCACGACTCGACCCCGGGGGAGACCGGGGTCGAGTTTGGAGGAGAGGTCGCCCTGCCCGGAGAGGAGTAGCCGAACAGGACAGACGCTATATGCCACTGTGGTCAAATCGCCCCCAGCAGGCGATGACACAGATACGACGGGACAGGTCCTCCGGCTGTGACGCGCGGGAGAGAGAATTCCCGAAAAAGCCACGCCGATGGCGACTCGTCCGGCGACAGGCTCCGCGCCGGGGCCGACAGCCGCCGAGAGACGCCGTCGGGCAACGGGGCCCGCCGAGGGTCGCCGAAACCTCATTGAGCGCCGAGAGAGGGCGGCCTCATGAAGGCGGCATCCAGACTGCGTCCGGGCGGCTACTGGAGCGTCGGCGGGCCCCCGGGCGGGATCGCGAACGCGACCAGGACCGCGACCAGAAGAACGAGGATCAGCACAAGGAGCGCGACGCCGATCAGTTCTCTTCGCGAAGGTCCCATCGCCGCCAAGGATAGCCGCTCAGGACCAGTCGCCGCCCGCCGATGCATCACTCGAGGGCCGCGCCGAGGAGGCGCTCCACGACTACCGTGTCACGCCGGCGCCGTCGAGTCGGGCATGCCGCCCGTACACGCCCACCTCGCGGAAGCCGAAGCGTTGCCAGCAGCCCACGGCTGGCGACCTTCTCCACGAAGACTCTCGACACGAGCTTCCAGAACCCATCGGTCTCGCAGGCAGCGATGAGCCCCTCCATTGCCGCACGGCCGGCACCGCGCCCGC
Organism: uncultured Chloroflexia bacterium; assembly: GCA_963816905.1. GTDB lineage: Bacteria > Chloroflexota > Limnocylindria > Limnocylindrales > CSP1-4 > JAFMJV01. The sequence goes on along the minus strand of CAWFMQ010000008.1, from coordinate 38,538 downwards.
GCGCGGTGATCTCCACGTACACGGAGAACTCGGCGAAGCCCTCGTAACACTCGCGAGCCCGGTTTCAGTGGCCGCCACCGAAGAGCGTGCCGAAGACGGTCCGAATGATGCCTCCGGCAGGTTCCGCCGGAGCCGAGCGCCGTCGTCGCCGTGGCGACCCGCCGACGCCTCTCGCCACGCCGCGAGCAAGCTCCGTCATGGCGCGATCCCTTGCGCGTGCCTCCTGGCGAGCCATGGCCGCCTGTTGCCGCTGCATCTGCTGTTGCTGGCGCAGTGCGTCGCGCTCCGCCCGCAGCTGCTGCTGTTGCATCTGCCGCGCGTCATCTGCTGTTGCTGTCGGAGCGCGTCCCGCTGCGTCCCTGAGTTGCTGCTGCTGTGCGGCGCGTTGCGCGCTCGCAGCTGATCGGCGGCGAACCGCTTCTGCTGCGCCTTCAGCTGTGCCGCCGTCAGCGTGGCCGCCGATCTGCGGCGAGATGCCGGCCGCCGCCGCCGCAGCCGCATGTGCGGCATCGATCTGCCGCCCGATGATCTCGTGGGCGCTCTCCCGATCGATCGTCGTCGCGTATTTCGCCGAGAGCTGGCTGGCCGCGAGCTGTGCCTGGAAGTCGACCGGGGAGACCGGTCCCATCAGAGAATCGGGAGGCAGCAGGCGAGTCGCGGCGAGTGGTGTCGGCACGCCCTTCGACGACAGCACAGTGACGAACGCCTCGCCGATGCCGAGCGACTGGATCGTCTTCTCGACGTCGTAATACGCGGTCATCGGGAACGTCCGTGCCGACTTGCGGAGGTTGTCGGCGTCATCGGGCGTGAAGGCTCGCAGCGCGTGCTGCACGCGGTTGCCGAGCTGTGCGAGCACCGACGACGGAACGTCGGTCGGGGCCTGCGTGACGAAATAGATGCCGACACCCTTCGATCGGATCAGCCGAACCGTCAGTTCGACCTGCTGCATGAGTGCATCGGAGGCGTCATCGAAGAGGAGGTGGGCCTCGTCGAAGAAGAAGGCCAGCTTCGGCTTCGGGAGGTCGCCTGCCTCCGGCATGACCTGGTACAGCTGCGCCAGCATCCAGAGCATGAACGTGCTGAAGAGTCGCGGGCGGGCCATGACGTCCGACAGTTCGAGAACGCTGATGACACCTCGCCCGTCGCCGGTGAGGCGCATCAGGTCCGCGACGTCGAAGGCCGGCTCGCCGAAGAACGTGTCGGCGCCTTCCTCCTCAAGGGTGACGAGGGCGCGCAGCAGCACGCCGACTGACGCGGCCGACATGCCGCCGTACTCCTCGAGTATCGGTTTGCCCTCGTCGGAATTCAGGAACCGGAGCGTCGTCGAAAGGTCGGGAAGGTCCAGGAGCGGCAGTTGATGGTCATCGCAGTACTTGAAGACGAGCGACAGGATCGACGTCTGCGTGTCGTTCAGGTCGAGGATCTTGCCAAGCAGCGTGGGTCCGAACGAGTGCACGCTGGCCCGCACCTGGGCGCCGAGTGTTCCCGACAGGGACAGGAACTGGACGGGATGCGCACGCGGCGCGAAGTTCCAGCCGAGCGTTCGGCAGCGATCCTGCACGCCGGGATTCGATCCATCGCCGGGCGCGGCGAGTCCGGTCAGATCGCCCTTCACGTCGGCGACGAAGACCGGGACGCCGGCATCCGACAGCTGTCCGGCGAGCAGTTGCAGCGTCTTCGTTTTTCCGGTTCCCGTGGCACCGGCGATGAGGCCGTGGCGGTTGGTCATCGGCAGCCCGACCTGGACTCGGGCGTCCGCGAGCACCGCGCCGGCCAGCATCGGGTTGCCGAGGACCAGCGATGGGCCGCTGACCGAATAGCCGTCGATCATCTCCTGGCGGAATGCACCGTCCATCGCGTCCTCCATGGCCCTCAATGCCCGGGTCTTGATGCCGTCGGCCGGCCCAGCCCCGGCGACTCTCTGGGCGGATTGATGCCGGGCACCATGCGCGGTGCCCATCGATCGTGCAATGACAACACGCGGAGCGGATCGATGCGCTCACGCATCTGTGGCGGGTATCCCTCTTTCTTGACATATTCGGGTGCGATCGACATCCACGGGCCGTCCATCCGGAACAACTCATAGTGAAGGTGGCAACCGGACGCATTGCCGGTCATGCCCTCGTGGCCGATCGTCTGCCCGGCGCGGACCTGCTGACCCACCTTCACCGTCGTGTCCTCGAGGTGCACGTAGGCGCTGCGATACCCGTTGCCGTCATCGATCACGACGACGATCGGCAGTGCCCACGTCTCGTGCCTGCGTTGCAGGCGAGACTCGAAGGCGGCAATCGACCCGTCGTATCCCATCGCGTCTTCGAAGTTGCGACCCGCTGCGAGCACGGTCCCGTCGTGCGCGGCTCGGATGCGATCGCCGCAGTACGTCGCAACGTCCAGGCCCTGGTGGATCCGCTGGCCGTCGACGACGAGGAAGCCGTTGCTGCGAGGGGCGAAGAAACTGGTGATCAGGCCCTTCCTGATCGGCCACTGGTACCCGGTCAACTGCTCGGGCGGGGCAGTCGTCGGGCTGAGTGTCAGGAGGTACGCATAGCCGAGGGGATCCAGGCCGTTGCCCCGAGCCGCGGGCGGCGGGGGCGCGGAAGTCGGAACCGGCTCGGAGCCGGCACCCTGGCCGGTCGGTGGCGTGACGGGGTGGGTCGGGGCGGTGGAGGGGTCGCTCGGCGCGATGGTCGAGCCAGCCGGCGCGATGGTCGAGCCAGCCGGCGCGATGGTCGAGCCAGCCGGCGTGCTCCGCCCGTTCTCCGAGACGGCGACCGACCCTCGCGCGTCGGGCGTCGGCATGGCCGCACTCATGCCGGGCAGGTAGGCGGTGCCCGCGTCAATTGTCGGTTGGGCGATGAGACGGGCGAACGTCCGACTGTCCAGCATGGCGAAGCCGAGTGCGGCTGCCACGACCAGCGCCAGTCCACCCCCTGCTGCTGCCATGCGGCGCCGGCGTTCGCGGCGCTGCTCCAGGAGGGCGAAGGGTACGGCCTGGCGGAGGTGTTTCCGGCGGGGCGACGGCATCCCCCATATGGAACCACGGATGGGATCGTCGCGGGTCACGATCCGGCACGCCGCCCGCGGGATCGGGGCGGCCTCTCCCCGCCGGGGGCCTCTCCCCGCCGGGCGGCGGCGCCTCGCGACCTGACCGCCCTACCTTTCACTCCATCTGAACCTGAGTCTGAGGGGCATCGCGTGGTGACAAGACGGTCCGCGGGACGCCCGCTCGGCCCGACTACACCGCGACTGCACCGTACGTTCCCATTCCCACTGAAAAGCTGGGTGCCAAGTTGGGCGTTGGAACCCGATCGGAGCCGTTCTCGGTCGCCGGAACCACCCCGCGGCGGCTTCCGCGTCCAGTTGGTCTGGAAAGTGGCGGCGTAACGCGTATGGGCCACTGGGTCGGCCGGTCCGTCCGTTTGGGAGTCGCAGCCGGAGTGTCCCTGCCGCTCGACCAACGCGCCGAAGGTCGCCGGCTCGGCGAACGAACCGGGAGATGCGGCGCGTCGTGGACCCCTTTGTCGCAGTCCTGCATCAATAGAACAGATGTTCTATACTCGCCGAATGGCGGATGGGTTCGCGGAGCTCCACTGTCACTCCGACTTCTCGTTCCTGGACGGCGCGTCCACCGCCGATGACCTGGTCGAGCGAGCGCTCGAGCTGGGTCTTTCGGCGCTCGCGGTGACGGACCACCAGGGCCTCTACGGTGTCGTCCGATTCGCGGCGGCAGCTCGGGAGGCCGGGCTGCACCCGGTCGTCGGGATGGAGGTGGAACTCGTCGACTCGATCGTTCCGGATCCGGACGGCCTGGTTGTCCCCCGACGCCGCCGGCCCCCGCGGCATCGAGCCATCGCTGCTGACAGGGAGCTGCCTGCTTGGCCCGCCACCGGGTCAAGGATGGCGATCAGACCCCCGCCCGACCTCGCGGCCCGTGGATCCGGCCCTGGCGCGTTGGCTGCGGCCGGGTTCAGGCCTCCCGCCCTCGCCGCCCGTGGATCCGTCCCTGGCACGTCGGCCGTGCACGGGTTCCGGCTTCCCACGTCGGCCGCGCCCGGGTTCGGGCCCCCCGGCTTGGCCGTGCACGGACCCGGTCCGCCCGGCTCCGCCGCCTCGGCCGTGCTCGCGATCCCAGCGTCGGGGCTCCCCAGCCCGACCGCGCTCACGATCCCCGCGTTCGGCCGCGGTCCCCACGAACCGTCCGTGCCCGGGTTCGGGCTGCCCGGCCCTGGCGCCACTCCCGCACCGGACATGCCCTCGCCCGCCGTCGACGGAACGCCGTCTCCCCGGCGAGCAGAGCGGAAGCGTCCGCCCGGCCATCGCGAGCCGTTGCGGGAGGATCTGCGTGGTGTCGCCCCCCGGGAACTCGGGCCACACCTCGTGTTGCTCGCCAGGGACACTTCCGGCTACCGGAGTCTCTGCCGGCTGGCCAGCGCCGCGCACCTTGCCGGCTCCAAGGGCGTGCCGCACTTCACGCACGCACTGCTCAGGCAGCACACGGAAGGGCTCATCGCGCTGACCGGGTGCCGGCACGGGGAAGTGCCGCGCCGGCTGCTGGCCGGAGATCGGGAAGGAGCGGAGCTGGCCGCCCGCCGGCTCGCCGGGCTGTACGGCGAGGACCTCTTCGTGGAGCTCCAGCACCATCTCCTGCCCGACGACGACTGGCTCGTCGCCGAGCTCGCACGCCTGGCCTCGGAGCTCGGGCTGCCGACGCTCGTCACCAACGACGTCCACTACGCGCTTCCGGAGGGCCGCGAGCTCCAGGACGTGCTCGTCGGCATTCGCCACGGCTTGACGCTCGATGCCTGCGCTCACCTGCGCCGCCCCAACGGGGAGTACCACGTCAAGGGGGAGTCGGAGCTCCGCGCCCTGCCGCCCGGCCTTCCCGATGCGGATCCCCTCGTCCGCAGGGCGTGGTCGGAGGGCCTCGCGGCGACCGGGGAGGTGGCCGCCCGCTGCAGCGTCGAGCTGGAATTCGAGCGCTACCGCTTCCCCGGTTTTCCGGTTCCGCGCGGGGAAACGGCGTTCAGCGAGCTGGAGCGGCTCTGCCACGATGGAGCGCGGCGCCGCTATCACCCGCTCACGCCGCGCGTCGTGAAGCAGCTTGCCCACGAGTTGGAGGTCATCGAGCGGACGGGGCTCGCGGAGTTCTTCCTGATCTGCTGGGACCTGATGCGGTTCTGCCGCGAGCGAGGCATCCCGGCGCAGGGCCGGGGAAGCGCGGGGGATTCGATCCTCGCGTACGTGCTCGGGATCACCCGCGTGGACCCGATCCGCCACGACCTGCTCTTCGAGCGATTCATCAACGAGGGGCGCACGACCTACCCGGACGTGGACATCGACTTCGCGTCGTCGCGGCGCGAGGAGGTCATCCAGTACGTCTACGAGCGCTACGGCACCGAGCACACCGGCATGGTCTGCAACGTCGTGACCTACCGGGCGCGATCGGCGGTGCGCGAGGTCGGGTACGCGCTCGGCTTTCCGAGGCCGCTCGTGGATCGCGTGGCGAAGGCGCTCGAGACGTACGACTCGGTGATGGTGCGACGCGACCTGGAGGCGGAAGGCGGCTTCGCGGAGTTCTTCCAGGCCGCGGGGAGTGCGGCAGCCGGGGATGCGGCGGCCGCGTGCGTGGCGTCTTCGCCGGCGACCGGCGGAAGCCTGCCGCAGGCGGTCGCTGCGGCGTCGGCCACCGAGGCGGCCCGAATCGTCGCCGAGCGGACGGCAGCGCTGGCCTTCGTCGATCCGATGGGCGAACTGGCGCACGGCCGCGGTGGGCGGATGGCGACCGGGGGGGACGAGGAGCACGGCACGGGACGCCTCGCGAGACGAGGGGACATCGGCCGGACCGAGGGTGGTGCCCGGGCAGTTGCATCTCGCGGCTCGGACTCGGCACCGGATGCGCTCGCGCCTCGGACGGAGTTGCGCCCCGGTCCATCGGACGACGAGGGTGGCCCGGGCGATTCGCCGGCCAGCGTTCGGTGGCTGCGCGCGGAATCGGAGCGCCGCGCGGAGATCGCGGGCATGTCAGGGTCGGTCCTGCCGTTCCGCCGGGCCCCGGTCGGCTCCGAGGGCAGTCCCGGCGAAGCCGCCGGTTCGCACCCGTCCCTCTTGCCGCTGCCCGGACCGGGCTTCGCAGGTCCCTGGGGCCGTCTCCCGCCGGCGATCGCCCCCGGGATGGTCGGCGGCCAGGTCATCGACCCGGGAACGGGCGTGCTGCTGCCCGCCCAGCGTCCAAAGCGCATGGGCCGCGGAGGCGATCGCGCGCCGGCGGCGGCACCGGCAGGGGTGCCCGCCGCTCCGACCCTTCCTGCACCGGCGCCCGCTGCCCCCGCCGCCGGCGAATCCCCGACTCCGCCGAGGCTCCCCGCCGGGTCGTGGCGTCCAGCATGGGCGGCATCGTCCTCGATCCCATCCCGCCGCGACCACGCGGCTCCACGATCGGCCTCTCACCGTGGGATCGCTGGCTTGAGCTGTGCGCCCGCATCGACGGCCTGCCCCGCCACCTGTCGATCCACGTCGGCGGCATGCTCATCACGCAGGCGCCCGCTCGTGGACATCGCGCCGCTGGAGCGCGCCACCATGCCCGGCCGCGTCGTCGTGCAGTTCGACAAGCGCGACATCGAGACCATCAAGCTGATCAAGCTCGACCTGCTCGGCCTGCGGATGCTCTCGGCCATCGACGACGCCCTGCGTGACATCAGCGTCGACTGCGCCGTCCATGTCGACCTCGACCGCCTGCCGGAGGACATCCCGGAGGTCTTCCGGATGATCCAGGCGGCCGACACCGTCGGCGTCTTCCAGATCGAGTCGCGGGCGCAGATGCAGACGCTGCCGCGCTCGCGCCCGACCACGCTCGATGACCTCGTGGTGGAGGTCGCGATCATCCGGCCCGGCCCGATCCAGGGCAACGCCGTCCATCCCTACCTGCGCCGGCGCCAGGGCATCGAGCCGGTGACCTACCTGCACCCGAGCCTGGAGCCCGCCCTGAAGGAGACGCTCGGCGTGATCCTCTACCAGGAGCAGGTCATGAAGATCGCCATCGACGTGGCGGGCTTCAGCGCCGGCGAGTCGGACGGCTTCCGGCGCGCCATGGGCACCTGGCGCTCGCGGAAGGAGATGGAGAAGCTGCACGCCCGGTTCGTCGGGCGGCTGCATGGAGGTCAGCGGCCTCACGGTCGAGCAGGCGGAGGAGCTGTTCGAGAAGGTCGCGGGGTTCGCCAGCTTCGGCTTCAACAAGAGCCACGCGGCGGCGTTCGCCCGCACGGCCTACGAGTCGGCGTTCCTCAAGCTCTTCTACCCGGCGCCGTTCGTGACCGGGCTGATCAACGCGCAGCCGATGGGCTTCTACCCGGTGGAGGTGCTCATCAACGACGCCAAGCGGCACGGCGTGGCGGTGCTCCCCGCGGACGTCAACCGCAGCCGGTACCGCACCACGACCGAGTGGGTGGGCATGCCCGGTGAGCCGCTCCCCGAGGACGCGGGCATCGACCGGCGGCCCGAGCCGGTCCGTTCCGCGGCCGTGGTCGTCCCCGACGAGGCGTCCCGGGACCGGTTTGCGGCGCCGACGGCACTCGGCTACGGCATCCGACTCGGCCTGCATCTCGTCAGGGGAATCGGCGAGGTCGAGGGTGAGGCACTCGACGCGGAGCTGGCGCGCGGCGGGCCGTACCGATCGCTGGCCGATCTCGTCTCGCGCACGGAACTCTCCGAGGAGGTGGTCGAACGGCTGATTCGCGCCGGTGCACTCGACTCGCTGGGCCGCCCCCGGCGTGAGCTGCTCTGGCAGCTCGGGAGGTCGCCGCAGCGACGAGAGGGACGGACGGGCGAATGGCGCGTTCACGGACGGCTCGGCCGCTGGACCTGCGGCTTCCGCCCACGGTTGCGCCCGACCTTCCGCCGCCGACCGAGCTCGAACGCCTCGGCGACAGCTACGCGATCCTCTCGCTGGACGCCCGGCGGCAGGTGGTCGAGTTGTTCCGCCCGGCGCTCGACCGGCTCGGCGCCCTGCCGCTGGCTCGGCTGGGCGATCGGAAGATCGGGCGGGTGGCGATCGGGGGGCTCGTCGTGACACGGCAACACCCCATGACCGCACGCGGCACGGTCTTCCTGGCGCTCGAGGACGAGAGCGGCATGGTCAACGTCACGCTCTGGCCGAAGGCCTGGGCGGAGATGCGGGGCGTGGTGCGCCGCCATGCGCTGCTCTACGTTGAGGGCGTCCTCCAGAGCGAGAACGGCGTGATCAACCTCATCGCGCGACGAATCAGGCCGCTGACGGAGGTGTGCCGGCCGGCCGGTGGTCCCGAGGGTCCACAGGGCGTCCGGCACATGGGCCACGCGGGCATGCGCCGCCTGGGTTGAGGAAGGCGGACCCGCCGAGGGTCCAGGTGTCGAGGCCGGCAGGGCGCGCCCGGGCGCGCCCTGCCCGACAGCCTCAGGGCGTGGTGTTGCGACTGGCCGCCGTCCTGCGCGCCTCGCGATCCGCGATGCGCTGCTTCCGCTCCTGCTCTCTGGCCTTCGCGGCCGCCATCTCGTCGCGCGCGATCCGGTTCTGGCGCGCCCGCTCCTGCGAGGTGCGCAGGAAGTTGCGGTACCACGCGGCGAACGCGGCAGCGAGCGCGGCGACCACGATCGAGAGGAAGAACATGACCACGACCTGGCTCACGCCGACCGCCGAGGTGCTACTGCCGCTCGTGACGGAGGAGTTGCCGAGGAGGGCCCAGAGGATCGTGTCGAAGACGGCGTCCATCAGGCCGATGAGGGCGCCGATGAGGTATGACCCGCGTGGCGCGAGGAACCCGCCGATGAACGGCACGAACAGGGCGGTCGGGCTGAGGATGAGCGTGTAGGAGAGGGTCGCGAGCGTGTACCCGGTGCCCGCCGGATCGCTGTTGGCGAACATCAGCACGATCAGGAAGCCGGCCACCGTGAGGATGAACGGGATCCAGATCAGTCTCTTCGTCCGGAAGATCTCCGGCAGGGCCGCGATGTCGCCGCGCAAGTCGGGGCGACTGAACATGGAACCACGGGCGGTAGTGGGCTGGGGCCGCGGCGCGGCGTCCTCGTTGTCCGGCCCGATGCTGTTGGGATCCGCCACGCCTGCCGCCAGCTGGTTCGCGCGGGATTGTTCACGATGTCGGCGGCGTGCCTCGGCACGCTGGATGTGCTTGGCGCGGGCCAAGGTGTGTCTCCTAACTGGATGGCGCCGTCTGAGCCGAGGGGATCCGGGGTATGCGGCGGCTGATGGGGATGGTACCGCAGCCTGCCGCAGGACTGTAACTGACCCTCCGGCCGGCACCGGCGACGTCAAGCTGCGTCTCGACGGGTGGACGTACATCGGACGTAAGTCGCAGGTAAGCGCCCGGGTCCACCATATGCCCTGTCGTGCCAGGACCGCCGGCTACGCCGGTCCGTCCGCACTGTTGCCCGCCGCTCCCCGCCCGCCGCCCTCCCGCCGCGCTCGGAGTCGGCCATGTCCCAGGTCCGTTCGATCAGGTGGGGCCTTCCCCTCGTGTCCGCGCTGCTGGTGCTGCTTGCCGCCAGTGCCGCCTTCGCCGCCGCACGACCGCCTGGCGGCTCGACGGGCGCACTTCCCGGCCCGGCCGGAGTTGTGTCCTGGCCGCCGAGCCCCGACCTCCTCGTCGGCGAGGTGGTCACCGGTGGGGCCAGCGCATCGGACGAATACGTGGAGTTGTACAACCGCGGCTCCCTGGCAGTCGGGCTCGGGGGCCTCGAACTCGTGTATGTCACCGCCAACGGAAGCACGGTCACGCGGAAGGCGACCTGGACGGCGCGAGTGCTCGATCCGGGGCGCCACCTCCTCGTTGCCAACAGCAGCGGCATCTACGCGAGCCTTGCGGACGAGACCTATTCGAGCGGAATTGCCGCAACCGGGGGAGCGATGGCAATCCGGGTCATCGGTGGTGCCGTGATCGACGCGATCGCCTGGGGAAACGCCACCAGTTCGTTCGTCGAGGGGACTGTCGGACCGGCACCCCCGGCGGGCCAGAGCCTCGAACGGCTCCCGGGCGGTGCGCTCGGCAACGGGCAGGATACGAACAACAACCTGGGAGACACGGTGATCCAACCGTTCCCGATCCCCGAGGGGACGTCTGCGCCGGCCGTCCCCGCCCCCAGCCCCACGCCCAGCCCGGCTGAGACCCCGTCGCCCGTTCCGTCCGCGGCGACGCCCTTGCCCACGGAAGAGGCGACACCCTCGCCGTACCCCACGCCGTCCCCGAGCGAGCCGGCGACCCCTGGGCCGACCGCAACTCCGTACCCCACGCCGTCCCCGAGCGAGCCGGCGACCCCTGGGCCGACGGCAACGCCGGAACTGACGCCTGTGCCGACCGACCAGCCGACCCCTGTGCCGACCGACCAGCCGACCCCTGTGCCGACCGACCAGCCGACCCCTGTGCCGACAGCCAGCCGACCGACCAGCCGACCCCTGTGCCGACAGCCACGCCGACCCCCACGCCCGCACCGACCCCGACACCTGAATCGTCCCCGACCCAGGGACCGACATCGACGCCGACCCCGACGGCCGATCCCAGCCCGACGCCGGCGGCCGTCAACATCGCGACCGCGCGCAGTCTTCCGCTCGGGAGCCACGCGCGGATCATTGGGACTCTGACGACTCCACTCGGTCTCACGGAGTCCGGCAGCGGCGCCTTCGTCGAGGACGACACCGGTGGGATCGCGCCGTACCTCTCATCGGGCGGTTGGGTCCCATTGCCGGTCGGTACCGAGATCGTGGCCGAGGGCACGGTGGACAGCCGGTACGGCCAGCTGACCCTGCGGCTCGCCGGTGCAGAGGACGTCGCCTCCACGGGCCGGACGATGGCCCGGTCGCCGCTCATGGTGCGTGTCGGCGACGTCGGCGAGAGCGTCGAGGGACGCCTCGTCCGCGTCGGCGGGACGGTGACAGGCGCCGCCAGCACCCTCAGCGACGGATTCGCCGTCGATCTCGACGAAGCGGGCTCGGTGCTGCGTGTCATCGCCGCTTCCGCGACCGGGATCGCGCCCACGGATCTGCCGCCAGGAGCGCGGGTCGAATTGACCGGTGTCGTCGGCCAGCGTGACTCGGGGGGAACGGGAACGGCCGGGTATCGCCTGCACCTGCGGACGTCGGCGGATATCACGACCGTCGCCGCAACCCCCGCCCCGACGTCGAGCTCGGGGCCAACGGAACCCCCCGCCGCCTCACCGACGGCGGATCCCACGCTCGAGTCGACCCCGAGCCCGACTGCGCTTCCGACTCCGACATCGATGCCGACCACGGCGGCGACCCCGACGGTCGCGCCAACCACCGCGCCTGCGCCCACCCCGACGCCGAGTGGCACGCCCAGGCCGACCGCGACTCCGAAACCCAGTGCCACCCCCAGGCCGACGCCGACACCCCCTCCGTTCCTCTCGATAGCGTCCGCGCGCCTCCAGCCGGTCGGAACGCTCCTCAGCGTCAGCGGCACGATCACCACCGAGCCGGGACGAATCGTGGCCGACCGGGTCGTCGCCATGCAGGACGACACCGGCGGAATCTGCGTTCGCCTCGCATCGACCATCGACCTCACCGGCCTGACCCGGGGCGCGATCCTCAAGGTCACCGGCCGACTTGCGAACCCGTACGCGAACCTCGAGGTTCGGGTTGCGGCCGCATCCGGCATGGAGATCCTCGGGTCAGCGGAGATCCCGAGCCCGCGCGTGGGCGTCGGTGCCGACCTGGGTGAGCCCCACGAAGGTCAGCTGTGGCATCTGAGCGGCACTGTGCTCCGTATCGACGCCGGAACGACCGGAGCGGTCGGCGTCGCGATCCGGGACTCGACCGGGATCGAGGCACGCATCTTCTTCTTCCCGATGTTGGGCATCGACCACGCGCTGTTCGCAAAGGGCCAGCAGATTGCCGCGACCGGGATCGTCGGCCAGCGCGAATCGGCGCGCGGCCTCGGCGACGGCTACCGCCTGTGGCCTCGCGGCCTGGCGGACGTCCAGATCATTGCACCAGCACCGACGCCGACTCCGAGACCGACTCCCAAACCCACCGCGACGCCGCGGGCCACCGCCTCGCCGCGCGCAACGGCGACTCCGCGGGCGTCCGCGACACCCCACGCGAGTGCCACGCCGACTCCGTCGTCAGGCCCCCAACAGATGACCATCGCCCAGGCGCTGAAACATCCCGGCGTGACCGTAACGGTCAGTGGCCTCGTGACATCCCCGGCGGGCCTCCTGGACGGCGACGGCCGGCGCGTGACGATCCAGGACGGCGAACGCCGCGGTCCTGCTGCGACTGCCCGCGGACGCGGCCGTGCCCGGCATTGGCACGCGAGTCGGCGTGACCGGGACGATCGGGACTTATTACGGCGCTCCGCAACTGGACGCGGTCGGCGCCACGCACACCCTCGGGCACGCGGCACCCTCGCCGATCGTGCTGTTGAGCCCGCCCGGTGCCGGCCAGGAGTGGCTGCTTGTGCGCGTCACGGTTCGCGTCACGGACGTCAGCCGTTCCGGGGAGACCTGGCGAGCGGAGGCGTCACTCGGGTCGGGTGGCACGCTTCCGGTCGCCGGACTGGCAGGGAGCCACATCTCCTCGGTGGCCCTGGTTCAAGGTCGCGGCGCAACGATCGCCGGGATCGTGCGGCGGGCCTATCCGACGGCCTCGGACCAGCGGTTCAGCGTCGTCCCGCGAAGCGGCGCCGACATCACGCTCGGCAGGGCCGCCGAGCCGGTGCCGTCCGGCAGCCCCGCGGACCCCGGTCGTGCCAACGGCGCGACGATTGGCACCTCGGGCAACGATCCGGCAGGCACGCCGGCGGATGGCTCCGGCACGATCACGACCGATGCGACTGCAACCGGCTCGAGCCAACCCGGAGGCGCCGCCGCCGGCGGCGCGACAGCGGCGCAGGACGTCACCCTCGATCGACTTCCCGAGTTGATCGGCCAGTTGGTGCGGGTCGGCGGGACCGTCCTCGCGCTCGACGGTCCGCTGGCCACGATCGACGATGGAACCGGCCAGGCGATCGTCCGGGCGCCCGTTGACCTCGATACCGGTGATGCAGCGTTGCACCCGGGCGATGTCATCAACGCCACCGGATACGCGTCGGAGCGAGATGTCGGAGGCTGGGAGGTGGTGGTCCTCGACCCGGCCGACATCGAACGCGCGAGCGACCTTGGCGCCGTCAGCACCGCCGCGACCGATGCGCGCGGGGCGCAGGGCCAGGTCGGCGATGCTGCGTCGGGGCTCATGACGGGAGTCTACGGGGGCGACGGACCGGCAGGCCCGGCCAGATCAGGTGCCGGGGTCATCCTGGCCGTCGCATTGGCAGGCGCGCTCGCTGTCGCCGGCTGGCTCGGGTACACCAGGCGCATGCGACGTCGCCCGAGACCGGCGGCGATCGCAGCGGTCTCGCCCGGCCCGTTCGACGGCGCGGAGCCGCCGGCTGCGGCGGTCCTTGCGGTCTCCTCGATCCCGGCGACCTGCGACGAGGGAGTCGTGGACCTGGGCGTTCCGGCCGCGGCGGCACCGGGATCCGACCGGCAACCTGATCCGGACGACGATTGATGCATCCACGGATGTCGACCCGGAACACGCATCGCCGGCCCTTGGGACCCGGGCGACCTGGCGCCCGTCCACCACCGCGCCGGACCCGGCGCCACGCTTGACGCTCGGCTCGGCGCGCCCCTATCGTTGGGGGACGGCCCGCGCAGCGGGTGCATGACACGAGGTTCAGCTTTGCCGACCGCGGATCCCCGCGTCGCGCTCCCGGACACCGAACGTCAGTACCACATCGATCTCGGCCCGGGCGAACTGGCCGAGTACATCCTCCTCCCGGGCGACCCGGACCGAGTGGAGTTGATCGAGCCCATGCTCCAGGACGTCGAGGTTCGCCGACGCCATCGGGAGTTCTGCTCGATCACCGGCACTTTCCGCGGGCTCCGGCTTTCGGTCGTATCGACGGGGATCGGAACGGACAACGTGGAGATCACGCTGGCCGAGATCCTCGCCATCACCACGCACCCGACCCTGGTTCGCATCGGTTCGTGCGGCGTGCTCCGCGACGACATCGGCCTGGGTGATCTGGTCATCTCGTCCGGTGCCGTCCGGCTGGATGCAACGACGTCCTACTTCGTGCACGACGGTTACCCTGCCGTCGCGGACTACACGGCCGTCGCGGCGCTCGTGGAGGCGGCGTCGCGCCTGGGGCATCGCGCACACGTGGGCCTCACGGCGACGGCGCCCGGTTTCTACGGCGCACAGGGTCGACCTATCCCGCAGCTTCCAATCCGCTACCCAGATCTCGCTGCCGAGTTGGCTGCACAGCGTGTGATCAACTTCGAGATGGAGGCCTCGGCGCTCTTCGTGCTGGCGGGCCTCGCCGGCTGCCGCGCCGGCGTGGTCTGTGCGGCGTTCGCCCAGCGGAACACGGGAGCGTTCGTCCAGGGAGCGCAGATGGAGCGAGCCGAGCGAGACTGCATCGAAACCGGCCTGGAAGCGCTCTGCATCCTGGCGGACATGGAGGCGCAGGTGAAAGCGGCGCGCGCCGAGCACTGGAGACCTTCACTGTGGGGCTCGGGAATGGCAACCTAGGCGCCGCGCGCACCTGCAGGCAGGACTCAGAGGTTTTGGCGGGGCTGGCAGATGCCCGGACCGCCTGGTGATGAGCCGGGCCCCATGTCGGGGTGCGGCGTAAGGAGGAACGATCGATGGCAACGGCCTACTGCGTCAAGGACAAGAAGAACGTCGAAATCAGAGAATCCTCAGCCGATCACGATGAAGAACGGCAAGCCCGCCACGACAGGCACCTGCCCGATCTGCGGGAACAGCGTCTTCCGGATCGGTGGGAGCTGATCCGTCCAGGACCGTGACACCGCACGGGCCGGGCCGGGAATCGACCGGCTCCTTCGCCCGCTGAGACCCGGGCCGGCAGGGCGGCAATCGCGGGCAGCTGCCCTTGCCGCAGCCCGATGCCTCGACCAACCGGTTGGGCCCGGGCGCCGGCCGGCGCTCTGCACCACCCGGCGCTCTGCACTCACCCGGCGCTCTGCACCACCCGGCGCTCTGCACCACCCGGCGCTCTGCACCACCCGGCGCTCTGCACCACCCGGCGCTCTGCACCACCCGGCGCTCTGCACCACCCGCGCCTCGCGGTTCGCCGGGCCTTCCGCACCGATCGTCGGCGCTCCGATCCGGCATCGGCGCGGTCCTCCGGGGATCGCCGCCTTCACCGCACGTCGGCGCTCGCATCGGGAACCGGCGCGTCACCGCGATGGGCCGCCCGCCCCAGCGCACGGAGCGGCCATGGGCCATCCGCGCTTTCGCACGGGATCGACTCGTTGCCGTCGGCTACAATCCCCATTCAAGTCCCACTCGACACAGGGCGCGTACCCGCGCGTCCGTGACGCCCCGCCAAGGTTCTTTCCCGAAATGTCGCTGAATGCTGCCCCTGCATCAGGGCCGTTGCCCGTCGCCACGTCCAATGGACCGGGCGGCCCGGTGCTCGCACTCGACCTGGGCGGCACGCATCTTCGGACCGCCGTCGTGGGCAGCGACGGCGTCATCCACGCGCGGCGTCACGGCCGCGCACCCATCGGCGATGGTGCCGATGCCGTGATCGCAGCCGCGAGAGCCTCGCTCGAGGCATCGCGCGAAGAGCACGTGGCCGGCGGCGGCGCGCCCCCGGTGGCGCTCGGCGTGTCCGCGCCCGGCCCACTCGACTCCCTGCGTGGCGTGATCATCGATCCGCCCAACCTCGGGCGGTCGTTCTGGGGACTGCCGCTGGCCCCCGGCTCGGCGACCTGCTCGGCCTGCCGGCGGCCCTCGAGCGGGACACGCACGTGGCGATCCTCGGCGAGCGTGCCTTCGGAGCCGGCGTCGGACTCAGCGATCTCGTCTACCTGACGATCTCGACGGGAATCGGCGGCGCCATCATCAGCAGCGGCCGCCTCATGACCGGTCCCGATGGGGTGGCCGGCGAACTGGGACACCTCACGGTCGACATGAACGGGCCCATCTGCGGCTGCGGTGGACGCGGTCACCTCGAACGCCTGACGTCCGGTACCGGCATGGCGCTGTCCGCCCGCGAGGCGCTTGCCGATGGGCTCGACGCGCCGGGGCTGGCGGGCATCGCCGCCTCCATCGCTCCGCGCCCGCTCGAATCACGGCACGTGGCGCAGGCCGCCGAGGCAGGGGACGCCATCGCAGCGGGCATCATCGACCGGGCACGCCGGGCATTTGCGGCTGCCGTCGTCAGCATCGTCGATGTCTTCAATCCGCAACGCATCATTGTCGGAGGGGGGATTGCGATCGCCTGGGGCGAGCTGCTGTTGCGGCCCGCGCGGGAACTCGTCGCTGCCACCGCGTTTCGCATACAGGCGCGCCGGGTGGAGCATCGTTCCGGCGCAGCTCGGCGACGACGTCGGTCTGATCGGCACGGTCGCGCTGGTCGCAACGGCCCTCGCCGCTGGCGGCGCGATCCCGCATCGTCAGCTCATCTCCCGGACCAGTGCCGTGGAGTCGGCTGCGGGCTGAACCATCACGTTGGCAATGCTCGGGACTACCCGGCGCAGAGGCATGCGCCGGTGCCCAGCTCAGGAGGTAGTGCAGCAATGACTGTTCGCGTCGGCATCAACGGCTTCGGCCGCATCGGCCGCCAGTCCCTCAAGGCCATCCTCGAGCGCGCGCCGGACGTGGAAGTGGTCGCCGTCAACGACCTCGTCGACACGCGACGAACGCGCTGCTCTTCAAGCACGACTCGACGTACGGCGCCTATCCCGGGCACCGTCGAGCACACGGACGACGCGCTCATCATCGACGGCCGGTCGATCAAGGTGCTCCAGATCGCGGATCCGGCGCAGCTGCCCGTGGCGCGATCTCGGCGTCGACATCGTCCTCGAGTCGACCGGTCTGTTCACCGACGCGACCAAGGCCGCCGCGCACATCGAGGCCGGCGCGCGCAAGGTGATCATCAGCGCGCCTGCCAAGAACGAGGACGTCACGATCGTCCTCGGCGTCAACGAGGGCGTCTACGACCCCGAGAAGCACCACATCATCAGCAACGCCAGCTGCACGACCAACTGCCTGGCGCCGGCGGCCAAGGTCGTCCACGACGGCTGGACCATCAAGCGCGGCCTGATGAACACCATCCACTCGTACACGAACGACCAGCGCATCCTGGACGTCGCCCACAAGGACCCGCGCCGCGCCCGCGCCGCCGGCCTGAACATCATCCCGACCACGACCGGTGCCGCCAAGGCGCTGGCGCTCGTCATCCCCGACCTCAAGGGCAAGTTCGACGGCTTCAGCCTGCGCGTGCCGACGCCGACCGTCAGCGTCGTCGACTTCACCGCCGAGCTGGAGCGCCCGGCCACCGTCGACGAGCTGAACGCCGCCTTCCGTGCCGCCGCGGCCGGCCCGATGAAGGGCATCCTCGGCGTCAGCGACGAGCCGCTCGTCTCGACCGACTTCCGCGGCGACTCGCGCTCGTCGATCATCGACTCGGCGTCCACCATGTCGCTCGGCGGCAACTTCGTGAAGGTCATCGCCTGGTACGACAACGAGTGGGGCTACAGCTGCCGCGTGGCGGACCTGATCGCCTTCGTCGCCGCCCGCCTGGATGCCCCGGTCGCTCGCTTCGCGCCTGAAGCAGACCGATGGAGAAGCTCACCGTCCGCGACGCAGACGTCGCGGGCAAGAAGGTCCTGATGCGCGTCGACTTCAACGTCCCGATCGAGGACGGCAAGGTCAAGGACGACTCGCGCATCCGCGCCTCGATTCCCACGATCCGCTACCTCCTCGACCAGAACGCGGCGGTCATCCTGATGAGCCACCTCGGCCGGCCGAACGGCAAGGTGGTCGAGTCGGTCCGCCTGCGGCCGGTCGCCGAGCGCTCTCCGCAGCTCATCCGCCGGCGCGTCCCGGTCACCGGTGACGCGCTCGGCATCGGCACCCAGGACGCGGTCTGTCGGCTCAAGCCGGCCAGATCCTGATGCTCGAGAACCTCCGCTTCCACGCCGACGAGGAGAGCAACGACCCTGCGTTCGCCAAGGCGCTCGCGTCCTACGGCGACGTCTACGTCAACGACGCCTTCGGCACGGCTCACCGCGCACATGCCTCGACCGTACGGCGTTGCCGAGATCGCTTCCCGCCTACGCCGGGCTGCTGATGGAGCGGAGGTCAGCTACCTGTCGCAGCTCCTGGAGTCGCCGGCGCGGCCGTTCGCGGCGGTCATCGGCGGCGCCAAGGTCAGCGGCAAGATCGACGTCCTCGAGCACCTCATGGACCGCGTCGACACCTTCGTGATCGGCGGCGGCATGGCCAACACGTTCCTCGTGGCCAAGGGCTACACCGTCGGCAAGAGCCTGCTCGAGCGCGACCGCGTCGACGACGCGCGGCGGATCCTCGAGACTGGCCGAGTCCAAGGGCGTCGCAGATCCTGCTCCCGACCGACGTCGTGGTGGCCAAGGAGGTCACGCGCGGCGCGGAGCACAAGATCGTCGCCGCGCACAAGATCCCCAACTCCTGGTCTGCCGTCGACATCGGGCCGCAGAGCGTCAAGGCGTTCGAGGATGCGCTGGCGCCGGCGAAGACGGTGTTCTGGAACGGCCCGCTCGGCGTCTTCGAGGTCCCGACCTTCGGCGACGGCACCCGCTCCATGGCTCGCTTCCTGGCGGACGCGGCCGGCGACGGCGCCACCGTGGTCGTCGGCGGCGGCGACTCCGTGGCCGCCGTCGAGGAGCTCAAGATCACCGACAGCTTCACCCACATCTCGACCGGCGGCGGCGCCAGCCTCGAGTTCCTCGAGGGCAAGGAGCTGCCGGGCATCGCCATCCTGCCCGATCGCCCCGCGAAGGCGGCACCCGCGAAGCGAAGCTGGGGTTGCGCCGCAGCCCCCGAGAAGGAGCCTGTGCACTGACCGACCATCGAGCTGGTCGACGCCCACGAGATCCTCGACTCGCGCGGCAACCCCACCGTCGAGGTCGTGGTCGTCCTGGACGACGGCTCAACGGGCCGCGCGGCCGTCCCGTCGGGCGCCTCGACCGGCGCCCACGAGGCTGTCGAGCTGCGCGACGGCGACAAGAGCCGCTACGGCGGCAAGGGCGTCCTGCATGCCGTCACCAACGTCGTCGAGATCATCGCGCCGGCGCTCCTCGACCAGGACGCCGCGCGACCAGGCCGCGATCGACGAGCTGCTCATCGAGCTCGACGGCACGCCCAACAAGGGCAAGCTCGGCGCGAACGCGATCCTCGGTGTCTCGCTGGCGTGCGCGCACGCCGCGGCGGCCGCGTACGACCTGCCGCTCTACCGCTATCTCGGTGGTGCAGGGGCCGCGGACGCTGCCCGTGCCGATGTTCAACATCCTGAACGGCGGCAAGCACGCTGCCGACTCGACCGACTTCCAGGAGTTCATGGTCATGCCCGTCGGCATGCGCCACCTTCTCCGAGGCGCTGCGTGCCGGTGCCGAGATCTTCGCGGCGCTCCGCAAGCAGCTGCAGCGAGACCGGCCATGCCACCGGACAGGGCGATGAGGGCGGCTTCGCGCCGTCGCTCGCGTCCAACGCGGCGGCGATCGAGGTCGTGCTGAAGGCGGTCGAACGTGCCGGCTACCGGCCGGGCGAGGACGTGGTCATCGCCCTCGACCCGGCGACAACCGAGCTGCTGGACGCCGACCGCGCCGAGACGGCGGACGGCGAGCTGACCTACCGGCTGGCGAAGGAGGGGCGCACCCTCCTGACCTCCGAGCTCGTCGACTTCTGGGCCGACTGGGCGGCGAAGTACCCGATTGCGTCGCTCGAGGACGGCCTGGCCGAGGACGACTGGCTCGGCTGGAAGCTGCTGACCGAAAGGCTCGGCGGCAAGCTCCAGCTCGTCGGCGACGACATCTTCGTCACCAACCCGGAGCGACTTGCACGGGGCATCGACGAGAAGAGCGCGAACGCGATCCTGATCAAGCTCAACCAGATCGGCACCCTCACCGAGACGCTGCAGGTCGTGGCAGACCGCCCAGCGCCAGGGCTGGGGCACGGTCATCAGCCACCGCAGCGGAGAGACCGAGGACACCACGATCGCCGACCTGGCCGTCGCCACGGCGGCCGGCCAGATCAAGAGCGGCGCACCCTCGCGCTCCGAGCGCGTCGCCAAGTACAACCGGCTCCTTCGCATCGAGGCCGAACTCGACCGGTTCGCGCAGTTCCCCGGCAGGAGGGCGCTCGTCACCAACGGGTGACGTACCTCGAGCAATCCCGGAGGCGGGCGCCGCGGCTTCGGTCGCCACGCCCGCTTCGCGTTTTCCGCGGAGGTGCGACGATGAGGGCGTGGTGACCGCCGAGACCGTCATCGGTCCGCCCGGAGACGTGCCCGCGCGCGCGCGCTTCATCGACCGCGGCGCGGTCTTCGCCGGCTGGGTCGGCGTGGGCATGGCGCTCGTCATCGCCATCGCGTTCGAGCTGATCGTGGCGGTCCAGTCGCTGGTCTTCATCATCGCCATCCCCGCCGGGATGCTGATCGGCGGCTACGCCAACGCGAAGGCAGAACGCTGGCGCCCGATGCGGCGCGTCTTCCTCAACGCCGTCTACGCGGGATGTGTCACGGGCCTTGCGCTCGCCCTGATGTACGGGCTGCTGCGCCTGGTGTTCGTCTTCGGAGACACCGGTTCGCTTCCCGACGGCACGTCGATGACCTGTCAGGCCGGTCCCGATTGCACGTTCCAGCGGTACGTGCGCGAAGGCCACGGCGACGAACTGGCGAAGGCCGGCGTCACCGACGGCCCGTCCTTCGGTGCCTATGCGGTCCATGAGGAACTTGTCGGGGGCGCCGTGATCCTGGTGTTCACGGTCGGCGGCTCGCTCGTTGCCGCCGGCTGGCGCTCGGTGCGACCGATCCCCGGCGCCGCCCGGCTACCCACCGAGGAGGCCGGTTAGGCGCAAGGAGCCTGCCGCTCCTCCGGTCAGGCGCGGCGTCATCGGGCCGATTGCCCGCCGATCCGCCCTCCGGGCCACCCGTACACGCCCCCGGGTCTGACGTCCCCGCCGTCCCGGCCCGGATCCCTGGGCTCGCACGGAAGTAACGCACCCGCACGCAATCCCCACCGGAGCAAGGCCCCCGTCCTCATCGGCGGGGGCCTTCCCCGATCCCCGAGAACGCCGCTCCTCGGGAGAGTCGCTCGACTGGCGGCGACATGGGCCATCCGACCCTTGACGCACCTGCTGCGGAGCGGCGAGGCTGCCTCGCGGCTCGTGGACACCTTTGTCATCCCCGCAGGAGAAGCCGATGCGCTCGAGACTCGTCACCGCCGCCCTGGTCGTCGCGATGCTGACTGCCGGTGGCTGCTCGAGCAGCACCGCGTCGCCGTCCTCTGGCGCGGTCGGAAGTGCGCCCGCGGGCTCCGCGGGTCCGACGGCTCCCATCGCGTCGGTCCTCGTGGCCTACGACACGACACTCCTTGCGCTCATGCCCCTCCAGATCGGCGGTGTCGAGTGCACGCGCGAGGCCGTCAACCTGGCGCAGTTCATGGAGCAGGTGCCGCCGTCCGCGGAAGCGATGCAGGCGTACCGAAGCCTGGCCGACGCAGTCGGCGTGGGGATCGACAAGCTCACGCTCGGTGACTCGACCTGTCCGCTCATCGTGAACGGTGCGGGTGTCACGGGTGCCTACGAGGTCTACCGCGCGGAGGGCGGAGACAGGACCAGGCTCGTGGCCGGCTTCCTCGCGCTGACGACGGCCCAGGGCGGCACGACGCCGGTCCTGTCCCCGGCCACCGTCGGCGGCAGGCAGGTAACGAAGGCGACGTTCACCGACACCTCGACGGCGGTCCCCACGATTGCCTACCTGTACCAGAAGGACGACGTCCTGTTCATCGTGCGCAGCGCCGGCCCGGACGCCGACGCATTGGTGCTGGCCGCGCTGCCCTGACCCGGCGCGGAGCGCGGCCGACGTTCGCGCGGCGCGCCTGCGCATCTCGTCACCGGGGGTCGAGTTCCCGACCTTCGGCTCTTGACCCGCGTGGTACCCGAACGCTAACGTGGTTTGTGGCGTTATTGTTGTTGCCCACAACAATCGGCCGTGAAGGTCCCGGAGGAGATCAGGGGGTGCGACGGACCTCCCGCCGGCCGTTCATCGGATCGGACCGTCGTCACCGGCGTTTGACGATGCACGGGAGGATCCGTGATGGGCAGACCCGCGCCGCGGTTGGATAAAGCCGCGTCACACATGGAGACCGGCAGCCGGACTGCCGAGGAGGGAGTGTTGTTGGTCATGTCCAAGCCTGCATCCGCTCGTGCACCGGCGGGCAAGCGCCTCGCCCGGGCACTGGTCGCGATCAGCGCGGCCGCGTCCATCGTTCTCTCGCTGGGCATCACGGCGGCCGCACCAGTGGCGGCCGACACGCCGCCGTACCCGGTCGGCTCGGCGCTCACGCTTCCGACCCGCGCCAACTCGCCGGCCGAGCCGAGTACCATCTACACGCCGACGGTCGTCAGCCTGCTCGCACAGCTCGAGCCGGCGCAGCCATCGCCGTTCAACCCGGCCGACCCGAAGGCCGCCGGGACCACCCAGGCCCAACTCGACAACGCGGCGCGGCTGCTGCATGGTGGTGGCCCGGGCTGCGCTGCAACCGGCTCGAACGCCGCTCCCGTCGGCCTGAACTCCGCCGGCGTCGTGACATCGACCACGCTGTCCGGCAACAACACCACGCTGTCCGTCGCAGCGAACATCGGTGACCTGACAGTAACTGTCGCCAGCGCTACCGGCTGGGCCACCGGCCAGGCCGCCTACATCGACTTCGGTCCCAGTGCCGAGTCAGTCGGCGTGGCGTCGGTCGCCGCCAGCGTGATCACGCTGTCAGCCCCGCTCACGAAGGCGCATGCTGTCGGCGCCAGCATCACCAACAACCCGGTCGCCTTCGCGGGCGCGACGAACCTCAAGGTGGCCGCGGTCACCGGCTTCGCCGACGGTCAGACGATCTGGGTCGATACCCTCGGACCGAAGCCCGAGTCCGCGGTCATCGCGGTCGGGGGCGTTGGTACTGTCGGGTCCGCCGGCACGGGCATCACCCTGACGGCGCCCCTTGCGTTCCCGCACGTGTCGGGCGCAACCGTCGCCATCCTGACCACGCCCGCGATCTCTCCCCTCTGCTGGGTCGACGCCCTGGGCATCAACGCGAGCGGCGGCCAGTCGCGCAAGACCACCGCGCCGCCCCTGCGACTCGGCATGAGCTCCTCGTTCGACGCCGCTTTGTTCAACGCGTGGGGCCAGGTCGAAGGCGCCGAGGGGCGCGCGCTGGGCATCACCGGCCTCTACGGCCCCCAGGTCGACCTGACCCGGTATCCGAACTGGAGCCGCAACGACACGAACTTCGGCGAGGACCTGTTCCTCGACGGCACCATGTCCGCGGCCGAGGTCAACGGGGTCCAGGGCGCCGGCCTGATGGACCAGATGAAGCACTTCACGAACTACAACGGCCAGGGCAATACGCCCCCGGCGATCGTCCAGGACCAGGCGGAGCATGAGCTCTACCTCTCGACCTACGAGTACGACACAAGCGGCTCGGCCAACTCGGCCAGCCCGATCAAGAACCCGGGCAACGCGGCCGCAATGATGTGCTCCTACGTCGAGTCGGACATCACCGCCGCACCCGGCGTCGCCAGTCCGCCGTCCTCGGTCTTCCCGGCCCAGAACGTCTTCGGCGACTTCCCCAAGAACCTCGACTACCGGCACGCGTTCACGAGCAGTGAACCGACCGGTGCCTATTCGTGCGAGAACCCGCTCATCCAGAACACCATCGTGCGCGGCATGTGGGGCTGGAAGGGCTTCTTCGCGTCCGACTACGGCGCGACCCACAGCACCTCGATCAACCAGGGTCTCGACCAGGAGATGTCGTCGAGCACCTACATGGCCTCGACGCTCACGGCGGCCGTGGTCAACGGCACCGAGTCGACCAACGGCGTCGGCCACGGCGTCATCCCGCTGTCCGTCTTCAACCAGTCGGTGGCGCGCATCCTCTACCAGCAGGAGCGGTTCGGTCTGCTCGGTCATTCCAACGCCGACTCCGACCAGGTCAGCAACTCCGGCCCGATCACCTCGGGCGGCACGAACCAGATCCCCTGCCGCACTGTCGACGCATCCTGCGGTGCCACCAGCACGCTGTCCGCGGCATCCGCGGTCGGCGACGTTACCGTTCTCGTCGCCAGCTCGACCGGCTTCGCCGCCGGCAATCGCGTCTGGATCGACACCGGCGCCAACCAGGAAGTGGCCGTCGTCCACATGGTCAGCGGCGTACCCACGCAGAGCGTCACGCTGACCACCACGCTCACGAAGGCCCACGCCCTCGGCGCGACGATCACGTCGTCGGTCGGCGGCGCCGTCCCGTCGACGCCGCAGGTCGGCATCAAGGAAGACGATGCCGCGATCGTCGAGAAGGCCTCTGAAGAGGCGGCGGTCCTGCTCAAGAACGACAGCAACACGTTGCCGCTCAAGAGCGGCGACCGGGTGCTCGTCGTCGGCGCCTCGGCCGAGTACATGCCGGCCGATCCGGGCTCCGAGCGCTCGAACGGGTACCGCGATCGCGACGCGATCAGTCCGCTCGAGCAGCTGGGCCAGTTCGGTCCGGCGCAGGGCGTCAGCACCACCTACTTCCCGATCGTCTCTCCGGATGTCGCCGGTGGGGGCACCCTGTCGACGACCGGCGATGGACGGGTCATCCCTGCGTCCTGGTTGTCCCAGGATGCGGCCGGGACCATTCCCGGCCTTGCCAACACCCTCGGGGCGCCGCCTGCCGCCGGGAACATCGACTACACGTCGGTCTCCGGCCAGGGGCAGCTGGCGTTCAACACGACCTACCAGTGGGACGGCTACGTGAACGTCCCCGGCACCGACACCTATGACTTCCGCTTCCAGTTCACCGTCCCGGCGGGCGGCTCGATCACGGGTCCGGCCTGCACGGCGGTGCCCAGCACCACGATCGCCCTGGCGGGGACGCAGCTCGCCGGCGGCAGCACCACGATCAGTGCCCCGAGCACGACACTCGCCGGCGCGACGACGACTGCGACCGCGGCGCTCTCCGGTGGGGTCTCCACGATCACCGTCGTGAGCATTACCGGCTTCTCCGTCGGCCAGACCGTCACCATCGACGTTGGCCCGAACCAGGAGACCGGCGTCATCGCCTCCACGATCAGCGCCAGCCCGAACACGCTGGCCTCTCTGGTCCTGGCCTCCGGCCTGGCCGGCCCGCATCCGAGCGGCTCGGTCATCACCAATAACCTGGCAACCGCCGGCAGCGCCACCATCAAGGTCACCGCGGTCACCAACTTCGCGGCCGGCCAGTCGGTTGCGATCGACACCGGCGCGGCACTCGAGACCCGCGTCATTGCTGCGGTCGGCACGGCCGGCCTCACCGGCACCGGCCTGACCCTCACCACGGCCCTCAGCGGCACCCACACGGGTGGCGCGGCCGTCGCAGGTGTCATGGCAGCCGGCGCAACGAATATCAAGACCGCCGGCAGCGGCCCGATCACCGGCTTCAACGTCGGCGACGTGATCTGGATCGACACGGGCGCCCTGCTCGAGTCGGCTACGATCTCCGCCATCGGCACGGCCGGCGTCACCGGCACCGGCATCACCCTCACGACGCCGCTCGCCTTCGCGCACGCCAACGGCGCCGCCGTTCGGACCGTGTCGTCGATCCCCGGCGCCACGAACATCAAGGTCGCGAGCGTCACCGGCTTCAATGTCGGCGACCCGATCGCGATCGACACGGGCACCGCCCTCGAGACGTCCACCGTTACGGCCGTCGGGACCTCCGGCGCGACCGGCACGGGCATCACGCTCGCGACGGCTCTTCTCCAGCAGCACTACAGCGGCGCCGCCGTCAACTCCGGCGTCGCAGCCGGTGCGACGAACCTCAAGGTTGCGTCCGTCGGCAATATCGTGGTCGGCAGCAGGCTCCAGCTCGACACCGGAACCGCGAGCTTCGAGGTCGTCACTGTCACGGCCGTCGGAACCGCAACGGCATCGGGTACCGGCGTCACGGTGACTCCGGCTACGGCGTTCGCCCACTACAACGGCGCATCCGTGACCCAGGGCGCCCCGACCTTCTACCTCGCCGATGCCACCGGCGCCGGGCAACCGCTGACCGCCCGCGCGCTCGCGGCGGCCGGCAGCGCCCCACAGGGAACGGCCACCAACCCGACCATGTCCGGGTACACCGAGCGTGGTCTGGCCAACTGCCAGACCGGCGCGCTCACCGGGCTCGCCGCCGGCCGCCACCAGGTCCGCATCATCTTCACGACGTCGTCCGGTTTCGCCATCGACACGTCGAACCTCCGCGAGCCGGCACCGAATGCCCCGACCGGCCCGAGCCTTCGCTTCGCTTACTCAGCGTTGGCCAAGGACAGCGCCGACGTGGTTGCAGCTGCTGCGTCCTACGACAAGATCGTCGTCTTCGCGGACGGCGGCTTCGGCAGCGGCGACGTCAACCAGTTCAGCGCCAATGTCAACAACCTCGTCACCCTCATGGTCTCGACCGGCAAGCCGGTCGCGGTCGTGCTCCACGTGGCCGTGCCGACGATCATGCCGTGGAAGGACCAGGTCAAGTCGATCCTGATGACGTGGTACCCGGGTGGCGAGGGCGGCACCGCGAACGCGCGGCTCCTGCTCGGCCTCGCCAACCCCGGCGGCCACACGCCGATGGTCTGGGAAGCCGACACCACCCAGACCATCTGGGGCTACAACCAGCCCTATCCCCTGTACCCCGGTGACACCACCGGCACCCACCCCAACCGCAACACGGGCCAGAACATCGGCGGCGTGAATGCCTACCGCTGGACCGAGGGCATCTACATCGGCTACCGGTATATCGACAAGATGGCCGACCTCGGTGCGCCGATCACGCCCGCATTCCCCTGGGGCTGGGGCCTCTCCTACACCACGTTCTCCTTCAGCAACCTGCACGTCGCATCCGCCGGCGCCGGCTATGACGTCAGGTTCGACATCACCAACACGGGACCTGTCGCCGGTGCCCAGGTCGGCATGGTCTTCCTCGGCGCGGCTCCCAACGCTCCAGCCGGGGTCCAGCAGGCCGTCCGTGCACTGCGCGGTTTCGTGCGCGCCGAGCTCAACCCCGGCCAGACCGTGACCAGGACCATCCACATCGGCCCAGGCCCGGATGTGGATGGCTATGGCGACCCGCGGGCGTTCCAGTACTGGGACACCCCGACGCAGAGCTGGGCCACGCTCGACGGCTGCCGGACCCTCTGGGTCGGCGACGCGGACACGACGTCCCGCCTGCCGCTCACCGGGACCACCGGTGTCTGCTCCCCGACGACCACGCTCGCCGCGGACTTTGATCCCACCCAGTACGGCAAGCCGGTGACCTTTACGGCGACCATCACGGGCAACCAGCCCAACCCGCCGGTGCCGACCGGGACGGTCCAGTTCAAGCTCGACGGCGCCAACGCCGGCACCCCGGTTGCGCTTGATGCCGGCGGCAACGCCACGTGGACCACGTCCACCATCGCCATCGGCACCCATGTTGTCGCGGCCGACTACTCGGGCGACGCAAGCTACGGCGCCAGTAGCGCCACCATCAGCCACTCGGTCAAGAAGCGCCTCGCCACGACCGCCGCAGTGAGCAGCCCGGGCTTCGGCTTCGGCGCTCCCTGGACGCTGGCCGCACAGGTCATCCCCGAGAACGCAAGCTCCGGCTTCCAGCCCACGGGCACCCTGGAGGTCATGGACAACGGCAAGCTCTTGAGCACGGGGACGCCCCCGGTCCCGGTCAAGCTGCACCTGCCCGACGACACGGTAACGACCGCCGACTTCACCATCACGATCCACTGCACCTGGGGACCGCCGCTGAGCTGCACCATCACGATTACCTGGACGGCCTCCGGGGCGCGCTCCGCGGGCAACCACAACGTGCGCGTCGTGTACTCCGGTGACACCAACTACACCGGCTCGACGAGCCCCACCGACGTCCAGCAGGTCAAGAAGGCGACCGCCACGGGTGCCGTCACGAGCGTCCCGCCGTCGCCAATCACCTATGGCACCAGGCCGATCTTCACGGCCACCTTCGTCAACCCCGTGGCACCCGCGGGCACCCTCACCGGTGGCAACGTCCAGTTCCTCATCGACGGCACCAACATGGGTCCGCTGATGGCCATCTCCGCCACCCCAACGGGCGGCACCGCCACCTTCACGCCGACCTGGAACCTGCCGTCAGGCAAGCACACCATCAAGGCCAGGTACACGGGCAACACGAACTTCCTCGCGGTGTTCAGCGCTCCCTACACCCTGGTGATCAACCCGTAACCCCGCACATCCCCGCGGGCAGGACGTCCCCGCCGTCCTGACTCGCAACCCCAGGGTCGCCCGGTCCAAACCCCCGGGCGACCCACCTTCAAGAGACAGGCCCTCGCCCCCTCCCGGCGGGGGCCTTCTCGTTCCCCGGGGCCAGGTGGGTCACCAGTCCCCGGCCGCGGCTGGCGGTGCGGCGCTCGCGGGCGGCTCCAGTTCGCCCGAGCCGCGCGGCACGATCCACGTCGGCAGGACGACCTGTCGCGGGGGTCCGTCATAGCCGTCCATCCGCTCGAGCAGCAGCTGCGCGCCGCGTTGTCCGATCTCTTGGGTGTCATACGTCACGACCGTGATCCCGGGCGTCACGACGCCCGCAAGCTCGAAGTCGTCGAAACCAACGAGCGCGATCGGTTGCGGCCACCGCGCCAGGGCCTGGACCGCCCCGATACTCATGCGGTTATTCGTCGCGAACACGGCGGTCGGCGGGTCGGCGAGCCTGAGCAGTTCAGTCACCGCGGACTCCGCGTCCGAGATGTCGTGACGGCTGAACCGGACGAGGGCCGGATCGATTGGCAACCCATGAGCCTCCATGGCCTGCCGGTAACCGTCCGAGCGCTCCCGGTGCGTCCAGACGTCGAGCCGATCCCCGAGCACGGCGATCCGGCGATGCCCTCGGGCGATCAGGTGTTCGACGGCTGCGCGAGCGCCGCCGACGTTGTCGAGCATGACGCAGTCGGCATCCAGGCGACCCGGTGGACGGTCGAGGAAGACGACGGCCATGCCGAGGCGCAGTTCCTGGGCCAGGAACCGATGGTCTCGGCTTGCGGGCACCACCAGCAGCCCTTTGACGCGCTGCTCAACCAGGGAATCGATGACCTGGCGTTCGCGATGGCTATCCTCGTTGGAGCTGGCCGTGATGATCAGCAGGCCGCTGTCCCGCGTGGCATCTTCGACCGTCCTCGCGATCATCGAGAAGAACGGGTTGGCGACGTCCCCGATGACCAGGCCGATGGTCCTGCTGCTGCCGCCCCGCTTCAGGCTGCTGGCCATCTGGTTCCGCCGGAACCCGAGGTCGCTTACCGCCTGCTGGACGCGTGCCGCGGTCTCCGGACGCACGCCCGGCTCGCTGTTGATCACCCGTGACACCGTCTTGAAGCTGACGCCGGCACGTGCCGCCACGTCCCGCAGAGTGGGCCTCGCCGGCCAGCCGGCCCGAACGCCCTCCCTGCTACCCGGCGGCCCGTCGGTCAGTGACATCAATTCCTCCGTCTTCGGCGCGCCGTCGGCCGAGCGCTGCTGTCGTCAAGTGTAGCGAGGCTAGACAACGGTGTCACGCAGAGCCGCACGGCACCTTCCCATCCTGCCGCCCGGCTCTGGCACGACTCCGGCCGTCGCGCGGCTCTCCCCGGTCCCGCGCCAACCGAGCGGCCCACCGCGGCGGCGCCACCGAGCGGTTACACCGCAGAGGCTCTCTCCGGTCCGGCGCCCCAGAGCGGCCACACCGCAGAGGGTCTCTCCGGTCCAGCGCACCAGAGCGGCCGCCTGTGTGCGCGGCGTTCCTCATCCGGTGGCCGCAGCCGGCTTGCCACCCACCGCAGTCGGGACATCCGAGAGCACTAGGTCACCGGGGCACGGGCCACGTGGCTCTGGGATCTGCGTGCCTTCGCCCTTACAACGTTGCCAGAGGGCCGGGTCACTCGGGACACCGGTGAGCGTTGTTTCCGGAGGAGGGGACATGGGGACCAGGAAGGTCTATTCGTCGCGCGCGCTCAGCGTGGCTGCCGTGGTGGTTGCCATCGGGCTGGCGGTGCCGACGACAGCAGTCGGTGCGAGGGGCGCGTTACCCGCGCCGAGCCGGGCGGTCGCCCAGGCGCAGGTCGCGGCAACCGATTTCTCGACATCGTTCGAGACGGCCGATCCGGCACCGACGTACGTCGACACTGTCGAGACGGACGCGCTCGGCAACAAGGAAGCGTCCGGCATCACCGGCAGCCTCTCAACGCGCCCCCTGGGCAGCATCTATGCCCACGTGGTCCTGGCCACCACCAACTTCAACAACCCGCCGAGCGAGATCGTCCAGAACCTGAACGACGGCGACGTCAACACCAAGTGGCTCGGCCGCGCCAACGCGAACGTCTGGGTCCAGTACCAGCTGGACACCCCGATCACGGTCGTCAAGTACACGCTGTCGTCGGCGAACGACTCCCCGACTCGCGATCCGAAGAACTTCACGCTCCAGGGTTCGCAGAATGGGACCGACTGGACCGTCATCGACACCGAGACGAACCAGACCTGGACCGGGCGTTTCACGACCAACACGTACGCGAGCTTCACCAATACGACGGCGTACCTGTATTACCGGATCTACATCACCGCGAACAACGGTGACTCGTACATCCAGCTGTCCGAGTGGGACAATTCCAACGGCGACACGACGCCGCTCCCGCTGACCGACATGAAGAGCCAGATCGGCAATGGCCCGGTGAGCGTGTATACGGCCAAGAGCACCGTCGGCTGGACCGGCCTCAAGGCCCTCCGCTACGGCGGGGGCTCCATCGACGCGGGCCACGACTGGTCGTACAACAAGATCTACGACGTCAACATCCCGGTCACGTCCGCGACGCAGCTGTCGTACATGATCTTCCCCGAGTTCACGGGCTCCGTGTATCAGCGCCCGAGCACCTACGCCGCCGTCGACCTCGCCTTCGACGATGGGACCTACCTGCGCGATCTCGGCGCGGTCGACCAGCACGGCTTCGGGCTCAACGCGAAGCTCCAGGGCCTCTCGAAGTCGCTCTACGCCAACCAGTGGAACGCCATCTCGTCGAACATCGGCGCGGTCGCCGCGGGCAAGACCATCGTCCGCATCCTCGTCGACTACGACAACCCGAACATCGCGGCCGCGCTGCCCTTCCAGGGCTGGATCGACGACCTGAAGATCGTCGGCACATACGTCGCCCCGACCATCACCCACCTCTCCGACTGGGTGCGACACGCGCCGCGGCACCAACGCCAACGGCACGTTCTCGCGCGGCAACAACCTGCCGATGACCGCGGTGCCGCACGGCTTCAACTTCTGGACGCCGGTGACGGACGCCGGCTCGACCTCCTGGGAGTACCTCTACCAGGCCGGCAACAACGCCAACAACCTGCCCACGATGCAGGCGTTCAACGCTCAGCCACGAGCCGTGCCCGTGGATGGGCGACCGGCAGATGTTCCAGATCATGCCGTCGCCGCTGGCAACGCCGTCCGGCAGCCGCACCGCGCGTGCGCTTGAGTTCAGCCACGCGAGCGAGACGGCGCAAGCCCTACTACTACGGCGTCACCTTCACCAACGGCATGAAGACCGAGATCGCGCCCCGACCACGGGGCGATCTTCCGGTTCACCTTCACCGGCGACACATCGAGCCTGATCCTCGACAACGTCACCAACAGCAACGCGGCGACGACGCTCAGCCCTCGACGGGCGCGACGATCCTGACCGGCTACCAGCGAAGTGGTGGCACGGGCACGTCGCGGATGTTCTGGTACGGCACGTTCGACGTGCCGGTCACGGCGAGCGGAACTCCGGCCACCACTGGCGGTGGCTCGAACGTGACCCGCTACGTCACCTTCGACACCAGCGTCAACAAGGTCGTCACGCTCCGGATCGCAACGTCCCTCCTCGGGACCGCGCAGGCGCAGCACAACTACGACCTGGAGATCGGCGCCGGGATGACGTTCGAGTCGGTCCGCGACGCCGGTCAGGCTGCGTGGGACGACATCCTCGACGTCGTCGAGGTCGAGGGCGCGCACGCCCGACCAGATGACCACCTTCTACTCGAACCTCTACCGCCTCAGCCTGTACCCGAACTCGGCGCACGAGAACACCGGTACGAACGAGACGTCCCGTCTGGATGCACGCCGTCCAGTCGCGCGACGTCCTCGCCGAGCGGGACACGGCGACCACCACCGGCGCCGCGATCGTCGACGGAAAGGTCTACGTCAACAACGGCTTCTGGGACACGTACCGCACGGCCTGGGCCAGCCTCTCGCTCCTCTACCCGACCAAGGCCGGCGAGATGGTCGACGGGTTCGTCCAGCAGTACAAGGACGGTGGCTGGATCGCCCGCTGGTCGTCACCCGGCTACGCCAACCTGATGGACGGCGCCAGCTCCGACGTGGCATTCGCGCAGGCGTACCTCATGGGCGTGCCACTGGCCGACGTCCAGTCGATGTACAACGCCGCGCTTC
Organism: uncultured Chloroflexia bacterium; assembly: GCA_963816905.1. Classification (GTDB taxonomy): domain Bacteria; phylum Chloroflexota; class Limnocylindria; order Limnocylindrales; family CSP1-4; genus JAFMJV01. The sequence continues at coordinate 6,029 of CAWFMQ010000008.1, read as the reverse complement.
GGAATTCCGCGGTCGTGCCGCCCAACGCCAACGTCGGCCGCAAGGGCATGAACACGTCCGTCTTCCTGGGCTACACGTCGAGCTCGACGTCCGAGGGCTTCTCCTGGGCGTCGACGGCTACATCAACGACTACGGCATCGCCAACATGTCGAAGCGCCTCTTCGACACGACCGACAGCAGCGACCCGCGCCACCAGGAGTACTGGGACAACTACATCTACTTCCAGAACCGGGCGCTCGATTACGTCACCGAGTTCGACCCGTCCATCGGCTTCTTCCAGGCCCGCACCTCGTCCGGGGCCTTCCTCCTGACGCCTGCGCAGTGGAATCCCGCGGCGTGGGGCAACGGCGGCTCCGGCTCAACGATGTTCACCGAGACCGACCCGTGGAACATGACGTTCACAGTGCCGCAGGACGGCAACGGACTCGCGAACCTGTACGGCGGCAAGGCCGGCCTCGCGGCCAAGCTCGACCAGTTCTTCGCCACCCCCGAGCTGGCCACCGGTCTCGGCTCCTACGGCGTCATCCATGAGACGACCGAGGCCTCCGCGGTCCAGATGGGCCAGCTGGGCCTCAGCAACCAGCCCTCGTACCACATCCCGTACATGTATCTCTTCGCCGGCCAGCCCTGGAAGACGCAGGCTGTCGTCCGCGAAGCGGAGTCGCGCCTGTTCATCGGCAGTGAGATCGGCCAGGGCTTCCCGGGCGACGAGGACAACGGCGCCACGGCCGGCTGGCAGGTCATGACCGCCCTCGGCATCTACCCGCTGGAAATGGGCAACGACAACTTCGTGATCGGGTCCCCGCTGTTCAAGAAGGCGACAGTCCACCTCGAGAGCGGCCACGATCTCGTCATCAACGCCCCCAACAACAGCAAGACGAACGTCTACGTCCAGGGCGTCAAACTCAACGGCGCCGACTACTCGAAGACCTGGATCCCGACGAGCGTCCTCTCGGCCGGTGCGACCCTCGACTTCGACATGGGCCCCGCGCCGTCGACCTGGGGCAGCGGCCCCGACGACGCCCCGCCGTCCATCACGCAGGGCACCACGCAGGCACGCCCGCTCCACGACGCCACCGGTACCGGCAAGGGCACCGCGACGGCCATCGACGCCACAGTTGCCACCAACCTGTGGGACAACAACTCCAGCAACCGTGTCACCTTCAACAGCCAGACCCCCTGGATGCAGTACCAGTTCAGCGGACCGGCGGTCAAGGCGACCGTCTACACGCTAACCTCCGGCAACGCCGCCGGGGATCCCACGGCATGGGTGCTTCGCGGATCGAACGACGGCACCAACTGGACCGATCTCGACACCCGTAGCGGCCAGTCGTTCGTGTGGCGCCTGTACACGCGGGCGTTCACGGTCGCCAACCCCGGCAGCTACGCCTACTACCGCCTGGACGTCACCCAGAACAGCGGTGAAGCGACGACCGGGCTTGCCGAAATCGAACTGCTGGCGAACACCGCCACGGCCACGATGCTGACCGCCGACTTCGATCCCACCCAGTACAACCAGCCGGTCACCTTCACGGCGACCGTGACCCCTGACGTTGCCGTCCCGGGCGGCGATGTCCCCGCGATCGGGACGCCGACCGGCAACATCCAGTTCAGCATTGACGGTTCGCCCGCCGGTTCGCCGGTGGCCCTTGACGCGGCCGGCAAGGCCGTTCTCGGCCCGATCTCGAGCCTCGCGATCGGCACGCACACGGTCACTGCGGCCTACAGCGGCGAAGGGTACTTCGAACCCTCGTCCGCCTCCCTCAACCACGCCGTCAAGAAGCGCCTCGCCACGACCACCGCGGTGACCAGCGACATCAACCCCTCGATCTACGGCCAGAGCGTCACCTACACCGCGACCATCACGCCCGAGAACCTCAGCTCCAGCCTCCCGGTCACCGGGCACGTCCAGTTCTTCGTCGACGGCGTGGCCACCGGCGGCCCCCAGCCCATCAGCGCCGGGCAGGCCTCCATCGCCTTCAACGATCTGAAGGCGGGCAGCCGCGGCATCCGCGCCCAGTACCTGGCCGACGCCAACTACGCCGGCTCCACCAGTCCCACCTACACCCAGCAGGTCAAGAAGGCGACGCCCACCGGCTCGGTCACCAGCCTCCCGCCCGGCCCCATCACCTTCGGGCTGAAGCCCACCTTCACCGCGACCTTCGTCAACCCGGTGGCACCGATCGGCAGCCTTGCCCCCGCCACCGTCCAGTTCCTCATCGACGGCACGCTCATGGGTGCCCCTGCCCCCATCGACGCGGCCGGCACGGCGACCTTCACCCCGACCTGGAACCTGCCGGCCGGCACCCACACCATCAAGGCGAAGTACCTGGGCAACGGCAACTTCCTGGCCGTCCTGTCCGCCGGCTACACCCTCAAGATCAACCCGTAACCCCGTACATACCCCCGGGCCGGACGTCCCCGCCGTCCTCTGATCCCGGGAACTGCGAAGGCCCCCGTCTTCACCGGCGGGGGCCTTCCGCTGCACGCCCGGCAGTCAGCCGGCCGAACATGGTGAAGCCTGAAACGCGGCTCGGGGATGACCCGGGGCCCTCCTGATCGCGTGTTGACGACTGCCCGGCCGGGCGCGGCCGTCCGGCAGAACGGCTCAGCTCCCGCCGATCCTGAAGACCGAGTCGGGGCTCGTGTCGGGCGTGGCGGCCGCCCTGTTGGCGACGGGGGCCGCCTCCTCCGCGGTCGCCGCGGCCTCGGCCTGATCAACGGCGACAACTTCGGCAGACGGCTCCGCCGGCTGTTCGAGGGTCTCATCAATGGGATCGGACATAGCGAAACCTCCCGCGACATGGGCGCGTGCGTCGACGGCCCTGCGGCAGAGCTTGACACACGCCACGGCGCCGGCGCCAGATGGTGCGCGGAGCCGTCCGGGGCGGGTTTTCGCACGGCTGCACCGCAGGCCGGCCGTGGCGCGATCTCGTGATCGGCATTCGGCGCGGGTCAGCCTGGACCGCCTGCAGCCGACAACCCCTGCGCAGGCGGCCATGCTTCACGCTCGGAAGCGTCGCGTGGCTCGCATTTCTCGACCACCGTAGCGCACCGGTCCTCGCGAGTCTTGACCTCCCGGCACGGTACCGGTTCGGCCGGTGCGGCGTTTGCGGCGCGAAGCGCCCGGCCCGGCCGCGAGCATGTTCCTGCGGTGCCCGACGGCGCGCGCCGAACGCGAGCGACCCGGTCCAGGCTTGGCCGGCCGGCGGCGCAGCCGCGTGCGTTCCACCCGCCCCTACCCGATTCCGGCGGCCCACCGCGGCGCCCGGGAATCAAACGGGCCCGGGAGGTTTCCCGGGCCCTTGGTCCGTGACTGGGCGGACCTATGAGGACTTGGTGTCCGTGCTCCCACTCTTGGTGCTCTTGCCGGTCGCCTTCGGGGCAGCGGCGGTTCCGGACTTCGTCGCCTTGACGGCCGTGGTGCCGGAGGTGCCGGCGGTTCCCTTGGCCGGCGACGGCTTGTCGGTGCCGGCCGGCTCCGTCGTCTTCTTCGCCGTGGTCTTCGCGGCGGCCTTCGGGGCGGCCTTCGCGGGAGCCTTCGGCGCTGCCGGTGCCTTTGCCACGGGCGGCTTCGCCGCTCGGGCCGGCTTCGCCGGCTTCGCGGGGGCTGCCACGGCGGCAGTGTCTGTGTCAGCAACGGTGCTCGCCGTGTCGCGCTCGCGCGTCGATCGTGACAATGCGGCGCGAGCCTTGCCAGCTGCCGTCTGCTCGCCCTTTGCCTTGACGGCCTTCCCGGCGGCGATGCGGGCCTTGGCTGCCTTGGCAGCCGCCGCCTTGCCGGTCGAACGACCTGCCCGGGCACCCGCCGTGAGGGTCGCGCCGCCAAGGGCAGCGTTCACCTTGAGCGTGAGCCGGCTCTTGCGGCGGTTGGCGGCGTTCTGGTGGATGGCGCCGACCTTCGCCGCGATGTCCAGCTCGGAGAGCGCGTCGATGAGCGCGCTGCGCGCGGCATCCGCGTCACCCGACTGCGCGACTGCAAGGGCCTTGGTGACGTACGTCTTCGCGGCCGAGCGGCGGGGCAGCAGGACAGCGTGACGGCGCGCAGCCTGGCGGACGCGCTTGATGGCCTGTGGCGTACGAGCGCCGGTCCAGCTTCGTGAAGAGTGAGCCAAAGTCGTCCTTCCTCGGGTTGTTTCGGGCGCGGCGCGTTGCAGGCGCGGCGCACTCTCAATCCTCCAGCCATGGCGCCGGGAACGCAGATGGTACCAGACGCCGATATGAACGCTGCCCGGGGTATCCTCCCGGACGCCTTGACCTCGGTCGGCGTACGGCACCGGTGGTCGGATGGGGACGCCACATCGACTTCGACGTTCTGGCCGTCGATCGCCCGGGATCCCCGGGAGCGCGAGGCGCACCCGTCGCGGAATGCCGAGAGGCCTGCGAGCTGTTACGGCATGACGGACGGCATCACGGTGGGAGTCGCGGTCGGAGCAGGGGAGCCGACAGCGGGCGCCGGCCTGGGTGAGCTGGCAACGGGCCTCCCGCGAACCCGGGTTGCCGAACATGACGCCGGCAAGGGTTGCTCCCAGTGCGACGACGCAGACCGCAAAGATCGCAACACGCCGTGACGCGCGGACGCGCCTGGACCGCGCACGAGCGGGTGGTGCGGCATCGAACAGGGGCGCCCCTACCTCCCACGCGGGTCCTGAGGCCATCGACGACAATGCGGCCGGAGCGGCGCCCGGCATGGCGAAATCCGGTAACGCGGACGCGACGTCGACGAAACGTCCCGCATCACCGTCGAGGAAGGGCGACACCAACGCGCCAGAAACGACCGTCGACGCGGCCGGGAACGCGGGGGCGGTGGCAACGCTTGTGCCGGGCGTGTCGTGGCCCGCCGGAGTGTCCGTTTCCCAGGGCGGCGGCATGGAGTCCGGGGATGCGCCGCTCGTGCCGTCGATCTGCGATGGCGACCGCACGTCGGAACGCATCGCAGCAGCGCTCCATTCGGGCGCGGCCGCCGTCGGTTGGGCGCGAACCGTCGACGTGATCATCGGAAGCGATGGCCCGGGCATCGGAACCGGTGCATCACCGCCTCGTGGGACACCGACCAGCGCACCGGGGTATCCGTCGCCCGGGTCCGGGGAACCTTCATCGGGCTCGTCGGCGAAACTGAAGCCTCGGGGAGCTCGCGGCGCACCCGTCGCGCTTGCCGCCGAATCGGTCCGCGGCCAGGTGTCGACTGCGGAGAATCGCGCCGGACAGCGGGGGTGTGGCGTCGACCGGCGCCCAATCCGATCCGGGCTCCAGGCCGGCCACGCCCGCATCGGGCTCCGCCGCGACAGTGGCGGCCGGCGTCCGCCGGCGCCGCAGCGAGAACGAGAGGCGGAAGCGCCTCCCTGGCGGCACCATCGACTCAGGCTCCGCCATGGCCGTCGACGCCACGAACACGTTGGCGACTGGCGTGGCAACGCCGCCGCCCTCTGCGGCCGAGGGCGCGCCGCCGCTCGGTTCGGTGATCCCGGGCCCTGCGCGCCGCCACATGAACCGGCGTCGAACGGCGGCCGGGCGTGCTTCGCGTCCACCTCCACGCGGGCGCGGGCGGCACGCTCGATCGCGATGACGACGCCGATCGCGAGGATTCCGGCGCAGATCTCCAGCGCATCGCCGACGATCCCCGTGACGAGGGGGGCGTCGACCCCGCGCTCGATCGTGGACTGCGCGGTGATGCCCGGGATGGCGATCAGGATCCGGCCGACGTACAGCAGGCTCGCGCCGATCCAGGCGAGCCACCAACCGGCGATCAGCGAGGCACCCACGCTGCGCCGGAACGCACTCGCCGGTGGACCTGGTTCACCACCCCCAGTGGTTTCCACCACCAGAAGACCGGGACGAACCACCAACCGACCGAGCCGACGCGCCCGGTCTCGGGCCGGCCGCACTCCAGCGCCGGCACGTAGCGCCAGGCCCTGTCAAACCAGATGAACCAGGCGATCGGCGTCGCCACCAACAGGAAGACGCGCGCCAGCCCCAGCCACACGAGCAGTCGCGGCGTCGTTGCGGCCATCTCGAATTGGAGGATGCCG